>CACJJI010000001.1 GCA_902593675.1 uncultured SAR86 cluster bacterium
TTATTTTTAATTATTTTATTATTTCATGTACCAAATATTTTTGGACAAGTGGATTGGACCAGGACCAATTCTTGCGAATATAAAAACTTTAATAATTCTGATCTTATTGAGCAGTTAATAGTTGGAATGACAGTTGAGGAAAAAGTAGGACAAGTTATTCAGGGAGATTTAGATTTTATTTCACCAGAAGATGTGAAGAAATTTAAAATTGGCTCTGTTTTAAATGGGGGAAATACTGCACCTAATGGAGATAAATACAGCTCAGTCCAAGATTGGAAAAATTTAAGCAAAGAGTTTTATGACGCTTCTCCTACTTATAAAGGTATAAAAGTCCCAGTTTTATGGGGTACCGATGCAGTCCATGGGCACAACAATGTTATCGGGGCAACTTTGTTTCCTCACAACATTGGTCTAGGAGCTTCAGGCAATGTTGATTTAATGAGAAGTATCGGAGAAGCAATTGCCCTCGAGGTTTTATCCACAGGGGTAGCTTGGACATTTGCTCCAACTGTAGCAGTTCCTCAGGATGATCGCTGGGGAAGGACATACGAAGGATTTTCTGAAGATCCTATACTGGTATCAAAACTTGGGAAGGCATTTGTGCTTGGTCTTCAAGGTGAGGGAGAAACTTTGCTTGATGGCAATCATGTGATTGCAACTGCAAAACATTTTATGGGTGATGGCGGGACTTTTGAAGGTGTTGACCAAGGCAATACAAGAATCTCAGAAACAGGCTTAAGAGAGATTCATGGCTACCCTTATTTTGATGCTTTAGATGCATGCGCGCAAACCGTCATGGCAAGTTTTAATTCTTGGAATGGCAAGAAACTTCATGGATACAAAGAATTATTGACTGACATCTTAAAAGTAGACATGCAATTTGATGGTTTTGTTGTGGGCGACTGGAATGGTCATGGTCAAGTTGAGGGTTGTTCAAATGCAAAATGTGCTCAGTCTTTTAATGCTGGCGTGGATATGTTTATGGTTCCTGAAAACTGGAAAGATCTCTTACGAAATACTATCAAGCAAGTAAAATCAGGAGAAATCTCCGAAGCAAGGCTTGATGAAGCAGTTAGAAAGATTTTAACGGTTAAATCTAGGTTGGGATTATTCAATGGAAGGATTCCCCATGAATTCAAGGGAAACTATCTTGGTCATCCTGAGCATATAGCTCTGGCGCGTCAGGCTGTCAGAGAGTCATTGGTTTTGTTAAAAAATAATGACAAACTTCTTCCATTAAATCCTTCTCAACACATAGGAATCATTGGGGATGCTGCAAACAAGATTTCATCTCAAACAGGTGGCTGGACAATTACTTGGCAAGGAAGAGAAAATTCAAATGAGGACTTTGTAAATGTTAATTCAATATATCAGGCCCTAGAACAATTTATTATTTCATCAGGAGGGTCAGTTGAATTCTCTGGTAATGGTAAGTTTTCGAAAACACCAGATGTCGTTATTGGTGTCTTTGGTGAGGAGCCATATGCTGAAATGCTAGGTGATCTAAAAGATGTTTCATTTACCCCAACTGACCCTAAGTTTTTACCCATACTCGAGTCTGTAAATGCTCAGAGTATTCCAACTGTAAGCATATTTTTATCTGGAAGGCCTTTAGTGGTAAATAGGCAGATAAATGCTTCAGATGCATTTATTGCAGCTTGGCTTCCAGGAACAGCTGTTGAGGGCATAGGAGATATAATTTTCACTAAAGATAATGAAATTAATTATGACTTTACTGGCAAATTATCTTATTCATGGCCCAAATCCAAAGATCAGGCAGTCCTTAATTTTACTGACAGTATATATGATCCCTTATTTCCATTTGGATATGGACTTTCTTACGAATCAGATATTCAGCTTGAAAAAATTCAAACAAACAAAACTTTTTCTAAATTAGAGCTGGTCAATGTTTTCCTTGGTGCAGCATCAATTCCTGGTAAGGAATTTGTAGTTACTGATTCAGGTCCTGAATTTGTTATGGATGATGATTTCAAAAGCGCTAATGGCAAAATTAAAATCACTAGATTCGATTATCAAAGACAAGATGATGCTAAAAATATTATTTTTACTGAGAACGAATCCCTGCAAGCTTTTGGTATTTCAACAGAATCACCAGTTAACCTATCTGGCATGATCTCACCTTTTTATGAAATTATAATGAGGGTTAATACGCTGACAAATCCAGCTTTATATTTTAGCGTGGGCTGTGGAAATAATTGCAGAGGATCCATTCAATTACCAACCGATTCTATGACAGAGTGGTCAAAAATAAATATTCCTGTTTCATGCCTTGAAAAAGATGGTTTGAATAAAAATAAAATTCAAGTCAGAGGTCTATTTTTAAGTGAAAATGGAGTTAACTTCGATCTTAATTCAATTGTTATCAAGGATGGTAAAGCAACAGGCAAAGAAGTTAGCTGTTAAATGCTCTTATTTATTTGGATTGTAGAAATATTGAAACTTTGCATAAATTTGTGAAGTTTCAAGCCTAAGATTATCGCTGAAAGGATTTGGTTCTTTATAAAATTGCGTTCCACCTGCATAAAATATTGTGAATGGGTTAGGCTTCCATTGAATAAGAGCCTCTAAAAAGTAATCGTCACTAAAATCATTTTTTTCAATGATGGTTCTCGTCGATAGGGCGCCATCAATTTGATAATCAATTTCAAATCTATTAATTTCACCTGCATAGAAATTCTCTCCAGTGACTTTATTTTTTAATTCAGAATATCGATGTCCTAGAGAAATTTTAAAGTTGTCTGAGAATCTAAAGACATTATAGAGATTGTATTCTGTTGAATCTCCGATTTGTGGGTTATCAATTCTATAGGCTATAGATTCACCTTTCTCAATCTCAAAACTAGTAAAGAAGCTTTCTGAAGGGTGATATTGACCCCTTATTTCAATATCTCTTTGCTGGCCATATTGAATACCATTAAATTTTTCGCTAGGTTTATGTTGCCATTCAATCGTCCCAGTGAAATTAAAATTTGTTTCAAGATCAACTTGAAACTCATAAAACTCTAGAACTTTTTCATTTTTTGAGCTTAGTCTATTTCTATTATTTAAGTTAAAGCTTATTCTTCTAATGGTCCCTTGAGATCTATAAGTCCTTCCGTACCAATAATTACGATATTTATAATCATTTCTGCCTACAAACCCAACATGAGCTCTGTATGTGGGCGATACATCTGAAAATCTTATACCTGCATTCCTCTCATTAACAGCCCACCTTAAACGAAAATTTTTGGCTGTCCCTGAGAAAGATTCTCCGTCCATGGCATAGGTTCTGCCTGCAAAAGTATCTTCGGTGTCAATAAAATTAACATTGCCTTCTTGGGTATCGCTCCTTGCATAATTTAAATCTAAAATATAATCATCTAAGAAGTTAATAAGACTATCGAATTCAACCACGGAACCAGAGCCGCCAACTTGGTAATCTCTATTTGTTGCAATCAATCCAATGTGTGATTTATTTCCTAAATTTCTTTTAACCCTTCCTACGGTTACTTTGCTTTTACCAGCATTACCTTTATATGATCTGTATTGCCCGGCTGCCAAGTAGGGTGAATCAGTGTCGGTGGCTTGTAATAAATAAATGGTATTTTTTTCACCCTGATTGATGTATTTAATTGCACCCAGAGGATTAGTAATTGATCGGGTATAAACCGTTTGTGTATCGGATTTAAGTAATTCAGATCCCTCAAGAAAAAAAGTTCTTTTCTCGGGGTATGACATGGCAAAAGTTTGATTAGCCATGATCATTGGAACATCTGACTCTACCTGAGAGAAATCAGGGTTGATTGTGTATTCAAGAGATGATGACTTGCTAAGATCGTAAAAGCCGGTTATGCCAATCTCATAATCAGGATTTTGTAATTTAAAATCTTTTACAGGCCTATCACCATTTTGATTTAAAAATATATACGGATATAAGTAATTTCTATAGATTTTTTCTGGTGAGCCTAAAAAAATTTCTTCATCTGCCTGACATGCATAACAAGTTTCTGCTGGCAGGTTTTTAAACGATCCAAATACAGTTTGTATGCCTGCTTCATATGATTTTCTAATAAATCCCATCTTCCATTTTTGAACTTCTGTATCTGGTAATTGAAGCTCTGAAAAAGGAATGATTAATTCGGCTGAATAACCATCATCTTGAAAAGCAGTAGCAGATTGAAAAAGAATATCCCAAGAATCATCTGGACCAGCGCTGCTGATATGTTTTTCATCTAGTTGAACTCCTAATGCATTAACGCCAACAAGAATGCCGTATCTTCCATCCCTAAATGGGTCAGCCATCAAAGCAACATAGTCTTCATTCCAAGTTTGATCTCTATTTTTTAATGTGGCTCTTATTTTGTTCGGATCCCCATATGCTTTGATACCTATATAAAGATATTTTTTATCAAACTTTACATAAGCTTTAGTTTTTAGTTCAGCAGCTGTGTTCCGAGAGGGCATTAATTCATACTCTAAATCAAACTGAGTTGCTTGATGCCACTCATTTGGTGAGATAACACCATCAAGGGATATACCCTCACTCATTAGATGAAATGAAAAAGTACAGATAAAAATCGTAATTAATTTTTTTAAAAATGTAATTTTATGAAACATATTTTTTTGAGCGCATATTTTAGTTTAAATAAATGATTTATAGCTAAAAATTTAAAGAATATATTTAGATTTTTTCATGGGAAATTGCTCTGATTTCGGTATAATCTGCACCATTATGGCAGATAGCAAAAAAAAACAAACTAAGGTTTATTTAATTCCAGAAAGTGAATCAAGAGATAGTCACACTTATCATTACATGGCTGTTAAGACGAAGAAGCTAGTAATTGAAAATCAAAAATTGAGATTAAAAAAATTCAATCCCGCTAAGCAGGTCCATGAATGGTTTATTGAGGCAAAACTTCCGCCTCACAGCAAATAATACCTCTACTTTTTTTGCTCTTCGGTTTCATCCCGATGCTTCTTTAAGTATGTCATAAATGGAGTCCCGCCTGTTCCAGTTATAGTTGAGCCACCTCTACCAAAAGGATTTTTAATTTGAGATTGTTTGTGAATGTAGGTTCCCGCATATTCAAGATGCATGGCTCTAAATGCCCTTATTTCCTCAAGACAATCATTGTATTTATCTGTAAGTTTTCTTGAGCCTTCTAAAAGTTTTTTTACTTGCGAAGTATTTTCAAGCTCAGAAATAAAATTTCTATGCTTTGGCGGCATGTAATCCCTCATCTCATTTAAGTAATGACGTAAATGATCCTTTGTGTGTGTGATTTGTAATGCCCCATCCAAAGATGGAATGATGCTGCTTTGCGCACCTGTTTCTCCTCTAAAAAATTGAGGCTTATTATCAAATTGTCCTTCATATACAAGACCTTTTTTTAGATCTGGATTATCTTTTGTACCAAAAATAAAAGGACGCACACGATGGTAATAAATGTAGGGATCACATTTCTCAGGCATTCTTGCAAAAATAGAATTTACTTTTTGCATTGATTCGGCTATCTGTTTTAATAATTTTAATATTTCTTTTTCAGATGAATTTTCATCGCATTGAGATATTTTTTTGCAAGCTTCTATAGCTCCTGATGCTGCATCTTCTATACATACATGAATTGTTACAAACCAATCTTCATCAACTCCGCCTAAAAAGTTATTTATTAAACCAACATTCTCTAGCGATATTTCTTCATCTTGATTAATTAAAAACCAATTATCCAAACAGTAACTTGCGTAGCTTAATATCGGGGGTCTGCCTTGGTGTTTGGATACTTCAACCCAGGGTTTTGCAAGTGCTTCTGGTAGAGTCCCATGAGGTTTTATATCACCCCAGATGTAGGCATGAGCAATAAAACTCAATTGTGACATGGCAAGTTTTAAATCTTGCCCCATTTGATTAACCAATAATTGTTTTATAGATAAATCTTTCTTAGAAAGCTTATTAATAGTTTGTTGAACTTTGCCGGTTAATAATAATTTTGGAAGGTTATTGCAAATCTCTTCTATTCTTGAGCAAGATTCAGATTCAATTGAGAATGATTTAGCCGGTGCTTTTTTTGGTAAAAACCCTTTCATAAAACCCCCCAGTTTTATATAAGCAGATTGAAAACAGTATACCGATTTTTTAAATTTTAGCTTTCTTCTTTTCGAATCAATGTTGAGGAAATATCATCCCTAAAGATTTCCTCACCAAATCCAGAAAACCGTTTAGCTATATGCTCAGGTATTGAGACAGACTCAAGACTGATAAAGCTATCCCTGATTTTTCGACCAAACACCAAGAAATTAATATTATGACTGTTAAATAAATCTAGTTGATTGAGCATGTCTTGACGATTTAGGTAAAATTTCTCATCTAAAATTCTTGTTAATGTATCTGCACCAATAATAAAAACTGAGTTTGGAAACAGCTCTGCTTTATCAGTAAATTTACCTGCTTTGGTTAATACCCACTCATGCCCATGATTAAATTGATTAAGAGTTTTTTCAATTTCATGATACGAAAGGGGTGGTTTGTCTGCATTCTGAATACATATTTCATATGCTAGACCTAGTCCAGTTTTTTTCTCAGCTAATTCACTCATAGACTGATGCCCTGAATGAAAGGGATTAAATGATCCAGGAAAAATGAGCTCAGGTATACGGTTTGATGAAGAAACAAAATCAATTTTATTATCAACTAACTTAACCCAATTTTTTTGGGCTTCAACAGTCTTAATTACAAGTGAAGAGTTTTCACTGATTATTTTACTTTGAACCTCGCATGATTGTGCAATAGCATTGATGATGTGATCAGTTACAATTTCCTCTTCTTCTTCTCGGGTTAGCTCACCTTTTATAAATGAGTAAGAAAAGCTAGAGGAGTATTTATAAGTCTGAATAGCAATAAAAAATTTATGCTCTCCTTTTTTTTGAATAATTGGTAGCTAATGAGGCTGTAACTGCAATACCTAGTAAATTTTTTGGATTTGTATCGGGATCAATTTTTTTAGCGGCACTATAAGCTTTTGCTGCCATGCTTAAAGTTGTATCTAGACTGCAATAATGATCTGGTTGCTTCAGTAAATAATAATCTAGAGATTCTTTGGCATAGGGAACATATGCCTCTAAAACCGATGTACTTGCTCCAGGAACTTTTAAGATTTCGGATATGGCGTTTGTGCCACCCCCACTTGATACCAACACAAATCTATATGGGGATGAGTGAACTTTTTTGATAATTTCTAAATACTGAGACATTTTAAATTTTCGCTATAAATCTTAATGTTTTTGAGTGCATAATTAAATGAATGTGAATATTAGTAAGCAAAATCTAGAAAGGGCATTAGATTCAGCCAGTTTTCCTGTTGTCGCAGCATTATTGGTTCATTTTACAGGAGATATTTCAATATTAGATAAATTACCTAGGCCCAATCAAGCTGTGCTAGGAGAAACACAAGGATTCCTATCCAATGAAGATAAGCAAACAATAAAAAAAATAGCCGCCAAAGAGATATATAAATTTTATTCTAACTTTGGGAACGATGACATCTATGTTCCGTCTAACGAAGAGCTTCACAAAATGATGAATTTCATTGTGGGAGAAACCATTTCTTCTGATTACATCCCCATGATGTTGAGCGATTTAGACATTTCATCTCATGATTTAAATTCAGGCTTCAAGCCTGCAAACTCGAGTCTAGAGGTATTAATTATTGGCGCAGGAATGTCTGGGATCCTTGCTGCAATTAAATTAGCTGAGCGGGGCATTAAGTTTAAAATTTATGAAAAGAACATTGATCTTGGTGGAACTTGGTATGAAAACCAATATCCAGGATCTCGAGTTGATATAGCAAACCACTTTTATTCATATTCATTTGAAGAAAACCATCAGTGGTCAGAGCACTTTTCTCAACAGCCAGAATTACTCGATTATTTTAAAAAATGCTTCCATAAATATGATATTCAAAAAACCACTTACTTTGAAACTCAGGTCACTGATATGAAGTTTGATGATTCAACAAAAGCATGGGAAGTGGATTCGATATGTAAGGGTAAATCAAACAAGGAAATGATAAACATTGTGGTTTCTTGTGTTGGCCAGCTCAATCAACCAAAAATTCCTGATATTAAAGACTTAGATAAGTTTTCAGGCAATATGTTTCATTCTTCGAAATGGCCTGATTCCGATGTGATTACTAAGAAAAAAGTTGCTGTTGTTGGAAGTGGTGCGAGTGCTTTTCAGATAGTTCCAAGCATTGCACAATCTTGCGAAGAGCTAACTATTTTTCAGCGATCTCCTCCATGGATGTTTCCAAACCCAAAATATCATGAACGAGTTGATGAAGAAAAAAAATGGTTGTTAGAAAATTTACCTTTTTATTCTAGATGGTATAGATTTCTGCTTTTTTATCCTGGCTCAGATCAACTGCTTGATTCATTGTTTATTGACCCTTCCTGGAAAGCCAACCGGGATTCTATTAATCAACAAAATGATGAAATGAGGGAGCTCTTTACAGCTGCAATGTTGTCTCAAATTTCTGACAAATCCCTTATTGATAAGGTTATTCCAACTTATCCTCCATTTGGAAAGCGAATGTTGCAAGATAATGGTGCATGGTTGGAGGCACTTCATCTTCCCAATGTTACTTTGCTCTCAGAGGGGGTCGAGCAGATGAGCGCAAAAGGAATCGTTAGCTCTAAACAGGAGCTTGAGTTTGACACGGTGATCTTTGCCACAGGCTTTAAAGCACAAGATTTTTTTTATCCTATTAATATTGATGGCGGTTTGGGTAACTTTAGAAGTATTTACAAGGATTCGCCGCAATCCTATTTGGGGATTACTTTTTCATCTATGCCAAACTTTTTTGCTATGTATGGACCAGGAACTAATTTAGCTCATGCAGGCAGCATCATCTTCAATTCAGAATGTCAAATTAATTATATTTGTTCTGCAATTGAATACATGCTGAACAATGACCATAAAGTTATCAGGGTAAAAGCTAAGGTTGAAAAGGACTATCAAGATAAATTTGATAGTAGGCATGAGAAGATGGTTTGGCAGGATGAAAGGGTTTCCAGCTGGTATCAGAACTCTAAAGGAAAGGTTGTCACCACATCCCCATGGAGATTGGTAGAATATTGGAATTGGACAAATAACTTTAATGCAGATGAATATGACTTTTAAATTATTATTTATTGGATTATTAGCTTTTTGCAACATTGTTAACGCGCAAGAAAAAAGACCGAATGTAATAATATTTTTAGTTGATGACTTGGGCTGGGCTGATATTTCATTAAGAGGTGCCCCCATTGATACTCCAGCAATTGATTCTATATTTTCTGAGGGTTTAGCATTAAATAGATTTTATACAACGCCAATATGCAGTCCAACAAGAGCAGCTTTAATGACAGGGCGGGATCCATTGAGGCTAGGAATATCATACTCTGTAGTTATGCCTTGGATGAATAACGGTGTTCATCCAGATGAGCATTTTATGCCAGAATCATTCAAAGCGGCTGGGTATCAAACTGCCATGGTAGGCAAATGGCACCTAGGTCATTCTCAAGAAATATTCCACCCCAATGCTAGAGGTTTTGATAATTTTTATGGTCACATGCATACAGAAGTAGGATACTTTCCTCCATTTGCAAATCAAGGCGGCATTGATTTTCAGCGAAATGGTGAAACTATTTCAGATGAAGGTTATGAAACGTTTCTTTTGGCAGATGAAGCCTCTAGATGGATTAAAGCAAGGGACAAAGAGAAACCTTTTTTTCTGTACATGCCATTTATTGCTCCTCATACTCCCTTAGAAGCTCCAGTGGACCTAGTTCAAAAATATAAAAATTTAGAGGATACTAGGGAGCTTACAAGAAGCGTTGCAATTGATCGCACCAGAACATTGAGTGGCTTTCTTCCTAGCGCAAGACCTATTTATGCTGCTGTTGTAGACGGATTAGATCAAGCGATAGGTAAAGTTTTGGATACTCTTGCTAGTGAAGGTATTGAAGAAGAGACAATAATATTATTTAGCAGTGATAATGGTGGGGCTGCATATGCTGGAGGCGGTGCTGATAACTTCCCATTGCGGGGAGGTAAGGGTGATACATATGAGGGAGGAATCAGAGTGATAGCTGCTATGAAATGGAAAGGCAAGCTGGAAGCAGGAAAAAACTTTGAATCAATAATGACTGTAATGGATGTTTTTCCGACTCTTGCAAGTGCTTCAGGAGTCCCTATGTTAAATACAAAAGAAATTTGGGGAAGAGATATGTGGCCAGCTATAAAGGATGGAAAAAAAGTTAAGCTCGATAAAGAAGTTTATTTTGCCTCTGAGACTCCCAATTACGGTGAATTTCACACAACAGTTTTTAATGATAAGTGGAAACTGGTTCAAGTTATAACCAGCACATTATTAGAGATTAACGTAGAAAATAAGTTATTTGATATCAGCGCTGATCCATATGAATATAAAAATCTTGCAGAAGAATATCCAAAATTAGTTGAAATAATGGCTAATAAGATCAGAGAGTGGAGAGCGCTTCATCCCATTTCAGGGATAAGAGCTCAATTAGTTCCACCGCCTGGATGGAGGGCTCCAAAGGATTGGACAAGCTACACTATCCCCATTGAAGATCTCCAAGAAGATGCATCTCTAGGTTTTGGCGCGCATGCTCATCAGGTATTAGATTATTTAATTAAAGACCATGGCAGGATTATTTATGATTGCAAGCCAGGAGATTGGGAGCGTGGTAAATGCAAGGCTCCAGAATTATCAAAAACTCATCAACATTAATGAAGCTACTTATTCTCATTTCTTTCTTTTTTATAAGCTTAAATCTTCTTGCCAGAGAAATACAAGAAACAACTTTTTCATATTGGGATAAGCCAGATTCGCAGATTTACTATTCAACACCAGACTCAATAGATGCTAATACAAAAATTATTTTTATCATGCATGGAGCTTCAAGATCCGCTGAGAAATATCTGAATGATTGGCTTCCAGTAGCTAAAAATAGAAATGTTGTGCTTATAGCACCAGAATTTTCAAAAGAATCCTATCCTGAATATGTATATTTGATGATGGGTACAGAGAGAGGGAAGCTATTAAAGGATCAATCGCTTTATTTAACAGACTCCCTAGGACTTATGTTTGATTATTTTAAGGCTAAATTAAAACTCTCAACTTCAACTTTTAGGCTTTATGGTCATTCTGGAGGGTCTCAATTTGTGCATAGATATCTTTTATTAAGTGATGAGTCAAGAATTGAAAAAGCTGCAATGGCAAATGCTGGCTTTTATACCTTTGCAGATGATCAAACTTCTTATCCCTTTGGTATTAAGAATATGAATGTTTCCAATGAAAGGCTTGAGTGGTTTCTCAGGTTGAAAGGTGGAGTATTTCTAGGAGATGCTGATAATGATCCTAAACATCATTCCTTGCCCACTATGCGAAAAGCAAAAAAACAGGGCAAACATCGATTTGAAAGAGGAACAAATTTCTTTAACGCTTTGATAAAACTTGGGGTAGAAAAGAATCTTCCATTTCGATGGAGATATCAGGTCGTTCCCGGTATTGCTCACGATAACGCTGGCATGAGTCTAGCTGCATCTGAGTTTTTGTTAGAAGATCTTTAGGCGGTATTTTTTTCAATAAACTCATCGGCTGCTTTATATATTTTGATTTTTCTATCTTCATTCATCTTATCAAGTGACCTTAGCATTAATCCTAGCCTAGGATTATTAGCAAAAAAGTCTCTATGTTGTTCTATAAACTTCCAATAGAGACCATCGACTGCATCGCACCATGTTCCTTTTTTATAATTTGACATTCTAAGCATGTAACTCGATCCGCAGATGTAAGGTTTTGTAGAGAATATTCCTCCGTCAGCATAAGTTCCCATTCCATATACATTTGGAACCATCACCCAGTCTGCAGAGTCAACATACATTTCCATAAACCATGTATAAATCTCATTCGGCCTAATATTAGATAGATTCATCAAATTAGAAATGATCATCAGTCTATTAATATGATGAGTGTATCCGGTGCTCACGGACTCTCTAATTGCGTCATCGAGAAGAGGGATCCCGGTATTTCCAGAATACCAATTTTCATTTAGGCTATTGTTATGTGACCAAAAATTCATTTCTTTATACTGGGGCATATTCTCCCAATAAACCCCTCTAATAAATTCTCTCCATCCTAAAATTTGTCTAACAAAACCCTCTAAAGCATTGATTGGAATCTCATCCTCGCCATTATTAAAATGGCTTATAGCATCAACAATGCACTCCATTGGATCCAGTAAACCAGAATTTATGTATGGAGACAGAAGGGAGTGGAATAAGGTTGGATTTTCTTTATCTATTGCATCCTGAAAGTCCCCAAAGGACTTAAAATAATTTTTTAAAAAATTATTTAATTGCTTTCTTGCCTCAGAATGGGTTACGGCCCAATTAAAGTTTTCTAAATTTCCAATTGAATTTGGAAAGCAATTTTCTACATCAACCATTGTCGATATTGTTAACTCATCTGATTTGAGTTTTTTTCTTGGCTTTGGCAGTTCTACTAATTTTGAGATACTTTTTTGATTTTCTTTATCGAAGTTCCATTTTCCACCTAGCGGTTTATTGTCCTCCATAAGAAGGCTATATTTTTTTCTCAACCATCGATAATAGTATTCTTGTACAAGAGATTTTTTATCTTTAGACCATTCAGAAAAACCTTCAACTGAGTCAATAAATTTTGTATCTTGATGAATTTTTAATTCAACATTGTGCTTAGATCCAAAGAACATAAGTTGAGTTAATATTCCGTGATCGCTGGGCTGAGTCACATGCAGTATTTTAAAATCAATTTTTTTAAGAATTGTTTCTAGTTCATGCATTAGATCTACATCTCTATCTTTAGTAATTTTTATATGGATAATATTTTCAAAATCTTTTTCTAAAGTTTTTTTCCAATGTCTTAAGGCTGATATCTGCAGGGCAAGTTTATGTTTGTGATGTTTAAGTTGATAAAATGTATCACAAGGCTCATACATCAATAATGCATCTGATTTATTGATAGCAGAGAGAACTTTATTATTTGTTGATAATTCATCTGGAAAAATTAATCCAATTTGTTTCATGCCCTTATCTCAGTTAAATATTCTGCTAATGCATTTCCAGAAATATATGCTGATTCCACTCGTGGAGAAATATTCCAATCTCCTATCGCAAATGCATTATTAGAGATAGATATAAATTTATCCTTATGATTAGATCTACTGCAAAGAGCATACTTCCATCTAAAGGTTCCTGCGTGCACAATTTCGTAATTTCCATGGATTACGTTTCTTAAATTAATATCAGCATTGCTTTGAAGTGACTCATCTAATTGATTTATCATTTGCAAACTAGCTTTTGGTGTAAATTGCAAAACCCAAGTTTCTTTTTTTTGATCATTATAAAAACGGCTTGACCCAAGGAAGGCAACGTCTTTATTAATATTTTTATATGCATTATGTTCGTAAATCGGTGTTCCTTTTAAAGTCATTCCCATCGCAATGCATGGGCTAAATATCGAGTCATGATTGATTTTTGTTTTAAAAATTTTTTGTGCCTGTGGGAGGGGTAGACTGGAGATTATGATGTCATAGGACTCTTTTTTACCGGAATTAAAACATACTATTTTTTCTTCTTCATTTATTTTTATTGCTTGATGACCAAAGTGTATATTCAAAGAGCTTTCATAATCTTTAAGTAAAGTATGCATGCCATTCTTTCCAACAAAATAATTTTTAGTTTCTATGCAAGCATTTGTTTTAAAGTCTAAAGAAGTTCCAATAAAATTTGTAGCATTATTTTGCTTTAAAAAATTTTGAAAACTGGATGATTGTGCTGTACAG
The DNA here is from genome assembly GCA_902593675.1 of uncultured SAR86 cluster bacterium. Lineage (GTDB taxonomy): Bacteria > Pseudomonadota > Gammaproteobacteria > Magnimaribacterales > D2472 > D2472. The sequence continues at coordinate 13,885 of CACJJI010000001.1, forward strand.
AATTGAGCACCAAAATGAAATAACCCCCCAGGCAAAGTCTTAGCGCAAAGTCTCCCGCCAACACCCCGAGACTTTTCATATATATGAACATGAAAGTTATTATTAAGCTTCAGTGCACAGGCAATACCGCTCATTCCAGCTCCCAAGATAATAATCTTAGGTTTCTTAATCATTTTTAAGAATTTTGCTTATAGATGACTCCATCCTTCATCACAAAACTTACATTCTTAACAGTTGATATATCATCAATAGGATTTTCTTGAACAGCGATTATGTCAGCAAGCATCCCAGGCTTTATCTGGCCTAATTTATCTTCCATTCTTAGGAGTTTAGCTGTTTCGATCGTTGCACTTTTTAAAGCATCTTTATTTGTCATTCCAGCATTTGTCATGAGAATAAATTCTTGCCAATTATCTCCATGTGCGGAAACACCTGAATCAGTACCGAAAGCTATTTTTACTCCAGCTTTATATGCTGCAGCAAAAGTCGATTGGATTTGAGGGCCAATTTTTTCTGCTTTAGGTTTAACAAGTGCTGGGAAAAAATTAGGAATCTTAGCTTTTTCAGCTACCCAATCACCAGCCATAATAGTTGGAACATAGTATGTGCCTCTGGCTTTCATCAACTCCATCACCTCTTGATCCATGTATGTGCCGTGCTCTATTGAATTGATGCCTGCTATAACTGCTCTTTTCATACCTTCTTTTCCATGAGCATGAGCTGCAGTCCATAACCCGTAATCATTCGCAGTGCTCACAATAGCAAGCAACTCCGCGTCAGTGAATTGAGGATTTTCTCCCGATTTAGCAACACTTAAAACACCTCCAGTAGCAGTAATTTTTATGCCATCTGTTCCATCTTTGTATCTTTGCCTTACCGCTTTTATGGCTTCTGCTGGACTATCAATAACTCCTTCTTCAGGGGTGGGGGGTGCATAGTTGTCTTTTGGCATTCCGTTGGTTGGGTCACCATGTCCACCAGTTGTAGCTATTGTTTTTCCTGATGTAAATATTCGTGGACCTATTGCCAAACCTTGCTTGATTGCTTCTCTTAGTGAGATGGTCTCCATGCCTCCATCACCAAGGTTTCTAACCGATGTAAATCCAGCCATCAATGTTTTTGATGCAGCATTAGCAGCAAATAGTGCTCTATATTCAGGTTCAATTTTTGACTCTCTTTCTGCTTTTGGAACATATTCTTGAGCTAGATGAACATGCATGTCCATAAATCCCGGTAAAACATATGATTGTTTTAAATTAATAATTTCATCGTCTTTTTTTGGAATTGCATAACCCTTTGTAACCTCTGATATTTTATTGCCTTTAATTCTAATGGTTACAGCTTTGCTGATCTCTCCGTTATTTGTATCTATCAAGTTGCCAACATGCAAAAGAATATCTGCAAAAATAATACCCGGAAGTAAAAGAGCTAGGAATAAAGAAATTTTTTTCATAATTTGATTTCTATACGTTTGTCAATATTTAACAATACTATCTTTATCAATGGATGTTAATTATTTTTGAATTAAGCTTTCGACCACTTTTATTATGAATTGACAAAGTAATTTTATTTTTACTAGGTTCAATATTTAGAACTCCATAATTTTTTTCTCGATATGTGTTACCAACCAGCAATGGATCAGTTTCGTTGCTTCTAGATGCTGATCTATTAAGAGATGAAGCTGTAATTTCAACAAAATCTTGATTTTGATAAATGCCTGATTTATGTCTGTCACCGGTGACGGCAATAATTGTTTTATCTTTTGCACCAATAGCCATCAAGTTAAGTAATTTTTTTCGCTCTTGAGGAAAATTATCCCATTTTTCATAGGGGTGATTGGTTGCTAAAATTTGAATAGAGGAGAGTATGACAATAATGTCTGCACTTGAATTGAAGATTGAAGATTTAAGCCAAGCCCATTGATCTTGCCCAAGAATAGTTGCTGAAGAATCATTATTTGGTTGATAGGTATTATTTTTGCTCTTTAGTTTAGATCTGAAGTACCTAGTATCTAAACCAATTATATCAACTTCGATTCCCTCAATTTTTTTAGTTTGTTTAAAATAAATGCCATCTCTTTTTCTTCTGGGATCTGAGTTATGAATTTTCCAAAAATCAAGAAACATTTTTTCAGATTCTTTTTTTAAAGGGTAATCTCCACCCCCGTCATTTATACCAAAATCATGATCATCCCATATTGCTAATATATCTTTGTCATCCATTAGCCATCTTGGCAGCCGATCTTTTTGAGTTTGATATGCTTTTTTCATCTTTGATAGCTTGCCACTTGGAATATCTCCATAAACGTTATCTCCAAGAAATATAAAACCATCTACATTCTCTTTTTCAATGGCAGACCAAATACTTTGTTCACGATCTTGATCTAGGCAAGAGCCAAGTCCGTATTTATATGCGTACACTTTTTCTGGAGTTATAGATAAGAGACATAAGGAGATGAATGGTATGCATATATAGCTTTTCATAATATTATTATCTCATTAATTTAATTTTTTAGATCTAAATTGAAACCCTTTATTAAAGTAATTGTCGTTATTCTTCTTGTGGGTTGCGAGGGAGACTCTAAAAACTCAAATATAGCATTAAGTAATTTTATTAAACCTGAATATTCATTCAAAGAATCATTATTTAATTGCAAGATGGCTGCAGATAAAACCCTAAATTCTGTTGAAAGGTTCATACCAAAATTTGTTGATAGCTTTTCAAAAATGGAGGGTGGAGATGCCGAGGAATTATATTTTTTATTCCCTGTCACTGAGGATAATGTAGAAACACAATTTTTTGACCTGTTATTAAAATATAATGAAGTTACTGATTTAGATAGATTTTTACTTACCCTCACATCTCTAAGTTTTGATGATATTGCGACTTGCGATAATTCAAAAATCGCAAAGAATTCTTTTAGGCTTACAAAAAAAGTTTTTAATAATTTTCCTGTGATTTCAGAGGTACTAGATTGTGAATATAAGGATGAATTCAGTTACGCAACAATGAAACTGGTTATTGAGCAGTTTATCGATGCATTAGTTAAAAATAATTCACCCTTAGAGATAGTTTATTCTGAAGAAGAAGGATCTAATATCCATTTTCAATGGACGAATATATTTTCATCTCTTGAATCTAGGAAAGATTTTGTTGAATCTTGGCAAGCTTTAGAGATCAGCAAGGAGATTCAAGAACTTTTACTTGAACAATCCACTTGTCAGTCATCTAAAACTTTTCGTCAATATAAGGTTTTGTAATTTAAAAGCGCGATATTTCATCAGCAATTTTTTTAATCCCATTGCTGACGGTCTTTACAAAAGTAAAAGGAAAAAGGCCGTGAATGATTCCTATAATTCCAAGTGCAATAAGAACAATTGATACTTTGATAACTCTTAAACCATGAGAAAGATAGCTGACGTTAGTTTTTTTTAGATGAGAGAAATCAAATAACATGGTTAATCTTAAACTAATTCAATAAAAATGTTCATGAAAATCTAAAAGAGCATTTAATTCCCTTAAGATTAGTATAAAGATGGTGTAATATACGGTTTCTTCATGAAGCGGCATTAGTATAATGGCTAGTATATCTGCCTTCCAAGCAGATGGTCCGAGTTCGAATCTCGGATGCCGCACCATTCAGCCATTTTTAACACATTAAAATTTTTATATTTTATTAATTTGAGACAATTGGCAATGTTAAAATCTTATTATGGAAATCAAGTCTTTAACCACGCCAATAGGAAAATTTAATGCATGTTATATAAATTCTATGTTGGCACGATTGGTTTATATAAACAAACAACACTCATCTTATCCTCCCGACATTATTCTTCAGAAGATAATTGATAAATTTTTTGCCAACGGCAAGTTAAATAAATTACCTAAATATTACATAGAGGGAACACCATTTCAGTTGAGTGTGTGGAAAGCATTAATAAAAATACCAAAAGGTCATACAGAATCATATTCATCATTGGCATCTAAGATTGGTATACCAGGAGCTGCAAGAGCAGTTGGTACAGCTTGTAAACTAAATCCCATACCCCTTCTTATTCCATGTCACAGAGTTATTAAGCAAGACGGATCGATTGGAGAATTTGCGCTTGGAAAAGCTAACAAAGAATATCTTTTAGCAATGGAGTCAAAATGAGCTCTTATGACAGCATCATTGACAGTCTCAATGATCAATTAGTTGTTGAGAAAATGTATCTTGAGAATGAGAGCTCAATGCATAATGTACCTGCAAACTCTGAAACTCATTTTAAACTAGTAATCGTATCAGACAATTTTATTGAAATGACTAAGGTCAAAAGACATCAACTTATATATCAAATTTTAGTTGAGACCATGAAGAAAATTCACGCATTATCTATCCAAGCCTTTACTATTGAAGAATATAATAATAATCCAGTTATACTTTCATCACCCGAGTGTTCTAAAAAATAATTGTATCCATGCATCAACTTTTTCAATTAATTCTAAAAAAACCAGTTCTTGTAATGGCTTTTATAGTTGCTGTTTTTCTTTCAGCAAGTATTGGTCTAAAGAATTTTAAACTTGATTCCTCCTCTGATGCATTAGTGATAGAAGGGGATGAAGCATTTAAAGTTTATAGAGAGACTGGTGAAATATTTGGCAATTCTGATTTTTTAATTATTACCTTTACTCCAAATTTTGATTTGTTTTCACCCCAATCTTTAGCAACAATTAAAACTCTAGACATTCAATTGGAAAAATTGCCAGGCGTTCAATCTGTTCTGACAATCCTCGATGCCCCAATATTTTTTCAACCAAAAGTTCCTCTCGATGATTTAATGGATAATCTTAAAACTCTTGAAACTGAAGATATTGATTTTGCTGCTGCGAAAGAAGAAATCATAAATAATCCAGTCTACTCAGAGCTTATTATTAGCCCATCGGGAGACACAACAGCAATGCAGGTAACTCTTGAGGAGAATCCTCTATATAGAAAATTGATTAATAAGAGGTATGAATTGCTTGGTTTAGAAAATCTTTCTTTAATTCAAAAAAATGAGCTTAATAATATTAACAAACAAATCTCACAATTAAATGATGATGAGGCAAAACAACGAGCGCATTTGATAGCTCAAATCAGACTTCTCCTTAAGCAACAGAGCAATGAAGGAACTTTATTTTTAGGCGGCGCATCAATGATTGCTACTGATATGATGAGTTTTATTAAATCAGATTTATTGATATTTGGCATTGGCGTTGCCATAGTTTTTTGTTTAATGCTTTATCTGTTTTTTCAAAATATTTGGTTTGTTCTTCTGCCATTGGGCAATGCTTTTATTACAACAGCTTTTACAGCCAGTGTTCTTGGATTAATGGATTGGAAAATAAGCGTTATTTCTTCTAATTTTATAGCTCTTTTACTTATTTTAACTATTTCATTAACTGTGCATGTTTTAGTTAGATTTACCGAAGTTTCTCGTCATTCTAAATCGGTTAATGACGCTATTTATATAAGCTTAAATCAGATGGTTAGACCTTGTCTATTCGCTGCATTAACTACCGCCATAGCTTTTCTTTCATTAATAATGGGAGATATTAAGCCTGTTATAGAATTTGGGAAGATGATGTCAGTAGGAATGATTTTTGCATTTATTTTTACTTTTACCTTTTTACCAAGTGCAATGAAGTTAACAATTAAATCTCCTAGCACCCATTCAATAGAGTTCATCAATAAAATACCTTCGAGGTTAGCATTAATAGCCTTAAAGCAGGGAAAACAGATTGCTATTTTTTTTCTTTTTTTGGCAATCTCTTTGATTTATGGGATTTCAAAACTTGAAGTTGAGAACAGATTTATAGATTATTTTTCTCCTGAAACGGAGATATATCAGGGAATGTTATTGCTTGATGAGGAATTAGGAGGAACTGCAACATTAGACATCTTGATTGATCAGCCATCTGATGAAATATTTGATGAGTTAGATTTTGATGGCGATGACTTATTTGAAGATGACTTATTTTTTGACGATTCAAGCGAGGCATCTGGCTACTGGTGGAACGCAACATCCCTAGCTAAGCTTGAAGAGATTCATGACTATTTAGATGAGATTCCAGAAATGGGAAAAGTTTTAAGTGTAGCGAGCGGAATAAAATTAGCTAGAATGATTAATGATGATAATGATTTAAATGATTTAGAGTTAGCATTGCTTCGTTCTGTCTTGCCTGAGGATATTAAAGAAACTTTGCTTTATTCATATATTAATCAAGATGATTCAACAGTAAGGATCTCTGCAAGAGTCCTTGAATCTGCTCAAACATTAAATAGAAAAGAATTACTTGAAAAAATTAACTTTGATCTAGTCAATAAATTTGATTTAGATGAAGAGCAATTTCAAGTAACAGGTTTAGCTGTTTTGTATAACAATATGCTTCAATCATTATTTTCATCACAAATTAAATCTCTTGGTTTGGTTTTTGCTGTTATCGGGTTGATGATCTTGCTGCTGTTCAGATCAGTAAAAATTACTTTAATTGCATTAGCACCAAATTTAATAACTGCAGGTTCTGTTTTGGGTTTGTTGGGTGTGTTAAGCATTCCCCTAGATATTATGACAATTACCGTTGCTGCTATTAGCGTTGGAATGGCTGTAGATAACACTATCCATTATCTTTATAGATATAAAACAGAGGTTAAAAATAAAGATCTTACCAATGATCAAAGAATCTTAAACTCTCATGATTCAGTGGGCAGAGCGGTTTTTTATACAGCAACAACAATAGCTGCAGGGTTTTCTATCTTTGCTCTCTCAAGTTTTACACCCACAGTCTTATTTGGGTTGTTTACAGCCTTTGCACTTATGATTTCTTTTTTTGCATCTTTAACTTTGTTACCATTTCTTTTAAATCTCTTTAATGCTTTTTCAAGTCAGGAGTCATAGATGGCGGGACCTTTAAGTGGGATAAAACTTTTAGAATTTGCTGGAATTGGTCCTGGACCATTTTGCGGAATGATCTTGGCTGATTTAGGGGCTGAAATTATAAGAATAGATAGATCTTCTCAACATGGTCGTGGAAACACGATAGATTTTCAACATAGATCTAAATTATCACTTTCTGCAGATTTGAAAAATCCACAAACTATTAATGAAATTAAAAAGCTTCTTAAAAACGTTGATGGATTAATTGAAGGGTTTAGACCTGGTGTAATGGAGCGTTTGGGACTAGGTCCTGATGAATGCTTAAAGATTCATCCAAATTTAGTTTATGGCAGGATGACTGGATGGGGACAAGATGGACCGTTAGCTAAAACCGCTGGCCATGACATAAATTACATTGCATTAACTGGTGCACTTGAAGCAATGGGAAGAAAGGGTCAAACGCCTCCACCTCCATTAAACCTTGTGGGGGATTTTGGTGGCGGCGGCATGTTTCTTGCTCTTGGAATTGTTTCTGCATTACTAAATATCAAACAAGGTGGAAAAGGCCAGGTTGTTGATTCTGCAATGGTTGATGGGGCCTCTGTTCTTATGTCAATGTTTTATGCTTTTAAAGCCTCTGGTTTTTGGATAGAGGAGAGGGAGTCCAATCTGTTAGATGGAGCTGCACATTTTTATGATACTTATGAATGTGCTGATCAAAAGTTTCTTGCGGTTGGCTCAATAGAACCTCAATTCTATTCAGTGCTATTAGATAAATTAGAAATCTCAGACATCAAATTTCAAGATCAGCATAATAAAAAATTGTGGCCAGAACTAAAATCTATTATTAGAAAAAAAATAAAAGAAAAGACTCGTGACGAATGGGCAGATATTTTTGATGGCTCTGATGCATGCGTTGCCCCAGTTTTAAGTTTATCTGAGGCTCCAGAGCATCATCATATGAAAGCAAGGAATTCATTTGTTGAAGTTGATGGAGTTATACAGCCTGCGCCCGCACCAAGGTTTTCTGATACAGCCCCTAGTATTAAGCATTCCTCGGTTAAAGCAGGAGAAAACAATGATGAGATCTGTGCTAAGTTTGATTTAGATAGATCTTGTTTTAGCTAAAGAAATTAATCGCATTATTGCTTGTTGCTAATTTAAGTTCTTCCAATTCATAACCTGTAAGCTCGCATATTTCATTTGCTATATGGGGCAAATATTTTGGTTCATTGATGTTTTTTTTAGGCTTTTTTAGTAAGTTTTTTGGAATTAGGTAGGGAGAGTCAGTCTCTATCATCATTTTTTTAAGAGGGATATTTTTAATCGACTGACGCAAATCAATATTTCTTTTTGCATCACAGATCCATCCTGTAAGTCCAATGTATGCTCCTAGGTCGAGGTATTCATCTAATTCTTTTTGAGTTCCAGTAAAGCAGTGAACTACAAATTTTGGAAAGTTCTTTCTGTTCTCTCTTATGATGCGTATAAAATCCTTATGTGCGTCTCTTTGATGAAGGTAGAGAGGGAGATTGAGTTCTTTTGCAATTTCAATGTGCATTCTAAAAGATTCTTTCTGAATATCAGGTGGAGAAATATTTCTAAAGTAGTCTAATCCAGTCTCGCCAATGGCATGAGGAGTAATTGATTGAAGTTGACTTAGTAGTTGGTCGTAATTAATTTCAACTGTTTCTGTTGCATGATGAGGGTGAATGCCTGCAGATATGAAGAATTTATTCGGAGCATTATTTTGAATTTGCTTTATAGGATCAAGGTCAGTCAAACTTGCACAAAGCAATACAAACTTTTCCACGCCCGCAAGCTCTGCATCATTTATTACTTCCTCTAAGTTATGCTTAAAAGACTCATGAGTAAAATTACAAGCAATGTCTATAAATCCAGCCATTTTTCATTTCTATCTATTACAATGATGATGTAATTATCTATCAATATGAACCAATTTGAACAATTTCAAGCAGCTTTAGATCTAACGAAAGTTTCAGATACCGTTTTTTCTTTCACGCCTGATTCAAGATATTTTGTTGGCAATACTCCTCATGGAGGATATCTCTTAGCGCTAATGAACAAAGCGATGGCGCAAGTGCTCCCTCATCCAAGTGCAATTAATTCAAATGTATATTATCTAGATAGAACTGAACCAGAGCCTGCTGAGTTGCATGTTGAAGTATTCAGAACCTCAAGAGGATCATCAATGGGTCAGGTTAAATTAATTCAGAATAAAAAAATAACATGTTTGTATTCCTCTTTATGTTCTGATTTTCAATACATGAAAGGCCATTCTGGGCTTGAAACCCCATTGCCGGAAATCATTCATTCTGTAAAACAAAGTGATTTTAAAGTAATGAACTATGATAGTTTTAAATCAGGATCAACTCCATCATTCATTCAGCAATTAAATATGTCAGTTCATCCAGATCATGCATGGTGGGATAGAGAAATTTCCACTGAAGCCGCCCAAGCTCGATGTTCTGCATACTTAGAATTAGAAGGAGGAGTCGCTGATACGTCAGTTCTTTCCTATCTAGCAGACATTTTGCCGCCTGTTGTTCAAAATAAATATGGCCCTTTAGGATGGATTCCTACACTTGCACTTACTTGTAACATTCGGCAACTTCCTCAAACAAACCTATTATTCATTGACGGTCTTGCAAAAGACATAAGCAATGGGTATTTTGAGCAAGATTGCTACATATGGGATATGAACGGAAACTTAGTTGCCACTAGCAGGCAGCTCGCAAAAATCTTAAAATCAGAAGAAAAAATTTCTTCATAATCAAAAAAAGGAAACCAAATGAAATTTACTGGTACTAAAAATTATGTGTCAACTGAAGATCTCAGTATGGCTGTTAACGCAACTATAGCATTAGAAAGACCTCTAATTATCAAAGGAGAGCCAGGAACTGGTAAGACATTGTTGGCTATTGAAGTGGCTGAATCACTTGGAATGGAATTAATTGAATGGCATGTAAAATCCACCACAAAAGCATCGCAAGGACTTTATGAGTATGATGCAGTTACTAGACTCAGGGATTCTCAATTAGGAGATGAGAGGGTCAAGGATATTAAAAATTACATCAAAAAAGGAAAGTTGTGGGAAGCTTTTGAGTCAGATAAGCAAGTAGTTCTGCTTATTGATGAGATAGATAAGGCAGACATTGAATTTCCAAACGACTTATTGCAAGAACTCGATCGTATGGAATTTTACTGCTATGAAACTGGAGAGACAATCAAAGCAAAAAAAAGACCATTAATCATCATCACTTCTAACAATGAAAAAGAGCTTCCAGATGCTTTTTTAAGACGATGTTTTTTTCATTATATTCAATTCCCAGATCGTCCAACCATGGAAGGTATTGTTAAAGTTCATTACCCTAAAATAAAGAAGGCGCTAGTTAAAGATGCTTTAGATCTATTTTTTGATGTCAGGAAAATTCCTGGATTGAAGAAAAAACCTTCAACCTCTGAATTAATTGATTGGTTGAAATTGCTTATGTCAGACGAACTCCCAGATGAAATCTTAAAAAATGCTGATACATCAAAAGCAATTCCACCACTTTACGGCGCGCTTCTAAAAAACGAACAAGATGTGCAGCTTCTTGAAAGACTCGCATTCATGTCAAGGAGAGAGCAAGCAAAATAAATGTTAATTAATCTTTTTCATACAGTTCGATCAGCGGGAGTTCCTTGTACCTTAAGAGAATTACTTGATTTATTAGGCGCGCTTGAAAAAAACCTTGCATTTGCTGATATGGAGGATTTTTACTTCCTCTCAAGAACAATTCTTGTAAAAGATGAAAAAAATTACGATAAGTTTGATAGAGCCTTTCAAATTTATTTTAAAGGCATCGAAACCTTAGAGGATATTTTTGAAGCGCTCATTCCAGAGGACTGGTTGCGAAAAGCATTCGAAAAAGAATTAGACCCTGAAGAGTTAAAAAAAATTCAGTCCCTTGGCGGCTTAGAAAAGCTGCTTGAAGAATTTAAAAAAAGACTTGAGGAGCAAAAAGAAAGACATGAGGGTGGAAACAAGTGGATTGGTACTAATGGCACTTCACCCTTTGGGAATAATGGAAACAACCCTGAAGGAGTGAGAGTTGGTGGAGAGGGTGGAAATAAAAAGGCTGTAAAGGTTTGGGAGCAAAGGCAATTTCAAAATCTAGATGATTCTGTTGAGATAGGAACTAGAAATATTAAAGTTGCTTTAAGGAGATTAAGAAAGTTTGCACGCCAAAGCACAGATTATGAGTTGGACATGGATGGAACTATTAAATCTACTGCTAGAAACGCAGGAATTTTAGATATTAATATGATTCCTGAGAGAACAAACCACGTTAAGGTTTTAATCTTTTTTGATGTTGGGGGTTCAATGGACCCATATATTAAACTGTGCGAAGAGCTCTTTTCGGCCCTTAAAACAGAATTTAAACATTTAAAATATTTCTACTTTCATAATTGTGTTTATGAGTCTGTGTGGGAAGACAATAGAAGAAGAACCCAAGAAAGATTTTTAGTGCAAGATATCATTAATAAATACAGTGCCGATTATAAAGTTATTTTTGTAGGTGATGCCACCATGGCTCCATATGAAATTACTAATGCTGGAGGAAGTATTGAGCACTGGAATGAAGAGCCTGGAGGCGCAACCATTAGACGTCTTTGTGATCATTTTGATAGGGTGGCTTGGTTAAATCCTGTACCTGATGATCACTGGGACTATACCTCTTCATTATGTATTATTAGAGAACTGGTGGATAACAGAATGTTTCCATTAACTTTAAAAGGTTTAGAGGAGGGGATGTCAGAATTATCAAAATGAATACAATTAGTGCTTCACAAAACAGCGGAATTAAATGGGGCCCATTTACTCTAAGAATCCCATTTATTCATATTAAATTTAGAGCTCCTGAATTTCTTCAAGGTCTTGTAATTTCTGGTGCTACCGCTTTTGCAGCTGCTCCATTAGCCATGAAACTAGGCTTAACTTTTGAGGAGGCTGTAGCTTTAAGTATGGTTGCAGGAACTTTTATTTCAGCTGGCCCTATAATTTTTGGAGAGCCCATGGCACCTGGTTGGGTTACTCCAGCTGTTCCTATTGTTATGGGTGCTTTAGCTGCTGCTGGTTATTATGGAGTTCCTACTGAAGGTTCAGATATTTGTGTTGATGGCGTATGTAGATATAACCCAGAGGCCTTTCAGTTTATGGCAGCAATGTGTTTTGAATTTACTGCTTTAATTTTAATTCTTGGATTAACGGGTTGGGGTAAATTATTGGTTGAAAGAATACCCAATGGATTAAAAGCTGGAATTATTCTAGGGGCAGCCTTAGCTGCATTTTATCAAGTATTTTTTGAAGATTTTGATGCCTATCTTATGCAACCTGTTTCTATGACAGTAGCAATTGTTCTATGCGTTATAACTACTTTTTCTAATCCATTTAAAAGAATTGCTGCAAAGAATAAATTTTTTGAAGTTATTGGTTCGCTGGGATTATTGCCAGGATTTCTGGTTGCTGGTTTAGTAGCTTTCTTTTTAGGTGAGTTAACCTTTAATATTGAGTGGGGTTTCAAAATACCAGCAATTATAAGCTTGATTGAGAAAACCTCTCCACTTTATATTGGGTTACCTTCATTAGAGATGTACATCGATGCATTACCGCTTGTGATAATTGGTTACATGCTTCTTTTTGGGGATTTGGTTACCGCAACAGAGGTTCTTAAAGATGCACAAAAGCATAGAGATGATGAGAAGCTACCCATTGATCTTAATCGCTCACATCTTTCAGTTGGGATAAGAAATTTATTGGCTTCATTGGTAAATCCTTTTTTTCCAACACAAGGAGCTTTATGGACAGGCGTTCATGTTGTTGTAGCTGAGCAATGGAAGAAGGGGCATAAACAGATGCCTTCAATTTTTGATGGAATTGGTTCTTATTATTTAATGGGTATTCCATTTTTGTACTTTACTCTGCCCTTCGTTACCCTCATGCAGCCATTAATGGTAATGGCTTTAACCCTCACATTAATCTTAACTGGTTTTGCATGCGCTTATGTTGCCATGGCAATTCCAAAAAAGAATTCTGAAATGGCAACAGCTCTTCTCATAGCATTCTTCATAACTTTTTATAGTGCCTGGGTGGGTCTTCTTATAGGTTTATTGTTAGCAGTTTTTGTTGATGGGTTTGAAGAAGAGGTTGCATGAATCAATTTGCTCTTGAGATCACTGATCTCAAAAAAACATATGATTCTGATGTAGTTGCCTTAAAAGGGATTAATCTATCAGTAAAAGAAGGAGATTTCTTTGCATTGCTTGGACCAAATGGAGCTGGCAAATCATCAACAATAGGGATCATTGCTTCATTGGTTACTAAGACGGCTGGTAAAGTAAAAATCTTTGGAATTGATACAGATGAAAATTTTCCTGAAGCAAAGCGTTTGCTGGGAGTGGTTTCACAAGAAATAAACTTTAATAATTTTGAGAAAGTTATTGATATTGTCACAACTCAAGCAGGCTTTTATGGTATTTCACTTAAAGATTCTATGCTGAAGACTGAGACAACTCTTAAACGTCTTGGTCTCTGGGAAAAGCGCAACGAACAGGCTCGGACATTATCTGGTGGATTTAAAAGACGACTAATGATAGCAAAGGCCTTAATTCATGAACCAAAACTCCTAATACTCGATGAGCCCACCGCAGGAGTTGATATAGAGCTCAGACGAGAGATGTGGGAGTTTTTAAAAGAGATTAATGCTAAAGGTACTACCATCATTTTAACGACTCACTATCTAGAAGAAGCTGAGCAATTATGTAAAAACATAGCCATTATCGATTATGGAGAGTTGGTTGAAAATACTTCAATGAAAGATCTTTTGAGTCGGCTAGATGTTCAAGGATTTGTTTTAGACATAGATAAGATACTCGACCAACCGCCTTCTATTCCTAAATTTCCCATCACCCTTGAAGATTCTTCAACTTTAAACGTATCAATAAAAAAAGATCAATCAATTAATCATCTTTTTGAGCAATTATCCGCTCTTGATATAAATGTCCTATCTATGAGAAATAAATCAAATAGATTGGAAGAGATGTTTATCGAAATGGTTAATAAAAGTTAATTATGAAAAGAGGAAATGAAATTTTAGTTTCTTTAATTACTCTTATTAGAAAAGAGATTAAGCGGTATCTAAGAATTTGGGTGCAAACATTGGTTCCGCCTGCAGTAACTATGTCCTTGTATTTTGTAATTTTTGGATCCTTGATTGGCCCAAGAATTGGGACCATGGATGGCCTTGATTACATTCAGTTTATGATACCTGGTCTAATTATGATGTCCGTAATCACAAACTCATACGCAAACGTTGTTTCTTCCTTTTATTCTGTAAAATTTCAAAAATCAATAGAAGAATTGCTTGTATCTCCAATGCCAAATTGGGCGATATTGGTTGGCTTTGTTATGGGTGGAGTATCTCGCGGCGTGCTAATTGGCTGTATAGTTTTTTGTGTCAGTCTTTTCTTTTATCCATCATTTACAATCGTCAATCCCTTGTTAACAATTTCAGTTCTATTTTTAACGGCTATATTGTTTTCACTAATGGGTTTTATCAATGCTATTTTTGCAGATAGTTTTGATGATATTTCTATTATTCCTACTTTTGTTCTTACACCTTTAATTTATTTGGGCGGCGTCTTCTATTCAATCAATATACTTCCTGATATCTGGAGAAATATTTCCATGGGCAACCCAATGCTTTACGTTGTCAATACTTTTAGGGAAGGGATGCTAGGAGTGAGTGATGTATCTATTCCATTTGCATTAGGAATGATTATTTTTTTTATAATTATATTAACTTCAGCATGTTTACTTCTTCTTCATAGAGGAGTTGGAACTCGTCAGTGAAGGTTAAATATTTAGGGCGGCAATCCAATCCAAAGCTTGATTCTTATTCTGCAGATTTTTTGGATGCAATTCCTCGAAATAATCAGCACTTAGATTGTTTTTTTGGATTGGATTATTGGAATGCTTATGAATTTTCTTATTTAAATTCTAAGAATCATCCAGTGATTGAGGCTATAGAAATTAAAATCTCAATGCATTCAATTTTAACGGTTGAATCTAAGTCTTTGAAGCTCTATTTAGGCTCTTTTTATAATAAAAAATTTAAAGATCCTTCAAGGGCATATAAACTGGTTGAAAATGATTTAAGCAAACTGTTAAATTCAAATGTATCTGTTAAAAAATTAAACAGATTTAATAATGCTCCTAGCTCAAGTCTTATTTCAAGATTTAAAAAAAAGATTCCCAGAAATAAGATTGTTTGCTTTGAGGGCTTTAGATCAATCTGTCCTGTGACCTCTCAACCTGATTGGGGTAATATTTATATTCATTCAACATCACATCTCTTGGATTCAAAAAAATTAATTAAATTTTTGAAATCATACAGAAATAAAGGTGATTTCCATGAAGCTTGTATTGAGTCCATTTTTATAACTTTGGTGAAAGATTTTGCGGTTGATAATTTGACTGTTTATGGAAAATTTTTAAGACGAGGAGGCATCGATATCAATCCTATACGATCAACCTCAAAAAAATTAATATTTAAAAATTTCAGAGATTTTAGTCAATAATGCTCTCATCTAATAGACTCAATATCTTGCTCCTTACTTCTTCTTCTATTCTTAAATGTCCACTGGCATTTGGATGAATCCCATCTGCTTGCATTAAATTTAATGCGACCATTTCTTTTATTGAGCCTTCTATAAGGGTTAAATCATATGCATCTGCTAATTCAATGTACATGTTCTTAAACATGCTGGTATATTGTTCACCATAATTAGGGGGAAGCTCAACTCCAACAAGAGCAACATTAGCCCCATTTTGCAAAGACATTCTAATCATTTCATCTAGATTTTTTTGAATTATTTTTTTAATAGACATACCTCTTAAACCATCATTCCCGCCTAGTTCTAAAATTACTAAATTTGGCTTATGTTCTCTTAATAATTTTGGAAGTCTGAATAGTCCACCAGAGGTTGTATCGCCACTAATACCCGCATTAATAATTTTGATGTTAATATTCACCGCGTTTAAATTTTTCTCAAGAACAGAGGGCCAAGATTCCTCTATTTTAACTCCATATCCAGCGCTCAAACTGTCACCCAAAACAACAGCTATATGTTCTTTATCTTTGAATTGATTTGATGAATTTACTGGTAAAGTAAGTGACAGTAGAATACCTGAAAACAATGCTAAGGAAATTTTGAAAAATTTAATTTTAGAAGTTAAGAACATCACAAAAGAAGTTAACAGCCCTGAGGGCCCTTTGACAATAGTAAAAGATATAAATTTAACTGTTGAACGTGGTAAGCCTATATCATTGGTTGGACCATCTGGATCTGGAAAAACCACACTTTTAGCTATTATGGCAGGGCTTGATTTACCCACTTTTGGAACTGTAAATTTGCTGGGGTCAGAAATTACATCTCTTGACGAAGATAAGAGGGCGCAAATCAGAGGTCAGGATGTTGGTTTTGTTTTTCAATCATTTCATTTGATGCCAAGATTAACCGCTCTTGATAATGTGATGTTACCGCTTGAAATTTCAGGAGATCCCTATTCAATGGATAAAGCTCAAGAGGCACTTAAGAAAGTTGGATTATCTAAAAGAGCAAAGCATTTTGCTACTCAACTTAGTGGTGGTGAAAAGCAACGCGTTGCTATTGCAAGATCTATTGTGAATAAGCCAAAAATTTTATTTGCTGATGAGCCAACCGGAAACTTAGATAAAAAGAGTTCAGACTCAATTAGCGACCTTTTATTTTCACTAAATGAAATAATTCAAACAACTTTAGTTTTAGTAACTCATGATTTATTTTTAGCAGAAAAATGCAAGGAAGTTTATGAGCTCTCTGAAGGGCAGATATTATGAGAAGAGGTCTGATATATGGCTTAAAGAAATTTTGGTCAGAGGTTTTTAGTGGCGATTTACTTATACTATTTTGTTCCATTGTCTTAGCCGTTACTTCCATATCAAGTGTTGGATTTTTAGGCGACAGACTTAAATCTTCTATGCTAATGCAAGCCTCGAGCATGTTAGGTGCAGATCTAGTATTGCGATCAACCTCTGAAATAGATTCAGAATTTTTAAGCAAAGCTGAAACGAATAATCTCAATTGGGCTGAAACAACTACTTTTTTGAGCATGGTAATAACCGCAGATGACAATCTTCTAACGTCCGTTAAGGCAGTCACAGATTCATATCCATTAAGGGGGGAATTAAAGATTGTTAATTTTAACGGGATTCAAATTGAGCACTCAGGCTCTCCGCCATCGGGCAAGATCTGGATAGAGAAAAAAATTTCAGAATCTTTAGGATTAAATCGATCAGACACACTTTCTATTGGTAATAAAAATTTTATTGTTGACGGCATCATTGAAGATTATCCGGATAGAAACTCTAGCTTTGTTGGTTTTTATCCAATTGCAATTGCAAACATTGTTGATGTCGAGGAGATGGGCGTCATTCAAACTGGTAGCAGGGTTGTATACAGGAAACTTTTTTCAGGTACCCAGGATAACTTAAATCGTTTTGAAGATTCCCTTGAAGCAATACCAGCTAACATTAGACTGCAAAAAGCAATTGAAGCGGGTGACAATCTTGGAGAAGATATCGCTAATTCAACAACTTTCTTCAATTTAGCTAGTTTGTTCACCATAATTATTTCTGTAATTGCGGCCATGATGGCAGTTAGAAGGTACGCAAACAGAAATCTTCTTCATACATCTTTGATGAAAGTTTTTGGTGCCTCTAAATCATTTATTTTAGGGCATCAAATAATGCAGCTTACATTAATGATAGTTAGCGCCTCAATATTTGGATTGATTTTGGGCTATGCATTACAGCATCTTTTGCTATCTACGTTACAGGGAATAATTAATGTTAATTTGCCGCCTCCCACATTTAGACCAGTCATTATTGGTTTTATTACAGCTGTTTTTGTAGTATTTGCAACAGCTGCGCCCTATATCAAAATTCTTAGTGAAACTGAGCCAATCAGGATTCTAAGAAATGATTTCGTTATCAAGCTATCAAGCAATTTTATAATTTATTTAGTTGCTTTTTTTACAATGTTCGGATTTCTAGGAGTCTTGTTTCAAGACATTAAATTAATTTTATACATAGTCATGACATTAATCTGCGTAACTTCTGCCTTGTATCTGATTGGAAAATTATTGATTTATGTTCTTTCCTTAATAAAATTTTCTAATGGCACAGGTTGGAAGCTCGGTCTCAAGAATATAGTTCAGCGAGGCAATGATAGTATTTTGCAGGTTATTATTTTTGGTCTTTCATTATTGTTTCTTGTTGTCCTCGCAGAAACTAGAACTGATTTGGTAGATTCCTGGACTGATACATTAGATGAAGAAACACCTAATTATTTTTTATTTAACATTCAGGAATATAACTTAAAGGCTATTTCAGATTATTTAGAAGATGAAGCAAATATTAGTCCAGACTTTACGCCCTTAATTCGAGGAAGGCTTTTATCTGCAAGACGGCCTGGATCTGAAGGTGTAAATTTTGACAATCTAATGGAAAGAGAGGCCAATTTAACTTGGCAGTATGATATACCGCAAAGTAATACCTTAGCAGATGGTCAATGGTGGGCTAATGCTGATGAAGTTGCAGAAGTTTCAGTAGATAGAGAAATTGCAGTGTCAATGAATCTTGAAATTGGTGATGAGCTTAATTTTTCAGCTGGCGGCAAAACATTTAGCGCATCTGTATCAAGTTTCCGGGAGATTGAATGGCAAAGTTTTTCACCAAATTTCTTTTTTATCCTTTCTCCAGCTGCAGGCAGAGATCTACCAAATTCATACATTACAAGCATTAAGGTAGAAGATTCTGAGAAGCTAATGAATAAATTTATAACCCGTTTTCCCACTATTAGCGCAGTTAACTTAGAAGCAATTATAGATCAAGCAAAAAGCTCAATCTCAAGCGCTTCTTTAGCGGTGCAATATATTTTTTTATTAACATTAATTGCAGGAATTTTAGCTTTGATTGCTTCTATTTATTCAAACAGAGATCAGCGAACCAAAGAGACCGCGATTATGCATGCAATTGGCGCCAGTAGGGCGATGATTTTTAAATCCGCTTCATCAGAGTTCTTTATTTTGGGTATGTTATCTGCAATCACTGCAATTATCTTTTCTACAGTGTTGTCATCTGTAATTTTCTATCAATTTTTTGATCTTATTTATTCACCAAATTTGATAATTCTTGGATTAAGTTTTTTACTTGCTATTGGTTTTATATTTATTGCAGGTGTTATTTCTATAAGAAAAAGTATTTATGCTTCACCTATGATCACCTTGAGAGATTCTTAGGATTAGTTCATGTAAAATTGCTTTAGCATAATTCGGAGAGATGGCAGAGTGGTCGATTGCGCTACCTTGGAAAGGTAGTAACTGGGCAACTGGTTCCGGGGTTCGAATCCCCGTCTCTCCGCCAACCTCAAAACCCATCATCTGCAATAAACTTATTCCCATTTATTAATTTTTGTAATGTACAATTTTATTTAGCAAAGCTACCATATAGATATGAATGAATTTTACAGAAATATTTCCGATGCCCTAATCATGCTTGATGGGCTTGAGAAGGATTTAAATATTAGACACTTTACACCCAACGAATTAAAGGTTTTCTATACCATTGTTACTCAAAGTGCTTTTAATCAAGCGGGATCTAATATTTCAGAAATTGTTGATCACTCAGGAATGTCGCGATCTACTGTGTATAAAACCCTAAAAAAATTATCTAATGAGGGAATTATCAATTTAAATCAGTCCGAAGAAGATGGCAGAGAATCTCTAGTCACTCTGGTTGACAATAGCTAAAAACTCTATTGAAAAACTTTATTGTAGTTTCGATTACCAGCTTTGTGTTTTCTTCAGTTTTGTGGATCATATGGCATTTTTTAGATACCCATGTTTTATTTATTGCTGGTGATGGGGGATTTTTTTACTTGCCACATGCTGCAAGAGTTTTGTGCGTAGTATATTTTGGTTATAAAGCTATACCAGGGTTATATTTTGCTGAGCTTTTTGGCCCATATATTATCGATCCCGGTTTTTATAGTTTTCCTATATATATGACTAGTCTTATTAGTGTTTTGGCGGTACCTTTAACTTTGTCGATGTTGAACTCACTTGGTCTGACTTTAGGCCATACTATTTCTAGCCCACTAAATAGAAGAAACTACAAACATATTTTTTTAATTACTTTTATATCTGCCGGTTTTAACTCATTGCTAGTTAATTTATATCTTAGTAGGAATAATTTAAGTTTTTCAAATGCCATTACAGATATAGAGCAAGTATTTAGATTTTTTATTGGTGATATTGTTGGAACAGTTTCAGTCTTTTTATTTTTGACCCTATTATTGAAACCAATTTTAAGACAAGCAAAAAATTAATAACTCATAATCCACTCATCAATAATATCTTCAAGAATAAACAAAGGAACTATTCCTTGATCTAGGACAATAGTGTGGAATTTTCTAATATCAAATTTCTCTCCAAGAGCTTCTTTTGCTTTTTCTCTTAACTCTAGAATCTTAAGCATACCCATTTTGTAGCTAGTTGCTTGACCAGGCCAAACAATATATCTCTCAATTTCAACCCTAACTTCTGTATCTGACATGCCAGTAGTTCTTTTCATATAATCCATGGCTTCTTCTCTAGTCCATTTTTTATAATGCAGACCTGTATCTACAACCAATCGATTGGCTCTAAACATTTCACTTTGCAACACTCCTAATTCATCATATAGATTTTTGGTCATCCCAACTTCTACAGCTAATTGCTCAGAGTACAAAGCCCAACCCTCTGTAAATGCAGAGGTTCTATATCCCATCTTTCTATAGAGTGTTAAATCTTCATTTTCTTGATTTAAAGCAATTTGAAAATGATGACCTGGAACGGCTTCATGAAATGTGAGAGTTCTCATGCCAAAAGTTGGCGTCTGTTTAATGTCATATAAATTTGCATAAAAAACGCCTGGGCGTGAACCGTCTAAGCTTGGAGCTTGATAATAGCCCCCAGCAGCAGTTTTTTCTGAATATTCTGGAACAGCTCTCACCTCTACAGGACTTACTGGAAATCTTTCAAAATAGGGTCTAACATCTTCTTCTGCTTCTTTTACCATTTGATTGTAATCAGCAATAACAATCTGTTTTCGATCCGGGGTATCGGCATAAAGAAAATCTGGGTTCTCGTTTAACTCATTCATCATCTCGCCCACTGGCTTGTTGACTTCATATCCTAATAAAATAAAGATTTCTTTCATACGGTCTCCAATCCTTGCAACCTCTGAAAGGCCAATTTGATGAATTTCTTCAGCCGTATAGTCCGTCGTAGTATAAGATCTTAGACGAGATGCATAAAAAGCATCGCCGTTTGGTAAAGACCAAACGCCATGATGCTTGTTTGCTTGATCGTAGTTGTTCTCCATGTATTGGAGGATTGATTGATAGCCTGGTTTTACATCGGATTGAATAACAAGGCTCAACTCGCTAAATAAAGCTTCTTTTTTCTCAGTTGATATATCTAACTTATTAACTTTTCTTATAAATACCTGCATCAATGGATTGTTATCATCTGTGTATGCAATTAATTCTTTTAACTGTCTTATTACATGATCAAAAACAAATTTAGGCGCATAAATTCCTAATTTTTTCTGTTCTTCTAACCAAACCAAATCTGAGTTCATTGAGTCATCAAACAATCTAACTCTTTTAATGTAATCTGTAGCTTCTCTATAATTTCGGATAGGATGAGTATCTGTCATAAATTCAACAATATTTAGGTGATTACCGCTAATTTGATTGAATGGATAAGAATGGAATCTAAAGTTTTCAAATCTATTAATGCTATTTTCAGTATCAAAAATAGCTATTTTTTGTGTAACTTTTTGTACATCCGTTAAGCCATCTGTGTTGTATTTTTTCAAGACCTTAAGGTGCTCTAGAGTGTCCTGATAATCCTGTTCACCATCCTCCAAGTTGTCAATGGTCAACTGCTGATTGTGTTTAAGAATTGCATTAAATGGATCAAAAATACCTATGTATGTCATAAATTCAGGTGAGTCCAAAAGGCTTAAAGTTAGCTCTTTAGCAAGATAATGATCAATCGAATAGGGCTTCATTAAAAATAAATTTGCTAAATATAGAGATGCAACAGCTAAGCCACTGAGAGCAAAATAGCCAACATACTTAAATAATTTTTTCATAATATTCCTTTGCCTGATGTAATATATTGATTTTAACATTCTACTCACCATTTAGTCATGAAGAATCCATTTCACTTAGCTATACCTATCAATGATTTAGCTAAAGCAGCTGATTTTTATGAAAACACCCTTGGGTGTCAGAGAGGCAGAGCAGGTGATTCTTGGATTGATTTTAACTTATTCGGCCATCAATTAGTTTGTCACTTTGTTAAAAAAGCTCATGCAGAAAACACTAATCCTGTTGATGGGGATGATGTTCCAATACCACATTTTGGAGTTATTTTAAGTTTCGATCAATTTGATATTCTTACCGAGCAATTAAAAAATAAAAAACAATCTTTTATTATTGAACCTAAAGTTCGTTTCTCAGGTCAACCAGGAGAACAGCGCACAATGTTTCTCAAAGATCCCAGTGGGAACGCGCTTGAATTTAAAGCCTTTAAAAACTTAGATAATCTTTTTGCCACCTAAGCTTCTAGAAATTCTTGGGTTGGAGCATTGGCCTGAAGATAATGATCTATACATACTGCTTATTTTTTTAAAGACTGTTTCTTTAATAAGCCAATTATTATTCTCATCACGAACATATAAGTCTTCGTAGGTGCCAGTAATATAAAGATTAATATTTTTTAGAGTATCAATTAAATTATAGGATAATGACCAAAATCCCGATGCCTCGTTACTTGATAATAATTTAATAATTTCATTTTTACCTGCATGCTGTTCAAGCAAATGATCATGACATGAATTAAGTTCATATTTTTTTACCATGGCTTTAGCTGAATAGAAGATACCAAAATCTTCAAAATTAATGTATACATCATCCATACAAAAACAACTCAGAATATCAGCGGGTTTCTTTAAATCGCAAGCATTCCAATATTTAAATTTTAAATTTTTAATATTGCTAACTGCATGAATTGATTCAACTCTTTCGTTGATATCCTGATTATTTCTCATAAGTAACTATTTTGGTTGATAAATCGTTTGCAGCCAATAGTTGACTTAGTTTTAATAATGTTATTAAATACTGTATATATATACAGTAAAAATAATATTATGAATAATTTAATACATTTAAACCCTTTAGATCCGATCTTTAATGAGTATGAGGCTTTTGTAGATAAAAGTGCAGGCTTAAAGACTATTGCATTCAAATACTTCGGTGCAGATATACAAAAAGCCATTGAATATTTAGATATTAGTAGCATCCAAGAGCCAAAAGACAGTGAACCCATTGATCTTAGTTTGGTTAATAACAAAGAATATTATCAACCTGAATTATTGCATTAAAACAGTATCTTTTACTTGAAAACAGTATTTAATTTAAAGAATTTCTCTATATAATTTAAATAGATGTCGCATGTTCAAATTACTAAGGGGATTTGTGTATGCTTGTTTTAATACCCTTGCGCAGGAGGTGATCTTATTAGTATTTATATTAAATTAGAAAACGGAGGGTTCGCCTTTTGACAAGAGGTGAATTACCGAATTCGCCTATCAGACTCATCTGACTCTGATAGTTTGAAGCCTCCTTTGGGAGGCTTCTTTTTTTAAGATAATTTATATCTAAATTATCAACCCAAAGCTTTTTTATTAGTTTAAAATTCATCAATTTTTATAAGACTTATATATTTCGTGGAATCTAAAGACTGGTTTTTGCTAACTACGCTTGCTGCCATTTGGGGCAGTGCTTTTATGTTCATTAAAATTTCAGCTGTAGATTTTGGGCCAATTTTATTGGTGACCTTAAGACTATTGATTGCTGGTTTAGTGTTTATGCCTTTGTTATTAAGAAAAAAATATAGACCCTTATTTAAATCTCATTTACCAGGAATCATTATTATTGCAATTTTTAGCAATGCATTGCCTTTTACATTATTTGCATTTGCTTCACTAGGTGCAACATCAAATATGCTCGGGATTCTAAATGGTACCACTGCTTTTCTGACAACTCTTATTGCTTATTTTTGGCTAAATGAATCAATTTCCTCAAAACAGATTATTGGTCTATGTCTAGGTTTTTTAGGCGTTATTATCCTAGTAAACCCGGCAAATGGATCCAGTACTGTTATTGCAAGTATGTGCGCATTGCTTGGTTCTCTTTGCTATGCTTTTAATGGTAATTATCTTGAAAAATTTCATTCAAATTCAAATAAAAAAGTTTTAATAGGTTGGTCCATGCTTTTTGGTGGTCTATTTATGACACCTTTTGCGTTTTTTAATTTACCCGATGCAATTCCAAATCTAAATTCATTTTTAGCATTACTGTGGCTTGCTGTTGTTTCAACTGGAATAGGGTACCTTGGTTACATAAGATTGATAAATAGAATAGGTGCTGTTAAAACTTCGACTTTAACTTATTTACTCCCAGTTTTTAGTATTATCTGGGGCGCAATTTTTCTTCAAGAAAAGATAACGTTAATCATTTTGGGCGGTTTTCTTTTTGTTATGATGGGAATGTACTTTGCCAATACAACCAAAGTAAAAATTAAAAACTAAGATGACATACACAGAAGAATTATTAGTAAAAGCGGATGAGGTAATTCCCAGGGTAGCATTTGATGATTTTAATAATGATTCAAATGCAAAAGTCATGATAGATGTTCGACAGCATGATGAGTTAATGGCATCTGGAACAGTAGAGGGATCAATTCATATTCCTAAAGGCGTTATAGAATTTAGATTAAACAACAATGACGAGATTTCATTTGATACCTCAATCTATGTTTTTTGTGCTGTTGGGGTAAGATCGGCTATAGCAGGATATAATTTAAAAAAAGTAGGTTATAAAAAAGTTTTTAACTTGGTTGGATTTCAAGATATCCTAGATCAAGGTGCTGAAAAGCAATCAATAATTTAATAACGGAGAATAAATATGTTTACTCACATTATGGTTGGAGCAAATGACATTGAGGCATCAAAAACTTTTTATGATGCAGTGCTAGGAACGCTTGGATGCAAGCCTGGAATTCTATCAATCAATCCGACTGATCAAAAAAGATATATTTATATTCATGAGAAGAATATGTTTATTATTTCTGAGCCAATAAATGGCGAACCTGCTTCTGTAGGCAATGGAAGTACTATTGGTTTTTCAGTGCCTGATGTTGAAACGGGTAACGCTTGGCATCAAGCAGGTCTTGATAATGGTGGAGAGTCATGTGAAGGTCCTCCAGGAATAAGAGATGTGAAGAAGTTAATGGGTACAGACATGTATTTAGCATATTTGAGGGATCCTTCAGGTAATAAAATTTGTGCTTTAAAAAGAATGGGATAAATTACTAGTAGCCTGCAGCTTGCCCATCTTTTCTGGTTTCTGAGGCTCCATAGTAAACACCATCCTTGAGCATAATTGCTTGGTAGCCACCAAAGATACCTTTTTCATATTTTATGGTATGACCTTTCTTTGTTAATTGCTTTTCAATTTTTTTTCCAAAGCCACTTTCAATGCTCAATGAACCTCCATCTGTCATCACCTCATCGGTTGGCTGCGAAGATCCGCTATGGACTATTCTTGGAGCGTCACCAGCTTCCTGAAGATTTAAACCGAAATCGATCATATTAATAATAATCTGAGCATGTGCTTGAGGCTGAGTTGCTCCGCCCATCACCCCAAAACTCATAAATGGCTTCCCATCCTTGGTCACAAATGCTGGAATGATTGTGTGGAAGGGTCTTTTGCCTCCTTCAAGAGCATTTCTATGATTTTTATCTAAGCTAAATAGCTCTCCTCGATCTTGAAGCATGAAGCCTAAGCCAGGAGGCATCATTCCAGAGCCCATACCACGATAATTGCTTTGAATTAAAGAGATCATGTTTCCGTATTGATCTGCAGCAGTTAGATAGATGGTATCTCCAGACTCTAAAACCCCTGGCTGATCTATTTTGGCTGCTTTAGAAAGATTAATAAGTTTTGCTCTATCTTTAGCATAGCTTTTAGAAATTAATTCCTGAACCGGAATTTTTGAAAAATCAGGATCTGCGTAATATTTTGCTCGATCTGCAAAGGCTAATTTTTTGGCTTCAGTAAACAAATGGATGTATTCAGCACTAAAAAGTCCCATTTTTTTAATGTTGTAGTTTTCTAAAATATTCAAAATTTGCAAAGCCGCAATGCCTTGACCATTTGGAGGAAGCTCCCAAACATCATAGCCTCTATAATTAGATGACACTGGAGGTGTCCATTCTGAATGAAAGGAAGAGAGATCTTCATATGAAAGGAAGCCCCCTTGAGATTGAATGAAGTCTGCCATGGTTGTTGCAACATGACCTTCATAAAAACCAGCTCTGCCTTGATCTGCTATTATTCTTAAAGTTTTTGCTAGTTGCGGATTCTTAAAAATTTCTCCCTTTGCAGGCATTTTTCCATTTTTAAGCCACACATCTCTAAAATTTGGGTAGTTCTCAAAGCGTTTTTTTGATCTATCTAGATAATATGCAATAGTTTCAGTTACAGGAAAGCCATTTTCAGCATATTCAATCGTGGGTTCAAACAGGGATTGAAAATCCATTTTCCCAAATTTTTCGTGCAACTTAACCCAACCATCTACTGCGCCAGGCACAGTGACTGGAAGAGGGCCATAAGATGGAATTTTATTAAGTCCATTCTTAACAAAGTAATCAATTGAAATATTTTTAGGTGCTGGCCCGCTTGCATTTAAACCATGTAGTTTTTTTTCATTAGCATCCCAAACGATTGCAAACAAATCACCACCTATGCCATTGCCGGTAGGTTCCATAAGTCCTAAAGCAATATTGGCAGCAATCGCTGCATCTATGGCCGTACCACCTTGTTTGAGAATATCTAAGCCTATTTGAGTGGCAAGAGGATGGCTCGTTGCCACCATGCCATTTTGACCAATAACCTCAGATCTACTAGCAAATTTCTCGCCTGTAATTCGATCGTATCCATAACCAGAGTTAGACATTATTAATAACAGTATAAAGCTAAGTATTCTTATCATAATATTTTTCTCTGGCACGCCCGGAGAGATTCGAACTCCCGACCCCTTGGTTCGAAGCCAAGTACTCTATCCAGCTGAGCTACGGGCGCATTTATATCAAGATTATAATTGAATTTTTTTAAACATTTTCTTTCATTGCATAATACTTTGATTAAGCATTTCTAATAGTTTGATTAGACTTGAACAATTAACACAAGCTAAACATAATAGACTTCATAGATCCAATTAGGAAAACATAATGTATAAAAATTTCTTTCTCCTATTCATCTTCGCGCTACTCTATGGCTGTTCTAAGCCAGCAGAAGAGGTTGAATCTGATAGTTTTTTAAATATAGCAGGAGCTAGAATTGGGCTGGCTAGCCAACAACCCATAGATTGGGACTCTCAAGCCATAGACCCCTATATGAATATTGATCCTAAGCATAGCTCAACTAGGATTCCTTTGTTTGGTGATCTACATGTGCATACTACTTATTCATTTGATGCATACATTTTTGGAACCTTGGCAACACCTGATGATGCATACGAATTTGCTAAGGGTAAGTCTATTAAACATCCTGCTGGTTTTGATGTTAGTTTAGATAGGCCTTTAGATTTTTATGGTGTTACAGATCATGGAACTTTTTTAGGGCAAGTTGCCGAGGCAGCAACGCCAGGAACGCCTTATTATGATGCCCCATCAAGCGAGCAAGTTAATGACATTAACAGCCCAGAAAATTTAAATATTTCTACCATTCCAAGAAGAACTCAGGCGTTTGGAGGTTTTTTAGCTAATACAGTTGCTGCTTTTAGAGATAGAAAGCTAGATATTAGATACGCAGATAGCGTCAGTCGAAGAGCATGGACTGATACAGTTGCTGCTGCACAAAGGCACAATGACCCTGGTAATTTCACAACTTTCATTGGTTACGAATACACAGCTTCAACAGCAGACATGGGTAACCTTCATAGAAACGTAGTTTTTAAGGGAAATGGCAATCGCATCCCATCAGTCCCCTACAGCAGAGCTAATTCAAATGATCCTGAAGGATTATGGCAATGGATGGATAGATTAAGAGAGGATGGAATAGAGAGTTTAGCTATTCCGCATAATTCCAATGGTTCAGATGGCTTTATGTTTGCATTAAAAGACTCATTTGGTAATCCATTAACGAAAGAATATGCTGAACTGCGCATGAGAAATGAACCTATAGTTGAGATCACTCAAGTTAAAGGTACTTCAGACACACATCCAGTTCTTTCTACCAATGATGAATGGGCAGATTTTGAAATCATGCCATACAAAGTTGCTACTCAAAGTTTTTCAGAGCCGAAGGGGAGTTATGTTCGAGATGCTTTGCTTGAAGGTATTAAGATGGAGCAGGCAAAAGGTTTTAACCCATATAAATTTGGGTTAATTGGTTCTAGTGATACCCATACTGCTGCCTCTTCGCAGGAGGAGGATAATTTCTTTTCTAAAATAGGTTTGCTTGATTCTAGTGCTGCCCTGCGAGGATCCATTCCAGTGACTGACCCAGTTATGCTTGCCTCAGATCAGTCTTTTGAAGAAGTGGATGGTAATAAATACATGAATTCATCAGCTATTACTTGGGGTGCGGCCGGTCTTGCTGGGGTATGGGCTGAGTCAAATACTAGGGATAGCATTTATGATGCTTTTCGACGTAAAGAATCCTTTGCCACCTCTGGACCTAGAATGACGATAAGATTTTTTGCTGGTTATGATATAGATACAAGTAAAATTAATGATAATGATTTGATTGAATACCTCTATACAAATGCTGAGACCATGGGGGCAGATCTAGATGGCATTGCGCAACAAACGCCTAGTTTCTTTGTCTGGGCTGTAAGGGATGCTTACACGGCACCTTTGCAGAGAGTTCAAATTATTAAAGGATATGTAGATAATAATGGTGATCCACAAGAACAGGTGTTTGATGTCGCATGTTCTGATGGCGGAGTGCCTGATCCAGATACCTACCGATGTCCAGATAATAATGCCAAGGTTGATATTTCTAATTGTGCATTTTCTGAAGATGTTGGAGCAGCTGAACTAAAAACATTTTGGAGTGATCCAACCTTCAAAGTTGAGCAAAGAGCTTTTTATTATGTAAGAGCACTGGAAAACCCCACTTGCAGATGGAGCACTTGGGATGCGGTTAGAAACAATGTTGAACCAAGATCTGACATGCCTAAAACAATTCAAGAGCGTGTTTGGTCATCACCTATTCACTATATCCCCTAAGATCTAGAATATATGAAACATTTTTTGGCGTTAATCGTTATTGCTTATTTTTGTTCAGGCCTTGCTTATGCGCAAACCTATACAAATACCAATGATCAACAAAATGGTAAGACTTTTGGACAATTGATGACCTGGGTACTTGATGGTGAAAAAGGTCCCAAAAGGGTAGCTATTGAAACTTCAAATGAATGGCAGTCGTTATCGACCGATCAAACCAACTATGCCATTTGGATAGGCCATGCAACTTATTTAATTAATAATGGTGACATTAACATTCTGACTGATCCTATTTTTTCTAAGCGAGCATCACCCTTTGGTTTTGCTGGGCCTAAGAGAATGATTCCGCCAGTGATGACTCTGAATGATTTACCTAGAATAGATGTCGTTGTTGTGAGTCATAATCACTATGATCATTTCGATATTTGGTCTTTAAAAAAACTATACAAGCTTAATCCTGAAACTGTTTTCTTGGTGCCTATCGGAGATGGTAAAAGGCTAACCCGATCCGGTATCAAAAATGTGTATGAGATGAAGTGGTGGGATATATTTAGTCATAGCGATACTTCATTTCACTTTACACCCGTTCAGCATTGGTCAAAGCGAGGTCTTTTCGATCGGAATAAGAGTCTTTGGGGTGGTTGGTTCATAAAAACAGAAGCCCTAGCATTATATCATGCCGGCGACACAGGATATTCAAGTGATTTCAAGACAACTTATCAGCGCTTAGGAGCTCCAGATTATTCATTCATCCCTATAGGGGCTTATGATCCACGTTGGTTTATGAAAGATTCACATGTAAATCCAGAGGAAGCAGTCCAAATTGCTTTGGATCTAAAGACTTCCCAGTCTTTTGGGATGCATTGGGGGACTTTTACACTCACTGATGAGCCTGTATTAGAACCTCCTAACAGATTAGAACAAGAACTCAAAAAATTGAATCTAAAATCAGATTTTTTTAGATCACCGAAGCCCGGAGAGATTCTTCAATTAACTAGAGAGCCTTTATAATTACTTTATGGATCAATTAAATGTTTTTGGTGAGCCGTTACCAATCTGTTGTGAAGACCCTATGACAGGGTTCACACGCTCAGGTTCATGTGAAACCATGGATCAAGATCATGGCATCCATACGGTATGTGCTCATATGACTGACGAGTTTCTTGCCTTTTCTAAAGCTCAAGGCAATGACCTATCAACTCCTATGCCTGAGTATGGTTTCCCTGGTTTAAAGGAGGGAGATGATTGGTGTTTGTGTGCACCTAGATGGGTAGAGGCATATGAGGCTAATTGTGCTCCTAAAATATATTTAACTAAGACTCACGAAAAAACATTAGAGCTTGTCCCTTTGAAAATTCTTAGAGAATATGCTTTGGATATTAATTAGCTGCTATTGCATCGTTTTTATATTCAATCTATAATCAATACTCCATGCCAAGAAAAAAGAAACCAAGTGTTGTCGGCCTATTTTCAGGTTGCGGGGGCTTAGATTTAGGCTTCAAGCAAGCTGGTTTTGATATTTTGTGGGCAAATGATTTTGATAAAGATAGTGTTACCACATACAAAGATAATATTGGTGATCATATAGTTTTAGGTGACATCACAAAAATACCTAGCAAGGAAATTCCCTCAAACTTTGATGTATTACTTGGCGGTTTTCCATGCCAGGGATTCTCTGTGGCTAATACCAAAAGAAGCATGAAGGACGAGCGAAATTTTCTTTATCTTGAGATGTTAAGAATTATTAAAGATAAAAAACCAAAGTTCTTTGTTGCAGAAAATGTAAAAGGCATTTTATCAATAGAAAAGGGCGCAGTGATTGAGATGATAGTCAATGATTTTAAAAAAATTGGATATAAAGTTGATTACAGACTTCTTACTGCAAGTGACTATGGAGTCCCACAACACAGGCAAAGAGTCTTTATTATTGGCAATAGAATTGGCAAAGAAAACCCATATCCCAAAATCACCCATGGTTTAAAAAATGACTTATTTAACCCTAAGCTCCAGCCCTTTGTGACAACGAAAGAGGTAATTGGTCACCTTGCAAATGTAAGAACCAGAGATAAGCCATTTAGACATAAAAATGTAACCATTCATAATCATACGGCCAGGATGAATGTTAGTGATAAATTTTGGGGTAGAAAGCATGAAGTTAATCAATTTGATATTTGTGATTATTTAAAAAAATGGCGAGAGGGCAGTGGCTGGTCAACAAAAAAAATTGATGATCATTTTGGCTATGCTCATACAGCGGGTCACTGGTTTAGAAAAGATAATAATTCTGGTTCTATTCCCAATCCTGACGATTGGCGAGGCCTTAAAAAGCTTTTAAAATTTGATGACAAGTACGATAAACAAGTCACAGAACTAGAAGAAAAAACCATCGTTTTTGAACAATCTCTGAGAATTAGCAACTGGGAAGAGCCAAGCGATACCATTACTGCAACCGGTCCAGAAATTCATCCTAATAAAAAAAGAAGGTTAAGCGTAAGAGAGTGCGCAATCTTACAAACTTTTCCAGATGATTTTGTCTTTCATGGAGCCATCGGCAGCATGTATAAGCAAATAGGAAATGCTGTTGCTGTAGATCTTGCATATGAAATAGCAAAACTTATTAAAAAAAATTTAAATTAAATTGACCATTCTAAATGGCCTTTCCACTCCTCTTCTTCAGAATCAAATCTATCAGTTAAATCACTAAAACTGGCACGGAGTGTGTGGCCACTTATCAGGCTTTTGAAAACAACTTCTTTATTTTTACTACCAATCTGTACAGGAAGCCAAGCGTTTCCATCGCTATTATCAATAAAACCCCATCTTGAAAAAACATTTATTGAATCAATATTCTCTGGAAATATAAATCCAGTTTTTTGAACTTCTTTTTTAAATTTGTTAAATGATTTGAATTCGCTTTTAGCAAAATTTTTTATCTTTTTTTCTTTCATTTTATTAAGCGACGTAATTACTGAGTTGCTACTCGGGAAGCATATATCCTTGTCATGAAGATGATACCTATTCATATTGTCAGCATTATCTTTCTTATAATTATAATTTTTGCAGTTTATAATAAGATCCTTTCCAAATAATGATGATAGATGCCCATTCGGTAAAACAGTTAGATGCATGTTAGATGATTTATTATCTCTAAAAATTTGAAAACAGTTACCATCGTCGGTGTACTTCAAAGATAAGAAATATGTTAAAAGTGGTTTGTTTCCTTCCTCCACTGGCAGAGAGCATTTCACATCACATCCTGCATAAAATTCTGATTTACCAGGAAATTTATTTTTAAAGCTTGATTGATTTTTTTCAAACTGCAATTGATTCCAATCTGTTCGATTTCCTTTAGAATCTATTGTTTTTGAATCTAAGTTTATTATTGCTTCATTTGTTTGAAATGCAATATCAGCTGATACTGGTGAGGGGTATATATCAATCATCTCTAAGTATTCTTGAGATGAATAAATATGTTTTCTGATTAATCTTTCCAAACCAACATCAATAATATTTTTCTTATCATATAAATCTTTAATTCTTCTATAGTTCTGAGGAGCACTTAAATAATTCTCTATTTTAAGTAAGTCACATCTGAATTCATCATTTGTAAATAAATCATAAAATAACTGAAAATATTTTTTTTCTAAATCTAAAATATCTTCCTGAGTAGATGTTAGATCAGCATATTGATTTTGCTTCATGTTTTAAGATTAACTTAATTTTGTATTTATTTCCTGAATAAATTATTTTTTTAAAACACAATCATCTTTAATGTAGGCTTGAATTTTTCCTTTCTTGCATCAGTTTTAAGATACCTAAGACTTTTTCTACTGCCATAAATATCTCCTCACTTGATACTTCGTTATACTGCTTATATTCAGGCAGTGATAAGGTTACTAGAAGCTTTGAGATAGGCATGATACTGGTCTGTTTACCATCGTAAAATTCATGTAGCCTTTGACAGATTAGGCTTAAGCCATCAATTAAAGCTTCTTTTGCTTCAGGGGTTTCATATTTTTTATTATTATCCATAATGTTTTCCGATTAAATTTTGCATAAAGCAAAATGAGTTAAAAATTTTTTTTATTAATCGGTCATGGATATTTGAGTTATGCCTTTACCACTTACCAGGGCAGTGTCAGGTTGCAGAGATGCCAACTCAGATCGACTTAATGTTAACATCAATCAATATAATAAATATATAGAAATTGCATAAATGAATGGTTTATTAAGTAATAATTTTTCTACTTCAGTGCCTTTGGTGTCTGTTGTATCTTCGATACTGCATATGATTTATGGAAATATAGGCCTGTATATTCTTTCTGTGGCTTGTTTGCTGATGCCAGCAGTTATTTTCTTATGTATTGCTATATATCTCTTCTTTCAATTTGAAAGAACTCCAACCATTGAAGTTGAGTTAGATACTTTGCAATTAGGCCTTATTCAGCTAGCAACTATTTTGGTGGCAATTAGCAGCCTAATTTTAATTTTTAGTAATCCAGGTTAATGACACCTAAGCTTTATTCCCCAACAGAATTAATGAGCTATTTCATTAGCCCATTTGAGGTGCTAATGAAGAAAGCCCTTAAAGAAAATAAAAATCTAAAGATTAAACAAGATTTAGATGACCCCTTGTTAAAACTTATTGCCGAAAAGGGCATAGACCATGAAATTAAGTTATTGAAGAAGCTGAAAACTAAATATGACAATACCGTTACGATAAAAAATGACAAGCCAGAAATCATGATTGCTGCGACTGTTTCTGCAATGAAATCTGGTGCTGATCTGATCTACCAAGCAGCACTTTCAAATGATCAATTTTTTGGTAAACCAGATTTCTTAATTAAAATTGATGGCAGCTCAAAATTTGGAGATTATCAATATAAAGTCTTAGATGCAAAGTTAGCAAAGCATTTAAAGCCTGAGTATATTATTCAGCTATGTTGTTATTCGGAATTGCTTGAACACACCCAAGGCAATATTTTTGAAGTTGCTCAAATCTATCTGGGTAATGACTCTTATGAAGATATTAAGATTAATGATTTCTATGTTTTTTATCAAAAAATTAAAGATGAATTTATTAAGGATATGCAGTCGGTTGCTTCTGCGCCTCCGTCACCGGATCATTTTACTCAATGGGGTGCATTTTCTGAATATGCAGAATCTTATTTCCAAGAACATGATCACCTCATTCAGCTTCCAGATATCAGGCAATCTCAAATTAAGAAATTACATCAGGCAAAAATCATGACCATTAATAACTTGTTTGATACTTCGATTGACCGGGTTTCTGGAATGGATCATCACGTCTTTAAAAGACTCAAAAACCAAGCTGAGATGCATGTGAAAACTTTAAGTGCAGGCTCAATTCAATATAAAGTTTTAGATGATTGTGAAAAAGGATTAGGCCTTTATTCACTTCCACCCAAATCATCGCTTGATATTTATTTTGATATAGAAAGCAATCCATTCCACAAGGATATGCCTCTTCATTATTTGTGGGGAGCTGCTTATGAGGGTGCTGAAAAAGACTTTAAAGCTTGGTGGGCTCACTCTGATGAAGAGATGAAAATAGTTTTTGAAGATTTTATAGACTGGGTGTATCAAAAAAGACAAACCGATCCAAGCATGCATGTTTATCATTATGGTCAGTTTGAAATTACTGCCATTAGAACCCTCATGGGTCTCTTTGGCACTAGAGAACTTGAGGTTGATTTTTTATTAAGAAATAATGTTTTCGTTGATCTATTAAGAGTGGTTAAACAATCACTGTGTATAGGTGCTGCAGGTTATGGACTAAAAAAAATTGAGCCTTTGTATATGCCTGAAAGAAAAGAAGAGCTTGCCAGTGGTGGTGATTCGATTGTTGTTTATGAGGCGTGGGCAGCAAGTCCTGGTAAAACTGCAACCCATGAAGACAGTGCATTACTAAAAGAAATTTGGGAATACAATCGAGTTGATTGTATTTCATTGATCGATTTAGTTGATTGGTTAAGAGATATCCAAGGGTCTACTTCGCATGAATTCATTGGTATGCCTGAGACTGAACGAGCTGAGGAGGTGACCTCTTTTCAAGAAGAGATTATGAATATTCAAGCAAATCAGGCTTTGATTGATGCAAAACCACATTTAAAAATGCTGACCAATCTGTGTTTGTTTCATAAACGCGAAGCTAAACCAGTATGGTGGAGATTGTTTGATCGATTAGAAAAAACAGATGCTGATCTAGTTGATGATCTAGACTGCTTAGGTGAACTTATTGCTACGGGCAATACAGAAAAAATTGCACGATCAACAGGTTTTGAATATTCATTTGATGCTGCCCAGGAATCTAAAGTTAACAAAGGTGATAAAGGTTTAAAAGCAAAACAGAATATTGATCTTAATATATCTATTCATGATATAGATCCTGATGAGGGCCTCATCATCCTAAAATCAACAGCAAAAGAGTTACCATCTATTTTGAGCTTAATACCTTGCTCAGTTATTCCGCCAAAGCCTATTTCTCTAAGAATAGAGGAAATTATGAATGCATATTTGAAGG
This sequence comes from uncultured SAR86 cluster bacterium, assembly GCA_902593675.1. GTDB lineage: Bacteria > Pseudomonadota > Gammaproteobacteria > Magnimaribacterales > D2472 > D2472. Next base: position 49,839 of record CACJJI010000001.1, read on the forward strand.
ATGGTGAATTAAAGACTTGCGTTGAGCATTTCCTTCTAAGGCAAAGACCATCATTCAAAAATGAATACGGAGATGACATATCTCAATGGAAAGATTCCACTCTTGAATCATTAATTCTTGCTGTGAGCGAATTGAATGAGAGTTATTTTTGTATTCAGGGCCCGCCTGGAACAGGGAAGACCTATTCAGGCGCAAGAGTTATCAATGCATTAGTAAATCAAGGTAAGAGAATTGGGGTTGCCTCAAATAGCCACAAAGCAATAAATAACATGCTTGAGGCTGTCATTGAGAATATGAATGAAGAGAATATCAATGAGTTGGTTTGTAAAGTCCACAATATCAGTGAAGATCCTTTATACGACAATGAAAGAATCATTTTAAAAAAGAGGCCTGATGAAGTGCCAATTGATGATGTAGCAGTTACCGGGGGAACAGCATGGACATTTTCCAATGATCATTTCAAAGATCAGTTGGATTATTTATTTATTGAAGAGGCTGGACAAGTATCTTTAGCAAACATGATGGGGATGAGTGCATCTTGTAAGAATATAGTTTTAATTGGCGATCAAATGCAATTAGCCAATCCTAGCCAAGGCATTCATCCTGAGCTTTCGGGTGATTCTTGTTTAGAGTATTTATTGCAAGATTTACCAACGATACCAATTGATAAGGGAGTTCTTTTGCCTGATAGCTACAGAATGCATTCGCATATATGTAATTTTGTTTCTAGTCGCATTTATGAGAATAGAATTACTGCTATTGAATCAAATGATAAAAGAATTATTAAGCATGCAAGTAATTCCAGTATCAAAAAGGGCTTTGGCATTGAATACGTTCCTATCGAGCACTCTGGAAATGAGCAAGCTAGCATCGAAGAAGTTTTCAAAATTAAAGAGATCACTAAATTTTTACTTCAATCCACAAAAATCAATAGAGATGGTCAAGAAAACGAGGTTACCAAAGAGGATATTTTAATTGTCACTCCATACAATCATCAGGTACGTTTGCTTTCAGACAACTTAGGTTCAACTTTTAATATTGGAACAGTTGATAAATTCCAGGGGAGAGAAGCTCCAATTGTGATTATTTCCATGGCCTCAAGCAATGCCATGGCTTCACCCCGGGGCTTAAGTTTTTTATTTGATCCCAATAGATTGAATGTAGCAATTTCTAGAGCCCAAAGCCTTGCAATACTTGTTGCCTCAACGGAACTTGAGACTCCGATTGCATGCAATTTAAAAGATATGAAACTATCAAATTTATACCTAGATTTAATTGATTATGCTATATCTGAATAACCAACTAATATTTTGGTAACGATCAAACTATCGATACGTTACAAAATATATAAAGTTTTTTTGCAACTAGCCTCTTCCATTACAGTCAAAGAATTAGGTAGTATTAATTAAAGACATGGAAGCAACTAATTCACTCAATATATTCACGCCAACACAGACTCGTGTTGCTGAAGTTGCAACTCCACCCAAACTTAATCCACCATCACTCAAAGAAGCATTACACATTGTTAGCCCTAAGCTTCTGCCTTTTGCTTTAAGTCTCAGTGGCAACTTGGCTGATGCTGAAGATTTATGTCAGGCAACCATACTCAAACTTATTGAGAACAAAGATAAATTCTTATCGGCTGAATATCCCCTCGCCTATGCAAAGACAATTTTACGCAATGGCTTTATCGATAAATGCAGAAAAGATTCTAAAGTTGATTCCTTTGATGAGTTAAATCTTGAACCATTCATTGATGAGAACAAACTCAAATCCTACGAACATCAAGAGCTGATGAATTGCCTCAAGCAACAACATGAGACCGATAGAACCATTTTGGCAATGAAAGGTGCAGGTCATGATTACGATATGATTCAAAAGTTCATCGGTAACATTTCTAAAGGCAACCTAAGAACCAAAGCTAAAAGAGCCAGAGCCTTATTAGCAGATTGTTTGGGGAGGAAGCAGAAATGAATCAACGCCTCAAACTTCAATTAGCAGGATACGTCGATGATGGCATGGACTACTCCAACTCTGCTGAAGTCAGAAGCATTGTGGATGCATCGGATGTAGCTAGAGAGTTCTATGAAAGATTGCTCTTTGCCAATAAACGTCTTGAGGGTTTCTTTCAATCCAAAGAGATGCACAAAACCAACAAGAAGCTGCACAAGTTTATTGATGACACCCTAGAGCCTAAAGATACTTTCTGGACTCGTTGGGTTCCTGCATCAGGCTTGATGATGGCAGCTGTTGCCATGCTCATTACCTTCGGTCCATTTATGACTCCAATGACTGAAGCACCTGCCATGTCTAACATTCAAGTGAATATCCCTGCTTCTATTCCACAGCCACAAACCATTAAGAGCTATGAAGTAAACACTGTCTGGTCACTGGCTTCATCCATGACTGATGAAATGGATGCAACAGTTCATCAAGTAATGTATGGAATTTTTCTTTCAAACTCACTTGCATTTAATAATGGAGACTTATCCTCTATAAGAGCTGATAGAGATCTGATTAAACCTGATAAGGCAATTGTTCAAATGATTGATCCATTATTAGCAAAGCAAGTTATCCAAAAATTATAAAATTCAAAGTATTTAAATTTTCTTAAAAAAGATTTATTGTTATTCCATGTGGTTTAGAAAAAAAGATTTTAAAAATGCTGGAAAGAAATGGACCAAGGATCAAGAGCAAATTTTACTTGATGGCTTAGCAAAAAATACATCATATAAAGCCCTAAGCAAGATACTTGATAGATCACCAAGTTCCATCATGATTAAATATGATGCAATTAATAAAAAAAGGAAGTCTGGTAGTTGGGCGCCTGCTGAAACGTTGCAACTCATTGACATGTGGAATGATAATGTTTCATACGAAATAATTGGTCAGAAACTAAATAGAAAACAAAATTCGATATCTGGACGCTTAATACATCTTCAAACTAACAGGCAAGGCAAGAGCCTGTTAACTGAGGATGGCAAGATTGATAGAGATGCTTTTATTGAAAAAAATAAAGATTTAATTGAAGGAAATGTACCGCAATACAGACTCGCTCCTGGAACCGATGATGAAATTATCAAAATGGCATTAAAGGGTTATGAGCTTGAGCATATATCTGAAATACTTGAACTCAATTTGAATTGTATTCAAGAGATTCTTGATGAAGAGGGTATTTGGGATGAGTATGATAAATTGATGTTGAAAAAAGCAGAGAAACGTTACTTTAATGCACCAAAATTAGGAAATGAAAGAGATCATATTGATGAACTAATTAAAACAAGAGAAGAAGAACAAAAAAAAGAAATAAAATACATTTCTCGCCTTATTGAATACCCAGAGGGATCTAACATTGAGTTCAAACAAACCTTTAGTCGATGCATTCACAAGAAAGACCATGACATTAGATTAGTGCATTCTGTTCTTAAAAATGTTTGCGCCTTTTTAAATACTAGAGGTGGAGATTTAGTAATTGGTGTTAACGATAAAACTAGAGAGATAGTTGGTATTGATTTTGATTTTTACAAAACTGATGAGGAATATATTAGAAAAGTCTCTACAGGTATTTCTAATGCATTTAAGATCCAGATACAGCATTTAGTCACTACAAAAATTGTTACAGTTGATGATAAAAAAGTTTGCTGGATTAATGTTCTCTCTGGTGATGAGCCTGCTTTTTTGATTTATAAAGATTGGAATACTTCCCAAAATTTATCTCCTTCTAATGAAATTTATTATGAGAGACAAAGCGATGAAGCAATGCCCCTTCATATTTCTGATGCGATGAAATCAATCAATAGGAATTGGCCAAACTTCTTTATCAAAGACTAATTTTTTGTAACAAACCTCCACTTCCTCCGTTTAAGTATTAAGACCACTTAATAACTATCCTAAGGAGGGATTAATGATTGAGATACTCGCAGCATCAATAATAGGACTACTTGCTTTAACGACCTTTATGTTTGTTAGGAAGCTTAGAAAACCAAAACCAGTGGATGAAATTAAACTCCAGAAAATCCATGTCATGCGTTTGGGACCCTTTTCTGGGCAAAGCAATTCGTTTAAAGGTAAGTCGGTTGTATTTATGATGCTGTTGAGTACCTTGTCCTATGCTGAGGTCAACATCATAACCCTTGATAATTTTTGGATTGATGATGTAAGTGAGAATGAACTGTCTGTAGCAAAAAAAGCAGAAGATATAAACAATGGCACTCAATTGGGCTTTCACATTGAAAGACCTCACTGTATACCCAACTATCCGTATTTAATGACAGAAGTACCAGAAGCAATGAATCAAGGAGCCATTGTCTATGCCAAGATGGTCGTCGATAAAAAGAAACCCAAGAAAGCTAAACTCAATCTTGAGTTTGTGGTGGATTCTCCAAAGGGAGAAAGAATTGGTTGGTTTGCGCTCAAAGACTTCCCATCTTTTTTTAGTGCTTCAATAGTTGATGTGAAGTTTCAACCTACCGCTGGGATAAAGAATCAAACTTATGTTTTAGAAGGACTTAAAGATTCTACCTATCAAGCTCAACAAATCTGTAATTCTGGTCATATGCTAAGAGCAGCAAATAAGCAGGTAAAGATTTAATCTTAATCGTACCCAACTTCATCAGCACATTTATCAAAGTCATCCCAGTCTGTTTTTTCCATGCATTCATGCATAGCATTAAATTTCTGTTCACGCATATTGTCGTAGCCCACTAAATACCAATAAGCTCCGCCAACTACTCCAAAGACTACCAATGTGAGGAGGATGTTTTTCAGTTGCATGTTTCTCGAATAGTTTTCATTAAAGGCTCATCAATAGAACCGTCATCTTTTGTCATAAATTCTTTACACCAATCCTCTAATTCATTATCTGGTTCATATACCAAAAAATACATAAAAGAGAAAACTGCTGCTAATCCCACAACAATTATTAGAATGTTTTTCATTTACCAATATTAAACTGTTTTTTTGTATTTTAGGGGTTTAAATTAATACTGTATGTATATATACTATTTTGCTGACCGAGAGAAATATATTGTTTACAGAACCGCCGACAAACCTTAATAATTACCTAGTTTCCAACGCTTACTTAGAATACTCAGCATTCCTTTTATCCGATATTGAGTACTTTCTACTCTATACAGATATTCCAACTAAAGCCTCAAAATTTTCTCAAGTAGAAAAGAGATTTCAAGATATTCAAAAGTTAATCCTAACAAGCAGAAATCATTATCTCTCTAGCAATACTGCTTTTCATAAACCTTTTAAATTACATTTTGATTACCTCAATTGGTTTTATAACGTCACTCTTAAAGAGTTTAATGAAACTCTCAAGAGTTCAGATGAATCAGGTATTTTTGATAAAGAAACCTTAGATGAAATTGAAACTGCATGTAGATTTTTTGATGCATTGCAGGCTTATCTGCCCATAAACCATAATGATTTTTTTCTTTATGAATCAAACAAGCTTTCTTCTAAAGCTTTTACAGATTGCTTCATAGCTGGCGAAACTATTCTTTCAGGCAATACTAAACTTAGCATGGAGCTCACTGAATCAGCATTGGATATGCTGGAACGGGCCTATCAATCGGTTGATGAAGAATCATACAGACGCCAAGAATACGATGCATTAACCATCTCATTGAACCCCAATCGCCAAGCATATCTTTCTTTTCAACATTATCAGGACTTGCATAAAATCTATATCGCTAGCTGCTATCAAGAGAATGTCTTATTAAAACAATTGTTTTATGTTTCTTCGCTCGATTTGGATGAGTCCACTTCAAATGAGACTCTTGATAATATAGGTGAGACAATAGAATTGATTTGCGAAAAAATCCCTGATTTTGCAGCCACACGCAATGAATCAGCTCTTTTGATGCTTCGTTCTAACTTAATAACTGCCGGTCAAGAGATTGATGATTTAGAGATGCTGTTTCCGCCAAAAGAATTTTCCAGCATTCTGAAATCGAATTCATACAATTATCTAAATAACCTCCCTGTAAAGGTTACTCATTGATGGATATCTATAAGTTTTTAAAAGGCTTAGAGCCAGATGATAAAGGGAGATTTATTCATCAAATTTGGAATTTCTCAGATATTGAAATTGAGCGTACTCATGATTTTATTCAAAGGCTATTTCCATTAAACGAACCGAGTGCTCTGAGCCTCAATAAATTTTATATTAAAGATCCTGCATTAATTGAGCGCATAAGAATTGATCCAACAATTGCAAAAAATTTAATAGCCTCCAAGAATTTTTTTCTTGGTTTTCTGTCGCGCAATGATCAATGGCAGCATCATCATAATCATAATCAATTACGTATCACCAGAATTATTAAGTCGCTTATACTTCTTGTCTCGCGCGATGAAGCAGAATCCTTTTTTCAGGATGTTATCTCTTTGATTCATTCAAATGCATCGATATCAACAACAGCATATGAGCACTGGAACCATGCTCTAGGCGAAAAGTCAGTATCTCAGGTGAGCTAACCTTTAATTTTCCTAAAAAAACCTTATATAAATAAGTGTAGCTATAGAAATAATTTCCTTATTTCATTCCCCCTACATGCATTCATTACACCTAATTCTGGGTGTAAATTTATGGAGAAAAATATGCAAGTATTTAATTGCGAATATGAACTTCCTCAAGGAAAAATTAAACACAATGTTCACGTTGATTGGGATGATAAAGGTAACCTGCATTTTACCGAGCATGATCTTGGAGATGGTGTAAAAGAGTTTTGGGGGGTTGATGAGTATGAATACTTCATGATGATTCATCAAAAACATGTCGCTAAGTTTATTCTTTGCTGCTTCTGGAAAGGCTTTACCTTTGAGGAAAGGTTCACAGTTGCTGACTTAAGAAAGCTGTGTGATGAATACGAAATTGAATACTCAACTGATAACTGGATGTAAATTCAATGTCTAATAGTAATATTCAAAAAAAATGTCTGCATAGACAGATTATGGTTGATATTAATCAAGAGGCTCCTCCTGAGTTTATATGTAGAGATTGCTGGGCAATAGTTGACTTAAAAGGGCCGCAAGATGGCCATTATGATGAAGATTATTTTGAATTTCTAATTAAAGAAGATGATGGTTCCTTTACAGCTTTTCATAGAACCTGCAGAGAGCAGGCTGAGATATCGAAGAAAAAATTAAACTAATAAAAATCTTATAATTTGTAATGCTATTATTTACTTTTTAATAAAGGAGTTTTAAATGAAAAAATTATCAATTTTAATGTGTTTATTTTTTGTAGTATCGATCCAGGCAGATAATCATACTAAAGCAGAAAAAGAAGTTGCTGTTGCATTTAATAAATACTTTGATGCAAGAGTTAACCAGGATTGGGATGTTGTTGCTGCGATGGAAAGCGCAGAAGGAACATACAATACAAATTCTGATGGGAGCTTTCACAAAGCATTAGCCAAAACAACAGCAGCTCAATGGAAAGCTAGTGGACAAGCAGGTGTTTTAAATACCTACTACCCAGAATTCTCTGAGCTAGCGGACGGTGTCGTTTATGTGAGATTTTATTATGAAGGTATTGCTATGAATGGCTCTCAAGCAAGTGACTATAGAACAAGAGTTACGCAGAACTGGATCAAAGAAAATGGTAAATGGGTTGTCAAAACTCAACATTATTCACCAGCACAATTTGGTGGAGTGCATATAACGGTAGCTTCAGATTTTGAGGACTAATTAGGATGATTTGGCCTCAGGCATTGCTTGAGGCCTATTTATCCAAGGTAGCGCAATTATATTTACGATTGAATAAATCATTAAGCTCATTGATACAGCAGTAATACTCATTTCTAAGTAAGCATAAATACTAAGAGCTAAGGAAATAATTAGCCGCGTTATCTCTGCAGCAAAACCCTCTTTGCCATCCAACCAAAGGGAAGTGCAATACATGGTGAATGCCATCATGCTGACAGTAACCCAAAGCTGTCCATAATTTAATTTACCGCTTTCCAACAATAACAACCCTACTAGACTCAAGATGGAAAACTGAAAGAATGCATAGATCTTAATCTTAGTTGGAACTTCAGGATTATATTTTTTAAATGTTACGCTATTAAACTCATCTTTGTCTGCTGGGATAGATAATGTACTGGGCTGCCAACCTGTTTTTGCAAAGGGCACAAAGAATTTTTCTTTCCAGCTTTGTGCATACCAAATATCTTTGAGCATTTTTACGTAGATGTGAAGATTCGCCCATATAGGATTAAAAGTATTAATACTGCCTCTGATGCCATAGATAGGAGCTTCATGATCTTCTTCCTCTTTATAGGTACCAAACATTCGGTCCCAGATAATAAAGACTCCTCCATAGTTTTTATCAATGTAATTTTCATTTTGTGCATGATGCACTCTATGATTGGATGCTGTAACAAAGAATTTCTCATACCAGCCAAGCTTGGGAATATGTTCACTGTGCACCCAGAATTGATAAATGAGATTAATTGAAGCAACGCTGACAAATACATAAGAGGGCACACCAATTAAAAACACAGGGATAAAAAATACCCAAGTTACAAAGGCACCCGTTCCAGTTTGCCTTAAGGCAGTACTCAGGTTGTAATCTTCACTTTGATGGTGAGCAACATGAGATGCCCAAAATAATTGTCTTTCATGGCTCATTCGATGAAACCAGTAATAAAAGAAATCATAAACAATAAAGGCAAATATCCACACTAAGGGTGAACTTGCATCCATTCGCCATAGGTCGTTATGCGTTTCGATAAAATAAAAGATGTACCCACCAAAACTAATAATAATTAGTTTATTTGCAGATCGTAGTGAACCCATAAATAGGCTGCTAATAGCATCATTTAGTCGATAGGTATTATTTTTTTTAATAATACCGTAAGCAAGTTCAATCAAGATAGCGAGTAAAAAGAATGGAACTGCATAAGGTACGTAATCCATTACTAAATTATAGAACTAGGTTGATTAAAAGTAATCTCTTAAGTCTTAGGGTGATTTTTGTGCATAGCTGTAAATCTAGAGAATGCTACACGTTTACCGTTATCGTTGGTAATATCAATATTCCATACTGAAGTTGATCCACCTATGTGCACTGGAGTAGCTTTGGCATAAACATAGCCATCGGTTGGAGAAGAAATGTGATTCGCATTAATCTCAATGCCAACAGGGTATTTTTTGGTGTTATCCATTGATAGTGCTGCAGCCATGCTGCCAATACTTTCAGCTAGCACACAGGAGGCTCCTCCATGAAGAATTCCATATGGTTGTTTGGTTTTTTCAATCACCGGCATTCTTCCAATAATAAAATCATCGCCAATTTCTACAACTTCGATACCAAGATGTTTATCCATATTAATAGATGAATCTTTGAAATCATCAATTGAAAGAGGTTGGAACCAGATTGATTTAGACATATGGATATTTTAAATAGTAATTAAAATTTCACTGGCATTTCTTGAATTGCATGCACAAAGTTATTCGGTGCAACTTTCCAATTTCCACTCATATGAATGTTTGGAAAACGGGTCAGAATTTGTTTGTAAGATTCTTCTAGTTGCATCAAAGCAACAGGTTTACCAATACAGGTATGCCTACCAATACCAAATGCTAAATGTTTCTCAGCGTTTGCTCTTTCAATGTCAAATTGATCGGGGTTAGGAAAAATTTCTGGATCTCTGTTTGCAGCTCCATACCACATAACAATTTTTTCACCAGGGCCCATGAGCTGACCCCCAACCTCTGTTTCACAAGTTGTAGTTCTGCGCATGTGCATGACTGGAGAAATCATTCGAATGCATTCTTGCAGAAAATTAGGCATGAGATCTGGATTGTCTATGAGTTTTTGCTTTTGATCAGGATTTTCAGTGAGGAGTTTAATAGCGCCACTAAGGGTATTTCGAGTTGTATCATTGCCAGCAAAAATGATTAGCAACCAAGAACCATCTAAAAACTCAGGACTTAATTGATGACCTTCTAATTCTGCATTGGCAATTGCAGAAAGCAAATCATCGGCAGGATCTTTTCTTTTAGCGTTCAATATATCTCGGCCATATTCAAACATTTCATCTACCATGGCATTAAACATATCTATCATTTCAGTGTTTACTGGCTCATTTGATTGCTCAGCATCAAATTCTTTTTTAAGCTGTTCAACTTGAATGTATTGAGCGAGTTCAAGAAATTCCATCCAAGTGATTAATTTTTGTCTGTCGGCTTCAGGTATTCCAAGGATTTCAGATAAGGTAAAGATTGGTAGCTGCTGTGAAAAAGCAGTTACAAAATTACAGTCTTCGTTGGTGTTAATACCATCCAGCAATTCTGTTACTTTGGCCTTTACTTTAACTCTTAAATTAGAAACGTAATCGGGTTTAAAGAAGGGCATATGTTCACGTCTTAGATTAATATGCATATCTCCATCAAGATTTAGCATGTGATCAACCGCAGATCGCCACAGCTTAGGATGTCTTCTTTCTTCGCTGCCTAGAGTAATCATGGTGCCAGTGCCTGCTTGAGATGAGAATATCTTGGGGTTAGATGAAACCTTTAAAATATCTTCGTGACGAGTTAGAGACCAAAAACCAGGCTCTGGATCATTTAAAAAAGGTGGATGCAAGAAAACTGGTGCCTCTTCACGCATTTTTTTAAAGTGATCAAAGGGCTGCCCTTGTGTAAAAACATCTAAATCAGTGAAATTAACATTTGAATGAAACTCATGAATAGGTGGGTGAGCATTTGAATTAAATGTTTTATTAGCAATTGATTTGCTGATTGATATAGGCTCACTCATCAATCTAACACCTCAACAGGACCAAGATTCAGCTTTCTAATTGGTTCTTCAATTTTACTGAGGTCACCAACTATTAACCACGTCCATTGATCCGGCTTAATGTACTTTTGTGCCATTTCATGAACATCCTTAAGTGACGGCTCATCTAATAATTTAGGTAATTGATTTAGGTAATCTAGATCTCTGTTATAGGTAACAATATCCGATACTCCGCCTTTAAGGGCACCAAGGGTTTCAAATTGACCAGGCAGCCTCAATGTTTTCGATGCTTTACCTTTAGCCAGCTCATCTGCCGTGGTTGGTGATGTGCTTAAATAGGCAGCATATTCATTAACTATTTCTGTAATAGATTCAGAGGTTTTATCAGTTTGTACAGGCGCTGTTACCAGCATAGCTCTCTGTCCTTTAGCATCTGATAACCGAGTTCTAACACCATATGACCAGCTTTTATCTTCTCGAAGATTCATATTGAGTCTGGCAGTGAAACTCCCACCAATTGCATAATTCATATAGCTAATTTTGATTTCTTCATCAGTTGCTGAAGGGGGCAACAATTGACCAGCAACAATATAGGATTGTTGAGCATTGGGTTTATCAATCAAGTAAACTCTTCTGGTATCAGGCAGGGCTACTTTGTTAAGCTCCTTTAAATTTGAATTAGTGTTACCAGACCAATTTCCAAATTTATCCTCGAGAATTTCAACCAATTCATCCAATTGAATATCTCCAGCTACAGCAAAAGTAAGATTAGTTGGATTGATAGCTCTGCTATGAACAGCGATGACATTATCACGAGTAATGTCAGAGATAGTTTCTGATATACCGCTTCCAGTTAACGGTTTTCCGTATGGATGATTTTCTCCGTATAGCAATTTACCAATGTTTCTGTATGCAATTGCCGCAGGCCTATTTTCTTCTTGAATAATAGATGCAAGAGTTTGTTTTTTAATTCTATCAATTTCTTTTTGAGGAAAAGTAGGGTAAATCAATGCTTCTTTAGCTAAGTCTAAAGTTTCTGATAGATTCGCTTTTAGCGAAGAAACGGTTGCGTATGAAGTGTCAAGACCAGAACCAAACCCTAAGTTAGACCCAAGAGAATCCAGAACTTCATCAAATTCTAGTGAGGTATATTTTTTAGTGCCTTCATTCAGCATATCCATCATAAAGTTTGTATACCCTAGTTCATCATTATTTTCCTGTGCATAACCAAAATTGAATTGAAAGTTGAGCTCAACCAATGGAACACCAGTTCGTTGTGCTAATACAACTTTTGCGCCATTGGATAAAGTGGCTGTTTGGAGGTTAGGAAACTCAAAAGAAACTTTTTCTGTTGGGTAAGGCACACCTGTCGATCTATCTATACCGGCATCATTAACGCCAAGTTTCTCATTTGGTAAAATAGTAAGAACATATGGCGTATCATCAATCCATTTAGCAAATGTTACTTTCATTTTTGCTGGGGTTACTTCATCTAGGTATTTGGCGTTTTCTTTGTAGCAGCCAGGATTACCTGTGTAGGTCTGACAAGTAGCAAGCAAATCAGACTTACCACCAAAACCCCCAATGCGTTGAATGCCTCTAATAAATCCGGCCAAGGCCTTTGTTTTTTCTGCTTTAAGTAATTTTGCGTTGGGGCCTCGCTTAATAAATGAGCTCATAACCTCATCCATTGCGTTTTCTACATCCGTAGGATCTTCTCCAGCAACAACATCCACAATTAGAAAAAACATTCCTGCAATTTCTCTATCATAATAAAATGCTGATACATCTGTTGCAATTTGCTTGTCATAAACTAATTCTTTGTAGAGAGGAGAATTTTTTCCCCCAACGAGAACACTGGATGCAAGATCAAAATGTGCAGCAGCTTCAGTGTCTCGAGGTGGCACATTCCAGGTTTTGTAAATCCTTGCTTGAGGAACATTATCAAACATAACATCGCGTTTTTCTTCGCTTCTTTTAGCAATCCATATATCAGGCTTAACAAGGGGAGGTCCCGCAGGGATATCTCCAAAAAATTTATTTACTTTCTCTTTAGCTGTCTCTAGGTCAATGTCCCCAGCTAATGCTAAAACTGCATTATTGGGGCCATAATAAGTTTTAAACCATTCTTGAACATCTTCAAGTGAAGCAGCGTCTAAGTCTTCCATAGAACCAATGACAGACCATGAGTAGGGATGCCCCTCGGGAAAAGCAGATTCAGAAATTCTTGAAAATGCTTTACCGTATGGTTGATTTTCTCCTTGGCGTTTTTCATTCTGCACAACGCCTCTTTGTTCGTCTAATTTTTCTTGATCAACAACGCCCAACAAATGACCCATACGATCAGACTCCATCCACAAGGCTAAATCTAGAGCATTGGTTGGCACATTTTGAAAGTAATTCGTTCTATCAGAATTAGTCGTGCCATTTTGATCTGTGGAGCCAATTTTTTCAAAAGGTTCAAAATATTCGCTATTATAATTTTCAGTTCCATTGAACATTAAATGCTCAAATAAATGAGCAAAACCAGTTTTTCCAACTTTTTCATTTTTTGATCCCACGTGGTACCAAACATTCACTGCAACCATAGGAACTTTCTTGTCCTCATGCACTACAACAGTTAGCCCATTATCCAGTTTGAATGACTCATATTTAATCTCAGGAAGATCTTCCAATAAAGAAGCTTGTATCGAAAGAATAAATATAAAATTAAGTGTTAAAGCATTAAAAAATGTTTTCATTGATCTTGTACCCATTGAATTGAAAATATATTTTATACTTTAGTTATCTGAATATACATATGACCATGAAAATTAATAAAACTCATTCTTTGATGTTATTTCTGGGAATCTCAATACTTTTAACTAGTTGCTCAGATTCTTTAAGTGATACAACAGATGGCAGATTAAGATATTGGATTTCAACCCTCTCTTCAGATAAGTTTGAGGGAAGGGCGCCTGGGACTGAAGGCGGCCAATTAACTAAAAACTTTATTTCTAAAACGTTTCAAGATTTGAATCTAGATCCTGTGAATGGTAGTTATTTTTTAGATGTACCCACCTCAGAAATTACTTTAAAAGATTCTTCCTATTTAACCTTGTCATTCAGAGGCAATGATCGAAAAATGATCACAGGTGACGAGGTAGTTTTTTGGACAAAGCAGGCAAGAGAATACAGAAAAATTAGAGACAGTGAAGTTGTATTTGTTGGCTATGGAATTGTTGCTCCTGAATACAATTGGAATGATTATGAAGGCATTGATGTCAAAGGTAAAACTGTAGTCATTTTGGTTAATGACCCAGGCTTTGCTACAGGAAAACTCAGGCTTTTTAATGGTAGATCAATGACTTATTATGGAAGATGGACCTATAAATTTGAGGAAGCTGCACGTCAGGGTGCTGCAGCTGCAATAATTGTTCACGAAGAAGAGCCCGCTGCTTATCCATGGTCTGTAGTTGAAAATAGCTGGCAAGGCCCCCAATTGGATCTTCAGAGAGATGATTTGGGTGCTGATAGGGTTATTTTAGAAGGTTGGATAAGAGACAGCACTTTAAACGATGTGCTTAATTTCACTGGATTTAATTATGATTCATTGAAGGAAATAGCACTTGAAAAAACTTTTTCTGCTTTTCAATTGAGGGGTCTAACGCTTAGTTCAGAAATTCATAATAAGGTGAGATATCTTCAATCTCATAATATTGCTGCAGTTAAAAAGGGCTCTACTAATCCAGATGAATATATTTTATTTATGGCGCATTGGGACCATCTTGGCTTTATGGATGGCGCTCAAATGGGAGATGACAATATTGCTAATGGGGCTGTTGATAATGCAACTGGAGTAGCCGCCGTATTAGAGTTTGCTAAAAGATTTTCAGAAATTAATACTGAAAGATCTGTAATGTTTTTAGCACTTACTTTGGAAGAGTCTGGTTTATTAGGTTCTGAGTATTTTGCTAAATACCCACCCATTGATCTATCAAATATAGTTGCTGGTTTTAATTACGACGCCATTTTGCCAACTGGTTTAACTAAGGATATGGTTGTTGTTGGTTATGGTGCCTCTGAACTTGAAGACTTATTGGAGGAAGAGTTAAGTAAATCTGGACGATATATCAACCCAGATCCAAATCCTGATAAAGGATATTTTTACAGATCTGATCATATAAGTTTTGCAAAAAGGGGAGTTCCAGTGCTCTATGCTGATGGTGGTTTTGATCTTGTTGATGGCGGCAAGGAAGCTGGTTTTATAATTGAAGAGCAATATCGTCTTGATGCCTATCATGGTGTTGCTGATGAATACGATGAATCTTGGAATCTGGATGGCCTTAACCAATCCATTGACGCGATATTTAATATTAGCAATGAACTAGCAAATAATTCACAATGGCCTAATTGGTATGAAGGAAATGAATTTAGATCAGTTAGGGATATATCTAGATCTGGAAAATGAGAAGTATTAATGCATAAAGATATTATTGTTGTTGGAGCTGGAATTTCTGGCATTGCTGCTGGCTACAATCTTCAAAAAAGTTGTCCAAATAAATCATTTGCAATTTTAGAGGGAAGAGACTCTCTAGGAGGGACTTGGGATTTATTTAAATATCCCGGTATTCGATCTGACTCTGATATGCATACGCTTGGTTTTCGTTTTAAACCATGGATACATAAAAAATCAATTGCAGATGGCCCCTCTATTCTTGAATACCTTAATGAAACAGTAGATGAATATGACTTGAGAAAAAAAATTCATTTTAATCAAAAAGTTGTTGCTTCCAACTGGGTCTCAGAAAAATCATTGTGGGAATTAAGAATTCTTAGCAACGGTCAAGAGTTAGCTATGACCTGTAATTTTTTATTTTTATGTGGCGGTTACTATAGTTATGACAAACCATACATGCCAAATTTTCCAAATCAAGATAAATTTAAGGGCAAAATCATTCATCCCCAATTTTGGGATGAAGCCATGGATTATACAAACAAAAAAGTTGTAGTTATTGGAAGTGGGGCGACAGCAGTAACCTTAGTCCCTGCTATTGCTGAAAAGGCTGGGCATGTAACCATGTTACAAAGATCTCCAAGTTATGTGGTGTCTGCTCCTAGCGAGGATTCATGGAACAAAGCATTAAATAAAATACTTCCAACTCGTTTAACTTATTTTTTGATCAGATGGAAAAACGTTTTAAGAACTAGCTTAGGTTTTTATTTATCAAGAAAATATCCTAGCAAAGTTAAAGAAAGATTGATTAACTTAGTGCGTGAAGAGCTAGGCGAAAATTATGATGTCGAGAAGCACTTTACACCAAGATACAATCCCTGGGATCAAAGGATGTGTCTTGTACCAGACAGCGATCTTTTTAATGCAATCAAAGATGAGCGTGCATCAATTATTACCGATCATATAGATAAATTTACTGAAGAAGGAATTCAAATTAAATCTGGGGAGGTAATAGATGCAGATATTATTGTTACTGCAACAGGTATTGAAATAAATGCTCTGAATGATATTGATGTCTCCATTGATCAGGTGAAAGTCAAACCTCATAACAAACTTTCATATAAAGGAATGATGTTAAGTGGAGTGCCAAATCTTGCTTTTTCTTTTGGCTATGTGAATGCTTCCTGGACTCTGAGAGCAGATCTTACTTGCGAGTATGTTTGTAGACTTTTAAATCAAATGGATAAGCAGGGTGTAACAACTTGCATTCCTCAGGAAGATCCAAATGCAATGGTAGATGATGAATATATTGATTTTACTTCTGGCTATGTTCAAAGAGCTCTCGATAGATTGCCTAAACAAGGCAAGAAATCACCATGGCGTCAATATCAAAATTATCTAAAAGATATATTTTTAGTTAGATTGTTTTCAATTAAAGATTCGACATTGAGGTTTTATAACCCTAAATAATATTTGGCGCACCCGGAGAGATTCGAACTCCCGACCCCTTGGTTCGTAGCCAAGTACTCTATCCAGCTGAGCTACGGGCGCTTGTTACATCTAATTATATTGTTTCTTGAGTTTTTCTGCTTGGTAATTTGGACTTATTTGGTTGAGTTCGTATAATAAGTTTAGTTATGAAAGCTAATACACCTATTGATAATTCATCAACAGAGGAAGCAATTACCAGTCTTGATCTTTGGGAAAACCTTAGTGAAGTTGATAATTTAGGGTATACAGTGATTCCACCTTGCAAGGTTGCTGATGAGAAAACTAAAAATACAATACTCGATAAGATTCTTGAAATAGCTGAGGCTAAAACAGGAAACCCACATGATTTATCATTAAATTCTTCGGCAGGAAATTATAAAGCTTTACCTCAGACTGAAAGCCAATTCATTTTATTTTCACTATTATTTGCAGATAAAATTTTTGAAAAGTGGTTACAAAACCCAGTTGTTGTTGCTCTTTCTTCATACTTACTGAATGATCAAGCTCAACTTTCAAGCATGTCATCATTTATTAAATGGAAAGGTAAAAACTACAAAGACTCAATGGGGCTCCATGCTGATACTCAACCATCCCCAAATGGTTTATTGCCATCTCAATGGGCCGATGCATGTAATAGCGTTTATTGTTTAACAGATTATACTGAAGATGATGGAGCGCTTGCTGTTGTACCTAAGTCTCATAAGATATGCCGACAACCTAAACAGGATGATTTTAATGATAAAGACGTTGTTCCTGTTGAAGCTGAGGCAGGATCATTAATTTTTTGGCATGGCAATCTTTGGCATGGCGCATATCCCAAAAAAACTGATGGATTGAGAATTAATTTAACAACCTTTATGACCCACAGAAGAATAAAGACACAAGAAAATATAAAAGATAAGATCACTCCAGATATGCTAAAAAGAAATCCAAGTAAACAATTTGCAAGATTGGTTGGTTTAAACGATTCAAATGGATATGGTGAAAATGGTCCTGACATGAATGGGATTATTAATTATGGTACAGAGGATCAGATGAAGCGATTTACTTTTAATGTAAAAGACTTATAAATAAGGCTTGAATTTATTATGGATGCAATAAGTTTAGAAGTTTTATACGGAAAACTATCTTCAATCTCTGAAGAAATGCAGCTTATTATTTTAAAATCTGCTCATTCAAGGATGGTAAATGAGGCATGTGATGCTACATCTGCATTATTAGATTCTGAAGGAAGAAATATATCACAAGCTGTTTCTATACCTATCCATCTTGGCTGTTTAACAGTTATTGGAAAGTTACTTGCTGACACTTATCCACAAGGCAAAGCTAAAGATGGAGATTGCTATATTATTAATGATCCATATTCTGGTGGAACTCATTTACCAGATATTGCTATTGCAACACCAGCATTTTTAGGTACCAAATTAGTCGGATATGCAACAGTCATGATTCATCATCAAGATATTGGCGGGTTATTACCTGGAAGTGCTTCAGTTTACGCTCATGATCTTTATTCGGAGGGTCTTAGAATCAAATTAACAAAAATTGTTGAAGAAGGAAATATTAATAATGATCTACTAGGGCTGATGAAATCTAATAGCAGAACCCCTGAAACACTTCAGGGAGATTTACTTGCCCAAATAGCTGCTGGATCTATGGGAGCCAAGAGAATGTCAAAGCTTGTATCTGAATATGGGATAAATTTTTTTAATAAAGGGGTAGTGGCATTACTTGATTACACTGAAAAGTTAACAAGAGAAGAAATTCGAAATATTCCAGATGGTGTATATGAGTTTGAAGATTGGGTTGATAATGATGGATCAATTGAAAACTTAGAACCGTTAAAAATATTTGTAAAAATGACAGTTGATAAATCAAATATTAAATTTGATTTTGAGGGATCTTCTTCTCAGGTCAAAACTGCAATTAACAATGTTCCTTCCTCAGCAACCTCAGCAGTCATGTTCGGAATAAGAACTCTAACAGGTGATAACTCTCCTGATAATGAGGGAGGATTTAGACCTTTAACAATTAACTTCCCTGAGGGAAGTATTGTCAATCCTACATTCCCAGCACCTGTTGCGTCAAGAAGTGTGTCCCTAAGAAGGGTGGTTGATGTAATCCTAGGTGTCTTGTCTCAGGCCTTGCCTGATAGATATCCGGCTGCAAATTGTGGTCAAGCATCTGTAATTTATTGTGGAACCGTAGATGATCAAACCAACCAAAGAATTGTTGGTGCAATTGGCGGACCTTGGATGGGCGGAATGGGTGCAAGGCCTAATAAAGATGGAATTGATACAACAGATCACGATGGTTCTAATGTTTATCATGTTCCCTTGGAGGTCAGTGAAGCTGAACTGCCTATTAGGTTCAATAAAATGGAACTGTGGACTGATTCAGGAGGTCCAGGAAAATGGAGGGGAGGCCTTGGGTTTTATTCAGAGGTAGAGTGGTTAAAAGGAAAAGCTTCCGCTTCTTTAAGAAGAGATCGTCATAAGTTTCGCCCTTGGGGTCTAGCAGGAGGTTATTCTGGTCCTGAATGCAAAACTGCTTTGAAGAAAAAAGATGCTTCAAGAAGTAAAATTATCCCTGGAAAAAGTCAAATTGAACTTAACGAAGGCGATATACTTCAATTATGGACTACTGGAAGTGGAGGCCATTCTAATCCATTAGAGAGAGATGCAAACCTGGTCCTTGATGATTATTTAAACAAGAAAATATCCTCTTCAGCTGCAAATGATATTTATGGAGTAGTCATAGAAAATAACAAAATTAATTCCAATAAAACAAACCGTTTAAGACGAAAATTAATCAAAAAAATTGCTTAGAATTTTTAAAAATTTTTCTACTCAAAAATATTATCCCTGGTATGTTGTAGGGGTTTTAATGTTTGCTTACATGGTTGCATTTATCGATAGACAAATTCTTAGTTTATTGATTCAACCCATAAAAGAAGATTTGGGAATTACTGATACTCAAATTGGATTATTAGCAGGCTTAGCATTTGCAATATTTTATTCTTTTATTGGTATACCAATTGCAAAACTAGCTGATAAACAAAATCGTGTGACTATAATTTCTTTAGGCGTTGCACTTTGGACCTTTATGACTGCTTTATGTGGTCTAACTAAAACCTATTTTTATCTTTTTTTAGCAAGAATTGGTGTTGGTGTTGGTGAAGCAGCTTTATCTCCAGCTGCTTATTCTATGATTGCAGACTACTTTCCAAAAGAAAAGTTAGGAAGAGCAATTGGCATTTATGTAATTGGTTTATATCTTGGTGCAGGATTAGCCATGCTTGTTGGTAGTGCAGTTATTTCATTAGTATCTAGCTTACCTCCTATTGATTTGCCCTATTATGGCAACATTAAACCTTGGCAATTAACCTTTTTGCTTGTTTCAATTCCTGGAATATTAGTTTTATTGCTCATGTTATCGGTTAATGAGCCTCAACGAAGTAATTATATGAGTTCAGATATGCCAAAAGAATCAACTTTTAGGGAGGTAGTGACTTACCTCTGGGGGTTAAGAAAAATATTTATTAATTTAAATATTGGTGTTTGTATTTTTGGCGCAGTTATCGCCGGATTTATGGTTTGGATACCAGAATGGTTACGGAGAACATATGAAATAAGCATTGTTGATGCTGGAATAATTTATGGTTTTGCTCTTTTAATTTTTGGAGCTATTGGACCATTTACTGGTGGATGGATTTCAGACTTTTTAGCTAAAAAAAATTATAAAGATGCTCCAATGAGAACCGTTTTGTATGCGACTCTTTTGTCTATACCTTTTGCAGCCTTGATGCCACTTTCTCCAAATTTAGTTATTGCAGTTTTTTTGTTATGTATTGTTACTTTTTTATTTTCAGTGCCGCAAGGTCTTCCTCCAGTAATCATTCAATTAATTGCTCCTAACAGCATGAGGGCGCAAACAACTGCGATCTTAATGTTATTTAGTAATCTTTTTTCCTATGCTTTTGGCGCCGCTATCATTGCTGTGATTACAGACTATATTGGGTATGAATCTGCATTGAAGTACTCAATGTCAATAGTCAGTCTAGTGTTTATTCCAATAGGATCCTACTTTATTTATTTAACATTGAAGCCTATGCGTGATTTTGATATATAAATTAAGTAACTTGCCCCCCATTCATTAGAAAGCTCTGACCTTTAAAAAAACTTGCGTGGTGGCTGCATAAAAAGCAGCAAGCTTTTGCAAATTCTTTAGGATTACCAAATCTACCAGCTGGAATTTTATTTAAAAGCTCTGATTCAATAATATTTTTTTTTGATTCTGTTTGATCGTTTAGATATTGTTCAAGGCTATCTGTTAAAAAATAGCCTGGAAGAATTGAATTAATAGTAACGTTAGGAAATTCATTTTTTTTAGCAATGCTTTTAATAAATCCTTCTAATGCAGTTCTTGACGCAGTAGATAATTCAAGGTTATTCATTGGATATAAAGTTGTCATACTTGAAATATTTAGAATTGAACCTAATTTTTTTTTGTTCATTTCAGGTAAAGCTAAATTTATAATTTTTATTACTGATACTAAATTGTTATTCAATGCATTTAACCAATCTTTTTCATTCCATTGAATGAAATCTCCAGAAGCAGGGCTTGGAGTATGGGTAATTAGTACTTCAGTTTTTTTAATTTGATCTTCGAGTTGATTTATATCATTAAAATTTGTTATATCAGCTTCATGGATTTTTAAATTCTTGTGAGATATATCACCATTAAGTTTTTTGAATAATCGCTCAATTTTTTTTATTGAAAGAGCTGTTGTATTAACTTGTGCATTTTCATTTAGAAATTCAATTACGCAGGCTGCTCCAAGGTCAGTATCTCCACTGCAAATAAATACTTTTTTATCTTTGAAATTTAGATTCATTTATTTAAAAAAAAGGGGATCAATTTGATCCCCTTTTGGAATATTTTTTTAATACTAGAATCTATAATCAAGACTTAGCCCGTAAGTTCTGGGCATGCCAGTAACAAACACACCCCAACCCGTTGCGCCACTTGCTCCGAGTGTGTCCATAATATACACATCATCATTTAGGTTTTTACCCCAGAATGAAATGCTTGTTTTATCATCTGGAAGATTCCATGTGATCCTTGCATTAAGTAGCTTATTAGTTATTTCTAACATTGGAATGTTTACAACTTCCTTGTAATGCTCGCCTTCATAAACATAATCTACAAAGACATTCATTGTGCCACCAACTTCTAATGGTCTTTCATAATCCATGGCAATGTTGTAATTCAACTCAGGAGCATTTGGGAGCTTTCTTGCAGAGTTACCTAAAGGGCCATCAAAGTTTGTTCCTGGATCATTATTTTTGGTATTTAATTTACCAACCCCAAGTTGCCATTGTAAATTATCAGTTGCTTGATATTTAAACTCCGCTTCAAACCCTGAAACATCAGCTGTTTCAAGGTTGGTGAGAAAGTTTAGTACTAAACCATCACCAGTTTCTCTAGCTGTAGCAGCTTGTAAACCTTCATATGAATAGTTAAAAAGAGCGGCATTAAGAGTAGCTCTTCCATCAAGAATGGTTGCTTTGTAACCAATTTCAACAGATTCTACTTCTTCCTCTTTGAAAGGTTTGTATAGACGAGGGTTTGTATTTAGTCCTCCATTAATACCACCTGGCTTATAACCAGTTGCTAAACTTAAATACCATAAGGTATCTTCATTTGGCGTGTGATTTAGCGCAGCTTTCCATGTGAAAGCATTCTCATCTAAGCCGCATGGATCAACAAAGGCGTTTGGACAGCTTGCTAGTGTTGCTGCAGGTGCTGCTGCAGGATAGCCAAAAGCAATTCCCACTTGAGAGACCATGTTCATTTTATCATTTAGGTATCTTCCACCTAACTCAAAACTAGTTTTGTCAGAAAGTTGCCATTTACCTTGAGCATAAATTGCGTTGTTTTCTCTTTCTTGAGTGTATTGCAGCCAAAAATTGAATCCTATCCAATCAGAGGTAAAGCCAATCCTTGGCGGAGATTCTGCAACATCGTCCTCTGAAAATTGCACACCAGCTATCCAACTAAAACTTGAGTCGGTAGTTGAAACCAGTCTAAATTCTTGAGACCAAGACTCCATCTGAGTATTGAATAGAAAGTCTAAAAATAGAGCAGGGTTACCATCAGATTCTTTTGGTTGAACTCGATCATATTCTGTTGTACTTGTAATTGATTTAAACTCAAAGTTCTCAAAACTTTTTGTAATTGTTAGAGTCATCAATTTGTGATCATTTTCTAGAGTTGAATCTTCATTGATAGGCGTTCCAGCCGCATTAGTATAATCTCCTGCATACCAATCATTATCTGTATCAGAGTATCCTAGAACATCGAAACAGGTATTTGGATCTAATCTGCCTTGTAAATATGCATCACAGTAACCACCACCAATTTTATTTGTACCTATGTGCTGGAAGTATACTGGTTGTGATCTATCCTCACTCGAGGCTATCTTAAGTAACACAGAGGTGTCATCTTTTTCCCAAAGTAGCTGAAGTCTAACCGCCGAGATGTCAACTTCACCTTGTTTGTTGCCTGTCGTTCTATTGTAAACCCAGCCTTCATTCTGTTGATTGCTAACAAAACTAACTCTAGCAGCCATATTTTCACTAATTTGACCGCCATAAGCGCCCTCTAATTTTCTTTTTTCAAATTTACCGGTATCTAAATTAACATACCCCTCTGATTCCATTGAAGGTTTTCTTGAGAAATAATTTACAGCACCACCATTAGTGTTTCTTCCGAATAAAGCACTTTGTGGGCCTTTTAAAACTTCAACTCTTTCCATGTCATATAGTTGAGCGCCCATACTGACAATGGAAGTTTGAAAAACTTCATCAATGAATAATCCAACGCTTGCAGTATCACTAGCTTGGAAACTATTCATTCCAACTCCTCTAATAGTGTAAATAGGCATCGAATTACCCCATGCGTATTTAACATCTACGTTTGGTGCTTGGTTTGCTATGTTTGTAATATCCTCCCAACCAAGTTGATCTAAGTCTTGGCCAGTAAAAGCATTCACGGCAATGTTTACATCCTGAAGGCTTTCATCTCTTTTGGTTGCTGAAACTACTACTTCTTCTATCTCTTGCGCATTGGTTTCCATTGAACTGAAACCTATAAATGCCATAGGCATTGCAATTAAATAACTAAGAAAAATTCTCCTCATGTCTCCCCCTGAATAAATTTAAGGTTTCCAATAAATTTAGCATACCAAGGTCTAATTGTGCAAGTTTTAGATACAGTTATGCAAGGAAGATACTTACATTGTATTTGCCCTTAAAACACTATTCTTATAGGGCTTCAAACAAAGGTAAAGGGCTACTATACAAATAGGAAGAAAAATCGCTGAAACTGTTGAGATTGAATAATATAATAAGCTTTCATCTTTAAAAATGTAATCTGTGAAAATAGCAACAATGCTGGGCCCAATTCCAATTGAGCAGAAGCTGGCAATAAAAAAGAAAATTGCAACTACCTGTGCTCTTATATGATTCGGAGCTATCATTTGAATTGCAACAGGCGACATTGCTTGCTGGAGAAACATGGTAAAAGAAAAAATTCCAAGCATAACAACGGCGAATGTTGAGTTAGTTATAAGCGGGGTGATTGCCATGATGGGAAATAACAATGAGAAGATTATCAAAGCACATCTTATGGGAGCATCTTTATAACCTTTGCTGAACATATAATCATGAAACTTTCCGCCTAAAACAGCTCCAAAGGATCCGAAAATAGCTAACATTAACCCAAAAACATAACCTGCATTACTAATATCCCAGTCAAAAGCACGTCTTAAGTGTTCAGGGATCCAAGTTAAAAAACCATAAAAAACCATACCACCAAATGAATATGCAAGAGTAATTAGAGAAAGAGTTTTTTTATTGTTATCAAGAAAAGAAATTAGAGAGGTTTTATCAATTGAGCTACTGTCATTGTCAAAGATATTTCTTCTAACAGGTTCTTTTATCGATAGCTTGATTAACAAGGCTAAAAATATTCCTGGCAAACCAACTATTACAAACGTGACTTGCCATGGTCTCAAAGTGCCCACTATAGGAAAAACAATATCTCCAATATTTGATACATAACTTAAGATTGCGCCCCCAAGAACTAAAGCAAAACCAGTCCCAAAAGACATACCCAACATATAAAAACCAACCGCAGTTCCTAATTTTTCTTTTGGAAAATAGTCTGGAATCAATGAGTATACAGCTGGTGTTAAGGTAGCCTCACCAACTCCAACCCCAACTCTAGCTAAAAATAGCTGCCAATAGTTTTTTGCAAGCCCGCAAACTGCTGTCATAAGACTCCAGAAAAAAACTCCCAATGATATTATGTTTACTCTGTTTCCTCTATCTACAAGTCTAGCAATTGGTATAGCCATCGATATGTAGAAGATTGAGAATGCAAATCCAATCAATAAACTTACTTGAGTATCATTGATTAACAAATCAGATTTTATTGGCTCTATCAGCAAGGTCATTACCTGTCGATCAATAAATGAAACAGCAAATGACAGCGTCATAATTGAAAGAAAATACCAGGAATACTTTAAATCTATATTATTTTGTGGAGAAATTTCCATTATTTTTAGGAATGAGATCTATTGAATGTTTTAATTGTTTTGCTTCTATCGGTTCCGCCACTAAATTCAGTTGAAGTTCCTAAAAAATCATCCCTGCCAAGCATAGTTCTAATACTTTTAGGTTTTCCTTTAAGCCAAGAATCATTTAAGTGATCATAATTTTCAATTGGTCGCATCATTAATCTAGAAAATGAAATATGCAAGACTACTCTCTTACCTTTTTTGAGTCTTGGGTAATTTCCATGCCATGTTGACCCTAACCAAAATACCAATGATCCTTTTTTGCACAAAATTGGTATAGCTCCATCTTCACTTTTTACCTCATCTTTATATGG
This sequence comes from uncultured SAR86 cluster bacterium, assembly GCA_902593675.1. Classification (GTDB taxonomy): domain Bacteria; phylum Pseudomonadota; class Gammaproteobacteria; order Magnimaribacterales; family D2472; genus D2472. Next base: position 75,476 of record CACJJI010000001.1, read on the forward strand.
TTGTCTCTTGTGAAGATGGCTTTTTGGTATTACTTTTGTTGGGCCTGCTTTAAGCGTAAAATCTTCACAGGGCATGCATGCTGTTATCATTAAGGGATAATCTGGCAAAGGAGCAGGGGTCCAAGCTGAATCAATATGAATGTCAAAGTTGCCACCCCCTTGTGGCCTTATACCCCCAAGCAATTGAGAAAGTAATGCCCCTTTACCAACAGCAAATTCGACAATATTAAGTAATTTTGAGTTTGTTACAACTTCTTCAAATATAGGATCCCTACCAAGCAGCATTGCTGCAGAAAGTCCTTTAAAATCTCCCTCTGACTCTTCTGCTAAAGAGATTATCTTTTTTCTTATCTCAGCTACAAAACTATCTTCAAAAACATTCTCAATTATGCAATATCCTTCATTTCTTAAAAAAATTAAATGATCATACAAACCTAGTTTTTCAGCAGAATTATGTATAGATTTTGATATAGATAGCGGTTCAGGAGAAATATATTTTCTTTTTAGGGATTTATCGGGACCAGGTGGAAATTCCTTAATTATTTCTTTCATTTTAAGTTTTATTATTCAGGTTTTAAAACTTTCATACCGGGTGTATCAGGCATGTAGCTGTGATCGCTAATAATTAAGCCTGTTGATTCATCTATTTCAAAGAATACAGCAAAATTCCAAGATTTTTTTTCACCATCAATAGACTCACTATCAATTTGACCTTCAATTGAAACTTTATTACCAGAAGCCACAATGTTTGATAAGTTCATTTTTCTTGATTTTGTAATATTTTCAATTTTACTCTCGCCCTTATTCCAAAATTCCCTACTACCACCTTTTTTAACAACGTAATGATCCTGAATAGGCGCATAGACTTCAAGGTCGTTATTGTTTGAATAGCATTGCAACATTTCTTGAATAGAGCCACCTGGCAATGTCCACGCATTTAACCATTTATTAATTAACTTAATATTTCTTTCTTCAGTTTTAGTCATATGTATTTTCTGTTAAATTTTTGAGAATCTGGTTTGCAGACGAAGCATCGACCGGACCTCCAGCAATTTCAATATTGAGATCTTTGAGAATCCCATCAAAAATAATCATTGAAAATCTTTCACATCTAAATCCAAGATTAAATCTCGTACAATCCATTTCTAAACCTACGGAATTAAAAAAATGACAATGAGCATCAGCTAGCATTGTAATTTTTCCCTTTGCTTTGCAATGTTCCGCCCAGGCATCCATGACAAATGCATCATTTACGGATACACAGATTATCTCATCAATCCCTTGATCAAAAATTTTTTCTGCTAAATTTAAATATCCTGGAATTTGAACATTAGTGCTTTTTGGGGTGAATGCTCCAGGGACTGAAAATAAAACAATTTTTTTATCTTTAAAAATATCATCAGATAGAATCGATTCTTGTATCTCGCCTGAGTCAGATAAAACCTTAAATATATTTGTAGGTACTTTTGATCCTATCTTTATTATTCTCTTAGAGTGAGGATAATTTTTTTTGTTTTCTTTCATCATTAAATTAATTGAGTTCTTTAAATATATTAAGTTAAATTTAATAACACAAGTAACAATACGACTTTTTTAAGCGACTTTTTAGGGAAAAGTTATTGTAAGTTCTATAATAAAAGTTATTATAAAGAAGATGACAATATCAATGGGTCTCGATTTCCCTTAGATTACAAAGATATATATATATTTATTGAGGCCCATGTTTTTAGCAGTTAACATAAACAATAGATTTATAAATAAATAATTTATTCATGTCTAATAAAATTGAAATTGGTATTGATATTGGTGGAACTTTCACAGACATCTTTATAAAAGACTTAGATTCCAATACTTGGATTGTAAATAAAGTACCTTCAACACCTCCAAATTTTAGCGATGGTTTTATGAATGGTGTACATCAAACTCTTGAGCTTGGATCAAAAGAAACCGCAGATATCCAAAGAATTATTCATGGAACAACTGTAGCCACTAATACAATTATAACTGAATCAGGAGCAAGAGTTGGCATGCTGCTTACAGAAGGAGTTAGCGATATCCTTCAAATTGGCTATGGTTGGCGACCTAAAATGTATGACCTAAATATGGATCCGGTCGAACCATTATTTCTTGCCCCGAGAAGAAGGTGTGTTGGAGTGGATGAAAGAATGGATTTTCAAGGCAATGTTATTAAAAAGCTCAATATAGAGAATCTAAAGACAAAAGCAAAATTTTTGGTTGAAAAAGAAAAGTGTGAAGTATTTGTTGTTTGTTTCCTTCACTCATATGCTAATCCTGAACATGAAATTAAAGCAAAAGATTTTCTACAAAAAACATATTCAGATATACCCATAACAATTTCAAGTGAAATTTTACCTAGAAAAAGAGAATATAAGAGACTAGTAGTAAGTGGCTTTGATGGTTATGTAAAACCTATCGTAACTAATTATCTTAATAATTTAGAATCATCGCTTGAAAAAGACGGGGCGAATTGCTCGTTTCATGTTATGCAGTCTAATGGAGGAGTTAGCGGAATAACAAACATATGCAAAAAACCCGTTGGAACAGCTTTATCTGGTTTAGCTGCAGGAGTTATAGGGGCGGCAAATGTTGGGTTAAATGCTGGATATCCTAACTGTATTAGTTTAGATATGGGAGGAACTAGCACTGATGTTGCGTTAATAAAAGACGGGCAAGCGATTATTACCAATGATGGAGCTTTTGAAGAATATCCTCTTAATATTCCCATGATTGACGTAAGAACTATAGGCGCAGGAGGAAGCAGTATCGCATATGTTGATGCTGGTGGCGCGTTAAAAGTTGGCCCAGAAAGCGCAGGAGCTTTCCCAGGACCTGCATGTTATTCTCAAGGTGGAGAAAATCCGACTGTCACTGATGCAAGTTTTGTTTTGGGTTATCTCAACAAAGATACTTTTGCAGGCTCATTAGATATCGATATTGATAAAAGTAAAGCAGCTATAAGAAATAAAATCTGTAAACCGCTTGGAATTTCCTTAATTGAGGCTGCTTTAGGTATTCATGAGATAGTCAATTCAAATATGGCGCAAACCCTAAGGTTGGTATCAATAAAACAAGGGCATGATCCAAGAGAGTTTGCATTGATGCCATTTGGAGGCGCAGGGCCGATACACAGTGGAAAATTAGCAGAGATCTCGTCCATAAAAGAAATTCTAATCCCCCCTACACCCGGAGTTCTCTCAGCCCTGGGTTTAATGCTGGCACCGATTCAGCATGAATCAATGGCAAGTTATGAAAAAAATACTAACGATAGTTCGTGGAAAGACATTAAAAGTATTTTTTCTTCATTGGATAAAGAATGTTTTGACCGCATGAAGGAAGATAGAGTGTTAAAAAAGGATGTTACAAAAAATTATTTCGTAGAAATGAGATATATTGGGCAGTCACATGAAATCGAAGTTCCAGTTACGGGTGAAATAAATAAAAATTTAATAGCAAAAGCGCAATCCTTATTTCATGAAATTCATCAAAATACCTATAGTTACAGTGATAAATCTGCAGATGTCGAATTTGTAACATTGAGAACTGTGCATCAAAAACTATCTCAAGAGAGTTCAATTTTAGACAGAACTCAAAAACCTAATAAAAATAAAGTTGTAAATAAAACTTTTAGGGACGTCTGTTTTTCAAAAAAACTTGGTTTCAAAAAAGTGCCAATATATAAGAGAGCTGATTTATTCAGGGGCTTTGAATTAAAAGGCCCAGCTATAATCGAACAGCCTGACACTACAACAATTTTACACACTAATCATTTTTTAAAAGTTGATAAATTTAATAATTTATTAATAGAAGTTCCTATAACCTGATGAAGAAGAATAAAGACTCTTTTGATGATCCAATTACTACTGAGGTTGTAAGAGGTTTATTAGATGCTGCAGCTGAAGAAGTTCAACAAGTTTTATACAAAGTATCTCACTCACCACTAATAACTGATGGAAGAGATTCAACATCTGCTTTATTTGATGCTCAAGGTAGAACGATAGCCCAAGCCACAGCAGTTCCATGTCATCTTGGTTGTTTGCAAGATTTGGGAAGAATATTTGCAAGTCATTTTAATCATCAGGCAAACGAAGGTGATGTTTATATCCATAATGATCCATATAACGGAGGAACTCATTTACCTGATTTAGCAATTGTGTCTCCAGTCTTTTTTAAGAGTAAATTAATTGGATACGTGGCGACTATGTCTCATCATGCAGATATAGGTGGATTTGCTCCAGGAAGCGTTAATTTTGCAGCAAAAGATTTATATGCTGAAGGTCTAATACTTTCAATGGCAACCATAGTAAAAAATGGAAAAGTTAATGAGCCGCTCTTTGATACAATTCTAGCCAATAGCAGGGTGCCTGATACTTTAAAAGGAGATCTTGGTGGGCAAATAGCTGCTTGTCTGACAGGTGTGAAAAGATATAAAGAAATAATATCAAAAATTGGTTTAAAAAAAGTTCAAAAATGTGTTGAATCTTTATTAGATTATTCCGAGCGGATGACAAGAAATGAAATAAAAAAAATTCCAAATGGGGAATATTATTTTGAAGACTTTTTAGATGATGATTCTTTAGAAGCAACAGCAAAACCTGTAAAGATTTGCGTCACACTCAAAGTAAAAGGCTCAAATTTAGAATTTGACTTTGATGGAACAGATAATCAAGTTGAGATTGCTATAAACAATGTTCCATCATGCCCCAACTCAGTTGTTTACTATGCAGTCAGAACTTTAACAGGTGATAAGGTACCAAATAATGAGGGTAGTTTTAGGCCTATTACAATTAAATTGCCAAAAGGATCTATAGTTAATAGCACTTTTCCTGCGCCTGTAGCTGTAAGAGGTATTACATTAAAACGTGTTGAGGATGTTGTTTGTGGGGTTATGGCTAAGGCATTACCAGAAAGAATGACAGCAGCACATAGCGGACAATACACAATGGTAAATTTTGTTGGTTTCGATATTGACGGAAAGAGAATTCAAGGTCACATGGGAGGGCCATATGCTGGAGGACATGGTGCAAGATCAAATAAAGATGGAATTGATGTGACTGAGCATGGTGCAACGAATGGTTCACCAATTCCAATTGAGGTGAGTGAATCTAAATTGCCTATTCTTTTTAAGAAAAGTCTCTTATGGACTGATTCTGGAGGAGCTGGGAAGTGGCGAGGGGGTTTAGGGTACACAGCTGAAGTTGAGTGGATGGGAGGAGATTGTTACGGATCCTTCAGAAGAGATAGAATGAAATTCAAACCGTGGGGAATTGAAGGCGGGCATGATGCCCCATTGTGTAAAACTCAAATAATCTCCAAGAAACAAAAATATTCCCTTCCAGGAAAAATTGATACATCTCTTAAAAAGGGAGACATTATAAAAATACATACAACTGGAAGTGGCGGTTTTGGAAACCCTGAAAAAAGAGATCCTGAACTAGTTCTAGATGACTATATGAATAAAAAAATCTCATCAAGTGCAGCAAAAAATATTTATAAAGTTATGATAAAAAATAATCAGATTGATTATAAAAAAACAAATCTTTTAAGAGCATAATCTAGTGAAAAATCCGGTTGAAAGAACTGTTGCTATTACAGGTGCAGGCAAGGGTCTGGGAGCAGCATATGCTAAATATCTTGCGTGTAATGGCATGAATGTTCTTGTGAACAATAGGATTCATAAGAACCAGAAAAGCTCTGCCGAACAAATTGTAGAAGAAATTAGAAATATGGGGGGCAATGCATCCGCAAATCATTCAAGCATTGAAGATCCTAATAGTGGCAAGGAGATATTAGAACAATGCTTAGATGAATTTGGGTCTTTTGATTATTTAATAAATAATGCAGGAGTCGCAGAAGGCAAAACATTTCATCAAACAACATTACAAGATTTTAATGAAATAATTTCTATTAATTTTACTGGGGCTGTAAATGTTTCACATGCATGCTTTCAGCACATGTATGAGAATAACTTTGGGAGTATTTTATTTACTACCTCAGGCGCAGGTCTGTTCGGCCAACATGGTATGCCGGCATACTCATCATCTAAAGCAGGGCTTATTGGATTAGCACATTCATTGCATTTAGAAGCAAAAACAAAGAATTTAAATATTAATGTTTTATCTCCATTTGCTTTCACTAACATGACCAAGAATTTCTTATCAACATCTCAAAAGCAACAGTTCACAACTGATAAAGTCACTCCGATTGTAAAATTTTTACTTGAGTCACAAAGAATTTCTGGAAATATTTTTATAGCTGGAGGAGGGCAATTTAAAATTGCAAAAATGATAGAGAATGCTGGAATTGACCTCTCCGCATTAAATCAAATTTCTGACGTTGAAATTGATAATAATTTGCAATCGCTGATGAGCCTGGAAGAAGTGGTCACTCGAGAAGATGCAAGTGAGAGCTTTGAAGCATTAGAAAACTAAATTCCTCTAAATTTAACACCGAGTATATCTCTCCAGCCAAGATAATATTGTCCAGGTATTGATAAGTTTTTTGTTTGATTGAGTAATTGCGCTGCTTTTATAGGCCAATATGGTTCTCTTAGTAGCTCTCTTCCTAGAAAAACGAAATCAGATTTTTTAGAAGAAACAATATTTTGTGCATGCTGTGGATCTGTTATTAAGCCAACTGATGCCGTCTTAATTTTTGCCTTTTGTTTAATTAATTCAGCTGCATGAACTTGGTATCCTGGTTCAAGAGGAATGACGCTTTTTATCTCAACATTGTCTCTGTCTTCAATCAATTCTTTTGCAATAGCAACAGTCTTTGAGGAAGTTCCGCCAGAACTTACATCAATTATATCAACACCTATTTTTTTTAACTTTTTACAAAGTTCAATTGAGTCCTCTAAAACCCATCCTCCGTCTATCCAATCAGTGAATGAAATTCTAAAACATAGTACTTTGTTATGTGGCCAAACTTTTCTTACAGCTTTGGCAACTTCTAATGTTAACTGAATTCTTCCATTGAAATCATTGCCATATGCGTCTGTTCTTTTGTTTGAGATTGGACTATAAAATTGATGCAATAGATAGCCATGGGCAGCGTGAATTTCAACCAATTCAAATCCAGCTTTATCAGCTCTTGACGCTGCTTTTGTGAATGAATTGATAACTCTCTTAATATCATTTTTTGTCATTAATTTGGGTTGATTGCCTCCATCTTCAAAAGGGATAGAGCTTGGTCCTAGAGTTTCCCAGCCACCTTTAGATTTTTTAAGAGGAGCATAGGCTCTAAGCCCTTGTTTATCTAGAGGAGATGAGTAGCTAGCTTTTCTTCCAGCATGAGCTAATTGTATTCCAGGTACGGAACCTTGATTTTTAATAAATGAGCTAATCTCTAATAATTTTGGAATATGGGCATCTTTCCATATCCCAAGATCATTAAGGGAGATCCTTCCTTTTTTTTCAACAGCTGTTGCTTCAGTCATTACAAGCCCAGCCCCGCCAACGGCCCTTGAACCCAAATGAACGAGATGCCAATTATTTGCAAACCCATCATAAGATGAAGTCTGAACCATTGGCGAGACTCCAATTCTATTTCGAAAATTAATTGATCTAATGCTTATTGGATCAAATAAGTCTGACACTTTATAAGACGAAGAATTTTTTATCCTCTGGCATTAGTTTTTTCCCTTGTTTTGGATCAAATTCTTCAACCCCCATAGCAGCCATTAATGTAGCTCGATTATAATAATCTCTCCACTGATCTACTTTGCCATCTCTCACAGTCATCACTCGTGCAGTAGGGATATAACCATGACCTCCAGTCTCTGTATCGAAATCATCTATACATTCACACATATAGGTATCACCATTTACAACATAATTTTGAACTTCTATGTTAAGCCTTGTACATGTGGACATTAACCTATTTAAGTGTTCTCTAAGTTTTTCATGACCTTGTGTTTTTTCAGTATTCATCATGCTCCATAGATATCCATCTTCATGCCAGTTTTGCAATACAGCCTCCATATCAAGACTTTCCCATGCAGCAAACATAGTTTGAACAACTTCTAATGTTTTATCATTCATTGATATTTCTCCAATAACTTACTTTGAATTAAATATATATCAGTAAGTTTAGTTGAGCAAGTCTCTGAATTTTTATCGTTCAATCAGAATAGCTGTTCCAGCACCAGCAGCGCCGCTAGTAGATACAATGCCAAGAGAAAGATTCTGTCTCTCCATTTCATCTAATAGGGTAGACATCATAATTGAGCCCGTTGCACCCATTGGATGACCTAATGCAATACAACCCCCATTAACATTTAACTTGTCTTGGGGGATTTCAAGAACCCTTTGAGTATGAATGATTGTAGATGCGAAGGCTTCATGAATTTCAAACATGTCAATGTCATTTACGGTTAATTTCATATCTTTAAGAATTTTTTTTGTTGCAGCAAGACAACCTGACAATACAAATGCAGGGTCATCATTTACCGTTGCTACAGCTTTTATAGTAGCTCTGTATTTGTATTTATCTGAATCTGAGTGTTTAGAATTAGATAAAATAGTGATACTGGCAGCATCAGCCATTGCAGGAGAATTACCAGCTGTGTGAATGTGGTTGATTTGTTTTAATTCTGGAAAAAGTTTTAATTGAAGTTCATCAACACCTCTTTTGCCTAACTCATCAAAGCTAGGATCTAATAAACTTAAATCATCAATAGTAGTTTCATGTCTAATGCATTCATCTTCTTTACAAATCAAATTCTTATATTGATTTTTTACTGGTATTACTGATTTAAAATAATCATTAGTTTTGGCAAAATATGCTTTTTGTTGACTGCTATATGCAAGTTTGTCGGCTTCTTCACGTGAAATATTATTTAAAGATGCGATAAGATCTGCTCCACTACCCATCATAAAAATTTTTGATTTAATTGCTATTTTGGGATCAATCCAAATTGAGGCTTCATCAGATAACATTGGAACCCTTGACATCATTTCAATTCCACCAGAAAAAACTAAATTACTTTGACCAGAAAGAATTTTAAGATATCCAAAATTGATTGCATCTAAGCTTGAAGAGCAAAATCTGTTTAAAGTTATCCCATTTACTTTATCTGGTAAATCTGAAAAGAGGGCTGATGACTTGGCAATATTTCCCGCTTGTTCACCTTGTTGAGTTACACAACCAAGAATTACATCATCTATTTTATTAAAATCAACATACTCGTTTTCTGAAATATAATTATATAAAGAATCTAATAGTTCATATGGAGATAATTCATGCAAGCCTCCAGATTTTTTAGCTTTTCCTCTAGGCGTTCTAATCGATTCAAGTATGTATACAGGGCTCAATTTTTAAAAAATTTCATTCATTTGGGCCCATGTAGCATGAGTGCCTGAGCAAACTTGATGGGGCAATTCTAGGGTACAAATTGGGCCTGCAGTTATATTTGTTGCATCGAAAATCAAACAAGCTGATATTTTTTTATTTACGTTTGTAATAATTGAAATTAAGTATCCATCATCTTCATCAATCGAGTTATGTCTGGGTGCAAAACAAACTTCACTACCAAAAATGCCGTCTCCAAATTTATATATATCGTCATTGTTAGTCTTATGATCATGTTTACAAATGCCATCAAAAGTAAACCAACCTTTAGTAGGCATCATGCTATAGGTGTATCTGTGTTTTTTGCATGCATATCTTTGGTTAATTGCTCCAAATTCTAGAACTTTATCATCCAATCGTTCTTCAACTGTTTTTCCCGTTGTAAGATTGAATCTCCATCTATGAAGTTTAGGTTGCAGTAAATGATTATCTAAAAATGCCATCATTCTTTCTAATCCCTTAGGCGCTCCATCATAATTACCTGGCTCAGGATTTTCTTGAAAATATCCTTCTAAAATAATTTCATCACCATTCTCATATGCATTATTCCAGTGAAGGCAATATGTAGGACTCGCTTCAAACCATTTAATTTCGTCAGCTGAACCGTAACGTGGAATTATTGCAAATCTTGACGGAAGATCGTGTAGTTTTGTTGCATGTATGCCTCGTTTAAGCATTTCTGAATCCCAAAATAATGGAAGATCATTTAGAATAGAAAAATTTTCAGTGAATGCCATATCATGAGGCAGTCTAGGTCCTGGAAGTGGTATCGGTGTGTAATGTTTAAGTTTGCTATCAGAAGCTACAACGCCGTAGTGCATATAGGGCGCCTGTTTTGAATAATTAAAAAATAGAAGTTCTCCAGTACGAAGATCAACTTTAGTATGAGCTGAAACACCTTCTATAGGTGCCCATGGTACCTTTCCAGCAGAATCTAAAGTTATAGGATCGCAATTATAACCATCTCCACATTGATAAAAGGTAGTTAAAGCTTTTCCAGCATGGACAACTACATCTGTTGAAGATGTATCTTTAAGACAACCTTGAGCTCCCCAACCAGGTAATATAGATGTTCCAGGACGTTCCATTAATCCCGCCCATTTTGAAGAATTGAATTTTTGCTCTATTTGAAACCCTTCAGTGCGGACAAACTTATTTCTGTAATCTGCTTTTCCATTTTGAAAAACAATAGAGTGCAATAAACCATCTCCATCAAAGGGATGAAATCTTCCTATAGGCTCATGGATTTGATTTTCAGTATTCCTCAAATAGACTCCATCAAAGTCTTTGGGAATAGAGCCAATTGAATCTAAGTTTAAGACTTCAAACTCATCATAAAAAGGCTCCCATGCTCCTTTCATGTATGGATGGTCTTTATTTTTTAGACTTGATTGAACTGTATTTAGCTTTTTAACTTTCATGAAAATAATTATGCATCATTCCATTCTTTTTCCAACTTTAGTGTAATTTCTTCAGTTGATTCAATTTTGTTTGAAAACCCAACACCTTGACCTGCTGACCAAATATCCTTCCATGCGTTAATCTTTTCTTGAGATCCTGAAATATTAAAACCTTTATCATTTGTCTCTAAATTATCAGGATCAAGTCCATTATTAATAATGCTATCTTTTAAATAATAAGCATTTGCACCTGTAAATAAATTTGTAAGTCTTAAGTCAGTGCTTGTTGAGTTTGTAACCATGGATTTATACTCATCAACAGCCATGCTTTCTTTTGCTGCTATAAATTTTGTACCCATGTAACATAAATCAACATCAAGATGCTGAGCAGCCTTGATGTGCTTACCATTTGAGATTCCACCAGCCAAAACAATAAGTCCATCAAAAAATTCTCTTACGTGTGATGTAAAAACAAAAGGTGACAATGTTCCTGTATGGCCGCCTGCACCAAAAGTAACCAAAGCAAGCCCATCTGCTCCATAATCAGCACATTTTTTTGCATACTCAACTGAATTAACATCAGCAATTACAATTCCTCCATACGAGTGAACAGTTTCTAAAACTCTTGCTGGACTTCCTAGCGCTGTAATTACTAATGGAGGTTTAAATTGAGAAATTAATTTTAATTCATCATCGAATCTGTCATAAGTTTTATGAGCAATCATATTATATGCCCAGGTCTCTCCATTAAGATTTTTTACAATTTGGTTCATCCACCTTTCTAGATCCTCAATTGTTCTTGCATTTGGACCAGGAAATGATCCAATTAGACCTGATTTGCAACTTGCAATAACTAATTCCGGTCCTGACACTAGAAACATCGGAGCCACTATGACCGGCAATCTCAATTTATTTAAAATGTCTAATTTATCCATGAATTTATTAGTGAAAGATGATTTTTAAAGGATGAAATTATACAATATTATATAACTTGCACAATTAAACTTTCAGAGAAAGATGCTGTTTTATTTATTGTTTCAAACTGCGCTTGTAACAAGCATTATTGTTCTTTCATTGTGGATAATTTCAATAATTATCAAAGATGTCAGTATTATTGATACTGCATTTGCCCCAATAATATTTATTATCACTTTTCTATCTATATATTTATCACCAGCTGCATCTATATTTAAATACATTATCTTTGTAATAATTTTTATCTGGGCAGTTCGATTAACTCTTTTAATGCTTCAGAGAAAGCTTGGTCATGGAGAAGATTCAAGGTACACCAAACTACGTGGATGGAAAAAACCAGGATTAAGTTTTAATATTTTTGCTTTATGGCAAGTTTTCATCAAACAGGGGATAGTTATATGGCTTGTCACCTTGCCTATCCAATTTTTACTTTTTACAAGTACAACTTCTAGCTTAAATATTTTTAATATTATTGGTTTAATTATAATTTCTGTAGGTTTCTTTTGGGAGTGTGTTGCAGACATCCAACTAAATAAATTCAAGAGAAATAAAGTTAATCAGAAAACTTTTCTTCAAAGTGGTTTATGGTCATTGAGCAGACACCCAAATTATTTTGGAGAAATTATGTTTTGGTGGGGAATCTATATATTTTCTATAGTAAACTCTTTAACCTTAATTTCTATTATTGGCCCGATTCTTTTTTCCTACCTAATCATTAATGTAACAGGTGTAAAGACAATGGATAAAAGGATGAGTCAAAATTATAATGGTTATAGCGAATATATTAAGTCATCTAATTCAATAATCCCAAGGATATTTTCATAGTTATGGTTAAAAAAAGATTAAATGCTAAATTTATTGGTAATGCTATTCTTAATAGCCCTGTTGAATATGCTCTTCAAATTTTAGGCGATAAATCAACGCTGTTAATATTAAAATCAATTTGGCTTGGAAAAAGAAAATTTGAAGATTTCATTTCAGGCACAGGCGTATCAAGAGGAACGCTTTCTTCAAGATTAAAATTTCTCCTGGATCATGGAATTATCTATAAAGATATCTATCAATCAGGCCCCAGAAGATATGAATACAAATTGACTGAAAAAGGTCTTGATACTTATCCTATTGCATCCTATTTATGGGAATGGAACAATCATTGGACTGAAAATTCCGATGTTCCTGAAGAGCTTGTTCATACATCGTGTGGGAATTACTTAAATCTCTCCAGTAACTGCGAGCATTGTAATAAAATCATCAAGATCAGTGATGTCCAGTTTCAAATTAAAGAAAATCTAAAATTTTCTAAATTAACATCTTTCAAAGCACGAAGAAGTGAAAATTCGTCTAACAACATAAGTAGCAATATTTTTCAAATTGAGGATTTGTTGGGCGATAGATGGACTGGTCTAGTTTATGCAGGACTACTTTATGGTTTAAGAAGGTTTGATGAATTTAATGAGGCTTTAGAGATTTCAACAAATATACTTGCAAATAGACTAAAAAAATTCCTTGATGCAGGCGTAATAGAGAAAAGAATTTACCAGCACAAGCCAGCAAGATATGAATATAGGCTTACAAAAAAGGGAAGAAGCGGGTATTTAACTGCTATACATCTTCACTTTTGGGCAAATAAATGGATGTTAAATTCAAAAAATAATCCTATCTCTTTAATCCATGTGCCATGTGGAAAAGACTTGTCTATTAAAACGATTTGTACATCATGCTCTGAAGTCGTTGAACCATCAAAAGTATCAGTTCCATTAAGTAATGCAGCCACTGCATTATGAAACTTCAACTATTAAACTTATAATATTTTTATGGAAAAGAGAGTATATATTTTAGGCGGACATCAAACTGATTTTGCTCAGAATTGGGCAAGAAATAATCTTGATCTATTCGATGCATTCAGTGATACCGTTCATACTGGATTAGTAAAAACAAATCTTGAGCCTTCAGACATTGATGTTGCCCATGTTGGTAATTTTACAGCTGAACTTTTTTGTAATCAGGGCCATTTGGGTGGTTTTTTTGCTTCTACTGATAAACATTTTTTCAAAGGAATTCCTGCTTCGAGGCATGAGGCTGCATGTGCATCAGGAAGTATAGCAACCTTAGCTGCTTCAGCTGAGCTTGAGCTAGGTAGGTATGATTTGGCTGCTGTTATTGGAATAGAGCAAATGAAAAATGTTCCTGCTGAAGAAGCTGCTAATAATATTGGAGGTCCTGCAATGTGGTCTGGTCATGAATGTCAAGGTATTCAATATCCATGGCCTCATATGTTTAGTCTATTAACTGATGAATATGATAAACGTTATGGTATTAATGAGGATCATTTATCACGAATTTCAGAAATTAATCTTACAAATGCAAAGAAAAATCCCAACTCACAAACACGCGGGTGGTCATTTGAGAGTGAATCTTTTTCACGTGATGATAAATATAATCCAGTTATTGAGGGTAGAACTAGAAAAACTGATTGTGGTCAAATTACTGATGGGGCAGCAATTATTTTTCTTGCAAATGAAAGTAGGGCAAAAAAATATGCTCAAGATAATAATTTAAGAATAGAAGATATACCTTATATCAAAGGCTGGGGACACAAAACAGGACCCATCACTTTAAAAGATAAAATTGATTATAGTCAAAATAGTGACTATATTTTTCCTCATGTAAAAAGCGCAATTGATGATGCGTTTAATCGAGCTTCAATTCCTAACCACGAATCTTTAGACGCTATTGAAACGCATGATTGTTTTTCATCTACAGAGTACATGGCTATAGATCATTTTGGTATCACTAAACCAGGTGAAAGTTGGAAGGCTATTGAATCTGGTGATATTGAAATGGGAGGCAAGATACCAATAAATGCCAGCGGTGGATTAATTGGTTTAGGTCATCCTGTTGGTGCTACAGGAGTTAGAATGTTGCTTGATTCTTTCAAGCAATGCACAAATAATGCTGGTGATTATCAAGTCGAAAATGCAAAAAATGTTGCTACATTAAACATTGGTGGAAGTGCTACAACAGTTGTCAGTTTTGTTGTTGGGGTTTAATTTAAGCAAACAAATCTTTTAAATTCCTTCGTAAAACCTTGCCAACTGGATTTCTTGGGAGCTCATCAATTATCCTAAGTTCTTCTGGATATTTGTATTTAGCAATCCCAGCTTCTTTTAGAAAATTACTTATATCAGATAACTCTATAGATTCACCTTCGTTTGGAACAACCACTACGCCAACCTTTTCACCCAACACTTCGTCGTCATAGCCGGTAACTGCCACATCAAGAATAGAAGGATGAGAGATAAGCAAATAATCAAGCTCTTCAGGAGAGATATTCATGCCACCTCTAATTATTAGGTCTTTGCATCTGCCTTGATACTTATAAAATCTATTCTTAGTTTCATTTGATGAAATTTCAAACATGTCTCCCGTTCTAAAAAAACCTTCATGATCGAAAACTTCTTTATTTGTTTCAGGTGCATTCCAATATCCGTCAAAAACAGTCGACCCAGAAATTAATAATTCACCAGGTTGACCTGGAGAAGAAATTTGCTCATTAGTTTCAAGATTTATTAGTTTTGTTTTAATTGTTTTAGAAATAGGGTTATTCCAGTCAAACTCACTTACACCAAATCTTGGAAAATAAACTGCCCTTAATTTTGGGTCCTCTACATCGTCTCTTGTGCTAAATAAACTCATACCTTCATTTGAACCGAAAATATTTTGAATTGTTATGCCATGATTATTTTGGAAAGATTCAACCATCCATTCAGACAAAGGAGCTCCACCACAGCCAATTGAGCGTAAATTAGATAGATCTAAATTTTCAAATAAAGATTTATTATTTAATAACATATTCATTATAGCTGGAGCAGCAATGGTGTAATTAACTTTTTCTTGAGACATTTGATTTAAAAAAATTCCTAAATCAAATGGATGATGCTGAATAAGCTTACCTTTACAAATTAGCCAGTTAAACAAAAAGCCTCCTATGCTAGCCATATTAACTAATGGAAATGGATTCAATAAAATGTCTCCTTTTTGTGTGTTAGCTAAATGATAAGCAGCCTTAGCCATTGTTCCCCATAAGTTATGACTTCTTGGCACCCCCTTTGGGCTTCCAGTTGTTCCGGATGTCCAGCATATTGTGAGTAAATCATTTGCTCCATAATCCATTGAATCGACATAATTATTTAGCTCGTCTAAATTCGTAGGATTATTTAAATTTGATATATCAATGAAACCTTCAGATTCACCTAAAGACATAAGCACATGATTAGATGAAAATGAATCTTTTAAATCATCTATAAGATTTTTTCCATTGAACTCAGAAATTCCTATGAACCCCTTTGGGCTAATATCCTTGATAATCTTTTCAATTTCAAATTTGCCATACTGAATAGGAGCTGGAGAAATAATCACACCTATTTTTGATAAAGCAATGTATAGAATTGCTAACTCAACAATATTTGGAAGCTGTAAAATAACTTTGTCATCTTTTCTAAAGCCTAAATCAAAAAACTTTGAGGAAAACCTATCAACTTCCTTTTTAACATCATTAAAAGTTAATCTCCTTGGATCACCAATGGTAAATTCATTTCTATTTGGAGGGTCTAAAAGAGCTTCTTTGTTTCCAGCTTCTTCGCAAGCGTCTAAAAAAAGTGTATATAAGGTATCTGAATTCCACCAGCCATTATCAGTATATTCCTTAATTCTATTTTTTGGAGTAAGTATCATAAATTTTCTAATAAGAGTGTTACTTGTTTAATAGAACTAATTTAACATATTATTTTAATGCTATTAAATTTATATATTTAGGGAATATTTTTGCTCTGAAAACATCGAAATTATCGTTATTTAAATTTATGTAGTTTCTTTACCGACTTGTAAAAAAACCTTATATTAAAGTAATAAAAATACACATATAAATTAAAAGTGACTTTTGAGAATATTATCCTGGTTCTTCAGACAGTAGGCCCTTTTACAGTTTTGGTAACAGTCTACTTTTTAGTTACAGAGTTAAAAGAACAAAATAGGGTGGCTCGCGCAAATGCTCGCCAAAACATAGCAGATTCTCATCAGAAGGTTGCATTAGCAGGGATGAAACCTATTCTAGTTGATACAAAGATCAAACTTAGAAATAACGAAGAGTTGACCAAGGAGGAGAATGCTGTATATCTAACTTATTTCAGTGTCATGCTACGTGCTAGAGAGAATCAATTTTATCAATTTAAAATTGGCATGCTTGATGAGGATGAGTGGACAGCAATGTTGGTATCATTTAAAACTCTCTTCAAGGAACCAAAACATTTAGAAATTTGGGAATTTGTAAAAATTACATTTGCAGAGGATTTTGTCGAGCTTGTAGATGAGCAAATTAAGCAAAGCAAATTATATGGTTAACAAATATGCACACCGATCAAGAGCTTAATTATCTAACAAAATCTTTGCTGCACCATCCTAGTCCCTACATAATCTATGAGCTAGATGGTTCTATTGCATGGGCAAATATCGCAGCTAATTATATTTTTAATTTGGATTCATTGGATGAGCTTTCTGTTGTAAAAATTGATGAAAAAATTACCAATAATTTTGGTGACCTAGATTCAATTGCTCTTTATTACGATACACCAATAGAAATATCACTTAGAAAAATAAATTTTTTTATGCGAACAAGAGTACATATGATTCCAGTTGATCTTTCAAACGGGATTATGTTAATTGAATTATTATGCACTTCAAGATCAGGTCTAGATGCTTTGAGGAAAACTATAGATTGCATAGAGCATCAGCGAATTGAATTGGCTTATCAGAAACAAGTAAACCTTGAAACAAATGAAATTACTGGAATTGAAGCTTTATTAAGGCTCCAGGATGGAGATGGGGGATACTTACCAAATGATCAAATTATTCCGCAAATTGAAGGTGAAAGTTTATTCTCTTTGGTCGTTTTAGAGTCTCTTGTTCAATTAGAAAAGTTCTTTGCAATAAAAGAGGAGATTGGACTCAAAGATGCAACGCTTTATTTAAATGTTTCAGCTCACACTATTATGCATCCTGAGTTTTGCTCTATTTTTACAGATTTTGTTGAAAAACATAAACTTGGGTCTAATCAATTTGGTCTTGAGGTTACAGAAACTGCAGAGCTTGCAGACATCAATGTTGCCTCTGAATCATTAAGTTTTTTAAAATCTAAAGGAATAAAAATTGCTTTGGATGATTTTGGTGCGGGCTATGCCTCATTGAAGTATGTGAGGGATTTGCCTATTGATGTTGTTAAATTAGATAAACATTTCACATTTAATGCTTCAGATCCATCGACAGCTAGACTGATCAGTTTTGTTTCAGAGGTCTGCGCGGATCTTGAATTAGAAATGATTGGAGAGGGCATTGAGACAGAAGTAGATAAACAAATGATGTTAGATCTCGGTTGTAAAATTGGCCAGGGTTATTTAATGCATCGACCAGATTTCCTGGATTCATTCAAAAATAAGGAAACTTAAACCATGGATAAATTGACTCCAAAAGAGACATCCAAGGGTGCAGAAGAAATTGTTCTCACGCAAATTAAACAGGATTTTATTACCCCTGCAAACGCTATATTTGATTATGTAGATATGGTTGAGAAAGTACTTGATGAAGCTGATCTTCAATCTGAAGATGAGATAGAGCAAATTAAGTCTTCTTGTTCTAAATTAATCGATCAATATGAAGTTGCGTTTGTTCAAAATACTGGTGTCAATGCTGACTCATCAAAGAAATCTCCCGAGGAATACTCAGAACTTCGACACAATTTAAGAACCCCATTAAATGCAATCATTGGATACAGTGAAATTTTGATGGAGGATTATGAAGATGATCTTGAAGAAAATACCTTAGAAGATTTTCAACAAATTATTAATCTTGCCAGGGAAACTGAAACCGCAATTGAAAACTTTGTTGACTATATAAGAGGAGAAGCAATTGACCCAAGAAATGATAATTCCTCTAATCAGTTAGAATCTGCAGAAGCTCTATTTAAATCTTTAGGTGACATAGAGTATTCAATCACTCTTGGTGATGAAATTAAAGAATCGGATATCCTAATTGTCGATGATAATGTAACAAACTGTGAGGTTCTTCAAAGGCGTCTATCAATGCAGGGGCTTTCCTGCAGAACTGCCTATGATGGCAATACTGCAATTGCGGAAGTTTTTAAAAAAACTCCAGACTTAATTCTTTTAGATGTTATTTTGCCTGACATTAATGGCCTTGAGCTATTGAAAACATTTAGAAAAGAGCATAATTCAGAATCTCTGCCAGTGATCATGGTGTCAGCTTTTAATGATGTTGATAGTATTTCTAAATGTATTCAATTAGGAGCACAAGACTATCTACCAAAGCCAATTAATGGAACTATCCTGCTCGCTAAAGTAGTAGCCGCCTTGGAAAGAAAGTTTTGGCGCGAGCGTGAAAAAGAGCTAGTAAATAAATTGCATATACAAGCTACCACTGATCAGCTTACGGGGATTTACAATCGACGGGTAATTTTTGAGGCCTTGGATGAGGCTATGGATAATTCAAAGAAATCAAAGGATCGCCAATTCGCAACCATAATGTTTGATATTGATTTCTTTAAACAAGTAAATGACAGCTATGGTCATGCTGGAGGAGATGCCGTATTAATATCTTTTGCGCAATTATTACAAACAGAGATTTCTTCGCCGAATATAGTTGGTAGAATAGGAGGGGAAGAGTTTTTGGCAATTCTTTACCTTGATCATGATCAAGCAAAGGAGTTCTGTGCCAAATTAATTAAAAAGATTAATGATAATATTGTTAATTTTGAAGGTACCGATATTAAAGTAAGTTCAAGCGGTGGCGTTGCATTCTCAACAGAAACTGAAACTTCTGCTGATTTAACAAACAAAGCTGATGAAAGGCTCTATGAAGCTAAGAAGAATGGTAGGAATAGATTTAAATTAATTGATAGTGAGTTAGTAGGAGACTAATACAATGGCAAAATTACTATACGTTGAAGATAATGAAATGAACCGAGACATGTTATCTCGAAGACTCTCACGAAGAGGATACGACATAATTATGGCTTTTGATGGTCAGGCAGGTCTTGATATGATGAGGAGTGAAGCTCCTGATCTTGTGCTCATGGATATGGGGTTGCCGGTTTTGGATGGTTGGGAAGCTACAATTCAAGCTAAAGCTGACGAATCTATTAGCTCAATTCCAATTATCGCTTTAACTGCGCACGCTTTAGAATCTGATAAGCAAAAAGCTTTAGAATGTGGAGCAGATGATTTTGATACCAAGCCAGTAGATTTTAAAAGATTGCTGGGTAAAATTGAGGCTTTTGTAGGATCTTAGTTTTTTACAATCCCTTGGATCATTTGTGATAGTTTATCCATAGATACGTCATCTTTTTTAACCAATCCAATTACTCTTTCTTTTAAAAGGTCTTCCTGAACATCAGTTAAATCTTTACCAGAGAATACTAGAACTGGCGCTCTTTTTTCTTCTGGAACATCTTTAATGTAGTTATCTAAAAACTCAAATCCATCCATTCTAGGCATTTCTAAGTCTAAAATTATCAATGCAGGCTCATCCTTTGTTCTTTCAAGGCCTTCTTTACCATCTCGAGCATCGATTGGTCTATAACCCGCATCTTTTAATAGCCTAGATAGAAGTTCTCTTACATCCTTATCATCATCTATCACTAATACTTTTTGATTTTGAGTGTCTGTGCCCAATATTCTCTTAAGTGTATTAATAAAGTGAGTTCTATCAATTGGCTTAGTTAGATAATCGTTTGCTCCAAGGGAGGAGGCAAGATTTGATTGGTTAAGTTGGCTAATCATAATGACAGGAATATCTTTTAAATCTTTGTCTGTTTTACATTCCTTCAACAAAGACCATCCATCTCGACCTGGCATCAATACATCAAGCAATATAAGTTTTGGTTTTACCTCACGGATAAGTTCCATTCCTTTTTCACTATTCGTTGCACCCAGCAAGGTTAGGTTTAATTTAGAAATTGTCCTTTTGATTAAATCGTGCATTGCAACGTCGTCGTCAACCAATACCACTAAATTATCCTGATCATCAAGATTAATTACGCTACCCTCAACCTCATCTTCATTATATTCTGGGCATTCTCTGGGTACTGACATCGTAAAGACTGAGCCAACACCTTCTTCGCTAGTTACTATGACATCACCACCCATCATTTCTGCAAATTTCTTTGAGATTGGGAGCCCTAGACCAGTACCACCATAATTTGCTGATGTTGAACGTTCTGCTTGAGTGTATTCTTCAAAAACTTTAGCAACGCCCTCTGGACTCATACCTGCACCAGTATCGATGACTGCAAAGTCTATAAACTCAACATCACCATCCATCCTAGCTTTTACATCTAATGTAACGGTTCCATTTTTAGTAAATTTGAACCCATTACTTAAAAAGTTTGTTAGACACTGTCTTAGTTTTGTTTCATCTTGCGACATAGAGCCCATTGCTCCATCAAGATTAATTACAAACCCATTGTCATTTTTTGCTGCTAAAGGCTCAGAAACATCTTTGATCGTTTGAACCATATTTTCAATCTCAAAACTTGTAACAAAAAGCTCCATCTTGCCAGCTTCAATTTTTGAAAGATCTAAAATATTATTAATCAGAGATAAAAGGTGGGTGCCTGATGAGGTAATTTTTTTTAGATCTGGAAGCAGATCGTCGTACCCTAAGTCCTCACAATCTTCATAAAGCATTTCTCCATAACCAAGAATCGCATTTAATGGAGTTCTTAATTCATGACTCATATTTGCAAAGAACTTAGTTTTTTGATCACTAGCATCTCTAGCTTCATCTCTAGCAGTTTCCATCTCACTGGTTCTAGCATCAATTAAACCGTTAACTTCATCAGACATTCTTGAGAAAGCAACTAACATCAATTCTACAGAGGCTTCTTCACTTGAGTTTCTATCAGCATTATCAGCAAGCTCATTCATCTTTTTAATATCATTTAGAATGAGAGTTCTTGCACTACCATCAAGCTGATCTGCAAGCGCTGTCATTTTCTCAATAATTACTTCATCTCTTTCATGCCTTCGTTTTGCTTGTTCCTCTCTAATGGATTCCATTTCAACTAAATGAGATTTATAGGTTCCAAGCGCTGCAGAAAGCTGCCCAACTTCATCTTTCTCCGAAGCAAGAACTCCCTTTCTGATTGGCATTTCTTGAGTATGATCACCCTTTGTAAGGCCTTCAAGCACCTCGATAGCTTTCGTTATTCCACCAAAGGTTCTTGTGGTGATAAAGGCTATGAGTGAAATAATAAATATCACAAATGATATAGCAGCTATATAGGTTAAATTTAATACATTGGCTGCTCTCAGGATATTTTCTCTCTCATCTTTAAAAATAAATAATTGAGCCTCGTCTGCTGATAAAAAAGTACTCAAGGGAAGAAGAGTAACTGAAGTTCCAAGTTCAGTGTCTTTCTCGGAGTGACGTGAGCCATTTAATGCCTTAAATGAAGTTGCCTTATCGGTTAATTTATTGAAGTTCTCTATATCAAATAGGTCATCTTCCGTATCACCAAATTGCTGATAGTAATCATTTAGAGATATTAAGCCAGAGTCAGTATTAATTGCAGTTCTAACTTCAAATTCATCCTCAAAAACTTCCAGGCCTTTTCTAATGTCCACGCCCAAAGCTATTACTGCTAAAGTTTCACCTTCAACCTTAACCGGAAAACTCAACGCCTGATTTAAAGTGGAAGCTTGTTCTTCATTTTTATCTTTAATTTTTACAATTGACTGCCTTGGTCTAGTTGAAGCATCTTGAAGAAATGAATCTAGATAGCTAAAAAAATCAGGCCGAGCTGCAGGAGAGCAGGGATCAACTCCCAATAAATCAAGCGCACTACCACAATAAATCCTTTCACCGGAAGGAAAATAAGCCATGACATAACTCAAGTTTCCATAATCAAGCTCTTCTTCAAAAAATAACTCAATTAGATATTGAGCATCACCAATTCTATCAGCGCTAATAGTATCTAGAAGCGGATTTGTATAGATGTCACTGGAGTCCACTTCGTCTAAAAAAATCTCTGACTCAGGATCCCAAAAGGAGGCATTTTCTCCTGTTACTGGAAGCCACTTTGACATTACATCAAAAGATTTATTGTAGGTTTGATACCAAGCAGATTCGTAAAGCGTTAAAAGCGATTCATTTGATGAGTCTTCTTGAATATTTTCTCTATAGCCAAAAGAAAATATAAATATAGCTGCAACAAGAACATTACCAATGACCCCAAACAAAAGTAACTGGAGTCTTATAGGCATAATTATCCTTAGGCTATATTAGAACTAAAAGTTAGTTGGCGAGCTTAAAGGTGAGATCAATCTGCACATTATTAACTTTTACAGAAGTTCCATTGTAAGTAGGTGGTTGATATAAGAATTTTCTTACAGCTTTTATTGCTGCTCTATCAAAGACTCCAGCTGGACTACTTTCGACTACATACGGATCTAATACTGATCCATCTGTATCTACATCAAATTCTAGGCGCACAGACCCTTCAACACCAAGTCTTATAGCTCTTCTTGGGTATTCAGGAGCAGGACTAGAAACTCTAGTAACTTCGATTTCAGTACCTTCTTCGCCGACGTATCCTTTGTCACCAGCGTAAGCAGGTAGAGCAAGTAAAAAAGCAAAAACAAAAATTGGGAGTGAATTTAGTGATTTCATGTTGGTTTTATGTTGTTATAGTTAAAATATATAAGTATTAGTTAAACGTACTATATTGTACCTTTATAATACCAAGAAATCAGTTTGGGTGTTAACATCTTTAAAATTATTCTTTCAAAGCTACCATAAACCTTATACATTTATGAAAAAAGTAAAAGATCATTTAAATGAGCAAAAATATTGGGATATATTTACTGTATCAGAAGATTCTAACTTGTTTGATGCAGCAGCTTTGATGAATAAAAATAAAATTGGAGCCTTGATGATATGTGAAAAAGGCTCTGAAGATCATTTGTCTAAGTCATCTGTTGTAGGCATTTTGACTGAACGGGACCTAGTATATGCCTTGTCTGGAGGCTTTAAAAATTTAGAAACTAAAACTGTTAAAGACATCATGACAAGGAAATTGATATTTACATGTCCTGAAACGTCAAACTCTGAGGCTAAATCAATGATGTTGGAGAATCAAATCAGGCACCTGCCTGTTTTTTCGGGTGAGCACCTAGTTGGCATCATTTCAATGAGAGACGTTTTTAAAGCTTAGACCTTCAAAAACTATGAATTTATTTCAGCGGCTATCATATACCGCATTAAACTTTCCAACCTCTGCGGCTGGGATGCCAATGTTTATCTTTATTTTGCCTTTTTACGCAGGCGATTTAGGTCTTGGCTTATCGCTTGTTGGTATTATATTTTTCTTTGGCAGGTTTGCAGATGTATTGACTGATCCTATTATGGGGGTCTTGATTGATAAATTTCCATCAAGATGGGGCAAACATAAACTCTGGATATTTTTATCAGCACCAGTCTTTATGCTTGCTACCTATGTTATTTTTTTACCGCCTACTGAACAACCCTCAGTAATATATTTTATTGTTGGGCTATTTTTAATGTATTCAGCATTTACTTTAAGCAGCATTACTCAATTGTCCTGGGCTTCTTTTCTTGTACCAAACTATGATGATAGAACCAAACTCTTAACTCTCAGAGAGTTAATGTCTTTAATGGGTATGTTTACAGTTATAGCGATACCAGCGATTGTTGAGATTAATGATCCTTCACTGAAGGCTAAGGTAAATGCTATTGGAATGTTTCTTTTATTTTGCATTCCATTAATTACCCTCAATGCATTGAAACAAGTTCCAGATTCCATTGAACCTGCTTCAAAAGAAAGATTAACCAACCCATTTAGAGCCTTTAGAAGTTTATTTAAGAATAGAATGCTGAATAAAATTGTTTTTGCTGCTGTTCTTATAGGATTTTGCATGAGCTTAAATGGAGCACTTTATTTAATTTGGATGGAGGTAGTTATCGAATTGCCTGAATACTCATCTAGATTAATGCTGGCCTATTATGTAGTGAGTGTTTTTGGGCTCTGGGTATGGAGAAAGTTGGGCATCAAAACATCAAAACACTATGCTGCTGGTATTGCTTGCCTATATGCAATTGTGGTTTTGTTGATTGGTTTTGTTGGTTATTGGTTTATAAAAGATTTTGAAGATTTTCCTAAATTGATCGGCGTTGGATCTTTTATCATTTTGTATGGTTTTGCTTTTTCAGGACCGCTACCCCTAATTAATGCAATTACTGCCGATATTTCTGATAAATTAAATCTTGAAAGTGGCGAAAATATTTCAGGCACGGTTTTTTCATATTTAACCACCTTGACTAAAATTGGCTTTGCTCTTGCCGCAGTAGTTCCCTATGTTGTCCTTGAATTTCTTTGGGGGTTTGATATTAGCTTGGGAATAGAAAATAGCACCTCATCCAAGATGGCAATTTTTTATATCTATACATTTGTACCAATTGTTAGTTATTCTATAGCTGCATATTTATTATTTTCGCATTCTCTTTCAAGGGAAGAGCATGCAAAAATAAAGTCGAATTTACAAAAAAGTTTATGAATTACCAAAAATTTGAATGTGTGATCTGCGGTCATATTTACGACGAAGAGTTTGGTGATCCCGATGGTGGAATTCCTGCTGGCACCAAGTGGGAGGATATTCCAGACGATTGGGTTTGCCCTGATTGTGGCGTCAGTAAGTTTGACTATGAACCAATGGACTCTTAGAGGGTATTTTTTTTGATCAATCTATCAAGAGTTGCTTTGCCTATTACAGTCCCATCTTTATCCAAAGATTCAGCTAGCAATCCATCAGGAGCATAGAGATTAAATAAAACAAGAGCGCCTTTAGAACCACCTTTTTCCATGTGTACATCTCCAGGCTCTTTATGCGCATAATCACCTGCAGATCTAATTTTGGTTACGATTTCTTCTCCAGAAGCTAAATCAATATCAATAACATGCAGCTCTCCCTCAAGAACTACAGATGATACTTCGGCTGTATGTCTATGAAAATGGCAATAACAATCTGGTTCCCATCTGTAAAGAATATCTACATGACCATCTTGGTTTGCATTCAAAAGCGCCGCTGAATAATCTATTGGATAGTCAAAATCATTACCGCCTTGAAAACGTTTCCAGCGAAGGTCTGTATTTTTAAAAAGGTTGATCATTGATCTATATTCAAAGCTTCAATTGCTTCTGCCTCATTGTATTCGACATAGAAAGATGAGAAATGTTTTCTAAATTTAGCAATGGGCCCATCTGAATCACATAAAACAGGCTTAGATGCATATTTTTTATTTTCCCAAACAGGAATATCTTCTTTCACTTGTTTGTTTATATCAGCAATTATTGCAGCGCCAACACCGCCTGAAGGAACTTTTCCATCAACTTTTTTCTGAAGAAAAGAAAATCTTGTAATCACTTCTTCATTTTCTGTTGGAGTAGTTGAGCCTAAGAGCAGGGTATCGCATATACCTTCAAATTTTGTGAAATTATCTCCGGGTCCATTTGAGGCGCCTGAAATTTTTCCTTTAACAACGCCTCGAGGTGTTTCCATGTTTGCTTGTTGGGAGAAAAACCTTTTTTGCTTGTCATAACTTACTTCAAATTCTGGATAGGACACAACGCCATGAACATACATGAAGTGCGCAGCATCCACTGCATTTTCAGCCATATCCTGAATATGACATTTAATTTCATATTCATATTTCTCGAACTCATCTCCCCATTCAGGATCAATAACCTCTGGATATGTTTCCACATCATAATGCGGTTGCTCACCATGCGGATGGTACCAAGCATAAATTAAGTTATTTCTTTCAACAGTTGGATATTTGAAAATTTGAGTATCTTTTGCTTTTTGAGGAATATTTTTTGCGTAGGGTATCTCTCCTATTTTGCCATCAGCTTTCCATCTCCATGCGTGAAAAGGGCATTCAATACATTCTCCATTTACAATGCCTCCATGTCCGAGGTGCGCTCCAAGGTGAGGGCAGTATGCGTCTAACATGCTAACTTCCCCATTGGTCGTTCTAAAAAGCACTTGATCTTGAGCAAAATAGCGAACCGACTTTACATCACC
This sequence comes from uncultured SAR86 cluster bacterium, assembly GCA_902593675.1. Classification (GTDB taxonomy): domain Bacteria; phylum Pseudomonadota; class Gammaproteobacteria; order Magnimaribacterales; family D2472; genus D2472. The sequence continues at coordinate 102,390 of CACJJI010000001.1, forward strand.
GGGCTTTAACTCATCCGCATACTCAACAACATACCAACCAAAAGGAATTGGCATTGGATATCTTTTTTTATTACTCATTATTTTATCTATAGTTTTAAAATTTTCTGTGCATTTTCACCAAGAAATTTTGGCCAAACCTCATCCTTGAATGGCACGCTATCCATTTCTGTAAATATTTTATCCAATGATAATCCCATCGGAAAATAGCCAGCATACATAATTTTATTAATCCCACGAGTATTAGCAAAATTAATTATGTCTTGGGGGTAATGTTTTGGCGAGAATGCGCTAGTTGAGTAGTATAAATTAGGATATTTGAGCATTAATTTACAAGCCAAGGCTGTCCAAGGCTCTGCACCATGACGCATCACAAATTTTAATTCAGGAAAATACCAGCAAACCTCATCAACGAGTTCCACCTTTTGAGGAGCCATTGGTATTCTAGGGCCTGGCACTCCCACGCAACAAAAAAAAGGTAGATCGAGCTCTACACACATTTCATAAATTGGGTGCCACTTTGGATCATTAATAGCAATTTGAGGGTACATACCAGACGGAAAAGCACTTACTGCTTTAATCCCAAAAGTTTCATAATGTCTTTTTATATTCTCAGCTTCATTTTCAATATTTGGATTTACAGGAAGATCAAAAAAGAATCTATCTGAGTGATTTTTTGCAGCTTCAATTTTAACCTCTGATTTCTCATGAAACCCTATCATGGCTTGATTGATATGAAATTTATCCATTTGATCAATGGTGTATTGAATAAAATCATCATGCGAACCAGTTTCAGGAATATCTTTGAACATATATTGAGCAGGCATCTTAAACATAGACTTAGATTCTTCATCACGCAGAAGAGGTTCCATGAATTTATACCAATCAGATCTATCTTCTTGCTCAGGAATTCCTAGCATTAGATCAATGGTATGGATGTCTTGGTTAATTGCCATGATTAGATTTTAAACAATATTTATGTGGAAATTCTTATTTTTTAAAAAAACGATGAATACTTTTATTTAACTTGACGAATAAATATCATTCGATACACCTCTATGACATAAACTCTCCACCATTTACATCTAAATTTGCACCAGTGATAACTTTTGCAAGATCTGAGATTAGAAATAATGCAGCATTGGCGCAGTCACTATCATCTGGAATGATTCCTAATGGAATATCCTTAGTAACACCATCAATTACATCTTTTGGCTCAACACCCATAGATTCAGCAGTAAAATTTACGTACATTTCAACAGGTGGACCCCACATCCAGCCCATATAGACAGAATTAACTCTTATTCCTTTTGGACCGAGCTCTTTTGCAAGAATTTTAGTAGCTGTCGAAAGGGCACCTTTTGATGCAGCATAACCTCCCTGAGTTGGTAAGGGTTTTTTAGTTATTAGGCTATTAATCATCACGATTGCACCCTGTTGATTGGGTGCCATCTCCTTAACAGCTGCCATAGTTAAATTCATGGTGCCAAAGAAGTTTGTGTTCATGGTTTCTTGCCAATCAGAAAAATCAGAATCTTCAATCTCTTTAAAATCACCAGCTCGATAGGCACTATTAATTAATCCATCTAGCTTTCCATATGTTTTGACTGTCTCATCAACTAAATTTTTGCAGTCTTCGGATTTAGTAATATCACAAGGAATTGCTATCACATCTGAATGTTTGCCAATCTCATCTTTAAGTTTGTTTAATAGATCAGAAGATCTTGCAGCTATAGCAATTTTTGCACCTTCTCTGGCGGCACCATAAGCTAGCTCTTGACCTAACCCAGGCCCAATTCCTGAAACAATTACTACTTTATCTTTTAACAACATCTTGATTCCTACTTTATATATTGATTAATGTATTCACTGAAATAACTATCAATGAATGAGCTCTCTAAGCCAAATTCCTCGAGCGAATATTGATGAGCGCCCATTTCATGTTGGTTTTCTTCTTTCCACGCATTCATGGCATTTTCTGCCTGGTCAGTAAAATCTTCATCAATAAAGTTGTAAACCTCTTCCATTTCAAGAATCGGATCTTTGATCATTTTTTTAAATTCAAGATTAAGAAAATTTTCTTTATTTAAATTGCTAACTTGCATGCAGTGGTTTAAAACTTTTGCTAATTTATGAGCCCAATGATGACCTATTTCATTTTTATCATATGAATTTGTAAGGGGTTCAAATAAATTTGAGCACATTGAACAAAATGAAGGGACAGTTTTTAATGGATCTCTATGTGTTTGAATCACTTTTGAGTCAGGGAATACTTTTAAAAGCTTATCTATAAAACCTAGATGATGAGGAGACTTTAAGACCCATCGTTTCTTGTTTCTGCCAGGATTTTGCCATTGAAGGTATTGAAGCATTATTTTAAGTTGAGCGTATGCATGAATGTGATCTTGGGATTCAACCCACTTTGAATAGGTTGGAAGTCTCATAAATGATTCTGGGACCGTGCTAAAAAATGTATGCTCTAAGAGGAGGATTTCCTCATCTGCGCCCTTGTAGTCCCAAGGATGAATAGTTAGAGCCTCGGGAGAGGCTTGCATGACAGCCTCAACCTCAGCTTTTCCCATCTCCATTCTTTCATCTGGATGACCGCGAACTTCATTTGCAAGCATTGCTGGATATCTTCCTTCCCACCAAAGCATGGCAGTGTGCCTTGGGTCAGATGCAAGCAACCTGTGAGTCATGGTGCTTCCTGTTCTTGGAAGACCAACAATTACAACAGGAGATTTAATTTCTTCATTGAGTATTTCAGGGTGTTGAATGCAAGCATCTTCAATCCTTAGCAAGTTAGCCAAAATACCTATTAATCTATGTTGCTGTGCCTCCATTCCAATATCATTTAAATCTGCTTCTTGGTTGATTGATTGAACCAGGCATTCAAATCCCTCTAAAAATAATGGGTTACCGAAATACTCTAAATTTGTTTGATTTTTTGCTGCATCAATTATTTGTTTTGAATCAAGCATTAGCTTATCTCCATTGAATCAAGTTTTTTTATTAAAACCTTAGGGATTGGGTGGTTGGTTGCCCCAATCCATCGCAGGAGCATAGCCCCATTATTACGACCTTCAGTTATAAGATTATTTTTTAAATTTACAGGTAAATGGCTAACATTTATGGTGATAGATTTATCTTGATTGAGAATAGCTGAAGATTCATTGATATGTATAGGGTAATGCCGATAGTCAAGAGATTCCATCCAGTAATTTTCTAATTGAAAGTTCCAATATTCACAATAGGGTATATCAGTTGTAATTTCTAAAAATTCAGTTTCATCGAATTCATAATAACCATGAAGATAACAGATTTTTGGATCTCCACCCGCAGCCTGAAAAAATGATTGATCGCCTAATGGCAATTTATTTCTATGATTTTCTTTAAATTCATGAACCCATTTCAAGAATGTTGATGCAGTTCCTCTTACAAAAGCTAAAGATTGATTTAGTTGAGTTTCCAGTTTTGCAGATGTTAAAAGTTCAGGAGTTGCCGGCGAGCTGGTAGTTTTTATATTAACTTTCGCATGAATTTGAGAAACTCTATTTGTATATGTTTGTCTAACAATTAGCATGTTTGCATTTTTAGGAAGTGGCAAGAAATTTTTAGAATCAGTTGTACCACCTATATGCAAAATAAAACCCCCAGAATCATCAACAATCATATCTTTGATATCAATTTCTCCAAGAGAGACCATGGTTCCATCTTTGCTATACCTATTTTCTTTTATTCCAAAACTTAAATACTCAACTTCACCAATATTGCCATAAACTTCATAGGTTTGATTTCCGTCTATGTTTGCATTTAAGTAAATATTATCTGGGTTGTCCGCACCTATTTTTGCAGTTTCATGAGATAGATTATAAAAAGAGGGGGTTGAGGGATTTGAATGCTCCATATTCATTTCTAGTGACAAGCGCATCAGCCTCAGCAAATATCTGTATCCTTCTGCTTGATCTGTTTCATTAAGCGAAGATTCCGATTCAATAATTGATCCAACTTCTTTAAGGTTTTCGCAAAATGTATCCCACTTTTCTTTAAACAAATCTGCCATAGTTTTTCTTTTTAATTGATTAAATTTATATTAAGGTTGATGTTTAATCAATGAATAGAACAACGCAATGCCAAAGCCACAAGAAAGAGATTTAGATACAACTAAAGTAATTTTTAGTAACTGGATTGAGACAAAACTTGATGGTGTCACTGATCTTAATGTGGAGTTATTGGGAGGTCCTGAAAACACAGGCTTTTCAAATGAAACATTAAGTTTTAATGTTTCATATAAACTGGATGATGCAAAAATTAAGACCGGCATGGTGCTGCGATTCTATCCTGAAGGTTTTTTTGTATTTCCTGACTATGATATTCATAAGCAATTTTTGATTATGCAAAAACTAGCTGATCATGACATCAAAGTTCCAAAAGTTCTTTGGTATGAGCCCAGTGACGAGGTTTTTGGAACATCGTTTTATGTTATGGAAATGGCAAGTGGCGATGCTCCATCTGATAATCCTCCGTTTCACCAAGAAGGATGGGTTGCTGATTCCTCTGAAGAGGTTAGGGAAAGGATTTGGTGGGGTTGGGTTGAGCAAATGGCCAAAATACACCAAGTTGATATTACAAATAAAGATTTTGAATTTCTGAATAGACCAAAACTTGCAGAGAACTACCTTGATCAAGAATTAAATTATTACTTTAACTTTCATGATTGGGCTATGGACGGTGAAGCTCATCCTGTTGCAGATCAAGCGCGTGAATGGTTAAAAGCTAATAAACCAAAACCAACTCAAGCTTCCATTCTTTGGGGTGATTGTAGATGTGCTAACATTATGTATGATCCCGATGGGCAAGTTTCAGCTGTTTTAGATTGGGAAATGGCAGCTCTCGGTGATCCTTGTATGGATCTTGCATGGGGAATCGCTATTGATGATTGCAACTCAAAAGGCGTCCACGTAGAAAGGTTGAGTGGTTTTCCTGGGCCCGTTGCAACCATAGCTAAATGGGAAGCGCTCACAGGGTTTAGTGCAGATAATTTTGATTACTATTACATTTTAGCGTTATACAAATTCACCGTAATTATGGTAAAAGTTGTTCGCAAACTAGAGCATTATGAGATTATGCCCATGGGTATGAATGCTCATATCAACAATCACGTAACGCCAATGCTTGAGGCTAAACTTAAGGAGTTATAACAATGGCTATTTTTTCTATCTCTCATTCAGAGAGCGGCAAAAAACTGTTAACTTTAAAAAGCCCGGTAGATCTCTCTCAAATCGATACTTATGAATGTACTTCATCCGAAGAGATTTCATCGATAATGACCCAAGCTAAAGTTGCGCAAAGTGAGTGGAAGAAAACAACTTTAAAAGAAAGAGTTGAATTAATGCATAGGGTTGCTGATGTAGTTATACAGCAGCAAGATAGAATCATGGATGTTGTAATGAGAGAGACTGGTAAACCTGAGCAAGAAGCTATGTCTATGGAAGTATTTTCAGCTGTAGATTCTTTGGTATTTTATGCAAAGAGAGCTCAAAAATGGTTAGCAGACAAAAAAATTAAGATGCATGGTCCTATGCAGTTTCTTAAGAAAACGATAATTACTTACAAGCCGAGAGGCGTGGTAGCAGTAATTACTCCATGGAACGGTCCATTCATATTATCTATTAATCCAGTTATTCAAGCTGTTCTTTGTGGGAATAGTGTGGTGGTAAAACCATCTGAAGTTACACCTATGTCTGGAGCATTGGTGGAGGAAATTTTTGCGTTAGCAGAAGCTCCAGAGTATCTTGTTCAAACTGTGATTGGAGATGGGGAGACGGGTGCTGAGTTAATCGATCAGGGTCCAGATAAAGTTTCTTTCACAGGCAGCGTTACTACTGGTAAGAAGATTGCAGCAAAATGTGGAGAAATGCTGATTCCCTATAGTCTGGAATTAGGTGGCAAAGATGCCATGATTGTTTGTTCTGATGCAGATATTAAAGATGCTGCCAGTGGTGCTGTTGTGGGCTCATGTATGAATGCAGGCCAGTATTGCTGTGGCACTGAGAGGATTTACGTCATGGAGGATGTTTATGACGAGTTTGTTGCAGAGACTGTTTCTATAACTCAATCACTCATTCAATCCAATGATTGTAAAGGTGATGTTGGCCCTACTTTTTGGGATAAACAAGTTGATATCATCGAAGATCATGTTAATGATGCAGTTGCAAAAGGCGCAAAAGTATTGGTTGGAGGGAAAAGAAATCCAAATTTTGAAGGTTTATATTTTGAACCAACCGTTCTTGTTGAAGTGACTCACGAGATGAAGATTATGAAAGATGAAACTTTTGGGCCAATTATCTCAATTATGAAAGTGCAATCAGAAGAAGAAGCATTAATGTTAGCCAACCAATCTCATTATGGTTTGAATGGAAATGTTTGGACCAAAGATTTAAAAAAGGGTCAGAAACTAGCTAAAGCAATTGAGACAGGAGCCTGCTCCGTCAATGATATGGCAATGAGCTACGGTGTTAATGAAGTTCCATTTGGGGGAGTCAAGGAAAGTGGATTGGGCGTGGTTAATGGCAAAGAAGGCTTGTTAGCGTATGCTCACCCTATGCCAATAATTATTGGCAAAAAATCAGCATCTGCATATCCCTACACTGATAAATCATTTCAGCAGCTAAAAGGTGCTTTAAAAATATTTTGGGGCAATCGCTTGGTCAGAAAATTATTTGGATAAATTAATTATTTTCAACCTCAACCTGAATATCAATATCAACATTGCCTAACTGATCTGAGGCTTCAGCTACCGCATCTTCTAATTCAGATCTTGCATCTTCTAATTTTGACTTCAATTCAGTGTATTCTTCATCACTAAGCTGTATTTGAATTTCATTAAAAATTGATTGAATATCTATATCGGAGATATTATCTGTATTAACTTTGATTCTTATATCCTTTTTTACTTCCTCTTCATTTTCATTATTTCCATCAATTTTGATTTTAAATATTTTTTTAAATTTATCAGAGTTAATCGTTTTCTCTTCCCTAGAATCTAATAAAATAACTTCATGATTTTCTAACTTATTATTAGAGTCAACGCCGTCTAATAGTTTGATGAGTTGATCGGAATTTTTAGAGTCTTGATCAATTATCTCTATTGAAATAGGCGCATTATTAATAAAATTTTTGGGGCTGATTATATCGTCAATCAGAATTGCAAGACCAATAGTACTTCCAAGAATCAGGGCCTGCACATATTTTTCATTCATCTTCTTTCTTATTAATTAATCGATACCTATTCTGACATAAGAAATTATTGAAAGTTCATTATTTTGGCTTTGCAACATCTAAATAGCTCGGCTTTTCACCGCCACCATGAACCTCTAAGGCTGCACCTGTGATCCAATCTGCTAGGTTTGAGGCAAAAAATATACAGGCATTTGCAATATCTTCTGGTTTCCCCATCCTTTTCATTGGGATTCGCTTAGCAACTTTATTTATCTCTTTTTTGCTTCCGTAATGCACTATTGAATTTTCAGTTTCTATATAACCAACAACAATAGAGTTAACTTTAATTTTTGGAGCCCATTCGACAGCTAGAGTTTTAGTAAGATTTACGAGGGCGCCCTTGGCAGCTCCATAAGCAGCACTTCCGGGTGTAGGTCTAGTTGCTGTAACGCTAGATATATTTATGATATTTGAAACTGTCTTTTGTTTCATCATAATTTTTGCAAATTTTTGACTTACGTTCAGTGGCGCCGTTAAGTTTAAATCAATAACTGCTTCATGAAATTTATTGGATACATTCAAGGCATCAGCCATTGGAGCACCACCAACATTATTGATCAAAACATCAATCGATTTTGATAATTTTTTAATTTCTTTTACGGCTTTATCTAAGGACTCAATTTTTCTTATGTCACATTCAATAAATACGGCTTTATTACCTTTTGCTTGGATAATTCTTTTAGGTTTTTGTCTTGCAAGAACGAAGACTCGGGAATTTTGCTTTAAAAAGGATTTAGTGATTTCAACGCCAATACCTTTTGTCCCTCCGGTCACCACTATTGATTTATTTTTTAAATTTATCATTTTTAGTATTTTTCAGATTTAATCATTTTAATTATAGAGTATGTAAGCTTAATTTATGTTGACAAATTTATTCTTAAAGATACCCATTGATTGGTTGATGAATTTGTATAATATTTATTACATATTAATCAGGAGATATTTAATGAAAATAGCTATTCTCGGTGGAACAGGCTCTTTGGGTAAGGGTCTAGGCTCAAGATGGATTAAGGCAGGTCATGAGATAATTATAGGGAGTCGTGATTTGTCAAAAGCTCAAGAAATAGCTGATCAACTAGGCCTTGATCATTCATCTGGTATGCTTAATATTGATGCTGCTAAATCTTGTGAAATTGCTTGTTTAACAGTTCCATTTGCCAATCAAGAATCAACGCTCTTGAGCATAGAAAATGCTTTGCATAATAAAATTATGATCGATGCAACTGTTCCCCTTATGCCCCCTAAAGTAATGAGAGTTCAATTACCTGAAGGGGGGTCCGCAGCATTAAATGCCCAATCAATATTAGGGGAACATACAACCGTAGTATCAGCTTTTCAAAATATCTCAGCTGAATTACTTCAAACTGATGCAAAAATAGATTGTGATGTATTGGTTGCTGGAGACTTGATAGAGGCAAGAAATATAGTTATTGATCTGGCATCAGATGCTGGTCTTACTGGATGGCATGCTGGACCATTATGCAATTCGGTTGCAGCAGAAGCCTTAACCTCAATACTTATTGCAATCAACAAAAAACATTCACTTGCACATTCAGGCATCAAAATTACAGGCCATTAAAAAAAGAGAAATATTATTAGTTCTATCAACCTCATAGCATTAGAGACACTACCTCTTATCCAACCCGGACAAGATTTGTCTTTAGAAATTATTAAAGCCATAGAATCAGAAGCACTCCAGATTGATGATGGGGATGTGATAGCAGTTGCCCAAAAGATTGTTTCTAAGTCAGAAAACAGATATCTAGATATCACAGGGCTTATTCCATCAGATGAAGCAAAAACTTTAGCAACTAAAATTGATAAAGATCCAAAGTTCATTCAAGCCATTTTGAATGAATCGAAAAAGGTAGTGCGCTATAGAATGGGGGTGTTAATTGTTGAACATAAGTTAGGATTTATTCATGCAAATGCAGGAATTGATAGATCCAACATTGATCAATGCAAGGATATTGTCTTGCTGCTTCCAGAAAACCCTGATGAATCTGCAAAAAATATTTCAGAATCTATATCTCAACATTTTAAAAAAAATATTTCTATAATTATTACAGATACCATGGGAAGACCTTTCAGGAATGGGATAGTGGGTTTTACTATTGGCAGTCATAACATTGAATGCCTTTTAGATGAACGAGGGAAAAAAGATCTTTATGATAACGAGTTAAGAGTAACTCAAATAGGTATTGCTGATGAATTAGCAGCAGCTTCGTCATTATTGATGGGTCAAGCTGCGCAAAAAAAACCTGTTGTATTAATCAAAGGCTATCAATTTAAACAAAATAATATTAGCGACTCTCGATCTTTAATTAGAAGCGAAGAAGAGGATTTGTTTAGATGAAAAATTATTTGTTGTTGTGTGGAGGGGTTGGTGGAGCTAAGCTTGCCTTGGGATTTAAAAATTCAATCGATCCAGACAATTTAACCATTGCCGTCAATACCGGAGATGATTTTAATCATCTTGGTTTAAAAATTTGCCCTGATCTTGATACTGTGATGTATACCCTTGCAGGCGAATCAGACACCTCAAAGGGATGGGGAAGAAAAGATGAATCATGGAATATGCTTGCTGCTTTGTCTGACATGGAGGGAGAGACATGGTTCCAACTTGGAGACAAAGATTTAGCCACTCACATTCAAAGAACATTTTTAATTAATTCTGGCCAATCTCTTACAGAAGCAACACACAATTTATGTGAATCATTCAATCTGCCAAAATATCTTTTTCCAATGAGCAATCAATCTGTTGAAACTTATATACAAACAAAAAATAGGTTGCTTTCATTTCAAGAATATTTTGTTAAATTGAAATGCAAGCCACCTGTTACTGATTTTGTTTTCAAGGGACTTGATAAAGCAGATTTTAACAAAGACCTTGATTTATCAATTTATGATGAAATCATCATATGCCCATCAAATCCCTATGTCAGCATTAATCCAATGCTCCAGTTGCCCAAACTAAAAAATTATTTAAAAGATTGTTCAGATAAAGTTACAACCATCAGTCCAATAGTTAATGCTAAGTCATTAAAAGGACCAACAGCAAAGATGATGCAAGAACTAGGCCAAGAAGTAAGCGTAAAAACTATTGCTAAATTTTATAAGAATTATTCTAAAAGAATTTTCATAGATTCATCTGATATAAGTAAGCGCGATGAATTAAGTAAACTAGGATATGAGGTGCATGTAGCTGATTTAATTATGAACACTCTCGATAAAAAAAATGCACTTGCCAAGATAATCATTGATGAGCTTGAATCAAAATAAATGAATGTCTCTGCATTTATACCGATTAAAAAGTTTTCATCCTCAAAGAATCGACTAGCAAATATTATTAGCTCAACTGAACGGGAAATTTTAGCTGCTTCAATGGCAAAAAAAACTATTGATACTTTACATAATTCTAAAATCTGTAAATCAATAACAGTTGTTACAAATGACAGCAACTTACACTTAGATTACTCAACTTCATATTTTACAAACTCATCATTAAACGATGGCTTGAATGAAGCTATTTATGCGCAAACAACTAATGATATTATTTTAATCATGCATGCAGATCTTCCTAAAATAAATGAAGGAGATCTTCACGAGTTAGCTCATTCATTTGATATGAAAAAAATTAGTATTATTTCTGATCTTTCGAAGCAGGGGACAAATTGTTTGATGTTTAATTCAACAATTTCCTTTGATCTAAAATTTGGATTCAATAGTTACAATCTATTTATGCATGAATTTGAAAATAATGGATTAAACTATCAAGATATTTCCATTCAAAGCCTTCAAGATGACCTTGACTCCGAGGAAGATTACTTCAAACTAATTAAATACGTTAATAGCTAGATCGTTGAAAATTCAAGAACAATCAAACCAAACCTTAAGGCAATTAATTGCTTCTGGATCAATTGAATTTTCTAAATTACGTTCTTTGGCTAATATTTGTTTATCTGATACTTTAATAAAGGCTTCCTATGATAAGAAGACAGTACATTATAAAAACTTATTAAGTTATTCACCAAAGGTTTTCATCCCGTTAACATTTTTATGTCGTGATGTTTGTCATTACTGCACCTTTGCTCAAACTCCCAAGAAAGTTGAATCACCGTATTTATCAATTGAACAAGTTATCTCAATTGCTAAAGAGGGTGAGGCTAATGGCTGTCATGAAGCCTTATTTACTCTTGGTGATAAGCCTGAATTAAGATATAAAGCTGCAAGAGATTGGTTGTCAGAAAATGGTTATAGGACAACAAATGATTATTTGGCCGCATGCGCTGAAGCTGTATTAAATGAAACATCTTTAATACCTCATTTAAATCCTGGTTGCTTAACTGCAGATGAAATTACTAAACTTAAACCCCTAAGCGGCTCTATGGGATTGATGGTTGAGTCTTTATCACCTCGGCTTACTGAAAAAGGTCAACCGCATTACGGATCTCCAGATAAAGATCCTATTTTCAGAATGAAGACGCTGGAAGAAGCCGGAAGACAAAAGGTTCCTTTTACAACTGGCATATTAATTGGAATTGGTGAAACAAGGTTGGAGCGATTAGAGTCATTGCACAAAATAGCTGAATTGCATTTTGCACATAATCATATTCAAGAAGTCATTGTGCAGAATTTTAGAGCAAAGCCTAATACATTGATGGCAAATGCTAGCGAACCATCATTTGATGAGCTTATGTGGACTATTGCGATGGCTAGATTGATCTTACCTGGTGACGTTAGTCTTCAGGTCCCACCAAATCTAAATTCAGATCACATTAATCAATTAGCTCAGTCTGGAATTAATGATTTTGGTGGAATATCTCCAGTTACAAAGGATTATGTAAATCCTGAAGCGCCATGGCCTGAAATAGCCAAGCTTAATAAAATAATCTCAAGGTCAAAACAAACTTTAAAACCAAGAGCAACTTTGTATCCAAAGTATTTTACTGATCTTAAGTCTTTTTCAACGCCTAGAATATCTTCTAAACTTCTTCAAATAACTGATTCTCAATCTTTTATTCGGTCTGATCTTTGGAGATCGGGAATCAGCAATAAAATACCTTCATATCCAGAAGCTGTTTTTACTTCTAATATTCGACAGTCAATTAAGGATGTTGAAAATAATCCATCTATTGAGAATATCCAGTATCTATTAGAGACATCTGATAATGATTTTAAATATGTTACTGATTATGCCAATGATCTTAAATTACAACTTCATGGATCAGATATTACTTTTGTAGTTAACAGAAATATTAACTACACAAATATATGTTCTTTCAAGTGCAATTTTTGTGCTTTTTCTAAAGGCAGGGGTCATGATGACTTAAGAGGTAAGCCATATAATATTTCTCACGAAGAGATTATCCGAAGAACAAATGAAGCCATCGAAAGGGGTGCTACGGAAGTCTGTTTACAAGGCGGAATACATCCAAAATATTCTGGTGAAACTTACCTTGATATTGTTAGGGCAATTAGATCAGCCTCATCATCAATTCATATTCATGCCTTTTCTCCTTTAGAAATTGATCACGGTAGAAAAACTTTAAATATTTCTGTTAAAGAGTTTCTTGTAGAGTTAAAAAAAGCAGGTTTGAACTCACTTCCAGGAACGGCAGCAGAAATTTTGCATGATGAAATAAGAGCAATTATTTGCCCTGATAAACTTACCTCCAAGCAATGGATTAACATCATTGAAACTTCGCACTCTGTAGGATTGCCTACAACATCTACCATGATGTTTGGACATGTGGAGAGAAATTCTCATGTTGCTCATCATTTATTGAAGCTTTTAAATCTTCAACAAAAAACAAATGGTATAACTGAATTTGTACCTTTGCCATTTGTTGCAGATGAGGCTCCTATATTTAGGCGGGGTCAAGCCAGACCAGGACCTACTTTTAAAGAAACAATTTTGGTTCATTCCGTTGCCAGAATTCTTTTCCAAGGTCAGATCAATAATATTCAGGGTTCTTGGGTTAAGATGGGCCTACCAGGGCTTAAATTTCTATTAACCTCTGGAATTAATGATATCGGAGGAGTGTTGATGAATGAATCTATCACAAGATCTGCTGGCGCTTCTTTTGGTCAAGAACTTAGACTTGAAGAGGTAATAGGAATTGCCGATGAATTAAAATTAAATTTACAGCAAAGAAATACATTGTACGATTCATTAAACAATAATCTTCGAGACTTAATTACTTTACAATCTATTCCTCTCATTCCTATTAAAAATGATTATCATCAACCTAAAAAATTAATTAACATCACATGAAAACAAAATTTTTACATCTATTAGTTATTTTAGCTGGGTACATAGCATGCATTTATTCCATGCAGTTTACTTGGAACCTTTTTTCTGAATCATCTTTAATATTCAAAGTACTTATTTGCCACATTGAGGCTACAATTTTTTATATATTTTTTTTAAGTGTAATTTTCAATAATTCTAGCTGGTACGATGCTTTTTTGGTCAGTTATTCCCGTTGTCTTAACAATCATGTGTTGGGCAGATATCTCTGCAGCAGGTGATGTTCAAAGGGCATTTTTAATGCATGCATGCTTATTGTTATGGGCTATCCGATTAACCTATAACTGGATAAGATCATGGGAAGGTTTCTCACATGAAGATTGGCGATACATAATGATGAAAGGGAAAACAAAGAATAAATTTCAATACTTCATAGTAGATTTTGGTTCTATACATCTTATTCCAACACTTTGTGTTTATATGGCATTACTCCCAATGATTTATGCTCTTGCTTACTCTGGTAACGAATTAAACAATTTAGATATATTTGCAACTTTTTTGGCTGTAGCTGCAGTCATTATTCAAATTGTCTCTGATCAGCAAATGTATAATTTTAGAAAAAATCTTTCTGAACCTAGAACTATGAAATCAGGCTTGTGGTATTACTCACGTCATCCAAACTACTTTGGTGAAATATTGTTTTGGTTTAGCCTTTTTGTCTTTGCTTTGGCAGCTAATTATTCGTTTGCATGGCTTTTGATAGGTTCTTTAATTATGTATGCTTTAATTGCTATTGCATCAGTTGCAATGATGGATAAACGTTCATTAGAAAGACGCCCAGATTTTAAGGAATATATGGATTCTACCCCAGCAATTTTTATAAACATTTTTAAAAGGGGCTAAGCGATGAAAAATTTTATCCAATTCTTTTTTTTTAATTTTACTTACAAATCCAATTTCTGCAGATGACCTAAAAACTCAATTGAATAGAGACATACAAGGGGTTATGACAAAGGTTACTGATTGGAGGCATCATTTTCATCAGTATCCAGAACTCTCTAACAGAGAATATAAAACTCAGGAATCTATAGTTGAGGCATTAACTGAGATGGGTCTTGAGCCTAATACAGAATTTGGTATCACAGGAGTTACTGCATTTATTAGAGGTCAAAATCCAGGTCCCTTAATTGCACTTAGGGCTGATATTGATGGACTGCCAGTAACTGAAAAACTGAATCTGCCATTTTCTTCAAAAGTTAAAACTACATACCAGGGAAATGAAGTTGGAGTCATGCATGCATGTGGTCATGACGCTCACATAGCAGTACTTCTTGGAGTTGCAAGTTTTCTTTCTAGGAATACTGATAAGTTAAATGGTGATATTTTGCTAATTTTTCAACCAGCTGAAGAGGGCGCACCTGAGGGTGAGGAGGGCGGCGCTGAGTTAATGCTTAAAGAAGGCCTCTTTGAAATTGAAAAGCCAGATGCAATTTTTGGATTGCACGTGTCTAATTTTAAAAAATGGTCAAATTTGGACAAAACCTGGACCAATAATGGCTTCAGCTGAAGCTTTTAGAATAACTGTCCAAGGCAAGCAAACTCATGGGTCAAGGCCTTGGAGTGGAGTTGATCCAATAATAGCGGCATCTGACATAGCTACAACTTTACAAACCATTGTAAGTAGAAGGTTGAACCTTTTAGATAGTCAGGCAGTTGTAACGGTTGGAATTATGAAAGCAGGAACAAGAAATAACATAATACCTTCAACAGCTATGCTAGAAGGAACCATAAGAACATTTAAAGATTCCTATGCTGATCAAATTCGAGATGAGATAAAGCTAATTGCTGAAAACGTAGCTGCTGCCCATCATGCTAAGGCTACTACCGAATTTAAAGTTTATGGAGGCTATCCAGTGACTGTTAACGATGAAGAGCTAGCAAAAAAATATTCCTCCTCTCTAATTGAAGCTACAAATGGAGATTTTTATGAGGCAAGAGTTCCTCGGACTGGTGCAGAGGACTTTTCATTTTTTGCTCAACAAGTTCCAGGACTATTCTTTTTTTTCTTGGGGTTAATGCACCAGGAGTTGAAGACAGTCCAACAAATCATTCACCATACTTTTATGTTGATGATTCTGCTTTAACTAACGGAGTGAAAGCATTTGTTAACTTAGTTCAGGACTTCTCTTCAGATTTCAACTCAAGCAACTAACTAAAAACCCTTATGACTGCATAGAGTATTAAAAAAAACATGATTGTTAAAATAAAAGGGTGCTGACCAAGTTGATTTGAGAGTTTTTTAGGCAACATCAGCAATCCAACTATAGCAAAAGACACTATCCCAAGACCCCAAAGTAGGTCTTTTAACTCAGAAAACAGAGTTTCAAGCATTGATAAAATTTATTCTTCTGGTAACAAAGAGTTTAGTCGCTCAACTGAATCAAGATATTCATTGATAATTCTATAGATCACATCTTTTACTGACTCAATTTGTTTTACTTGGCCAATAACTTGGCCAGCAGCGTTAAAGGAAACATCCTGTGTATTACCTGAGCCAGCATAGATAGAAGTTCGTCTCATTGCATCAAAAGTAATCATCCCTTGTAATGGCATTGGTAATGGATCAGGATTGTCAGGATTTTCCCATGCTTCTGTCCATTTATTTTTTAGCATTCTTGCAGGTTTGCCTGTCCAAGCTCTGCTTCTAATTGTGTCTTCACTGGTTGCATTTAAATATGAATCTTTTTCTGCTGGTTGAGCTGCTGCCTCTTCAACAGCTAGCCATAATGAACCACACCATACTCCTTGAGCTCCTGTAGACATAGCTGCAGCCATTTGACGACCATTCCCGATTCCACCTGCAGCTAGAACTGGTAGCCCATCAACAGCATCAACAATTTGAGGCCACAAAACTATACTTCCTATCTCACCAGTATGTCCTCCACCTTCACCACCTTGTGCAATGATGAAATCAAGGCCTGCCTCTTTATGTGCAACTGCCTGTTTGATTTTTCCACATAATGCACCAATCAAAACGCCTTTATCTTGAATTTTTTTAATCATATCAGCAGGAGGTGTACCCAAAGCATTTGCTATTAATTTTACATTTGGATGTTTTAAAGCCTCTTCTATTTGAGGTTCAGCGGTTGCCTCTGTCCAGCCCAAGAGCCCACCTTTGGGTCCATTAGATTCTGGTGCTTCTGGAACGCCATTATCCGTTAAAAGAGCATCAACAAATTCTCTATGTCCATCGGGTATCATTTTTTGCAATGATTCTAATAATTGCTCGGGATCTTTCTCATCCATACCTTCATATTTTTGTGGAATTACTGTATCAACGCCATACGGATAATCTCCAATATGCTTATCGATCCAATCAAGCTCTTCTTTCAATTGTTCAGGCGAATAACCCACAGCACCAAGCACGCCGATTCCACCAGCTTTACTAACTGCAACAACAACATCCCTGCAGTGAGTAAAAGCAAAAAATAGGATACTCAATACCAAGTTTTTTACAAATATCAGTTTTCATTTAGTACTCCATTTTTTATAAAACTTGATTATAGACATTAATAAAAATAATTTGGGAGTATCAACTGGTAAAAATTTGTCAATCAAAATAAATATATATAACAATTTTTTAAAAAATACCCATTGAGTTATAGTGAATTAGTTACAATTTAACAAAAATTAATAAAAATTATGAAATGGGATTATGAATTTGATGTTGTTGTAATTGGTTCTGGTAACGGAGCCTTAACATCTGCTTTGTGCAGCCACGATGGTGGTGCAAAAACATTAGTTATAGAAAAAAGTACTCAATTTGGCGGAACCTCGGCTACCTCTGGTGGAGGTGTCTGGATACCTAATAACAGGTATGCAAAAGCTGAAAATGTCGATGACTCTGATCAAGATGCAAGAGACTACATAAATAGCGTTTCACCTGAGGGAAAAATTAAAGATGAGCTAGTTGAAACTTATCTTTCTGAGGGCCCCAAAATGATTGATTATCTTCATGAAAATTCACAAGTTAAATATAGAAATTTACCTCATTATCCAGATTATTTTCCAGATAATCCTGGAGGAAAGGCAGGAAATAGATCCATGGAGCCTGAGCCCATAAAGGGAACCGATCTCGGAGATGACCTGGGTAAATTAAGAGAACAGCACCCACAAACTGCCTTTACCATGGGTCCAATAAATATGAATTTTACCCAAGTAGAGGGTCAGCTATTACTTGGAGCTTTGCCTGGCTGGAAATCTTTATTTGCAAAACTATTTACTAAATATATTTTAGATCTACCAATGAGGCTTAAATGGGGTTGGAAAGACAGACGATTAACAATGGGCAATGCAGGTGTTGCAAGATTAATCTTATCTTTAAAGGATAGGAACGTTGATTTATGGACAGAAACTGCAATGACGGATCTTATTGATGAAAATGGTTCGGTGATCGGAATTAAGGCTTCAAAAAACAATATTGAAATTAATATTAAGGCTAATAAGGGGGTTATTCTTGCTTCCGGGGGATTTGAAAAAGATCAAGCTTTGAGAGATCAATATTTGCCTAAGCCAACAAACATAGAGTGGAGTGCTGCTAATATTTATAATACAGGTGATGCATTAAAGGCTGCATTAAAATTAGGCGCTGATACTCATCAAATGGATACAGGTTGGTGGTCTACTGTAATGAAGGTGCCAGGACAAGACAAAGGCTGGCTATCAATGGTAGATAAATCAATGCCTGGAAATTTTACTGTCAATAAAAATGGTGAAAGATTCTCCAATGAATCACAAAACTATGTCAGCTTTGTAAATGATATGTTTGATAAATACGCTGAGGGAAATCCTTGTGCTCCCTGTTACATGATTTTTGATAGTACATTTAGAAAAAATAGACCTTGTGGCCCACTTCTGCAGGCATCGATGCAACCTGATTCAGCTGTGCCAAAAGAGTGGTGGACCCCAACTTTCTTATCCAAGGGAGAAACCCTTGAAGAGCTAGCTGAAGTGGCGGGTATTAATGTTGATGGGCTTTTGGCAACTCAGGCAAAAGTTAATGAATATGCTGCCTCAGGTAAAGATCTTGATCTTCAACGTGGCGATAGTGTTTATGATAGATATTATGGCGATCCATCAGTGACACCAAATCCATGTCTTGCTCCATTAGAAACAGGACCTTTTTATTGTATGGTTTTGTATCCAGGCGAAATGGGTACAGCAGGCGGTCTAGTAATTGATACACACGCCAGAGTGTTGAACAAAGATGGTAAAGCTATACCAGGGCTTTATGCATGCGGAAATTGCTCTACTGCATTGTTGCCAACTTATCCTGGTCCTGGTTCAACACTTGGCCCAGCGATGACTTTTGGTTATTTGGCTGCAAAAGATATTACCGGTTCAAATTTTTAATGGATTTTTCAAATAAAACAGCTTTAATTACCGGATCCGGTCAAGGGGTTGGCGAAGGAATTGCAAGAGCTCTTGCATCATATGGAGCAAGCGTCTGCTTAGTTGGAAGAACCCTTTCTAAAGTAGAAGCTGTTGCCGAAGATATTAACCGACTAGGTGGATCAGCCATTGCAATTGAATGCGATGTAAAAAATAACGAATCTATTAATAATTCAATTGAAGCCACAATTTCAAAGTTTAAGTCTCTTAATATTTTAATAAATAATGCGCAAGAAGTACCTCTAGGAAATATTTTAGATGTAACGGACGAATCCTTTATCAATGGATGGAATTCTGGCCCGTTGGCAACATTCCGCTTTATGAAAGCTTCATACCCTCATTTAAAAGGGGATGGAAAAGTTATTAATTTAGCAAGCTCTTCTGCTTTACGACCTGATTCAAATTCTTATGGAGCTTATGCAGCTGTGAAAGAGTCCATTCGATCCTTATCTAGGGCAGCTGCAGTAGAGTGGGGTCAGGACAATATTTTAGTTAATTGCATAATGCCCCTTGCAAAGTCTACTGGGATGGAATGGTGGATGAATGAGTATCCTGATGAAGCTAACGAATTTCTTAAAACTATACCCTTGGGTAGAGTAGGTGACTGCAAAAATGATATTGGAGAGGCTGTCTGTCATATTCTTTCTGATGGAATGAATTACATCACTGGATCGACTATCATGCTTGATGGAGGTCAGGCGTATCTTCGTTAAGGCTAGCATGGATAAACTGCAAAAATTAATTGATATAGAAGAAATTAAAAATCTTAAGCATAGATATTTTAGAGCAATAGATATGGCTGATTTTGATTTATTGGATAATGTATTTTCACAAGATATAACAATTGATTATCGAGGTGGTACATATAGATGGGAATCTGAAGGCAAGGAGACTATCAAGGAAAGTTTAAAACATGCATTTCATAATCAGACTGCTGCAATGCATACTGCTCATCATCCGGAAATTGAGATTCTCTCAAATATTAAAGCAACTGGAAAATGGTATCTCCAAGACATATTCTATAACTTTGATTTAGGAAGTATTACTCAAGGCACTGCACTATATGTTGATAAATATATTAAAGAAGATGATCAATGGTTAATTCAACATTCTGAATACGATCGCATATGGGAGAAAGTTTCACCCATTAATCCTGATGATAAATTCACTAAAATTTTACTTAAAGAAAAAGGAATACAAAAATAGGAATTAATATGAAAGAAACGGTACAAGCTGCACTAGATAATTATGTTTTAGCATACAAGAATAATGATAAAAACTTATTCAGAAGTCTTTGGGATGATGCTGCTATTTTTGAAGATCCAGTTGGAGCAGAGCCTTGTAATGGAATTGAAGCGATATGTGCATTTTGGGATTTTGGTCATAGTAATGGAATGGAGATTACACCCACAAATGTTGAGACAGTGATTTGTGCAAATGAAGGTATTTTAAAAGCTGTGATGCAGGTTAGAAATATGAATGATAATTCAGGTATGGATATTTCAATTGTTGATCATTTTGTTGTTAATGAGAGTGGTAAGATTATCAGTGGTCGGGCTTTTTGGGATGAATCATCTATTTCTCAGCCTCATGACATTAATTCAATTGATATAAATGTTGAAGACTTTAAAGATAGAGGCTAATTCATTTCTCCTGTATGAAGCTTAGTGTCAATTTAAATAAAATTGCTTTACTTAGAAATTCCCGAGGCCATGATAATCCTTCTCTAGTTGAGTATGCGCAAAAATGTATTGATTTGGGGGTTGATGGTTTGACTCTTCATCCCAGGCCAGATCATCGCCATGCAACTTCAGACGATGCTATTAATATCTCTAAAATATGCAAAGATCGCGGTATTGAATTTAATTTAGAGGGAAATCCATTCTCTTTGCCTGACGGAGAATTTATTGGTTTTCATGAGTTGTGTCTTCGCTCAACTCCCGATCAAATAACCTTGGTTCCAGATAATAATGAGCAAATCACCTCTGATCACGGCTGGCAACCAGGTTTTTTAGATAATGAATTAAGAGATTTTATTAATTTGGTGAAGGGAACTAAGTCAAGGACCAGTCTATTTATAGATGCAAATACAAGCTCAGTTAAATATGCTTCGGACATTGGTTTTGATAGGATTGAAATTTACACAGGCCCATTTGCAAGTTATTTGTCTGATGAAGATTTTACAAACTTTAATAGTTGTAAAAGTGACATTGCTAAATGTATTAGTGATGCGCGTGAATTTAAATTGGGTATTAATGCTGGGCATGATCTTAATCTAGATAATCTTCCCCATTTAATTGAATGTGGAAAAGTTGATGAAGTATCAATAGGTCATGCAATTATTACAGATGCATTGAAATTTGGCTTTGAGGACACCATAATTAAATACATCGATTCCTTAAGGAAAAAATAATGTCAATTGAAGATAAAATCAAAGAGCAAATAAAAGACAATAAAATTTTAATATATATGAAAGGTTCACCATATGAGCCTAAGTGTGGCTTTTCAGCTAAAACGGTTCAAGCGTTGATTGAATGTGAGGCTGAATTTTCATATGTTGATATCTTAGAAAATCAAGACATTAGACAGACTCTTCCAAATATTTCAGATTGGCCAACTTTCCCTCAGGTCTTTGTTAGCGGCGAGTTAATAGGAGGCTGCGACATTGTGACTGAGATGCATGAAGCAGGAGAACTTAAGTCTATTATTAAAGATGCTGTGTCCTAGCTGTTAGACAAAATCTTTTAACATAGCTTTCAACTCTAGAGTGTGCTGCTCTTCCTCTCCAATCATACTTCTAGCGTACTCTTCTAAATATACTGATGCATCTGCAACGCTAGTCAATAATTTTTTATATAAACTCAGTGCATGTAACTCATGCTCAAGGCCTTCTTCTAATATATCTTTTATTGAATGCCTGTGGGTTTCTTCAATTTTTGCAACCTTAAGACTAGGATGTCCATCAAGTCCTACTAGCAATTCACCAGCTTGCTGAGCATGGAGCATAGATTCAGCGGCTTGTTCTTTCAAAAATGTCACTATGGGTAATCTATATGGCCCAGATACCATTAATGAGGAGTGTGTATACCTAACAACGCCTGCTAGTTCATATTCCATTATTTCATTCAATATATCGCATACTTCATTTGTATTGATTTCTTTCATTTCCATATAAATTCCTGGTTTAATTTTTTTTACTTTAATATTGTTTATTAAATATGTAAAGCACTGATTTAAGGTATTTTTTTAATGATAATCATTATCAGTTTGGTATTTATTCTCATTTATGAAATTATACATATATGCAAATTATTAGAGGCGATGATTACCAATCATGGGTTTATTCAAATGATGATGATTTGATAGTTGTTGATCCATGGCTAACAAAACGGCAGGTTTTCCCAAAAATGAATTGGTTGTTGAATCGTGAATCAACAGAGGAAGCCTATCTATTAAAAAATAAGCTTCTTAATAAAGTTACTCATATTATCATCACTGCTCATTTTTCAGATCATCTTGATTTAGACTCATTGAAGTTATTCAATAAAAATATCCCTATTTTTACAACTCATGAAGCATCTAAGGTATTAATTAAAGCCGGATTTTCAAGTGTTGTTGTGGTTAATATTAACAATGAATATGAGCTTAATTCCTTTAAGTTAGATATTCACAAAGCAGGCAAACCTTATAATACTACAACCTTTGCATATTCATTAAGCAGCTCAAGAGCTAAGGTTTTTCACGAACCTCATATGTTTAATAGAAATTTGGCAATTGATAATGTTGATGCATGCATCATTACTGTTGATATGGTTAAAGTCTTAGGATTAGTTCAAGTTTCCATGGGTCTTAATCAAGCAAAAATAGCTAAATCTAAATTAAATGCTAAATATTTTATTGCAACAGGTATAGCTCCAAAACGAACCAGCGGTTTGATTAGTTACCTGTTGTCCATTAAAGAGTCCTATCAGGGAATTAATTTGATGCCTGCAAGCTGTCAACAAGTTGGTGATTCACTAAGTTTATAAAGATTTAGTTTAAATCAAAATCATTGATGATTTTGCAAAATACTTGAGCAGTAACCATCGCATCATAGGAGGCGCTATGGGCTTCATCGTTGTCATAAGAGATATCTAATTCTTTACATACTCTAGCTAAAACAGTTTGTTTGGTTGCAAGAACGCCTAAACTTACTGTATCAATTAGAGAGAAGGGATGGAAAGGCGATTTTTTAATCTTATTTCTAATGCATGCTTCAAGAAGAAAACTATGATCAAAAAATGCATTATGACCAACCAGAATTGCTCTTGAGCACTCATACTTACTTCTATGCTTATTGATTATTTTAAAGATTTCAGTCAATGCAAATTTTTCATCAACAGCCAACCGCAGTGGATGGTTTAAGTCCAATCTAAGGAATTCTAATGAATCTTTTTCAATCTCCAGGCCCGCAAATGGTTTTATATGATATCTGTGAGATTCACCTAAATCTAGCTTTGAGTCATTCTCCTCAATCAGCTGAATAGCAATTTCTAAAATAGCATTTTTTTTAGAATCAAACCCTCCAGTTTCTAGATCCACAACAACTGGTAGAAATTTTCTAAATCTATCTTTTAACATTTTAGCCCTTTAATATGCACGTATAATATAAACGAAAAATTCACACAATTATGATTTTTAAGGACATAACAGATATAAATTTTAATGGGATTGATATTTCATCTCATCATGAGTTTTGCCATGAGAAAGTTTACTACTATGAAGATCAAAATGTAGGGTTAAAATCTTTGATTGCGATTCATAATTCAGTTAAAGGTCCCGCTATTGGTGGCTGTAGGTTTAAGGAATATGACTCATTTGATGCTGGTCTAACAGATGTTTTGCGTTTATCAAAGGGCATGACAGATAAAAATAATGCTGCACAAATTCCTTTTGGTGGAGGTAAAGCTGTAATCTTCAAGCATGGAGATAAATCCCAATCTTTGCTTAAATCATTTGCCGCTTTCCTGAATAATTTAAAGGGTTCATATATATCTGCTGAAGATATAGGCATTACTCTTGAAGATATTAAGTTTGTTAAAAAGTATAGTGATTATGTGTTTGATAATGTCGATCCAGGACCCTATACAGCCAAAGGCTTATTTTATTCAATTGAACAGGCAATAAATATATATTTTTCTGAAGATCTTCAGAATAAAAAAATTGCAATACAGGGCGCTGGAAGCGTTGGTAAAAAACTTGCTGAACATTTAGCAAACTCAGGTGCTCAAGTTTATATTTCTGATATTGATCGATCAAAATTAGACTCAATCGAACATAACAATATCACGCCTATTGATGATGCATTATCATTTGAATGTGATTTATTTTCACCTTGTGCTGTAGGAGCAATATTTACTAAATCTTCTATCAACAATCTTAAGTGTAAAATTATTGCTGGGGGTGCTAATAATCAATTGCTAGATGCCTCAATTGCAAAAGATTTGCATGATATAGGAATAGTCTTCATACCCGACATCTTGATTAATTCAGGCGGTGTAATAGGTTTAACAAAAGATTTATTACATAGAGATGAAGCTCAGACAGAAATGGCTCTAAAAGATATAGCAAAAAGAGTTAAAGGTCTGATGATTTCTTCAAAAGAAAACTCAATTTCTATTTTAGAAGCGCTAAATAAGCAAACTTTATAATTGTTTTTTTAATACCTCTAAATCTGAGGATTTTATATGCTTCTCATTTTTTTGAGATTCCAGCATTTCTATTTGTAGGTTTCTTAACGATGCTTCTTTATCAATATTTCTATTTTTCAATTTCTGATTTATTGAATCAGCAATATCAAGATTTTCAGCAATATTTTTGTTCATTTTAGATTTTTTCTTTTTTCGGTTGTGTAATTCAATTTTAAGATTAAAGAAATATTCGGAATGATTCCTAACTTTTAATGATTGATCTTTTTCTACTTCAATTAATTCTATGCAATCAACTGGACAAGGCTCAATGCATAACTCACACCCAGTGCACAAATCATTTATAACATTGTGCATAAGATTAGCTGAACCAGTTATAGCATCTACTGGGCAAGCATCAATACATTTTTTGCAACCAATGCAGTCTTCTTCAATAATATGTGCTACTTGCGGTTTTAATTCTGGGCCATAGTCTTCGTCCAGTAATATAGAATCTTTACCTAAAATATTAGAAATTTTATTTAATGTATCTTGGCCTCCAGGAACACATCTATTATGAGGAGACCCCTTTGCAATTTCTTCTGCGTAAGGTCTGCATCCAGGTGTGTCACATCGTCCGCACTGGAATTGAGGTAATTCAGCATTGATTAGCTCAATTAAATTATTCATTTAGGATTAATCCACAACCCCAAGCTTCCTTTGAAGTTTTGTATTTGATGTTGTATATCCAAAGGGAACTCTTTCTCCAGGAAAATTTCTTTGATAAGCTTTTTGCACTGCAAGAGTTGTTTCATGAAAACCGCATAAAATTAAGTCAAGTTTACCAGGGTAGTCATTGATATCTCCAACTGCAAAAATACCATCCCGATTGGTTTGAAAGTCCTCAGTGTTAACTGAAATCTTTTTAGAGTCGAGCTCTAGCTCCCACTCAAGAATTGGACCTAATTTTTTATTAAGACCAAATAGAAATAACAACTCATCAGCATCATGGGTGAAAGATTCTTTTGTATCGAAGTTTTTTAACTTTACCCCTGAAACCTTTTCGTCACCAAGAATTTCTTCAATTTGGAAGGGCGTTAGTAAATTAACATCACCAGCTTTTACTAAATCTCTCATTTGCGCTTCGGTGTGTTGGGCACCTCTGAATTGATCTCTTCGATGAATCAAATTTACTGATTTAGCTATTTTTGCCAACTCAACTGTCCAATCTAAGGCAGAGTCACCCCCACCAAAAATAAATAAATTTTTATCTTTGTAGAGATCTTTGGATTTGACTGCATAACTAACACCTTTATTTAAGTATTTATCAGGATCTTCTATGTTTGGAGGTCTTCGAGGCTCAAATGAACCAGCACCTGCTGCTATAAAAATATTTTTGGTTATGCACTCAAGGCCTTCATTGGTTTTAATTAACCAAGTTGTGATGTTATCAGTGACAGAATGAGCTTCTATTGATTCAACCCTTTGTGAAAGATGAAGATCGTATTCAAATGGTTTGATTTGCTCCATAAGCGCATCCACATGCTCTTGAGCTGTTTGGCTTGGTACACCAGGAATATCATAAATTGGTTTTTCAGGATAGAGTTCAGAGCATTGACCGCCTACTTTATCGAGGTTATCAATTAATGTGCATTTTAAGCCCAATAACCCAGCTTCAAATACTGTAAACAATCCAACTGGACCCGCACCAATTACCAATATGTCTGTTTCAATTTTCATTTAATCCTTTGTCCTGGTTGAGCGCCTGAATCGGGCGACAATACAAAGATACCACCTTCGGAATCACTTGCAGCTAAAATCATGCCCTCAGATAATCCAAATTTCATTTTTCTAGGAGCTAAGTTGTAAACCATTACAACTAATTTCCCTTTTAAATCAGAAGGTTCATATGCTGATTTTATTCCAGCAAATACATTTTTTGTACCAAGCTCACCTAGGTTTAATTTAATGGCAAGGAGTTTATCTGCACCTTCAACATGAGAGGCCTCCTCAACCTGCGCAACTCTTAGATCAACTTTCATAAAATCATCTATTTGAATAACATTATCTTCATCTTTCATTTCTTCTTCCTTTTTATAAAAATCTTTAATATTTAAGGGTTTAACTCTTGAGAGGATTGGCTGAAAATCACCTATTTTAGTATCAACTAATTCATTTTCAAGATTTTCTATTTTGAGGTTATTAATATCTAACATTGACAACATTTGTTTGCAGAAATGTGGGATTACAGGTGAAAGTAACACACATAAGTTTTTAAAAACGTTAAGAGCGGTTGTCGCAATTATTAATGCATCGGCTTGATCAAGTTTCCAAGGAGTATGTTCATTAATATATTTATTAGTATCATCAGCTATTTCCATAATTAATTTAATAGCTTTTGAAAATTCTTTATTCTCATAGTTTTGTAATATCTCTTCTATATTTTTATTAGATTTCGTTAAATGGTCTCGATGAATTTCTTTGCTTAAATAGTTATTATTTTTTGATATAAAAGGAGCCGATCTACTAAAAATGTTAGAAAATTTTCCAACTAAGTCAGAGTTAATTTTTTGCGCTAAGTCCTCAAGATTTAAATCTAAATCTTCGATCTTTGAATTCAATTTGCTTGCAAAGTAATATCGGAGTAATTCTGGATCGCAAACATCAGCAAATTGATCCGCAGTTATGAATGTGCCTTTTGACTTTGACATTTTTTCACCGTTTATTGTTACAAATCCGTGCACGTGAATAGCATCAGGAAGCTTATATTTAGATTCCATTAACAAGGCAGGCCAAAATAACCCATGAAAATAAGTGATATCTTTACCAATAAAATGGTGAATTTCGTAATCTGAATCTTTGCCCCACAAGTTCTCTATTGATTGAGAATTCTGATTTGCCCAATTAGCTGCCGATGCTATATATCCAACAGGAGCATCAACCCAAACATAGAAATATTTCTCTGTTTCATCTGGTATCTTAAATCCAAAATATGGCGCATCTCTTGATATATCCCAGCTTTTTAAATCTCCATCAAGCCATTCAGATAACTTAGCAAGGATTGGTTTTTGAATTGAAGATTTTTCTAGAAATCCAATAAGTTTATTTTTTGCTTTTTCAAGATCAAAAAATATATGTTCGGAAAATTTAATTATGGGTGCAGTTTCAGACAATGATGATATTGGGTTAATGAGCTCTGTAGCTGAATACGTTGCTCCGCATTCTTCACACCCGTCTCCATACTGATTTTTAGCAGAACATTTTGGGCATTCACCAATAATATATCTATCAGCTAAGAACATTTGTTTTTCTTCATCAAAACATTGCTCAATCTCTTTTTTATAAATATATCCAGTCGACATTGCATCTAGATAGATTTCTGAAACCAAGGACTCATTTTCTTTGGAATGAGTTGAATGATAGTTTGTGTACTCAATACCAAACTTAGCTAATGATTTTTGGTGGTCATCTTTCACTTCATCGATGAATTCCGAGGGTTTGATGCCTAACTCATCTGCTTTCATCATAATTGGTGCCCCATGAGCGTCATCAGCACAAAAAGTCAGCACTTCATTATTGGTCAAACTCATAAATCGAGACCAAATATTTGTTTGTATATGCTCCAAAATATGACCCAAATGAATCTCACCATTTGCATATGGAAGGGCGTTAGTAACGATTATTTTTCTTGATTTGTTAATTTCAGAGACCCAATTTAAGTATTAATCGAGTATTATAAGTCAAAAAATTATATCAATGGGCATCAAACAAATAATTGCTATAGCTTCAGCAAAGGGTGGGGTTGGTAAATCAACTATTTGCGCGCACTTAGCCTCCCTTTTTTCAAAAAACTATAAAGTTGGCATTCTAGATGCGGATATCTATGGACCTAACCAACACTTACTTTTCGATGTGCTAAATCAGAAACCAGAAGTTCAAATTGTTGACGGCACTAAATCGTTTATACCTATACAAGTTAATAATATTGCCTTAAACAGTATGGGCTTTATTCTTGATAATGATAAGGCTGCAATGTGGAGGGGTCCCATGCTAAGTGGTGCAATTAAACAGCTAAAAAACTTAACTCAATGGGGAGATTTAGATTATTTATTTATAGATATGCCTCCTGGAACAGGTGACGCATATTTAACTGTAGCAGCTGAAATCAAGCCAGATCATGTGTTGCTAGTTACTTCTCAAAGCAATCTAGCTGTACAAGATACTATTAAATCAAAGGCTATGTTTGATAGGTTAAAAATACCAATGATTGGAATAATTGATAATATGTCTTATTCATTTTCACCAAATTCTGATAAGAAAATAGATGAATTTACTCCAATCAACCTTGAGAATGAGATTGGTCTCAAAGTTCTTGGTTCTGTACCTAGAACAAGAGAGATAGGTAATTTTAATCTAGAAAAATCATCAATTTTGTTTGAGCCAATCTATAATGAAATTCTTAAGATAATACAATGAACTCTAGACGATTTACCTCAATTGCTTTGCTGCTCTTATCAAGTAATTTCATACTTGCTAATGACGATCCTTTTGAAGAATATAATCGAAAAGTATGGGCTTTTAATGAATTTCTTGATGATAATTTTGCAAAACCAACTGCTGAAGTTTATACATCCATAACTCCTGATTTTATTGAGGTTGGGATTACTAATTTTTTTAGAAACTTAAATGAGCTTGATAATACTGCTAACCAGTTATTGCAAGGAAGGCCTTTGCTGGCAATAAATGATTTTTCTCGATTTATAATCAATTCAACGATAGGACTCGGAGGCTTTATTGATGTCGGATCTAAATTTGGCCTTGAAAGACATGACGAAGATTTTGGGCAAACTTTAGGAGCTTGGGGTGTTGGTTCAGGCCCATTTTTAATGATCCCAATATATGGACCTTCTTCGCCAAGAGGCTTGGCTGGAAGAAGCGTAAGTTCTGTCTTGAGCGGAACATTCGCAATTGAAGAAACTGATGTAAGAATTGGGTTAACAGCTCTGGATGCCTTAGAAACGCGAGCAAGATACTTAGAGGTTGAAACGCTCATTATTGGAGATAGATACTCCTTTATTAGAGACTCATATATGCAATATCAAGCTTTTGAATCAAGTAATGGCGAAGATCAGCCTGACGATTTCGTCGATGATATGGATGATTTTTTGCTTGATTAACCCAGAGTCAAACCATAGATATTAAATCTTCCTGAGTTACTTCTAAATTATTCTTTTGGATTGTTTCAAGAATTAGTTTTCTGAAGGACTTGGCATTTTTTAAACCACGATTTAAGCCAAATACATGCTTCAGCGTTCTTGAAAGAGGGTGACCTTGATCTGTTTGATGTAAACAATATTGCAAATAGTCCCTTAAAACAGTTTGTCTGTTGTTACCAAGATCAACCTGATTAAAAATTTTTGAATCAACATTACTAACAATCATAGGATTATCATAGGCGCTGCGTCCCAGCATAACCCCGTCAACTTGATTTAAATGCTCGAGTGATTCATCAACATCTTTAATTCCTCCATTGATAACAACCTCTAATTCAGGAAATTCACGTTTTAGTTGGTATACATTTTCATATTTCAGGGGTGGGATTTGTCTATTTTGTCTAGGAGTAAGACCTTTCAGAATAGCCACTCTTGCATGAACTATAATTGTTTTTAAATTTGGATTTAAAATTTTAGCTACAAATTCATTTAAAAAATTTATATCGTCTCTGTCATTGACACCTATCCTGCATTTAATCGTGATAGGTATGGAGGTAACTTCTTGCATGGCTAAAATACAATCTTTCACGAGTTCGGGATTTTGCATAAGGCATGCACCAAAGGAGCCTTTTTGCACTCTTTCAGATGGGCAGCCAACATTTAAATTAATTTCATCATAACCAAGTGAAGAACAAATCCTTGAGCATTTAGCAAGATCAGCAGGATCTGATCCCCCAAGTTGAACCGCAACAGGATGTTCTATTTCTCTATTAAAATTTAGCTGTTCTATGCATTTACCATGAATTATTGCTCCTGTTGTAACCATTTCTGTATATAAAAAGGCTTTCTTGGAAATGAGGCGAAACAAGAATCGATCGTGAATATCTGTGCACTGCATCATTGGAGCAATGCAGAATCTATGACTTATAGACATTTAGCTATAAGTTGATGACCACTGCAATAAATCCAACGATACTTAAAATTATTGTGTAGGGAAGAGCCATCACAACCATTCTCATATAAGACAGATTTATAAGTGGTGCCAAGGAGGACGTTAACAAGAATAAAAATGCTGCTTGTCCATTGGGGGTAGCTATACTCGGAATATTTGTACCCGTGTTAATAGCTATTGCAAGCTTATCAAATTGTTCTCTGGAGATAATATTCATATCTAGAGCATCTTTTATTTCATTTATATAAATAGTTGCAACAAATACATTATCGCTAATGGCAGATAAGACACCATTGGCTACAAAGAATATTGGAGCTTGATTGCTGGCTTCTTGCGCGAGCACATAAGAAATAATAGGAGTAAATAGTTGTTGATCTGCTATGACACTTACAACTCCAAAGAATACAACTAACAATGCTGTAAATGGGAGCGCTTCTTTGAAAGCATCACCTAAGTCATGCTCATGGGTTATGCCTTTAAATGAGGTTAAAAGAATAATGACTCCTAGACCAATTATCCCAACAGCTGCTAGGTGAAGCGCCAAAGCAATGATAAGAAAAATACCAACAAGCATTTCAATATAAAGCTCTAATTTACTTTCATCAGTTCTTTGAGATATTTCATATGTATTGTACTCATGGAATATATTTTTAATTCTAGGGGGTAGTTGATTTCCAAAGCCGCAAATATGTAATTGTTCAATTGCAAAGCAGGTAATCATTCCTGCAATAAAAACTGGCACGGTGATAGGAGCCATTTTGATCATGAACTCAATAAATTCCCAGCCAGCAACATTTGCTATAAGCAAGTTTTGAGGTTCTCCAACAATTGTGCAAACGCCTCCTAGCGCTGTTCCAACAACACCATGCATAATTAAATCTCTAAGAAAAGCTTTAAAGCTCTCTAAATCTTCAATACCCGCATCTGAAAGTGAGTTGTCATTGAGATAATCATGACTTGTTTCTGAAAATGCCATACCAGAATTGGCTAAATGAAAAATTCTATAAAAACCTACCGCAACAGCTATCAAAACAGCTGTAACGGTTAATGCATCTAGAAAAGCTGATAAAAAAGCTGATACAAAACAAAACATCAGTGATAATTTTGTTTTTGATTGAACAGTAAGAAGTAATTTAGTGAAAATTGTTAACATCAAATTCTTCATAAAATAAATGCCAGCAACCATAAATACTAATAACAAAATAACTTCAAGGTTATGTTCTATTTCATGAAGAAGAGAGTAGGGGTTGGTTAATCCAAGAAATAATGCTTGAATTGCAATTAATCCACCTGGTTGAAGAGGGTAGCACTTTAGTGCGAGGGCAAGGGTGAATATAAATTCTAGTAAAATCACCCAGCCAACAATAAAGCCCCCATTTAAGTTCATTGAATTTAAAAGCAATAAAATAATAGGATTAATAATTAAAAACGCTATGATGGTATTTTTGTACCATTCAGGCGAATCACCTAGAAACATTTTGTATAAGTTTTTCATCATATTTAAACCATAATTTACATGAAATTAATAAGAGAACTCCATGAGTCGTTCAAAGAAGATTCTAAGTTAATTATATTTTGCGATAATAAGATTTTATACGATCAAAGCGAAAATTCTTATACTTTTGCTCCAAAAGATTTAAATCTAACAAATCAAACAAAACCATTTTTATCAATAGCTTTAATAGATAATTGCTATTTCTATGTACTGAATGTCAATAAAGATGAGAATATTCTAGGTCTATTTTTGAATCCCAAATCTACAAATTTTGTTGATTTAAGACAAATATTAGGCTTTCTTGATCAATCAAGCTTCTTGTTAGCCTCACGCGCATCCATACTTCAAACATGGATTAGCAGTAATGGCTTTTGTAGTATTTGTGGAAAAAACAATTTCTACAATGAAAATGAGGGTGCATTTGAGTGCAAGTGTAATTCTAGCCCAAAATACCCTGCCATATCTCCGTGCATTATCACTTTAATACATGACGAGGAGCGCATATTGTTAGGAAGAAGTAAATTTTTTCCATCAAATATGTATAGCACCCTTGCTGGCTTTATTGAAGCTGGTGAAAATGCTGAAGAAGCATTAATTCGTGAAGTAAAAGAGGAGGTGAATGTTGATGTTACAGATATTAAATATTACTCGTCACAGTCATGGCCATTTCCAGCTCAATTAATGCTGGGTTACTTTTGCAAATACAAAGGTGGAAAAATAATGTTAAACGATAATGAGCTTGAAGATGCTAGGTGGTTTAATATAGATGAGTTACCAATTATTCCACCTGATGCATCAATTTCTGGTCAGCTTATTCGTTCTTATATCGAGGGTCGTTTAAAGCTCTAGTAGGTTTAGGGGCTGGTGTAGGCGCAGGAGTTGGTGCTGGCGTAGGCGCAGGAGTTGGTGCTGGCGAGGTAGATGCTGAAACCTCAATATTTGATTTATTACCATCTTTATCTGTGCTAGCAGTGTTAGCTTTATTTGTTTTAGCTACTTTTTTATCTGCCTGTATATTTTTTTTTGGAGGTATTACAACTGGCTTTGAAGATTTTTTTGGTTGATTCCTTTTTGAATTATTGTCTTGAGTTTTGCTATTATGTCTTCTCCCTCGATTATTTTGGTTTTTATCGTTTCTAGCATTTCTATTGGCCCTAGGTCTACCTTTTTTGTAATTTCTTGACCTTTTATTTTTGGATGTTTTTTTCTTTTTAGATTTAAAAATAGAAAGAGTTAAAATAGATTTGATAAATGCAAAGAAGCCGTTTTTCTTTTTTTTCTTTGGCATTCTTGGTGGGACCGAAACTTTAACTAAAGGCTTCAATGGTTTTTTATTTGAATTCACATCACGCCAATCCATAGATGGTTCGGGGCTGTTTGGAGTCATATCATATGAAAATGGTTTTTTTCCGGCAGCAGCTTTAACTCTTGCAACTTTATAATATGGTCTTGACTTGTATGGATCAGCTATCACTAAAACATTTACTTGATAGCTATTCTCTATAGCAATGATGTCTCTTCTTTTTTCATTCAAAAGATAACTTGATACATCTGCTGGAACATATACATGAATTTCGCCCGTATTTTCCTTAGCTGCATCTTCACTAATTATTCTTAAAATTGATTGACCTAAAGAACGAGCGCCACGAACCTGGACATGTTGTATGTCATAAGTTTCATCTAAAGAAGGCCTAAGACGTTGTCTTGATAGCTCTAGTAACCCAAATCTAGATATTCCAGCAATCTGTATTCTAGCTCTATCAGATTGAACGGCAGATCTAAAGGTATTTTCAACTTTTTGCTGATGTTTTTCATCTTGCATGTCAATAAAATCAATAACAATGAGACCACCCAAATCTCGCAATCTAAGTTGTCGAGCAACTTCTTTAGCTGCCTCCATGTTTGTAGCAAAAGCTGTTGACTCTATATCTTTTCCTTTGGTTGAGCGTGCAGAATTAACATCTATTGAAACCATTGCTTCAGTAGGGTCTATTACAATAGATCCACCGGAAGGTAATGAAATTTCTCTCTGAAAGGCTAATTCAATTTGGCTTTCTATTTGATACCTATTAAATAATGGAATATCTTCATTATAGTAAATAACTTTATCTGCATGATCTGGTATCACCGATCTTGCAAAATCCAATGCTTCTGAATGCACAGCTTCGTCATCAATCAGAATCTCTTCAATGTCGTCTCTAAAATAATCCCTAAATACTCTTAAAATTAATTTATCATCTTTATAAATTAAACTAGGGCTTTGCGCCTCAGCGACAGTTGATTTAATTTGACTCCACAGATTCATTAAATAATCTAAATCCCATTTTAATTCCTCAGTAGATCTTCCCAGGCCTGCAGTTCTAACAATTACACTCATGCCCTCTGGAATTTCTAGTGCATTTAAAGCATTTTTGATTTCATCTCTTTCATCTCCTGATATTCTTCTTGATACACCACCAGATTTTTCAGAATTTGGAATTAAAACTATAAATCGTCCTGCAAGCGAGATTTGATTTGATAGGGCAGCACCTTTAGTTCCTCGCTCTTCTTTTAAAACTTGAATGAGGATTTCATCACCTTCCTTCAGTGAACATTTCTTTTTCCCATCTGCATCCTTGGTAAAGTATTCATTGGATAATTCTTTTAATGGCAAAAAACCATGTCTTTCACTTCCAAAATTAACAAAAGCTGCATCTAAACTTGTCTCAACTCTTGAAACAGTTGCTTTAAATATACTTCCTTTTAATAGGGATTGCGCATTAAACTCATTGTCTAAGTCGAATAGCTTAGCGCCGTCGACCAGAGCTACACGAAGCTCATCTGAATATGAGCAATTTATTAGAATTCTTTTCATTTTTTTCTCCGGTACAGAGAAAGTGAATAGCACTCGTGCTTTTAGAGTTAATAGAGTCTTATCCTTAGGAGCTCTTTTAACTTACCCCATTATTCCATATGGAGCTTTTAAAACTTGTTTTATTCTTTTAGCACCTTTGTGCTTTGTTAACTTTCTCTCATCATGCTGCTCATCAGCATTCTTATATTAGTGCTTATGACATATCGCAATAAGCTTTTTATACTTGTAGCTTTTAATTTATAAACTATCAATTTCGAGTATTCTACCTTAATGAGTCGCAAAAACCTAAAAATAGATGAGGATAACGCAGGAAGGCGTATTGATAATTATTTATTTAATATTTATAGATCACTTCCTAAGTCAAAAATTTATAGCATGATCCGCAAGGGCGAGATTAGGATTAACTCTGGTCGAATAAAGCCAACCCACAAATTACAGCTTAATGACGAAATAAGAATCCCACCATATTTAATTGATTTTAAAAATGATGGATCTGATTTAAAAATTCCGCATTCAAGAGTTAAGGAATTCAATATATCAATTATTGATCAAAATGATGACTATATTATTGTTAATAAAGATCCCGAATTAAGCGTTCATTCTGGAACAAATAATCAATTTGGTTTAATTGATATTGCCAGGGCTTCCTTTCCCATGCTAGAAATTGATCTTTGCCATCGTATAGATAAATCTACCTCTGGCTGTCTATTGATTTCAAAAAATAAAAAATTTTTAAGACACTTTCATAATCAACTTAAAACCGACAAAGTTACAAAGATTTATGAAGCAATTTTAGTAGGTGTTATGAAAAAAGACATTGAAATTAAAACAAACATTGACGTTTCAACAAAAGAACATCATCACAAAGTACAAGAATCATTGGATGGAAAAAAAGCTGTTTCAAATTTTAAAATCCTAAAAAAATTTAACTCATTTACACACGCTGAGATTCTAATAAGCACAGGTAGAATGCATCAAATTAGAGTTCAGAGTGCAAATCTTAATCATCCAATAGTGAATGATAGAAAATATGGATTATTTAATTTAAATAAATATATTGCAAAAGAAACAACAATCAATCGACTTGCATTACATGCAGCATCTATCTCTTTTTGTGATCTTGAAGGTAAAACCGTAAGGTATAAAGCTAAAAAAAATAATGAATTTGATATACTCCTGACAGAGCTAGAGAATTTAACTATTAAATCTTAATTTAATCTGATAGTATGCATTTTTTTTAAAATATTATGGCAGTACAAAAAAGTAAAAAAACTAGATCAAAACGTGGAATGATCAGGTCTCATGATCATCTATCTGATCTTACACTATCCACCGATCCTGTATCTGGAGAAAGACATCTCCGTCATCAAATGACCGCTGATGGTTTTTACAAAGGACGTTTAATAAAAGATCTTAGAAAACCAATAAAAGAAGTAGAGGATAGCGAAGCTCAAGACTAACCATGTCTTTTTCTGCTTTTTTAGCATTTCCAGGCCAAGGTTCACAACACCTTTCCATGCTCTCTAGTGGAGGGATTGCAGAAATAGCACTTTCAAAAGAATTTTCATATGCTCTTGAATGCTGTAGTGATTTAATATCTCATGATGCTTTTAAGTTGATTGAGGAGGGGCCTGAAGAATTAATAAATCAAACCTCAATAACACAACCTCTTTTAGTCCTTTGTTCTTATCTGCATTTTAATAAACTAATTAATTCAACTAATGTGACCCCTACTTATTTAGCCGGCCATTCGTTGGGTGAATATTCAGCTCTAGTTGCTGCTAATTCAATCACAATAATTGAAGCTTTAAAGTTAGTTAGAAAACGAGGTGAGTTGATGCAGTTAGCTCCAAGTGGTTCTATGTCAGCAATTTTGGGTTTAGAGCAAGATGTTATTGCTGAGATTTGTACTAGTGTCTCCCATGGACCTGATTCACATGTTCAATGTGCAAATTTAAATTCTCCTAATCAAACTGTTATTTCAGGTCATGATGATGCTGTTGATAGAGCGCAAGAGTTATGTGTTTCTAAAGGTGCAAAAAGGTCAATTAAGCTCAAAGTTAGCATTGCTTCGCATAGTATGCTTATGCAGGAAGCAGCTAATGAATTCCAAAAAAGCTTGAATGAAATTCAGTTTAAAATGCCAGATATTAAAATTATTCATAACGTATCTGTAACATCAGTATCAACATCTAAAGATATTGCACCTCTTCTTGTTTCGCAATTGCACTCACCTGTTAGATGGGTAGAGACATGCAACTTTATTTCAACATTAAATTTGCCAATAATTGAATGCGGTCCAGGGAATGTTTTATCAGGTTTATTCAAAGCAAATAAACTTGAAAAGTATCTTTCCTCTTCTGACGTTGAATTTTATGAGAAGATAAATAATTATGGATAAAAAAATAGTCTTTATTACTGGGGTTTCAAGAGGCATTGGGTTAGAGATTGCTAAATGCTTCCTAAACGATGGTTATTTTGTTATTGGAACTTCTAGATCAGAGTTTAATCTTCACGAACAGTTAGGCTCTGAAAACTGTCTACACATTCCACTAGATGTGACGAATAGAGATCAAGCTTCATCATGTATGGAAAAATTAAAAGAAAAAGATATAGTTCCAAACGTTCTAATTAATAATGCTGGAATAACAAAAGACCAGCTATTTTTAAGGATGAAGAATGAAGATTGGGATGACGTTATAGAATCAAATCTTACAAGCGTTTTCAATATGACTAAATTATTTATTAAATCCATGGTTAAAGGTCGTTCTGGTAAAATTATCAACATATCTAGTGTTGCCGGATTAATGGGAAATCCAGGTCAGGTAAATTATTCGGCGAGCAAAGCCGGTTTAGGTGGTTTTACAAGAGCATTAGCAAAAGAGGTAGCAGCAAGAAACATAACAGTTAATTGTATTGCGCCTGGGTTTATAGAAACAGATATGACTAATCATTTTAAAGATGAAGAATTAAAAAACATTTTGAATCAAATTCCAGCTAATAAAATGGGTAGCCCTAAACATATAGCTGATTTAGCTTTATTTTTGGCTTCATCAAAAGGTGATTATATTACTGGTCAAACCATATCTGTTGATGGTGGCTTATACATGAATTGATGTTTTTATTGTTTTTGTTGGAAATGTTGTAGAATAGATTTTTTTAAACGGAGGATGCCTTGTGAGTATCGAAGAAAGAGTAAGAAAAATTGTTTGTGAGCAACTTGGTGTTGGCGATGATGAGGTGAAAAATGACTCTTCATTTGTTGATGACCTAGGCGCAGATTCACTTGATACAGTAGAATTAGTTATGGCTCTTGAAGAAGAGTTTGAGCTTGAAATTGCTGATGAAGAAGCTGAAAAAATTTCAACCGTCCAAGAAGCTGTTAATTACATAAATTCAAACAGCTAAAACCCCCTAAATGAAGCAACTACACAGAAGAGTTGTAGTTACTGGTTTGGGAATCCTATCACCAATTGGTAATACTGTTGAAGATGCATGGCTTTCATGTATTGAGGGCAAATCAGGCATTACAACCGTTGATATAGGGTTAGAAAACAACCCAGTGACAATTGGCGGTCGTTTAAAAAATTTCGATTCAAGTGACTTTCTTGACTCTAAAGAAGTCAGGCGAATTGATCCATTTATTCAGTATGGAATAATTGCTGCAAATCAATCCATTGAAAATTCAGGAATACTTGAATCTAATCTAGATTTAACAAAAGTTGGTGTTAATTTCGGTGCCGGCATTGGCGGTATTGATACTATTGAAAAAAATAAAACTTTATTAGAAGACAGAGGATATAAAAAGGTTTCTCCATTTTTTGTTCCTGGATCAATTGTTAATATGATCTCTGGGCTTGTATCTATTAAACATGGTTTTATGGGACCAAATACTTCTGTAGTAACAGCTTGCTCTACCGGCAATCACTGTATAGGAACTGCTGCTAGATCTATAGCTTGTGGAGAAGCAGATGTAATGGTGGCTGGAGGTGCAGAAATGGCTTCTACACCTCTTTCAATTGCAGGTTTTATATCCGCTAGAGCCCTTTCTACTAATACGGATCCTCAAGCTGCTAGCAGGCCTTGGGATAGAGATAGAGATGGATTTGTTCTCTCAGATGGCGCTGGTTCTTTAGTTCTTGAAGAGTATGATCATGCCAAGTCACGTGGAGCAATAATCCATGCTGAAATTATTGGGTTTGGAACTAGCTCAGATGCTTATCATATGACAGCCCCTCCTGAAGATGGAAGAGGCGCAGCATTAGCTATGACGAATGCAATTGATGATGCTGAAATCAATATCTCTGAGGTTGATTACATTAATGCTCATGGAACATCTACGCCGCTTGGAGATATCGCAGAGACAATTGCTTTAAAAAGTGTATTTGGTAACTCTGTTCCTCAAATTAGCTCAACTAAATCAATGACTGGTCATACGCTTGGAGCAGCTGGTGCGATTGAATCTATTTTTTGTATCAAGGCAATCAAAGAAGGTATTATACCTCCAACAATTAACTTAGATAATCCTGATCCACTTTGTGATTTAAATTACACACCCTTGGTTTCAAATGAAAAAAAAGTATCTGTTGCCATGAATAACTCTTTTGGGTTTGGAGGAACTAACTCTACGCTTGTCTTCAAAAATATCTAATATCTCTTTATTAATTCTTTCTATAGCTATACCTATAATTGTTTTAATAGGTACATCTGAATCATATTCTCACTCCAGAGTTACTGATGACCTTAAATTTTACAGTGTTAAAAAGGGAGCATCCTTTTATTCAATTTTGGAAGATTTTCCATTACATCCCGTTCAAAAATTTTTATTAAAGGTTCATCTAAGAGTTAATGATATAAACTTGGCTCAAGCTGGTCACTATCATCTAAAAAATAAATCGTGGAAAAAATTTATACTCTCTGTAAATGAAGGTGATGTGGTTATATTTAAGTTAGAAATTCCTGCAGGAAAAAACCTATTTGAAATTAAAAAAATTCTTTCAGAATCAAATTTAAAAAATGATTGTAATAACTTTAAATGTTTAGATGGGCGATATAATTTTTTAGAAGGGACATTAAAACCAGATACTTATTTTTATAAATACTCTGATTCATTATCTGAAATTTTACAACGTTCACAAGATGAATTTTTTAAATTTTCACTCAATTTATGGAAAAAGAAAGAACCTAAATTACCATTAGCAACCTTGTCTGATGCTTTGATTTTAGCCTCTATAGTAGAGAAAGAAGCAGGCAATGAGAATGAAAAATCTATTATAGCTGGAGTCTTTTTGCATAGATTGTCTATAGGTATGAAGTTACAGGCAGATCCAACAATTATCTATGGGTTAATGCC
The DNA here is from genome assembly GCA_902593675.1 of uncultured SAR86 cluster bacterium. Classification (GTDB taxonomy): domain Bacteria; phylum Pseudomonadota; class Gammaproteobacteria; order Magnimaribacterales; family D2472; genus D2472. Next base: position 142,905 of record CACJJI010000001.1, read on the forward strand.
GGATTTTAATGGTGATATTACAAAAGCAAATCTAAGAGATAAGGATAACCCATACAATACCTACCAAATTTCAGCACTACCACCGACCCCAATATCTACGATTAGCCAATCATCTTTGGAAGCAGTAATATTGGGTATGAAAAATGATTATTTATATTTTGTAGCTAAAGGCGATGGAACTCATCAATTTTCAAAAACTTACAAACAACATCTCGAAGCTGTAAAAAAATATCAGCTTAATTAGACTATGAAACTGATAACGTTTGAAGGAATAGAGGGGGTAGGTAAATCAACTCAAATTAACTTAGTCTTGGATTGGCTAAAAACTAAAGGCTTTTCTACTAAACTTCTTAGAGAACCTGGATCCACTATTTTTGGTGAAAAAATTAGAGAATTACTTTTATCTAAGGATTCCAACATATCTGCTCATACAGAATTATTGCTAATGTTTGCAGCAAGATCCGAGATGATTAAAGAGCATTTAATGGATTCTAGAGAAGACTTTATTTTGTGTGATAGATATTTTCATGCTTCTATTGCATACCAGGGCTACGGCCGAAAGCTTTCACTTGATTTAATTAATCTTTTGATAAATAGTGTTAACTGCCCAATTCCTGATTTAACAATAATATATGACTTGGATGTCAAAGCTGGCTTTAAAAGAAAAACTAACGATGTAATAGATAGAATTGAGTCTTCTGGAATTAACTTTTTTGAAGATGTTCGAAAGGGTTATCAACAATTAGCTAAAGAGAGGAGTGAAGTTGAAATAGTGGATGCATCTGAGTCTATTGAATGCATTAGCCAACAAACTAAACTTTTAGTAGAACGTTTAATTTAGCATGAGTGTTGAAAGATTTCCTTGGCTTAATGATGCTATAAGAGCTCATCAAAAGATTGCATTTCCATCTTCAACAATTATTGAAGGAGAGGCAGGCTTAGCAAAAACACAACTTGCTAAATATTTTGCTCAAAAATTATTATGTTCTGATGACTCTGCACCTTGTGGCGTATGTAATTCCTGCAATTATTTTTTAGCTGGATCGCATCCTGATTACTGTTTTTTGAACCAAGACTCATGCTCTAGCGTGCTACATACATATTCTAAAGCGAAGAAAGATGCCTTAACTTCTAAAAAAATTGAAGGGGTAAGAGCATTGAATGAATTTATCGCCATGACTAATTCAGTATCTGAAAAAAGAATTGGGGTAGTTTTTGATGCTCACTCTATGAACATTAACGCTCAAAACGCACTTTTAAAAACTTTGGAGGAATTGCCGGAAAATAAACATATATTTATCGTTTCAAATCAACGAAAATATTTCTTACCTACGATCTACAGTCGATCTAGTTTAATTTCAATCAAAAATCCAGATACTGTTGATATTGATGAATGGATTTTAGAGCAGGGCTACATTGATTTTTCAACATTAAATTTTGCCCCTGACTCAACACCTTTAGAAATTGAGTATCTCATTAAGAATGATTTGGCAGGCCAATATTTGGATATCTCTCAAAATCTGAATTCATTTTGTCTTGGGGTTACTACTACGCCTGATTTAATGAAATTTTATAAAGAAATAAACATTTCATTTGATGAAAAAATTAATTCAATAATTCTTTTTTTAAAGACATGTATAGGCATCAATCAAGATTTTTATAAACCTCACCCAATTATTACATCCCTTGAAAATATTGAGTTTGATGTTGCTCAAGCATCAGATTTAATTGAAGAATTGGTTGACTACAAATATCAGCTTAATAAAGTGCCTTCATTAAATGAGCAGATCGGTTTGAATAATTTCTTTTACAAAATTAAAAATCTCTTTAGCTAAGCAGTTGCTCCACCATCAACGATAATGGTTTGACCATTAATATATTTTCCTGCATCTGAGGCTAGCATTATTGCAGCACCAGCAACTTCATCAGGCTCACCAATTCTTTTCATTGGATGTGTGCTTGTATATTGCTCAAGAATAGCTGGGTTTTCCCATAAACCTTTAGCAAAATCAGTTCTAATAAGTCCCGGAGCAATGCTATTAGCTCTTATGTTGTGGCGCCCATATCCCACAGCAATATTTTTAACCATTTGAATATCTGCAGCTTTGCTTAGGTTGTATGTGCCAATAAGATTATTGCCTCTGGTGCCTCCAACACTTGAAATAATAATAATCACGCCATCTTTACGCTCAATCATTTGAGGGGTAACTAAATTGGTCAATATGTGATTTGCCTTAATATTATTATTCATCACTTTGTCAAAAGCATCTGATGGAATATCGGCCATGGATCCCATAAATGGATTTGTTGCAGCATTACAAATTAATACATCGATCTTGCCTAACAGCTTATTTGTCTCATCTACAAGGTTTATAAGCTCTGATTCGTGCGCAATGTTGCCTGCAATAGGAAAAGCTACTTCTGATCCAATCAGCTCATTTATCTCATCCGCTGTTTCTTTACATGCATCAATTTTTCTACTGGAAATAATTACTTTAGCCCCATGAGATGCTGCATGATATGCAATTGATTTGCCAATGCCTTTAGAGGAACCCGTTATCAAAAATGATTTATTTTTTAAATTAAATAATGACATTTAGCTTATAATCCTATGATGTTAAAAAATGTAGAAATCTATTCTAAATCAAATTGTGTCTTTTGTGATAAAGCTAAGCACTACTTTACACAAAATAACATTACTTACGTTGAGCATAACGTTGAGATTCCTGAAGTTTTTGAAGCATTGATGAATAGGAATCCCAATGCTAGAACCATGCCTCAAATTTTTGTCGATGATGAGTTGATTGGTGGATATACAGATTTAATGGAATGGGTTGAAAAATAAGGAAAATTTATGGTCGCATTTAATGATTTTTTATTACTCTTAGATGGATATCTCAGTGGCTCATGGTGGTTTCCTGCTTTTCTCATTGGATCTGGTATTTTTTTTACAATATATCTAGGCTTCCCTCAATTTAAATTTTTTAGTCATGGCTGGAGAATTGTTACTGGTAAATATTCCAAAGATAACGCTGAAGGAGATACATCTCCATTTGAAGCATTAACTACTGCTATGTCAGGTGCTGTCGGAACAGGCAATATTGGAGGCGTTGCTTTAGCAATTTGGATTGGAGGGCCTGCTGCGATTTTTTGGATGTGGATCACTGCAATTTTTGGTATGACTACTAAATTTGTTGAAGTTACGATGGCTCATAAATACAGAACAAAGTTATCAGATGGTTCAATTTCTGGTGGACCAATGTATTACATTGAAAAAAGTTTCAAGATGAGGTGGGCTGGAGTTATATGGGCAGCCTTGATGATGATATGCGCAATTGGCTCAGGCAATATGCCTCAAATCAACAATATTGCGCTTGTTCTTGATTCAACCTTTAGCGTCCCCAAGCTTGCTACTGGTTTAATTTTAGGATTTATGTTGTGGCTTATAATCTCCGGTGGAATTAAGAGGATTGCTAAAATTGCTAGTAAATTAGTTCCATTCATGGCTGTCATCTATTTTGGCGGAGCATTAGTCGTTGTATTGGAGAATTATCAAAACATAATTCCATCTTTTCATTCAATTTTTACACAAGTTTTTTCTGGTTCAGCTGCTGTTGGTGGTTTTTTGGGCGCTAGTTTCGCAATGAGTCTAAAACTTGGTGTTGCTAGGGGTTTATATTCCAACGAAGCTGGACAAGGCTCCTCACCAATTGCTCATGCTTCAGCTAAGACAGAACATTCTGTAGAGCAAGGCATGGTATCAATCCTCGAACCATTCATAGATACAATTGTTGTATGTAGTGTTACCGCACTTGTAATTTTATCTAGTGGAGCTTGGATTCAAAAATATGAAAATACCTTTGAGAGATCATCCATGGCCATTTTTGCTGGAGAATACTCTGAGTTAAATTCACAGGATGTAGAGGAGCTTGGAAAATATATTCTTGATGCTAGAAAATTCACTAGCAATACAACTGCAGTAAAAAACTTTTCTGGGAATTTACCTGTTGTCAACGGTGTTATTCAGCAGGGTGATATAACGGTTTTTCACAATAATTCCATTGCTGAAGATGTTACTTTTCATAAAAATGGAGAATTGTTTGATGGATCTTTAGCGGTTGAAGATGGCTCGCTAACAGATTCATCTGTTACGGTAAAAGGTAAATCCTTAATTCATTCAGCTGAACTTACATCGAAGGCATTTGGATCAGGCGTCCTTGGGAACTATGGTGAGTACATTGTTGCAATAGGATTATTATTGTTTGCTTTTTCTACTGCTATTGCTTGGTCTTATTATGGAGATAGATCTACAGCTTATGTTTTTGGTGAAAATGCTGTTCCTTGGTATCGAATGATTTATGTTATTTGTTTTATTGCAGCAGCCGTTATTGACACAACAGTTGTATGGAATATTGCTTATGTTGTTGTAGCTCTTGTAACAATACCAAATTTATTTGCTTTATTTATTCTACGCAAAGAGATGAAAGATCAAGTAACTAATTATGTTATTGAGAAATAATTTATCTAGATCTGTTTTTTAATTCTTGAACCACATCAGAGTAATTAAGATTTAATTTTCTAAGCATTACCAATAAGTGATACATCAAATCAGCTGATTCGTTAATCACTCTTCCATCGTTTGTGACTGCTGAGATTGACACTTCACCCGCTTCTTCAGTTATTTTTTTGGCAATTTCCTTCACACCATCTTTATAGAGTTGATAGGTATATGAAGCAACATTTGCTTCCTTGAATCTCTTATCTATTATTTGCTCTAAATCATCTACAAAATTTCTAGAGGAGGGCGCATCAATAAAGCAAGAATTATTGTCTAGATGGCAGGTGGGACCGTTGTTTTTAGCAAGAATTAATAATGTATCTTTATCGCAATCATGAAGAATTTTTTTAATGGCTAATTTATTTCCAGATGTTTCACCCTTGGTCCATAATTTTTTTCTTGTTCTGCTAAAAAAGGTTGCAAAACCAGATGATTGCGAGAGCTTTAGCGCTTCTTTGTTCATGTACCCCAACATCAAAATTTCCAATGTTTCATGGTCTTGAACAATAGCCGGTATCAACCCATTAACTTTATCCCAGTCTAGATTTATCTTTTTCATAATCTTACATTTACATTATTGGCTCTTAAAGCCTCTTTAATTTGCCCTACAGAAAATTCATTTCTATGGAATATGCTTGCCGCAAGAGCACCGTCTACTTGTGTTTTCTTAAAAACATCGATGAAATCGTCTGGTCCTCCAGCTCCACCAGAAGCAATAATAGGTATGGAGCATTTGCGCTCAAGTGATCTTAATAATTCAAGATCGTATCCAGTCTTAACGCCATCTTGTCCCATTGCATTAATTACAACTTCTCCAGCTCCAAGATCTTGAACCTGAAGTAACCAATCTATTGCTTTTTTGTTAGTACAATATGCAGTTTTTTCATTTCCTGTTTTAGCAAAGAGATATGCTTCAGCATCTTTAAATTTAATATCCATACCTATCACAACACACTGAGAGCCAAATTCGTTACTTAGTTGGCTGATTAAGTTTGGATTAATTAATGCAGGGGTATTAATGGAAATTTTATCAGCTCCTAGGTTGAGTATTTGCCTGGCATCCTCCAATGTTTTTATACCACCTGCAACACAAAAGGGGATATCTATAACATCAGCTACTTTAGATACCCAATTTTTGTTTACGATTGATCCTTCTGTGCTTGCAGAAATGTCATAGAAAACTAGTTCATCAGCTCCATCATTTGAATACTTTTTAGCTAAATTCATAATCGATCCAACGATTTGATGATTTTTAAATTGAATACCTTTTACAACTTTATTATTTTTAACATCAAGGCATGGAATTATTCTCTTAGTAATCATTATTAAGATCCTCAAGAGATATATTTTTTTCATAAATTGCTTTTCCTATGATGGCTTCTTTAATTTTCAAAGTTTTTAAACTATCTAGATCTTCAAGAGATCTAATGCCTCCAGAGGCAATAAGATTAACTAAGGGAAATGTATTTAAAATATGTTCATAAATATCAAAACTAGGACCTTGCATTGCTCCATCTAGAGATATATCTGTCGCAAGAATATTTAAAAAGAATGATTGGTCAGATAGAAACTCGTGTAATGAAATATCAGTTGTATTTTGCCATCCATGTGTATAAATTTTTGGAGTCTCATTTATAACCTTAAAATCTAACGCCAGCACTATCTGATTAGAATCAAAATTCTTTTTAATATCCTCAATAAAACCATCTTGAAATAAAGCTGTCCCAAGAATAATTCTGGAAGCTCCCATTTCAATCATTGTTTCAATTGTTTTAATGGATCTAATTCCTCCACCAACTTGTATAGAAATATCTGGGATTTTTAAAATTTCTTTAATTACATCTAAGTTAGATTGATTACCAGTCTCAGCCCCATCAAGATCTACAATATGAAGATAATTTAGCTGATTCGATTTAAAGATTTCTACTTGAGCCAATGGATTGAAATTGTATTCAGTGATATTGGCAAAATCACCTTTAAGCAACCGAACACAATTTCCATTTTTAAGATCAATGGCAGGTAATATTTTCATATTTCATTAAAAAAATAATTTAAAAATCTTTTGCCAGCATGCGAAGATTTTTCTGGGTGGAATTGACAACCTAGAAAGTTATTTTTTTGAATTGTGGCCGTAAAAGGTTGGCCATATTCAGCTGTAGCTAATGTGTGGTTATAAATTTGAGAATAGTAACTATTAGCAAAATAATAATAATCATCGAGTTTTTTTACTTGCTCTTGAAGGAAGGTCACCTTATTCCAACCCATCTGAGGTACCTTAATGTTTAATTCGGGATTAAATTTTTTAATATTTCCTGAAATTATACCCATACACTCAGTATTATTTTCTTCCGATTGATCAAACAAAACATGCATGCCTATGCAGATACCAAGAACAGGTGAAGTTAAATATTTAACAGTCTCTAATAGATTATTTGATTTCAGGCTCTGCATAACACTGTTAGCCGATCCTACTCCAGGTAAAATAACATATGATGCAGATGACACTTTGGCTTTATCATTTGTAATGATTGATTTCATGTTTTGCAGTTCAACCGCTCTTTGAACTGAACGTAGGTTTGCTCCACCGCAGTCAACAATGGCAACAGTCACAATAATCCTTTTGTAGATGAGGATTTAATAGATTCAACAACAATTGCAGATTTTAGGCATCTTGCAAAAGTTTTAAATGTTGCTTCAAGTAGGTGATGTGAGTTTTTACCACTTGTTTCAATGTGACATGTCATAGCTGCGGCATTAATCAATGATACAAAAAAATGTTCAAACATTTCAGTAGGAAAATCTCCAACATAGTCTCTTAATTCGGAGCATTTGAAATCAAGATAACGTCTTGAACTTAAATCTATACTGACATTACTTTTAACCTCATCCATTACCAAAATTTCACTAGAAGCATATCTACTGATACCAACTCTATCCCCAAGGGCGCTATTAATTGCAGTTCCTAATGCAATAGCTATGTCTTCAATAGTGTGATGCTCATCAATCTCTAAATCGCCTAAGCAAGATAAATTTAAGTCGATTGATCCGTGTTTAGAGAATTGCTCAAGTAAATGATCTAAATAATTTAGACCAGTCTTTATATTGTAGTTACCTGTTCCATCTAAATTCAGATTTATATAAATACTCGTTTCATTTGTTTTTCTTATCTCTGTAAACATTCTTGATGATTCCAGATGAGAAGCTAAATTTTCACGTATTTTTACAGCATTTTCATGCGCATCTAATGTTTCTGCTTGAGCCATTTTCATCACGGTATCTTTTAAATTATTAAAGCCCTCTGGTGATGCTGTTTGCACACTAATTTGTTTTCCAAAATCAATTACACCAAGACCTGAATGAACCTTTGATTGTCCATTTGTTGGTAACACATGATTTGTTCCGGATGAGTAATCACCGAATGATTCTGGGCTTAATGAGCCACAAAAAATCGATCCAGCATTATTAATGTTAATAAGATATTTTGAATAATCTTCATCTAATAGAATTAAATGCTCAGGTGCACATTCATTAATTAGAGCAACTGCATCTTTAAAAGATTTTGATTTAATAAGTAACATGTTTTCTATGCTTTTATTTAAAATAGCCTGCCTAGAAAGTTTTTGAATCTGTTTTTTGAGTTCTACTTTAATCTTGTTAAGAATAGCTAGATTATTTGAGATAATAAAAGCTCTCGAATCTGGATCATGTTCTAGCTGCGATAGCGCATCTGCAGCTGCAATGGAAATATTTTTTATGCTGTTGGTTACGATCATTACCTCACTTGGACCCGCGGGTAGATCTATTGCAACATCATTAGAGATAAGTTTTTTTGCCGTATTCACATAAGCATTTCCTGGACCAAATATTTTGTTGACCTTTGGAATAATTGTTGTTCCATATGCCATACCAAATATAGCTTGAGCGCCGCCAACTTTATAGATGCTTGATATGCCATACAATTTTGCTATCCATAATAATTCAGGCGCTATTTGGCCATCCGGATTTGGTGGAGTACAGACAACTATTTTTTTACATCCCGCAACTTTAGCAGGGATAAGTTGCATTAATAATGATGAAATTAAAGGAGCAGTGCCTCCAGGAACATATATTCCTACCGAATCAATGGGTCTAAACTCCTTCCATACTTTAATACCCTTAGTTGTTTCAATAGGCATCACTGTTAAACTTCTTTTCTCATTTTCACAAATAGTTTTTATATTTGCTGCTGAATTAAGAATTGACTCCTTCAAAACATCTGAAACCATCATCTCAGATTTCATAATTTCTGATATTTTGACTTTATAAGAACGTGGAGATATTAAATTTAACTCTTGATTAATTTCATCAAAAGCTTTGGAGCCTTTAGTCAAGACTAAATTTTTAATACGTAAAACTGTTTTCTCTAGATCTTTTTCTAAAGAACTATTAGCTAACCATTGAATTTCTTTATTTGAATTCGAGCGATTTAAAATCTTCATTAATTTAATATTTTTTCAACGGGTAAAACTAAAATTGAAGAAGCCCCATTTAATTTTAATTTTTCCATTGTTTCCCAAAATACTGGTTCTTTACACAAGGCGTGTATTGCAACTTTATTATCCTTTTGCAAAGGAATAATTGTCGGTGAATCTGCTCCAGGTAATAATTTGCATATTTTTTCAGTTGAATTTCGATCAACATTTAACATTACATATTTGCTTTCTTTCGCATTAATCACACCCTCAAACCTTTTAATTAAATTTATGATATTTGTTTGGGTGATTTTTTTTGATTCAACCGGAGATATTAAAACAGCCTCCGATTCCATAAGCGATTTAAATTCAATTAAATTATTTGCCTCTAGCGTTGCGCCAGATGATACAAGATCACAAATACAATCTGCTATACCTATGTATGGAGTCAATTCAACGGAACCATTAATTTTTATCACCTCGGCATTTATTTCATTGTTCTTTAAATATTTTTTAACTAGAGCAGGATAAGATGTTGCTATTGTCTTATTTTTTAGAGATCTCAGTTTTGAATTTAAAGGTTTTGCAAATGCAAGTTTGCATCTAGAGAAACCTAAATTTAGAACAGTTTTAGCAGTAATTTTTTTGTTTGTTGCAACTTGTTCGGCCAAAACGTTTTGGCCTACAATCCCTAGATTCGCAACTCCCTTAGATACCAGTGACGGAATATCATCATCCCTTACTAACAGTATGTCTATGTCTAAATTAGATGATCTAGCTAGTAACTTTTCTCCTGATGTTGAAAAGTTAACTCCTGATCTTATTAAAAGATTTTTACTGTCATCAAAAAGTCTACCTTTTCGCTGAATTGCAATTACTATCTTCGATGACATCTTTTAACCTTTTTTTAGCGCTTTTAGATAGCCTTGATTAGATTCTTTATATAAGAATCTTGCAACACGTGTAACTGTTGCTGTTGATGTTTTCAATTGTGATGCTATATCTCTATATGTTGATCCGCCTTTATAAAGAAGTTTGGCAACTTCCCAGCGTTCTTCCATTGCCTCAATTTCAGATGGCGTGCATAAATCTTTTAAAAAATCATCTATGTCTTTGGATGAATTTATGTTTTTGAGTACTGTTGATAATTTCATGGGATGATTCTATATGTTTTAATATGTTAAAACAACAATACAAATCAATTTATATAAAAAATTTTTAAATAGGTTAAAATTAACTATAAAAGGAGCGCTTTATGACTATTTCAATAAATGATAATTTTCCAACTCATGATCTAAGAGTATTAATAGATGGTGATATACAAAATATTAACTCAGATGAATACTTATCTAATAAAAAAATAGTTTTAGTAGGTGTCCCGGGTGCTTTTACACCAACATGCCATTTATCACATTTGCCAGGATATATAGAAAATTTACAAAACTTCAAAGACAAAGGATACTCAGTAACATTCTTAGCTGTAAATGATCCATTTGTAATGAAATCTTGGTCAGAATCTTCAAATGCTGAAGGGATTGATATGTTGTCAGATGGTAATTGTGATTTAACCAATGAGCTTGGTCTAACCATGGATGGATCAGGTTTTGGAATGGGTAATAGATGTAAAAGATTTGCAATGATTATTGATAATGGTGTTGTCCAATCTATTGATATCGAGGAGCCTGGAGCGATGGACGTATCATCTGCCGAATCACAGCTTGCCAAGATCTAGTAAAAAGTACTTATTTGTAGGCCTTGGTACCATGGGGTATCCAATGGCTGGACATCTTTCAAAAAGAAATGACCTTGATCTTTTTGTTTATAACAGAACAAAGAAAGTCACTGATAGCTGGTTAAATCAATATAAAGGATCCATTTTTGATTTAAATAACTTCCCAAACTTCAAATTTGATGGATTAATAATGTGCCTCAAAGATGATAATTCGGTATTTGATGTTTTAATTCGAAAAAAACTATTTCAATGTCTTAAAAAAAATTCTTTTATTGTTGATCATTCAACTACTTCACTTGAGCTAGTAAATTTAATCATTTCAAATAAAGAAATAGTAAACCAAAAAATTGCTTTTTTTGATTCACCAGTTAGTGGAGGAGAGGTCGGAGCTGTAAATGGTTCATTATCAATAATGATTGGAGGTCCAACTAATAAATACTTTCTTATCAAGAAATTAATGAAATCCTATTCAAGCACTATCGTAAAAATTGGACCTAATGGCCATGGCCAATTGACCAAGATGATCAATCAGCTATGTATTGCTGCCCTAATTCAGGGCTTATCCGAAGCTATAGCTTTAGGAAAAAAATCTAACTTAGATATGAATAAAGTATTTGCTGCTATCTCTAATGGCGCGGCTCAGTCTTGGCAAATGGATAATCGTTTTCACACTATGATTGCTAATAAATTTGATTTTGGATTTGCTGTAGATTTAATGATAAAAGATTTAAACATAGCTCTTGAGCATGCAAAATTAAATAATTTAAATTTAAGCATTTCTAAAAATGTATTAAAAAACTATAAAACACTCTCTAAAAATAATTTAGGGAATTTAGATACATCAAGTTTAGTAAAGTTATTTAATGTATAAAAGAAATACACTATATTTAACAAACAAATAAATTAATTTGGAGAAATATGAAAATAATTCAATCTTTAACTGCTTTCATGCTAATAATATCTTTCAATGTTTTTGCTGTTCCCGATGGTGCTTTTACAACTCTTCACGTTAAAGCGAAGGATGTTGATAAATATATTGAGCTGATGAAAAAAAATACCACGCCATTTGAAGCTATTGGCTCAGATCTTGCGGGGGTTTGCGTTACAAAAACAGGGCACCAGTATCCAGGCGAAATGTTCGTTTGGAATGCATTTCCCAATGTTGAAAAAGCTTTTGCCGCCGCAGATCTTTATGATCCAATGAAAGCAACAGGACAATATAAGAGTATGCGTAAAGTAAAATACTCGTCTACATTTAAACCACTCAAAGAATTTAAATTACAACCTGCATATGAACGCCTTTGGAGACTAAATCTTAATAATCCTATGGCCTATACTCAAAAAATGACTGAACTTGAAGAAGCAATAAGAAGCGCTGGTCATGATATGAATATAGGTGTGTTCCAACCTTTGGGGGGAGGAACAGAAGTATTTCATGTTAGAGCTGTAAGTCAATCAGCCAGTGAGCTAGGTAAGGTTGTTGACGAATACTTTGCAGGTGCTTCCTGGGCTAAGATTTGGGATGATTCAGCAAAATATGTCGATGAAATTGTTAGTGACACCATCGAACACTGTCAAATTATCTATACAAGATAGAAAATTGATTTAAAAAGCCTGCTGATGCAGGCTTTTTTTTGTTTAATAAAGTTTATTAGTCAGATGAATTGAACCAGAGTGGGGCTAACGCAATCAATAGACCAGTTACTCCAACTAACATCATTACAGGGTTAGGCATTCCTGTCATTTCTGTCCCAAAATATTCGATATAGCCGGTGGCCATAGGTGATAACTCAACACCAGTTTCTCCTAACATTTCAAATGCTTTAGCAAAGCCACTGTATGAATTCATTACCGTAGATCCTACTGTCCAATTACCCATAAATACGCCTATTGCAAACAATGAACAGATAATTTTACCAACCATATTTATTCCTTTCTCAGCTGCTACTGATGAAAATCTAGCTGCTATCCATATTGATACCATCATCGATATAAAAAATACTGCATTTGCTATCCTAGCAGTATGCAATGTTGACCAAATTTCTCCTTCCATAATTACCTCCAAAATTAATACCTCAAAAATAAGATACGTATAAATAATACACTATAAATAAAATTACTTGGATTTAATGAATAAGTTAAGTCGTTAACGGTTCAAAAAAATAGCTCACATAAGAATTGCCATCTTTATCTTTTCTACCTAAAGCATCTTGAAATACCAACTTGACCTTCATATCAAAAGGAATATTTTTAGGATTAGGATCAATATTTATTAAATTACCTTTAATTGTTCCTCCGTTATCTAGATCAACTATTGCTGAAATATATGGAACCTCAATGCCAGGAAATGATCTATGAACAATGGAGTATGAATATAGGCTTCCTGTATCTGACAATCTTATAGTTAAAAAATTATTTAGTTCAAAGCATCTAGAACAACTTATCCGATTGTCTAGAAATATTGCATCACATGCATTGCATTGTTGAGCAGATAGGTAGAAATTCTGATCTTCATCTTTTTTGATAAAAGATGCAGCTGCATAAAAGTCAGTATCTTGATTGGACATATTTGTTTTTATGAATAAAAATTAAATATTAGTTAAATTCATCATAACTAATAATATAGGGGGCAACAAATGAAAGCTTATGTTTTAGGTTTGCTATACATGGAAAGTTGGGATTGGTATGAAAAATATTTTCCTGAAACGGCAAAATTGATTTCCGATCATGGTGGCAAATATCTAGCTTCAGGTGTTAAGCCAGATATGAGAGAGGGGAAAGAGCAACCCTCAGCCTATGTGCTGTTGGAATTCCCAGATCTTTCATCTGCTCAAAATTGGTATGAAGATCCAAAATATAAACCGTTAATTGACTTAAGAAATTCTGGCGGAAGATCAGAAATTTTTATAATTCCTGGGGATTTATAACTTTCATGGCTAAACCAGATAAAAATTTATCAGAATGGATAGATGAATTAGATGATTCAGAATTAATGGCTATAACTCTCGGCGAGCTTATAGAGACAAGAGCTGCAGAGTCACCTAATACAGAAGCATTAGTATATTCTAACCAACCCGGTGTGGATGATATAAGGTGGACATATAAAGATTTAAATGAAATGTCTACCAATCTTGCTAAAGCTTTTTTAGATGTAGGATTTAAACCAGGAGATACAGTGGGTGTTTGGGGTCCCAATCATCCTGAATGGATTCTATCTGAGTATGCATTAGCTAAGGCAGGTTTAAAAATTGTTACCTTAAATCCATTATATAAAGATCAAGAGTTAATTTTTGCCTTAAATACAGTATCAGCTGTTGCAATACTTCACGCTGAGGCAATTGGCGAAATCAAATGCTTAAATGTAATTAATAAAATTAAAAACGAAATTCCATCCCTTAAACATAACTATTCATTTGATGATGGTTTAAAAAACCTTATCAATGAAGGAAGATGCTCTAACTCATTGCTGCCATCAGTAGATCCAAATGATATTTTTATGATCCAATATACATCTGGCACAACTGGAGTTCCAAAGGCTGCTCAGATGACTCATCAATCATTAATTACATCATCAAAAAATAGCCATGTTCGTTGGAATATAACCGTAAATCAGAGAGTTTGTCATGGTTTTCCACTTTTTCACATTGGTGGCTCTGCTTGTATGACTCTTGGTGCTGCAGCAACAGGAGCAGTTTCTTTGCCTTTATATATTTTTAAACCAGATGTAACGCTAGATATCCTGCAAAATGAAAAATGCTCTGTCTTTATTGGAGCTCCTGTTTTATTAACGGCTATGCTGGAAGTGCCTAATTTTAAAGAATATGATCTAAGCGCCTTAAAATGCTTAATAGTTGGTGGATCAAATCCACCGCTTGAGCTTTTAAAAAAATTTTCTGATGAGTTCGATGCAGATGTAATCAACGGTTATGGTATGACAGAAACATGTGGACTAACTTCTACTGCGCTTCCCAATGATCCCCCAGAATTAAAGGCTATTGCTGGACTTGCACTACCTGGCGTGTCCTTAAGAGTTGTAAATAAAAATAATGAAGTGGTTAAAAATGATACGCCTGGGGAATTGCTCTATAAAGGTCCTGGGCTTATGAAGGGTTATGGTAATTTACCTGATGGAAGCTCAGGAATAAATCCCGATGGCTGGTTTCCAACTGGAGATCTTGCGACCATGAATGAAGATGGATATATAAATATTGTTGGAAGAGCCAAAGAGATGATAATTAGGGGCGGTGAAAATCTTTATCCTATTGAAATTGAAAATTACTTGCTTGAACATCCTGGAGTCCTCGAGGTTGCTGTATTTGGTCTACCTGATAAAAAATATGATGAAGAATGTTGTGCAGTTGCAAGGGTAGATTTAACAATAATAAATAACCCAGATGAATTAAGAGATTGGTGTAAAGAAAGGATTTCAAGATGGAAAGTTCCAAGATACATTTTCTTTATTGATTCTTTTCCAGTCACTCCATCTGGAAAGATTCAAAAATACAAATTACAAGAGCAATATATTCAAGATTTAAATCTTAATTAGTAATTTTTAACAAGCTGTTTATAATAATTTTATGGATTACTCAAAATATAAAGAACTTAAAATAACTACAAAGGATAGGATATTAACTATTACCATTAATCGCCCTGACGATATGAATGCTGTAAATGAACAGTTGCATGCCGATTTTTCTACTATCTTTCTTGATGCTGAATATGATGATGAGATCGATATTGTCATTCTCACAGGTGCAGGCAAATCATTTTGTGCCGGTGGAGACCTCAAATGGTTGTTAGGAGTTCATGGTGACCCTGTAGCAACTGCGTATCACATTAATCATGACAGAAAGATTCAAAATGCAATGCTGGATATGGAAAAACCCATAATTGCTAAAGTTAATGGACCTGCTGTTGGTTTAGGTTGTTCTTTGGCACTTTTTTGTGATTTTGTATACGCAACTCCAAGATCAAAATTTGCAGATCCTCATGTTTCTGTTGGGCTTGTTGCTGGTGATGGTGGCTGTGTAATTTGGCCACAGCTCATAGGTTATGCTAGAGCCAAAAAGTATCTTTTAACAGGTGAGATGATAAAAGCTGAAGAAGCACTCGATATGGGTCTTATAGCAGAGGTTTTTGCCGAAGATGAAATTGATAACGAAGTTCAGGCATTAGCTGAAAAATTACGTGATGGGGCAAAATATTCTATTCGATGGACTAAGACTTCTATAAATGCTGGCCTAAAAGTTATGGCTAATTCGATAATTGATAGGGCCGCAGCCTTTGAAAATGTTACCCAGCTAATGGAAGATCATAAAATTGCATTAGAAGCCTTTGCAAAGAAAGAAACTCCTAAATTTAAACAGAAGTAAACAAGGTGATTTCTTGAAGAAGTTTCTTATTATTACTGGTGGCAGCAGTGGAATAGGATTTGCTACAGCAAAACTTTTTCAAGAAAATAATTATTCAATTATCAATCTTTCTAGATCTAAAATAGACTTAGATAATGCAATACATATCGATATCGATTTATCTACCCCCAATTGGCAAGAGTCATTAGAATCAAATTTTAAAGATTTACTATCTTCTTCTGATCAAATTTGTCTAATCCACAATGCAAGTAAGATGCAAAGTGACACAGTCGAATCATTCAACGATGATAACTTAAGAGAGGTAATAGAGGTTAACTTAGTAGGACCCTCAATTTTAAATAAAATTACTATTCCATTCATGAAAAAAGGATCATCGATTCTCTATGTTGGCTCAACCTTATCTGAAAAAGCAGTTCCACATATGTCCTCATACGTAATGACAAAGCATGGAATGATTGGTCTGATGAGAAGCACTTGCCAGGACTTATTTGGAAGATTTATTCATACAGCTTGTATATGTCCGGGAGCTACTGAAACAGAAATGTTGGTTGAATATGTCCAAGGCAATCAAGAAGCCTTAAAAATCATGGCTTCTACTTTAAGTGAAAATAGATTAATTACTTCTGAGGAAATAGCTAAGACATTATTTTTCTGCGCAAATAATTCTGTTGTGAATGGTTCAGTAATTCATGCAAATCTAGGTATTCAAGAAACATGAATGCATTCCAAGAGCCAGAACATATCTCTATGTTAAGAAATACTCTTCGACAATTTATTGAAAAGGAAATGCCTAGAGAGAAGGTCAATCAATGGGATAAGGATGATTATTTTCCAAGAGAGGTTTTTGATAAATTGTGTGAATTAGGGGTTACCTCCTTAACGGTTCCTTCAGAATATGGTGGGTCAGGAAGAGACGTAATGGCAACGATAGCTACAATTGAGGAACTATGCACTAGAAGCCTTGGTATTGCTTCAGGCTATATTTTTTGTGCATGTTATGCAGGACTTAACATTTCTGAAGTTGCCAGTGAAGAGCAAAAACAAAAATTTCTCCCTGAAGTTGCAAAAGGTAATCTGCTATTTTCGTATGGAATAAGTGAACCCGATGTTGGAGCAGATGTGGCTAGTGTTAAAACTAAAGCTGTTAGAGATGGTGATCAAGTCGTGATCAATGGAACCAAACGTTGGTGCTCTGGACCAAATGTTACAGACTATATTTATACAATCGTTAAATCTGGACCAGAAGAAGATAGATACAGAAACCTTTCTTTGGTATTAATACCCCCAAAATCTGATGGAATCATAATAGAACCTCAACAAACTCTTGGACAAAAGGGGGTTGGAGGTACCTGTGATGTAACTTTCAATGATGTAAAAATACCTTTTGAAAATGTAATAGGGGGAGAAGAGGGGTGGAATAATGGATGGAGCAAGATTGTAAGCACAGGGTTAGATGTAGAAAAAATTGAAGTCTCAGCAATGGCTTTAGGAATCGCAAGAGCCGCCGTTGATGATGCGTGGCAATATTCTCAAGAAAGAATTCAATTTGGCAAGCCTATATGTCACAACCAGTCTGTAAGACATATGCTCGCTGAAGTTAAAACAAAACTTGAAGCATGTAGATTAATGACATATCAAGGAGCATGGCTTGCTGATCTAAATGTTACAGCTACAGTTGAAATGTCAATGTCAAAACTCTTTGTAACTGAAACAGCTCTAGAAATAGTTTTAACCTGTCAAAGAATCTTAGGCGCTTATGGATATGTTAGAGACTTTGATATGGAGAGATATGTTCGCGATATGTTAGCTATGCCAATTTTAGGTGGCTCATCTGCAATTCAAAAAAATAATATTGCCAATAGATTAAATTTACCTAAATAGTTATTTATGCTGAAAGATCAAACAGCAATAGTAGGAATTGGGGAAACCGAATTCTCAAAATCAATTGATTCAACAGAACTAAACCTTGCTTGTAAAGCAATTAAAATAGCCTTGGATGATGCTGGCATTAATCCTGACCAAGTTGATGCTTTAGGTAGTTTTACCTATGAAGAGACACCTGAATTTGAAATTGCAAGAAATTTAGGTTTTGGAAATTTAACCTATTGGAGTCAAGCTCCATATGGTGGTGGAGCAAGTTGTGCCGCTATTGGTCAAGTTGCTATGGCAATTGCTTCAGGGATAGCTAATGTAGGAGTGGTTTGGAGATCACGCAAAAGAGGTGATCCTAGTTCTAGAATGTGGTCTCATACAAATGAACATATCTTTGATCATTGGAAATGGTCTAGACCATCGGGTTTAGTGAGGCCAGTTGATGAATCTTCTATGCTTATGAGAAGGTATATGTATCAATATAATTATGATAGAAAAGATCTTGCAAGTGTTTCTATTGCTTTAAGAAAGTACGCCAATTGCAACGAACGCGCTCTTATGCATCACAAATCTCTTACTTTAGAAGACTATATGAATGCTCGAATGATTTCGGATCCTCTTTGTTTATTTGATAATTGTTTAGAGAGTGATGGTGCAATAGCGATTGTAATTACACGCCTAAAAATGGCCGAAGGTTTAAATAATACACCAGCTATCATTCACTCATATTCACAAGGAATGAGTAAAGAGCATCAGTTGATGACTCACTATCATAGCGACGATCCCCTTGAAAGCTCTTCATATGTAACAGCCTCTAATTTATGGAGCTTGTCTGACTATTCTCCTAAAGATGTAGATGTTGCTCAAATATATGATGCATTTTCTCCAATGATTCCATTTTCTCTGGAAGCTTATGATTTTTGCCCCAAGGGTGAGTCATTGAAGTTAATTAATGAAGGTTTGATTGATGTTGATGGTGACCTTCCTGTGAATACTTCAGGAGGAAGTCTCTCAGAGGTTTATCTTCATGGAATGAATTTAGTTACTGAGGGAGTTAAACAAATTCGTGGCTTGGCTAATGCACAAATTAGAAATGCTAAATTGGCTTTGGTAACAACTTGCGATGCAACACCAAATGCAGCAATATTATTGAAAGGCGAATAAATGATTAAATCTATTCCAATTCCCGGTATTGAAGATTTTGATAAACCCTATTGGGAAAATTGTTCAAAACAGAAATTAAGCATTCAACATTGTGCTGATTGCAAAGCACCAAGATTTCCTCCTAGACATATGTGCCCTAAATGTCAGTCTCTTAACCATGAGTGGAATATTGTTTCGGGTGATGCAATTCTTTGGTCATTTGTAGTTCCTAGACCACCACTTCTACCGGTATTTGAAAATCAATCTCCATATGTAGTTGGTTTGGTTGAATTAATTGAATATAAAAATATAAGAATTATTGGAGAAATCAAATCTAAATCAGATATAGATTCCATTAAGATAGGTGATACATTAAGTGTTAGATTTAAAAAAATCAACAATGAAATATCTTTACCTTATTGGGTAAGAGAATAATTAATATTTAATTACATCAAGGGGAGTGATGATATGAAAATTAATTACAATCCATATTCAAAAGATTTTTGGGATGATTCTTGGAATATCTACAAAGATCTTAGAGATAATGATCCTGTTCACTGTATGGAAGATTTTGGTGGGGCATGGGCACTAAGTCGATTTGAAGACATATGGAATGCTCACTTAGGATCATACAAAGACTACACATCTATTGAGGGAACTTCTCCGCCTCCATTACTATTGGGGGATGATTCTGGGCCTGGTCATATCTCAATTCCGACAAATGATGGTGCAGACCACAGAGATTACAGAAATACCATTGCTGATAGATATACTCAATCTTCAGTTTCAGAGCTAGAGGATAAAATTAGACAGCTGACAGTAAAAGAACTTGAACCAGGCTTAAAAAATGGTGAGATTGATGTTCATGAAATTGCAAGAAAAGTCTCATTATTCACCATTACCGACATGATAGGTTTGGAAAGAGATATAGCCTTAAAAGCAAGAGAATTGATTGATATTTTTTATGAGAGAGATCCTGATGTCATGGGTGTTACACCAAGAGGCCAAGAAGCATTTGGCCAGTGCATGGGTCTAATGTTGCAGCTAGCATCTGAATGGAGAAAAGATACACCTCCTTCTCCCACTCATATAAATTCATGGATCACTAAACAAGTAAGAGAGGGTTTATGGATGTCAGACGAGCAAATCATGGGAAACACAAGCATGCTTATAATTACTGGAGCAGATACAGTTCCATATACAGTCGCGAACCTTTTCTACTATTTGGATAAAAATCCTGATCAATTAAAAATTTTAAAAAACGATCTGTCTTTAATACCTTCTGCATTTGAAGAAACAGTAAGATATGATCATCCAACCAATATTCTTGGTAGAAAGTTAACTAGAGATATTGAATTGCATGGGAAAAAAATGAAAAAAGGTGATTCAGTTATTTATTTATATCAATCTGCTGGGAGAGATGAACGTGAATTTGAAAATCCAGATAAATTTGATATTACTAGGCCGGCACCAAAACGCAGTATCAGTTTTGGCCATGGTCCACATAAATGCTTAGGACAGCACTTAGCTAGATTAGAAGGAAGGGTTATATTAGAAGAAATTTTCAAAGCTATACCAGAATACTCACTTCAACATGAAAAGATGGTAAGGACATTTGGTGAATTTTTACAAGGCTATAGAAACATGCCAATTAAATTTTAATCTACCCGATACATTATTGTCTTTTTACTATCAAGGAAATTTTCTTCATCTTCTCGAATAATTTTTACTATCTCTTCTTTTGAAGAAATTTCAAAAAACCGATTTAGTCCATCTTCGTCATCAAATGACAATTCAGTAATTACGTTATAGCTCGAATAATGTTTTTGTGGTTCTAATGAAAACTCACCATGCAGTAAATTAGATTCAAGTAGATAGTTTCTTGTGTACCCCTTTAGTGAAGGAAAAATTTTTATAATTAATGGAGCATGAATATTTTCATAGTATTCTTTAAATTCTTTTTCAGATACATTATTTTTCTTCCTAATAAGCGCAATTAACTTAATCATTTTAATTAGCTATTTTTAATATAAGAGATCCATGTGTCTGTATCTATCTTCCATGGTGAGTTTGATTTGGTGTTGTTTAAGCTAATTCCAGCAACCACATTTGCAGAAGCATAAGTTTCATCTGAAACCTTAACCTCTACTTTAATTTTAAGGATTGATATCTCGTTAGAAACTTTATTTTCTTTGATGATCGAACCATGAAATTCTAAATTTTTATCTGGAGTAATAGGTTTATTTATCTTGAATTTCACTTTACCAATCCTCGTTGATTCATTATAAATATCTGTAACATACTTAATAACCAATCCATTTAGGGTGTAATTATTCATTATGATATTTGGTAGCTTGCCTTTATTAATTGCCCAATCTTGATTTGAATGAAGGGGGGCCCAGTCTCGGCTAAAAATAGCTCCAGCTTGTATATTTTTGACTGTTGTAAAATACTTTGTAGTTGGCAAAATTTTAGAATTCATTTTTTGTATCCTAAAAAGTGGATATTTTGTTTTCCAACAAGAATTTCTAACTGATTAAAATATTTCACTTCTATAACCCAATATCTTCCTTCTCCAAGTTTTGTTTTCACTAATTCTGAAACACTTAATAAAGTCTGGTTTGCACTAATTGCATCTCCATCCTTGATCGGAAGATAATATTCAATATCAACTTCTGTAACTATCCCAAGTGGCAAATTTAAAATATTTTTAAGATGAAAATGCAGTTCCATAGGTTGGACTTTTTTTCTTTGAGGATGCCATTCAAAATCATGAACCCATGATGGCAACATTGCTGGGTGAGCTATGAGATCCTCAGTATGACATTCTGCAACCCTCTCATCCCAATAAATTTTATTCCCATCTTCTATGGAAGAGCAGAAGTTTTGCCATAGACCTTTCTGAATCATGATTGGTGATTGATCAGTAAAAGAATTTTTACCAATTAATTTATTTACTTCTTCTGGTAAATCATTTTGCATAAATTTATAAAGGAAGTTTTAAAGATTTTTTTGCAATTGTATTTTTCTGAATTTCTGTAGTTCCAGCTCCAATAGTATCAACTAAAGTACTTCGATATGACCATTCCCACTTACCGTTTGCATGTGAGCTTTCATATTCCTTTCTAAATAATCCTTCTCGACCCAATATATCCATAGCCTCATTTGCTAATTTTTGATGTAATTTAGTACTAAATAGTTTAAATACCGCTGCTTCTGATTGAGGAACTTCATCTTGAATGGCTACTGATAAAACTTTTCGCTGTAGGACTCTAGCTTTTTGGACATCGGCATATAAATAAATAATCTTCTTTCTAATTTCTGGAATTTCATTTAATGGAACACCATCTCTTGATAGTGTATTAATTAGTTCAGTTAATTCTTTGAATTTTTGTTCAAGCGGAGCAATAGTATAAAAAGTAAACCTTTCATAATTTAAGGCTTCACAAATATATACCCATCCTTTATTTATTTCACCAATTACGTAATCATCAGGAATAAATACATCTGTTAAAAAGACGCTATTTGTTGCATGCTCGCCAACTGTCTCTATTGGGTGAACTTCTATACCGGGATTATCCATCTTGACTAAAAAAACACTAATTCCTTGATGTTTTGGAGCTTCTGTATCAGTGCGAGCTGCTAACCAATACCAATCTGCAACGTGGGCTGATGAGGTCCAAATTTTTTGACCATTAATCAACCAGCCCCCATCTTTCTTTTCAGCTTTTAATTGTAACGATGCTAAATCTGATCCGGCGCCGGGCTCACTGTATCCTAAAGCAAAATCTATCTCACCTGCTAGTATTTGAGGTAGAAATTCTTTTTTAATTTTTTCTGATCCATGATGAATTATTGTTTGACCAATTGAACCTACCCCTTTGCCTGGAGAAGGGGCGCCAACTCTACATAATTCTTCATTAAGAATATAATCATAAATTCCGGGTTTTTCTTGACCGCCATACTCTTTCGGCCAGGACATTCCTAAGTATCCCTTAGAAGACAATGTTTTCATAAACTCTCTTCTTGCTGGGCTATCTATTTTTGTTTGCGCATCAGCCTCTCTATTTGGAGCAAACACATCATGCGCATTGGGTTTCTCCTTTTCTAGGGAAATAAAATCCTTAACTTCATCAATAAATTTTTTTTCATTCTTCGTAAAATCAAAATTCATAATTATTTATGGAGCTAAAACTTTATCTCTATTTCCTCTTTCATAATTTACAATTAGTTTTCTTTGCATGATAAACCAAGAATTATTTATTTTTCTCCAATTATCTTTGTATTCACCAAACATTTCATAGAATTCATTTTGGTTTGGTTCTTTGCCAACATGATATACCCTGACATAACAGCTACTTTCAGCAGTATCATTTTTAAACTTGATATCAAAATTACCCAACAGGTGTTGCGTAAAACCACAACCATTAAGGTTTGACATGCACATCTCTATGATTTCATCTCTTGAATTTGATAGAAACTTCAAGCCAATGGAGTCATTGCCATACTCTGCGGTTGCGCTTTGATCAAATATATTCTCTAAATTTGACCAATTTCGCTCATCCAAAGACTTTGCATAATCAATTAGCTTGTTCTTAATAACGTTTTTATCGGACTCCATAATTTATGTTTTATTGCCTAACATATACCCAAAGTTTAATATAAATGTAATAAATATAGATAAAAATTAAATATAAGTGGAACTTCAATTTTCAGAAGAGCAAGTATTA
Organism: uncultured SAR86 cluster bacterium; assembly: GCA_902593675.1. Lineage (GTDB taxonomy): Bacteria > Pseudomonadota > Gammaproteobacteria > Magnimaribacterales > D2472 > D2472. Next base: position 166,763 of record CACJJI010000001.1, read on the forward strand.
CTCAGAAATACTATTGAAAAAATGTGCGTTGATCATTCTGATTTATCAACACTGAGAAATATTGAAGATTCAAATGTTGGTTATTCAGAGGATTTTTGGAATCAAATTATAAATCTTGGCTTAACTGGAATTAATATTCCAAAAGATTTTGGTGGCAGTGATATGGGTCTTTTAGATCAAGTTATTTTATATGAAGAATTTGGTAGAGCTTTATCTCTATCTCCTCACATGACTAGTTCAATCATTTGCTCATCACTAATTAATAAACTTGGAACAACTGAACAAAAAAAAGAAATTCTAGAAGAAATTGTATCTGGGAAGTTGGTGATGACATTAGCTTGGCTTGAAGAAGGATCATCATTTTACAAGCACGGAATTAGTTTTGAATTAATAAAAAGAAATGGGGATATCTATGCAAATGGAAAAAAGCATATGGTTCCTTATGCTTCAACCGCTAATAAAATGTTACTTCTCTTTAAGGAAAGTGATCAAATAGGAATAGCTATAGTAAATACTGATCAATCTGGTATTAGCCTCAATTATCAACATAATCATGCGAAAACAAGTTTATATGAAGTTTCCTTTGATGATGTTTTGATCGAAAAGAGCAATATTATTAACTCAAAAAAGTTTTGGGAAATTTGGCTTGAAATTGCATCAATTGCGCAAGTTTTAATTGCTGCTGAAGCGTCTGGTGGTGCTGAAAGATCGTTATTTATTGGAAGAGATTATTCACTTGAAAGAGAAGCATTTGGCCAAAAAATTGGTTCATTTCAATCAATTGCGCATTATTTAGCAGATGGATTTGTTGAAGTTGAAGCCAATAAATTAATGACTTACGAGGCAGCTTGGTCATATGATAAAAATTTAGATATTTCTTCATTATCTGCATTGGCAAAGTTGCAAGCATGTAGGTCATTTAGAGAAATATCTGCAACGACTATACAAATTTATGGGGGTATGGGCTTTACTACTGAGGCTGATCCTCAATTATTTTTCAAAAGGGCAAAGCATTTACAAAATTATATGTGGGATGAGCCTTATCTTGAAAATCAAATAGAAAAAAATTTTTTTAACTAGCTCAGAGGTGACATTTGAAATTTTCAACGATTGATTATGAGGTAAAAGATGGTATAGCAACCATCTTATTAAACAGACCAGATAACTTAAATTCAGTAAATTCGACCATGTCAAAAGAATTACCCAAAGCCTGGAAACTTTTCAATGAGGATAATTCTGCAATCGTTGCGATTTTGTCTAATCATGGGACTAAGTCATTTTGTACCGGTGCTGATTTAGATGATTTGCCTGATATGGACGGTGATCTTGGAAAGGCAACAATTGAATCAATTAAATGGACTTCATTGCAAAATAAAATTTGGAAACCGGTAATCTGCGCAGTAAGCGGAATAGCATGTGGTGGAGGTCTGCATTTTATAGCGGATAGTGATATTGTGATTGCCACAGATAAATCAACCTTTTTTGATACTCATGTAAAAGTTGGAATGGTTGCTGGCTTAGAGCCCGTGAGTCTTAGCAGGAAGATTCCATTGGAGAGAGTTTTAAGAATGTCTCTAATGGGAGGGTCTGAGAGAGTTGATGCAATTGAAGCGAAAAATATAGGTTTGATAAGTGAAATAGTCAAAGAAAGTAACTTAATGAATAGGGCGATTGAAATAGCGAATAAAATTAAGATTCATTCACCATCAGCATTAGCCAAAACTAAAAAAGCTATTTGGGATTCTACTGAAACTGGTCTTACACAAGCTCTGCATAATGCATGGGACTTAATCACAGAACAGCAAACTCACGCAGACTTTAAAGAAGGAACAAACTCTTTTATTGAAAAAAGATCTCCTAATTGGGCACCTTATAAAAATAATGAATAATTACGAGAATATTAAATTAATAATTGAAAATTCTTTAGCAAAGATTTATCTGGATAGGCCAGAGAAACTTAATGCTTATACGCCTGATATGGGTGATGAAATAATCCATGCATTCAGAAAAGTAAATGCTGATAACGCTATCAAAGTTATCAGTATTTTTGGTAACGGTAAATCTTTTTGCGCCGGAGCTGATAAAGAATATTTAATTGGAAATAAGCTCAGCAAAACTGGTTTAAAAATCGGCGAGGATGAGTTTATAAAATCTTTTGTATTAGAACTGTCGCAATCTAAAAAAGTATTAATAGCCGGGCTTCACGGTTCATGTGTAGGTATAGGAATAACTATGGTTCTGCCTTTCGATATCAGGGTTGCCACAATTAACTCATCTATATCATTTCCATTTATCAAGCTTGGTATTTTGCCTGGTTTAGCTAGCACTTATTATTTACCTTTACTAGTAGGTAAAAATAAAGCTAAAGAAATAATATTAACTAACGCTAAATTATCTGCTGCTGAAGCAAAGGAAATTGGATTAGTTAACCAAGTTGTTAAAAATGATTTATTGGAAGAAACCGTATCTAATATTTCTGCTTCTTTTGATGAGACTAAAATAAATGCTTTAATTGCAGCAAAAACAGCATTTCAGCCTAATTTGGAAGAAGAAGTACAAAATGCTATAAATAATGAAAGAAATTTATTAAAAACATTAAAAAAAACATAAATTTTTTGGGAGTTACATCATGGAAATTAAATCATTAGGCTATATTGGCTTTGGTGCAAAAAATCCACTAGAGTGGTTGAAATTTGGAACGGAAATTTTAGGAATGATGCCTGCAAGAGCTGTACCAGGAGAAAGTTGGGGATTTCCGCAAGATCCTAATTTCAAAATAGCTAGTGGTGGCAAGGGCATATCTGAAGATGGTTCAGTCTATTTAAAGCTTGACGATTATCAATGGAGACTTGGAATTCATCAAGATGATGAAAATCATGGAATATTGTACATAGGTTTTGAGGTTGATAACGTTTCTAAACTTGAAGAAGCAAAAAAACACTTACTTGAAAATAAGATCGATGTGCTTGACGGCTCTGAAGATGATGCAAAAGCTAGAGGAGTGGGTGGATTAATTAAATTAAGTGATCCATCAGGAAATCCAGTTGAAATATATTATGAGCCAACTTTAGACTATAAATTTCAATCGCCTATTCCAAACCAAACCTTCGTTGCTGGTCATCTAGGCTTAGGTCACTTAATGATTCTTGCTGCTAACAGGGAGCAAACATATGATTTTTATACAAAAATACTGGGCTTCAAACTAACAGATTACATAAGCTTTGAAGGTGGTGATGGTGCCTGGTTTATGCGTTGCAATCCAAGACATCACAGTATGGCTTTATCAAAATTTGGTGAAGCAAATGGAATGCATCACATAATGTTTCAGGTAGATTCTATTGATAGTGTTGGAAAGGCTTTAGATAGAATAAACGCTGCAAACATACCAATAAGTTCAACTTTAGGAAAACACATAAATGATTTAACAACTAGCGTCTATATCAAAGGGCCTAATGGTTGGGATATAGAGATCGGTGCAGACACCTTAAATATTCATGATGACGATCAATGGATACCCAAACAATTTGTCGAAGGGGATATTTGGGGACATCATGGAATCATGGATTCGATAGCTGAAGTTAGCGCTGAAATTGAAGAGAAAGCAGACGATGGGAAAAATTAAATTTACATCAAAGACTATCGATATTGGATTAGTAACTACCAATAGAGACCTTATGCTTAATTTTTATGAAAATATTTTAGGATTTGAAAAGGAGATTGAAATTCCATTTCCAGGTCTTGGGACAGTTAATAAATTAAATTATGGATCTGGATATATAAAAATTCTTGTTCTTGAAAATGAGCCTGATAATGAAAATCCAGTTGGTGATTTTTCAACTTCAAATGGAATTAGATATATAACTATAAATTTAAGTAATTTAGATGAAGTAATTAATGAGTGCTCTAAAAGCAATATTAATATAATAAATTCTGGTACTTCTATACGTCCAGGAGTTGTAATAGGTTTGATTGAAGACCCAGATGGAAATTTAATTGAATTAATGCAGGCTGATTGATGTCTGAGATAGATTATAAATACTCGCTAGATGATAAATATCTCATTGAAGAAGGAAGAGTATTTCTGTCTGGTACACAGGCATTAGTAAAACTCCCGTTACTACAAAGAAAAATTGATCAGAATAATAGTATCAATACTGCTGGATTTATCTCTGGTTACCCTGGCTCTCCATTGGGAGGTTATGATCATGCTCTTCATCAAGCAGCTAGCTTTTTAAATGACAATCATATTGTTTTTCAACCAGGACTTAATGAGGATCTAGCTGCAACTGCACTTCATGGGTCTCAACAGACAACATTGGTTGAAAAACCTAAATATGATGGTGTATTTGGCATATGGTTCGGTAAAGGTCCTGGAGTTGATAGATCCGGTGACGCCTTAAAACATGGTAATTATGCTGGTACATCTAAATTTGGTGGTGTTCTTGCTTTGGCTGGAGATGATCATGGCGCCAAATCTTCAACAACAGCTCATCAAAGCGATCATGCTTTTATTCATTTCGGTATGCCAATTTTGAATCCTTCAACTGTTCAGGATTATATTGATTTTGGACTAAAAGGTATTGCAATGTCTAGATACTCAGGTTGTTGGGTTGGCATGAAGTGTGTTACTGATACGGTTGAGAGTGCGGCATCTGTTGATATTAGTCTTGAAAGATTTAAACCCAATCTTCCACCTGCTTCTGATAATCTTGAAGAGGTTCATTTGCAATGGGGCTTTATTCCAGCAGCCTCTGAAACCAGGCTCTTTCAAAGAAAGCTTCCTGCTGCCAAGGAATTTGCAAAACATAATTCAATTGATAGGGTAATCTTTCAGGGCAAAAAAAAGCTAGCAATTATTACTAGTGGAAAAGCATATCTAGATGTCAGACAAGCTCTAGATGAACTTGGACTGACTGAAAAAAAATGTAAAGAAATAGGAATTTCTCTATATAAGGTTGGTATGGTTTGGCCATTAGAACCAGACAACATCTTGGATTTTGTTGATGGGCATAGTGAAGTACTGGTAATTGAAGAAAAAAGACCCATCATTGAAGATCAGTTAATAAAATATCTTTTTAACAAAGCAAACAGACCAATTATTATTGGAAAAAATGATGAAAATGGTGATGACTTAATTCCTTCCGATGGTGAACTGTCACCAAGCTTTTTATCACTTGTAATTGCTAAACGAATTCAAAATTTATCAATTGAAATAGATTTAACTTCTCGAATTAAAGATATAGAAGAACTTATATCAAATATCCAAAATTCTCCTGGCTCAGACTTATTCAGACTTCCTAGCTTCTGTGCTGGATGCCCTCATAATACTTCAACGAATATTCCTGAAGACAGTTTTGCTTTCGGTGGAATAGGCTGTCATGGCATGGCCACATTCATGCCAGAAAGAAAAACATACAATCTTGGTCAGATGGGTGGCGAGGGAGTGATGTGGACTGGTATAGCTCCTTTTACAGAGACTAATCATATATTTCAAAATATAGGTGATGGCACTTATTATCATTCAGGGATATTAGCAATTCGTTCAGCTATTGCCTCAAAAGCTAATATTACTTTTAAAATCTTAGTAAATGATGCTATTGCAATGACTGGTGGACAAGAAATTAGTGGAAAAGTACAAGTTGATAGTCTTAGTTGGCAAGTTCATGCAGAGGGGGCCGCAAAAGTGGTGGTTATGTCTGACTATCCTGAAAAGTATCCTAAAGAAGCATCATTTGCGCCAGGAGTTAAAATTTATCATCGGGATGAATTAGATAGAATTCAACGAGAGTTAAGAGAAATTAAAGGTGTAACAGTAATAATATATGATCAGTTTTGTGCGACCGAATTACGCAGAAGAAGAAAAAGAGGACTAGCGGAGGAGCCTGATAAGAAAATATTTATTAACCCATTAGTCTGTGAGGGTTGTGGTGACTGTGGCAATCAATCTAATTGCATAGCCATAGAACCCTTAGAAACCTCTTTTGGTAGAAAAAGACAAATTAATCAATCTGCATGCAATAAAGATTTTTCTTGTAAAAAAGGATATTGTCCAAGCTTCGTTACTGTCACAGGCGGTACATTAAAGAAGAAAGGTAAGTCTGATTATGCGCAAAATTTAGAAATTCATAAAAACCAATCATTGCCTAAACCAGCAACTCTAAAAATTGAAAAACCATACAATATTTTAATCACAGGTATTGGTGGTTCTGGCGTAATTACACTTGGGGCTATATTGGGAACAGCAGCTCATCTTGAAGGAAAAGGGTCTTCAACTCTTGATGTTGCTGGGCTTGCTCAAAGAAATGGTCCAGTCACTAGTCACCTAAGGATATCTAATTCGCCCTCAGAGCTTCATGCAACAAGAATTGCCTCAGGTACAGCTGATCTAATACTGGGATGTGACATAGTTGTTACGACAGGAATAGAGCCTTTATCCAAAATTAATTCACAAACAACAAATATTATTGTGAACAGTCACGTTGCTCCAACAAGTGCTTTTGCTACAAATCCAAATTTAGATTTATCATCTGCAAGAATGATTAAAGCGCTTAAAAAATCAACAAATAAAAATTTATTTAATGCTATAAACGCAACCGGATTAGCTACGGCTTTAATGGGTAACTCTATAGCAGTTAATTTCTTTCTAGTAGGCTACGCCATACAAAAAGGACTATTTCCATTGTCTTTAGAGGCTATTGAAAGAGCAATTGAACTGAATGGTGTATCCATTGAGATGAATAAGGAAAGTCTTTATTGGGGTAGATATGCAGCAACTGATCAAAAGTTTGTTGAATCTGTTGCATATGATGATAAAACAATAATAGCTCAGCCTGATTCATTAGAATCTATATTTAATGAGAGATTTGCTTTTCTGGAAGATTATCAAAATAAAAAATATGCAAATAAATATAAATCTCTGATTGATAAGGTGAAAATGATTGATCAAGAGCATCCAGCTAAAAATTCAGCATTATCCTTAGCTGTAGCTAAATATTACTTTAAATTAATGGCGTATAAAGACGAATTTGAGGTTGCTCGTCTTCATACCTCAAAATATTTCAAAGAATATCTAAATGAAAGACTTGAGGGCGACTACAAAATTGAATATTCTCTAGCGCCTCCTATTTTTGGTGGCAAAGATGAACGTACAGGAAGATATCCAAAAATTAACCTTCCTTCATTTTTTTATTATTTCTTTTTTCTTTTAAAACAGTTTAAATTTCTCAGGGGTACATTTTTAAATATTTTTGGCTTCTCAGCTCACAGAAAATTAGAAAGACAGTTAATTGAAGATTATGAAAGTACAATTTTATATTTAATAAAAAATCTAAAAGATAATAATTATCAATCTGCTGTTGAGATCGCTTCAATTCCCGAATTAATCAGAGGATATGACATTGTTAAAGAGGAATCCGTAGAAAAAGCAAAAAAATTACAAATTCAACATATGAATGATTTTAATAATGGCAAAATTGAAGCCGTAAAAACATATGAACCTAATGAAGCAATAGGTGGTAAATAATGAGTAATGATGTATATATCATCGGTATAGATATGATCAAATTTGGTAGATTTCCAAATAAGACGGTTCCTGAGCTGGCTGCTGAATCTATTCTTTTAGCTCTTGATGATGCAAATCTTTCAATGGCTGATATGCAAGCCTTTTTCTGTGGAAATATTAAAGAAGTGAATAGAATGGTTGGACAGAAAACACTTCAATTAGTTGGCCAAACTGGTATACCAATTGTTAATTGCACAAATGCATGCGCAACTGGTGCAACTGCATTTAGAGAAGGCTGGATGTCTATAAAAGCTGGTTTGTATGACACGGTACTAGTTTCAGGTGTTGAAAAAATGGGAACGGGTTTATTGGGTGGTGAATCATTAGATGCTGGTATTCCAATCGAGGGATTGCTTGGTTCCTTGACTATGCCTGCTGTTTTTGCCGAAGCAGGCATGGAGCATGCAAGATTATATGGAACAACTTTTGAGCAATTTGCAAAAATATCAGTAAAAAATCATCATCACTCAACCATGAATCCAAAATCCCGATATCAAATAGAGACCCCATTAGAAGAGGTGATGGAGTCAGAAATGATAGCTTATCCAAATACAAAATTAATGTGTTCAGCTAACGTTGATGGCTCAGCTGCTGCAATATTAGTTTCAGAAAAAAAAGCCAAAGAATTAGGCATGCAAAGAGCTATTAAGGTTAGAGCATCCGCATTAACAAGTGATCCATATGATGAACGAAATTTAGTAATGCCAAACGTTAACACTTTAACTAGAAATGCGGTAAAAGATGCATATGATATGGCTGAGTTAGGGCCTGAAGATTTAGACCTTGTTGAATTGCATGATTGTTTCGCATCAGCTGAAATGCTCCATTATGGTAACTTAGGATTATGTAAAGATGAAGATGCTGGACAGTTGGTTGACGAAGGGTATTTTGAAATTAATGGAAAAATGCCTGTCAATCTATCTGGAGGTCTTTTAGCTAAAGGACATCCGACGGGTGCAACCGGTGTTGCAAATTTATATGAAATTTGTACTCAATTAAGAGGGGAGGCTGGTCAAAGACAGATCAAAAACCCTAAAATTGGACTTGCACATGTTATTGGTCTTGGAAGTGCTTGCGGAATTCATATCCTAGAAAAATCTACATCTTAGTCACTTGATGACAAAAAATAATAAATTTTTATTTCTTACGCTTATATTTATATTTTCATGTTCTAACCATGAGTTCGATATTTTAATTGTTAATGGCACAATTGTTGATGGCTCTGGATTAACTCCCTACAAGGCTGACATAGGTATTATTGACGATCGAATTACTCAAATAGGTAATCTATCTAATTCTTCGGGAAAACATACAATTGATGCTTTAAATTTAACAGTATCTCCTGGTTTTATTGATTCTCATACACATGCTGTAAGAGGTATCTTTGATGTACCAACTGCAGAAAGTTCTATTTTACAAGGCGTTACTACATTAACAGAAGGCAATGATGGTACTTCTCCATATCCAATTGATGAGCATTATAAGGCAATCAAGGATGCTCAAATAACACCAAACTGGTCAGTGTTTGTTGGCCAAGGGACTATTCGAAGAAAAGTTATGGGCATGGAGAATCGTAACCCTACTAAAGATGAGTTAGCTTTAATGAGAAGTATGGTAAGACAAGCCATGGAAGATGGCGCTTTAGGCATTTCTACTGGCTTATTTTATGTCCCAGGAAGTTTTTCTACTACCAAAGAAGTCATTGAATTATCGAAAGAAGCTGCAGACTATGGAGGTATTTATATTTCTCACATGCGAGAAGAGGCATCTGAGATAATCAAATCAGTTAATGAAACAATTAATATTGGAATTAAAGCAAATATTCCTGTTCAAATAACACATCATAAGATAATTGGTAAAAATAATTGGGGGCTATCATCTGAAACTTTAAAATTAGTAGATGCGTCCATAGAAAAAGGTCTAAAAGTTACCATTGATCAATATCCATACACAGCCTCTCAAACTTCTATAAGAGCTTTAATTCCTCAATGGGCTCAAGCTGGTGGAAGAAAAGATTTATTAAAAAGAATTGAAGATCCAAAAACACGGCAGCTTTTAATTGATGGTATTGTGCAAAGAATTTTATTTGACAGAGGAGGCGGGCATCCTAAAAATATTTTTATATCAAAAAACACTTGGGATACTTCAATGGAAGGCAAAAATCTTGCTGATTTATGCTTAGAAAGAGGCCTAGAGGTAACTCCAACTAATGCAGCATTAATTGTTTTTGAGATAATTAAGGGTGGAGGTGCGTCAGCTGTATATCATGCTATCAATTCAAATGATGTTGATGAAATTATGCAGCATCCTATGACTTCTATAGCTTCTGACGGCCCTTTAACAGTATTTAATGAAGGAGCCCCTCATCCACGAACTTATGGAACTTTTGCACGAGTGTTAGGTCGTTATGTGAGAGAAAGGAATATTTTAACTTTAGAGGAAGCTATCAGAAAGATGACAAGTTTACCTGCTTCAGTTCTATCAATTAAAAAAAGAGGGTTAATTAAAGAAGGTTATTTTGCAGATATTACAGTCTTTGATTCAAACCGCATAATTGATAAAGCAACATTTGAAAATCCGCATCAATATGCAATAGGTGTTAATTTTGTATTGGTTAATGGAATAATTGTTGTTGAGAATGGTATTCATAATGGAAAAAGACCTGGAAGGATTCTGTATGGTCCAGGATATAGAGGAAATAAATGACTAAAGATTTAAAGAAACACATTAAAAAAAATGCAGATGTAATGATTTATGTCGATGGTGAATTATTCCATAGAAATGAAGCCAAAATTTCTGTTTTTGATAGTGGGTTCATGATGGGTGATGGGGTGTGGGAAGGTCTTAGACTTGTTAAAAATAACTGGCTGTTTTTAGACGAGCATTTAGAGAGGCTGTCTGAAGCTGCTAAAGCTATTGATTTAGATATTGGATTATCGATTGATGAATTGAAGGATGCTTTAGATGAAACTAAATCTGCAAACAATATGACTGACCAAGCTCATGCTCGTTTAATGGTAACAAGAGGCCCAAAGGTGAAGCCTTTTCAAAAACCATCTTATTCAATGGATGGTTCAACCGTAGTTATTATTATGGAGCATTCTGATGAATCGGCTAATATAGAGCCTATTACCCTTGCTACTGTTCCACAAATTCGAGGAACACCCATGATGCAAGATCCTAAACTGAATAGTCACTCAAAATTAAATTGCATTTTAGCTTGTATACAAGCTGAAAAGGCAGGAGCAGATGAGGCATTAATGTTAGATCCTTTAGGCTTTGTAAATACCACAAACTCATGTAATTTTTTTATAGTTAAAAACGGTGAGGTATGGACAAGCACAGGAGATTACTGCATGAATGGAATTACAAGAAAGAAAGTTATTTTTCTATGCGAAGAAAATAATATTCCTATTTTTAAAAAAAACTTCTCTCTTGTTGATGTGTATTCTGCTGATGAAGCATTTGTAACAGGGACATTAGGCTCGATAAGGCCAGTTAATGTAATAGATGGCAGGAAGATTGAAGATCAATGCAATCATAAGATTACTGACAAACTTCAAAGTTTATATCTTCAATTAGTAACAAATGGCTAACAGACTCAATCTCGCTATGTGGTCCGGTCCACGCAATCTTTCAACAGCTCTTATGAGAAGTTTTGGTAATAGAGAAGATATTATTGAAGTTATTGATGAGCCATTTTATGCAGCGTATTTAAAAGAATCTAAAAAAAAACACCCCATGTATAAGGAAGTTTTAGCAAGCCAAGAAACTAATTGGAAGAAAGTTGTGGAAAATTGTATAAAAAAAGATGGTATAGGTTTATGTTATCAAAAACACATGGTTCAACATATTCTCCCTAGTTTTGATAAAAATTGGATTCTAAAATGTGTAAATTGTTTTCTAATTAGAGAGCCAAAGGAAGTTATATCAAGTTTTTTAAAAAAATGGCCTAAGGCTGATTTTGAAGATTTTGGTTTTGCAGATCAAATTAACCTATTTCATTACATCAAAAATGAAACAAGAATAACTCCAGTAGTTATTGATGCAGCGGACTTACGAGATAGTCCAGAGACTTATTTACCAAGATTGTGCTCTAAATTAAATATATCTTGGGATCCCAAAATGTTGCAATGGGATGCAGGTCTTAAACCATACGATGGAATTTGGGCCTCACACTGGTACCCATCAGTGAAGACATCAACAAGTTTTGTAAATAAAATACAAAATGAAGAATTCTCTAATACAGTATTAAACTTTGCAGCGATGGCTGAAGATTCATACCATGAATTACTTACCTATAAAATATAGCAAATGAAACAAAATTATTGGCGTTCCAACTTAAAAATTCTTTCAATCCTTTTAAGTATTTGGTTCATTGTGTCATTTGGATTCGGTATTATTTTTTCAGATTTTCTTGATCAGTTTCAAATTGGCGGATTTAAACTTGGATTTTGGTTTGCTCAGCAAGGCAGTATTTATCTCTTCGTATTATTAATTTTTATTTATATTCATTTAATGAATAAATTGGATAAAAAATATAAGAATAAATCTGAAAAGGATTCTTAATCTTTATGGACACTCAACTTCTCACTTATATTTTTGTAGGCCTTTCTTTTGCATTGTATATAGGTATTGCTATTTGGTCCCGCGCCTCATCAACAAATGAATTTTATATAGCTGGAAAAGGTGTTCATCCAATTGCAAATGGTATGGCAACTGCTGCTGATTGGATGTCAGCTGCTTCATTTATTTCAATGGCAGGTCTTATAGCCTTCCTTGGAAAAGATGGTTCAGTGTATTTGATGGGATGGACGGGTGGATATGTTCTCCTAGCATTATTGTTAGCTCCTTATTTAAGAAAGTTTGGTCAATACACAGTGCCAGATTTTATTGGAGCTAGATACTATTCAAATGCAGCAAGATTAGTTGCTGTTGTATGTCTAATATTTGTTTCATTTACTTACGTAGCTGGTCAAATGCGAGGCGTTGGTATTGTTTTCTCAAGATTTCTAGAGGTTGATATTAACTTAGGAGTAATTATTGGAATGTGCATAGTATTCTTTTACGCAGTCTTGGGAGGCATGAAAGGTATTACATATACCCAAGTAGCACAATATTGTGTCTTGATTTTTGCTTATTTGGTTCCTGCTATATTTATTTCTATTCTCATGACAGGCAATCCAATTCCTCAATTAGGTTTTGGAGATACGCTGGTTAATAGTGATAACTATTTATTAGATAAATTAGACAAAGTCACGACTGAGCTGGGATTTAATGCTTATACTGAAAATACTAAATCTAAGATTGATATTTTTTGTATAACAGCAGCCTTAATGTTTGGAACAGCTGGTTTACCACATGTAATTGTTAGATTTTTTACTGTCCCAAAAGTTAGTGATGCAAGAAAATCAGCTGGATATGCCTTAATATTCATTGCCATTTTATATTCAACTGCTCCGGCAGTTTCTGCGTTCGCTAGAATGAATTTCATTGATTCTGTGCAGGAGGTTCAATACAAAGAAGCGCCAAGCTGGTTTAAGAATTGGGAGAATATAGGCTTGATTGCTTGGAAGGATAAAAATAATGATGAGCATATTCAATATTCATCTGGTAATGCATTGGAAGGAGTAAAACCTAATTTTGATAATGGAAGAGGGCGTTCTGGTGAAAGATTGGTAAATAACAATCCGGATTTATCGAACTCTAATGAGGTGTATATTGATAGGGATATAATGGTTTTAGCTAATCCTGAAATTGCTCAATTACCTGGCTGGGTTGTTGCATTGGTTGCAGCAGGAGCTTTGGCTGCAGCATTATCAACTGCAGCTGGTTTATTATTAGTCATATCTGCTTCAATCTCACATGATCTTTTAAAGAAAACTTTCATGCCACAGATCACTGAAAAACAAGAACTATTTTATGCACGCTGCTCAGCAGCTGTTGCAATATTTATAGCTGGGCTTTTTGGCATATATCCACCCGGATTTGTAGCCCAAGTAGTAGCATTTGCATTTGGTCTAGCTGCAGCAACAATATTTCCTGCATTATTAATGGGAATATTTTATAAGAGGTTAAATAAAGAAGGAGCGATAGCTGGAATGATTGCTGGTTTAGTTATTACCGCTGCCTACATAATTTACTTCAAGTTTATTAATATTAATTTGAACTCAGCTGATAATTGGTTCTTTGGAATATCTCCAGAGGGATTTGGCTTTATTGGTATGATCATTAATTTTGTTGTTGCTCTTATTATTTCCTTTTTCTTTGGCAAACCACCAGCTAATATTTATAATATGGTTGATAAAATTCGACAACCTTAATAAATAAAAAAGATATACTGTAAAAACAATAAATAGGGATCTTTTATGATAGATGCATCACGTTCGATAAAAGCATGCGCAGCATACTATGGAGAAAATGCTGATGCTATGGAATCTTATCTTTTAGAGGGTGAGAAAAAAGCCTTAGAATTGGGAAATAGAGGTCCAATTAAATTTGATGAAAATGGTAATCTCTGTCCTGAGATTCGCAAATCTTATTCTGATAATGGTTTTTATATATTTGAAAATGTTATTAACCCTGATGAATTAAAAGATATTAGAGAAGATTTAGAAAAATTAAGAACTAATTTTCCAACTGGACCTGAATCAAATATCGATATAAATGGTAATCCTGCTTTTAATGCAGAATCTAAAGCTCTTACTCTAGTATGGTCAAAGCCACTGGGTGATCCACTTGGTGGTACTGAGCTAGCTAATGGAAGACATCAAATAAAATTATTTGAGCCAGAAGCAAATTCTGATGCTCCTCAGGCCGTACCTGTTATTCTTCTTGGTTCCCTTCAATTTTCTGATGCCTGCTTACGAACTTATGCACATCCTGAGCTTTTAAAAGTTGCTGAAGCAATAAATGGAGAAGATTTTGCTCCGTTTAACGAAGCATTGTTCATAAAAGAGCCTGGAGTAGGGGCAGCGGTATCCTGGCATCAAGATGGAGTTACGCATTGGGATAGTGAAGATTTTAATGAAGATATTCATGGTTTTAATTTTATGGTTCAAGTTTATGGAAGCACTGCAGTCAATGGAGTCTGGGTAATGCCTGGAACCCATAAAGCTGGAAAAATTGATATTAAAAAACTTGTTACTGAGTCAGGCAGTGAACGTTTAAAGGGCGCTATTCCTATAGTATGTAATCCAGGTGATGCTGTTATCTGCAATCGTCAATTGCTTCATGGTTCATTTCCAAATTGTGGTTATGAAAAAAGAATTACAGTAAATTTTGGTTTTCATAAGCGATCATCTGTTTTGGGTGTAAGTGGTGGAGGCGTTCATAGTGAGGCTCAGGTTTTTGATGAGAAGATAATAGAAAACAGATCAAAGTCTATTGGTTATGCTATTGAAGCCCGAAAAGCTAAATACACAAACGAAGTGCCATTCGTATATAAACCATTTTTACATTCAACCAATTCTTATGAATGGAATGATGTAGCTCGAATGGACCTTAAGGACTACAATTTAGAAGATCTCAGTATTTAGAATCCAGAAATAATTTTCTTGATCAAATAAATTCCTTAAAAGTATTGACATATAATATGACAATATATTATTTTAGAAAAATGAAAAAAATTATTTCATTTTTAGGAATTGTTCTAATAATTCTAGTGGGTATCTTCGTGTATTCACGTAACTTAGAGCCTGAGATAAATTATGAAAGTTTTAATGTTGTAGCTCCTGGAGTTTTAAGAACCCCTGATGAACGTTTTAAAAATCTATTGGATTATCCGTTTGAACCAAACTATCTAACAATTGGTGATACTAGAATACATTATTTGGATGTAGGGCCCAAAGATGGAAAGGTAATATATCTTCTGCACGGTCAACCTGCCTGGAGTTATTTATTTAGAAAAATGATACCCACTTTAGCCCAAGCAGGGTACAGAGTTATAGCTCCAGATATGGTTGGATTTGGAAAATCTGATAAATACCTTTCAATTGAAGATTATTCACATCAAATGCATGTTAATAAAATGACTCAATTAATTAGAGAACTCGACCTTCAGGATGTAACAGCGCACCTTCATGATTGGGGTGGATTAGTAGGATTTAGAGTTATTGCTGAAGAGCCAGATAGGTTTTCTAGCATAATTGCATCAAATACTAGCTTAATAGCTCCTGGACGCGGTTTTTTTAGAGATTTAATGACTAATATTAGTTATCCACTATTTAAATTAGGTATTTGGTTTCAAGGCCCAGCAACATGGGAGGAATTTATTGGTGGTGGAAGTTTTACAGGGTGGATTAGATATTCAAGATATACAGATAACATAGATGTTGGAGCGGTCATGCAAACCTTAGGAAATGTTACTAATAATGAAAGAGTAGGTTATGAAGCGCCTTATCCTAATGCTACTTATAAAGCTGGTGCTCAAATTTTTCCATATTTAATTCCTAGCGAACTTAAAAAAAATGAAAGGGCCTATAGAGATATATTAGAGAAATGGGATAAACCTTTTTTAATTGCAAACAGTGATAATGATCCGGTTACTGGTAATAACCCTAGAATGGTAGAAATGTTAAAGAGAATTCCTTCTGCCCAAGAAATTATTATTGAAGGGCCGGGACATTTTATTCAGGAAGAGGCTGGCCCTGAATATGCTCAACTAATAATTGATTTTATAAATGGAAATCCAAAGCCATTTAAAAAAGATAGAGTAGTGCCTGATATTAACCTTTAATATTCTATTACTTCGCATAATATATATTATGTTAAATAATAGATATTCAATAAATCGCCCTATAATGCTTAATATAGTTATATATAGGTTAAAATAGAGATATGGCAAAAGAAGACAATTTAGAATTTGAAGGCGAAGTAATTGAAACTCTTCCTAACACTACCTTTAAGGTTAAATTAGAGAACGATCATATTATTGAGGCTCATATATCAGGCAAAATGAGAAAGCATTACATTAGGATTCTAACTGGAGACAAGGTCAAGGTTGAAATGACTCCATACGATTTAACAAAAGGAAGAATTACGTTTAGAGGTCGTTAAGCTTTAGATTTAATAACTTTTTTTTTGGCGCTAAATTTAACTTCATTAGCAGCTAAATCTACTTTTATTTGCCCGCCTTTACTCAATTCACCAAATAGCACCTTATCAACCAAAGGTTTCTTAATTTTATTAGTTATAAATCTCTCCATTGGACGAGCGCCCATTTCTTTGTTGTAGCCGTTTTCTGCAATCCAATTTAAAACTTTTTTTGAATATATAAGTTCTACATTTCTTGCATCCAATTGAGCTTGAAGCTTAGTAAGAAATTTATCAACAATAGATAAAATAACTTTCAATGGTAAATAGTTGAACTGAATGATCTCATCAAGCCTATTTCTAAACTCTGGAGAAAATAGTTTCTTTAATGAAAGCAAAGCATCTGACTCATTTGACTGGTCGCTAAAACCTATACTTTTCTTTTCGAGTAAGTCAGCTCCTGCGTTAGTAGTCATAACAAGAATTACGTTTCTAAAGTCTGCTTTTCGTCCATTGTTATCAGTTAAGACTCCTGAGTCCATGATTTGAAGCAATAAATTGAAAATGTCAGGATGAGCTTTCTCAATTTCATCAAGCAAAAGGACACAATGCGGATTCTGAACAACAGCCTCTGTTAGTAGACCTCCCTGATCAAATCCAACATATCCAGGAGGAGCCCCTATAAGTCTCGATACTGTATGTCTCTCCATGTACTCAGACATATCGAATCTTACAAGCTCGATTCCCATAATATTTGCCAATTGGGTAGTAATTTCTGTCTTACCTACTCCTGTAGGACCAGCAAATAAGAATGATCCTATTGTTTTATTATCATCTCTAAGCCCTGCTCTAGATAATTTAATTGCATTAACTAAGCTTTTGATAGCTGCATCTTGACCAAAAATAACGGTTTTGAGGTCAGATTCTAATTTCTGTAAATTAATTGATTCTTGATTTGATATGGTTTGTTCGGGAATTTTAGAAATTTTAGAGATAGTTTTTTCTATATCTACCTGTTTTACGGTAATTTTCTTTGAATTTTTTCTGGAGATATTTAGCAAGGCCCCTGTTTCATCTATCAAATCAATGGCTTTATCAGGTAAAAATCTATCATTTAGAAAACGTTTGGATAAATTAACAGCAGAATTTATGGATTCGCCTGAATATTTTACATTGTGATGAGACTCATAGTTTGCCTTCAGACCATCAAGTATTTGTATGCACTCATCTACTGATGGTTCCAACACATCAATTTTTTGGAATCTTCGAGACAAGGCCTGATTTTGGTTAAAAACTCCCCTATATTCTTGGAAAGTTGTTGATCCAATGCATCTAAGCTTTCCCTTACCCAAAGCTGGTTTCAATAAATTAGACACATCTAAGCTGCCTCCTGAGGCTGACCCTGCTCCAATAATTGTATGAATCTCATCAATAAAAAGTATTGGGTTATTTTGCTCATCTAGAAATTTCAAGACTGACTTTAATCTTTTCTCAAAATCACCTCTATATTTAGTGCCGGCGATTAGTGCTCCTATATCCAATGAATAGAGGTTTGATTCATGTAAAAATTCTGGAATATCCTTAGAATTTATTAAGTGGGCTAAACCTTCTGCGATTGCTGTTTTCCCAACACCTGACTCTCCGACAAGCAATGGATTATTTTTAGTCCGTCTTGCTAAAATTTGTATGATTCTTTCAATCTCATTTTTTCGCCCTATCAATTGATCTACCTTATTAGTTTCAGCCAAGTAGTTTAAATCAATTAAAAATTCCAATTCATTATTTGCTGTTGCCGTCTCACGCTCACCATCTGTATCGGATGATACTGAATCAGCTTCAGTTTGAATATTCTCAGGTTTGCCATGTGATATATATGAAACAATATCTAATCTGCCTATACCTTGCTTTGAAAGAAGGAATACAGAATGAGATTCTTTTTCAGAAAAGATCGCAACCAATAAATTTATAGGCTTTACAACACCCTTACCTGAGGATTGGACATGAAATACAGCTCTTTGAAGAACTCTTTGAAACCCTAGCGTAGGCTGAACAGGTTTTTTTGAGTCAATTTTTGTAGGCGTGTTATCTCTTACATGCTCTTCAAGATTTTCCCTTAAAGTTGCTAAATTAACATCATTAGTTTCAAGTGCTTGCCGTACTTCAAAATCTGAGATCAGCATTAAAAGAAGATGCTCAATTGTAAGATACTCTAGATTCTGATCCTGGGCTTGATCAAATAAATTTGCTATTGACTGTTCTAATTCTTTGCTAAACATTAATCTGTTAAAGGTTCTATCTCGCTTATAAGTGGATGCTCATGAGATTTTGCCATTTCATTAATTTCATGAGATTTCATTTCAGCTATCTCTTTTGGAAATATACCACATACACCCTTTCCTTTTGTATGAACAGCAAGCATTATTTGCGTAGATCTCTCGTGATCATATCCAAAAATTGATTGCAGGATGTAAACAACAAATTCCATAGGAGTGAAATCATCATTCAGTAGAACAACTTGATACATTGGGGGTTCTTTTAAGTCTGGCTTATCCTCCAGAACAACTGTACCAGTATCACCTAAACCATTTGAATCGTTTGACGATTCTGAAGACATAGAAATACTCACATTCTTTTAATCATTTCCTTGGCAAAGCCAGAGCAAGAAACTAGATTTGCACCATCCATTAACCTTTCAAAGTCATAGGTCACCATCTTATCTGTTATCGCTGCTTCCATTGAAGAAATTATAAGATCTGCTGCTTCAACCCAACCCATGTGTCTTAACATCATTTCTGCTGACAAAATTAAAGAACCTGGGTTAACTTTATCCTGACCTGCATATTTAGGCGCAGTTCCATGTGTTGCTTCAAATAATGCTGAATCATCTCCAATGTTTGCTCCTGGGGCAATACCAATACCTCCAACACAAGCAGCCAAAGCATCAGAAATATAATCACCATTAAGATTCATGGTTGCAATAACATCATATTCTTTAGGTCTGGTTAGTATTTGCTGAAGAAAGGCATCACAAATAACGTCTTTTACAATAATATTTTTTCCAGTATTTGGATTTTTAATAGTGACCCATGGACCCCCATCTAATAACTCTCCGTTATAAGAATTCATACTGAGTTCATAACCCCAATCCCTGAATGCCCCTTCTGTAAATTTCATGATGTTGCCTTTATGAACAAGTGTGACGGATGATCTATCATTTTTAATAGCATAATCAACAGCTTGTTTAACAAGTCTTTCTGTACCTTGTTTAGATATTGGCTTAACGCCAAGACCAACTTCTGATGGAAACCTTATTTGAGTTACGCCAAACTGCTCTTGCAGGACCTTTACCATAGCGTCAGATTCTGGCGATCCAGCTTCAAATTCCACACCCGCATATATATCTTCAGAATTTTCTCTAAAGATCACCATATCAACATGAGAGGGATTCTTGACTGGGCTTGGGACACCTGAAAAATATCTAATTGGTCGCAGGCAAACATAGAGGTCAAGAATTTGACGAAGAGAGACATTTAAGGATCTAATTCCTCCGCCAACAGGCGTAGTCAAAGGTCCTTTTATGCTGACAATATATTCTTTTAATGCTTCGATTGTTTCATCCGGCAACCATGTATCAGCATCATAAACTTGAGTAGATTTTTCACCACAATAGACTTCCATCCATGATATTTTTTTTTCTCCTTGGTATGCCGACTCAACAGCATTATCTACAACATCAATCATTGCAGGCGTAATATCAATTCCAATGCCATCACCTTCTATGTATGGGATAATTGGATTATCAGGGACGTTTAGCACACCGTCATCTAATGTAATTTTTGAGCCTTCATCTGGAATCTTTATATGTTTATAACCCATGCTATCCTCTTTCAAACGAATATATATTGTAAAATTTGGATGAATTATACTCTAAAAAAACCTTTAAAATTAAGGTTTATAGATAAAATATGACAAATATAAATAAAACAGTTGTTGTGGGAATGTCAGGAGGAGTTGATTCATCTGTAGCCGCCTATTTATTGCAAAAACAAGGTTACAAGGTTCAAGGACTGTTCATGCAAAATTGGCAAAATGAGCCGGGTGAAGTCTGCACATCCGAAATTGATTTTAAAGATGCATCAAAGGTTTGCGATCAATTAGATATACCATTGCACAAGGCAAATTTTAGTGATGAGTATTGGGATAGGGTTTTTAAGGAGTTTCTTTCGGAGCATGAAAAAGGGAGAACACCTAATCCAGATATTTTATGTAATCGAGAAATCAAATTTAAATCTTTTCTCGACTATGCACTTAAGATTGGGGCTGATCATATAGCTACTGGTCATTATGCAAAAATAAAGCATCAAGGCGATCATACCCTATTGATGAGAGCAAAAGATCTTAATAAAGATCAAACATATTTTCTTCATGAAGTTAGTGGAAAAGAATTTGCAAAATGTATTTTCCCCTTAGAAGGATTAAATAAAAATGAAGTTCGAGAAATAGCTAAAAAAAATAATTTTATTAACCACAACAAGAAAGATTCTGTTGGAATTTGTTTTGTTGGTGAACGAAATTTAAAAGATTTTCTTAAAAGATTCATTAAATTTGAGAATGGTAATATTAAAGATTCTGAGGGTAATATTGTAGGGACTCATCCAGGAGCGCTTCTTTTTACTCAAGGGCAGCGTCAAGGTCTAAATGTTGGGGGTGTCAAAGATAAGCCTGAACTTCCATGGTATGTTTATGATAAAAGCATCAAACTAAATGAAGTATATGTATGTCAGGGAGAATTTAATAACTTATTGATGAGTGATGGTTTGTTGATGGAAGAAATGAAATGGATCAACAAAGAAATGAAGCTTGATAAACTTGATTGCGAAGTTCAAGTTCGTCACAGAGGTAAACCTGTAAAATGTACCGCGCACTTTTTAGAGAAAGGTGTGGAGGTATTATTTTCTGAAAAAATAAGAGCAATTGCTCCGGGCCAGTCTGCCGTTTTATATAAGAATAATGAATGTTTAGGTGGAGGCATAATAGCAAAACCATTAAAAGACTAGCTATAATTCACTCATGAAACACCAAGATTTAATATCACCTCTTGACAATAGATATAGTCAAAAAATTATTAATCTAGCGAATAATTTCTCTGAATCTAACTTAAATAAAACTAGATTTGAAATTGAAATAGACTGGATAATTTTTTTAACAACACAATGTGGTAAAAACTTTAAACCCCTATCCTCTGCAGCTAAAAAAAATCTTTTAAATATTAAAATGAATTTTGATCACAGGTCAGCAAAAAGAATTAAAGATATTGAATCTAAAACCAATCATGATGTTAAAGCCGTAGAATATTTTATTAGAGAAGAAATGGGAAAATTTTCTAATCTAAAAAAATATCAACATTTAGTTCATTTTGCTTTAACGAGTGAAGATATTAACTCTCTCTCTTATGCGGTTTTACTTAGAGATGCCCGGGACATATACCTAAGAAAATTAGATATTTTAATCAAGGACTTAAACTCGAAATCAAGATCTTGGGCATCCATACCTATGTTAGCTAGGACTCACGGACAGGCAGCCTCACCTTCTACTCTAGGAAAAGAAATTAAGGTATTTCAGCAACGTCTATCAAGACAAAAAGCTATGTTAAAAAATATGAAGCCTCTAGCAAAATTTGGTGGAGCTACAGGAAATTTTCATACCCTCGATCTATCAGATTCAAGAATAAATTGGGTCTCAAAAACACGAAAGTTTTTAAATTTATTCAAAGTTGAACAAAATCCTATTACAACACAAATTGAACCACATGACGGTATAGCTGAAATTTCTCAGTGCATTCAGAGAATTAATAATATTTTGATTGATTTGAATCAGGACATTTGGATTTACATTTCTAACGATATATTCAGGTTAAAAATGAAGGATGGTGAAATAGGTTCATCTACTATGCCACACAAAGTTAACCCAATTGACTTTGAAAACTCTGAAGGGAATCTTGGATTATCTAATTCATTAATGAGTTTTTTTGCAGATAAATTATCTAAATCAAGGTTGCAAAGAGACCTTTCTGATTCAACGGTGCTAAGAAATCTTGGCGTTGGCTTTGGATATAGTTATCTAGGATTAAGCTCATGCTTAACTGGTCTAGATAAAATTCAACCCAATAAAGATGTGGCTTACAAGGAACTGTCTGAAAATTGGCAAGTTTTAGCGGAGGCAATTCAAATTATTATGAAGCTTGAGGGTTACGATAATGCTTATGAAGAGATCAAAGCAAAAACTAGAGGTCAGAGCATTGATCAAGAGTCTTATCTTAAAATTGTTAGTGATCTAAATATCACCGATGAATCCAAAGAAAAACTAAAAAAACTAACCCCCTTAAATTATCTTGGAATAGCTTCTAAGCTAGCAAAATCCTAAATTTAGTAGTTTAACTACATTTATAAACGTCCTTAAAGCTTTTTTTTACAGCTTTTATAAAAGACATTGACAATATCAACATAATAAACTCAAATGCACTACATAAATATAGGGGTATATAAATGTCAAAAAATAACTTTTCAACAGAGGTAGATAAACTTAAGGCTATTCCTGAGTTCAGCGGCTCAAATTGGGATTCAATTAAACCTGAATATGCGGCTAGAATGAGGCTTCAAAACCAGTTTAAATCAGGAATAGATATTGCAAAATACACTGCTTCATTGATGAGAAAAGATATGGATGAATATGATTCAGATACATCTGCTTACACTCAATCTTTAGGCTGTTGGCATGGATTTATTGGTCAGCAAAAACTTATATCTATAAAAAAACATTTTGGAACAACGAATAAAAAATATCTTTATCTGTCTGGCTGGATGGTTGCAGCACTTAGATCTGAGTTTGGCCCATTACCAGATCAGTCAATGCATGAAAAAACATCTGTTGCGTCGTTAATTAGGGAGCTTTATACATTCTTAAGACAAGCTGATGC
The DNA here is from genome assembly GCA_902593675.1 of uncultured SAR86 cluster bacterium. GTDB lineage: Bacteria > Pseudomonadota > Gammaproteobacteria > Magnimaribacterales > D2472 > D2472. The sequence continues at coordinate 190,333 of CACJJI010000001.1, forward strand.
TCGAGAGCTTGGTGGGTTATTTAGAGAACTTGATAATGCATCAGATGCGGACAAACCAAAAATTCAAGAGAAGATAGATAATTTTGAGACTCATATAGTTCCAATAATTGCAGATATTGATGCTGGTTTTGGCAATGAAGAAGCTACTTACCTTATGGCTAAGCAAATGATTGAAGCTGGTGCGTGCTGTATACAAATTGAGAACCAGGTTTCAGATGAAAAACAGTGTGGCCATCAAGATGGCAAGGTTACTGTACCCCACTCCGACTTTTTAGCAAAAATAAATGCTGTTAGATATGCTTTTTTAGAACTAGGCGTAGATGACGGAGTGATTGTTGCGCGCACAGATTCATTAGGCGCAGGACTAACAAAACAAATAGCTATTACTCATGAAGTTGGTGATTTGGGTGATCAATATAATTCTTTTCTTGATGTTGAAGAGCTTGATCATGCAGATCTTAATCATGGAGATGTCCTAATCAATCAAAATGGTAAAGTGGTTAGGCCAAAAAGACTGCCTAGTAACCTGTACAGGTTCAAAGAAGGAACGGGTGAAGCTAGATGTATTTTAGATTCAATTACAAGCTTACAGAATGGAGCAGATTTAATATGGATTGAAACTGAAAAACCTCACATAGGACAAATAGGAGCAATGATGGATGAAATTAAAAAAGTTGTTCCAAATGCAAAACTTGTCTATAACAACAGCCCCTCTTTCAATTGGACTCTTAATTTCAGACAGCAGGTTTATGATGCGATGAATGAAAATGGCAAGGATATGTCTGATTATGATAGAGACGATCTTATGAACGAATCATATGATAATACGGAACTTGGCATAGAAGCAGACAATAAAATTCAGACTTTCCAAGCTGATGCTGCAAGAGAAGCCGGTATTTTTCATCATTTGATTACTTTGCCTACATACCATACTGCGGCTCTTTCTACAGACAATCTTTCTAAAGAGTATTTTGGTGAGAAAGGAATGTTAGGTTATGTCGAGGGAGTTCAAAGAAAAGAAATCCGCCAAGGTATCGCATGTGTTAAGCATCAAAATATGGCAGGATCAGATATGGGAGATGACCATAAAGAATACTTTGCAGGGGAAGCTGCGCTCAAGGCTTCAGGCAAAGACAACACAATGAATCAATTTTAGTTAGTTTCACAATCCCCTATGGTGGTGCGCCCGCAAATTTTGCAGGGCGCACCATCCTCTAAGTTGGCCATACCACCACAACTTCCTGAAATAGGCTTATTTTTTACAATCACTCCTATAGCAATTCCAGTAAAAGAAACGGCTATAAATAAAAAAACTGTAAGAAATTCAATCATTATAATTCCATGAATTAGATTTAATTATAATATTCTCATCCTGCATTATATACATAACCGCTATATCGTTATCATTTGCAAGTCTTATACCCTTTTTTGGTCCAAGAACATTCAAAGCTGTAGCCCATGCATCCGCAATCATTGATGATTTATCTGATGCTACTGTTACGGAGTAGGATTTATCAGCTATGGATAATTTCGTTTTAGGCACAAAGGTATGACTTATCAAATCTCCATTTTCATTAATTTTTTGATTTCTATACTCACCAGATGTTGCAACAGCCAGAAAGTTAGAGCTATAAATCTCAATTATTGACTGGCTTTCAATGCTTGATGGATTTTGTATACCTATTAACCATGGTGCTCCATGCTTTGATCCATTGGTTATAATCTCTCCACCTATATCAAACAAGAAATTGTTTCTGTTTGAATTGATAAGCAGTTTAGCAATTCTATCAACCGCATAACCCTTTGCTATAGATGACAAATCAAATTGAAAATTATCATTTTTAATAAGAGCGTTATTTGATATTAAATTAAATCTTTTTATAGAAACGGGAAGAGTATTTTCAACCATTGTATATTCTGGACCAAAACCTTTTTCAATAACCAATGAACCCAAGGTAACATCATAATAACCATTGGTAATTTCAAAGAGGTTCTCGGCAAAACTTAATAATGAATACATGTCAGAGGAAATCAAAATTTTTTGATTTAGCGAAGCTGCATTAATTTTAGATAATTCAGAATCTTTCTTATAATTTGATGCTATTAAGTCAATTCTTGATAGCTCATCTTCTATAGATTTTTTTAAACTATCGGTAATATACTCTGTTGATACTAGCTGCCAGTAGGTTCCATATATAGGGCCGGAAATTTTATATGTAGCAGATTTGTTGTAATTATAAGCAAAAAATATGCAGATAAAACCAATTACAAGAGCAATTAGTTTAGATGCAGTTAATCTGTTCAATGAGTTAATTAACCGCCAAAATCATCCAGCATGATATTTTCGGGCTCTACTCCAAGGTTAATAAGCATATCTATAACTGCTTTGTTCATCATGGGAGGTCCGCACATATAAAATTCACAATCTTCAGGAGCCTTATGAGATTTCAGATAACGATCAAAGAGAACCTGATGTATAAAGCCTGTTAATCCGTCCCAGTCATCTTCAGGCTGAGGGTCTGATAATGCAACATGCCATTCAAAGTTTTTATTTGATTCGGCTAATTTATTAAAATCATCAACATAAAACATCTCTTTCAAACTTCGAGCACCATACCAAAAGGAAATTTTTCTATCCGTATTAATTCTCAACAATTGATCAAATATATGAGCTCTCATTGGAGCCATGCCTGCTCCACCTCCAACAAATACCATTTCAGCTGGTGATTTTTTGGCAAAGAACTCACCGAATGGTCCAAACACACGTACTTTATCACCAGGCTTGAGATTAAATGTCCATGATGACATTACTCCAGGAGGTATATCAGATGATCCCGGTGGAGGGCTAGCAACTCTAATGTTAAACTTTAGAACTCCTTTTTCTTCAGGATAATTTGCCATTGAATATGCTCTTATTATTGGTTCTGAATTGTTCGCAACGTTATCCCATATTTTAAACTTATCCCAGTCTTCTCTATACTCATCAGCCACATCAAAAGATTTGTAATCAAGATTTGAGTATGCAGGAGCTTCAAGCTGCACATAACCCCCAGCTTTAAAATTAACTTCTTCACCCTCAGGCAGTTTTAAAACAAGCTCTTTGATGAAAGTTGCAACGTTATCATTAGAAACAACTTCACACTCCCATTCTTTAACACCAAAAACCTCTTCAGGAATGGTAATTTTAAGATCATTCTTTACTGCAACTTGACATGAGAGTCTCCAACCCTCTTTTTTTTCTTTAGAATTGAAGTGTGATTCTTCAGTTGGAAGAATAGATCCACCTCCTTCTGATATTTGGCACTTACACTGACTACAAGTGCCTCCACCACCACAGGCTGAAGAAAGAAAAATTTTATTTTCAGCAAGGGTTTGAAGTAGTTTATTGCCAGATGGAACCACGATTGGATTAGATGAATCACCATTAATCTCAATGGTTACATCACCTGAACTGACTAACTGGCTTCTTGCAGCGATAATTATAGTTACCAGGAGCAAAACTACGCCAGTAAATGAAAGAACACCTAAAAATAAATCAATTTGCATATATATTACCTATAGTGAAATTCCCCCGAATGACATAAATCCAAAACTCATTAGACCTACTATTAAAAATGTCATACCTAAACCTTGGAGTCCTTCTGGTATGTCTGAATATTTTAGCTTTTCTCTGATCCCAGCTAAAACAACAATCGCCATAGCCCAACCAACACCAGCGCCAAGTCCATAAACTACACTTTCACCAAATCTAAGATCTTTTTCAATCATGAATAATGAGGCACCAAGAATAGCGCAGTTAACTGTAATTAAGGGCAAGAATACACCTAAAGCATTATAAAGTGCGGGCACAAATCGATCCAAAAACATTTCAAGTATCTGAACTGCTGCAGCAATAACACCAATATAGCTAATGAGTCCAACAAACTCTAAATTTGCATCTGGTAACCCCGCCCAAGCAAGAGCACCTTCTTTTAAAATAGAATTATAAATAAGGTTATTAAGTGGAACAGTTATTAAGCAAACAACGATTACCGCTATACCGAGACCAAAAGCTGCATCTATTTTTTTTGAAATAGCTATAAATGTACACATGCCTAAAAAAACAGACAGAGCGATGTTTTCAATAAAAACAGTTGTTATAAATATATTAAGATAATGCTCAAACATTTAATTCTCTTTTAGATAGATCTGGCGCTGAAGCATGTCCAGACAATTTATATTCATTTGGTTCAATTTGATCTGTTTTATAAGCTCTTATCCCCCAAATCATTAAGCCTATTAAGATGAATGAACTGGGCGGGAGTAATAAAAGATTATTCGCTGGATACCATCCACCATTAGAAACCAATGGTAAGATTTCATAACCCATTAAAGTACCAGTTCCAAATAACTCCCTAACAATAGCCACTGCAATTAAAATGATGCTATATCCAAGACCATTTCCTAATCCATCTAAAAAACTGAGGAATGGTTTTTCTTTCATAGCAAAAGCTTCAGCTCGGCCCATAACAATGCAATTTGTAATAATTAAACCAACAAAAACTGATAGTTTTTTGCTTGTTTCATAGTCGTAAGCTTTTAGCAGTTCATCCACAACTATAACGAGAGATGCGATGATGGTCATTTGGACAATAATTCTTACACTGCTAGGAATGTAATTTCTGATAATAGAAATAAATAAATTTGAAAATGAAACAACAAACGTAAGAGCAACACACATAACAAGAGTTACAGAAAGGTTGCTTGTTACAGCCAATGCAGAACAGATTCCAAGAATTTGCAATGTGATTGGGTTTTCTTCAAGCAGTGGTTTTGCAAGAACTTGTTTGTATTGCTTAACTGTCATAATTAATATTTTTTAATGTTTCTTTATAGCCACTTTCACCGAACCAGTAAACCAACATATTTGTGACCCCTCTACTTGTCAGTGTTGCGCCTGAGAGGCCATCTACCTGATAAGAGGCCATTTGATTTGAAGAATCGACTTTTCCTTTTATAACCTCAATCTCAACTGTATTGTTTTTGTAAATCGTTTTGCCATCCCATAAAGCCTTCCATTTTGGGTTATCAACCTCTGCACCTAAGCCTGGCGTTTCTTTATGAGAATAAAATTCAAGGCCCCTTATAGTATTTAAATCTTTATCAATAGCAATGTAGCCGAATAAAGTTCCCCATAGACCATATCCCCTTATAGGTAAAATAATTTTTTCAAGGTTGTTAGTGGAATCTTTAAGTAGATATATTTTTCCAATATTTTCACGATTTTTGACGATTGCTATATCTTTGGAAACAGGTATTGGAGTTGAATGTTCGGGCTGTTTAGAAAAATATACTGGATCATATGTATTAAGGTCGTATTCACCATAAGCATCTAAAAGCTTTCCATTGCTAAAATCAACAAATTTAGGAGTTAGCCGAGAAAACTGAGATTCAATAGACTCTTCTGGATTATAAATTGCAGCAGTTTTAAGTATCTTAATTCTTTGGTCATTAAGCTTATTAAGATTTTGCATATCTCTGAGACTCACAGCAGCATATGAAACAACCAAAGAGCAAAATAAACAGACTAAAAATGAAACTGTGAGCGTTTTTAATATTGAATCATTCATACGAAAGAGCCCTCTTACGTTTTGCTATATTATTAGAAACAACCATATGGTCAATTACCGGAGCAAACAAATTAGCAAATAAAATAGCCAACATCATCCCTTCTGGAAAAGCGGGGTTAATTACTCTAATCAAAATAACAGTTACGCCTATCAGAGCACCGTATATCCAACGTCCTGTATTTGTACCGGAGCCTGAGACGGGTTCTGTTGCCATGAAAACTAAACCAAACGCAAAACTCCCAATCACAAAATGCCAATACCAAGGAACTTGAAACATAGGATTAGTATCTGATCCAACTATATTTAAAATCGATGACATGACAATCATTCCAAGAAAAGTACCTAAAATAATTCTATATGAGGCAACGCCTGTCCCTAAAAGGATAAGCATAGCAATTCCAATTGCTATAACAGACGTCTCGCCGACAGATCCTGGTATATTTCCAATAAATGCATCAAACCAAGAAAAATTATCACTAAGACCCTGTAAACCTCCTTCTGCTGCATAACCAAGTGGTGTTGCCCCACTAAAACCCTCTGGGGTAATACCTGTATCAGAAAGACCAGCTATCCAAACTTTATCACCGGATAACTGTGACGGATATGCAAAATATAAAAATGCTCTTCCAGTAAGAGCTGGATTTAGAAAGTTTTTGCCAGTTCCACCAAATACCTCTTTGCCAATTACAATTCCAAAAGTGATTCCCATTGCGGCCTGCCATAGAGGTAGATCCGGTGGACAGCTTAAAGCAAATAAGATAGATGAAACAAATAGACCTTCATTAATTTCATGTTTACGTACTACAGCAAAAAGAATCTCCCAAAGGATTCCTACTGCAAATGTTACGGCGTAGATTGGAACAAAATAAACGGCACCGATCCACATTTTTGTTAGAAAACTATCGTTTGAGTAGCCAACTAAATTAATCAAAGCATGATGCCAATCATTTGTATTAGCAGAACCAACTAATGTCAAATAATCTAAGGTTTGATTTCCAATATTATACATTCCAAAAAACATTGCTGGAAATGCTGCCAACCAGACAATTACCATAATTCTTTGAATATCAATCGAATCTCTTACATGAATAGGATTTGTTGTTTTGTGCGTCGAAGAGAAAATAAAATTCTCAATTGCATCATAAATTGGGAACCATTTTGCTTGAGCTCCCCCAGGCATAAATTTTGGCTTAATAGTTTCATTGATTGATCTAAGCCAAGCTTTCATTTGAATTCCTCGTACATTTTTTCTAAATTCGAATCAAGGATTGATTGATAATCGTATTTACTTGGACAAACGTAACTTGCTAAAGCAACATCCTCAGGGGCTAATTCTAGAACACCTAATTTTTCCCCAAGCTCAATATCTAGAGTAACTAAACTTTTTAAAAGCTGAGTCATTAAAATATTTAAAGGCATAATTTCTTGATATGAGGATATTGGAACAATCGCCCTATTACCTCCATTCATTGCAACATTAAAAGTGAAGCTTTGAGGCTTAATCCAACTTGAGATAAAGGCTGGTAATTTTGAATGTAGTTTTGATCCAGGCATAGCCCAATTAAACAGAATATCATTTGATTCATCTGGGAGAATGGAGACCTGGTTATCAAATGAGCCTAAATAATTCATTACATTTTCACCAGTATGCCCATTCAAAACAGAGCCAGATATCACTCTGGAATTATCAAGGATTTTGCCTGCTGTAAGTTCTGATAAATTAGATCCATATTTCACTTTTAATATTTTTGGATCATGAGCATTTGGCCCTCCAATAGATACATTTTTATCTGAGCGTAAATTTTTGTGCTGAAGAAGATATCCTAATGAAATAACTTCTTGCCAAGAGACGCTCCAAACCGACCTATTTTGACCAACTGGATAAAGAAAATGTATATGGGTTCCAACTAAACCAGCTGGGTGAGGACCTTCGAATTGGTTATAACTTACTGCTTCAACAGATTTATCAAAATCTTCATTTTGAAAGGAACAAAAAATTTTAATTTCATCATTGATAGATTGAATAAATTTAAGGCCTTTATTAAAGAGATCTTGGTCAAACTTGATTAATTCATGAGGATCAACAGAGAGAGGATTTGTATCGCAAGCATTAACAAATATCGCTGAAGGCAATTCACTTGGAACAGGCATTCTGTTGTATGGTCTGGTACGAAAATATGCCAAAGCCCCAGTATCGACTAAAAAGTCAATTGGATTAGAATAATCACTCAGATCGAATTTTAATGAATCAAGAGACTCATCCGTTTCAATGATAAGTGATAAGAATCGTCTTTTTTCACCCCTGTTAATTGACTTAACAATTCCAGACGAAGGAGCTGTGATATATGTTCCAGGATTTTTTTTATTTTCAAATAATTTTTGACCTGAAAGTACTGTATCACCTTCATCCACCATCATCGTTGGTTTAAGACCAACAAAATCTGCTCCTAATAATGCAATAGAGTTAATAGCAGTAGAGGAATCCATATCCAAAGATGGATTTCCAGAGATTGGTAAATTAAGGCCTTTTTTGGTTTTAATCACAGTACCCTTCAACAAAAGATGGGTGAATTATAAATGGAAATATCAGCTGTTTCTATACCGAATCTTCAATTGCTTTGGGAAATCTTTGAAGGTCGATTGATGCTACTTTTCTTGTCAGATTTAGTACTTGCTTAGTGTAGCCATATTCATTGTCATACCAACAATATAAAGTTACCTGTTTGCCATCTGCTATAGTCGCCTGAGAGTCTATGATTGTTGCATATGAGCTTGAATAAAAGTCAGTTGATACAGCCTCTGGCGAGTTAGTGTATCCAATGATTTCTCTATATTTACTCGCAAAAGCAGATTTTTTCAAGAACTCATTCAATGCATCCCTATCAACTTCATTTTCTAAATTTAAAACCAGAACAGCTAAACTTACATTGGGAGTTGGAACTCTGATTGCATTGCCAGTTAACTTATCTTTTAGTTCAGGAATAGCTTTAGAGACAGCTTTTACAGCACCAGTCGTAGTAATAACCATGTTCAAGGGCGCGCTTCGACCTCTTCGATCTCCTTTATGAAAATTATCAATTAAATTTTGATCATTTGTATAAGAGTGAACAGTTTCAATATGACCATTTGATATACCGTAATGATCGCTGATCAATTTAAGGACTGGAACTATGGCATTAGTTGTGCATGATGCAGCTGAAATAATCTGATCAGATGATTGCAAAGCTGAATCATTGACGCCAAAGACAATATTCCTGATATCACCCTTTGCGGGAGCAGTTAAAATCACTTTTGATGCACCACAGCTTATGTGCTGAGACAACGACTCTTCATCACGCCATATACCAGTATTATCAATCACGATTGGAGAGTTAATGTTTAAATCTGAATAATTAACATCCGAAGGTGAATTTGCATAAATAAATTTTACTGGATTGCCATTAATAACTAAAAGTTCATTTTCAAGATCAACTCTTATCGTTCCATCAAATCTTCCATGCACGGAATCTCGTCTTAGCAGACTTGCACGTTTGATTAGATCATTTTCACCAGTCCTCCTAACAACTACGCCTTTAAGACGGAAATAATTTCCTGGACCAGTTGTTTGAGCTAGCATTCTTGCCATCAACCTTCCAATCCTGCCAAAGCCATAAAGAACAATATCTTGAGGCTGTTCAGGTCTTTTGGTGGAAATTCCATCAACATTAATTTGCTCTTTCAAAAAATTATCTATTGAGTCTGGATTATTTGATAGGTCATCAAAAAAAGGACATCTCATTGCAAGCTCACCTATATCCACTTCGCAATCCGGAAGATCCATTTTGCTAAGTCTCTCAAGCAAAGGATATGTTTCTAATTCACTTAACTCATTTTCCTCAATTTGCCTGACAAATCTATGTGCATGCATAATGTCGATGGGAGATTTGTTAACAAGGGATTGTCCATAAATCATAATATGAATTCCATGCCTATAAAGTCTCCCTACAATAGGGACCATTAATTCTGCTAGACCTTCTCTCCACTTCCAATCACCAAAGTAATCATCGATTTTTTCTCGAGAACGTAAATCGGGATTTTTAGTAAGATCAGTCATTAATTATTTTGCTTTATATTTATTAATATGGTGCTGAGTATTGCCAAACATAGAATCAATGGCTGTAAATCTCTTTAGGTAGTGACCAATAGACATTTCATTACTAACGCCCATGCCACCATGTAATTGAACCGCATGCTGACCCACCAATCTTCCAGCCTTTCCAACTTGAACTTTTAATGCTGAGATAGTGTTTCTAGTCTCTGGATCATCTGAGTCAAGTTGAAGAGTTGCCTTAATCAATAGAGATTTAGTGAGCTCGGTTTCAATAAACATATCAACCATACGATGTTGTAAAACTTGGAAATTGCTAATAGGCTGCGCAAACTGTTCACGCTCTTTTGTATATTGGACTGTTTTCATATATGAGGCTGTCATTGCACCTACGGCTTCTGCACTAATACACAAAATAGATATATCTAGCATTTTGTTAAACAATAATTCAGCCTCATCCCCTATTGCCAAAATTGATTCTAAACTCAGCACAACATTTTCAAAGGTTAGTTCCCCACATGTTTGTCCATCCAATGTTTTAAAGCTTTGGATAGATAAACCCTCAACATCAGCTTCAACAAGAACCAAGGCAGGAGAATTGTCATGAGTAGCCAGTACTATAAATTGATCAGCATTTCCTCCATTCAGTACCAACGACTTAGACCCATTAAGACTATAAACATTGGCATCCTTAGATACTGTTGTATGACAATCTAAAAAATTATAGCCAATATTGGGTTCAGCATAAGCTACTGATACTTGGTGCTCACCCGAAATAATTTTTTCAATAATAGAACTTTTTTCTGGGTGGTTTGAGCCTTCTAAAATAGTGCCACTCATTACCACCGAACTTAAATAAGGTTCCACAACCAAAGCTTTACCAAATTCCTCAAACAATACAGTGAGTTCGATTGGTCCAAAATTAAAACCCCCGTTATCCTCCTTAAAGGGAACTGCTAGCCAGCCTAGCTCTGCAAATTGTTTCCAATTGTCCTCGCTATAACCATAATCAGAATCTAATATTTTCTCCCTATCAATAAAATCATAGTTGGTTTCACAAAATTTAAGCACTTGTTCACGGAGCATGTTCTGCTCATCAGAATAATTTAAATTCATTTTTATACTCCCAATATAGCTTTAGCGATAATATTTTTTTGAATCTCATTACTTCCACCATATATAGATGTTTTTCTATAGTTTAGATATTGAGCAACGGATGGGCTGGCATAATCTGGACCAGCAGGTGTTCTGTTTGTATCAAACCCATCTGGACCTTCATATGGCAGAATGTATTGACCTGCAGCTTCGACAAAAAGTTCAGTTAATCTTTGTTGAATTTCAGTCCCACGAATTTTTAAGATAGAAGACTCAGCTCCAGGATGACCTCCCTCAGCAATTGCAGCCAAGGTTCTCAATTCAGTAAATTCTAAAGCCTCAAGATCAATTTCTAATTCAGCAATCTTTTTTGATAAATCTGCATCGTTATATTCAGAAGTAATATTTTTCAGTTTTTCAAGCTGGACCTTTACTACTGGTACGCCTGCAATTCCAAATCTTTCATGAGCTAAAAGAAATTTAGCATAAGTCCAACCTTTGCCCTCTTCACCTATTAATTGATCGGCTGGAACCTTAACATCTGTGAAGAAAACAGAATTAACTTCATGATCACCATCAATTGTAATAATTGGTTTAACCTCAATGCCTGGCGAATTCATATCAATTAAAAGAAAAGAGATGCCTTCTTGTTTTTTCTGAGTAGTTTCTGTTCTAACTAAACAAAAAATCCAATCTGCATTTTGAGCAAGTGTTGTCCATGTTTTAGATCCATTTACAACGTAATGATTACCCTCTAAAACTGCCTTGGTTTTTAGGGATGCTAGATCGGAGCCAGAACCTGGTTCAGAGTATCCTTGACACCACCAAGTATTGAACTCAAGAATATCTGGTAAAAATCTATCTTTTTGTTCTTGGTTACCAAATGTGTATATAACTGGGCCAACCATGCTTAACCCAAAGGGCAATATTGTTGGGCATTGAGCTAATGCAAGTTCATTTAAAAATAAATAAATTTGCACTGGAGACCAGCCAGTTCCTCCATACTCAACAGGCCAGTTATATCCCATCCAACCCTTGCTATGAATAAATTTATGAAAATCAATCATATCTTGTTTTGAAAGAGCTGTGCCCTTTTCCTGTTTTTCCCTTACATGCGCAGGAAATTCTGATCCATTTAAACCAGCTCTTATTTCCTCTTGAAATTGAAGATCTTGTTCTGAAAAACTTATATCCATGTTAGTGTTCCTGTTTTTATGATTATTCTTTAGGCGCAAATTATACTGCACGATATGTTAGAAAAACAGCATGAACCTATAGCATTTGAGCTAGCTGAATGTATAAAAACACAGAATTATAAGATTTTATATCTTTGTGATTCAGATAAAGAGGCTAGATTGATAAAGAATGAGCTAAAACTATTTCTAGATGATAGTGAAATTGGATATTATCCTGAAAGAGAAATACTCCCTTACGATAGGTTTTCAACCGCAGATTCAATCATTCAAGAAAGAATCAGGCTTTTAAATTCTGATAAAACAAATACCAGCATAATTGTTACCAGTTGTATAAATCTATTTGAAAAATTACCATCAAAAAAATTTTTTGTTGCCAGGAAAAACTTTAAAACCAATGACTTTTTAACAATCAAAGATTTAACAACAAGTTTGGATGCTTTAAATTATGAACGGACAGATAAAGTTGATGCAATAAATCAATACACCATCAGAGGAGGTGTTGTTGACTTTTTCTCAGGATTTCATCCTCACCCAGTAAGAGTTGATTTTTTTGGAGATCAAATTGATGAAATAAGAGAGTTTGATCCATTAACACAAAATATGATCAACAAATTATCTGAGTTCCAATTATTTAGTGGCTCAGAGATTAGTTTAGATGATGAATCAATTGGTAAATTTAAAGATGCATGGAGAAATTATTTTGAAAGTTATGATGAGAGACATTGTGAAATATTTCAAAGCTTAGCTTTAGGAAAATATCCTGAAGGATATGAGATATATAACCCTCTTATTCAGTCTGGTGATTCTAATTTACTGGACTACTTTAATGAATTTAAACTTATTAAATCTAGCAAAATCGATCAAGTATTAACTTCTCATCAAGGTTTTGTTGAGGAAAGATATCTTGAAGAATCAATTGATTCTTCGAGGCCTATATTAAAACCAAAGGACTATATTTTTGAAATTGAAGATCTACAAATATATTTGAAATCAGCTGATCAATTTAGTTTTTCAGATCCAAAAATTATTATTGACCGTTCCAAAGAAAAAGATATCCAACTACAAAGACTGTTAGACAAACAGGCAAATGGAATAATTGATAGCCTTCTCATTACCTCATCTGAGCAAACTAAATTAGATCAAATCAACAAGAAATTTAAAACAAATATTGCCTCGCTTCCATTTACTCTTCAGAGTGGGATTTTTAGTTGCATACATTTACCCGTTCGTTCATTTGTCAGCAAAGACGGAAAGTTTGTTCACTTAAATTTAGATGAGGTGATGAATTTAGAAATATTAAATCCTCAACCTACCACAGCAAATCAAGATTCTCTTGTAGAAAAGTTTGAAAATCCATTTCATGATGATGAACTTGTTATACATGTTGATTATGGAGTGGGTATTTATAAAGGCTTAGCGATCTTGAAAACTAATTCAAGCGAAGAAGAATATATTCAAATTGAATACCTTGAAAAAGAAATTTTATATGTTCCTATTAGACAGGCCTATTTAGTTTCTAAGTTTCAAGTATCACAAACTCATGGGATTCGTCTTGACTCTTTATCTTCTGCTAAATGGAAAATTAAAAAAGATAAAGCAAAAATTAAAGCTCGAGATCATGCGGCGGAGTTACTTGATATTGAATCTAGACGTTCAATAGCTACTTCACATCAGTTAATCTGCGAAGAAAAGTCTTATCAAGAATTTGATAAAGATTTTCCATATGTTCTAACATCAGATCAAGTGAATTGTATTAGGGATATTTTAAAAGATATGGCTCTAATTAAGCCTATGAATAGAGTTATATGTGGAGATGTTGGTTTTGGAAAAACTGAAGTTGCAATGAGGGGTGCATTTGTTGCAGTACATGCAAAAAAACAAGTAATGGTTCTTGCACCTAGCACTGTTTTAGCCAAACAACATTTAGAAAGCTTCACAAAAAGGTTTGTTAATTTCCCTGTAAATATAGAGCTTTTAACAAGGCATACCTCTTCAAAAAATAAATTAAAAATATACGATGATTTTAAACATGGAAAAATAGATATTTTAATTGGTACTCATGCATTGTTAAATCATGATATATCTCTTGAAAATCTTGGCCTGTTGATAATTGATGAAGAGCATCGTTTTGGAACAAAACAAAAAGAAATTATTAAATCAAGACAGTCAACAACGCATATTTTATATATGTCGGCTACACCAATACCCAGAACATTAAATCTTGTATATTCGGGGCTAAAAGACTTCTCATATTTATACACACCTCCCCTAGAAAGACTAAGTGTAAAAACTTTTTTAAATACACAAAATCAGCAAATTATTAAGAATGCAATTGATAGAGAGCTTGCCCGAGGCGGACAGGTGTTTTTGGTACAAAACGATATATCAAAAATGGAAGGTTTAAAAACTCAAATTCAAAATTTGGTACCAAACGCAAATATTGATGTTGCTCATGGAAAATTATCTAAAAAAGTCATTACAAATACAATGAATGGCTTTAATTCCAATTCAATAGATATTCTTATTTGCACGACAATAGTTGAAATGGGATTAGATATCCCGAATGCAAATACAATAATTGTTATTGATGCGCATAATTTTGGTCTATCACAGTTACATCAATTGAGAGGTCGAGTTGGAAGATCAATGCGACAAGCATATTGTTATTTATTAATTCCAACCCCAGACCTTAAAAAAGCACCTAAAGCAAAACTAGATTCATTGGTTAAATATTCAGATCTTGGATCTGGCTACTTTATTGCTCAAGAGGATTTAGAAATTAGAGGTGCTGGAGATTTTCTGGGTGTTAAACAAAGCGGTCATATAGAGGCTATTGGCCTCAGCATGTATCTCTCAATGCTAAAAAATGCAGTCAATGATCTCAAGGGTCATCAACAAGAAAAGATATCAGACACTGAAATTAACTTTAATGATCGAGCCTTAATTACTGATTCCTATTTGCCGGTTGCAAATGAAAGATTAAAAATTTATAGATCTTTGAATGATGCTTCAAGCGATGCAGAAATTGATAATATACTTGAAGCACTCAAAGATCGATGCGGTAAACCCAATGAAGATTTATTAAATCTAATTGAAAGTTCAAAACTGAGGATACTTGCAAATAAGGTTGGTATTAAAAAAATATTTTCGAATCTAGAAAATGCAATGATTACATTTAATGATAACTTAACTGATCAAGTTTATAAAAAATTAATTGGATTGATTCAAACTGGATCGGCTAAGATAAAACTTGATAAAGAAAATAAAATAACACTTGATGTTTCTGAAACAAATAATAAAAGAATCGCTGTTGCTGGGCTCCTGAATGAACTCATTTAAATTTATTGCAACTCTATTTATTTATAGCTTGAGCTCTTTTGCTTACTGCGAGAATGATGAAGAATACATGATCGAGGTGATTGTTTTTGAGCAGCTTGAAATCATTGGTAATGAGAAGCTTGAGCCAAAAAATTTAAATCTAATAAACTTTCAAACTATAGCATTACTAGAAAAACCTAAAATTGTTGTTAATGAAAAAATGATTTCTCAATCTTTTAACCACGATCATCCTGGCTTTGTAGTAGATCAGCAAACAATCGATCAAATGATTGATGAGCAAAGAAAGGAAGACTCTGATCCCCCGCTATCATCAAAGAAAATAGATGAAAGCAAATGGTATGAGAAACAGCAAAACCTTAATCAGCTCAATAACATTTATCGACGCCTTGATCGAAGAAAAGAATATCGAATGCTGCATAAAGCATCTTGGCTCCAACCCGCCTTGAGTGAGGATAGCTCTCCTTTTGTGTATGAAATGTTTGGCAATAATGGATTTTTAATTAAGCTTTACCAAAGTAGGTATTTGCATCTTGATGTGATTGCTTACCTTGAAGGCAATTTGAAGACTGAAAATAATCAAGAGTTGATCAAAGAAATACGATTTGATGCCCTAAAAAGATCCATTCCAGACAATGTTGCAAAACACGAAATCGAGATAAGTTCTGAAATAATGAATTCAGATGAAATATTTAAAATTGAGCCTCAAATAGCTGAGGCTAGTGTAGATTTTTCTGAAGTTATAAAACTCGGTGAAGTAAAATATTTACTGAATGAAGAAAGAAGAATTTTTAAAAATGAAACTCACTATTTTGACCACCCAAAGATAGGCGTCATTATTTCAGTTTACGATTCATCCTTATAATAAGCATTTTCATCTAGGCTATGGTCTGTCATATCCTTAACACCAGCCAGTTCTGGCAGTTTTTCTAAGAGAGTTTTTTCTATGCCATCTTTCAATGTCACGTCAACCATTCCACAACCCTGACACCCTCCTCCAAATTGAAGAATGGCATACATATCGTCTGTTATTTCCATCAGACTTACCACACCACCATGCGATTCAAGCATAGGATTGATTTCGTTATAAATTACATAATTAACCCTATCCTCTAAAGGGCTATCGGGTGATATGTTGGGTAATCTTGCGTTTGGAGCCTTAATCGTAAGTTGGCCGCCAAAGTTATCGACATCATAGTTTACTTCAGCATCTACTAGAAAAGGAATACTTCTTTCTTCGACATATACGGACAATTTAGGCAAAGAGATTAAGGTATCTGACGGGACTAATTCATCGGGCTTGCAATAAGCTAAGCAAGTTTCTGCATTTGGAGTGCCTGGATCCGAGATAAAAACTCTTACAGCAGTTCCAGGCTCATTTTTATCTTCAATCAACTTTGCTAAATAATCTTCGGCAGTATTTGTTATTGTGATAATCTTGCTTGTCATAATATGTGGTTTAAAAGAATATTGGCTTCATTAATGGGCGTGCGTTCGTCCAAAGATCTTGAAGATGATCTCAACAGTTTCAGCATTCCTAAATTTATTTTTTTATTTCTAACCTTAAATGCAGTTTTTATATCTTTTATTATACTCGCAATTAATTTGATATGAATAAGTTGTCTAAATTCTGCTGCGAACTAGAGAAGCACGCTGAAATTAAGCCACAAATTTTTCTTTCATCTGCAACTGGGTACAGAGCAAGAGCTGAGTTCGGTTTCAGTAAAAACTCCTACACAATGATGGAAAGTGAGCAGAAAATATACATGGATAAATCATCAATCCCCCATCCAAGTATTCAGGAAATAATGCCTGATTTACTGATTCAAATTAATAAATCAAAACTAATACTCAAAAAATTATTTCAAATTAATTTTAGAACATCAGGAACACATGTTTTAGCCACACTGATTTACCATAAACCACTCCAGGAAGACTGGATTTTAGCTGCAAAAGATATTCAAAATAATTTTAAAAATCTATCTTTGATTGGAAGAAGTAAAAAACAAAAAGTATTAGTTGATAAAGAAGATCTAGAAGTGATCAACAATGACGCTAACTCTAGTTTTAAGATCTTACAAAATGATTTAGTTTTTTTTCAGCCTAATTTTTATCTTTACTCTTTAATGATCTCATTCATTTCCAAGCAATTGGAGGATCCTAGAGATTTATTGGAACTATATTGTGGCTGTGGTGGGTTCACTCTTCCATTGGCGTCAAAATTTAATAAAGTTTTTGCTACAGAAAACAATAGACATTCAATTAGATTGCTTAAAGAATCCATAAAATTAAATAACCTTTCTAATATTGAAACTGCAAGACTCTCAGACAATGAAACTGCATCTGCACTTGCTAATGAACGGTCATTTAGAAGATTGGAAAATATAGATATCCAGTCCTATGAATTCAGTCATATTTTAGTAGATCCACCTCGAGCTGGATTAAGCGATGAGACAATTACTCTAT
Organism: uncultured SAR86 cluster bacterium; assembly: GCA_902593675.1. Classification (GTDB taxonomy): domain Bacteria; phylum Pseudomonadota; class Gammaproteobacteria; order Magnimaribacterales; family D2472; genus D2472. The sequence goes on from CACJJI010000001.1 coordinate 208,122, forward strand.
CAAAACAATTTAAAAATATGATTTATATTTCATGTAATCCAGAATCATTTTTAAGAGATATAGTTAAACTTGATAGAGAAATTGTATCAATTGGTATCTTTGATCAGTTTGCCAATACACAACACTTAGAAGTTATTGCATTTCTAAAATAAAAAAATTCTATACTTTATTACTTGAGTGTTTGATGTTTGAATTGATCTTTTGAGTATTCTTTTCCACAGTCTGCTTTAACTTTGCTTCGGCAAGCATCCAATCAACTATTTTATCTTCTTGATCCTTTGTCCTTGCTTGTAAGAGCTTCTTGTGAAGAAAGTCCATTGTTCGGGAATAGCTAGCCATAGCTAAATAATACACTAAGATATTGCCTTGAGAAATGAAGATGAGATACTAAGATCTAAATGTTAATTCAATTAAGCCAAAAACAATTAAAACTTCAAAATGAACTTCAAGAATATTTTGAAAGCTTAATTACACCAACTCTTAAAGCAGAATTAAGTCAACCAGAATATTTCGAGGGTGGTGGACCTGAATTTAAAAAGGCTATGAAAACCATGGGTTCTGATGGGTGGATAGGCTTAAGCTGGAAAAAAGAATTTGGAGGCAAAGAGCTTAGTCCAATTGAACAATACATCTTTGTAGAAACAGTTATGAGAACTGGCTTCCCCTTCCCCTTTTTAACAACTGAATCTGTTGGCCCTATGATTGCAGAACATGGCTCTGAATGGGCAAAGGAAGAAATTGCAACCAAGATTCTTAAAGGCGAGCTAATTTTTGGTATTGGTTACTCAGAACCAAATTCAGGTACAGACCTAGCATCATTGCAAACCAAAGTTATTAAACAAACAGATGGATACCTGATCAATGGTCAGAAGATGTGGACAAGTTTAGCTAATTTCTCTGACTATATTTGGTTAGCAACAAGGACTGATTTTGAAGCAAAAAATCATAAAGGTATCTCAATGTTCATTGTTCCGACGGATGATCCTGGATTTTCAATGTCAGCAATAAATACCTTGGGAGACGTCAGAACCAATGCAACATTTTATGACAATATTCTTGTGCCTGAATCTCACCTTGTTGGAGAACTTAATCAAGGTTGGTCCTTGATCACAAGCCAGCTTAACTTAGAACGGTTGGCGCTTGTAAATCATGGGCCTGTAGAGCAGCTGTACAAGGATGTCTTAAAAACTGCTCAATCTACGAAAATTGATAACAATCAATATTTAAGCGACCTCTCATGGGTTAAACATAATTTTGCTCATGTTCACTCAGGCATTGAAGCTCTTAAACTGATTTGCTGGAAACAAACATGGATTATGGAATCAGACCAATTAAATATGGCTGAGGCATCTGTTGCAAAGGTCTATGGATCTGAATTTTTTATTGAAGCCTACAGGCTTTTAATGGAAGTTATGGGTGAGCTCAGCATTCTAAAAAATGATTCTGATTTAACGATCTTAAATGCGAGACTTGAACGTATGTACAGAACTGCTTCAATTCTAACCTTTGGTGGTGGAACCAATGAAGTCCAGAGAGATATTATTGCAATGGCTGGGTTGTTAATGCCAAGGACACGCTAATGGATTTTTCTGAGCAATCACATCAAACTGAAATCAGGGATTCATTGAATAAGATTCTCAGCGAGCATTGCTCGCAAGAACTCTTAAAAGAATATGATGCAAACTTCAAACATGATGAAAGTTTACTGTCTCTATTGTCTGCTAATGGTTTTTTAGGATTGGGTCTAAATGAAAAATACGGAGGCAGTGGTGAAGATCTCTATGATCTAGGTATATTATTTGAGCGGCTTGGATACCATGCTGCGCCATTGAGTTTAAGCGGTTGCTTGGTAGATGTGGCTCAAACAATTCAGAAATTTGGTAATGAAGAATCTTGTAAAGAAATACTGAGCTCAATCATTGCGGGTGAAATCTACACCTCAGCAATTTTAGAACCCTTCAACCAAGATCCTGAAAATCCAATGACTACAGCTAAAATAGAAAATGATCAGCTGATAATTTCAGGAACTAAATATTTATCTGAAATATCATCAATGGCTAAAAGTATTCTTATTTCAGCTAATTCAAGTGAAGGTGTTTTATTGGTTCTAGTTGAATCAGATAAAGTTAAATTAACAGAGTTATCTAGCACTGCCAATTCTCCTCTTTTTAAAGTAGAGCTAGATTCAGTGAGAATAAGTAGAAGATCTATTATTCATGAACAAGGACGGGGTTTAGAGGCTTTGAGGTACCTCATTCAAATAAACATGGTAATGAGAAGTTATATTGCACTAGGTATTACTGAAAAGATGACATCATTAGTAGCGGGATATACATCTGAGAGAGAACAATTTGGAAGAGTAATCGGGACATTCCAGGCTGTATCGCATAGAGCTGCAGATTGTTTTATAGAGCTTGAATGCTTAAGACTTGTTAATCAGCAAGCATCTATAAATTTAAATACCAGTCTTGATTGTGAAAATGATGCCTTGATATCTAAGATTTGGGCTGGTAATGCATGTCATAAAATTAGTTACTCAGCTCAACACCTTCATGGGGGAATGGGCGTAGATAAAGATTATGTTCTATGGAGATACTGTTTGCTGGCTAAAGAATGTGAGCTTATTAATGGCTCAGCCAGTCAAAATATTGACAGACTGGGCATAAATATAACTACAAATCAATAAGTTACAGCTGTTCAGCTAACTCAGGCAAGGCGTTAAATAAATCAGCAACTAGGCCGTAATCGGCTACCTGAAATATAGGGGCATCCTCATCTTTGTTTATTGCAACGATTACTTTTGAGTCCTTCATTCCTGCTAAATGCTGAATTGCTCCACTAATTCCAACTGCTATATATAAATCAGGAGCAACAATTTTACCTGTTTGACCAACCTGATAATCATTTGGAACAAATCCTGCATCTACAGCTGCTCTTGAGGCTCCAACTGCAGCTCCAAGTTTGTCAGCAATAGTTTCCAAGAGATGGAAATTGTCACCTGATTGCATGCCTCGACCACCTGAAATTACAATACTTGCAGCGGTAAGCTCAGGTCTATCGCTTTGAGCTATCTCTTCATTTACGAATGAAGATAAATCAGATATTCCATCAGCTGAAATTGGTTCTACAGATGCAGATCCACCGCTAGCATTGACAGGATCAAAAGCAGTAGCTCTGACAGTGATAACTTTTATTGCATCGCTAGATTTAACTGTCGCTATGCAACTACCAGCATAAATTGGACGTTTAAAAGTATCCTCTGATACAACTTCAGTAATTTCAGAAATTTGCTGAACATCAAGCAATGCACTAAGTCTTGGTAAAACATTCTTACCGAAAGTTGTGGCTGGAGCGAGAATATGAGAATAATCAGCTGAAATTGATTTAATTAAATTTGCTGTGCTCTCGGCTAATTGATTTTCGTAGGCAGAGTCATCGACTAAGATAACTTTTTCGATGCCCTCAACAGCTGCAGCTTCATCAGCCACAGATTGACAAGAACTGCCTGCTACCAGTATGTGGACTGCACCACCAATTACATTTGCCGCTGCTACAGTGTTAAGTGTTGCTGGCTTAAGATTCGAATTATCGTGCTCTGCTATAACTAATGTACTCATGAAATCACCTTTGCTTCATTTTTTAATTTGCCAACTAATTCTTCAACTGATTCAACCTTAATACCTTCTTGTCTTGCGGCTGGTAATTCAACTGAAAGCAATTCCATACGAGGTGCTGTATCAATGCCCATAGCATCAATAGGTTGAACATCTAATTCTTTTTTCTTTGCCTTCATGATATTAGGCAATGATGCGTAACGGGGTTCGTTCAATCTTAGATCAGTAGTAATAATGGCTGGAAGTGAAACTTTAATAGTTTGAAGACCACCATCAATTTCACGAGTAACGGAAGCTGAGTCTCCATCAATGGAAATTTCTGAAGCAAAAGTCGCTTGACCATAATTTAATAGAGCTGCAAGCATCTGACCTGTCTGATTGTTATCTCCATCAATAGCTTGCTTACCAAGTATTACAAGCTGGGGTGATTCAGCCTCAATAACTTTTGATAATGCTTTGGCAATTGCTAGAGGTTCAAGCAATGAATCTGTTTCGACTAATATTGCTCTATCCGCACCTAATGCTAAAGCAGTTCTGAGCTGCTCCTGCGAGTCTGATTTACCAACTGTTACTGCAACAACTTCTGATGCAGTCCCAGCCTCTTTTAGTCTAACAGCTTCTTCGATGGCAATTTCACAAAAGGGGTTCATTGCCATTTTAACATTATTAAGATCAACGTCTGATTGATCTCCAAGCGGTCTAACTTTAACGTTATAATCAACAACACGTTTAATGGGTACTACTATTTTCATATATAGGGCTCGTTAATTTTGAAACTATTATATTTCGTTATAATTATTTATCAATTTTTAATATAATAATATTCGTTCGATAGTTATGTAAGGGATATAATTGTAATGTTTTTTTACCACTAAAAAAAGAGGGAGCTGGCTCATGGAAAGAGAAGTAATGGAATACGATGTTGTTATAGTTGGAGGCGGTCCTTCAGGGTTAAGCGCCGCAATTAGACTTGCTCAACTCTCAAAAGAACACAATAAACCACTCGAAATATGCTTGCTTGAAAAAGGCTCAGAAATTGGAGCCCATATTCTTTCTGGTAATGTTTTTCAACCAACTGCTCTAAATGAATTAATTCCGGATTGGAAAGAAAAAAACTGCCCGCTAAATGTTCCAGTTAAAAAAGATAAATTAATGTTTCTCTTTAAAAAATTTGGAATATCTATCCCCTCTTTTGTCATGCCTCCTATGAATAACCATGGTAACTACGTGACAAGTTTAGGAAATCTTTGTCGCTGGCTCGCTACCCAAGCTGAAGAAATGGGTATAGAGATCTTTCCTGGATTCCCAGCAAGTGAGATTCTGTATGAAAATGATAAAGTCGTTGGCGTTCGAACTGGCGATATGGGAGTTGGCCAAGATGGTGAGCAAAAGCCTGGATTTGAAGCTGGTATTGATATCAAAGCTAAATACACTATCTTTGGAGAAGGATGTCGGGGTCATCTAGGGAAGCAGCTTATAGCTAAATATGAATTGGACAAGGATAAAGATCCTCAGCACTATGGTATTGGTTTTAAAGAGGTCTGGAAAATTAAAGATGAGGTTCATGAAGAAGGATTGGTTATACATACTAACGGATGGCCTAGCGCAAAAAATACTCCTGCTGGATCCTATCTCTACCATGCTGATAATAATGAAGTCTACCTAGGCTATGTTGTTCCTCTCGATTATGAAAACCCCCATTTAAGTCCTTTTGATGAGTTTCAAACATGGAAAACACACCCATCAATTAAGCCATACTTAGAAGGCGGTGAAAGACTGACCTATGGAGCAAGAGCTTTGATTAAAGGCGGTATTCAGTCTCTTCCTAGCATGGAATTCCCTGGCGGATTATTGGTAGGAGATAATGCAGGAACACTTAACTTCTCAAAAATTAAAGGCTCTCATACTGCAATGAAATCAGGAATGCTTGCCGCAGAAGCAATCTTTAATAACATTGATTCTGAAGGTACCTTGCAATTTGATGAAATGATTGCAGGGAGCTGGATACATGCAGAACTTCATAAATCTAGAAATTTTGGTCCAATGTTTCATAAATTTGGTGCGCTAATAGGAGCTGCTTTTAATGCTATCGATCAACTTATTTTTAGAGGCAATTTACCTTTTACTCTTCATCACACAACCCCAGATTATGCTTGCTTAAAACCTGCAGCCGATATGCCAGTTATTGAATATCCAAAACCAGATGGAAAAATTAGCTTTGATAAATTGAGCAGTGTTTTCTTGTCTAACACCTATCATGAAGAAGACCAGCCCTGCCATCTAACATTGAAGGATTCATCCATTCCTATCCTTCAAAATCTTCCAATGTATGCAGAGCCGGCTCAAAGATATTGCCCAGCTGGGGTATATGAGGTTGTTGAAAAAGATTCAGGCTCAGAATTTGTTATCAATGGTCAAAACTGTGTGCATTGCAAAACGTGCGATATTAAAGATCCTGCACAGAATATTACCTGGGTCACACCTGAGGGAACTGGCGGCCCGAATTACCCAAATATGTAATGAACAATATTAAACTAATTGCTATACTAATTTTTGTTGCAAGTTGCTCATCTGAGTCTTCGCAAATTAAGTTTGAGTCCTTGTTAGATTCAGAGTGGTCCAAAATAGTTAATGATAATCCTGTTTATGCCTCAAGCATGGGTGATCTCAGTCAAAATACGAAATGGTCTGATACTTCAGTTGAAAAAATTTACTCAGATCATCAAGATCAGTTAGCTGTTCTTAATCAATTGGATGAATTGGATATCAGTGACTTCACTGAGGAAAATAAGGTAAATTACCTATTGTTCAAGCAGCAGTATGAAAATTCAATAGAATCTCATGCATACAAGACCTTTTTAATTCCATTTAGCCACAGAGGTGGTATACAGCTTCAACACGAAACTACCAGCATAGTACCCCTCAGAAATAAACAACACTACTTAGATTGGATAGAGAGAATTTCAAAGATAGATGTATTAGTAGATGCAGCAATTGAAAAAGCAAAAATAGGTATTGCAGAAGAAATTGTTCCTCCACGATTTCTCATGCAAAAAGTTTATAAACAAATTGAGCTGCAAGCCTTTGTAGAACCAAAAGATAGTCCTTTTTACAGAGCCTTTCTTGAGATGGATAGATCATTGGATGGTGATGAGGTTCAAGAAATTCAGCAAAAAGCTCTTGATGTTATAAAGTCAAAGGTTATTCCTGCTTATTTAAAACTCCATAGATTTTTTAAAGATGATTACCTTCCAGCCTGCAGAAAATCCATCGGCATTAAAGAAATTAAGAACGGCAAAGAATATTATGAATTCTTAGCAAGAAAATTTACAACCACAAACCTGACTCCAAAAGAAATTCATGAAATAGGTTTAGCTGAAGTTGCCAGAATAAGAAATGAAATGGATGCCATAATTAAAGAGGTTAAATGGGAGGGAACGTTTAAATCCTTCCTAGATAATTTACGCACCAATCCTAAATTCTACTATGAAACACCTGAAGAACTTTTTGAGTCATATCTTGCAACTTCAAAGAGAATTGATCCAGAGCTAGTAAAACTCTTTAAAGTGCTCCCATCTATGCCCTATGGACTAAAGCCCATTCCTATGGAAAGTGCGCCTGATACGACAACAGCATACTATCAACGACCTGCCGCAGATGGTTCTCGAGCTGGATATTACTATGTAAATTTATATCGACCCGAAGTTAGACCAAAATATGAAATAGAAGTGCTTAGCGTTCATGAAGCAATGCCTGGCCATCATTTGCAAATAGCCCTCGCAATGGAATTAGATTTACCTAATTTTAGAAAGTATGGAGGCATTACTGCATTTGTTGAAGGTTGGGGGCTTTATAGCGAAAGACTTGGTTATGATTTAGGCTTGTATAAAGATCCTTATTCTAGATTTGGTCAACTGACCTATGACATGTGGCGAGCAATAAGACTGGTTGTAGATACTGGAATGCACTACTTTGATTGGAGCAGACAAGATGCAATAAATTACTTTTTGGATAATTCTGCAAAAACAAAACAAGATGTAATGAATGAGGTCGACAGGTATATAAATTGGCCTGGACAAGCCCTCGCATACAAAATTGGTCAACTGAAAATACTTGAACTAAGAGCTAAAGCAGAATCTGAACTAGGTGATAGCTTTGATATCAAAGACTTTCATCACGAAGTGCTGAAAAGAGGCGCTCTACCCCTAGATATACTAGAAAAATATATTAATCAATGGATCGAAGAAGGGTTAAACTAATCACTTATATTGCCTAGTTCAAACACGCAATCAAAACTTGTAAGTGATAGCTGGCCTTCAAAAACATTATCTTGTTTAAGGGCTATTTCTATTAACGAATAATAAACAGAACGAGAGATAAATCCTTCGATATTATTTCTCACGTGAACAAATGGAATATATTCACCACCTATTTTTTTAACTTCTAGCTTGTGGTCTTGATCTAAGGGTATAGATAAATCCAGATTTGTTTTTAAAATAATATTCTTTTGGTCTGAATCAACCTCATAATCAACTATCATGTATGGAGCTAAATCTACTGTTACAGGTACTTTTTCTACAGGAGTGACTAAAAAATATCTGTTATTCTCAAATTTTAAAATTCTAGAAAATAGAATTTTTAATTTGTCTCTTCCAATAATTGAACCTTGATAAAACCAATTACCTTCCCTATCAATTTTCATCTCCACCCCCTCACATAAATCAGGATTCCAAAGATGCACAGGAGGATACTTCTCCTCAATTGAATTCACAGAGTGCAAAAGATCAGCGAAGTCCATATAAGGTTTGCAGTAAAATTATTAAGCCCAATCCAGCAATAAATGCTGATGAGATAAATTGAATATTATCAGAATGCTTATTAAAGATATCACCCATTGAATTATGAGTTAATGCATAGCTCACAAAGGAAAACCAAGCAGCGGTCACTATTGGGAAATATAACAAGTAAATTATCGACATTAATGAATTAGAGCTAAGATTTATAAAAGAGAATAGAGAAACTGTAAATAGAAATGCTTTTACATTTAACAAATTTGTTACCAAACCAATTACAAATGGATTTTTGAATAGGACCTTTGCCTCGTCAGATTTAGATGATTTTTTTGAAACAAAAAAACCAATTCCAAGATAGAGTAAATATAAGGCTCCTAAAAATTTGATAAAAAATTTAGCCTCTTCAGAGCTATAAATTATTAATGAAATACCGGAAATAGCAAAAAAACAATGTATAAATATTCCAGAGCCAATGCCTAGAGCGGTAAGTATGCCCTGGGCCCGACCTCCAACAAATGATTGTTGAAAGATAATGGCAGTATCTGGACCAGGCGACATAACAGCTAACAAATGAGCAATGGCAGCTGAAACAAACATCATGAACCTATTATCTCAGGTTCAATTACTAACTGTATTTTAAATTGCTCATATATTTTTGATTGTATTTGATTGAGGAGATTTATTACTTCATCAAATGATGCGCCGCCATTATTGATAAGCACGAGGGAGTGGTTAGCATAGAAACCCAAAGTATTAGGAATTATTAATTCAGGTTTGATTAGCTCAATAAGTCTTGCTGCGCTGAACTTTGTAAATCCGTCTACCTGATCCCAACGATGACCATCTAAAAAAGTACGATCAAAATCATTAGTTCTTAAAATGGGATTTTTAAAGATACTTCCTACATTAGGCATTAGCTTCGGATCAGGCAATTTAGAGTTCCTAATATCTTTTATGGATTCAGAAAGCACTCTTGGAGTTATAGAGGAGCTATCAATCGAGTTATCTTTGAGAAAATCACTTAATGCTGGGTAGCTTAAGTTAGGTTCAAAAGATTTATTAAATATGAAGTTAACTTTCAAAATAATATAATTTTTTAATTTAAATATTGAATGACGATATGAAAATTCACATTGATCATTATTCAACGTTTCAACTCTTCTTGTGCTTAAATTAAAACATTCAATGCTTCTAATGAATGAACTTATTTCAACACCATAGGCCCCAATATTTTGAACAGGTGCTGCGCCAACAGACCCTGGTATATGTGTCAGATTTTCTATGCCATACAGCTCATTTATCAGGCAATGTTCAATTAAATCAGCCCAGTTAAGCCCTGCCCCAACAGCAATACAATTACCATTTATCTCTATTTCCTTTAATTGAACTGAAATAACAGTTCCATCATAGTAGTCACTTAAAATCACATTGGTGCCTGCACCAAGTATCAAAATTTCATCTTGATTAACTTCATCGAGCATAGATAAGTCATCCAAGGAATTTATGTATATATAGTTTTTTGCTTTTGCTTTGAGATCAAAAGAGTTAGATATCATCATAATTAATCGTTCTGCTTAGCAAAGATTTTCGCAGCCTCTAAATCTTCAGGAGTGTCTATGCCTATTGGCGCTTCATATTCAAAATCTTCAACAATAATATTAAAACCATTATCTAAAAACCTTAATTGCTCTAGTTTCTCCAATTCCTCATTCGCGGTTGGTTTTAATTTACTTAAAGCTTGCAAAGTATCATTTGTATAAGCGTAGATACCCAGATGCTTCAGGTAATTTTTATACTCTGCGGTAAATGAGTTAGGTATCACAGCACGGGAAAAATACATGGCTCTTTTGGAAAGAGATCTGACAACTTTCACTTCATGCGAGCTATTAAAATCCATTTCGTTTGAGAATTTAATGCATGCAGTTGATATTGGCGTATCTATACTTAGCAACATAGGTAACTGATTTATAATTTGAACAGGCATAAATGGCTCATCACCTTGAAGATTAATAATTGGAACATCATCAGGTAAATCAAGTTTCTTAGCAGCTTCAGCAATTCTATCCATGCCAGAAATATGGTCTGATGAAGTCATCACAACATTTGCGCCACAAGACTCACAATGATCTTTAATTTCAACACTATCAGTTGCAATATATATATTGCTAGCATTGGAGGTATTAGCTAAATCTATAACTCGAGATATAACAGTACGGCCATTAATCATAGCCATGGGTTTATTGGGGAGACGAGATGAAGCAGCTCTTGCTGGAACAATAATTACAAAAGAATTAGTCATTTAGAGAAAAAATTCTATCTTCTACCATCCTAGGTATATCATCCTCAATGGGATAGCCGATGTTGCATTGATCGCATTCAAGATGATCCTCTTTATCAATCAACTTTGATTTACATCTAATGCATCCCATAATATTTAAAATATCTTTATCTATCATTTAGTTTCTCCTCAAGTCGATCTATAAACTGGGACTCTATCTTAGATTCAATACTGAGATACCAAATCTTTGAATTTTTAAAATGCTTGCATTTAGCAGCATCTTTTTCTGTCATCAGTATTGGTAGATGGTCAAGGTAATATAAATCTCTTTTGTTGTATTTGTGATGATCTGGAAATGGATTTTTATCAAACTCAAAGCCCAGTCTAAGCAGTAAATCAAAAAACCTATTAGGATTACCAACTCCCGCTATTGCATGAACCTGATTATGCATGGGCCACTTATCAATAGAGTATTCTTTGCCAGAATTTAAATGAATAAATTTGGCTGGACTTAAAGTCATTAAAATTTCATCCCCTTCAGTAGGTCCTCCGTTATTTACTATAAAATCAACCTCGGACAATCTTGATTTAGGCTCTCTTAGAGGGCCTGCAGGAAATGCTAAGCCATTCCCCAGTCTCCTTGCACCATCAATTACAGCAATTTCAATATCTCTGCCCATTGCGTAATGCTGCAATCCATCATCTGAAATAATGACATCAACATCATGTTTTTCTTGAAGTTTTTTTGCTGCTCTTGATCTATTTTTATCAATAAAAAATGGGATATTTAATTTAGCTAAAATTTGGGCCTCGTCACCTGTTTGTTTATAGGTAGTTTCAGAGTTAACTTCAAGTGTGCCTGAATATTTGCCACCATATCCCCTACTTACTAACCCCGGTTTAAATCCACGTTTAGCTAGCTCGTTTGCAATAAATTTTACTAAAGGTGTTTTGCCAGTTCCGCCCATTGAAATATTTCCAACAACAACTATGGGTTTGGGAGAGTTCCAAACTTTTTTAGGGTTTTTTAAATATGAATTCCTTCGCAACTTAACCAAAGAAGTAAATAAAAAAGTTAAAGGGACCAAGATATATAACCAAAAGCTTTTGTTATACCAAGCATCAATGAGATAGCCTTGTTGGGTTGGCTCCTCGGTAAAGGTTGGGAAATATTCTTGACCGACAGGTTTTTTTGATGATTTTTTTTGATCGCTAGAATCACTAAATTTATTTTGATATAAACTCTTGTAGATGCCTTCTTGGCTTAATAATTCATCATGAGTGCCTGACTCTGCAACTGAACCATTGTCTAAAACTAAAATTTTATCAGCATTTTCAATAGTAGAAAGTCTATGAGCAATTACAATGGTTGTCCTATTATTAATTAATTGCTCTATTGCCTCTTGAACAATTAATTCAGATTCATTATCTAGCGCTGAAGTTGCTTCATCTAAAATAATGATTGGTGAATCTTTGTAAAAAGCTCTAGCTATAGCGATTCTTTGTCGCTGACCGCCAGACAGCAAGACGCCGTCATCACCTATTTCCGATTTAAAACCTTCAGGAAGCCGTGAAATAAATTCATTACAGCCAGAGATTTCCGCTGCTTCTTTTAATTTAGCTTCATTAATCTTACTGTCACCATAGGCAATATTTTTTTCAATGGTGTCATTAAACAAAGTTGGTGATTGATTTACGATCGAAATAGATTTTCTGAGATGAGATAATTGATAATCTAATATGCTGATATCATCAATACAGATTTTTCCTGAGTAATCAGAATAAAATCTTGAAATCAAATTAGCAATTGTTGATTTCCCTGAGCCAGATTTCCCAACAATAGCAACAGTTTCATTTTGACTGATTTCAAAATTTAGATTATCTAAGACAAATTCTTTAGAGTTATATGCAAAGGAAACATCTGAAAACGAAATATTTCCTGTAATTTTTGAGTCTAATTCACCTGAATCATCCTCTTCTTTTTCATCTAATTGATCAAATATTTCAACAGCAGCTGCCAAACCTTTCTGAATAACAGCATTAATATTTGATAGCTGTCTAATAGGCTTTGCCATCAAACCTGCAGCAGTAATAAAAGCTACAAAATCTTCAGCGCTAAGTTCTATACCAAGTTGTGAACCCAGTGCAAAATACGCAACTATAGATAATGAAACTGAAACTAGCAGCTGAATAATTGGTGTTGCTAAATTACTTGTAGCTTCAAGCTTTAAATTTTGAGTTTTATTTGAAGCATTGGCATCGAAGAACCTATCTTTTTCATATTTTTCAGCATTAAATGATTTAATTTCTAGGTTTCCATCTACAGCTTCAGACGCAAGATGGGTTACATCCCCCATTGCTGTTTGAATTGTTTTCGCTAACTTTCGTAATCTTCGACCAGCAATGTAAACAATTAGGGCTATAAATGGTGTGGTGATCAGCAATAATAGGGTTAATTTCCAATTCAAAGTAAACATATAAACTAGCAAGCCAACAAGAAGAAATCCCTCTCTTACAAAAGTCTTGATTGCATTTGAGGCTGCGCCTGAAACTTGAGTGGTAGTGAAAGTAATTCTATTAATCAGTTGTCCTGATTGGTTTTGATCAAAAAAATTCTTAGGAAGATTGATAAGCTTTGAGAACAACTCAGACCTAAGATCATGAACAATACCAAAACCAACCCTAGACATAAAATAATTGCCTATAAAAAAGCCTGCACCTCTTCCAATAGCTATAAAAATTAATGCCAGGACAAGATAGATGCTGAAATCATTTTGATCAGAATTGATGTATTCAATAATTCTTCTTATCCATTCAACAGCAGCAATATCTGCAGAAGCAAATAGAATGAATCCAAAAATGCTTAAAATAAATGAAAATTTAAATCGAAAGGTATACGAAAATAGTCTCTTTAAAGGATTCATGACTAACCATTATAGGTTTTAATCTGTATGTTTTGAAATCCAAGTTGCTGCAGACCATCCATCAATTCAATAACCCATTCGTGGATAGCTTTGCTCTCTATAGATAGAACCACAACTTCTGATCTGGAAAAAGCTGCATTCACTCCAACAAATAATTGATCTAACTCAGACATTAAAAATTCCTGATTATCAATTATTATTTTTCCAGTATCTAATAAAATAATATTTTGAGAGTCATTAGAAATTGACGATGAAAATGATTCGGATTCAGGGAGATCAAGGGTCAAGTATTGGTTGGTTTCAATTTTTGAGGTTACAACAAAGAAAATAACCAATAAAAACACGATGTCAATTAAAGGTGTGATTTCAACTGAAAGAGCTCGTTCTTTGTCATTATAAAATTTCATTTCTTATACAAAAAATCTAAGAAAATTGAGGTATTAGCTTGCAAAACCGACATCAAAATTAAGGTTTTTTGCTCGAAATATCGATAAAAGACTATGGCTGGTACGGCAATTATTAAGCCAAAGGCGGTTGTAATTAACGCTTCTGAAATTCCGGCTGCTAGTAAATCAGTATTAGCTGAACCATTTACATCAATGTTGCTAAAAACAGTTATCATCCCGACAACCGTTCCCAGAAGTCCAAGCAATGGGCTGATGCTAGCTATTGTGCTGAGCATCGATAAGTTTCGATCCAGTAATAATTTTATTTCTGAAGCCTTTTCCTCAGCTTTTATTTCAACAAATTCTCTTGAACTTAAGCGGTACTGATAACAGTGTTGAAGCAAGTCACCAAGCTGAGATGTGGTTGCTATTTCCTGTTGATTTTGTGCATGAAAAGCATCTTTCTGTATTAAATTTTGCGCTTGTCTTAACAATCCTTTGGGAGCAACTAACCTCCTTTGCAAAAACCAAAGTCTTTCAAGCACTATCGAAATGACCAGGATAGAGCAAACAAGCAAAGGCCAGATAAACCATCCACCAGAAATTAATAAATTATTCATATTATGTTGGCTTTAAATCCCCATTCTCAATGCGAAATACCGTATCCAGTTTACCAGCATAATTCAAATCATGAGTTGCAACCACAATACCAATATTATGATCTTTAGCTAATTTAATAGTGAGGTCTTGAATTATCTCAGCATTTTCTTGATCTAAATTACCAGTTGGTTCATCCATCAATATAAACTTAGGCTCGTGAACAACAGCTCTAGCAATTGCAACTCGCTGCCGCTCTCCTCCTGAAAGCATATATGGATATTTATTTTGTAATTCTATAATTCCGAGCTCATCAAGGGTTTGTAAAATTTTTTGAGAATTCTCAGTAATTTTTTTATTATTCGCAATTTTGAAAACCAAATTACAATTTTCAAAAACAGTTAGATCATCTAATAAGTAATGGAATTGATATGCGTATCCAAATAATGCATTTCTCATTGAATTAAAATTTTCTAAATTATTGGATAGCAAATTAATCTCATTAAAAAAAATGTTGCCCAGATCAGGGTGCTCCAAGCCAGCAAGTATTTGTAATAGAGTAGTTTTCCCGCTACCCGATGAGCCTATAACTCCAATTGCTTGACCTTCAGAAATTGTAATTGAGACGCCTGAAAGGACATCAGAATAATGTCCTCCAGATTGGTAAGATTTGTAGAGATCTGAGGCTATAAGTTTATTCATGTCGTAAAATTGTTACAGGCTTTAACTTTGCAGCCCTAGCAGCAGGAAAATATGAAAATATTAAGCTCATTACAAGAACAGAAATAGATATATTAATAAGTTGAGCTAGCCTAAATTCATATGGGAAATAATTAATGAAATAACTATCCATCAAACTTCTATTTGTAAAGCTCTCTACAAGGTTTATAAGTTGATCAATGTTAGGAGTCACTGCCAATCCAATTAATAAACCAATCAATGTTCCTAACAATCCAATTATTAATCCCAAATTTAAAAAAATAAATGTTAATTGGGTCTTTGAGGAGCCCATAGTTTTTAATATAGCAATTTCTTTCTCCTTTGTTTTTACAGTCATTACAATGGTTGAAAGGATATTAAACGCAGCAACAGTGATAATTAAAAATAGCATGAGACTTATTAATCTTTTTTCTAATTTAATTGCTTGAAATAAGGTCCCATGTGTTTGTTGCCATGAAGTAAAATATAGATTGTCTTGATCTAAATTTGGCTGAGCTAAAATATTGAATCCTACTGAGTTTACTTTGAACAAATCATCGATCTTCACCCTAATTCCCTGTGTTGAATTTAAAGACAGATTTAATATATTTGCAGCTAAGTCATGGTGAACTAGAACCAGCGATTGATCTAATTCAGCCTTAAGTTCAAAAATCCCAACCACTTCTAAAGAAATGGTTCTTGGAAAGGTTCCTAGAATGGAAGAACGCAAATTCGTTGTGGTTATGTTAACAGGATCGCCAACTTCAATGCCCAAGTATCTAGCTAACCAAGAGCCAATAACAACACCTTTCTTTTGAGAAAGATTATCCAGTCTTCCACCCATCATGTATTGAGGAAGAATAGACATGGATTCCTCTAACTCAGGCATTATTCCTGTAACAAAAACCCCTCTTGATCTATTTTTTGCACTCATCAAGCCTTGAGTTTCGATATATGGGCTTGCACTTAAAACATTTTTTGAATCACTAAGCTTGGATATTATCTCTTCATAATTTTCAAGATTATCATTCGAGCGAATGACTAATTGAGGAACAACACCAAGCACTCTTGTTTGTAGTTCCTTCTCAAAGCCATTCATGACAGACAAAACTATTACTAAAGCAGCAACACCAAGTGACAGTCCTGCGATAGCCATTAAAGAAGTGAAGGATGCAAATGCACCCTTCTTCGATCGAAAATACTTGTAGCCCAAGTAAATAGGCAGTGAGCTCATAACACTTAGGTTATTTGCTTAAGAACCTTTTCAATATCGCCCTTATATGGCGGACGAATTGCAGATAGCAATTTATCAAACCGTGAACCAATTTGCTTATAAACTGCTTTAGCATTACTGAATGTCTTGAAGCCCTCTTCACCATGGTAGCTACCTATACCGGAAGGCCCAACACCACCAAAAGGTAAATCTTCTTGTTGTATATGGCCTAATACGTCATTTACGGTAACGCCGCCTGAAGATGTCCTAGTTAGGACGTGATCTTCTTCACTCTTATTAGCCCCGAAATAATACAGACCAAGAGGTTTATCATTTTTATTTACATACGAAATAGTTTCATCGATTTCAGTAAATTCTTTAATAGGTAATAGCGGACCAAAAATTTCTTCTTTCATAATTTCCATATCGTCAGTAGGATTCATGACAAGTGTAGGAGGTATTTTGAAAGCCTCTTGTTGAGAAAAATCTTCATTAGCAGGATTTATTTCATCAATTTCAGCGCCTTTTTCTTTTGCATCACTTAACAATCCTTTCAAACGATCAAAATGCTTTTGGTTAACAATAGATGTGTAGTCATCGTTATGTTTTAAATCTGGATAAAAATCAGCTACAGCCTCTTTCATTCCTGAGACAAGCTCATCTTTTTTATCTGAATGAACCATTACATAGTCAGGAGCTAAACAAATTTGACCAGCATTCATTGTTTTGCCTAACATAATTCTTTTTGCAGCAATTGCACTATCAGCAGAATTACTAACAATTACCGGTGACTTACCGCCAAGTTCTAAGGTTACTGGAACTAAATTCTCAGATGCAGCTTTCATGATATGTTTTGCCACTGCACCACTGCCCGTGTATAGAAGATGGTCAAATTTTTGTTGCGTAAATGTTGCGCCAACATCAGGACCACCCAATATAGTTGCGAACTCTTCCTCATCAAAAGCTGAATCACATAATTCTTTCATTAAACTGGCAGATTGCTCAGTATACTCGCTTGGCTTATGCATAATTTGATTACCAGCCGCAAAGATAGAAGCCGCAGGAGAAAAAGTCAGGAACATAGGAAAATTCCATGGAGAAATCATACCCACTGTTCCAAGTGGCTCATAGTCAACTGAAGCTTTTGCACCTAAAAAACCAAGTGGAAAGTTGGCTTTTCTTTTAGATCCTGCCATCCACTTTTTTAAATTTTTCTTAGCATACTCAATACTTGGAATAATAGTGTATACATCAGTCGCCATTGATTGATTTTTAGATCTAACACCAAAGTCTTCATTGAGAGCATCAACAATTTTGTAACGATTATCCATAATCAGTGTTTTCATTCGATTTAATCTATCAATTCTTAAATCATATGAAGGCGGACCATTTTTTATAAAAAAAGCTTTTTGTTTTTCTAGAATTGCTTCCATTTGTTGGTATTCCATTTTTACTCCTTATCTAAAATATTTTAATAGTCTATCAGTTAAAGTTAGCTCTAAGTCAACTAGTTATAATTATGTAGATCTTTTCTGTTTATCTGAATCATTAGTTTTTTTAATCATGCTTCGAATATCAGACCAGTCATCTTCTGACATTTTAGAAAGCTGCGAGAAGGTACCTCCACCTGATAGATACTGAGCCCCATCAAGCGCAATTGTCTGGCCGGTTAAGTACTCACATCCATCAGCCATCAAAAAAGTTGCTAAATTTTGTAATTCACCCATTTGACCAACCCTGCCCATGGGAATTGTACTCATTGAGTTTGAGTCATCAAGATCACCCTTTGGACTTAACCTAGCCCAAGCTCCCTCTGTAGGAAATGGTCCTGGTGCAATAGCATTAATTCGAATTCCATGCGGCCCCCACTCTACAGCAAGTGACTTTGTCATAGTGTGAAGTGCAGATTTAGACATCGCTGAAGGCACTACAAATGGTGAACCTGTCCAAACCCAGGTAGCAAGTATCGATATGATCGAACCCTTAATATTTTGCTCAAGCCACTTTTTTCCAACCGCATTGGTAACATAAAAAGTTCCATGGAAAACAATATTTGCAATAGCATCAAAACCTCTGGCTGATAAATCTTTTGTTGGAGAAATAAAATTTCCTGCGGCATTATTAACCAATCCATGAAGCGGACCTTCTTGAAATATGGAATCTATAAAATCTTCAACATCTTGTGGTGATCGAATATCCAGTGGTTGATATCGGACATTTGCTCCATATTTATCCTTGAATTCGTTAGCTGTTTCAGTCAAGACACTTTCCCTTCTTCCGCAAATCACCAGCTCAGCTCCATGTTTAACATAGTGCTCTGACATCTCTCTTCCCAAACCTGTGCCGCCACCTGTAACTAATATTCTTTTGCCTTTTAAAATATCCTCTTTAAACATATAAATCCTTATTTTGAGTTTGTTATATCTATAATAGCTTGAACCCAAGCATCTGAAAAATTTAATGATGGGACATAATCCAATGTTTGACCGCCTGCCTTAATGAAAAGTTCTTCATATTCGTCCCCTATCTCGATAACAGTTTCAAGACAGTCGGAGGTAAATGCCGGTGAAAAAACAAGAACCTTCTTTATACCCTCAGCTGGAAGATTTTCTAAAACAACATCAGAAAATGGCTCTAACCAGTTATTGGTTAATCTAGATTGAAAAGTAACCTCATACTGATCTCTTGGAAGTGATAATTTTTCTGCAATCAACTTTGAAGTCTCATAAACGGTAGCTTTATAGCAGTAATAATTATCGTTGTTAATTTCATGCTCACAATTCTTACCATCACACTGATTATCAAAGTAAACCTTATTAACTTGAGAATTAGGCAAGCCATGATAGCTAAATATCACCTTATCATAGTCAGATAGATTGAAGTCTTTTGCAGCATCCACCCAAGCATCTATAAATGAAGGGTGATCATAATATTGTGATATAAACTTAAATGATGGAATTACCCAATCTCTTGAAAGTATTTTTGAAACATCTTCAAAAACACTGCCTGAAGTTGCGGAGGCATAATGTGGAAAAAGAGGTAAAATGATTAACTCTGAAGGATTTGTTTTTTTGATTTCACTTAGCGCTTGCTGAATGCTGGGTTTTTGATATCGCATAGCATAAAAAACATTATATTTTACTTGTTTTTGATTTAATTTTTTTGTTAATTGTTCAGTATTCTTTAGCAGCGGGGAGACTCCACCGGAAAGATCCCAAAGTTTTTTATAGATTTTACCTGAACTAAATGATCTTATTGGACAAATTATTAAGGTCACCAGAAAAAATCTAAATATATATGGGATATCTATGACTCTCCCATCCATCAAAAATTGTCTTAAATACTTAAATACATCTAAGTATGATGGTGAATCTGGGGTTCCTAAATTAATTAGTAATAACGCTGGTTTGTTCATGATCTCTTAATAATGGATGACCTATTATAAATAATAAGGAAATAAAACACAGAAAGGCACTAAAAAAATATAAATACTGGGGCCCAAATTGGTAAATGGGCATTGCAACTATTGGGGTTAAGACATGCCCTATTGGCATAACAGAGCCTAAATATCCAGCAGCCTTTCCTTGATTGTCTGGTGTTTGAGCTAGAGACAAAGATGACGCATTAGCTGGCCTAAACATACCTCCACCAAAGCCATTGATCATCATAGCTAGGTAAAATAAAGCAATTGACGATGATAGCGCTGCCATAATGTATGAAATTGTTATTAAAAAAGTGCCGTATATTAGTAGTTTATTATTTGCGATTGGCTTGAGATCTGTAAAAATATATTGACTGACTACTGTTGAAATAGAGAGAACAACAAAAGTTAAACTGATGACGAGAGGTAAATCTTGCTCATTAGAAAATACATCTGTTATAAAGAACCCTATAGATTGAAGCAATGATGCTTGGCAAAGAGATGACAATGCAGCTATCAGAAGAAATGGCCATACAGACTTATCAGTATATGAAATTTTTGAAATAACTTTATCAACATTTATTTTAGGAATAATGTGTTTAGGAAAGCTAATCAAAATTCCAATAGCCGCTGTAAAACCGCAAAAAGCAAAAACATAAAAAGGTAAGCTCTTTGAATATAAAAATAAAAATCCACCTATCATTGGGCCCATAATTGTTCCAATTAAAAAACTAGATTCTAGTCTTGCAAATTTTTTAGTTCGCTTCGATCTATCAGAAATATCTGCCATATAAGCAAAAGCTGCTGGCCTAGTTGCAGAACCAACCAAACCATTAATTAATCTTCCTAAAATCAATAAAGGTAAAAGAAATACAAGATCTAAGATATTTTGTTCTACAAGAAATAAAGGTGTGATTAAAGCAATAATTGAAACCGAATAGCCTATCAAACCTATGACTGCAATATTGCGTCTTCCATACTTATCAGATGCTCTACCCCAAGATGCACTTGTAATGGCCCAAGCAACAGCTGAAATTGAAAAGATTGTTGATGTTTCTATAACCGATAAACCTAAATCTCTCGCTAATGGGGGGACTAAAACAAATGCGAAGGACTGACCTAAACCGACTGAAAATAAACCGAACTTTAACCAGCTTGTAGCGTTATACAATTTTTGAGATGCCTACAGCCTCACGTAACTTACCTACAAGTTCTTGAGCTTGCGGCCGAACTTTTTTAGCTCCATCTGAAAATAAGTCATTTAAAAAATCTGGGTTATTTTGTAATTCAAAATATTTTTCTCTAATGGGCATGATTTCGTCGTTGATGACAGAAAATAAATCTTTTTTAACATCGCCCCAACCAATACCATCTGAGTATGATTGCTTCATATTGACAATCTGCTCATTGGTTGCAAAAAATGAATATAGCTGAAAAAGAGTGCAGGATTTATGGTCTTTAGGCTCACCAGGCTCCAATGAGTTTGTGATTATTTTAGCAATAGATTTTTGCAGGAATTTTTCTGAACATAAAAAAGGAATTATATTTTTATATGACTTACTCATTTTTCTTCCATCTATTCCTGGTACAGATATTTCACTTTGTATCAAAGCCTCTGGAAGAGTTAATAGATTTGAATATGTATGATTAAACTTTCCTGCAATATCTCGAGCCATCTCCATATGTTGAGCCTGGTCTGGTCCAACAGGAACATGGGTAGCATTGAAGAGCAATATATCTGCAGCCATTAGAACAGGATAGGAAAAAAGACCCATATTAATTGCTCTATCGTCATCATCTCCAGCTTGAGAATTTTCAGCAACCAGAGATTTATATGCATGCGCTCGATTTAGTAAACCCTTTGCGGCACTGCAATTCAAAATCCATGTTAATTCATGAACTTCAGGTATATCAGATTGCCTGTAAAAATGAGATTTTTTTGGGTCTAACCCAGAAGATAGCCATGCTAGAGCAACATTTTTAACACTTGTTTCTATTTCACTGGAGTCTGTTTGCTTTATTAAGGCATGATAATCTGCAAGAAAAAAATACGATTCATTATCAGGAGCTACCAATTCTAAGGCAGGCTTAATAGCACCTAAATAATTTCCTATATGGGGAGTACCAGTTGTTGTAATTCCTGTTAAAATTCTTTTTTTCATTTGAAAGACAATTATAAACATCAAAAGAAAGTATTGTGGAAACTCATAAAATTTTATTTGAATCATTAGATAAGGCTGAAAAGCATTTTGAGGCTGGTGAAATTCGCTTAGCTCAAAAAATTGTTAATGAGGTCTCTAGATCTATTAAAGCTGAAGGTAAGGTTTCAAATAAACTCAGACATAGATTTAACTTTATGTCAGCTCAATCTAGATACTTTAATGATATTTCGTCTTTTGCGACGAACCCAAAAAGAAATGAAATCATCAAGGATATTGAATCTCTGATAGCTAATCCTCATGAAAATCCTAAAAAACAAGCACATGAAATTCATAGTCTGCAAACTAAATGGCAATTATTAGACCAGTCATCAAAACCCGCAGGTCGTGAACAATGGATTGCTTTTAAAGAACTGACAGATAAAGCTTGGATACCTTGTGCTGAGTATTACGATGAATTAAAGAAAATAAAAATTTTAAATGCCAAACAAAGAGAAAATATAATCCAGTCACTTATTCAATACACAAGCAGTCATTCAGATAAATGGCCTGGATTAATTGAAATGAGTAAATTTTTAAGCAAAACCTTTAAAGAATGGCAAAGCTTTGCTCCAGTTTTAGATGAAGATTTCACAAAACTCAAAGCAGCATACCAAGAAGCAAGAAAACCTATAAATAATGCAATAAAAGAACAAGAAACCAAAAACTATAAGATCAAAGAATCATTGATCGAAAAGGTAAAACTAATTAATGATGAAGATGCTCAATCTTGCATCCAAAAATATCAAAAAATTAAACGTGAGTATCAAAATACAGGGCCAGCTGGCAAGAAAAATGAGCCGATACTGTGGAAAAAATTAAATGCGGCGGCTGATAGATTTTATGAAGCAGATAAAGCTTTAATGAATGATGAGCTTAATATAATTAGTGACCTTGCTAGTCAACTGCAAAACGATGACTGCTCAATTCAAGATATAAAAGAAAAAATTGGGGAACTCAACAAAACAAGAAAATCATCTGAATTTGCAAAACTGCAAAAAGCTATTAAGAGCTATGAGAATAAAAAAATTGACGAGCTAAATGCTGAAAAGATTAATATTTATCAAAATTTATTAAATCTATTAAATACATCTGATGAAGGCAATGCAGTTATCCATAAAGAGATATTTAAGGCTTTAAAAAAACCAGAATATAAAGGCGACAAAGATCGCTTGCTTGAATGCACCGTTCAACTTGAGTTACTAGCTAAAATTGATCCCCCTGCATCAGATAAACTTATTAAACAAAAACTAGCACTAGAGATGCTGCAAAATAAATTCTCTGGTCAAAAAAATATCAATGATCAGATCAAAGATTTATTGATTAATTTTATAAATAGTCTTCAATCAAATAAAGTTAACGCAAGTGAAAAGAAGCTATGGAAAAGAATCTGTAATGCTTTGAACGAATTAGCTAATTATCTTCCTTAGCCTTCATAGCTGTCATCCATCTATCAGATCTGAATCTAGCGATATAGAGGAACCCTTTCACAACATAATCTGCTACAAGTGTTGAGAATATAATCTCAATTCTTGCATCAAGCAAAAAGAAAATTAAAGCAAGAAATACTCTAATAAATAATAAGCAGGTTAATGTAATTGCAAGTGGAGTTTTGGTATCACCTGCTCCTCTTAGAGCTCCTCCAAGAGAAAATTCAATTGCCATAAGAGGCTGCATTGATCCAAGCAACCAGATAAAAATGACTGTTAAGCGCACAACCTCGTCATTATCAATCATAAACATAGCCAAGGGTTCAGCAAAAATAGTGATAACTACGCCAAAAAACGTCATTGAAATAATTGATAGACGCATTGCTCCCCAGCCCGCGCGCCTTGCTTGATCTTGGTTTTTTGCACCTAAATGTTGACCAACGAGAGTTGCGCCCGCAATTGAAAAGCCAAATCCGATAACAAATGAAAAAGATAATATCTGCACTCCAATTCCATATGCTGCATAAGCTTCAGTTCCATAGTAAGCGACTAAAATAAGGAATGCTGTTATACCTATTTGGAAAACTACTTGCTCAAGGGCTGCAGGCAAACCTACCTTAAAAATCTCTTTAATTCTTATGATATCAAGATCAAATATAGAAAAATATTGAACAGGTAACTGATTTGAAAGCCAAAAAACTATTAATAATGAGGCTCCTATAACGAAAGATACGCCATTTCCATATGCTGCTCCAAGCACCCCAAAATTTGGAAATCCCAGCCAGCCATTAACAAAAACTAACATAAAAAATATTGCAAATAAGTTCATGATTAGTCCAATAAACAATGGGGTTTTAACATCTCCAACCGCTCTTAATGCTGTAATGAGTGCTATTCCACATCCAAAAGCTATGTAAAATGGTGATATAGCTTTGAGATATTGATTAGAAAGCACAAGCGCTTGATCTTTTAAACCAAAAAATCTCACCAATGGCTCTGCAAGTTGCCAGATACATATTGCTGATATTAAGGATAAGAACAATACTAACTGAAGTGTTCTAGTCAGAAAAATTCCTGCTTCTAGCTTATTATCTGCCCCCCAATTTCTAGCAATAAGTGCTGTTGAACCTGCCAAAACACCAGTAAGAATGGCCTGTAAAATAAATGTAACTCTTTGACCTGTTACTGCTGCTGCAATTGCATCTGGTCCGAGATTGCCGACAACTTTAATGGCAATAATTGAGCTTGTTGCGTAAAACAAATTGGTTATTATAGACGGCCAAGCTAGTGTCCAAACACCCATTGAGCCCCTTGGGATTTTTACTCCCCCGTCTAAAACTTCCAAATATTAAGACTCCTTGATTGAGCCAAGATAGATGACTCCGAAGATAAGAGTCATTGAAAATGCAACAAATGGAGAATCTTTAGAATTGAGTATCTTATTTCTATAAATTACACACTCTATTAAATGAGCAAAAAATAACAAATAGAATACTCCTGATGCTACATAAAAAATCCAACCATTAAATGGTTCAAATAAATTGACAATTCCAAATGCCCAAAGGATTAACGTAATTATATATGGAGCTTTCATTAAAACCTTTGAAAGTTTGTTGAATACATTCTTTCAATCATTTTTTCAATAAATGGTTGAATCTTTGCGTATGATTCATTGTCTGTAATTGCATACCATTGATGCAGGTAAAACAATGATCCGAAAAGAAAATTACGATACTCATCAGGATTCCCAAAAATCATAGAACCATCACTTTGGCCCTTTTTAAACCAACTTGTCCAAATTTTATACTGATTGACTTCATTAGATTTTATCATGTCATATTTTGCAAATTCAGAAAGCGATTTTGGAAGTTGCATTAAGAGTGTGAGGCCATTAATAGCCATAGCTTTATTTGTATAAGTTTTAATCTTCTCTAAATGATTTACATCCATTTTATTTATGGATCCGATTAATCTATCAAGCTGTGATTGAATAGAAAGAATGACCTCAATAAATAGATCGCCTTTACTTGAAAAATAATAGTAAATAGATTTATCAGTTAAACCTATAGACTTGGTTATCTGCTCAAGCTTTGTGTGGTGATAGCCATGTTTTGAAAATACCGAAATAGCAGAGTCAAGAATTAAATCTTTTTTCTTAATTCGCTTTGGAGTATTTTTGCTATTTAATTCCATTGTGATTAATTATAAAACCTTGTTAATAAATTACCTAACTTCTAACTGAGATAGAATATTCTTATGTCTTTGTCGATCAATTTTATAGAAAGAAAATATTCCAAATGGAATAATCATCATCACAGCAACAAAAGGACCTTGAACCATCGCTAAACTAAATATTTGACCATCATTAGGAAAAACTTCGGACCCCTGAGGGAAACCAATAAATTCCAGCGCCAAACCAGCTACCAAAATGCCTAACCCAGTATTCAACTTCCCTATTAACGAGCTAGAAGCGTACATCAAACCTTGTTGGCCAATTTTACTCTCAAGCTCAACCTCATCACTGATATCACCTAACATTGATTCACGTATGATAGCGCTTGATGATAAGCAGGTATTAGCTATATATATAAAAGGAGCTAAGGCAAAAAATAGATTCCAAGAACCAGAGTCTGGAAGAATATCATTTAAATAAAGAACTATTGGTATTGGCGGAATCAATGCAGCAAAGGCTATGGCAAATAGCAAAATGGATCTCTTTTCTAAAAATAAAACTAATCTTGGTATCAGCAAAAATGCACTAAATGTTGATAAAGCATAAATACCTAGGAATGAAGCTATCATGATAGATTTAAACTCCCAGAAATAAGTATTCATATAAATTTGCAGTGAGCTGTTTAAACCCCAACTTACAGCAATAAATAAATACCCAAAGAAGAAAATTTGAAATGATTTATTTTTTAGGGCTATAAAAATTTGCGAAAAGATTAATTTTAAGTTAAATGAAATTTCATTATTTGATGAGGTATTTCTATATTTCAATGTTCCAAAATAAGTTACTAAAACAGAAATTGTCATCAAGGTGGCGCCAGTCATACCATAATAAATCCATGGTTCTGGGTTTTGAGTGCCTGGAATATATTCAGGAGTGTCTTTAAAAAAAACGGTATAAGCCAAAAAAGCATTAAATAAGCCCCCCGCCCAACCAAACATTTCTCTGGCAGCAAATATAGAGGTTCTTTCTGTATAAGAACGGGACATTTCGCTTCCCAGAGATCTATGTGGAACATCAAATATAGTCATTCCAAGCCTAGTCAGGATGGTAAATGTTAGCATCCATAAGAATAAATATTGTTGTGATAAATCCCAAGATGATTGAATAGAAAAAAGCATAAAATATGACAACCCCATTGGAATTATTCCCAAGAGAAAATAAGGATGTCTTCTTCCTAAGCGATGATTTGTTCTGTCTGAGATAACCCCCATAATAGGATCGGTAAATGCGTCTACCATCAATGCAATAAATATTGCAAGACTTGCAAGGCCTGGTGTTAAACCTATTACATTAGAATAGAAAAATAAAAGAAAAAATGTAAAAGCATCGGCTTTAACACCGTTGGCAACAGCACCGGAGGCATAAAAGAATTTCTCTTTAGCTTGGATGGTCATGGATCAATATTGTATAGATTTATTTCAGATAAAAAGCTTATTAAAAAAAATTTTATCTACCCAGAAAACTAATAAGTTGATTTTGAAACTTTGCATATGATTCCTCATCAAGCAAGTGCCCCATTCCTGAGATAATTTCTAATTCACTAAATTGAATAAGATCTTTAGCAGAATAAGCATTTTTAACATTAATTAGCGGATCAATATCTCCATGAATAATTAAAGTTGGTGTATTAATTGACTTAAGTAGTTCCTTTCTATTTTTTGAACCGATAATCGCGGCCATTTGTCTAAGAAATCCTCCATCATCACCACCCCTTTCTATATAAGCTGTCATATTATTTCTAAATTGAGGCGTATCATAGTCTTTTCCTGGGGTGCCTATAAGTTCAAATAATTTTATGGATTGATCAATTCTTCCTTCGATATCATCTTTGGCCGCAGATCTTTTAAGTAACTGCTGAGTGACCTTGAACTTAGGACCATTAAATGGATTTGGAGTTGAGGCCGTTGAAGAGATCATCGTAAAAGATTTTGCTCTTTTGGGATGCTGAGCAACTAATACCTGGGAAATCATTCCTCCCATTGACATACCTAAAATATGAGCAGAATCAATCTTTAAATGATCAAGCACGGCTATACCATCTGAGGCCATATCCTCAATGGTATATTCAGAGCTAATTGGAATAAATAAAAAATATTTTAAGTAATTTAATGCTAGAGATGGCTTGGATGAAAAGCGACTAGATAATCCAACATCTCGATTGTCAAATACTATAGGTCTAAAGTTATTTTCTTGTAAATCACTAATTAAAAAATCTGGCCATAACGTCAATTGAGCGCCAAGGCCTGTTACTAAAAGAATTGGAGTTGCATTTTTTGGACCATAGTCTCTATAGGCAATATCAATTGATTTATTTTTTGCAAAACCTTCTTCAAAGGAAAACGCATTAATGGAAAATATTAAAAGTAAAAAAAATAAATTTTTACAATGCATAAGCTTTTGCTCTTAATTTAACGTTCTCTCTAATTGCGCCCCAAAAAAGGGACATATCAAAATTATGGAGATCTCCCTCATTCGCGAATCTTTCAATTTTGTCTATTAGGGAGCCTTTTGTTTCAACCAAAAAATTTGTAGAGACTCTGGCCTCAAAAGTTAAGTCAGATATAGCTTCGATAGAAAGTTTAGAATAAGTATTCTTAGTAGCGTAATAATCTGCAAGGGATAACTTATCTGATTTTAATCTAATAGGAGTATTATTTGGATCAATCATCCAATCATGACTGGCATTCCAAGAAAATGGATTTTGGCAAACTAGAGCTTGCTCCATTGGCTCAAGAGTCCAGCCATTTGGAGTCCAGAACACAGATTTTGCTCTATTTCGTCTAAATCCTTCTATGCCTGTGCACCATGAAATGATTGTCTGTTGATCATCACTAGAGTTAGAAATTGAAAGATCGGGGTATAACTGATCAAAGTATTTTGTGGGTAATATGTATCCGATTAAATATGCTGCTATAAAATTTTTTTTAGCACCTGATTTAGATACATATTCATTTACCAACCTTTGCCCATGCAATGCTCCTTGACTGTGCCCTGCTATAAAAAATGGCTTGCCATTATTATGCTTTTCCATAAATACCTCAAAGGCATTCGATAAATCTGAGTAAGCTAAATCTAATGCTTTGCATCCATTATTAGCTTCAGCATCAAAAAAAGAAAAGTAAGTCGCCTGACGATAATATGGCGCATAGACATTACAGGTTTCTGAAAATGCAGATGCTTGAGTTGCTAAATGACTGCCAGTTCTCTCATAGGCTGCTGAAGTCTCATCAATGGGTGCATTCCATTGCTTTTCAAAATATCCTGTTGGATGAATAAAGAAAACATCAATCTCTTTATCATTAAGTGACGGCGGATTATCAGGTGATAAATTTTGAAATCCATCCTTACCTGGGAATGCTGCCCAGCTCTGAGTTTCAAAATAATTTGGTTCTATTGGGAGATTGTCAGAATTAAAGTTTATTTCAGGTTTAAGGCTTTGAATAAATTCAAAATTGTTGTTCCATGGGCTTAATTTTTTTTTAGTCATTGGATTATAGTTTTAAAAATTTGTTTGTTGCTGTGGCCGTTGCAACTAACCTATCACCTTGATGTAATTGAGCAGATGTAAAAGAAATACTTTTACCCACCTTATTAATGGTTGCTGATGAGGTAAATTTACCAGGAGTGCCTGGAGCTAAAAAATTAACATTAATGTTTAAAGTTAATGGATTGTATTCACCATTGGTTTTGAAGATCAATAGATGCGCCATAGATGTATCAAGCATCGCTGTAATAAAACCACCTTGAACAAAAGCACCATCTGAATGAGTCAGCTCTTCCCCAATATCAAAATGAATTGTCATTGATTCTTTTTTTTCATCAAAAGCAACATCATGTGCACCTAGAATAGTAAGAAATTTTGGTGGCTTGCTAAGGTCTATTTTTGAGGATGTCATTGAATGTTTTGTGTAATAGAATGGTTGAAATAAATTATAGGGGAATTCTATGAGAATCTTTATATCAATATTGATATTTTTTTTTATTTCAGCGCAAATTAACGCAAGCTCACTTGATGCAAATGACAAAAATAAAATAACAAAGCATTTCAATGCATATGTAGATAATGGCAGCCTTCCAAATGTTTCAATTTTAATCAAAAAAGATAATAAAGAAATTTATCGTCACCATCATGGTTTTGCAGATATAGATAATGAAATTTCTGTTAGTGACAAAACAGTTTATAGGATTTACTCAATGACAAAACCAGTAACTGGTGTTGCGATAATGCAATTAGTGGAGAATGGACAACTAAGACTTAACGATAGAGTTTCAAAGTATATTCCAGCATTCAAAAATACAAAAGTGATCAATCTTGAGTTCCAAGATTATGTTGTGAAGCCAAAAAGAGAAATTACCATTAGAGATCTTTTAACTCATACAAGCGGTTTGACTTATAGCTGGGCAGGAGAAGGCCCAGTTAATCAAATTTACAGAAAATATAATATTCGACCTTATTACTTCGGCGCCCTAGATGCAGAGTTGAATAAATTTCCAGGTAATACTTGTCAATTTGCTGCAGCTGCAGCTAGCGCCCCCCTCCTACATAATCCAGGTGAAAAATGGTCATATGGAATAAATATGGATGTTTTAGGTTGCGTTGTGGAAGTTATCACAAAAATGACATTTGCTGAGTATTTGAAAAAAAATATCTTTGATCCACTTAATCTTAAAAGCATAAGCTTTGCTGTAAATCCTGATGATAGAGATCACTTTACAACACTCTATACCTCGGGAGCATTTTCTAGAGATGGCGAAATTGTTGCCCCATCGGGATTAAATCAAGCAGAGCTAATGTTCTCAAAAGACCTTAGATCAATTGATGCGTTTGATAAGTCTCCATATTTAACAAATTCATCAAAATTATTTGATGGTGGGTCAGGTCTAGTTTCAAATATTGATGATTACAGTAAATTTGCAGAGATGCTCTTAAATGGAGGAGAATTGAATGGCGTCAGAATTCTAAGCAAGGCTTCTGTAGATTTAATGTCTATGAATCATCTTTCAGATGACATTCTTTCTGATGGTGCTGCTTTTGGATTAAAGGGTATTGGAATGGGATTAACAGTTGGAACAATCATGGACCCCGGTTTAGCGGGTACTTATTCTGTGATGGGAGAGTTTTTTTGGGGAGGAGCTGCTAGCACAATATTTTGGGTAGATAAAAAAAATAATGTCACGGCTACAATGATGACCCAATACATGCCTTCAGATAAATATCCATTACGCGAAGAGTTGAAAACTCTGCTGTATTCTGGATTGAGTAACTAAAACTGGCGGAGAGACAGGGATTCGAACCCTGGAAACCCGCGAAGGTTTGCTGGTTTTCAAGACCAGTGCATTCAACCGCTCTGCCATCTCTCCGTTCCTTTGGATAAAGCATTTTAAAGACTTTTAGAAATAAGTAAACGATACTTTATTTGCTCTAGATTGACATAAATGGTCTATATTTGTTTAATAAACATATCGTTCATCCTATTCTTGGGACGGAAGTAAGTAATGATACTGAAGGAACGCATCTTATTGCCAACCGGCAGGAGATGAAAAAATGACTAAATGGGAATATAAAGTTGTTGATCATAGCAATTCAACTGCAATGGGTTACTCGAATGAGGAAACAGAAGCATTTAAAATTGAATATAAGGATGCTGTCCATTGGAAATATGAAATGTCTAGGATTGAATTAAATAAGCTTGGTCAAGAAGGCTGGGAATTAGTCACTCAAGATGGGGCGAGTCAAATCTATCTGAGACGCCCAATATAAAGTAATGACATTAGAGGAGTTAAGGGTAATAACAATCGTATATGTTAGTGCCCTTGCCCCTCTAATTATTTATTTTTATAAAAAAAATAAAATCCCGCTATGGGTTCCATCAATATACTTAGGTTCTTTTCTTGTATGCGCATTAGGCTGGGAACTTTGGTTTACCTATGGGTGGGTTGATGGAGATCCGGTTAACTTACGAAGATCAGAAGCATTAAATCAATGGATTCCCATTCATTTAAACTGGCTTTTGAACTCGATGGCAGATGCTGGGACAATTTCATTAGGTGGCTTATGGCTAATGTGGAAGTACAGTGGAAAAAGTAGTCAGGTTTTCCAACAATGGAGCTGGCCTGCATTTAGCATCTTATTTGTGTGGTGCATAGCACAAAATCTTTTTGTAGAACTATTTTTGTATCATGATCAATTATCTGAGGGCAAGCTTCTATCATGGGCGCCTCTATCTCCAACTGGTCAATTTTATAACCCGCTGCTATTTGAATTCAATCAGAGAAGCGTCATGCTTCAAACACAATTACCTTGGTTGATTATGTCTCCAATCTTATACAAAGCAGCTATCATTCTGGCTAGAAAATCTTAAATAATTTGGCCTAAACCTCTTTACTAAGTCGAGATATCAAATAGAAAATTTTACAATTAAAAAACCCTATCTAATAGGTGTATTATCAATAAATGAGTACTGAGCAACACAGGGTGATTGGTTTTTGGCGCGGCTGGTCTATAGCTGTGGGGTGTGCAATAGGATCCGGGATTTTTATGATGCCAACCATGTTGGCTCCATATGGAATGCTTGGATTTGGTGGCTGGTTGATAGCTGGGAGCGGATCAATCTTAGTCGCCTTAACAATGGCAAAACTGGTAAAAAGAATTCCTAAAACTGGAGGACCATATGTTTATGTAAATGAAGGGCTTGGTAAATTCTCAGGATTTATAATTGCTTGGACGTATTGGATTTCATGTATTTCAGCAATAGCCGGGATATCGATTGCATTTGTAGGTTATTTAGGTTTTTTTATTCCTACAATATCAAATTCACCCATTCATTCATTGCTAGCATCGCTTGTTCTTGTATGGGCTATTATTATTCTCAATATTAGAAGCTTAGAAAACAGTTCTAAATTCCAGCTAATCTCTACTCTATTAAAATTATTGCCTCTA
Organism: uncultured SAR86 cluster bacterium; assembly: GCA_902593675.1. Lineage (GTDB taxonomy): Bacteria > Pseudomonadota > Gammaproteobacteria > Magnimaribacterales > D2472 > D2472. The sequence goes on from CACJJI010000001.1 coordinate 240,848, forward strand.
ATTTTTATTATTTTTCTTGGCACAGCAAACTTTAATTTTGATAATCTACCAGAACTCAATCCAACCGATCTTCACCCAATCTCTTTGCTAGCAACAGTCACAACTCTTGTGATGTGGTCATTTATTGGCATTGAGACTGCTACTGTCCCGGCTGATAATGTAATCAATCCTCAGGAAACCATTCCAAAAGTTTTGATTGCATCGGTTTTAACAATTCTAATTATTTATATCTTGGTAAGCTTCTCAATAGCAGCAATTGTGCCAGCCAGCGAGTTAATTAACTCATCTGCTCCTTTTGCGCTAGCAGCAACAAAAATTCTAGGCGTAACTGGGGGAACACTCATAAGTATTGGGGCCTTAATATCTACGCTTGGTTCATTAAATGCAAATACGCTTACCGCTGGTAATCTAAGTCTTGCAGCAGCAAGAGATGGGCTGCTTCCAAGAAAGTTTGTTTCGTTAACTGAAACTGGAACTCCTATTTATACATATCTTCTTACAGGAGTATTTGTAAGCATTCTGCTGATATTGAATTATACCAAAGGCATTGTGAATGCTTTTGTATTTATGGCGATGCTTTCAACGTTGTCTACATTAATTGCCTATGCATTCTGCGCAATAGCTGAATTTAAATTTGCACAAACTGATCAAAAAAATCAAGCTAGGATTAATGCTCTTTTGTTATCATGTGGAACGTTTTTATACGCATTTTTTGCTATTTGGGGGGCTGGAATTGAAATGATAATTTATTCACTTATTTTAATTATATTTGGGACACCTATTTACTTACTTAAAAAATAATATGAATGTATTAAATGAATTTTCTCAAATAAAAGATGTTGCCATAAGATCTCCTCTCTCTGGCTTCATTGATGATGAAAAGCTTTCAACTGAATGGGAGGCTCTAAGGTTTCATTCAAAGCCTGATTTAAATCAAGCAACAATCGAATACAATTATTTTAGAGACTTGCTCCAAGATGACGGAATCAACATAATTGACTTGCCCTCCTCCAAACTATTAACCATTGATAGCATCTATACAAGAGACAGCATTTTAATATCTAAAGAGGGTTTGATACTTTGTAATATGGGAAGAAGCTCTAGGACCCCTGAGGCAATGGAAAATTTTAATACGCTTACATCACAAGGTTATGAAATAGCTGGTCAAATAGAAGCACCAGGAACTCTTGAGGGTGGTGATTTTATTTGGATTGATGATCATCATGCAGCAGTTGGGCATGGACCTAGAACTAATGCAGAAGGAATTCGTCAATTAAAAGAAATATTAGGGTCTACGGTTGAACTGCATGTTGTAATGCTGCCAAAGCCAGAACACCCAGATGATGTTTTGCACTTAATGTCAATCATTTCGCCGTTAGATAAAGATCTAGCTCTTATATATAAACCATTTATGCCAATTTCTTTTTTAAACTGGCTAAGTAATCTTGGCATAAAGTTTGTTGAGGTATCTGAGAGTGAGTACCCATTGATGGGATGTAATGTTTTGGCAACCTCACCAAGATCAATTATTATGCTTGAACAATTACCTGGTGTTCAATCTGATCTAGAAAGAGCTGGGTGTAAGATAAGAACTTATAAAGGAATTGAAATTAGTAGAAAAGGTGAAGGTGGACCCACTTGTTTAACAAGGCCCTTAAAAAGAATTGAATAAATGACAAAAGTATTAAAAAGTCTTCCAGGCTGGACATATACAAGCGATGCATTTTTTGAGCTTGAGAAAAAAGAATTAATTCTAAAAAATTGGCAGCTGATTTGTCATATTTCAAATATTCCTAATTCTGGCGATTTTTTTACATTTGAAATTTTTAATGAGCGGATCTTTGTTATTAGAGATGAAAAAGGAGATATCTCAGCATTTCAAAATTTTTGCTCTCATCGGGGTACAAAATTAATAGATGAAATTTCTGGAACCTGTAATGGCAAAATTACATGCCCTTATCATGCTTGGGGGTATGATTTTAAAGGCAATCTAATTAAAGTCCCGTATGAAGACCAATTCAAAGATTTTAATAAACAAAATCACGGGCTGCAAAAAGTTGATCTTGAAATCTTTCAAGGGTTTATTTTTGTTAAATTGCTAGATTCTGATGTGCCAAGTGTAAACGAGCAATTTAAACCATATATTGATGAGATTGAACAATACAGGCTAGAAGAGATGCGCCCTTTGGGTCGTATAACAATGAGGCCAAGAAATGTTAATTGGAAACAAATTGCTGATAATTATGTTGATGCCCTACATATACCTGTCGCGCATCCTGGTCTATCAAATCTTGTAGGTAAAAGTTATGGAATTGAAGTCTCACCAAACAATGGATATATACATAAAATGTGGGGAGATGGAATAAATACCCGAAACAATAACCTATCTAATAGACTTTACGATAAATATTTACCTCATATGAATCATCTTCCAGATGATAAACAAAGGTATTGGCTTTATTATAGATTGTGGCCAAATCTTGCATTTGATATCTATCCAGAACAAATGGATTTTATGCAATTTATTCCAATTGATGCAAATACAACAATGATTCGTGAAATTGCATATGCGCTTCCGGATGACCGACGTGAAACTAAAGCAGCTCAATACCTAAACTGGAGAATAAATAGGCAAGTGAATAATGAAGATACGCATTTAATCAATTTGGTTCAAGAAGGCATGAACACCAATAATTTTAAATCCGGTCCTCTTGCTTCATCTGAGGTTTGTTTGATTGATAGCGCGAATAAAGTCAGAGAGGCTATACCTTTAGCAAAAAAAGAAAATCAACCATCGGAAGCCGAAATTAATAAAAAAATTCTAAGTACCTAACAAAAAAACGCAATACCATTTCTGATATTGCGTTTTTTAATTTTATTATTTATCTACTTAATTTAAAACCAACATACACCATTCTACCTCGAGGATCATGATGTTTAGGATCATAGCTCCAGTTAGCAGCGTCATACACCAATGGAACCTCTTCATCAAATAGATTTGTTATACCCAATGAGAGTTTTAGCTCACTGTCATTCATTTCAAATGTATAAGTATCCATCAGATCAACTGTAAAGAATGAATCAATCTTCTGAGTAAAGCCTCTAGATTTTGCTATAGAGTCTAAGGGTCTTGTTGTCTCATAGTCGGTTGTATATCTTCCAAATAATGCCAATGAATTATTTCCAGATTCTAGGGCAGCATGAAATACAGCCTTGGTTTCTGGTAATGATCTTGCAAAATTATCATGATTGAACTTTCCAACAACATCCACAGTGGATCCATTGAGAGGTATTTCATATTCAAACATGTGCATCATGTTTACACCTACCTGGGCTTGACCCCAACCAGTATCAAAATCATAGGTTGATTCAAAATCAATACCACTGGTATTAACATTTGCAGCGTTAAAGTATTTTGTTGTAACTCCAGTTAGAGTCCCATCAGATGTTCTTTTGACATCTGGATCATTTGGATTAGCAGCAACTTTTCCTTGAGCACTTTCAATTGTGATCACGTCTGTGTAGTCAATTGTCCAGTAGTCAAGTTTCATCGACAGTTTATCTGTTGGATTCCACATTAAACCAATATTCATATTGTCTGATTCTTCTGGATTTAAGTTCGGATTATTTGCTTGAGCGATCCTGATGAAGGTGGTTCCACCTTTAGGTGTGCCGTCAGTATTAAAATCTTGAATACCCTGAAGGCCAATGGTGGTAGAAGTTAACTGGGCCAATGAAGCCTCTCTAAATGAGGTGCTAAATGAAGCTCTCATAGCAAGATTATCAGTTGCCTGATATCTGAATGATATCTTAGGATTAACTGAGCTATCAGTTTCAAGATCTTCGTATCTCAAAGCACCTTTAATCTCAAGCTTATCAGATGCGTCCATTGATCCCTCAACAAAAACAGCCATCGCATCACGACTGGCGTTACTCTCAAGACCGCCACCTAAAAATAGTAAATCAGCTGGCACTGTAATATTTCCATCTGCATCAAACTGTGCAATTGAAGATGCTCCACGTGCAACATTAAATGTTTCATCTCGATATTGGAAACCTGAAGCTATATCCATTCCGCCCCACTCTCCAGTTACAACAAAATCAAAAACAGCTAGCTCTGTTTCTGTCCAAGTTTGTTGAGCAGTAGATATCCACTTAATTAAATCTGCAGAATTGTTTGTAGGTGTAAATAAATCCCAAGTTTCATTACCAGAATTGCCTCCATTACCTTTAATAGCAGCACTGAATCTAGAGGTGCTTGTATCAGGCTGTTGGCCATAGAAATCTTCACTACTTACAGTGTAATGAGCATCCCAATCAAAACCATTATCAAAATCTCCAGAAAGTCCAATTGAAAATCTATCTGTTTCAATTTCTCTTGGTGCATTTGGTGATGGGAAAGCAGATCCTAAAGCTCTTCCCAACCATAGAACAGGAACAGCAAACGGACTTCCACCTGTGCCTGGCATAATTGCATTAGCTGGACTTAAATAAGATAAAGCTGGGTAAGAAGGTGACTGAGGATTGTCATTTACATCAATCGCAGTGCTCATGTAGTCAATTTCTAAAGCAGTTCCATTTCCAAGTAAGGTTTTGAATGATCCATACATGCTCTCATGATCTTCATCATTGACCACATTAAATCTAGGACCATAAACAAAACCACATCTTGAACCACTAGCCTGAGGAATAAGAATTCCTTTATTAGCTACACAGTTAGGATCTGGAACGTTTTGAAATGGTGTATATGTTCCAGCATAAGGACCAGATTCAACTGTATCAGGACCAAATAGTAAAAAACTAGTGCCTAAACCGCTAATCCCAAGTTGGGCCAAACTTGGATCAAAATCTGCTCCAGACATTGGCGATCTATCAAGAATGCTTGCAGCTAAAACAAGATTAGTATTACCGTTTTCTGCTCCATAAATAAAACTAATTCTGTCATCGGTTTGACCGCTGATGTCAGCTTCCTGGCTAGAAAGCTCAAGTTCCATACCAGTAAAATCTCTTCTAAAGATATAGTTCACAACTCCTGCCACAGCATCAGAGCCGTAAATAGATGCAGCTCCCTCTTTTAATACCTCTACTCTTTCTAACGCCACTACTGGAATTGCATTAGTATTTACAAAAGCACTTCCATCATTCGCAGTAGCACCTGTAAGAGTATGTCTGCGTCCATCTACTAAGATTAAAGTTGATGAAAGACCCAAACCTCTTAAATTCACATTGGATGTACCCTGAGTTGCACCCTGAGTGAATGAATCAGAATTATTTTCTGATCCAGAATTGACCGATAAGTTTCTAGTAATATCAGCAATTGAAGTAGCTCCAATATCCTCAATTGTCTCCCTATCAATGACCTCTACCGGAGAAGCTCCATCAGTAGGACTACCCTTAATATAAGAACCAGTCACCATGACTTCTTCTATATCATCTTGCCCAAAAGCTTCTAGTGTTAAAAAAGATGTGCACAAAAATGCAACAAACCATCTAGATTTATAAGTATTCATTAAAATTCCCCTTAAATTTTAAGTCTATTAAATTTTGCAGACGAACCTGCACTTAGTCATAAATTACATGAATAATAGTTTTACTGCAAAGTAAATTTTATGTATATATTAAATGTGTATTATTTTGGAGTTTGGCCAGTTCCTGGGTGCACTATTTCAGTTGGCGGGCTTGCAGGTGAATCAGCTGTAATTGAGTTAGACATGGAAGAACCCATGATGTAATTTTTGAAATCTAAAATTTCTTTTGCAATTAATCTACAGTTCAGATCTCTTTTTAAAGCCTCTTCTAACAATAAATTAAAATACTTATCTGAGACAGATTGTTGTTTGTATATCATGCTGTAACAAAGGCTAGGATCTGACTTTAAATCGATTTTGGTTTGAAGTTGAGTGCTTGAACAGCCAACCAGCACGCAGATTAAGATGAGATTAAAATATTGAATAATGCTATCTGTGAAGTTAGATGGTATGAGGAGCTGCAAAAAATTTATTAATTAAAGGCTCAAATGATTCTAAGGCATCAGTATCGTACTCTGGATCAAAAGCTGCTTGATCCCACTCATCAGTAAATTCAGTTGCTTTGGCATACCAAGACTCGTTTTCATATTGTTTACGTAAATCTTGAGGTTTACCCATGTAGTGATAGTAATGTTCGCCCTGAAAATCCTGATGCGTGCGAATAATATGATATGCATCATCGCTAACATAAGGTTTAATCATTTCAGCTGCAATTTGGCCGTGATTTGGTACGTTAATAACTTTACCAATATCATGTATGAGGCTAATAAGTACCATTTCTTCGTCAGCTCCCGCCCTTCTAGCCATCGTTGCTGTCTGCAATGCATGATGAAGTTGATCTGTTCCAAAGCCAAGCGTTAGATCTTTTAACTGTTTTAACATTGATATGATTCTTTTTGGCATATCAAAAATATGCGGCATATGTTCTTCGCTAATATGCTGCCATTCTTCTTCGGTGCTATGATCCATTCTTGTAAACATAAAATTACCAAAATTAAATTAAGTCTTAATAAATTAACTTATTCGGACCAAAAATGGAAATATATACTATTATTTAATTATGAAAAAATTTACGAATATATTTAAATTTCAAACCTTGGGTTATTTTTTTATTTTATGTCCCTTGTATCTTTATTCTCAATCAGACCAATCGATACAGGCAAAGGAAGCCTATAAGTACCTTGGAGAGACAAAGATTGTTTGTGGCAGGATAGTTTCAACAAAGTATTTAAAAAGAGCCTCAGGCGGCCCTATATTTTTAAATTTTGGCAGAGATTACCCCAACCAACAAATGACTGGCCTGATATGGTTTGGTAGATTTTCAGAATATTTTTCCTATAAGCCCGAAAAATTCTTAAAAAGAAAAAATGTTTGCGTTAAAGGTTATATATCTGAACATGAGGGAAAAACGCAAATGGAAATCAGGACTGAAAAACAAATCAAGATAAGGGAATAGTCTAAGAGATTGTAAATTTCAATACCGTATGAAGCTTTGCAGCCTGAGCCAATTCTTCTTTATCTGGGTCACCGTTTTTATTGAGTTTAATTTTTGCAAAATAGGCATCAATCCTATTATTTGTTACAAGATCTCTTAAGGTGTTCTCAACCACTTGATTATCTTTAAACTCTAAATCAACTTGAGCATCAATCAATTTACCTTTAAGCCAAATTTTAGTCTGAGATAGCTCTTTTAAATTTCTCCACCAAATATTTGATCTCAAAGTAACGCATGTATAAGAAGATCCATGCTTATGATAACTGACTGGGACCAGATACTTCTTTCCAGATTTTCTGCCTTCAAATTGAATAATAAGTAATTGATGGCTGATCATAAAATGAAATGGAGATCTTGCTAGCCAAGCAACAAAGGGATTAATTAAAAACCATAAATTCATATCTTTAAATTCATTGACTTATATGGACTCTCAAGAATGTTATCTCCATCAAGGGTAACTTTGTATGCATTTTTATTTTTTTTAAATTGAATTGTTGAATTTGGTATCTCATCTATAAAATGAAGAGCAGCCCCTCCTTCAATACCATACATAAAGTCAATGGATTTATTTTCAAGAAATCTCTTTGTTGCTGGTCGTCTTTCAGGCTCCTCATCATAATGTGGAGCGCAATTTCCAGGAATAAAGTCCATACATTTCATCATCTGAAGATCACTTGCCCAAGAATCAGTTAATCCAGCCTCAAACCAACAAATAGCTCCCGCGCTAACACCACTCATAACTACACCTCGATCGTATGCATCTTTTAATATTAAATCTAGGCCCCAGTCTCTCCAAACAGCCAACATGCTTTTTGTGTTTCCTCCACCAACAAAAATGGCATCTTGATTTTGAATGTGGGCTTGAAGATCTATTGTTCTTTTAAAAAAGCTAATGTGAGAAGGTTCACAATTTAGTTTTGTAAAGACTGAATAAAAATTAACTACGTAAGGATCTAAGTCGCCAGTAGCTGTTGGAATGAAGCATATTTTTGGTATTTTCTTTGAGGTTTGATCCAAAATATATTGCTCAATTAAATTCGATTCTTGGGTTCTGCCAAACCCTCCTCCACCAATTGCAATTACTTGACGCATTTTCATCCCTGAGAGATATTAGATTTATGAAATTTAGCCACAAATATATCATTATTGGTGCAGGAAGTGCAGGCTGCGTTCTAGCAAACAAGCTCTCAGAAAATCCTAATAACTCAGTTTTATTAATTGAAGCTGGTCCAATGGATAATTATTCATCAATTAAAATGCCATTGGCTGCAAGTACATTATTCAAAAACAAAAAATATGGCTGGGGTTATGAAACAGAGCCCGAAAAAAATTTAAATAACAGAACAATCAATTGGCCACGAGGCAAGACTCTAGGAGGCAGCAGCTCCATTAATGGGATGCTTTATATCAGAGGGCAAGCCGAAGACTATGAAGAATGGGAAAAAGCAGGAAATAACGGCTGGAGTTATCGAGATCTCATGAAATACTTCGTAGCACTTGAAAATAACCAGAATCATGAAGATCAATATCATGGAAATTTCGGTTCATTATGGGTAGAGACCTATCGACCAATACTTGAGGCCTCAAGGTCTTTTATGAATGCTTGCAAAGAATATGGACTAACTAAAAATAATGATTTTAATGGCGAGACTCAAGAGGGATATGGCCAATATCAAGTAAATATCAAAAATGGACAACGATTCAGCGCATCTGATGCTTTTTTAAAACCTGTTCTCGATAGACCAAATCTTCATTTGCTGACAAATACTTTAGTTGAAAGAATCATCACATCAAATAAAAAAGCAATTGGTGTAAGAATAAGAAATAAACAGGGCGCTCAAATTATCGGCTGCACTTCTGAAATAGTCCTTTGTGGAGGAAGTATTAACTCGCCTCAATTATTAATGCTTTCTGGAATCGGGCCAAAAGAACATCTGATGGATCTGAAAATACCACTAGTACATGATTTACCCGGTGTCGGAAAAAATTTACAAGATCATCTTACGGTTAATGTTAGCTACAAAATTAATAAATTAAAAACTTTCAGTGAGCTTATGAAACCATTGGGAATGATAAAAAATGTATTTGAGTACTTCACACAACACAAGGGATTGATGACTTATCCAGCCTCCGATATAGGTATATTTTTTAAAACTAACGAAAATATAAAGACTCCTAATGCTCAAGTTCACTTTGCACCAGGCGCTGGTAAATATAATAAAAACGGTGCCATGAAACCATCATCAGGAATTACGGCATCAGTTTGTAATTTAAGACCTCAAAGTCTTGGCCATCTTGAGCTGATCTCTTCAAACCCAGAAGATGCACCAAAAATCTTCGCAAATTATCTTGACCAAAAAGTAGATATGAAATTTATGATTGAGGGAATTCAAAAGATTCGGGAAATATTTAAAACACCTTCGATGCAAGAATTAGAAGCTGTTGAAATTGAACCTGGAACTCATTGCATCAACAATAATGACATGGAAGAATTCATCAGGAATGAATCATTATCAGTTTATCACCCAGTAGGAACATGCAAGATGGGCCATGGGAAAGAATGTGTTGTCGATGATAAATTGAGAGTTAAAGGTATCAAAAGATTAAGGGTAGCTGATGCATCAATATTTCCAAGCATCATCTCAGGCAATACCAACGCAACGTGCAACGTAATTGGTGCTAAGTGCGCTGATTTAATTTTACAAAATACTACAGCTTAGTTTTGATAAACCACCCTGCCACCAACAACTGTGAGTATATTTTTTGATTCTAAAATTTTAAGCTCAGGAATATGCATTATATCTTGATCAAATACAGAAAAATCAGCAAGCTTGCCAACCTCAATTGTTCCTTTGATATCTTCTTCAAATGAAGCAATTGCAGGCCAAATTGTAAACATTTTTAATGCCTCAAGCCTTGATAGTCTCTGATCCAAATTCCAACCTTCTCCGTGATACCCATCTACATCCTTTCTTGCAACAGCTGCATAAAATTCTATCCTTGGATCACCAATTTCAACAGGAGCATCGGTTCCACCTGCAATAATTAACCCTTGATCAATAAGATTTCTCCATGCATACGCATTATTAATCCTTTCTAGCCCTAACCTGTCTACTGCAAAGTGGAGGTCCCCAATAGCATGAGATGGTTGCATTGATGGAATAACATCCAACTCGACAAAACGACGCTGATCAACAGGTTTAATATTTTGTGAATGCTCTATTCTCCATCGAGGAGATTCTGATAACTCTTTGTTTTTTTTGGCTTGAGCAAAAGCTTCTTCATACCAATCCAAAACTACTCTATTACCATGATCACCTATTGCATGCGTTCCTATCTGGATACCTTTTTTGAGTGCTTTGGATAGCCTAGGCTTTGTTTCCTCCTCAAGAAAAATAAAGACTCCTTTGCCATCGTAATCACTATATTTTTCTAGTAACGCAGCCCCACGCGAGCCAAGGGCTCCATCAGCATACATTTTAATTGCTCGGACAGTTAGAAAATTTTCAGGATCAGTAATTGGTCCCATCTCAAGCAAGCGATCAGCTGGCTCACCATCGCTCACCATAAAATAAACCCTTTGAAGCAAATTATTCTCAGATTTAATTTCATTCAATATTGCAATATCTTTGAACGTTCCGCCAGGTACATGAATCTGGGTCCACCCAAGACTTACGTTCCTATTAATACCCTCTATAAAAGCTTGTTTATCGTCATCCCTGGATAATTTAGGAATAAGATCAGCTATTAGGTTCATTGCCATGTCAACTAATAAACCAGTTGGATTTCCTGTTTTATCCTTCTCTATAAAACCGCCCTGCGGATCTTGAGTATCTTTATCAATGCCAGCTAATTTTAAAACCAAGCTATTCACGACAACAGCATGGCCATCTGCTCTTTCGAGAACAACTGGATTATTAGGAGAGAATGAATCAAGATCCCATCTAGTTGGAAATCTTTTTTCAGGCCAAATTTTATCAATCCAACCTCTGCCTATGATCCATTCACCAGCATCCTTGGTAGACAAATAGTCCCTGACTACTTGAAGGGTTTCATTAAGTGAGGGTATTTCTTGTAAATTCAGGGTAAGTTCTCTATAACCAATTCCCTTAAGATGTCCGTGAGCATCTGTAAATCCAGGAAAAATATATTTACCCTTTAAATTTATAACTTTTGAATTAGAACATGCAATTTCAGCATCTGACAGAACTTTGCCAACATATTTAATTGTTGCTCCTTTTGAGGCTATTGAGCCAACAAAAGATTGATCTGTTTGCCCAGTATAAATATTGCCACGATGCAGAATTAAATCTGCTTCAATGCATTTAGTAGACGCTATGATTGCTGGTGCATATATGCAAGCAATAATAAGCAATAATCTCATTTATAAATTTTCTAAGCCTCTTGAGCAGTTGGCCTGATAACGATCTCATTGACTGAAACACCTGGATCAAGTTGCAAGGCATAGATAATCGACTCAGCAACTCTTTCTGCAGGCTGAGCAATTTCACCAATACCTCTGCTCATCAATGCCTCAAGCATTGACTCATCTTTAATAGAAAATGCCAATTCCGTCTTAAAAGCGCCTGGATAAATACAAGTAACTTGAATCTTTCCAGAAGATTCTAATCTTAGACCCTCAGAGATAGCTCTGACGGCATATTTTGTTCCAGAATAAACTGCGCTTCCAGGCATGACTCTTTTACCAGCAACTGAGGAAATATTGATTATTTGGCCTGACTCTCTTTCAAGCATATGAGAGTAAACTGAATCAATTCCATACAACACGCCTTTAATGTTCACGTCTATCATATGATCCCATTCATCTGTTCTGCCTTTTTCAAGCAATGATAAAGGCATAACACCGGCATTATTGACTAATGAATCAATTCTTCCAAAAGTATCAATGCCATGCTTTGCTAATGCATGCATTTCATCTTTGGAAGTTACGTCTGTTGCTTTGTAAATTGCAGATTCAGATCCAAGCTCATCACATAGTTCTTTTAATTTATCTTCTCTGCGGGCTCCCAATACAACTTTTGCTCCTAAGGCAACACACATTTTTGCCGCCTCTTTACCAAAACCAGAGCTAGCGCCTGTAATCATTACAATTCTATCTTTTAGATCATTCATTTATTCTCTCCCTAAAATTTCATGAGTTTTATAGTAACTTATAATCCTTTGTTTCCATTTATTTGTATAGCTTTCAAATTCTTTATTTTTAATTAAAAACTCTTTAAATAAAAGATCTCTATCTACCATCAGTATGGCAATGGATTCTATCTCAGTTTGATACATAACATTATGGGCGTTGGCATAAGCTGCGCCTTGAAGGAAATAATCTTCAATCCAATCTTTTCTCTTGATTTTTTTTGCAGTTTTGAAATCAATGATTGTGGGCTTTCCCTTAAAAACACCTATGCAATCTGCTGTTCCCGCATACAAACCATCAACAACTAAGCCAGATTCAAGACCCCAAACTTCTTCTATATCTCCCAAACAATCATTAATAAATCTCTTAGCAATTTGATGAGCCATTAAACCCAATCTATCCTCGGTAAACTGCTCCCAATCAACACCATTAAGGTAATTTTCAATAGCTAAATGAACCGCGGTTCCTATCGCAGTGGCCTCATTAACAACTTCTGTTGCAGTTTTTGGGCCCACTCTTCTCTTCCAAGCATCAATTCCAGAATGATCTCCAGTTGCTGATAATATTGTTGTCACTGAGGGCACAAGATTTTCTTTTGAATCTTTGTAATATCGAACATCATTTTTTTCAACGCGCTCGAGCTCAGGATAAGCAAATAATTTTTTTAACATTCTAAATTAATTGATTGAGGAGCCGCCATCTACAGAAATAACCTGCCCAGTAATAAAGGATGATCTTTCTGAAAGTAAAAATGAAACAAGTTCGCCAATCTCTTCAGGCTCACCAATTCTTCTCAGCAATGATGATTTTTCAAGCATTTCTTTTGCTTTGGGCTCTGCCTCAAAATACTGCCTAACTCCTGGAGTATTTATCGTGCCAGGTGAAACAGCATTAATTCTAATTTCATTTCTAGCAACCTCCTTAGCAACAGATTGAGTTAGATTATTTACGGCCGCCTTACTTGCTGCATATATAGAATTAAAGGCGTAACCCCTGATTGCTGAATTTGAGGAAATATTCACAATCGAAGCTGGAATTGATTGCTCTTTTAAAGACTGAATTTCTATTTGAAGACATTTCCATAGAGACGTGAATGTTAAATCAAGAGTGGCCTGGACTTCTTCTAATGAATAATTTTCGACCGGCCCTAAACCCTTTGAAGCAGCTGCATTATTGCAAATACAGTCTAATTTTGTAAATTTAGATATTGTAGCTTGCATCATTGATTTAATAGCATTTGAATCAGTGAGATCTGCTTCAAAATATTCTGCAGAATTAGGAAACAATGAATTTATCTCTTGAGCCACTCTCATTGCTGATTTTCCATTAAGATCAACAATCATCACCTTTGATCCGTGAGAGGCCAAGACCTTTGCAATCCCCTCTCCAATGCCTTGACCTGCTCCAGTAACAAGAGATACCTTATTTTTTAGTTCCAATTCATGCTCCCTTTAAATTATTTTTTAAAAACATTAATAAGTAATTATAAGTTGTGATCCTATTGGTTTCATTAAGAGTTTCATGACGCGCTCCTTCAACAAGATAAAGTTCTGACATGCAGTTATTATCTTTCAAGCAATCATGCAATTTAGTGGTTCCTTTGCCCATCCCGCCAACAGGATCTTCGGAGCCTGAAAAAACCAAAATAGGAATATATTTATTTATCAATGTTAAATTGTTTGGATGGAACACATTCTCTATTCCGCTTATAACATCTGCCCATAACTGATTGGTTACAACAAAACCGCATAAATGATCGTTCACATAATCATCTACCCTATCTGAGTCGCGAGATAACCAATCACTAGGAGTTTGAGTGTTTTTAAATCTGCTATTAAATCCTCCAAATATAATTTTATGCAATAAAGAGCTATATCCCTTTTTTCCCAGCCTTAGTGTCTCTATTTTAAGTAATAGTTTTTGTAAAAAAGTTTCAGAGGAATTTGGGCGACTAGAGCCTGATAACAAGACAATATCAAAACTATTGCTTTGTTGCAGTGCAGACAAGCTTATCCATGAACCCATACTATGACCTAACAATATTTTTGGGATGTTAGGAAAACGTTCATTGGTTTCTTTATGAATAGCAAGCAAGTCCTCTACAACTAGATTCCAACCATTATCATTGCCAAAAAAACCAATTTGATCATCCAATACATTGTCCCCATGACCTCGATGATCGTGGATTACAACATGAAAGCCGCTAACATTTAAAAAATCTATAAATTCTAAATATCGAGCTTTATGCTCAGCCATGCCATGAGAGATTTGAACTAAACCTAGTATTAATTCAGTTTTTGATTGAAAGAGCTGAAAGCTAAGATTTGACATAGATTGTGTATCTAATGATATTTTTTCCATATAACTATAAAATAGCACGTAATAGGGTAAACACATGCAAGATATTTTTATTTCTGGAACAGGGGTTTGGACTCCTCCTCATAAAATTTCTAACGAGGAACTGGTTAAATCATTTAATAGTTATGTTGAGCTTTTTAATGCCGAACATGCAAATGAAATTGAGTCGGGTTCTATTGAAGCCAAGGAATCCTCTTCTTCTGAATTTATTGTCAAAGCTTCAGGAATAAAAAATAGGTATGTCATTGAAAAAGAGTCTTTACTTGATCCAAGATGCATGAAACCCCAAATTCAAGCAAGAGACGATGACTCTCTTTCCTTGTGCGCAGAAATAAGTGTTATTGCAGCAAAACAAGCGCTTGATAATGCAGAGTTAACTCCAACTGACATTGATGCAGTAATTGTTTCAACAGCAAATCTCCAAAGAGCATACCCAGCAATAGCAATAGAAGTTCAAAATGAATTAGGTATTGAGGGTTATGCGTATGACATGATGGTTGGTTGCTCGTCTACTACCTTTGGGATTAGCAATGCCTATTCAGATATAGCTTCTGGTAAAGCTTCTAGAGTCCTAGTGATCAATCCAGAAATTACTACTGCTCATAACAATCTTAAAAATAGAGATAGCCATTTTATTTTTGGAGACGTATGCACGGCAGCGGTAATTGAAAAAAATGCTAAATCGCCCAACAGATTTAAAATTCTAAATGCTAAATTAAAAACTCATTTTTCAAATAACATCAGAAATAATTTTGGTTTTATGAATGCTATTGAGGATAAAGAATACACAGAAGAAGAGTTGTTATTTGTTCAAAATGGGAGAAGTGTCTTTAAAGAAGTAATGCCTATGGTTGCATCATTAATTAGCGAGCACTTAGAAGAAAACAACTTATCACCAAATGAGGTTGAGCAATACTGGCTTCATCAGGCTAATATAAATATGAATACCTATGTTGTAAAAAAATTACTTGGTGATGACTTTCCCCCGGAGCGAGCTCCAAATGTTCTCGAGGAATATGCTAACACTGGTTCGGCAGGCTCTCTCATCTCATTTCATAAATACAATCATCTTTCTGAAGGTCAAAAAGGGATTATTTGTTCATTCGGTGCAGGATACTCTATTTGCTCGATTCTAGTAGAAAAAGCATAAACTGATGAAATATATTTTACCTTTATTGGTAATATTAACTTCTATTATAGGCTCACTAGCAAACATATACATTAATGCCGATGACTGGTACTTGAACTTAGTTAAGAGCCCTTTAAATCCGCCAAGTTACGTTTTTGGAATTGTCTGGCCAATTCTTTATGCAATTATGGCATTTGTCTCATTTAAGGCGGCTAAAAATATTTCCACTCTATTCATACTTCAATTGTTAGCTAATGCAGCATGGTCATGGATATTTTTTTATTTTCATGCTCCTTTGATAGCGCTTATAGATATTAGCGTACTGATTTATCTTAATCAGAAAATTATTAGTATATTAAGGGGTGAATCATTGCTGTTATTCTATCTGTATCTGCCCTACTTGGCGTGGCTTTCATTTGCAGCATTCTTAAATGCTTCTATTGTTTTCTTGAATTAAAAAATACCTATTACTAACCCTGTCATACAAGAGGCAAGTGTTGCCCCGATGAGTGCTTTTACAGAAACTTTAATTAAATCGTTTTTTCTTTCTGGGGCCATGGCGCTGATACCTGAAACAAGAATTCCAACCGAAGAAAAATTAGCAAAACCACATAAAGCATACAAAGTAATCAATTTTGATCTATCTGAAAGAACTCCTGTCTCTAAATTTGCAAGCGCACCGTAAGCTACAAATTCATTTAATGCAGTTTTCAAGCCAAGCAACTCGGCTGAAGCTAAAGTTTCAGACAATGGAACGCCCATGAGCCAAACAATTGGAAAGAAGATATACCCCAGTATTAATTGCAAAGAAAGATCAGAAATTCCAATCCAACCACCTAAAATACCTAGCAGAGAGTTAAGCAAAGAAACCAATGCGATGAAAGCAATTAAAATAGCGCCTACATTCAGACAAATATCCAATCCATCTCTTGTACCTCTTGTTATTGCATCCATAGAACTGTCATAAACTTTGGGCACTGAGTTACCATCAAAATTAGTAACCTCTGATGATGGAATCATAATATTTGCATACATTATTGCAGCTGGAATAGATAATATTGAGGCTGATACCAAATGTTGGATTAAATTAATACCTGGGAATTGAGGAGCTAACATTGATACTAACGCGATCATAATTGAGCCAGAGACAGTCGACATCCCCGCTGTCATAAGAATCAACAACTCTTTTTCAGTCATCTTGGACAGATAGGGCCTCACTAACAATGGGGCTTCAACTTGTCCCATAATAATATTAGCAGTTGCACCCAGGCCTATTGGACCACCAATATTAAATAGTTTTTCAAAGACTTTAGAAATTGCTCTTATGATTAATGGCAGAATATTCCAAAACCATAACAATGCTGACAGGCTCGATATTACGATGATTAAAGGCAATATTTGAAAAGCAAAGATCATGGAATTACCGGTACCTGAACTTTCAAATGGCGAGGTAGAACTATTGCTTAAATAACCAAAAACAAATTCAGCTCCTTCTTGAGTTGCGGCTTGCAGCGCAGTCACACCCTCGGAAAGATAAGCAAAAATCTGAACTATAAAAGGAATCTTTAACAGAGCAAAAGCTAAAATTATCTGAAGAAATATAGCCGCAACAATATGCCGATAATTAATTGAAGATCTATTTTGAGAAAATGGAATAGCAATACAAACTAGGCCAATAAAGCCAATAATAATTTGAAATACAGAGGTGATTGTCATGGCTTAGTATAACTTAATTGCTCTTAGTCTTTCCTCTAAAAAATC
This sequence comes from uncultured SAR86 cluster bacterium, assembly GCA_902593675.1. Classification (GTDB taxonomy): domain Bacteria; phylum Pseudomonadota; class Gammaproteobacteria; order Magnimaribacterales; family D2472; genus D2472. Next base: position 258,271 of record CACJJI010000001.1, read on the forward strand.
GTGGGCGCTAATAGATTCAGTTGAATCATCCACTATAGAACAAAGCTCAACTTCAGGAGAGGGATGAAGGAAAAAAGGCATGCTATATCGGGATGCAGATGAGCCAGGATTATTATCTACAACCCTGTGACTAGTACTTTTTAGTTGAGAACGAGTCACTAATTGCATCATATCTCCAATGTTACAAACAATAGATTTGCTTTTTGCAGCTATTGGAATCCAATCACCCTCAGGGTTTTGTACCTCCAATCCAGATTCCTCAGCACCTACTAACAAAGTAATTAAATTTATATCCTCATGGGCTCGTGCACGTAAGATATTAGATGAATCCTCAACAGGAGGGTAATGAATTAGCCGCAAAACAGAATTACCCTTAAGTGCCCAGGCATCAAAAAAGTTAGGCTCTTTGTCTAAAATTACAGCTATCGAACTAAGAACTTTCATGCCTAGCAAATTTAATTGATTAAACAAAATATCGAATTGATCATTAAAATCTGGAATCTCAGAAACTTCAATGTTCTCAGAAATTCTAGAATCATATGAACCATCAACCATGGGGCCATGATGCCAAAACTCTTTTAGATCAGGAGTTGTTTCACCGACAGCAGTCTCTTTGCCATATGGCGTATAGCCTCTCGCTCCAGCTTTTTCGGGATGAGCATAATTATTTTTTAACGTCTCAGGTAGAGAAAAAAATTCTTTGCTGGCTTTGTAACTTGCTTTTAGTATCTCATCTGAAATCCCATGATCAGTAATAGTAAAAAAACCATGAGTTGATAAAGCTAATTCTAGCTCAGAAATTGTCTCAGCATCTCGAGCCTGAATATCAGGCATAGAAAATGCTGGAATAGTATTAAATGACATGCTTAATTTTAACAAAAAAAAGGACGGTAAGAACCGCCCTTTTTATAATATTAAATCCTCTTAAAATGAAAACTTATATGTAAACCCAAGTTGAGCTCTCCATATACTGTTAACAGCTGATTTTCTAATCTCTTGAGGATTGTTAGGATTAAACCTAAATGCATAATCTGCACCGCCTCTAGATCTTGGGTAGATGTATTTAGAAAAATCATTGCTCATTTGCATATCTAAGACATCTACTGTTCCAGTATAACTTCCATACCTAATTTCACCCTTATCAGAATCTATTAGGTTTAATAAGTTCTCAATTCCAAGACTGATAACAAACTCATCATCAGCTCTGAATCCTGGTAGGATCTGAGTGATCTTAAGATCCAACGTTGTTTGCCATGGGTATTCGAATACACCAGTTGGAAGTATCTGGCCTCCATATGAAGCTAAGCCCAATTGGTTATAGAGAAGATCAAGGACCTCGTTAGCCACAACTAGATCTGGCGCACCATTACATGAACCCCAACAAACATTTGGGTCGTTTAGACCTGATGGGATGTATAGTAAATGGGCGCTATCATCGTTAAGATTATTTTCATAACCGAAGGCACGAGTTTGATAACGTGAGATGCTTCTTTCAAATGTATCCCAAGTATAAGTACCAGGTAAACCTGATTTTCTTTCAAAAAATAGATTAAATGTTGTAGGCTTATCAGCTCCAAAGAAATAATGGGTTGATGATAAGGTTGCAAAAAATCTATGCTCTGTTTCATATATAGATCTACCAGGTGTTCTATTATTGAAGTCTGATGCTGCATACTTTCCATAACTTGAGTTAGCTGTTGTAGAAGCCATTCCACTAAGCTCGTCAATGTTTTGATTTGTATATCCAAGTGATAGTGAGGTATCACCGTCATTAAAGAATCTTGAGAATGCAACAGATATTACTTCTCTTTCTCCTCCACCCTGATTATATAAACCACCCTTGTAAGTACCCCTTGAGCCAGTTTGGTTATATATTGGTCTGCCATCAGGAGCTTTTAATGATGGAACTAATGGCTGATCACCACTTAATGGTGACCCGTCAATAATTTTATACAAAGCTTCTTCTTGATCAGAATGTAAATATGTAGCCGTCATCAACCAGTCACCTATTTGTCTGTCGTAGGTCAAATTAAGGGTTTTGGTTTCAGGCCACTCAAAGCTAGGAGCTATGAAATTAATTACCGCATCTGTTAAAGGGGCATTTTGTATTGCAGTACCAACACAAGCAGGAAGAGTTGAAGTAACGCCAGTGAGTGGATCACATCCTGGAGCATTTGCTCCATTATAAGCTGCAATTCTTACGCCATCATTAGTGTAAGCATTTGAAATCCATACTGTTGGTAATTTAGATGAGAAAGTACCATATAGACCCTTCAAAGAGCTTACATCATCAATCTCATATTCAAAGCTAAATCTATAATTAAAAAGATCAGTTCCGGCAATTCCACCATTAGCAAAACCATATGCATCTACAAAACCTTGGTTTAGCGCAGGCGCATCATCCGAATCAAATTGATCATATCTTAATCCAACCAATACATTTAATTTATCAGATATTTCTATCTCATCTTGAATATACATAGAAGTCAGATCATATTTAAAGATCGCAGCTCCACCAGCTTCTGTTAAGTCCCTAGAGTTGTTATGAAAAAACGATGTTGCATTTTGGCTTTCATACCCATCAATTCCATCAAATGAATAAGAACCATTTTGAGCCACGATAAATACATTATAAATATCCCACTCTTTCATTTCATAACCGGCTGTCCACTTATGATTATCATCATAGTAAGTAAGCTTAGCTTTAAAGAAAGTATTTTCAGTATCAAGAGCGTTTGCACTTCTAAAAATATCTGGGCCTAACTCACATGAAATACCAGCTGCCCCGCAATTGTCAATTTCAAAAGACGGAAGATTTTGCCCTACTGGCGACATTTGAGAAGTTTTTTGAGTTTTCGTTGAATAGCTAATCTCACTAATTAAATCATCTGACCAATTTGAAACAAGAAGAAAGCCATCTGTTTCTGTATTTTCACCTTTTTGATATTCCGCTGAAGAGAAGTTAAATGTTCCGTAAGAACTATTAGCACCATTTAATTTTGAGCTTTCAACTTCTTTGTGGTTTAAGGTTAGTCGATGATTGTCTGTTATGTTGATATCAAACCTAGCAGTGATAAATTCTTGTTCAGATTGATTGCTTGATGTATATCCCAATGGATCAAATCCATATTTGCTTTTTGTTATATTTCTAATTCTATCAACTTCAGCAAGAGTAATTCCCTGCTCATTAGGAAGGCCAGATCCAATTGGGCCATGGGTGATTGGCTTATTAATTGAAGCTTCTTCATAAGTTACATAAAAGAAAGCCTTATCCTTAATTAAAGGCCCACCAAAAGCAAACCCTTCAGATGTATCTTCTAGGTCGAAATCATATTCGTCGCCGTTTGATTCATCTCCCATAAGAGAGTCACCTCTATCATAATAGAATACCTCACCTGTAAATTCGTTTGTTCCTGACTTTGTAATGACCTCGATCACACCCCCTCTAAAACCTGAGTACTCAACAGAAGCAGGTGCAACTTTAACTGAAAGCTGCTCAATTGCATTGAGAGAAATAGGGCTCCTTTGAGCAGGATAGCCATTATCATTGAGTCCAAAATCATCATTAAATGATGTTCCATCAACCCTCAAGTCATTGGTTCTTGGATGCGCACCAGCGATAGATATTGCTTCATAATTGTCCTCAGCATCATCAAGGGAAACCATAGGATTTAATCTAATAAAATCTTTTAAGTCTCTATTTACTGAAGCATTTTTTTCAATATCATCTGCAGTAAGAGCTGTACCAAATCCGTAACCGGTATCTAAAGCAGTCCCTGCGCTTGCAACAACAACCACTTCATCAATTGACTCTAAAACAAAATTCAATCTTTTTGTATCACCAACGATCAAAGTTATGCCTGCAGTTGTTTCAGGACTGTAAGCACTAGATCGAACACTAACTTCGTATGGACCACCAGGCTTTAAACCACCAGCATTGTAACGACCGTTTGAACTTGTTGTTCTTGTTATCGTAGTATCCGTAGGAGTGTAAGTAACACTGACAGTGGCTCCGCTTACTGGCGTGCCCGCTCCATTTGTTACCGTACCTGTAATATCAGAAGTCAGCTCCTGCGCAAATGCTGGAATAGCAATAAGTGCAGCAACCATAAATAAGTTACGCAATAATTTCATAATTTCCCTCTAAAAATTAAAATAAAGACGATAAGATAATTCTATACCTCTTTGTACCTTATTAAAAGAAACAATTTGGTAACATTTTGATAATTTATCTTAAACTTCAATAGAATCAAATCTTGTATATCCCTGAAGAGCTTCTGGGATATGGATTGTGCCCTTTTGGTCAAAATTATTTTCAATTACTGCTATTAACGCTCTTCCAGCAGCTAGTGCAGAGCCATTCAGAGTGTGAGCTAATTTTGAAGCCCCGCCTTCCTTAAATCTAATCTTGGCCCTTCTAGCTTGAAAATCAGTGCAATTTGAACAAGATGATATCTCTCTATAGGTTTCTTGGCTGGGTATCCAAACTTCTAAGTCATATGTTTTAGCCGCTGCGAAACCTAAATCACCAGTGCATAATTCAACTACCTGATAAGGTAAATTTAGCTCCTGAAGAATTGTTTCAGCATGAGAGGTAAGATTCTCTAGTGCTTCAAACGATTTCTCAGGATGGCATATCTGAACTAACTCAACCTTCTCAAATTGATGTTGCCGGATTAACCCCTTGGTATCTTTACCGTAACTTCCAGCCTCAGATCTAAAGCAACTTGTATGAGCTGTAAGCTTAAGTGGAAATTTATCAATATCAATTATTTTATCTCTATAAAGATTTGTTAAGGGCACCTCAGCAGTAGGAATAAGGTAATAATCTTCAGTTAATTGAAATAAATCCTCAGAAAACTTTGGCAATTGTCCGGTTGAAGTTAAAGATTCAGCGTTGGCCACCATTGGTAAATAATGCTCTGTGTAACCATGCTCAAATGCTTTATCAAGCATAAATGCTATTAAAGCTCGTTGTAATTTTGCAATGTCGCCATGTAAAACTGCAAAACGAGAACCAGCTAAAAGGTTAGCTGCATCAGTGTCAATCATTGATGTTATTTCTAAATGATCTTTTCCCTTTAAAATAGTTGGCTCCCCGTATTCTCGGATCTTTACATTGTTTTCCTCATTCTCTCCCCTTGGCACAGAATCATCAGGAAGGTTCGGAACATCAAGCAATAATTCTTTTAAAGTTAATTGAATATTATTTAATTCGCTTGAACATTTATCAAGATCTGCTTTGATGGACTCAATCTTTTTATTAAGAGCTGGGTCATCCTTGCCCTCTTTTTTAAGCATTCCATATTCTTTGGAAAGAACATTTCTACTAGCTTGAAGATCCTCAGTTTTAGTTTGATATTTTTTTCGGTTTGCTTCAGTCGCCTCAAATAAATCAAGGTTAAAGTTGTAATTTCTCAGCCTTAATTTATCAAATACCAACTTGGGATTATCTTTTATAAAATTTGTATCAATCATTTTTAAGTAGTTTTAAATAAAGAGTAAGCTAAAAAAGTTCCTATCAAGCATGAAGCAATTGATGCAACAACATATATTAAAGCATTCAAATCTTTGCCATTGTATAACAATTCAATTGTCTGCTGTGAGAAGGCAGACATAGTCGTAAAGGATCCAAGGAAACCTATGACAAGAAAAAAATAAATATTAGACTTCAAGTCTGAGGTTTGAGCCATGACGATACCTATACAAAAACATCCAATAAAATTGACTAACATTATTCCGCTGGGCAGCGCAAAAAAGGAAGAATTTTTCATTAAATCATTCAATAGGTATCTCAATGGGGCGCCCAAAGCTCCCCCACATGCTATAAAAATAAGCTTAGTCATAATGGTGTAAGTTCAATTCCGTGCTCAACTCCAAGAGAATCTTTATAGCGTATAAGGTTTAGCTGATTTTTTAAAAAAGAAAAACTAATAATATTGGAGCGAGTATTATCAATGACTTGAATAATTGAATCGTTGATAACGTTTATAGAATAGTTATCTGCATCCTCATCAACGCCATCAATTAAAAGACTAAGAAAAAAATTATCAAGCTTCTCAATACTAATAACTTGTGTTTGATCTAAAAAAACATCATGGATCTCTATCGTGTCTCCATAAATTCTGTAATTTTCTTCAAATGGTGATAACACATGAATTAAAATCTCCTCGTTAGTAAAAAAAATTTTTCCACTGGAAGTATCAATCCTCATCTCAGATTCACTGAGAGATCTTTCAAAAAATGAATAATTTTTTTTTAACTGGCTATTTAGAAGAGAAGTTGAAATTGATGATGCGTCAATAAATACAGAAAATAAAAAAATAAAGGGTACAAAAAATTTTGCAATCATTGCTGCTTAGGGACTAATACTTCCCTGCTTCCATTGCTACTCATTTCCGAAACTAAGCCAGCCATTTCCATGGCTTCAATTATTCTGGCTGCTCTGTTATAGCCAATCCTTAATTTTCTCTGCACAGCGGAAATAGATGCCCTTCTTGATTCAATGACAAAGCTTACCGCTTCATCATAGAGTTCATCATCCTCATCCGATGACTGAGACCCCTCTCCATCAGTCCAACCAGGTATCGGACCTGTTTCTTGAAGTTCTGAAGTAATTTCATCTAAATAATTTGGTTCAGATCTTTCTTTCCAACTATTAACAACTCTATGGACCTCATCATCACCAACAAAAGCGCCATGAACTCTTTCTGGAACACCCTGACCAGCAGGCATGTATAACATATCACCTGCTCCTAATAGTTGTTCTGCTCCACCTTGATCAAGAATGGTTCGTGAATCAATTTTTGAAGACACTTGAAAGGCTATTCTTGATGGCACATTGGCTTTGATCAACCCAGTAATTACATCTACGGAGGGTCGCTGAGTTGCTAAAATTAAATGAATGCCAGCAGCCCTTGCTTTTTGAGCGATTCTTGCAATTAAGTGCTCAACCTTTTTACCAACAATCATAATCATGTCTGCAAACTCATCAACTACAACAACAATGGATGGCAGTTCTTCTAGCGGGACCTCTTCATCTTCCTGAAATGGATCTAACAATGGAGTGCCTGAAGCATTAGCTTCAGCTACTTTTTTATTAAATGCTGCTAAGCCTCTGACACCCATTTCGGACATTAACTTATACCTTCTATCCATTTCGGCCACGCACCATCTCAGTCCATTTGATGCATCTGTCATATCAGTGATAACAGGTGTCAGAAGATGGGGTATACCCTCATAAACAGATAGCTCAAGAATTTTAGGGTCTATCATAATAAGGCGAACTGCTTCTGGATCTGATTTAAATAACAAACTAAGCAGCATTGCATTGAGTCCAACTGATTTTCCAGAACCAGTTGTTCCAGCAACAAGCAAATGGGGCATCTTGGCAAGATCTACGACAACTGGTTTTCCCGCAATGTCATGACCTAAAGCCATTGATAGTGGTGAAGTAGAATTATGGAAAGTATCTGATGACAAAATTTCAGTCAGCTGGACCATCTTACGGTTAGAGTTAGGAATTTCAATGCCAACTACAGACTTTCCTGGTATCACTTCAACCACTCTGACGCTTGTCACTGCTAGAGATCTAGCAATATCTTGTGCAATATTTGTAATCTTACTTGCCTTAGTGCCTGGCGCAGGTTGAATCTCAAACCTGGTAACAACTGGTCCTGGAATCACAGAAACAACCTTTGCCTCTATTCCAAATTCTTGAAGCTTAATTTCAAGTCTGTCAGCAACTTCATCAAGCTCCTCTTTGGTTAAAGACGAACCATCATCGAGCACTCTGTCCAAAAGATCTGTTGAGGGAAGCTCTGAGTTAACGTTTTTATCTTTAGATTTGTATACGGTAGATGTTGCAGCTGGTTCATTTTTAGGAATTTCAGCTTTGGGGGTTGATGAAATAGTTTCTTGTGTTCCAGTTTCAGGCTGAACATGCATAGATTTTGATTTAGGAAGATTTAATTCTCTTGGTTTTACTTCAGCAACTGAACGCTCAACTGTGGGTTGATTGTTAGATTTAAACTTTGAAAAATTAATTGATTTGATGCTATTAATTAAATATTGAAAGGAGTCATAAAATTTCGATCCGAGCTCTAACGCTAGATATTTTGCTCCTCGACCAAGAGCATCTATTACAAACAACCATGAAAATGAAAAGGTTAACGAAATAGATGCAAGAAAGAAAATTACTATAAAAATTAATGATCCAACCACCCCAAAAACATTAGAAAGATTGCTAAAGACCAAGGCACCCACAAAACCGCCAGATGAGGATTGAGGAAAAAGATCGCCTGAATAATAGAACTCACTTAGTGAAGAAAATGAGCCTAACAAAACAATTGCTGAAGTAATTTTAATAATTTTATGGGTTCTATCAGACGGTCTGTAAAAAAATAATAACCTCACTGCAACAAAGGAAATAATTAATAAAAATATATATGCTCCTATACCAACAATTGAAAATAAAGCATCAGAAAGGTAAGCCCCAAAGGGTCCCCCTAGATTTTCGATAGACTGAGAAAGTGAACTTACTGAAGAAAGGCTTGGATCAAGCGGAGAATAGGAGACAAGCGAAATAAAGATATATAAAACTGAACCTAAACAAAAAAATGCAAAAACATTTTTCAGTGTGCCAGCTGATAAATTTGATTGCTCCTGTTTCTTAGCGATGATTAACTCCTGTTATTAATATTATATTGAGATATAGCTTATTTAGTTAGAAAAGATAACAATTTCTTTAATCTCTATCTTATAATTCGCTCATGGAATATCAACATCATAAACTTATTATTTTAGGCTCAGGTCCAGCTGGTTATGCCGCAGGTATCTATGCAGCTAGAGCAGGACTAAAACCTTTGCTTATTACTGGTGCAGAACAAGGCGGACAACTTACCACCACTACAGATGTAGAAAATTGGCCCGGCGATTCTGATGGTCTGCAAGGGCCAGAATTAATGGAGAGAATGAAAAAGCATGCTGAGCAGTTTGATGTCCAGATAGTCAATGATCATATAGATGAAACTCAATTATCTGAAAAACCATTCAAATTGATGGGCAGCCAAAAATGGTCATGTGACTCTTTAATTATTTCAACAGGAGCGAGTGCAAAATATCTAGGATTAGAATCCGAGAAAGAGTTTTTAGGCAAAGGCGTTTCTGCCTGTGCAACATGTGATGGATTTTTCTATCGCAATCAAGAAGTGGCTGTAATCGGAGGCGGAAATACCGCTGCTGAAGAGGCATTGTATCTTTCTCGTATATGTTCGAAGGTCCATCTGATTCACAGAAGAGATGAATTAAGGGCAGAAAAAATTCTTCGAGATAGAGTTGCTGAAGCTGTAAATGAAGGAAAAATTGAAATGCATTGGAATTCTCAATTGAGTGAAGTGCTTGGAGATGAGAAAGGCGTTCATTCAATTGAAATAGTAACTAACGAAGAAAAGAAGAATCTTCAATTGACTGGTGTGTTTATTGCTATTGGCCATCACCCTAACACTGAAATTTTTAAAGGCCAGCTTGAGATGAAAAATGATTACATCACCATTAAATCAGGCACAGACGGCATGGCTACTGCTACAAGTGTTCCTGGTGTTTACGCCGCAGGTGACGTGTCAGATCAAATTTATCGACAGGCCATTACATCAGCCGGGTTTGGCTGCATGGCTGCGCTCGATGCTGAAAAGTTTTTATCTGAGTAATTACTGGCCAGAAACCCAAAAAACCATGCCTATAACAAAAACTGCGATGAGTATTAGCGCTACTCTCGAGTCTGATTTGCTGTCTTCATTAGCCTCTTGTGATTCAAAGTATTCATCATATTTATCTGACATATTTATTCTCCGTGTTGAAGGACTACTCTACCCTGTTGGCCACCCTCAAGGATAAGATCAATTTCTTGCTGTAAATTTTCTTTAAAAACAACTCTTATCATGGATGAAAGATCTAATTTCCATTCATCAGCAAATTTATTCCAAATACTAGTTTTAAATTCTATTGGTGATTCTGCTGAGTCAATGCCAGCCAGTGTGATGCCTCGCAAGATAAATGGAAAAACTGTTGTGTTTACCTCTATACCAGCAACGTTCCCACAACATGCAATCACACCATGAGGTGATATTTGAGGAAGCATTTTACTTAATACATTTCCTCCAACCGTATCAATGGCTGAGGAAAATAATGGCCTTTCCATGGCTTTAGCTGGTGACTCTAAATATTCATCACGCATAATAATATTGTTAGCTCCAATTGAATTAAGGAAATCAGTTGATGAGGGTTTACCTGTTAATGCAGAAACTTCTTTGCCTAATTTAGATATCAACATTACGCTAATAGACCCAACACCCCCAGTTGCGCCTGAAATTAAAACGGGCAGGTCTGAGGCTTTTGAAGATTCTTGTATTTTTAATACGCTAGCTGCTGCCGTTATGCCAGCAGTACCAATAGACATAGCTTCCAAACTTGATAAATTAGATGGTTTTTTTACCACCCATTCAGCCGGCACATTGATGTACTCTCCAAAACCACCGGGAGTATTCATACCCATGTCATAACCAGTAACAATAACTTCATCACCATCAGTAAATTCTGAGGAGTTAGCATCAGCAATCGTTCCTGCAGCATCAATTCCTGGAACAAATGGGTAATTTCTGGTCACCCCTTTATTGCCTGATGCTGACAATGCATCTTTATAGTTAAGAGATGAGTGAGATACTTTTATCTGAACAAAACCATCATCTGGCTTTTGAAGCTCCAATTCTGAGATTGAGGCCGAAAATGCTCCATCGATCTCCTCAACATAGTATGCTGAGTATTTCATTATCTTGGCTTCATTCTCATGGCTGAATCCAATCTTATTGTTTCGCCGTTAAGGTAAGCGTTCTCAACAATGTGTGCAGCTAAACTACCAAACTCAGCAGGTATACCAAATCTATGTGGGAACTGAGTCGATTCTAATAATGGATCTCTAACCTTGTCTGGAGCCATTTTCATTAAAGGTGTATCAAAGATGCCTGGTGCTATAGTATTAACCCTAATTCCATGTCTTGCGAGGTCTCGAGCAGCAGTCAAAGTTAAACCAATAACACCTGCTTTTGAGGCACTATAGGCTGATTGACCAATTTGGCCTTCGTAGCCAGCAATGGAAGCAGTATTTATGATCACACCTTTCTCACCATCCTCATCAGCTTCATTTTTATCCATCAGTTCAGCAGCTAAACGCATAACGTTAAAAGTCCCAACTAAATTTAAATCTATAATAAATTTAAAATGATCTAATGGATGAGGCGCATCTTTACCAATAATTCTTGCGCCATATCCAGTACCAGCACAGTTAATTGCAACGTGTAATTTACCAAATGCCTCCTCAATTTTTGACATGGCATCCTTAACGGGCTCCTCTTCCATGATGTTGGTATTAACATATTTTACACTCTCATCACCTAGCTCATCGCATATAGCTTTTGCATTATCATCATTAATATCAAGAATCATGACTTTTGCACCTTGAGATACAAAGTGTCTTGTTGATGCTTCACCTAAACCAGATGCACCCCCTGTAATTGCTATAACTTTATCTTTTAATTCCATTGTTTATCTCCAAATTGAACAAGAATTATACCTAGCTATTTATAAAAATGATCGAATTTAAAAACAGAAAAACTAAATTGGCACGATAATTGCATTATCAAAAATGAAACTTCATAAATTATAGGAGAAATTATGAAAAGATTATTTTTACTTGTAGGCATTCTTGCCATGCCTTCATTTGCTGCAGTAAGTGCAAATGTATCTTTCGCCTCAGACTATGTCTGGAGAGGAATGACACAAAGTGACGGACCTGCAATTCAAGGTGGTTTTGACTTTGAGGCTGAATCAGGCTTTTACGCTGGTATTTGGGGATCAAACGTCAATTTTAATGATGGAGCAGGTAGTGAATTAGACTACTATGCGGGTTATGGTTTTTCATTAGGTGAGGTTGGAGTCGATATTGGATATATTGCTTTTGATTATCCTGAAAATCAGACCGGTCTTGATTTTGAAGAAATTTACCTAGGCCTTAGCCTTGGAGACTTTGGACTGACTCTAGCTTCTGGACAAGATGGTGCGCCTGATTACACAGAATTTTCATATGCATTTGGTCCTGTTTCTGTTGCTTATGGTGAGTACGATGATTACGGTGATAACACAACAGTAAGTTATGGTTTCTCTTGCGGGTCATTTGATTGTGGAATTACTGCATATGACTTCAGCGATGGTGGATACGGCGCAGATGAAGACGGTATCTTCTTCTCAATTTCAGCAAGCTTATAAAACATGAAATTAGTTGTAGCTATTATTAAACCATTTAAACTTCAAGAAGTGCGTGAGGCACTTGTTGATGCTGGCATAGAAGGCTTAACTCTTTCAGAAGTTAAGGGGTATGGACGACAAAAAGGTCATACTGAGCTATATCGTGGTGCTGAATATACGGTAGACACCCTACCAAAAATTAAACTCGAAATTCTTGTAGAAGACGAGAATCTCAGCACAGTCACAGAAACCATTACATCCACCGCTGGCACTGGAAAAATTGGTGATGGAAAAATATTTGTAACCAACGTTGAAGACGTCATCAGAATTAGGACTGGTGAAACAGGCAACGAAGCCATTTAATTAAGGAGATTAATATGGAAGAAATGAAATTTGCATTAGATACTTTTTACGCAATTATGTCCGGAGCATTGGTCATGTGGATGGCCGCTGGATTCACCATGCTTGAAGCTGGTTTAGTCCAAAAGAAAGATGTTTCTGAAATTGTTACTAAAAACCTCGGTTTATTTTCAATTGCATGTGTTATGTACCTGGTATGTGGTTTTGCTTTGATGTACCCATCCGGAGTATTTGCTGGTATATCATCTGGTTTTGATGAGGCTGGAGAAGCAATTATTTACGGAATTTTACCTTCACTTGGAACATCTTGGGGTTTAAGTGCTGATATGCCTCTTGAAGAAATAGGTATGGCCTACGGAATGGACTATTCCCAACAAGCCGACTTCTTTTTCCAAGTTGTTTTTGTTGCCACTGCTATGTCAATTGTTTCAGGCGCTGTTGCCGGAAGAATGAAGCTAATACCATTCTTCATTTTTACAGTAATACTAACCGCCTTTATATATCCTGTTCAAGGATACTGGAACTGGGGTGGTGGTTTTTTAAGCGTTCTTGGTTATTCTGATTATGCTGGATCAGGAACAGTCCATCTACTTGGTGCTGCTGCAGCTTTGGGTGTTGTGTCATTGCTTGGTGCAAGAAATGGGAAATATGGCGCTGATGGTTCTATTAACCCTATGCCTGGATCTAATATTCCATTAGCAGCCTTAGGTGTGCTGATTCTTTGGTTGGGTTGGTTTGGTTTCAATGGAGGTTCTGAACTTGTTATCAGTGATGAAGCAAGTGCAATAGCTGTAAGTCAAGTTTTCTTAAATACCAATATGGCAGCTGCTGGTGGAGTCATAGGAGCATTGGTGCTGAGTCTAGTAATGACTGGGAAAAGTGACGTGACCATGGTGATAAATGGAGCTATTGCAGGTTTAGTTGCAATAACTGCTGGTCCAAGCGCCCCAAGTGGAGGAGAATCAGTAATTATTGGTTTCCTAGGCGGTCTATTAGTATATGCCTCAATCCTGTTTTTTGATTCTAAACTCAAGATCGACGATCCAGTTGGGGCTATCTCTGCTCATGGTATTGTTGGAATCTTTGGTGTAATGGTTGTTCCATTCACTAATCCAGAAGCATCATACTTGATTCAGCTGGTAGGTGTTATTTCAATTGCTGGTTTTGGTTTCATAGCTAGCTATGTAGCTGTTTACCTAATTAATATGGTTACACCTATAAGAGCTACTGATGAAGAGCAAGCTCTTGGACTTGACGCATCAGAAATCGGAGTTGAAGCTTACCCAGAGTTTAAGTAAAAAAACTCATAATAACCGTCAACATTAGTTGGCGGTTATTTTTGCATCAAAAGAGTGCAAATTTAACAAGATTCTTTTAAATCCTTCCTCAAAACTATCAAATCAACCATTATAAATTGGCATGATAATTGCATCTATATTTATACATTATTTTTATATGGGGTAAAAGAATGAAGCTTATATCAGCAATTATTAAGCCATTTAAACTTGAAGAAGTTCGCGAAGCTCTTCTAGACTATGGCGTTGAGGGATTAACTATTACCGAAGTTAAGGGTTTTGGGCGGCAAAAAGGCCACACTGAATTATATCGAGGTGCGGAATACACTATAGACACCCTTCCAAAAATTAAATTAGAAATCATTGCAAATGAAGACAAGGTCTCACCAATTATTGATGTGATATCAAAATCTGCAAATACTGAAAAAATTGGTGATGGGAAGATCTTTATCACCAATGTTGAAGAAGTTATAAGAATTAGAACAGGTGAAACAGGCAGTGATGCCATTTAACAAGGAGAAAAAATGAAATTATTTAATTATTGTCTTATTGGGCTTGCAACTCTAATCTCTCCGGCAGTTCTTTCGTCTGAAATTAATTCTGGGGATACTGCATGGATTCTTACCGCTACTGCCCTAGTCTTGTTTATGACTCTGCCAGGATTGGCTCTTTTTTATGGTGGATTGGTGAGAACTCAAAATGTTTTATCTGTGCTGATGCAATGTTTTGCAATATGCTGCATAGTATCTGTGGTATGGGTTGTTTATGGGTATAGCCTAGCCTTCACAGGAAGCGGTTCTTTTATTGGAGGAACTGATGCATTTTTCTTGTCAAATCTCACCAGAGATTCAGCATCAGGAACTTTACCTGAAAGTTTATTTGTTGTATTCCAAATGACCTTTGCTGTAATCACGCCTGCTTTAGTCGTTGGTGCCTTTGCTGAGAGAATGAAATTTAGCGCAATGTGTATTTTTACTGTTTTATGGGTAACTTTAGTATATCTTCCTGCATGCCATATGGTGTGGGGCGGTGGTTACCTTGCAGGTATAGGTGTCATTGACTTTGCTGGAGGTCTGGTTGTCCATGCAACATGTGGTGTTGGAGCTCTAGTTGCAGCAATGATGCTGGGTCCTAGGAAAGGTTTTCCTGGAGGTTCTCTTGTTCCACATAATAGGCCTATGGTTGTAATGGGTGCAGCCATGCTTTGGGTTGGATGGTTTGGTTTTAACGGCGGAAGCGCTGTCGCGGCAGACTCAAGCGCCGCTATGGCTATTTTAGTTACACACATTAGTGCCGCAGTTGGAGCTTTAACGTGGATGTCCGTTGAATGGATTAAAACTGGAAAACCAACTGTTGTAGGGATAGCTACTGGGATGGTGGCAGGTTTAGCTACCATTACACCTGCATCAGGAACAGTTGGCCCCCAAGGAGCACTATTAATTGGTTTGTTGGCAGGAATAATATGTTTTTATGCAACACAAATGATCAAAAGTTACTTCAAAATTGATGATTCTTTGGATGTCTTTCCAGTCCATGGCGTTGGAGGTATTTTGGGAATATTAATGCTTGCACTAGTTGGTAAGCCTGGAGGCTTTCTTGGAGCAGGAGCATCTGGCTTTGATGCCTCAGTCTTTAGTCAGTTCATGATTCAACTCCAAGGAGTTGTAGTTATATGCCTTTGGACTTTAGTTTTTTCTTGGATTGCCCTAAAGGTTACTTCGCTTGTTACCAATCTTAGGGTTAGCGATGAAAGTGAATACGAAGGTTTGGATATAACTGAGCATAACGAGAGCGGTTACTCTGCAAGCTAAGTTTATTTTAATTTTCTAAGAACAGGATTGGCGTATTGCTCAAGCAGCTTTGAGCAAACGCCTTTATCTACACCATAGAGTCTATCTTCTAGCTTTGTTTGTGCCTGCTTAATTTCTTCTTCAGTATATTTACTTTGCTCAGGTAAATTTATGCCCATTAAATTGCAAGCAGCAAAATTTGTTGCATGAAGTTCATACATTGAAACTATAGAGTGAGTTATTTTATTTGAAACTTTTTGATAGTCGACTTCATCTTCAAATCTCATGGGTTTAGAAAGATTAATATTTACATTACCTTTAAATCCAGTAATTCCATTGGCAATACTTTTGAGATCTTCATCCCTCTCTTTTATATATTCGCTATTCAAATCAGCTGAATGTAGTTCCTTGGCTTTCAATAAGTCATTAGGATCAAATTCATAAGAAATTGCTACTGGTACAACTTTCAGAGAATTAAAATAATTAGAAATAGATTGAGATTTTCTTTCGGTTAAATGAATCATTTTTAACAAAGCGGGATCTGTCTCATCAATACCATCTTTTGCTCTACCCTGCTTTTGGGCAATCCAAACCGAATCATTGTCATTAAAAATACTCTTATGGATAAATTGTGAAGCAAGCATTAAACCAGAATAAATTTCCTTTTTTGTCCCTCCGGACCTTTGAATAATAAAGCTTTTATTTAATCGAAATAGATCAGAAGCCCAAGTTTCTTCCATCAAGTTATTACCCACAGCAATATTAAACGTCTTGAAACCAGACTGATAAAGATTTAAGGCAAGCAGTGCAGCATCAAGAGAGATATCTCGATGATTGGAAATAAATAGATGGCTATCCTTTTGATTTAAATTTTCAAGACCGTTAACGTTAAATGTTGAAATAGATTCTTTAACAACATTCTCCATCAAGCTTTTAAATATTCTTTGATAATCATCAATTGTGTGAATATTTTTAACTTTAGAAATAAGTTTTTGTTTAACGAAAAATTTTACAAAAGGAATTTTGGAGGCCATCCCAGGAAACTGTAATCCCATCAAAGCTTTTATAACTGATTCATTTGAGGTAAGAGACTGCAGAACTTGATCTACTTCAGAATCAGTATAGGGTCTAATATTTTTAAATGGATCCATAGCATTAAGCTAGAAGTTGAATCATAACTCCAGCAGCAACAGCTGAGCCAATTACCCCAGCCACATTAGGTCCCATGGCGTGCATAAGCAAAAAATTCTGGGAGTCGCTCTCTAAGCCTACTTTATTAGCTACTCTTGCAGCCATTGGCACTGCTGAAACGCCCGCCGCTCCAATGAGAGGGTTAATTTTATTAGCACTTAATAAATTCATCATTTTTGCCATCAAAATTCCTGAGGCTGTACCAATTGAAAAAGCAATTATTCCAAGCGAGAGAATTCCAAGAGTTTCAGGCGTAAGAAATTGATCTGCAGCGAGTTTAGATCCAACAGCTAAACCTAAAAAAATTGTAACGATATTGATTAAAGAATTTTGAACAACTTCACTCAATCTTTCGACAACCAAAGACTCCCTCATTAAATTACCAAAACAGAACATGCCAATTAATGGAGCGGCACTTGGCAACATCATGCCAACCAGAAAGACCAAGATTATTGGAAAAATTATTTTTTCTTTTTGAGAAACTTCCCTTAATTGAACCATTCGAATAGTTCTTTCAGAGTGAGAAGTAAGAAATCGCATAATTGGAGGCTGGATTAATGGTACCAATGCCATATAAGAATATGCAGCTACCGCAATAGCACCTAGAAGTTCTGGAGCTAAAATCGATGAAACATAAATTGCCGTTGGACCATCTGCTCCGCCAATAATACCCGTTGCTGCTGCTTGCTTTAAAGTAAATGAAACTACCCCAAGCTTATTCAAAAGCAAGGCACCAATAACCGTTGCGAAAATACCAAATTGAGCTGCAGCGCCTAATATTAATGTCTTAGGATTAGCCAGCATTGGACCAAAATCAGTCATTGCGCCTACACCCATGAAAATAACTAGAGGTGCAACTCCTGAACCAATTGCCACAGAGTAAAATGTATTTAAAATACCTGCTTTATATCCAAGCTCTGCTGCGTATTCATTTAATAGCCATAACTGAGAATGGGAAGCAGTTTTAAGGAATGCAGAGAGGGATTCAGCGTCCCCAATAGAGATTAAGGATAAGGCTCCAGCTAATTCATCAGGATTTGAAAAATAAATTAATTTTTCAACTGGACTAAGGGCAAGGCCAATTTCTGGAATATTTGTGAGAATAGCTCCAAAACCAATAGGTAAAAGCAAAAGTGGTTCAAATTTTTTATTTATAGCTAAATATAGAATTAACAAACCGACCACGAGCATAATTGCTTGGCCAGAAGTGAGGCTAAAGAAGCCTAAACTAGAGAAAATTGCTTCAAGATTCATTAGCTTTTAATTTCAAATAAAGGATTGCCTGGTTTAACGGTATCTCCTGGCTTGACGAATATTTTTCCAATAACTCCAGCGCTAGGTGCTTTTATTTCTGTTTCCATTTTCATGGCCTCTAAAATTAAAACTGTCGTATCTGCATCTACAGACTCACCTTCTGAAATAATTGTTCTAAAGATGTTTCCTCCCAAAGGCGCTTCGATAACTGTTCCCGTTCCAGCTGCAACGGAGGGAGAAGATACAACTTCATTGATGGATGAACCATCATTAATCGTCACTGAATTGTCAGCCTTTAAGGTAACTGAATATTCATGATCATCTACTGTTACAAGATATGAAGAATCGGTAAGCTCATGAATTTCCAAAGGCTCAGATTCAAAAAATTCAGGGTTATCGACATTTTCAATATAATTCATCCCAATTTCAGGAAACATTGCATATATAAGAACATTTTCGATCGATGGTTCGGCATTAATATTTTTTTCAGCAACAACTTTTTTAAATTCTTCTTCTACTGACTGAAAATCATCACTCAGCAAGTCAGCTGGCCTGCATGTAATAACTGCGCCATCTCCAATTCCCTCTTGCTGCAAATCCTTGTTAACTGGTGCAGGGGTTGCGCCATATTCTCCTTTCAACAAAGACTTGACTTCATTGGTCACTGTTGAATACCTAGATCCCGACAGTATATTGATCACAGATTGAGTGCCTACAATCTGAGAGGTTGGAGTAACCAATGGAATAAATCCTAAATCCTCTCTTACTTTTGGAATTTCATGAATCACCTCATCAAACCTCTCAATAGAGTCTTGAGCTTTAAGTTGATTTTCAAGGTTTGTTAACATCCCGCCTGGTACCTGAGAGGCCAATATACGTGCGTCAACACCGCGCAGTGACCCTTCAAAATTCTTATACTTTCTTCTAACTTTTTGAAAATGCTCAGCTACGGGGGTTAATTTTTCTATATTTAGACCAGTCTCTCTATTAGTTCCATCCAATATACTAATCAATGTTTCAGTGGGTGTATGACCATAGGTCATGCTCATTGAAGAAATTGATGTATCTATATTGTCTAAGCCAGCTTCAATTGCTTTAACACCGGTTGCAACAGACATGCCCGTGGTTGCATGACAATGCATATGAATCGGAATTTCAAGTTCATCTTTCAATCTTGAAACCAGCTCAAATGCTACATATGGCTTTAATAACCCAGCCATATCTTTAATAGCTAAAGAATGTGCTCCCATATCTTGAATGTTTTTTGCAAGATCAAGCCATAAATCAATAGTGTGAACCGGGCTAGTAGTATATGAAATGGTGCCTTGAGCGTGACCCTCTACTGCAATAACAGCTTGCAGGGCTTGATGCATATTTCTTGGATCATTCAGGGCGTCAAATACCCTAAATACATCAACACCATTTTTTTTAGAACATTCAACAAATTTATTAACAACATCGTCAGAGTAATGTTTATAACCTAATAAATTTTGACCCCTTAGAAGCATTTGCTGAGGAGTATTTGGCATCATTGACTTAATTTTTCTGATTCTTTCCCAGGGATCCTCACCTAGATATCTGATACAGGAATCAAATATCGCGCCGCCCCATGATTCAACTGACCAAAAACCAACGCTATCAAGATCTTTTAATGCAGCTTCCATGTCATGGTACCTAAATCGAGTAGCAAGCAATGATTGATGAGCATCTCTTAAAACTACTTCTGTAACTCCAATTGTCTTAGAATCTGTCATGATCTAATGCCTCCAAGAACTTCTTTAATAATTTTATGATGAATTTCGTTTTTAACAGCAGCAGGCGATAAATCATTAGAATCTAAAGCATGCTCTTTAGTTGATGAAAAGAAAATTCTTAACACATTCACGGAGATAATTAGTAACACTAGGAAAGTGAAGACAACTGTCATTCCGCTGTAAAGGAGATTCATTCCCTCTTGAATTAAGATATCCTGCTCTGCCATATTTATTATATAAATCTAAAATTTTTGAATTGACTTTAGTGATTTTACACCATTGTAAGTACAATATTGAAATGTCATCTCACTCATATTTGAATATTTCTGGTGTAGCCATCTCTGCTCATAGAGGCGGCAGCATTGAAGCTCCAGAGAATACTCTCGAATCCTTTAAATATGCTCTAGACCTTGGGTGCTCATATATTGAAACAGATGTTCAGCTTTCAGCAGATGGGATTCCCTATATTTTTCATGATGACGACTTAAAAAGATTGCTGGATAGAGATGTCATGTTCAACACCCTTAGCAGCAGTGAAATCGAAAACTTAAGATTATTTGAATCTTACTCAATACCAACTCTGAAAATGGCACTTACAAAGTTTCCAGATGCCCTGTTTCAAATAGACTTAAAAACAGATGAAGTTGCGCTTCCTGCAATGCAGGTGATCGAAGAGCTGAATGCTTTTGAAAGAGTTTGCATAGCCAGCTTTAGCAGTAATAGACTGAAAGTAGTTCGGGAGAAGTTCCCAAAAACCTGCTTCTCTATGGGTCCAAAAGAAATCTTGCAGCTATTACTAGCTAGCTTTGGTCTATACAAACAAAAAGTTCCCGGAGATTGTTTGCAGGTTCCCATATATCACTATGGAATAAAATTGGTTACAAAAAGGTTTGTAAAGTATGTGCAAAGCATAGGTTTAAAAATTCACGTATGGACAATCAATGATGCTGACACAATGCAAAAGCTAATAAATTTAGGCGTGGATGGAATTATTACTGATAAACCAAAAGTTTTAAGAGATCTTCTTTCGAAGAGTTAATTCTTTAAAAATTTTGAAAATATTTTTCTTGCAAAGATATACATTGGGATGATTACACATGATGTAATTAATATCTCTAGCCAAGTATTAAATTGTAAAAAATTTCTTATAAAGCCTGCTAAAAATAAGCTAATCAAACCCAACAAACTATATAGAATAATTGAGTTACGACTGAAGAGATTCATGGGTGCTTTTAACCTTTAAAAGAATTATGGCGCCCATGATAAACAGTGCTGCAATTGGTATCAAGCCATATCTTGTATCTTGAAAGAAAGTTACAAAAATTGCTACTAAGGCTGGTCCCATAAATGCTCCAGCACGCCCAAACATATTATAAAATCCAAAATATTCACCGGATTCATTTTGAGGTATTAGAGTTGCATAATAGCTTCTAGAGATTGATTGAATGCCACCTTGAATAGCTCCTACCATGGAAGCAAGAATGTAGAACTCAATAGCATTTGAAAGAAATGCTGAGTATGCAATGACAATTAGATAAAGGAGAATTGTGAAGAGCAAAGTATTCTTATCACCAAACTTATAAGCACACTTGGACCATAATAAAGTCGTAGGAAATGCAACAAATTGGACTAATATCAAAGCTATAATCACATCGCTACTAGGCAAGCCCAGATTGAGAGCAAAATCTGCAGCCATAGCCATTATGGTATGAACACCATCAATGTATAAGAAAAACGCTAATAAAAAAATGAATACATTTTTCTTAGAGGAGACCGTTTTTAATGTTGCAAAAACTTTTAAATATGCAAGCTTAATATGTGATCCAGGTAAGCTAATACCGTTATCATGAATTTTCAGTAAAATTGGAATTATAAATAATGTCCACCATGCAGACACACTCAAAAAAGACCAACGCACTGCATCCGAAACACTTGAAAGGCCAAAAAACTCTGGTTTGATTGTCATAGCTGCATTTATCAAAAATAAAAAACCGCCCCCTAAATAACCAAAGGCAAAGCCATAACTGGATATCTTTGCCACATTTGATTCATCTGAAACTTGAACCAACATTTTGTCATACAAAGTATTTCCTGCTGCAAAACAATAATTTGCAATACCAAAAAATACTAATGCCTGCAGCCAAGATCCTGCTGGAATAAAGAATAAAATTGCAACACAAATAATAGAAATTGCACCAAAACCAGTAAAGAGTATTTTTGTTGTTCTAGAAACATCTGTCAGAGCTCCAATAAAAGGGGAAGTAAATAAGAGCACTAGATTTGAAATAGTTAAACCCCATCCAAGATATGCGGTTTTAACTTCTGCTTGAAGGTCTGAAGCCCAAAAATCATTAAAAAAAATTGGGAAAAAAGCAGCTAATACTGTAGTAGCAAAAGCTGAATTACCACCATCGTATAGAATCCATGCTTTTGCTTCAGCGGAAAATTTATTTTTGCTCATACCAATGTTGGTTTTTAACTAGAGTTTTAGAAATAAGCCCTCGATAAAGCAAACAATTTAAATGGCCTAAAGATTCACCAGTTGCCATAATAAAATTTGTGTCGTCTATCTCTCTTTTGAAGAGAACATCAAAAACATCCACTGCTCTCTTTGGGGTGCTTAAAACATCATGCAGTTTTTCCAATGATTGTTCATGATGCTTAATAAGTGCATTTAATCTTTTATGCGCTCCAATAAATGGTCTTCCGTGAGCAGGCAAAACCAACACATCTTCAGGCAATCTATCAATAAGCTTATGACATGAAGAGATCCAATCCTCTACAGGATTAGCGGCAGGCTCTGTAGGAAAAGTACCAACATGAGAGCTGATTGTGGGAAGTAGTTGATCGCCACTTATGAACATATTTAATTCCTTAGAAAAGAAACAAAGGTGCTCCATCGTATGACCTCGACCCTCTATGGCAATCCAATCAATGCCATTTATTTGAATGATGTCGTCCTCTTTTAATCGATTGTATGATTGGGGTAAGGGGTGAATAATAGAGCCAAAAAAACCAAATCTCTCAGTAAAAGCCTTAATCTGCTCTTCTGTCATTCCAGCTTGAGTATAAAAATCTATGGCTTCATGCGGAACATTATCACCAGTGTCTGCAGAAAGCATACGACACTGAAGATAATCCGTTCTACTCATACTAAATGTGGTGTTATAGTGCTTCACAAACCAACCAGCCATACCAATATGATCTGGGTGCATGTGTGTCACAACAACGTCTTTTATTGAAAGTTTCTCAGAATCAATTAAATCAATCCAAGCCTTTTTAGTATCATCAAGATGCATGCCTGTATCAACTATAGTTAAGTTATCTTGCGTGCCTAGACCCCAAAGGTTTATGTGATTTAAAGACATAGGAAGAGGCATTCTGATCCACCGAACATGTTCATTAATTGCATGCAGGGTTCCAGATTTTGGAACTACTTCAAGTGGAAATATTAATCTTGTTTCTGAATTCATTATTGATTATGGAAATATTTGGTGGTTATACTGAACGAATGAATGATGATGCGCAAACAATAAGAAACTTAGGACTATTTGTTTTAGGCATAGGTGTGTTAGTTTTTGTACTTGGCATTGTAGCTTATTTAATTATTTAACCCTTAACTTTCCAGGCTTTGAATCCCGACGTAAAGCCTTCAAAAATGAATTAGCTTCAACAGGCTTAGCCACATCATTGTCACGAATATAATCAGCACTCCAAAACTCTTTCCAAGAAGGGAATAAATCATGAAAATATCCCGCATAATTTTCCTGACCTGGCCAACGCATTTTTTGATCACCAAGAGGAGGCTTATTTAGATCGGTTGCGTACCAATACATTGGTAATCTTTTTTTAAAAAGCCATCTTCCATCCACTCTGTTGTAGGTATCCCAATACAACATTTGCATAATCACCCATTCCGTCTCAGTTTCATGCTCGTTTTTTGAATAGACCAACCCAATGGCAGAATCGGGGGAATCAAAATCTATAATGTGGTTTCCAATTTGATGCGAGGTGCCGGTAAATTGATCTCTAAATGTTGCATCGGCCCACTCTTTTAATGCCTGCCTTCCAACCTTATCTTTTCCAACTCTTACATCAGGGACGAATAAATTAACGTGCATATCTAAATCACGCATGTCTAAAGTTACAGAGTACTTAGCAGCAAGCTGTCTAATTTCATCCAGCGATTCCAGCCTATCCAATCTTGCTTCAATGCTCATTATTTATCCTGGAGGCCACTGCAAAGGCCTGCCACTTAAAAGATGAAGATGAAGATGGAAAACACTTTGCCCAGCTTTGGCTCCATTATTTGTAACGAGTCTAAAGGTTTCATCCAACCCAAGATCTCGAGCCACCTCTCCTGCAACCCACATTAAATGACCGAGGAGCTCTTTGTCCTCTTGAGTTGCATCCGACAATTTAGGTATTGGTTTTTTAGGAATGATTAATAAATGTGTTGGGGCCTGAGGGTTAATGTCTTTGAAGACAAGAGATAACTCATCTTCATAAATAATATCTGCAGGAATTTCTTTGTTAATAATTTTAGTAAAGAGCGTATCCATAAATCTAAATAAGAAATCGAATCAATCTGAATCCTACATAAAATACACCGGTAGAGATTCCTAATGCTAAAACAATCAGCAGTAAGTCTCTAAGAGATTTTAAAAATTTTCCTTCGGGGGAATTTTTTAATAGTTGTTGCACTAAAAATAAAAGCGCAACAATGGATAAGAATAATATTATTAATGTAATCATAATTATTTAAATATAGAGCCTACTGATACCACAAGCAAGGCTAAAGCAATGGCCCATAATGAACAAGCGATGACATCAGCCACATAGAACCTCTTAAGTCTTAAATCAGTAATTCCTAATAAAAAAGGAACTAAGGGTCGTATTGCCGGGATAAATCTTCCAACCAGAACTGTGTAGGGACCAAAACGCTCTAAAAATTCTTGAGTTTTATTAATTGGCTTTTGACGTTTTTGCATAAACTTTGAGTTAAGAAGGCTTGGACCAATAGATTTTCCAACTAAAAAACCGCATACATCACCCACATGTGAACCAAGCAAAGCAATGCCACAAATCCAAGGGAGGGTTAACAATTCAATGTTGTAAAGATAGATGCATAAAGAAAAAAGAACAGCACTTGGCATAAAGCTTCCGGTAATAATCATTGATTCCATAAAGCCAAACAAAAAAACAAGCACCCAACCATATTCAGGGTTGGTTTCTAAAAAGAGTTGGATTCTTTCAAAAGACATAGTTATTTATTTTTTTTAGCAAAAAATTTTTCTACTGCTTTCATATTGTCCTCTGAGCCAAACAGTTTTTTCATGGCTGCAGTTTCCATGGATCGAGATTTAGCAATATCTTCTTGCATGAAGGATTTTAATATAGCTTTGGTCTCAATGATTGAACTTAGTGATTGTTCTTTGAGCATATGAGCATATTTGTTTGCCTCATCTAAAAAATCCTCGCCAACATATTTAGCCAAACCTAACTCATGATATCTATTGCCATCTATTGGCTGAGATTCAAATAGCAGTTGTGCAGCTTGTTGATATCCTAGAGATTGAAATAGCAAAAAAGAGCTGCCCACTTCAGGAGCCAATCCTAGATCAGAGAATGGATATTTGATTTTTGCATTGGGAGCAATGAAGACAGCATCAAAATGCAAAAGAATTGTTGCACCACCCCCTACAGCTGCACCCTCCACAGCTCCAATTAAGGGCTTTTTGAAGTTAATCAATGCATCGATGCATGTTTCAAAGGGCTCTTCATATTCAGCGCCTCCATCCCCCATCATGCTGCTTAAATCAACCCCGGATGAAAAAGTATTTGAGGACCCTGTTACCACTACTGAAAAAATATCTGGATCGTCACTTGCGGAATTTAATGCATCTCTAAAAAGACCCCATAATTCTGCATCAAATGCATTTTTAGTCTCTGGACGATTCAATACAAGGGTGCGAACACCCTTATTGGTTTCAACTAAAAGTTTGCTCACTTTCCTTTAAAGTTTGGTTTTCTTTTTTCAGCAAAGGCAGTTAATCCTTCCATCATGTCTTCTGTAGAAAAAATTGGTTGGCCTATTTCAAGTTCTTTTTCTAGAGCCTCAGCCTCTGTATAGCTTTCATCAATCTCACGCAGTGATTTAACAATGGCTTGAATAGATAAAGGAGCATTTTCACTTACAGTTTCAGCAATCTCCATGGCTTTTTCTAAGGCTTCTCCGTCTTCTACAACATGTCCAATCAAGCCAAATCTTAAGGCTTCATCGGAGGAAATTCGTCTACCAGTTAATAAAGCTTCGGCTGCAAGGGTATATGGAATTTGACGTCTAAGTCTGACAGTAGAACCACCCAATGGAAATAAACCTCTAAGAGGTTCTGATAGACCAAATACTGCACTTTTACCGGCAACTCTAATATCAGTTCCTTGTAAAATCTCTGTCCCGCCAGCAAGAGCAAAACCCTCCACAGCAGCAATGATTGGTTTGGTTGGTCTGTTATGGCGAAGCAAAGATTGCCAATGCAGATCAGGAATCTCCTTAAGCTTCTCCATCATGTCAGAATCTTCATTACCATCTTTCATAGCGCTTAAATCAGCGCCAGAACAAAAGGTTCCTCCAGCTCCGGTTAAAACAGCGCAACGTAAGTTGGGATCTTCATCGAGCTTTCGCCAGGCTTCATAAATAGTTACAAGCATGCCTGGACTCAAAGCATTTCGTTTTTCAGGGCGATTAAGTGTAATCACCATAATATGGCCTTGTTCTTCTACTATCGCATGATCTGTATTCATAAAACTCTCCTAACTAATCAAGTGATGATGAGACTATCCACATCGCAAAAAATTGTGCAGCACCACCGTATGCATGACCCATTGCAACTTTAGCATCTTCAACTTGATGATCCTCTGCCAATCCCATGACTTGAAGTGCAGCCTCACCAAATCTAATCATCCCAGATGCGCCAATTGGATTGGAAGATAAAACTCCACCAGACATATTAAATGGAAGCTCGCCATCAATTGCGGTTGCATCTTTATCTGTTAGCTTCCAACCTTCCCCTAAATCACAAAATCCAAGATTCTCTAACCACATTGGCTCATACCAGGAAAACGGGACATAGATCTCAGCACAATCTATTTCATTAAATGGATTTTGAATACCTGCTTGATTGTAAATATCTTTTGCACAATCAATTCCAGCTTGAGGATTTACTTCATCTCTACCAGCTGACAAAGTACCTTCTGATCTAACGGCCATACCTTTTATCCAAGCAACATTTCTTGAACCAACTTGGTCTTGCGCGGTAATGACCATCGCACATGCACCATCAGAGGATGGGCAACTTTCAAGATAGCGTAAAGGCTCCCAGAGCATGGGGGTATCACTGACCATTTTTTCATCAATGCCAGGAATATGAAGGTGAGCTAAGGGATTTTTTAGTGCATTCTGGCGATCTTTGGCTGCTACTTTCCAACCAATATGCTCTGGCGCTTCATATCTACGAATATATTCCCTAATGAAAGGAGCAAAGTAGCCGCCAGCTCCTGCATTAATATGGGGAGAATATGGATATCTTGGTGATAGAGCCCATGTAGCATTTGATTCAGATTGTTTCTCGAAAGTTACCGTTAAAACCGTCTTAAACTGACCAGAGCAAATATGCGAAGCAGCAATCACCGCGGTGCTTCCTCCAACACTGCCAGCAGTATGAACTCGCAATACAGGTTTACCCACAGCTCCAATTGCATCAGCTAAATATAATTCCGGCATAATGACGCCTTCAAACATGTCTGGCGCCTTGCCTAAGATCACCGCATCAATAGCATCCCATTCGAGATTGGCTGCTAGCATGGCATTATCAATGGCTTCTCTTACCAATCCGGCCATGGAAACATCACGTCTCTTAGCATCGTATTTTGTCTGCCCAACCCCTATTACACCTGCTTGAATCATTTTTGGGCCTCCAAATGAACTAACATGTTGTGTTGAAGACAAGGGCCAGAAGTTGCATGGGCCAAACCATGCGTAAATTGATTTTCTTTCAGTGCCTCATAGGTCTTGCCGATTGCATCAAGCCCTGCACACATCATTACGTTCCCGACTAATGGGCCGCCTGAAAGGTTGACTGGAACATCTTGAAGATTTAATAAAGATTTTAAAAAAGGTAGTTCATGACTAAATTGGGTATGTAATTCAGCAACTTCAAACTTTATATTTTTTAAATTTAATTGGTTCATTGAAGCTTGCAAAGTGTTAGAAGCAGCAAGATTCCTAGAGCCTAGATTTGATGATTCAATTCTGTGATCAATGCCCTCTATCCAAATAGGATGATCTGTAAATTCATAAGCTTTTTCTTCTGATGCAATAATCATCGCAGAAGAACCATCAGAAATTGGTGGGCAATCTAACTGATTTAATGGGGAAGATACCATTGCATTATTTAGATAATCTGACTCATTAATTAAGTCAGTGATTAAGGCGTTCTTGTTATTTTTTGAATTAGCTCTTGCCTCAATGACTGTCGCAAGCATTTGCTCTGGTGTAATGATATTTTGATCAAGTAGAACTCTAGCTTGCAGAGCCGCTAAACTCACTCGATCAGGCCATAAAGGAGAAATATAGTATGGATCCATTTGCAGTGAAATAATTGCATCTAAATCTCCAGGCGATGATTTACCAAATCCATAAATTAAAGCTGTCTCAGCATCACCCATTTGAATTTTTAACATTGATTCATACATGGCCCATGCTGCATCCATTTCTACGTGAGATTCTTTAATTGGTGGATTGGTTTGAATGGCAGACAAACCCTCAACAAAAGCAAAAGCCGCTCCTTGTAGATAATCACAACTGCCAGAGCAGGTAAAATCAATATCCTTTTGGCTGATTCCCAAATCATTAAATAGCTGGTGCACTACTGGCATAATCAGCTCAACTTCATTCAAAGCTCCTGCATTTTTTAATATTGGATGTTGAGCATACCCAACGATAGCAACTCTTTTCATGATTCTTGGAACCTCAAGGTTGCAACATCTACATCTGGTTCATCGATAGGAGCAAACCATTTAATATTCTCTAAAGAATGAGTCCACTCTTCTTTAGGCTTCCAAACGGCTTGAATACGCATCCCTATTCTAATTTCTTCAATTTCAACTTCTTGAATAAGGTGTAAAAATGAAATATTTGCTCCATCTAATCTAATCATGGCGCATACATATGGAGGTACAATAGGATTTCCTGGAATGGGAATGTGCACCACAGTAAATGACTCTATGCAGCCTTTATCAGTCAGCGGGACCTCAATATCAGTTGCAACTCCGCATCGGGGACAGCTACCTCTTGGTGGCACATACACAGCCTTGCATTTAGGGCAAGCTTGACCAACGATGTTACCCTCTTTAACTTGATTTAAAAATCTTGTTGTTGCCGAACCAGCCGTATAGAAATATTCTAAATTAATCGGTGATTCTGAGTAGTCTTTTGGTGTATCTTCTGAGCTCATTTTTCTATAGTAAAAAATTTAATATCTGTAATTCTTTGCTCTTGGATTTCGGACCAATTAGCTTTAACTCTTGAGCCAATACTCAAATCAGCCTCTTTGCATTGCCCAACCATGTGCAACATAGAGGTATCAGCTCCATCAAGCTTGATTAAAGCAAAGGCAAAAGGCTCTTTAATTAAATGGTGATGTTGAGGGTTCTCAATCCAGGAAAAGGATTCAACCACTCCACCAGGACCAACCTCAACCATTTCTTTTAAGGGCTCATTAGTTTCGGGATCAAATTCAGCGGCAGGAGAAAAAACCTTACCAGCGGTACTTTTTGTTCCTAAAATTTTTTGCTGACCTAGAGCTTCAAAAAATTTAGACATAACAGGTCCGCTTGAGCGCTTGTAGTTGTATGCAAGCTCAAAGGGGGCTCTTAGCAAATCTTTTGAATCACTCATCTTCTTCAACCATTGTATTTTTAGATGTATCTATTAAAACATGTTTCATTAATTTCCCAGAAGCATTTCTTGGTAAAGGTGTATCAATTATTTTCCATTTAGAAGGTACTTTAAAATCCGCTAAATCTTTACCAACCCATACTGATAATTCAGAATCACTCAACTGAGAATTTTTAGTTGATACTATCGCCATAACTTCTTGGCCCAAATCATCATGGGGTATACCAATCACAGCTGATTCCTCAACATCTTTATGAGAATCTAAAATTAATTCAATCTCTTGAGGATAAACATTCTCAGCACCTCTTAAAATAAGATCTGTCCGTCTTGATGAGATGAAATAAAGCGAGCCTTTCTTATACCCCCAGTCTCCAGTGCGTAACCACCTATCACTAGTAAGAGCAGCCGCAGATGCTTCTGGGTTATTGTAATAACCAAGCATAACCGAGGGACTTTGGACATATATCTCACCTTCTACAGAATCTGCTGTAACTTTCTTACCCTCTTCATCTCTTAATTCAATTTTAATACTCGGCATGGATTGTCCGGGAGAAGAAGGTTCCTCTTTGAGGGTTTCCCCCCAATTAATAATAGTTATAGCGCCTGATTCAGTGAGCCCGTAACCATAACCAAAACTGTACTCTGAGTTAGGGAAAACTCCCTTTGTCCTTTCGATTAGTTCAGGAGGCATAGGAGCTCCACCGCCACCAACAACTAAGACACTTTCAAGTTGCAAGCTTTTAGCTTCAGCCTCATCTAACAATCTCTTAAGCGCTGTTGGAACAGCCCCGCCCCAAGAGGTAACACTAAATTTTTGTATTAATTTAATTACCTTATCTGCTAAAAATCTTCCGTCATAAACCAGGGTTGTAGAGCCTGCAAATAAGCTGGTTACAGCACCTGCTGATAAACCAGAAACATGAAATAGAGGAGATGTGAGTAAGCTGGTTGGGGTGTTCTTTGACCAATCAATCCCGTAACTTGATGAATGTTGAGAAACAGCTGCACCTTGAAGCATCTGTAATGTTGAATTAGCGATCATGGATCGATGCGAGGTCATCACACCCTTAGGCGTTCCTGTTGTCCCTGAGGTATATAAAAGACAAGCACACTCATCTTCATCTATACGAACAAAAGACTTTAGTTCTTGTTCATATGAAGTTAAATCTAAATCCTCAAAAATTAAGGTTGGATGTTTTACTTGATCAGCAATTCTGTCAAACCTTTTTTGATCGCAAACTATTACATTAGGATCAGCAGCATCTATGGCCTTGATAGCTTCCGAGCCTTTCCACCACCCATTCAAACCACAAGCGATCGCACCAATGCTCACAGTAGCCCAGAAAAATATAATCCATTCAGGACAATTAGCAGCATAAATAGCAACCCTGTCTCCAGGCTTAACATTATGTTGTGATTGCAAAATATGAGCTGCTTTTTTTACCAATGTTAGATGTTGCGTAAAACTGATAACTTTATCTTGATAGATCAAATAAGGTTTTTCGCCATGACTTGCAGACAGCTCAATAAAATCCACCAATGATCTAGGTCGATTTTTAAAAACATCCATTTCTACACCAAGAACATTTTCTCGATGAATTTCAAAAAAAGATTGGCTCTCTACTAGGGCTTGTATATATTTGTCAGAATGCATCATTGGGATTTTACTATCTTATAAATGCATCCATCAATCAACGAGTATCGACTAGATTTTTTTTGTCAATGATTCTAAAAAATATTCCAACATTGTTCGTGAACTCATGATTCGTTATAGTTGATTAGATACAATGAAAGAACTAAATTTTATATAGAAAGATCATGGCAGATAAAAACACACGGCCATTAGCTGTAATCACAGGTGGCGCCTCAGGCATTGGCTTAAGTACGGTGAAGCGATTTTTAGATGAGGGCTATGAAGTACTGATACTCGATGCTAATAAAGATGCGGGAGAGAAATCAGTAAATAACCTTAAATCAGATACTTGCAATATTAATTTTGCACATATCGATATTACAAACCATGCTCAAATAGATTCAGTTTTTGCCGACTTGCATGCTAACAATCGTCCAGCCCATGTACTAGTGAATTGTGCCGGTATCAGCCCCGCCTTGAACCCCTTGCATCAATATTCAGTGGAGGAATGGCATAGAACCATCGATATTAATTTGCATGGTACTTTTTATGCCTGTCGAGAGTTCTTAAAACTGGCAACTGAGCAAAAGATTGATGCAGGAGCAATTGTAAATGTTGCCTCGATCATGGGAGTAAGAGCGAGTGGAGCCCAAGCACCCTATGCAGCATCGAAGCATGCAGTGGTGGGTTTAACCAAATCAATCGCTCAAGATTATGCCACCATGAACATCAGAGCCAATGCCATTGGTCCAGGTGTCATTGATACACCCATGAATACCGAATTAATGAAAGATGAAAACATCATGCAATACATGCTGCAACGCATTCCCATGAATCGAGTTGCAACATCAGACGAAGTAGCCAACTTAATTTATTTCTTAGCATCATCCGAAGCATCTTATATAACTGGATCCTACTACCCTATTGATGGTGGGTATCTTGCAAGCTGATATTTTTACCAACAAAACTGCTTTAATCACTGGCGCTGCCAGTGGCATTGGCAGAGGCCTAGCATTGCATGCTGCAAAACTTCAAATGAATGTTGTCTTAATGGACCTCAACGCAGATGGTTTAAATGAGACCCATAGCCTTATGACTGAGTGTCCTTCCATGATCATCCATTGCGATGTATCTAACTTAGAAGACTTTTCAAAAGCGAAAGAAAAAATTGCAAGTGAGTTTGGCACAGTTCATTTCCTGTTTAATAACGCAGGAATCTTTTTAGAAGGTCGAGCCTGGAAAGCAGACCAAAAAAACTGGCAACGAATTATTGATGTAAATTTGATGAGTGTCATTTATGGCTTAAATCTGTTTGTTGATGAAATGGTTGCCAGCCAAGAGCGTTGTCACATTATCAATACATCATCCATGGCAGGTATCATCGTTGGCCCTGCCCTTGCTCCTTATACAACCACTAAGCATGCAGTTGTCGGTTTAACCCGAACCTTGCACGAGGACCTAGCAGACAATGACAAAGTGGGAGTATCTGTGCTTTGCCCTGGATTAGTTCAAACCAACATCATTGAAAGAGATCACCTTGGCTTAGATCTTGATGAATCCTCAATTGACCAACACGAAAGCGCCAAGAATAATGCTCAATGGCTTGCTGATGGTGTTAAAGAAGGCATGAGTCCTGAAGACTTAGCTACCATTGTTTTTAAGAAAATTGAAAACAATGAATTTTGGATATTGACTCATCCAGAGTTCGTAGGAGTTTACTCAGGTTACTCAACAGAACTTATTGAATCATCAACCAAAGAATAAAAACTACTTACTTTTATTAATTGATTTAAGAATGGGATTAAAAGGAACAATTTTAAAGTTTTGATTCTTCAGCTCTTCTCCATCATAGTTATAACCGTCCTGAGCGACCATTAAACCCTTAGAAAATTTTCCTCTGAGATTGTAGTTTGTAACGTCAATGCCATCGGTTTCTGATGTGCCATCAATGCCTTTTGGGTCATCGTCAATGGTAAAACTTGAGATAAATTCGTGAGGATACATTCGATTATAAACGTTGTATTTATTATCTCCTTGGGATGAAAGTAAGATATAGCCCTCTTTTTCAGAAGTTTTATAGATTGTAAGTCCCTCTGGATCACCGCCAATATTTCCCTCTCGAGAATCCACAATAAAGGGATTTTCAAATGGAAATTCATTATTTAAGTTGTAGGCTTTTAAAACACCATTCACCTCTTCCTCTGAAATAAATACCGTCTTATTTTCATCATCAAAAACACAGCCTTCTGATTCACCTCCATTGCTGAAAGTACCTATAAGTGTTCGAGTCTGAGGTACCCACAACTCAACTCGAGGACCTTTATCCTCTGTAATGAAAACGATCGGAACTCCATCAATCAAGCCGGCACATATACCATAAACATCTATGTTAGTTTGAATGGTCATTGACCTAGCACCAATACCGAAAAGATTACCTGATTGCGGAAGATTATTAAAAAAATCTTGCTGATTAAATTCCCAAAACTCAATTGATTTAGCTGTTCTATTTGACGCAGCCACATAAATTTTATTATCAACCTGTCTTACATCAATATTATTTATTTCACCCAGCGCATCATATGATATTTTTTTTCCAGAAAGATCATATGAATAAACTCCTGCTCGCTTATCAGTTCCAAGAATTATTGACTCCTTTGGGTTTCTATAATCAATAAGTATTGCCGGGTCATCTGCAGCATCGCCACTAGTTGTAACAGGATCCGTCTCAGCAATCGCAACGATAGAGTTATTATCGGAACAACCCACGAACAAGAAAATATTTAGTATTAGGGATAATTTTAGAAATTTAGACATATTGGCATTATAACTCCAACGCTCTTGTATTTAAATTTTTAGAATTTGTGCTCTATACCAATTGAAAAAATATCTTTAGCTTTTCTTTTATTAGAAGACTCTAGTTGAGAATAGAATGCAAAGATCTTGGATGATTTCCTTAACTGATAATCGTAGCCGATTGTTGTATGCTTGCCTGAATCAATTTTCATGCTTGATGAGGCGCGCTGAATTTTGAATGTACCTTTTGGACCAATTCTTCTTGAGAAACTAATAACATGACCATTCTTTGTCATGCCCGAGGCAAGATTTTTAGTCTTCTGATTTAGCAGTCCGAGCTTTGATTTGTCTAGTGGGATTAAAATCGCGAGTCTTGAGGCGTCATACCCCTTCATTGAGTCGTCAACCCCAATAGCTGCTTGAAACAGATTTCCAGAAAAATTGACTGAGTAAGATCTATACTTCTTGTCTGAAGATGAGGGATTCTTGATGGAATTGAATGTTGCAGAAATCTTACCCATATACTTTGGGGTCGTGTAACCAATAAAATCTTCTAAACGATTTTCACCATGCAATATATTTTTTATGTCTGGAGCCAGGTCATTGAATAGATCTATTTTTAATTGAGATTTTTTGAAAGCGGAATCATGTGTACCAGCAAAAAGCATGCCGAAATCTGTTTGAATGCCAACAAAGGTATTTCGCTGCTTTAAGGTCCCATCATCGCCTCTCGCCTTTCCGTCAACGGGATCAAATTGATACTCTGCTTGATAAACCAGCTTAAGGTTAGAGTCATTTGATAATAAGAAATTACCTTTAATGCCAAATCTTGAAGCATTATTTTTTACATCGGTTTTATTACCATTTATATCATTTGAAATAGACTGATAATCTACAAATATCTTTCCATACCAATCATGGGATGCATAAAGCTGATTGTTAATTCCAAAGAATATAAACAATAAAAGATTAAAAAATCTAATATTCAATTTTTATACTCCAAAAACAATTCTTAATAAAACATAAAATAAGACTGTAAATGCAGCTCCAGCAGGTATTGTCACAAGCCAAGAAGCAATGATTCTTCTGATAGATGAAAAATCAAGATGCTCTGCTCCTTTGGCTAGACCAACACCTATTACCCCCCCAACCAATGTGTGAGTTGTTGAGATGGGAAACCCTAAATAGGATGCAGCTACAACTGTTGAAGCTGTAGCCATTTCTGCTGAGAATCCAAGGCTGGGTGTAAGAGCGGTAATTTTTCTGCCAACAGTTGTAATAACTCTTGATCCAAGAGTAGCTAAACCAAAAACTATACCAATAGCACCAACAAATAAAACCCAAGGGCTGATGGCTGCCTTTGAGCCAATTGCACCAGTATCAACAACGCTTACAATTGCAGCTAATGGACCTATTGCATTAGCAACATCATTAGAACCATGAGCAAATGCCATTGCACTAGCTGAAACAACCATAAGCAATCCAAATGCAAATTCGATACCCCCATCTCGCATGATCTGTTGTTTATTTCTTCTTAAGAAAAATGCTGTTGCCAGCCCAACTATTGAGCTGAATATTGCAATAAATAAATAGACTTCATTATCTGTGAACTCAACTCCAACATGCTTTAAGCCCTTCCTTGCAGTAACCAGGGAAATGACTACAGCAACAAGAAAGCTATAGAAAGGGATGTACCTTATCGCAGCTTCACCAGGATTAGATCTGTCTAAAATAAGTTTTTTAGCTGATATATATAGACCAAATGCTAAAGTGCCAGAAAATAGCGGAGAAGTAACCCAGCTCATAGCAATATTACCAACTTTTCCCCATGAAACTGCATCAACCCCTTTGGTAATTAGAACAAAACCAACAATAGATCCAACAATTGTATGAGTAGTTGAAACAGGCCAGCCTCTTAAACTTGCAACATACAGCCAAGTTCCGCCAGCAAGAAGTGCCGAGAGCATACCAATAACAAAGATATTAGTTTCATCAACATATAACTCAGGATCTACAATCCCTTTTCTGATTGTCGATGTTACTTCACCACCAGCAAGAAAAGCGCCTAGAAATTCAAAAATTGCTGCAATAATAATTGCTTGTTTGATAGTGATGGCTCTACTACCTACTGAGGTTCCCATCGAATTAGCAACATCGTTTGCTCCAATGCCAAACGCCATGAAAAAGCCAATGAAACCAGCTATAAGTAAAATTGTGTAGGGTTCTAAAAATAAAGTTTCCATATAAAAAATTTAATTAGTGAAAATATGGAATTTATTAGACTGTATTTATTTGAATGCTAAATTACTTTTAAGTAACAATTTAATATTTTTTTGCAACATTTCAAGGAAGATAATGACTCTAAATTGTCACAAAGGTTCACAGCTTGGTAACTGCTAATTATGATGGAATTTTATTATTTATGAGAAATAAATAACTGCAGATAAAACTACCCACATTGATAGAAATCCAAACATTTGCATTTCATTAAATTTGGATGTTTTTGGAAGCAAACCCTGCTGCTTAAGTACTTTTTTTGTATTCATAATTCTAGTTTCTTTTGTGACACATTAATGTCACACAAATGACACAATACACTAACTTATTGATAATTGCTACATTTATTTGTTTTTTTTACAACAAATGTCGATAATAAGAAATCATGCAAAAACCCAAGCAAAAAAGAAGTATAGAGCGGATTAAGAAGATCTTAGATGCGTCCAATGATCTTTTGAATGAAGGCGGTATTGAATCTCTCTCGATTGCAAAAATTTCTGAATTTGCAAATTTAAAACGTACCTCTACATATAAATTCTTTGAAACTCCAGATGAAATCAAGCAGGCCTTAATTAAGAGATATGTTCAGAATTGCAATACACATCTTAAAAAAAATCTAACCAAAAATTCAGAGGGTGATTATTCAACATGTTTAAGGGAATGTGTTCTCTCGATCATTGAATTCTTTCAAGCTAATATAGGCGCACAAAAGCTAATCCTTGAAAACACTGTCTCCCCTCCTATCTTGAGTTCAGATCTGCATGAGATAGCAGAAACAATATTGCAACACATAGAACAATCTATTGGGCTGCCAAATATGTTTAATAAATCAGGAGTCTTTTTGGTCGTGACTCAAATTATTGTCTCTATCCTCTCATTGAACACCAAAGAAAATTCAGGGCTTACGGATGTGGGACTTAATGAAGCAGTTCGAGCTGCTAATGCCTATCTTTTAAGTTGTATTGCAACACCCGCTTAAGGGCTGCCTGCGAAAATTACCTTAAGCAATTCTTCTTCTATTTGAAGATTCAAGGAGGAGCGCCCTAAAAATGTGGTTTCTTTGATTAACCATTGATTATCAATTTTTTGATACACATCATGATACTCACCCTGCAAGGTTGTGATTGATGAGGTTTCTGTATTTATTAAATTATAGGTAAGCGACCAATGGCCTGATGCATGGGTGGCATCAATGATTTGAATAATTGGATTGTGTGCATGATGAGATTCAAGCATGTAGTCATGGCATGCGGCCTCTTGAAAAACTTTTGCTAGATCATCTCTATTTGTAAAAGAGCCCACTGGTCCATAATCAATTTTGCAATCGGAGATAACAAAGGTTCCAATCATAGCTTGCACATCTTTAGCATCACAGGCATTAAGATATGTATGTTTTAAATGTTGGATAGCTAAAATATCCTCTAGCTCTTGAACACGTTTTTCTAGATCTTTACTCACTAGGATATATTAATACTTTTATGATCTCATGATAAATTTTTATTATTCTTGGGTTCATAAATACAATCTCAAGATACAATATCCCCCTAAGCAAACTCTTTATAAATAAGGACTTTAACAAATTTTATGCTCATTTCGTTTGATCAAAAGGAATATCAAAAACTCAACGATAAATCCTATCAACTTGAAAAAAGAAGATTGCAAATTGAACTGCTTAAACTACAAGAAGATGTCATTAAAAACAAACGAAGAATTTGCATTGTTTTAGAAGGTAGAGACACTGCGGGAAAAAGCTCTGCCTACAAATTTTTTACTCAATACTTAATTCCAAAAAACTTTAAGTATGTGAATCTTGGCATCCCAACTAAATGGGAATCCTCACATTGGTTTCAACGCTGGAAAAAAGTAATTCCTAAAAAAGGCGAAATTGCCTTTTTAGATAGATCTTGGTACACACGAGCTTTAACAGAGCCAGTTATGGGCTATTGTAG
Source organism: uncultured SAR86 cluster bacterium (assembly GCA_902593675.1). GTDB lineage: Bacteria > Pseudomonadota > Gammaproteobacteria > Magnimaribacterales > D2472 > D2472. The sequence continues at coordinate 296,822 of CACJJI010000001.1, forward strand.
CGAGAAGCAATATAGAGATTTTATGAATCGAGTAATCCCATGGGAGCAAAACCTTATTGATGATGGTGTTGAGATTATTAAATTTTATTTTTCACTATCACAGGATCAACAGAAAAGACGAATGAAGGCTCGCAAGCATTCTGAACTAAAGTATTGGAAGCTCTCCCCCAATGATGAACGCATCGTTACTAAATGGGATGCTTTTACACTATATAAGGAACAAATGTTTGAGAAGACTTCTCCTGATTTCTCTCCATGGATTGCAATCAACGCAAATAATAAAATGATCGCGCGCTTAACCGCATTAAGATTCTTGCTGAACCAAACAGATTACGAGGAGAAAAAACTTCTTAAACCTCTGACTTGGTCTAAAAATATTAATAACTATAAAGTCTTGTTAGAAGGAGTTGAGTTCAATAATTTGGACTATGAGCAATACAAGGTTTTAAGTAAATACATGGATGATGAGTAAATGAAAATTGCATCCATTGACATTGGAACCAATGCTATTAAATCTAAGATATTTAAAACAACACCTGCATCAATTGAATTTATTCAAGGAATTAGATCGCCCATAAGACTTGGAAGTGATGTTTTTAATGAAGGAAGTCTCAGCACAGCTAAATTAGATCAGGTCATTGAAACCATTCGAGAATATGAGAAAGTATTTAAAGAAAATTCCATCAGTCATTATAAGATAGTCGCAACATCAGCTTTCAGGGATACCTCCAACTCTGAAAATGCTAGACGTTACATAGAAACGGCGATTAATCATCCGCTAAATGTAATATCTGGATTAGAAGAAGCAAAATTAATTAGATTTCATCCCAAAAGTAATACAGGCAAAAATAAGATTTTTGTAGATTTGGGCGGTGGAAGCACTGAATTTTTTATTCGTAATGAAAAAGATACGATCATTCGATCTTTTCAACTTGGAGCTGTGCGTAATATGCTTAAAAGAGATGAAAAAGAAGAATGGCAACGCCTAGAAAAATGGCTTCAATCAATCAAGCCAAAGAAAAAATTAATTGGTATTGGGGGCAATATTAGATCATTTCTCAATTCCCAGGGACAAAAAGAAATGCCGCTGAATGAATTTATTAAAAAATCTGAAAGGCTGTCGAAGCTCGATACCAAGGAAAAAATAAAGAAATATAAATTTTCTCCAGATAGAGCGGATGTTATCGATCATGCATTACACATTTTTAAATTTATTGCAGAACAATTAGAGATTCAAACAATCACATCAACTAAATGGGGGATTTCAGATTCAATAGCTATAAAATTATTCCACGAACTATATTCAAGCAAAGTTACTATTTCATAAGTTTCTATAAACAGAAATAATTTCATATCGATTTTCTGAAAATTCAATATCAATTGAGTCAATTATTATGCTTGGATGACTGGCAATTGTTTCTAAAAATTGAGCGCTATTTTCAATACTCTGCTGAGTGAAAGAGAAGAACTGCTTTTCATTGTCTTCAAAAGTTTTAAGATTAAAAATTTCACTTAATTTCGCTTGAGAGTTTATAAAATCCTCTACTGAAGATGCCTGTTTAATAATTTGTTGAGTATTTTGGTAAATTAAAGCGGCATTAGCTTTTTCAAACACATAATAAAAATCATCTTTTGACCTCTCCAGAGCTTTGCTTTGATAAGCAATAGAACTATATGCATTATTAAAATACGCGCCCAATAACACCAATATAAAAATTGCAAGAACTATCAGAAGCAAGAATCTCTCTCTTCGCTCACGAGCATTCCAAAAATCTGCTAGCTTGCTAAGTTTCATATTGCACCAGTAAGTTACCAAAGAAACCCTCATCTTTTTCTATCAGATCAGACTCTATAAAATTGAGCTCTTCTGATTTCAATATTTGCTTTAATAGATTTAATTTCAAGGGCGGCAGCCCTTCCAAGCGAATATTAATTTCTTGTTCTTTGAGATTAATAGCAATCCTTTGAATTGAATCATCCTTGAATGCATCCAAGTAATTCAACACACCAAAATCTTGCTTTGAAATATTATTTTGCTGAGGAATATTTCTTGTTAAATCATCAATCTGAGCACGCGCATTAACCAATCTTTTAAAATTAGGGTTGAGTTGTTCAAAGATTTTTACAGTGCTTTGTTTGTAGGTATTCACGGATGAGTTTAAATTGTAGGAAATAACTAATGGTGCTATCAAAAATATGAGAGCTGAGATATTTAGAGCCCAGAATTCAAAAAAATTAAATTTTAATTTCTGTTTAATATAATGAAATGATATTTTTCTTTTAAAGAAATTTACATTATTAAATTTAAGAGTGTTTATAAAACTAATATGAAAGTCAGAAAATTGTATTTTTTTAAAATTTAAATCTTGAAATTTATTTAAAAGTACAGGCTCTGACTCACCTAAAGCTTGAAGCGCTTTTAAATCTATGCCGGCAGATACCAAAATTTGTAGATAATCTTCTAGCGAATCATTGGAGCCGCTAAATCCAGTGAAATCTTTAAATGAACAAATGAAGTTCTGCTCACCAACATAAATAGAATTGATTCCCTCAGGTAATAAAAAATGTTCGGGATAAAAATAAACATCTCCCTCATACTCATTAAAAGGCTCGGCAATAGAATTATAGGTGTTGTAATTAATCCAAGCTGCTAGATTTAAACTAGGCTGAAAAAAGAATTTTAGATCTGAGACATTACTGATAAGACCATCCTCAGACTCACTAAAAATGTTTGCTTTTAAAATATCATTCTTTAATCCAGTCTCGTTGCGAGTGACCTTGAATCCGAATAGCGCAGAAGGGATCATGATATAAAGATTATTGCCAGGTAATAGTGCTTCATTAGCCTCTATTACACTGTATTTCTTAACTTGCTTTGCACCACTCTCGTCATATGTAAAAAGCCTAACAGTAGATAGGCATAGATCATCGAATTTAATAAAGTAATTGATCATATGTGTTAGAAACTAAAATCTCTATTCAAAACTTTTGCTGAATTAGAATTCTCTAATATAACAAGACTATCCAGCTGATTGGAAAAAGTTTGATTATATATCTTAGATGAAATAAGTAAGGTTTTTGAGTTAATGCTGAGGACCTGTGATGGCCAAGAGACTGATTGGGTTATTTTCTTAGCAAATTCATTGGCAGAATCATAGCCATTTTCTGGAGCATCTAATATCTGGCTTTCAATAAATTCTAAATTTTCTTCATCAAAAAATGATGCTATCAAATTTTTATGAGTATTATTTAATGTGTTGACATTAATTAATTGATTTGAAATTCCTGGTAAGACGCATAAATTATTAGATATTTTGTTGAAGTCAATTTGATCTAAAACGGGGAAATTTTTTATCTCTGAAAGATTGGACAATAATCTTTTAGGAGTATATTGATTGATTGGAGATAAGGGTCCAATGTAAAAATAGTTTTCTGCACCGAAATTTAATGGCTGATTATCAGGATCAACCCAGTCAATTAATTGATCAATAAATGATTCTATCTTTGGGGCATCAAAACCTTTTAATCTTAATAAACGCTCTAACCATTCTTTATTGTCTTTTTTAATTTGAAGACCATCACCAGTTTTTATAAAAATACTATTTAGGTTAAAACAATTAGAGGCATCGGAAACGTCCACTTGAATGGTGGCTAATTCATTTGAAAAGAAATAGCTCTGATTAAGAACTGGATCTTTGTTCGTTAGCTTTTGATTTGAAGAGACAATTTCTTTTTGAATAGACTGAATAGCTTCTTTCTCTGAGCTCAACAAGAGTTGCAAACTGTGGTTCTTAAAATCTATATATGAATCTCGTTGAATGGAAAGAAAAAAATTTTTACTGATCTGAGTGCTGATAATAGCCATGACCATCACAATTAATAATGTTGAAATCAGTACTACGCCTGGCTTATTCATAAACAGTATTGATATTGGGGTTTACTATCCATACAAATGATTCATCTTGATTGTTGGTTATAGAGACTTTTATTAAGTTAGGAATCTGTCTTTGCGTGATTGGCCCTTGAGGCCATGCATAAAACCATCGAGTTTTGTCAGCAAATTCTAATTGAAGATTATCTATATCTTCAAACAACTTAGTTTCCATATATTCCAAGGGATTTGCTGGCGAGGCAGCATAATATTGCCTTCTCAATAATGATTGATTTTCTAAAACATATTCAATCCTTACTAAGTCTTTGGACGATATATCTTGAGTAATTGCTTTGGTTATAAAGGAAAAACTATCAGTATTTGCACCACCGATAAAAGTAGCCTTTTCTATATCACCTCTAAAATTTATTACAGGAATGTTTACTGCATTTATTAAATCGTTAGTTAAAGTACTGGTCAGTAAATTAAATTCATAAATATCTTGAGATTTTCCTGACACTAAATCCCTTGATTGAATTGAAGAGTTTAAAAAGTTGGATGTGATGACTGCTATGAGGCTCAAAATGACAATAGATATTAATACTTCAATTAGAGTAAAGCCTTTTTTGTGGTCCTTATTTTTTTTCAATGAATACTCTCAATTCATATAATGTTGCTTGCTGATTTTTGCCAACTAAAATTCTAATTTCATTCATCCGATCAGAACTTTGATTGATTGTTTCTGACCAAAAAAAAGTTTTTCCACCAAAATCTATTTGACCATCTCTTTGATTAGTTCCAATCATTGGCTCTAGTGTCTGGACCAGCGCCAATCTATTGTTTGCAATTTGTCTTGCATAAGCTCTATCTTCTAGGTCAAAAGTAGATAATGTAGTGGATGAAATAAATTGAAAGATAGAAGTAACCGCCAAGCCAAGAATTAGCAGAGCTACACCAACCTCTAGAAGACTAAAACCCTTTTGAAGAAACATAATTATTTTTAGAATCTATGACTTTACCAGAGGCATCTATGGTGATCACTCTTCCTGAGTTATCTTCATTAAAATGGATTTCACCGCCTGAAGATTGGCCAGATGGATAAAAAATTAAAAAAGGTAATTTAGTTTCATCTGAAAATAAGAGTGTCTGACCGCGAGCATTTTTAAAAAGAGTTTGGTTGCTTATATTTGGGTAGTACGAAGAATCAAAATCCTGTGAATGCCACTCATTTTTTTTTAAAATATAAATAGTTTGAGTATTCTCTCCAATGAACCATGCAAGAGTTTTTTTAGTTAAAGCGCTTTCTTCAGAGAGGTATTTAAGAAATTCTTTATAGGGCTCGACTTGATTGGATTGGTATCTATCAACAAAAGATGTATTGGTAATAATGACAGTGGAAATAAGGCCCATTAAAATTAACACAACTAAAAGCTCTAAAAGAGTGAAGCCTTGAGAGAAATTTAGTTTTCTGAAATCCAATTACCTATATCGGCATCGTCTCCAAAGCCGCCCTCTAAACCATCTGCACCAAGACTATAAAGATCATATTTTTTAGTTTTTTGACCTGGTTGAATATATAAGTATTCTCGACCCCATGGATCTAGAGGAGTTGTATTAATATACCCATTCTCAGGATACAAGTAAGGACGTTTAAGCTCATTGTGGGGGGTTATTAATGCTTGAAGCCCCTGATCTGTTGAGGGGTATGTGAGCTCGTTAAATTTATACAACTCAAGGGCTTTCTCAATTTGAGAGAGGTCTGCGCGCATCTTTTCAAGATTAGCTCTTTGCAAAAAGGGTGAGACATTGACAGCAACAATAGTGGCTAAAATGCCTAAGATGACTATCACGGCCATAAGCTCAATTAACGTAAAACCAGGTTTGTTTTTTTTCATATTTATCCTAAAGCCATGCTATTCATCTGCATGATGGGTAATAAAATAGCTAAAACAATTAATAAAATTATGCCGCCACCAAAAATTATAACCAAAGGTTCAAGTAAAGATAAAACAGTTGATCTTTTACTTTCTATTTCGCCTTTCATATATTGTGCAACTTTTTCAAACATGAATGTTAAATTTCCTGACTTATAGCCACTTGAAAGAAGTTGTAAAAATAAGGAAGGGAAAATACTGGCCTCTCTGAGTGATTGAATGAAGTCTTTGCCCTCTACCAACTGAACCCTGGCATCTTCAACAGATTTAGCGATGTATTTGTTGCCTATGACAACGCTAGCTTGCTGCATAGAAACATCCAAGTTTAAGCCTGACTTCATCATCAGATGCATCACTCTTGAAAAACGTTCAACCTCTGCATTTAATATAAATGCACCAATAAGGGGGATTTTTAAAAATCTTCTATGAATTATGATTGCTTTTTGATCATTTTGAATTAAATGTTTGTATAAAAAAAAGCCGCCTAAAATTAGCAAAAAAAATGATAATAGAATTAATACAGAATAATTTGATACACCCATTAAGACTGCCGTCAAAGCTGGTAGTTGCGCGCCTGCACGAACAAATTGATCAACAACTTGAGGCATGACAAATGTTAAGAGAGCAAAAACCACTCCCACTGAAAAGACCATTAAAATCATAGGATATGCTAATGCTGAAATGACTTGCTGTCTTACCAATGCAGATTCTTCAAGGTAATCTGCAAGATTGCTAAAAGCAATATGCAAGTTCCCTGCAGCATCTCCAGCTGCAACAAGCGATCTATAGGTTTCATTGAAGATGGATGGATGTGAGGACATTGCTTCAGCAATTCTAGAGCCTTGAAGAATCTCATCTCTTACTGCATGCAATGCTGCAGAAAGAGACTTATCTTCAACTTCAAGAGCAATAGATTTTAAAGTTTCATCAATGGATATACTAGAATCAAGTAAAGTTGCAATTTGTCTAGTAGCAAACAGTAATTGTTTTTGGGATACCCTAACCTTTAAAAATTGATTTCTATTAGTTTTACCTAAAGATAATGGTGTTAAGTTTGATGCTTTGATTTGCTGTCTCGCAGCACGTTCTGATTCAGAGTTTAAAATCCCATTAACTTTTTTTCCAGATTCATTGATTGCAATGTATTTATAAGTTGGCATCTTGATGGTTTTGAACTCTTAAAAGTTCTTCATATGAAGTTAAACCGTCACGTAAAAGTTGTGACGAGGATAAGTCTAAGGATAGGTTTTCTTTAAAAGCTGATTCAGCTAACTTTGCCTCAGAGGCTTCGTCATGTATCAAGGCTTTTAATTCATCAGAGATATTAATGCACTCGGCAAGAGCAATCCTGCCTTTGAAACCTGTGTGATTGCAGTTTGCACATCCAACAGCCTGATAGATATTTTCGTTTTTCTCAAGTTGAAACTCTTTTTGGATTGTGGCTGACGGCTTCACGGGGGTTTTGCAATCTTCACATAGTCTTCGAACAAGTCTTTGGGCGATAACCACTCGTATGCTTGATGATAAAAGATATGACTCAATACCCATGTCCCTTAGTCTAGCAATGGCTCCAATAGCACTATTGGTATGAATGGTAGAGAGAACTAAATGCCCTGTTAAACTTGCCTGAATAGCAATTTTAGCAGTTTCTATATCTCTAATTTCTCCTACCATGACTATATCGGGATCTTGACGTAGGATTGATCTTAGACCTGAAGCAAAATCGTATCCAGCTTTATTGTTAACTTGAGTTTGACCAATTCCTGGCAGAGTGTATTCAATAGGATCTTCAACGGTAAGGATATTTTGTGAAGTATCGCTTATGTGTCTTAGGCCGGAATACAATGTTGTTGTTTTCCCAGAGCCGGTTGGACCGGTAACTAAGATAATGCCTTCTGAAAGTTGCAAAGCATTTTTATAGTTTCTTAAGATTGAATCTGGCAAACCCAAATCACCAATATTGATTTGCGCTGCCTGTTTATCCAATAACCTTAAAACAACTCTTTCGCCATAGGATGATGGCAAAGTAGAAACTCGAACATCAATTTTTTTTGCCCCTAGTGATAGGGAGACCCTCCCATCTTGAGGCTGTCTTCTTTCGGCTATATCCAATCGAGCAATAATTTTTAAGCGCGAAATAATAGGAGCTGAAAGCCTAGAATCGTGAGTCAAGACTTGTCGTAAAATACCGTCAACCCTATACCTAATAATAAAATTTTCTTCATAAGGTTCAAAATGAATATCTGATGCTCTCTCTTTGATGGCTTGACTTATTACTCCATTAATCAGTTTAATAATTGGAGCATCATTTGCTCCGCTTAATAAATCCTCAGTTGGAGCTAATGTATTTGCAAATGATTGCAAATCAAAGTCCTCTGAAAGGCTTGCATCACCCAATCCATTATCATCGTTAGCTGAATAATATTCAGTTAATAATTGATCAAATTCAGTTGGAGTACATGTTTGAGATTTAAAATGATTAGCAAGAAAACGATAGAGCTCTTGAAATAAATCTTTTGAAAGAGGCTGCTCTGATATAACTTGAGCTCGTTGATCTTTTTCAAATGCAATCACTCTTTGAGTTTTTGCGAATTCATATGGTAGCAAGGGACTCTTTTGGGCAACAACCTGATTCTTCGTCATAAACTATTGAGTAAGGTCTAAGATATTTTTGTTAGATGATCCTATGATTTTTTCTGCATTGATATAATTGTACTTCTCTCCCGAAAGAGAAGAAACATCAGCTGAGTCCATTAAGATTGTGGGTCTTAAAAATACCATAAGATTTCTCTGCACTCTAGATTCAGCAGATGAACTAAAGAGTCTCCCAAAAACCGGAATAGAGCCAAGCAGTGGAACTTTAGAGACGCTTTCTTGAAGGTCGTCTTCATTTAAGCCTCCTAAAACTATCATCTGATTGTTATCAACCAAGACAGTTGTTTCAATGCTTCTTTTGTTTGTAATAAGATCTGCTGTTCCTGTTAAAGGGCCAACCACACCAGAGACCTCTTGTTTTATCTCCAAAATTACAGAATTACCTTCATTAATTTGTGGCGTAATAGAAAGTTTTATACCAACCTCTTGACGTGAAGTTGTGCGAAAAGGATTAGCATTATTTGAGCCAAGGCTTTCACCAGTTGTAATTGGGATCTCTTGGCCTATTACTAAATTTGCAGGCTCATTATCCATCGCAATGACTGTATGTGTTGATAAGACATCTGAATTCTGATCATCCGCAACTGCACTTATAATTCCAGCAAAGCTATCTCCGCCGCTTAAATCTCCAAACCCTGAAACCAATCCAGAGGACTGTAATAAAGAAGAAGATGCAACATTGCTTAATGTGGCATTTTCACCATCTTCGATCAACGATCCTGCTAATGCAACCAAATCAGGATTCGATCCATTTTGAAATCTAGTAATACCAACTGGAACATTTCCATCCTGAGCTCCGGCAAAAATTGTTTCAACGCCCAAACTCTTTGCGGCTGTTTCAGATAGCTCAACAATGATTGCTTCTACAAGCACCTGCGCTCTTCTAATATCTAGCTTTGATACCAAATTTCTAATAACCTCAAGATTTGTTTCTTCTGAAGAGACAATCAACGAATTGGTTTCACGGTGGTGAGTAACAATTGGTTTTTCATTATCTTCGCCAGCAAACCTAGATGAGACAGCATTAATAATGGCGGCAACTTCTTCTGCTTTTGCATACTTTAGATACAAAACAGCAATTGACCCACCAGTTAAAGCATCTTTATCCAACGTCTTCAATGTTTCGGTAATATTATTTGTAACTACCTGATCTGCTGAGAGTATTACTGAATTTGATGGTGTGAATGGAACGGCTATAAAGTTATTTATAGTTGGATTATTCTGAGCTTTTAATCGATCAAGAATCCTTACCGCCTCAACTGACGAAAGATTATTTAACTTAATAATCTTGATCGCTGCGCTATCATTTTGATCAATTTTTTTAAGCAACTGGCCAATCCTTTCAATGTTTGATTTTTTATCAACCAAAAGTATAGAGTTAATCGATGGGATACTTGACAGATGAGATTGCCTTCCAGTGATAGGTTTGATTTGACTGAGAATTTCTCCTGCAGCTCTATTTTTTAGAGTAAATATTTTTGTTTCTATGGAAGACTGGCTCAGTGATTCATTTGAATCTCTGGTTGCTTCATTTTCAGGGACAATTCTAACCACTCCACCGTCTGAAAGAGCTGCAAAACCATGCACCTGAATAGTTCTTAAATATACATCCCAAACTTGTTCAGCAGAAAGAATTGAATCAGAAAAAATTGATATTCTACCTTTAACCCTTGGATCAAGTATCAAAGTTTTTTTAGAAAATTTAGAAATATCTTGGGTGACTTTTGCTATATCTACATCTTGGTAATTAAGCAAGAAAGTTTCTTGTGCGTGAGATTGGATGGAAAAAAGAAAAAAAGGAATGAAAATTATGGATTTAATTTTTTGAATCACTTTAATTATCTACTATTAAATTTGTACTTATTTGAAAAAGATTTCCGTTATATTCAAATGTAGCATATGCACTATTTACAGTGGCTAATTTATATTTATTTTCCAATAATGCACCCTGTTGCACAACAAAGGTTTGATTATTTTTTTGAACGATTACTGAGGCTCTTGAAGGACCGGCTCTAAATCCAACAACCTTATAATCAAAATTTGATGAGGGGGTTGATTCAATTTGATTCACATCGATGCTAGAGCTAAATTGAGAAGATCCTTGAATTGAGTTGAAATCTATATTAATTTCACTAGGTCGAGAAACAAAAGACAAGATTAATAGATATAGAACATATCCCGCTAGCAGAACCACGAGACCAATCAGGACTTTTTTAATCAAAATGTAATTAGTATTCATAAGGTTAGATCAACTTTATAGTTTATCTATGATAGCGGAAGAGTAAACCAGAACACAGATCCACCCTCTTTTCTTGTCTCAACACCAACTTCGCCCTGTAAATTATTTACAAGGTTTCGCACTATAGCTAATCCCAGGCCACTACCTTGCTTGGTATTAGCTCTTGCTTTTGCGGTTCGGTAGAATCTCTTGAAAACAAATTTTTGTTCTTCCTCTGGAACACCTTCACCAAAGTCTAGAACTGAGATGCGTAAAAAACCAGCCTGCTTTCTTGCTCTAATTTCAATAAGCGAGCTCTCAGGGCTATATTTAAAAGCATTATCTATTAAGTTATTTAAAACTCTTTCGATGGCTTTAGTGTCACTTTGAACCTCAATATCAGTTTGGCGATTAAAGACTAGGTCAATATTTTTTCTTTTTGCTTTGCTTTGGAATGATGAAATAACTGTTTCAATTACTTCATTTATAATTATTGGCTCTATTACAAATTTTAAATCTCCATATTCAATTCGTGATAAATCTATTAGCGAGGTTACCATCTCGCTTAGGCGGTCTGCATTATGCAAAATAGCTTTAGAAAATGTTTTAGCATCTTTCGAATTATCCAAGGCTCCATCTAATAATGTTTCTGAATTTGCCTTAATAACACTTACCGGGGTTCTAAGTTCATGTGATAAGTTGGAAACAAAATCCCTTCGCATTGAATCCATCTCCCTTAGTTGAGTTGTTTCATGCACTACTAAGATTAATTCCTTTGTTGCCTTAGCTTTATTCATGTGCGCTAAGATCCATCTCGTATCATCACCATCTGTATCAAGCTCAAATTCACTATCATGTTGGCCTTTTTTTAAAGCCTTTTTATAAAGTTGTTTTAAGGGGGGTATATTCAAATCAAAAATTGATTTTTTTAAGATTTCATCTAAGCCAAGAATTTGCATGATCTGATCGTTTCGAAAAGTAATAGTCCCATCTTCATCAAGAACCATAATCCCCTCCCCCAAACCATCTAGGACCAAGCCAAATTGGTCTCTTTGTTTCGCAATTAAGGAAATTTGCTCTTTTAAATTTAAAGATATAGTTGATATATTCCTAGCCATAGAACCAATTTCATCTGAGCGTTTGGTAGGCAAAGACTCTAAGTTTTTTTTCTTATAACTACCTGCAGAAATTTCAGCAGCAGCTTTTTCTAGCTCTACAAAACTAGCTCTAATATAATCTCCAGCAAGCACGCTTGCTAAAATTGCAACAATGAGACCAACAACTACTATAAGAGTGATCGAATTGCCCAAAGATGCTAAAACTTGATCTAAGCTCTCATAGGGAACTGATATTCTAATTACCCTTTCTTGGTTATTAGTTTTATCTAAAAGTGCAAAATAAAACATTTCTTTCTTGACTGTTGAGCTAAATCTCTTGCTTGATCCATAGCCATTATTGAAGGCTGAAATGATTTCTGGTCTATCGCTGTGGTTATCAAGATCATTAATTCTGCTAGCTTCAATATCTGAGTCAACAATCACGTCACCATTTTTTAAGATAATGGTTATCCTGGAATCAGAGGCAGAAGCATACTCATCGGCCTCAGATTTTAATGCAACCAAGTCACCAGAATCTATTAAGCCTGATATAGATTTTCTTAAAATTTTGGCTTGTCTTGAAAGCTCAGTTTCAATTTGGGCTTGAAGCTTAATAGATAAATCTCTTTCAGCAACAATAAAAGAAAGAGAAATGCCAACAAATAGGCATGAGAGCGTAATAAAGAAAATTCGGGTTCGAATACCCATACTAATTAATCTGAGCTTCTAGAAAATCGATAACCTACACCGCGAATGGTTTGAATATGTTCGCCAACTAGACCAAGCTTCTCCCTTAAACGCTTGATGTGAGTATCAACGGTTCTTGTAGTAACATTGGAACTGTATCCCCAAACATCCTCCAGAAGTTGATCTCTTGTCTGAACTCTACCCTTTCTTTTGATTAAGTGTTTTAGCAATTTAAACTCTAGAGCGGTAAGAGAAATTCCTTCACCAGTTATATAAGCTTGATGTTCTTCAAAATTGATTGTGAGTTCTCCAAATGAGTATTCAGCATCCTCAGTATTGTTTTCTGTTGAGGCGCCTCTTTTCAAAATAGCTTTAACTCTTAATATTAACTCTCTAACACTAAATGGCTTAGTAACGTAATCATCTGCACCTAATTCAAAACCAACAACACGATCAACCTCTTCGGTTTTTGCAGTTAAGATAATGACTGGGATATTTTTTGTTTTTGGTTCAGACTTGATATCTCTACAAAGAGTCAAACCAGAACCATCTGGCAACATGAGATCTAAAATTATCACATCAATTTTATTTGAAGCTAAGGCTTTTTCACCCTCTTCTATTGACGCGGCTTGAATAACTTTAAAAGATTCTTTTGAAAGATTATAGTCAATCGTTTTGCGAATATCAGGCTCGTCTTCAATAACTAATACATTTGATGGCATAAATATCTAAAAATTTTATATCCCTTTATACATTATATTGCTGTGAGATTTAATTCAATTAAGGTTAATTTTGCTCAATAGAAACAAAAATGTCGCGCAATTGTGTTTTAGAGAATTTACCTGAAGCAACTCTTGGTAGTTCTTCATGGCTTATTTGCATGAATGATGGAATTTTAAATGCAGCTAATTTATCTTGCAAAAAATCTCTTAAATCTTCTTCTGATAATTTCATTGAGGGTTTTAGGCATATTGCAACACACAAAGTTTCACCGAGGCGCTCTTCGGGGATACCGAACACAGCTGCTTCCTGAACTGATGGATGTGCATAGATTGCTGTCTCAACCTCAATGCAGGAAATATTTTCTCCACCTCTGATTACCATATCTTTTACCCTGTCTACGATATACACAAAGCCATCATCTATGTATCCCAGATCTCCAGATTTAAACCAGCCATCATCGTTAAAGACTTCATCGGTGGCCTCTTGATTCATCCAGTAACCCACCATGTTGGCTGGGCTTTTGATAACAATCTCTCCGACGGCTTTTGGCTCTTCAATAAAATTCCAATTCTCATCAATGATTGCTACATCGGTTACCGGAGGAATAGCTCTGCCGCAGCTGCCTGGATGCAACAAATAATCTTTGCCCAAGTTTAGAGTCCCTGCCGCATTAGTTTCGGTCAGTCCATATCCTATTGAAGGCTCTGCGTCATTAAACCCATCTTTTAATTTCTTTACATGCTCAGGTGGTCTTGGCGCACCGCCACCACTTAATTCTTTAAAACTGGAAAGGTCATACTTATCTCTATCAGGATGCGTTAAAAGATCCCAAGTTTGAGTTGGAACGCCTGTTATGGCTCCTATCTTTTCATCTTGAATTAACTGCAGTGCTGCACCTGGATCCCACTTAGACATCATAACCATTTTTCTTCCTGCAATGATGCTCATCAGAAAACCTGAATGGCTTCCTGTCACATGAAATAATGGCACACAATGCAAAATTGCTGCCTGTTGTTTAGGAGTCTCATCTACAGACTTGGATTCTGAATTATTATCTGTATCTTCAACCTCTCTTTTTAGAGTTGTGACCAAAGCCCAACTAAACAATGTTGAAAGTATGTTTCTGTGAGTTGATAGCACTCCTTTAGGAAAGCCAGTTGAACCAGAGGTATAAAAGATGGTCGCATTGTCATGGGTATCTAAACTGGGCTCATTAAAGATTTCTGATTGACTGCCTATAAACTCATTAAAATCCTCATAGTCATTTGAGTCATTGAGTGGCCTGACAACAATCTTCCTGAGTTCTGTAAATTTTTCCAAACCCTTTAATCTTTTCTCATCACCAATTAATACAGTGGCTCCAGAGTTTTCTAGCCCATAAGTAATCTCATCAGGAACCCACCATGAATTGAGCAAAACACAAACAGCACCCATCGAGGTCACCGCCATAAATGAAATAATGTACTCAGGATTATTAGCCATACAAATGGCCACTCTATCGCCCTTTTTAACGCCAGCATTTTTGAGCGCATTGGCTGTTTGAGCTGCCTTCTTATGTATATCTTGAAAGCTGTATCTTTCATCATTAAAAACAATAAACTCCCATTCAGGAAATAACAGCCCAAACTCAAAAAAACTTGCTAAAGTTTTAGGAGTGTTTGTAAATTCACGGTAAGTAATTCCTGAGGAATGAGTAACTTCTTTAAACGCATAAATTTGATCTTCTGCTGTTAGATTAGCTAAAACTTCGTTATATTTATCAGACATATTTTTAATTTAATTACAGTCAAAGAATCCTAAACCATTATGAAGCAAAACAGAACTCTAGCATTAGTTTTATTTACTCTCATTTCTTGCGGCGGAGGTGGAGGTGGAGGCTCTAGTAGCCCTCCTGTAATCTCTCAAACTCCAACACCACCGACTCCACCTCCAAGCCTCTCATTTGATGAGCTGAAAGATCAATACGAGGGTTACTATGAGTACCAAAGCCAATGGGGCTTGAATATGATTAACGCATCCTCTGCATATGCTAGAGGAGCAACAGGTGCAGGTATAACGATTGGAATAACTGATTCTGGATTAGACAACACCCATGTTGAAATCAGTGCAACGAGGTTATCAAACGATAGTGCTCTAAATTACTCAAATTACACACCAAATACTAGACAAAAAAGACATGGAACCATGGTTGCTTCAGTCGCAGCAGGAAAACAAGACAAAACAGATTTTACCCCTATGCATGGAGTAGCTTTTGAAGCAGATGTGTTATTTGTTGCTATTCAGCTCGCTGAACCAGACCCAGACTATGATCCAATTGATATTGGTGATGATGATGGATCGGGGAATGTATCTGGAGCACCTGATTTCACTGGGATTGATAATTTTTTTAGTCAACTTTTTGAGGTTTATAATGACTATGATGTTGATATAGTTAATAACAGTTATGGATATTCAGGGAACATCAATGATTATACTGAAGCTCAAGTTAGGTATGCTTTCCCAAAAACCATAGCTGAGATGTCACAAGCTGGAACTCCTGATTCAGAAAAAACGATCTATGTTTGGGCTGCAGGTAATGCAGGAGGTTACGCTGATCAAGGGGTTGATTATTCTAGCCCTGAATTATTGCCAGGAATGGCTCATCACATTCCAGAAATTCAAGGTCATTCTATTGCAGTGGCATCCGTTGATGAGAATGGACAGATAAGCGACTTTTCCAGCAGATGCGGTGTTGCGCAAGATTACTGCATATCTGCACCTGGAGGCAGAATTACAGCTGCCTACCCTACCTCAACATCAGATACAGGGATATATGTCGGCAACACGAATGATGATAATTACAACAACTGTATTACAGATAATTCTTGTTATGCAGTAACAAGCGGGACATCATTTGCTGCTCCATTTGTATCTGGGGGTCTTGCGGTAATAGCGGATCACTTTGAAGGGCAGCTTGGTAGTCAAGAGATTGTTTCAAGGCTTTTTAGCACAGCAAATAAAAAAGGAATATATGCTGATAAAGCTATTTATGGTCAAGGGCTTATGGATCTCAGTGCTGCTACAGAACCAGTTGGCCAAGTTAGTGCAATGATGTCGCTAAGTTTATCTGGTCCAATGACGCCAGCAATATTTTCGAACGTACAATTAACAAGCCCATCCTTTGGTGATGCTATTGCTAAAGGAATAGGAAGCCATTCAGTTATATTTTTTGATGAATTAAATGCACCTTTCAGAAGATCCCTTAGCAGTCTGGTGTCTGATTACAGAGATCAAATAATCAATATGGATGGATATGATAGTATGCAGACTCCAATTTCTCATACTTTATTTTCTCAAGATGCTGAATTTGAAATTGGTGGACTTAGCACTCAAGACCTCTCTCAAGAGTTGGTTACTCCTTATCATTTACTGAATGCAAGAGCTGATAAAAACCAATTTTTTTCCTATTATAACTATTCTAGCAACTCATTTTTCAGCCATGGAATAAATGGAAGTTGGTCAATGGGAATTTTTCAAGATCCAGAATTAAGGGCCAAAAGGAACCTAAGGTCTCAATTTAGTAACCCATGGTTAAACTTCAGCGCCGCTGGAACTTCTTTTGGTTCAATCTTAAAAAGCAATGATAGATTTGATCTTGCTTTAGCGCTTTCATCAGGTAGAAATAAATTTAACACAAATGAAATTTTTGGTGAAAGAAACGCAAGCACCACTGCTCTTTTAGAAATTCAACCAAAATTCTATATGCCTTCGGTGCAATTAGGCTTAATGAAAGAAAATGATTCTAGCTTAGGGTTAAGTGGGTCAGGAGCATTTAATGGAAGCAATAATCAAATGACTTCATTCATAGGTCTTTCCAATTCATTCAATACAATGGGTGGCAAGCTGTTTGGATCATTTTACTGGGGTCAATCTAGCAGTATTTCTAATGAACTCGGCATGATTAAATCTCTATCAAGCCTTCACTCATCTGCTTTTGGAATTGGGTTCTTGAAATCATCTATTTTTAATAATAATGACTCCTTGATAATAACTATCGATCAACCTATACGACTAGAATCTGGGAGACTTCAATTAAATGTTCCTACCTACAGGACCAAAGAAAAGAATGTTCTTTTTAATTCAATAAGTTTTAATCTTGATCCTAGTGGAAGAGAAATTCATTCAAAAGTAGACTATTTAACTGCATATAAAAATATTGGTTTTGATTTAACCTTAGGTTACAAATCAGACCCTTATCACATAAAATTTATGGATGACTATTGGTATGCCTCATTAGGTTTTAATATAAAAATCTAACTTTTTTCATAGGGGGGATATGGAAAAAACATTTGATAAAAAGATCATTTATATTACGGGCGCAAGTGCGGGCATTGGGTATGCGACCGCTGAACTATGTTTAAGAAAAGGTGCAACAGTAATTATTACTGGTCGTGATAAGGAAAACCTAAAAAATGCTGAAAAACAGTTATTAAATATATCATCAAATGTTATTGCACATAACGTTGACGTAAGTAATGAGTCCCAAATCATAAACTCATTGGAAGATGTATATAAATCCTGTGGAACAATTGATGGATTGGTCAATAATGCCCCATCGATTCATACAGGAAAAATTATTGATCTAGATCTACCTGCTTGGAAAACGAACTTTAAAGCAAATCTTGATGCGGTGTTTTTAACAACAAAGACAGTCTTGCCATGGATGATTGAGGCAAAAAAAGGGGCGATTGTAAATGTAGCTTCTGTAGTTGGATTAAAAGGAGTTGCCTACATGTCAGCATATGGGGCAGCAAAGGCAGGATTAATTAATTTTTCTAGAGCTAGTGCTGTTGAAGCTGCGCCCCATGTCAGAGTAAATTGTGTTATCCCCGGAGCTGTCCTTACGCCTGCAACAGAAAGAGCAATACCAGCTAAAGAAATGATGGATCAAACAATCAAAACTATTCCTCTTAAAAGGATTGCTCAACCCATTGAGCTTGCTCATCCTATCGTCTTCTTACTTGGCTCTGAAGCTTCTTTCATTACAGGTGCTAGCTTGGTGGTTGATGGTGGAAAGACAGGAGATTTAAATGCTGGAAACTGAAATAACCCCTAATGACTTAAAATGGCACTCAGAAATAGAAGCTGCTCAGATAGTTTCTAACCCTGATGTTATAAATTGGAATGATGAAGCTGATTTGGTCATTGTTGGTCTTGGTGGCGCTGGTATTGCAGCGGCAAATGAGGCTTTGGATCAGGGACATTCAGTGATTGGAATTGACAAAACTTCAGGAGGCGGTGCAACAGCTCGCAGCGGTGGGATTTTCTATGCAGGAGGAGGTACGCCTATTCAAAAAGAAGCTGGAGTAGATGACACAGTAGAGAATATGTTCAATTATTTAATTCAAGAAACAGGAGATATAGTTAAGGAAAGTACCTTGAAAAAATTCTGTGAGACCTCTGCAGAAAACACGCAATGGCTAATGGATAATGGTGTTCAATTTAACTCTCAATATTATCAAACTAAAACCAGTTATCCAGGTGCAGGTTATTTTCTTTATCATTCTGACAATTCCCTTGTACCAAGTTATATGGAAAAAGCCACTCCAGCTCCTAGGGGTCATAGAGGGTATGAGGAAGGTCCATTTAAACCAATAGGTGTAGGAGGTACGATATTTTATCCCCTAAAGAAATCAGCAATTTCAAAAGGCTTGAAAATATTCCCTCAAACTGAAGCACGCTCATTAGTGATATCAACAGAAGGTAGAGTGCTTGGAATAAAAGCGTTAATGCTTCCTTCTGGAAAAATTGCAGAAAAACATAAAAAACTCATGTCTAAGGCTGAGACATTTCAAATGCTGATCCCGCAAAATATGCCAGGAGCTTTTATTCCTCAATTTATCGGTAAAATTTATGTTAATCGTGCCCAAAAAATTGAAAGAAATTACCGAGAAGTTGTTCACATCAAAGCCAATAAAGGGGTGTGCCTATCTGCAGGTGGATTTATCTTTAATCGAGAGATGGTTGAAGATAATGCGCCTAAATATAAAGATGGAATGCCTTTAGGGACTTCTCATGATACTGGCTCTGGAATAAGACTTGGTCAAAGTGTGGGTGGAAAAACTGATCATATGAATAGAGTAACTGCATGGAGAATGATTAATCCTCCAATGGCTTTTGCGCAAGGCCTGGTGGTAAACAAGCAGGGGGAAAGGTTTGGAAATGAAATGGTTTATGGAGCTACCCTTGGAGATGCCATGTGCGAGGATCATGATGGCAAAGCTTATTTAATTTTAGATCAAGAGCTTTTTGCTCAAGCAAAGGAAGAAGCGGCTGCAGCTCTTCCATTTCAAAGGGATTCAGCAAGAGTACTAATGTACTTCAATGCAAAAAAAAGAAAGACCCTTCAAGAATTATCTAAAATTTATAACATACCTGAAGAAAGCCTGGCTGATGCTGTAAAAAAATATAATGCTGCAGCTAGAAATGAAACAAGCTGTGAATTTCAAAAAAACTCTAAAGATATGAAGGAGCTTAAAGCCCCCTTCTATATCATGGATATTTCAATAGATTCAGCTATGGCACCATTACCATGTTTAACCTTAGGGGGTTTGAGAGTTAATGAGGAAACAGGTGAGGTATTAAATCAGTCAAATGTTGAGATCCCAGGTTTGTATGCTGCAGGAAGAACTGCTGTAGGTATCTGCTCAAATATTTATGTTTCGGGTTTATCGGTTGCCGATTGTATCTTTTCAGGAAGAAGAATAGGTCAAAACCTTAATTAAAGGAGAAAAAAAATGAATTTAGATTTTGCGTCGGTTTGGGAAATGGTTTCAGATTTAGTGCCTGAAAATGATGCTTTGATATGTGGTGAAGATATTGTTTCATGGAAAGAATATGATGACAGAGCAAGTAAAATTGCATCTGCATTAAGTGAGGCTGGGCTTGGGGCTAATTCAAAAGCTGGGCTGTATTTAAACAACTCCAATGAATACCTAATTGCTCAATATGCAATTTTTAAAGTTGGTGGAATCCCAATCAATGTTAATTACCGTTATGTTGAGGAAGAACTAATCTACCTGCTAGAAAACTCTGATGCTGAAGCAGTTTTTTATCATGCATGCTATAGCTCAAGAATAAAGGAAATTGCTGGATCTCTTCCTAATATCAAGGCTTGGATAGAAGTTTCAGATGGAACAGAGTCAAAATTTGATCAATCTTTAAAGTATCAAGATCTCTTGAGCCAGCATTCACCCATGAAAAGGATTCATCGAGATCCTGAAACCATTTATATGCTTTATACCGGGGGTACAACTGGAATGCCTAAGGGTGTAATGTACAAACAAGGAGAGTTCCTTGTTTATCTTTTTAGAACACTTAAGGCAATGGGCTACGATGTTCCAGAAGATTTAAGTGACCTAGAATCAAGAATAGAAGCATCAAAATCCAGTAATGCATTCATAAGGAGTGTGGTTGGATGTCCTCTTATGCATGGAACAGGTATGTGGCTGGGTGCATTCTTGCCCCTGCTTCTCGGTGGCACTGCAATAACTACAAGCAATCTTGGTTTTGATCCAGATCAGTTATGGACTCAAGTTCAAAACAAAAAAGCAACGAACATTGTGATAGTTGGTGATGCATTTGCAAAACCGATGCTTGATGCATTAAATAGAGCCGCATCAGATGGTAATGCTTATGATATAAGTTCTGTACAGGTAATTATTTCAAGTGGTGTTATGTGGAGTGCCGAAGTGAAACAGGGGTTGTTACAGCATCATGATATGAGGTTAATGGATACCATGGGATCCACAGAAGGCGGAATGGGTGCCTCTGTAACAACAAGAGACAACCCCCCAGCCACAGCTAAATTCTCTCTTAATCCAGGTGTAATTGTTTTAGCGGATGATGGAGAAATTCTTTCTCCAGGATCTGAAAAAATAGGTCTGATTGGAACATCTGGTCTTGTTCCGGTTGGTTATTATAAAGATGAAAAAAAATCTGCCGAAACATTCAGAGAGGTTGATGGTGTCAGATATAGTTTTCCAGGCGACTATGCAAAACTTGAGGCAGATGGAACAATTACTCTACTGGGTAGAGGAAGTAATTGCATAAATTCTGCAGGTGAAAAAATTTACCCTGAAGAGGTTGAAGAAGCATTAAAAAAAGATGCTTTGGTTTTTGATTGTCTGGTTGTTGGTATGCCAGATGAAAAATTTGGCCAAAAAATTGTAGCAGTGGTCTCAACTGTAGATAATCAGCAAGTTAATGAAGCTGAGTTGATTGAAAATACTAGAAAAATAATTGCTGGATACAAGCTGCCTAAAACTATTCTATTTGCCGACGAAGTTCAAAGAGCTCCCAATGGAAAAGCAAACTATAAATGGGCTAAAGCTTTTGCAGAAGAGCAATTAACATAACAAATAAATACCCAGGCACAACCGATGAAAAGATTTAAAGATAAAGTCGTATTAGTTACAGGAGCTGGGTCTGGTATTGGGAGATCTACTGCATTAAGAATGGATTCTGAAGGTGCAATACTGATAATTATAGATATCAATGAAGATGAACTCATTAAAACTAAATCTATGTTAAAAAATAAAGAATCAACCGCTAAAGTTTTGGATATTTCAACCATAGCCGATGTTAAAAAATTTTTTAAAGACCTAAATAAGTTAGATGCTTTAATTAATGTTGCTGGGATTTTAAGGTTTGATAATTCTCACGAAGTTCAAATAGATGATTGGGAAAAAATTCTTAATGTAAATCTTACTGGAACTTTTTTTATGTGTAGCTATGCTCTTCCATTACTTCTTAAAAGTAAAGGAGCAATAGTAAATGTTTCATCAAGTGCTGCTCTTGGCTCTCATGCTTGGACTGCTGCTTACAGCGCATCAAAAGGCGGGATCAGCGCCTTCTCTAAAACTCTTGCAGTTGAATATGGAATGGAAGGCTTGAATGTAAATTGTGTGTGCCCTGCTTCAATTGAAACTCCAATGTCTACAAATCCAAATATGCCTAAAGATATAGATACTAGGCTCTTAAAAAAGATAATGCCAATTGATGGGGTCAACAGGTCTCCTGATGAAATTGCCAGTACCATCGCATTTTTAGCTTCTGAGGATGCAATACATATCAATGGAATAGATTTGAGGGTAGATGGAGGCCTGCTTACATAAAAATGAAATTTTTATCGTTTCTACTTTTAGCCTGTTCATTAAATATACAAGCTACTATTTTTAGTTCAAAGGCAATTGTTCATCCCGAAGTTGGTAAAAATGGCATGGTGGTTTCGCAGCACTACCTTGCTACAAATGCAGGTCATTCAATCCTTGCAGATGGAGGTAATGCCTATGATGCATCTATAGCAGTTGCATTTGCTTTAGCCGTAGTCTTGCCAAGAGCAGGCAACATTGGCGGCGGTGGGTTTATGGTCATGTTTGATGAAGCTTCGCAAGAAAGCTTCAGCATTGACTACAGAGAAATGGCACCTGAGGCTGCAACTAAGAATATGTTTCTTTCTTCGGATGGATCTGTTGATAAGAAAAGAGCCACTCAAGGAATCTTATCGATTGGAGTTCCTGGTACAGTTTACGGCATGTGGGAAGTGCATCAGAAATTTGGAAGCTTGCCCTGGTCTACATTATTGGCTCCTGCAATTGAATTAGCAGAAGATGGATTTCTTATTTCTCCGTTCATGGCTGATGCACTCAATAAGCGATATGAAAAACTTGCAAAATTTAAGAATTTTAAAAGCATTTTTTACTCAAATTATCCAGTACAAATGCATCAAAGGCTTAAACAACCAGATCTAGCCAATACCTTAAAAACCATCTCCATTAATGGTGTAAAAGGTTTTTATGAAGGTGAAGTAGCAACAAAAATTGATACTTATATGAAACAAAATGGCGGATTAATAACTAAAAAAGATTTAAAAAATTACCGTCCTATTTGGCGAGAAACACTTAGAGGTAATTTTAATGAGCATGAGATAGTGACCATGGGCCCTCCTTCATCTGGTGGCGTTCATATTATTCAAATGCTAAATATTCTAGAAAATTTTGACTTAATTAAGATGGGTCATAACTCTCCAACCTATACAGCATTACTAACAGAATCAATGAAGTATGCCTATGCTGATAGATCTAAATACCTAGGTGATCCAGGATTTTTTGATGTTCCAGTTCAATCACTTATCAGCAAAGAGTATGCGCAAAAGATATCTAAAAAGATCACGCTTAATTCGATCACAGCCTCTGAAAAGATTCTTCCTGGATCTGAGTTGAGGCACGAAAGTTTGGATACAACTCATTTTTCAGTTGCTGATAAAAATGGAAACATTGTTTCAAATACCTACACTTTAAATTCAGGCTTTGGGTCTGGCGTGGTGATTGATGGAACTGGTGTTTTAATGAACAACGAAATGGATGATTTTGTCTCGGCACCTGGAGTGCCAAATCAATTTGGGTTGATTGGCGGAGAAGCAAATAAAATTGAGCCATTTAAAAGACCTTTAAGCTCTATGACACCAACCATTGTATTGAAAAAGGGCAAGCCTATTTATGCAACTGGCTCTCCTGGCGGCTCTAGGATTATTACAACCGTTCTTCAGTTTCTGCTAAATACCCTAGTTTTTAAAATGGAAATCTCTGATGCAACTGTTGTTCCTAGAATACATCATCAGTGGAAACCAGATGTTCTAATGTTAGAAACTGGCTTTGATATTCAACATGCAAATAAAATTGAATCATTTGGCCAAAAGATATATTTTTCTGGGCCTGGAACTGCATTAGAAAGCATAGAAATAAAAAATGGTTTATTTTATGGCTTTGGAGATACAAGACGCCCAGATTCCAAAGCTAAAGGACTATAACGTATGCTTGATAAGCTTCTAATAATTACCCTCTACGCTATCCCAACGATCGGTTTATTGGTCGTATGCTTTTTGATTTCACGCAAAAAATAATTAATTAATAATGGAGTTAGTTTTAACTAATTTATTATTGATAGCGCTTGGTGGCTGTCTTGGAAGTTTTGCTTCAGTGTTAATTTACCGGCTGCCATTAGAAAACAGTGAAATTAATATTTTACAGCCTAGATCATTTTGCCCTCTTTGCAAAAATCAACTAACAATTATGCAGCTGATTCCATTCGTAGGATATCTTTATACCAAAGGAACTTGTCGAACGTGTAATGCCAAAATAAGCCCCACCTATTTTATTCATGAAGTATTAATTACTGCTTTTATTATATTAATATTTTATAAAATGGAATTTGCCGCTCTTTCATCATGGCTGATAGTTTTAATTGTGATTTGTTTGTATATTCAATCAATAATAGACATCCAGACTCTCCATTTATTTCAGCCCCTGAGCATTATTTTGGTTATGACTGGATTATTTCTTAATATATCAACTGAATTTTTTACAATTCCTTTAGATGCTTTACTTGGATTAATTTTTGGATACGGAATATTATTTTGCATTAATCATCTTCATAAAATGGTGCGATCGATAGATGCAATTGGGTCTGGTGATTTTTTATTGCTTGGGGGAATTGGGTCTGTTTTTGGAGCTTCAGCTTTAGGGCCAATTCTATTGATTGGGTCAAGCATTACTTTATGCCTATACCTTTTTAATAAGAATAAAGATAAAGAGTTGCCATTAGGATTTGGCTTGGGCTTAGCCGGAATTGTTTATTGCTTAATGTTTATTTATATTTAATCTTCTTTAAGACTAGGAGGAAAAACTCCCTCGTGAAATGGATATGGCAAAGATAACATGCCCAAATTTTTAAATTCATCAATAAATCCTTCCATCACTCCATCAATATCCTGTATTGACCAACTCTCATCTTTTTGTAAAGTTTTGCCATAGTGCGGTTGAACCATCAAGGCCAGTCTTTGCCCTCCACATCCAAATATTTGACCGCTAATTTTATTTGCTAAATGGCTGGATAAGTATGTAATTAAGGGGCCATTTGATGTTGGGTCAATGAATGACAGATTATCATTGTCCATATTTTTGCTTGAGGCAAAAGTTGCCGACATTCTAGTAGAGCCAGTTGGTCCAATTGCATTTACTCTAATCCCATATTTCGAAAGTTCAATAGCCCAGGTATATGTCATAGAGGCAATAGCCCCTTTTGCTGCGGCATAATTTGTTTGTCCAAAATTTCCAAAATGAGCACCAGAAGTAGTATTAATAATTGAGCCTCCCCCACCAGATTCTTTCATTTTTAATGCAGCATATTGAGAGCACCAAAAAGTGCCTTTAACATGAATATTCCAAACTGAGTCGAATTCCTCATCGGTCATTTTTAATAGAGATTTATCTCTCAAAATTCCTGCATTATTAACAAGAATATCAACACTGCCGAACTCTGCAGCACATTGATCAATTAGGTTAGAACAACCCTTTCTTGAAGAAATATCGTGAGCACTAATCTTAGCTTTGCCTCCTGCATCTTCTATTTCACAAACAACTTTTTTAGCCTCTTCAACATCTATATCATTGACCAAAACAGAAGCGCCTGATTGGGCCAAGTGAAGACAGTGACCTCTTCCTATACCTCTTCCTCCACCTGTAACGATTGCAGCTTTATTTTTAAGCAATTCCTTCAAGGCACTCTCCTATGAAAAATTTAACTATGACTATATTTTTTAACATAACAAATGCAAAATAAATAGAGTAGTAATTCATAGTAATATAAATCGAAATAAATAATGGATGATCTAACAAAAAGAAAACTGTTTCCTGAAGGCTCCGCGGTTGTTATTGGGGGCAGTGGAGGTATAGGTTCATCGATATGTAAAACATTTGCTGCTCATGGGGTACCAGTAATATTCTCATATCATGGAAATGAAACAGCAGCTAATAATCTTAAAAAAGAAATTTTAGACTATGGTGGAATTGCTTCCTCTCAGAGATTATCAATAAATAAAAAAAATGAAGTAGAAAGTTTCTTTAAGAACTTAAAAGACGAACGTATTCATAGCATAGTCAATGCAACTGGATCAGATATAAGAATGAAATGGATCAATGAATTGTCCTATGAGGAATGGGATGATGTAATGCGAACAGATGCTGATGGATTTTTTAATATTATAAAAAATAGTCTTCCTATTCTAAGAAAATTTGGAGGTTCGTATACAACTCTAAGCTCAATTGGTTTATCCAGATGGCCTGTAAAAGATGTTCTTTCTGTTGCACCTAAGGCTGCAATTGACGCCTTAATTAATGGTATTGCAAAAGAAGAAGGTCGAAATAATATTAGAGCCAATTCCATACAACTTGGAATCATAGAGGCGGGAATTTTCTTAAGAATAAAAGGTAAAGATTATGATGACCGATATATAGAAGCTGCAAAAAATAATACCGCTCTTAAAAAATTAGGTGAAGCTCAGGATGTTGCAGATGCTGTCATCTTCCTTGCATCAGATAGAGCTAAATATATAACTGGTCAAACGTTATATCTGGATGGAGGCTACAGAATTTAATATAAAAATAAGGAGGATTTATGCCTACAAAAGAACAAATTGAAACAACAATGAAAATTCATTTTAATTCTTGGAATAATGAAGAGAAGGAAAAATGGATGGATAATTGGACTGATGATGTGGTGATGTTTGATCCTGTAGGAGGTCCTGATAAAAATGGAAAAATAGCCCTTGAAGAAACTTGGCGAAATAGTTTTAAAGATGGGCATCATTGGAAAATAGAGCCAGTTTTTATGCAAATATGTGAAAATCAAGCAGCTCTTCATGTAAAAAATTATGGAACTGTAGAAAATGAACCAATAGAACTTGATAGCATTGAAATATATTGGATAAATGACGATGGGAAAGTTTACAAAGTCCAAACATACTTTGGGCCCCCCGAAGGAAGAACACTTGATCCATTTTTTTCTAAAAAAGATATTTAAAGCTTATCTTGGTATATAAATTTTTACGTAAAAATTTAGTTATACCCAATTCTCAAAGGAAGATAGGGTTTTCCCTGCAATATATGCGAAGGTAAGTGCAGGACCAATTGTGCCTCCACCTCCTCCATAACTTGGTCCCGGAGAGCCTACTCCAGAAGAATTCCCAGAAGCACAAAGTCTTTTGATAGGAATTTCATTTACATCTAACACCTGTGAAAATTTATTTACTCTAGGGCCTCCACATGTTCCTAAATGAGCAGGTGCAATTTCTGCACCATAAAAAGGTGGTTGGTCGAGTGGCTGAAGAGCTAAACTAGTGTCCTTAATACCCATCCTATCGTAATGAGTTTCGCCTCTGTGAAAATCTGGATCAATGCCTAACAAGGCATTTTTATTGAAATTAGAAATGGTTAATTTTAAATTATTTTGATTAATACCTAACTTTTTGGCTAGCCCCTCTATAGTGTTAGATTTAACAAACCAATTAGGTAATGACTGATCAAATGTTTTGCCACCCAGTGTGCCATTTAGTCTTACTTTATGATCAAATATTTGAAAAGCTGGGATATTTTTATATTTTAATGCTCCCCAATTTTCTTTAGCATGAAATGAACGCCATGAAGAGTCATAATCTGCTTTCTCATTTGAAAATCTATTTCCATAACGATTTACTAAAATGCAGCTAGGATAATATTTTTTTTCAGTCACGGCATTCAAAGATCCTAAAGCTCCAGCCTCTCCTTTGTAGACCACACTTCCCCATACCTCATTCATATTTCTTAAATCTGCGCCAAGTTTCATCGCCATCTTTATACCATCTCCGGTATTCGATTTGACTCCAACCCCATAAGAAGGAATTGATAAAAAATTTTTTTTCATTTGTTCATCGTGATCAAAGCCACCACTTGCTATGAGAACTCCTTTTTTTGCTTTTAAATTATATAACTTTCCTTTTGAGCTATATGCGACTCCAAGAACTTCAGAAGAGCCGTCTTCATTTTCTCTGCTAATTAACTCTGTAGCTGGAGTATCTAAAAGCATTTCACCACCTAGATTCTTAAAAGTATTTAATAAATGAGAGATCAAAATTCCTCCAAAATGAGCTCCATCTGGCCCTCCAGTATCGGGCTCAATACTGCGGCCCTTAAGAACACTCCCTTCCCAATCAGTATGATACTCTGAAGCCTCTCCCATAATTTTTGAGACCCTCCATTTTAATGAGGTGTTATCCTCAAGAAATTTGACCATTCTTGGACCTTCTGCAGCAAATGCCTCAATCAATTCTTGATCTGCCTGTCCTTGTGAAAGTTGATTTAAATACTTTAATGAATTGTCTTTTGAATCGGTAAATCCTTCCCTCTTCATAACATGATTGTTTGGTACCCAAGCAACACCTCCTGAAATTGCAGTTGTGCCCCCAGCTGAGCGAGCTTTTTCTAAAACAACAACTCTAAGTCCTTTTTTTAGCGCTGTAATAGCGCCAGCTAACCCTGTTCCTGATCCTATAACTACAATATCAGTTTCGCCATGCCATATAAAATTATTGTCTTTAAGAGGTTTTTTTAAGCTAAGGAGAAAACCTGTACCTATAAGACCAATGAAGCTTTTGAAAAAAAAATCTCTTCTTTTAAATAGGCCCATTGTTAGTTATATAGTATTGGACCCACTAATATGTTTACCAGCAATAAATCCAAATGTCATTGCAGGACCAATTGTAGCTCCAGGCCCTGGATATGTAGTTAATAGGGCTGGGGTGCAATTTCCAGTTGCATATAAACCTCCAATAGCTTGATTATCATTATTAAGAACTTGCCCATATTCGTTAATTGCCATTCCCCCACAAGTTGCAAATTCACCTGGGTCAATTCTCATTGCATAATATGGAGCTTGATTGACTGGACCCAAGCATGGATTGATAAGGCTTTGATCGCCAGAGAATCTATCTCTTTCATTATCCCCCCTTTGAAAATCTATATCCTTTCCGGTTTCAGAAAACTTATTAACTTTTTGAATTGTATCTTCAAGACCATCAGGATTTATCCCTGTTTTTTGTGCGAGCTCCTGAATAGAGTTTGCGCGGGTAATAAAATCGTCATTAAACCAATTTCTATGGACAAATTTTACTAAAGGGTCTGGAAAAAACTTACCTGGCATAAGTGGTCCTACAGGATAGTTTTTTCGATGATTAGAATCAAATATCATATACATTGGTGTAAAGGACTCTCCTTGTTCCTGTTTTCGCAATACTTCCAGCATAAAAGTAAGGTAGTTCTGAGATTCATTAGCAAAGCGTTTTCCAGACTTATTAACTGTATAATTTCCTGGCATTGATTTTTCTACTTCGCTGAGTCTCGGAAAATCTTCATCAGGCGCTTTTAGTGTTGTTACCCACCAAGCTTTATTCATAAATTTTAATTGTGCTCCAATTGCCTCTGCTGCTTTAATTGGGTCACCTGTATTCGTCTTTGGTTCGCAACCCCAATCAGTGTTTGTTGGTTTAGGTAAATACTCCTCTCTCATTGCTTGATTCTGCCCAAATCCTCCCGAGGCAACGATGACACCCCTAGTAGCTTTAATTCTCAAGATTTGACCATCTTTGTTTACTAATGCACCAACCACTCTATTATTTTCAACAATATATTCTTTTAATTCTGTTGATCTCCATATTGGAATATTTCTCTTTTTTGCTGAAGAAATTAACCTAGCAACTGAGGCAGCACCAAAAGCCAATCTTCTAGATCGTTTGCGTTTAAGCCTCCATGGGATATCAAGCCAATACTTGAAAAAAATTTTTAAAAATAATTTAAGCCATCCAGGTGATTGAGTTGTAAATGCATGAGACTCTTCAAAATTAACTCCATAACGACCAAAAAGAATTGTTTGTGGGCCTGAGGGGTGTAAGTTATCTACATCATCCTTAAGTGTATCTGCAGAAACTGGAGATGGCTCTAAGGCTCGATTGCCTAATTTTACTCCAGGAGCATCTTGAAAATAGTCAGGATAATGCTCAAGACTGGTATAACTTACATCGGTATTATCTTCCATAAACTTTACCATTTTGGGCCCATTCTCAAGATATGCATCAATCATTGGCTCATTAAATTCATCAGAAGGGATCGTTGCTTTTAAATAATCTTTTGCATCTGATAAAGAGTCATCAGCACCAGCTTGAATAGCATGATGATTATTTGGGATCCAAATGACGCCCCCAGAGGTTGCGCTTGTGCCGCCAATAAGTTTATTTTTTTCTATAACTAAAACTTTAGAAGCATTAGTAATATTTGCA
The DNA here is from genome assembly GCA_902593675.1 of uncultured SAR86 cluster bacterium. Taxonomy (GTDB): domain Bacteria; phylum Pseudomonadota; class Gammaproteobacteria; order Magnimaribacterales; family D2472; genus D2472. The sequence continues at coordinate 327,192 of CACJJI010000001.1, forward strand.
GTTAAAGCCGCAGTTAGACCTCCGCAACCACTTCCAACAACCAATACATCTACTGTTTCATCAAATTTTTGCAATTATTATTCCTATGAAAGATTTGATTCCCATTCAAGAGTCTTAGATAAGGCTGGTGAAACCTCAGATCTATCTAAATAGAATTGATTGTACCATTCTCGTAATTTATGCACTGGGCCATCTCCATCACATAATAAAGGGTTATCAACTCTCACTTTGTTATGCCATATCTCAACATCTTGCTTAAATGACATTTGAGTCATTTCTGTATACATATCTACCATTTCTTGATTCTGCTCATCTGTGAAACTATCATTCTTTTCGACAATCACTCCATGCCTTAAAAGAAAACTATCTTTATCAATCGGCACATGACTTACCAATTGAACTGATTTTTGCTTCATTCCTTGACCTTCATTCGTCATCCAACACATCATATATGCTGGACCAAAATAAGTAGCTTTTGATTTCATTATCCCGCCTTCATCATACTCCGAGCCTTCTAAATTTTTTCCTTCATTAATTTGCGTTAATACGTGACCTTCAAAGATATTCTTAAACCGAGTTGCTGTGACCCCATGAACAGTTTTAAAATGAGCCATATCAGCCATATTATCTATTAACTCCCTGCAGTTAATATTTATAACATTTTCCTCTAGCACCCAATCTGACCATTTGTCAGAAAAGCATGCTTCTTCTCTAGGAATGATTTCATGGTCTAATGGCTCGGAACCTTCTGGGTCATTCCATACAAACAATAATTTATTTTCTTCATGCACTTTCCAACTTTGAATACATGCGCCTTTAGGAATTTTTTTAGCATAAGGAATATCTAAACATTCTCCATCCTTTCCCCAACCCCATTCATGATAAGGACACCTAACCATATCACCATCAACCTTGCCCATGCTGAGATCACCTCCCATATGAGGACAAGCAGCCTGTAGTGCTAAAGCTTCGCCTTTTGAGTTACGAAAAACCACTAATTTAGTTCCAAAAGCATTAACGCCAACTGGTTTGGACGTAAAGGATTCAGAAAGCCCTAAAGTATGCCAACCTCGACCATACCTATCTGGTGGCGGTGTTTGATCTATTATTCTTATTTTTTTATTACTCAAAATGCTCCCCCATTTTTTATGCAATTTATAACATTAAATTTTCTGTCTCTATACCCAAAAAACTTGAGCCATAATCCATGGCAAAAGGATCAGAAATATTTGCAACATGAACTTGTGTCATCATAATATCCAAAAATTTATTCGTAATCTCATTGCCTAAATAAACCGTTGACCCACCACTTGCTTTGACTAACTTTAAAGCGCCAGCAACACACCTATCATTAATGGTGCTTACTTGATACCTATACCTAATCCGATCATTGATATCAATCTCTTTAGATTGATTGGCTGCATCCATCATAGATTTAACATTTGCCTCTATGTTATGCCACAGCTGATCTATTTCGGTAGAAATTTCTGATGCTAAGGTTAATGTTATGGGATTTGTTTTTGCCTCTACTCCAAAGCTAGAAACTCTCTCTTTTGCCCCCTCAATAAATGCATTTAAAGCTCCTTTATAAGCCCCTAAAGCAGGTATGGCTACTGCATGAGTAAAAATTTGTCCAAATGGAACTTGATATAAAGGACCGTTATTAGAATTATCTGGATTATTATTCAAAAAAGCGTCTTTTAGATAATGGATCCTATGGCCTGGAACAAAAATATTTTCTACTTTAATTCTTTTACTGCCGGTGCCCTTCAAACCATAGGTATGCCAATTATCAATAATTTCGTAATCGTTTCTTGGTATTAGCAAAGTTACAAAACTATCAAGCCCTTTGGAAGGATCAAGAATTGCTCCACCAAAAAACCAATCACAGTGATCACTGCCTGAAGACCAATCCCATTCGCCAGAAACCATAAAACCATCATCTTTAGGCTGAGCCATAGCTTTTGGAGCATAGGATGAAGAAATTAGAACTGAATTATCTTCACCCCATACCTCATCCTGAGCCTTCTCATCATAGACAGAAATTTGCCAGTTATGCACTCCTACAGTTGCATAGACCCATGCTGATGGCATGCAGGCTTCTCCAATAATAGAAGTTACTTTGTAGAAAACTATTGGATCCATTTCATAGCCTCCCCATCTTTTTGGTTGTACGATCTTAAAGAAACCAAGATCTTTAAAATCCTGAATAGTATCATCTGTAAGTCTTCGCAATTTAGCTGTTTCCTCTGCTCGACTTTCAAGCACAGGCTTTATATCTTCAGCTCTTTTATACAATTCTTCAGGAGATGGAATTAGATTTTCAGTCATCTTATTAATACCTCTAGCAAAAAAATAAAAAAATATATTAATTAATAATATACACATACTTTATTTTTTCAAAATTACGTTGATTTAATAAAAAAGATCAAATCATGCAAATAAACATACTACTTATGAACTTTTATTAAACTGGGTTGTCTTATTAGTAAGTTGGTTAAAAATTTTCCTCTAAAATTTTTTCCCTAAGACCAATTAGAGCGGGTTAGCCATGCCCGCTTGCTCCTTTTAGATAATACCCTATTGAAGCTTTGGATTCCTGCTAATATTTTGTATCTCTTTGATGACACCTTCCCAAATGAGCCACTCCTCGGTGTTTAGATTCGCAGCGTATTCAGCAGCTCTCAACATAGCTATAGATTCAGCATCTGCACCATATTGAGAAATTAGATCAATAGCAATTTGATAATTAGAGTTCGGAGCATTCATTTCAATAGTATTTTATGAAGGTATTTCCTTTATAAGACTTCTTCATAGACAGGGTATTTTAAACCTATAAAATTATAAGTAAAAATTTTATGAACGTTTACTGGTTTCAAGATTCAAAAACTGGGCACCTAAAACAAGTGCAGGCTCTTTTAGATCAACTTAAAAAAGAGACAGAACTCTCGATAACCACAATCAATTATTCCAATCGCAAAAGTTTACCTGAAATGCTTTCTAATAAAAATGAGTTAGATGGTCCAACAATACTAATAGGTGCGGGTCATGGCGTTTATTCAAAAATTCTTCAGGGGAAAAAATATTTAAGAAAACTGAATGATCAGGACATATTCTCAATTGCTGTGCTTCGTCCAAGCTATAAAATAAATTCTTTTGATTTAATTGTTGCTCCAGAACATGATTTTCGCAGAAGAAATCTTCCTAAAAATGTTATTTCATTTCAGGGCTCTCTAGCACCTACGTCTCAAACTCCAATTGATGAAAATAAGGCAATAATAGCTATTGGAGGGCCAAGCAAGCATTATAAATTTGATCAAGAAATTTTAATTGAACAGCTTCACTATATTTTAAGCATACATCCAAAGCATAAATTTAAAATTTTTAATTCTCGTAGAACACCTGATGCCCTCAATTTAAAGTTAAAGAATGAGCTTGATAACTACTCTAATGTAAAATTTATTCACTTGAGTTCACCAGAGTCTAATACATTTCAAGAAACTCTAAATGAATCTGCTTTGAAGTTTGTCACGCCTGATAGTTCAAATCTTGTATTTGAGGCATTATCTACCCAGGGGTATACCTATTTAATACAAATAGAAAGGTCTAAATACAGACGGATTTTTGGTGCTAAAAAAATAAGAGAGTTGATGATTGAGTTAGTTAAATCAAAGCGAGTTGGTGTAGTAAGCATATTAAATAAAAAAGGAGGGATAAATATTTCTAAAATTGAAAATCCTTCGCTGCATTTTGAGCCTTTAGCAGAAGTTGAAAAGGTATCATTTTCTATAATGAAATTTATCAATAATCACGAATGAAAATTACTCATTTGCTATCAAGCAAAATCTTTGCGGGGATTGAACAGCATGTTTATGAGCTGTCATCATTCATGTCTGATGCGTCTGATCAATTCATTATTTGTGATAAAGATATACATCATCATATGGATCGAATTAAAACCACTGATTTGAACATCGGGTCAAGATATTCTCCTTTTAATACATACAAATTAATTAAGTTTCTTCAAACAAATAATGTTTCTATTTTGCATTGTCATGGAGCTAAATCGAGCGCCATTGGAAAAGGAGTAAAGATTTTTAGCAGTATTAAGGTTGTATCAACAATCCACGGCCATAAAAAAAATAACAGCGCATTTACAAATGTGGATGCTGTTATAGGAGTCAATGAGTTGCTTGGTAAAAATATTCCTAATAGTACTTATATCCCTAATTGGTTTAATCCATCGCATGCAGGAGAGCGATCATCTCGCAGTGGACCCATTATTGCTATTGGTAGGCTTGAAAAAGTTAAAGGTTTTGATCAACTTGTTAAAAGTTGGATTAATATCAATGAACGTCTAGAAATTATCGGACTTGGACCAGAAGAACCTACCCTTAATCAGCTCATACAAGATTTAAATCTTCAGGATCGTATTCAAATTATTACAAATTGCGATTATGACAATATTGAAAGTAAATATAAAACAGCCAGCGGACTCATTGTATCGAGTCTCAAAGAAGGAGGTCCTAGGGTTGTGCTAGAGGCCATTAATCATGAAATACCAGTTCTTGGATCAAGAGTTGGAATCATTCCTGATTTGATTCCTAACGAATGTATATCAGAGCCTGGCAATCAAGAGAGTTTACAAATTTTGTTAGAAGAAATGATACCTCTGTTACCTCAATTAAATATGGAGGGTATCAAGGCAGCTCTAATTGAAAATTATTCAGTTGCAAGTGCTGCTAAGAAAACCAAAGAAATTTATGAGGCTTTGCTTAAAGCCAATTCATAAACATTCATTGTTGCATTGACCAAAGACTCTTTTGTAAATTGTTCGGGTATAGATTCAGGCGGTGGAGTTACTAAAACTTGATCAATTTGTTTGGCAAGCATCTTCACATTTCCATAATCAACCAAGCCAATTGGATTAATAGAGTTAATTGATTCTTCGACGCCACCTCTATCCCAGCCCATGACATGACTCCCGCAAGCAGCCGCTTCAATAATGGTTCTGCCAAATGGTTCAGGCTTAGATGATAAATTCATAACGATATTTGAAATTTTATAAACATCGGCAATATCTGATCGAGCGCCACAAAAAGTAAGATGCTCAGTAAGATTTTTTTGTTTTATTAGTTTGTTTAAAAAATTGAAATAGCTTCTTTTATTTGTTGCAACTGGGCCTGGAATAATGCCGTGAAACCGCGATGTATCTATATAAGAAAAAAGGTCGATAAAACTCTCTATGCCTTTCCAGCTGGTTATTCTTCCGGGCAGATTGAGAATAATTTTATTTTTTGTTTGAGGAAACTCATTAAACCAAGCTTCTTTCCATTCTTGACTTAAAGGCGATCTATTAAATTCATGGAGATCGCATCCACGATATATTAAATGTAAATTAGATTCATCTACAGAATAGTTTTGCTGGATATATTTTTTTACAGTTTGAGAGATAGCAATAATTTCATCTGCATAAGACATAGATTTGCTGTAAAAAGGTTTGCTATATAAGCCATGAAATGTGGAGATGATAATGGGTTTTTTTCCCTGAAAATTTTTTAGTGCAAAGTAATTTATCCAAGCTGGAAATCTTGATCGGACGTGAACTATGTCGGGCTGAAACTCCAAATAAATCTTTTTTAAATTACGAATTTGCGATAAAGCTCTTATATTTTTCTTTGCTATTGGAAGGTTATAATGTTTTGCGCCATGGTCATTCAATAAATCTACTAGTTGTCCACCAGCAGAGATAACTGCAGAATCATGGCCGCGTTTTATCAGATGATCGGAAAGATCTACTGTGCCGCGCTCAACACCACCAACTTTTAACTCCGGCAGCAGTTGCACGACTCTCATATATTATTCGTATCGCAGCGCTACAGCTGGCTCTAATTGCGCTGCTTTCCTTGCAGGCCAAATACCAAAAAATAACCCAACACATGCTGAAAATATTACAGAGCCCAATATCGCTGAAAAAGGTATGGTAAAGACCCAATCTTGAAAAACTGTTACTAAAAAATATAAGCTAGAGCCAAAAATGACGCCGATAATACCGCCGATAATACATAGAGTTACAGCCTCAATAATGAATTGCAAAAGTATTGCTTGTTGAGTTGCACCTAAAGCTTTTCTTAAGCCTATTTCTCTTGTCCTCTCCGTCACAGAAACTAGCATTATATTCATTACGCCAATGCCACCAACCATAAGACTAATACCAGCAATACCAATCAATAAAGCTGAAAAGATGGCCGTTGCCTGTTTTTGCAAATCAGTAAACTGTGACCAATCATTAATTCTAAAATTGTTTTCCTCACCTGGGCCTATGTCATGCTCCCTTCGAAGAACTCTTTCAATAGATATCATTGCCTCTTCAGGCGTATAGGTATTTGGGACTTCCACGCGAATTGAATCGACTCTATCTCTTCCAAATACCCTATCGGAAGCTGTTAAAAGTGGTATGTAAATTTGCTCATCGGGATTAGACCAACCTGTAGACCCCTCAGATTTAGTCACTCCTATAATCTTAAAAGTTACACCTCCAAGGTCAATCTCCTGCCCAACCAAAGCCTTTGAAGATGTTTTGAGCTCTGTGCCAACGCTTGAACCAATGACTGCCACTCTTTTCCTAGCCAGATCATCTCTTTCAGTAAAAAATGCTCCTTGGTCAATTTCATAGCCTTGAATGCTCAAATAAGTTTCTCTAGCGCCGATAACTGAAATACTTATACTTTCATTTTTATATTTGAGAGATTTGCTGCCTCGAATTTCTGGCGACACCCTCCATTTTATCTCATCATCTTTGATTAATGCGTCGGCGTCAGAAATTGAGAGTGGTGCTGCACTTATTTTTTGACTACCCCTGCCACGAGATGGATATACAGACAATGTGCGAGCAGATAAGTTGGTGATTGAATCATCGATTGCTCTTTGGGCGCTTGATCCAATTCCAACCATGGCAATAACTGAAGCTGTACCTATAACAATAGCAATGGTTGTCAAAAGAGATCTTAATAGATTAGCCCTAATGGAATCTATGGCTGTGGAAATAGATTCTTGCAATACCATAAGTTAACCAAACCTACCTTTTACTCTTTCAGAAAATTTTTGTTGGTATTTAATGAGACCTTCGCTTGGAAGCACATATACAACCTCGTCATACTCTATGCCTTGTTTGACCTCAACATAGTTCAGATCTGTTTTTCCAACCTTGACCCAAATCGGTACTGCTCCCCTCTTAGTTTTTTTTAGGACTATGTAAGCATCAAAATTTTCACCTTCAACTTTTTTAGTCAAAAAATTATTTAGCTCATCTTCTTTAATCCCAAGCAATGGAGCAACTGATCGGATATCCTTTCTTGTTCTTAAAGAACCTGCTGGTAATGCTAGAGCAACCTCTTCATTTAAAATTTCAATTTCAACATCAGTATTCATTCCTATCAGAAGTAAATTTTCTTGATTTTCAATGTCTATTAGCACAGGAAATGTTGTAACATTTTGATCAATTTTTGACATAGGTTCGATCTTAGAAACAACTCCTACAAATTTTCTATCTCTGTATGCAGAAACCTTTAATGTAACTTCTTGACCAATAGTAATCTTTCCAATATCTATCTCATCGATTAATGCTCTAACTCTAACTTTATTTAGATCTGCCATCTCCATTAATAATGTTCCACCGCCCACAGCCGAAGTTGGAGAAGTAATTACTTGACCTACTTCAGCTGGTCTACTGATAACAGTCCCAGCAATTGGCGACCTAACACTTGTGTCATCTAATGCTATTCGAGCATTTTCTAAAAACACTTCTGCTCTTACTAGCTGAGCTCTTGCTGAGGAGAATGACTCCTGAGCATCTTCAAATGATTTATCAGAAATATTCCCTTCATCATGCAGTCTTTTAGAGCGCTCAAATTGATTTTTAGCATTACTTAAACGAACTTTAGCAACCTCAAGGTCTGCATTAGCTTGAGCTAAAGTATTTGTTGGAGTTCTTTGATCTATTCTTGCGAGAACCACGCCCTCATCGACATAATCTCCGATTTCAGCTCCCAAAAAAAGAATTTGCCCAGAAGCCTTGGATTTGATTTCAATTGAGGAGATAGCCTCTACTGTTCCAGAAGCTTCAACCGTAAGTTCTAGCTGTTGAGATGCCGCTTCTTTTAAAGCATAGAATTTAAATTCTTCTTCTTCTTTGCCTCCACCACAACTAACAATTAATGCCGTAGACAAAATAATGCTGAAAGTTTTAATTATTGAGTGCTTCATGATTTTTCCTTTCTAATGTCTGATTCTATCAAACCATCCTTAATAAATATTGTTCTTTGAGCTTCTGCAGCTACTTCATTCTCGTGAGTAATTAGAATAATAGTTTGACCTTGTTGATGAAGATTATGAAAAAGCTGCATCACATCATGCCCAGTTTGGCTATCTAAGTTTCCAGTAGGCTCATCAGCAAATAGAATAGAAGGGTTGTTAACCAAAGCTCTCGCTATGGCAACTCTTTGCTGCTGCCCTCCTGAAAGCTCAGATGGCTGATGATCCATTCTTGATTCAAGCCCAACCTGACAGAGAACATCCTTACCTATTCTGAGTTGATCGTTTTTGCCTACTCCTGCATATTTTAGAGGTAGCATGACATTATCAAGAGCACTGTTGCGTGCCAACAAATGGAAATTTTGAAAAACAAATCCAATTTCTTTATTTCTTATGCTTGCAAGCTCATCGCCTTCAAGCGAACTAACTTCTTGGTTATTAAGATAGTATGTACCATCTGTTGGACTATCAAGACACCCGATAATATTCATTAGCGTTGATTTACCTGATCCTGATGGACCCATAATTGCTATAAATTCCCCTTGCTCAATACCAAAACTCACACCTCTTAAGGCTTCAACGGTTTGCGTACCAAGCAAGTAATGTTTGGTAATATTTTTAACTTCTATAACATTCATGCTGGCTTACATATAAATACAGGTATTTCTCTAGAGGTATTACTCTGATAGGTTTCATAGTTAGGATAAAATGAACAAATTAATGGCCATAACTCATCCTTCTTCTCTTTGGACACCTCTTCTGCTAGATAGTTCCCTTGCCCATCAATGGTTGTGATCTTAACTGCTGGGTGAGCTTTAAGATTGTAATACCAATCAGGATTCTTTGGCATGCCTCCAAGAGATGCAACCAGAATTGGCATACCATCTTGATGAACATAAATTAAGGGAATATTTCTTATTTTATTAGATTTAGCGCCCTTGGTTTCTACAACCATAATTGGAAAGCCGCCCGGCCACTTATTCCATAATTTGCCGTTACTAAACAAAAATATAGAGGCTTGGAATTTAGCAAAATATTTAATCATTCGCTTCGCGGTTTTAGCTTGCTTTGTAGAATATTTTTCAGACATGGTTATAAAGATGTAAAGTTTACTTTACATTAAAAACTATACAATAAAAAGTTCATAGGGTTTTAATAATTGTTATTAGCTAGAAGGAATAATGCTTTGTGCTTAAGCTTTATTCGAAAGAAGCTATTCCAGTTTGAAAATTGCCAAGAATCAGCGCATGTAAATCATGAGTGCCCTCATAAGTATTTACAGCTTCGAGATTCATTGAATGTCTGACAACATGATACTCATCAATGACTCCATTTCCTCCATGCATATCTCTTGCCATCCTAGCTATATCTAGGGCCTTGCCACAGTTATTGCGCTTGATAAGCGAAATCATTTCTGGGACCATTTTATCTTCATCAATCAACCTTCCAACGCGGAGGGCTGCCTGAAGACCAAGAGAAATCTCTGTTTGCATGTCGGCCAATTTTTTTTGAATTAATTGCTTGCTAGCTAAAGGATTACCAAATTGCACTCTATCTAATGTGTACTGTCTCGCTGCATGCCAACAAAACTCGGCCGCGCCAATGACCCCCCAAGCAATTCCATATCTGGCTAAGTTTAAACAGGTAAATGGGCCTCTAAAGCTTTGTGCTAAGGGTAAAACATGATCATCTGGAATAAAAACATCTTCCATAAATACTTGACCAGTGACAGATGCACGAAGTGCAAATTTTCCACTCATTGGTTTTGCTTCAAGTCCCTTAAACTCTTTTCTTGCAATGAAGCCTCTCAATACTCCTTGCTCATCTTTGGCCCAAATTACAAAAACATCTGCAATAGGCGCATTTGTGATCCATGTTTTTGATCCATTTAATTCATAACCACCATCAACTTTCTTAGCTCTTGAAAGCATGCTACCTGGATCTGAGCCAGCATCAGGCTCTGTCAAACCAAAACATCCTACAAGCTCTCCTGTAGCCATTTTTGGCAGCAATTCTTCTTTTTGTTCCTCAGAACCAAAATTATAAATTGCATACATCGATAGCGATGACTGAACACTAAACGCAGATCGATAACTGGTGTCAACTCTTTCAATTTCTCTTGTTATCAATCCATAAGCAACGTAATTAATCCCGGCACAGCCATAACCTTTAATGGTTGCCCCTAAGATACCAAGATCACCCATCTCCCTCATAATTTCAGGATGAAAAATCTCATTTCTGTTTGATTCTATGATCCTTGGCATCAATGATTTTTGACAATATTCCCTAACATTATCTCTAATCATTCTTTCTTCCTCAGAAAGCTGATCATCAAATTTAAAAATGTCTTCCCAATTATTTTCCATAAATCATTACCCAAAAAAAAGCCTGAAACTAAGTCAGGCTTTTAATTATATTCGAGATTTAGAATTTATAGTACAAATCCATTCCTATAGTTCTTGGATGACCATAAAAATCTAAGGTTAGTTGCCCAAAACCAGGTCCAAAAGGAATCATATTTACTACATAAGACGCATCGTTAAGGTTTTTAATCCAGAATGTTAAATCCAGATTATCCATTGGACTAGTCATCAATCTAAAGTCAGTAATATTCCTAGCCTCAACATGAGTTAAAGCAGATCTAGGATCTTTACTGCTATATGGGAAAGCATTATGTTCACCCACTCTAGAATGATCTAATCGAATACGATAATTCCCAAAATCTTTTTCCAATGAAGCATAAATCATAGACTCTGGTGCATAGGGGAATAACTCTGGAGCAAACCCATCAGGAGCCATAACTGATTCAGTATACTCACTATCTAAGCTTCCATAATTTAAGCTGAATTGAGTTGTATCATTAAGTAATGCTACTGCCTCAAGCTCAAAACCAGATTGCTCTGCAGAATTGTTAAGAACTACAGATGCAGCAGCTTGTTCTGCTGTAAAATATGCAACTTGCATATCTTCATGCTCATTATCAAAAAAAGCAGCATTGATTGAAACTCTGTTATCCATGTATCGCCCTTTTAAACCAAACTCAACTGATTCAATAAGCTCAGGACCATACCCTGCTCCTGCTTGTGCTGGATTAGAGGCTTCAGTGTTATAACCTCCAGCTTTAAATCCATCTGCAGCTTTGGCATATATATTTGTTGTGTCGCTTAGCTGATGAGAAATAATAAAGGTATTACTGGTATTACTGTCACTTCTTTGTTGATCAACAGTCCAAAAACCTGAATATGAAGCATAACCTTTTTTATCTTCTTCGGTTCTTCTTGATCCAACAGTGATATCAGTCCTATCGCCAATATCAAAAGTTACCTGAGCATATAAAGCACTCGCATCGCCACCACCAGAATATTTTTGATCAATAGCGAAACCCCCTAAGAATCCTGATTGCGGGTTATCTGTAAATGCATCATCGTCAAACGAATAATATCCAGCAACATAGCTCATAAAATCATTTGAACCAGTTAGTTGTAATTCAAGTGTTTTAGAGGAATAAGAGGTATGTCTTGCGGTATGGAAAATATAATGAGGTGTTCCATCCATATCTAATTGATCATCCCAGTCAAGTTTTCGATCAGCTAAAGTGAGCTTTAATTCGCCAAGAGCTGTTTGACGGGTGATTATTAAATTTACACCTTCAACTACTGAAGTCTCATACATCTCATTGTCAAGTGACGTATATCTATCTCTACCTAAACGATCATAAAGCTGGACAGGGGCTACCCATAAACCGCCTGTGGCTGGAGATGGTCCAAACCCAAGAGCTGGGGCCCACCAATCAGCCATATTTCCAAGCTGAGGATGAGGAGGAGTATTATCTTGATCTGTCCAATCAAAAGACAGATCTACCTGAGTATTCTCGCCAGCATAATAGAGCGAAAATTTAAAACCTTTTGAATCAATAACATCTAACTCTTTAGTTGGCGGATTGATGTTATTTGGAATCACGCCAGGTTGAGTTGCAGGTTGGTATGGTCCTGGATTGTTTTTTACGAAACCATCTCTAGATTTATTGTGTAGAACAACTTTGGCAAAAATATCTTGCCCGATTTCATAATCTGCAATTAATCGACCCTGCTTGAGGCCATAGTTACCAATTGTAACTGCGCCTGAAACACCAGCACCTGAAGGTTTTTTACTTATAAAGTTTACCGCTCCAGCAAGAGTATTTCTTCCATAAAGTGTTCCTTGAGGTCCTCTTAAAATCTCAACTCTCTCTAGGTCAACGAGATCCCATATTCCACCTTGAGTTTTACCCATATAAACTCCATCAACATAAGTACCAACTGAAGGCTCCCATGTAATAGCTGGGTTCATGGCTACACCACCACGGATCGCCAAAGAGGCTCCCGTATTGTTAGCAGGTGCCGGTAATAACATCACATTCGGTGCAATTCCTTGCAAATCAACAACATTTTTAATGTTTAAATCTTGAATTGTTGCCTCAGTTACCGCTGTAACGGCAATAGGTGTATCTTGAAGTGATTTCTCAGTTTTTTGAGCAGTAACAACTACCTCTTCGAGCACAGCATCAGCAACTGAAAAGACTGAAAAACATGCCAATGGAAGAGCAAAAAATGTAAATTTTAGATTATTCATAGTATCCCCCATACGTAAATGAATGTTTCTAATATACAGTTAATCAGAATTTATGAGCATATGTCTAGTTTTTTTACAAAAAAATATACCTAGACCTTCTCAATTCTTATAATTCCAAAGCGTGGCGAAGAAAATTCTATATTTGATTTCTGGAGAATATTAGATGCTATTTCTATCATTTTATTACTATTTCCGCAGATAATTATTAAAGGCAGTTGATCTTGATATTGATAGACAAAATCTAGCACTTCATTACTTGCATCTTGGTGCTTTACTCCATGCAAATCTAAATGAGTTATACCTCGTTCAAGAAAGGTCTTCATTGGATCAATGCAGTGATTTTGTTTAATTTAGATTGGTTTGCACGGTCATAACATCCATTCTTCTTGCATTATGATGATCATAATCATAGATAATCTCATTGCCCAAACTAAGATTTGGAAACCGTTTGAATAATTCTTTCAACATTACTTCTGTTTGAGATCTAACTAATGTGACACCTATACAATAATGAGGACCCTGCCCAAAAGAAATGCTCTTATCATGATCTCTCCTGATATCAAATTTTCTTGGATTTTCATATATCTTTGGATCCATGCCTGCAGTGCTTGTAATAAGTTGAACCATTTGCCCTTTTTTAATTTCATGACCATTGAGTTCTATATCTTCAGAAGCATATCTAGCTAAACCTGTCTTACCTGATGATTCATATCTCAGTGTTTCTGAGATGGCTCCTTGAACGAGGCTTTCATCATTTTTTAACTCATCTAGCTGATCAGGATGCTGTAATAAAGTTTTTATCAAATAGCTATGAAGGTCAACAGCTGTATCTGAGCCTGCTCCCAAAACTGCTCCAACAAGAGCACACATCTCTAAATTTGATAGCTTTGAACCTTGATCCTCTGCCAGAATCAAAGTTGAAAGAAAATCATCGCCAGGATTCTTTCTTCTTTCATCAATTAATTCATTGAGAAGGATTAGCCCCTCTGGAACTCCCTTGATTGCGTCCTTTCTTTCCTCTGGAGTTAGCATTGGGTTTATCCCTCTTACCACCCCATATGCTAAAGAATCAAAAATAGGGAATTTATCTCTTGGGATTCCTACTAAACTTGCTATGGCTTGGGTTGGAATAATTTCAGCAATTTCTGCAGCAAAATTAAAGGAATCTGGGGTCCCAATTTCGTTAAATCTTTCTTCAACCAAGATAGTAAATCTCTCTTTCATTTGCTGCATAATTCGTGGAGAAAATGCAGGTAATGCTAATTTTCTTAATCTCAAATGATTTTTTCGATCTAAGAAAAAAAGATTATTGTTCATTAGTTTTTCAAAAGGGTCCATATCTTTAATTGCTTTTTTCTCTGGAGCGAATTCCCACAAATTAAAATCTGTTGATAGTCTGGGATCCAATAAACATTTGATAATATTTTCATGTCCTGTAACTAACCATGCCTGCCATTGATCAAATCTAGAAATTGGAAATTCAGAGCTTAATTTTTCTAGAGTTGGGATAGGATCATGAATAAAATCCTTGGATGAAGGATTAAAAAAATGATCAACAGTTTGAACGCTCATAATTAAATTTTTTTAGAAAATGTTGGGGTTGGGTAGATCCCCTCTTGAGATAATAGAATCAACACGATCCTTAAATGCTTGTTCACTTTTTTCATTTACAGGATTAATCCAATACTTTCCTTCTAGAATTTGAGACAGGCAGAATGAAGCAACCTCTTCTGGCTCAGTTGTCTCCATTTCAATTCCCATTGAGCTCATCATTTCTAGCATATCTTCCACGGAGGAGATTGGATGTTCTGGAGCATTTGGGTCTCTTGCAAGTTCTTCAGGGCGGTTCCTTTCAGCTGAAAATAGCTTGGTTCTAACTGTGTGTGGGCCTGGAAAAAGAATTGAAACCTTAACATTTGCATCAGCCTGCTCAAGTTGAAGTTTCAATACCTCCGAAATACTAGAGACTGAAGCTTTGGATGATGTGTATATAGGTGTAGAAGGTAAATTAATAAATGCGCCATTACCTGAACACGTGTTAATAACTCTGGACTCTTCCCCATGAGCTAACATCCTAGGGACAAACGCTTGAATGCCATGTAGTACCCCCATAACATTTACACCATAAGCCCATTCCCAATCATTTGGTTTTGTCTCCCAAATTGGAAGCAACTCTGCAGGGGCAACTCCAGCATTGTTAAAAAGTAAATGTACTGGCCCATGTTCCGAATCACACCAGCCTGCAAGGTCTTTCATAGACTCGATGTTTGAAACATCTGCAACCTTAGAGCAAACATCAAGCGATTTATTTGCAAGTAAGGCTGTTGAGCTTTCAAGACTTTCTTTTTCCACATCAGTAAGAATTACCTTTGCGCCCTCTTTTGCTAAAGCTTCGCCAATTGCAAACCCAACACCAGATGCGCCTCCAGTAACGACAGCCAATTTGCCATTAAAATCTTTCATATTTAATCCTTAGGCAGAGTCATACCTAGAATGCATAAAGGGTACATATGACATCGCATCTACCTCTTCCATGACTGATGCATTGGAAGATGAGGTGCCTTCCTCCCAAACTAAAGAAACCATTTCTTTAACTGGTAAATCAACAACAGGATCAACCGGTGATTCTCTAAGTATAATCTCCCCATCAAGCTTTGTATGAACAGATTGAGTTCTGTGCATATTAATTTTTACAAGTAATGGATTTTGATCAACTGCTTTGTGCTGCTCGCACGAGGGGAATACCTTAAAACAGTATACGTCGTCTGTAAAAGAAGATGTCTCTAGTGAATCGGTAGTTTTGCCTTTTAATTCTATATATGTAATGCCATGCCTGGTTACCGTTGCAACACAATTATCACCATCTTTTGATGCTGTAACATCTGCTATTTTCTTTGGCTCCCCATATGTTTCTCTTCCTCCAACAACAACTCCTTCAGTTTCCATAGGCATAGTAATTTCATAAATACCCTCTTTTCCTTTATACATGCAGTTAACGCCAAAGGTTGCAGCTCCAAAATCCATTCCACCATTCAAATCAACAAAAACCCTAGAAATTACTATTCTTACCATAGGATCAGCATGAGCCTCTAATGGCGCTGGAATTAATTGCTCTATAAGGCCGGGTTCAGTTTTGTACCAAGCTTTTATGGCATGCATATTTGCATCAAAAAATTCTAAGTTATTTTCTGCAGCCTCAATTAGCTGCTCAGGTGTTTTAACAAATCTAAGCTGTGTCATAATTTTTTCTCTCCCTGTATTTGCCTAATCATACATTTTCTAAATTATATTTAACAATAATATAACTCGTAATTTAACATGATGCATTTATGAAAAAATGTGTTGATTCAAATAATTAATAATGAAATCATGATAAATATGTATTTTCAAAAATAGCTTCAAACCAATATAATTTGATTTGAGCTGTTAACAAAGCAAGGAAGTAAAAATGCCAAAACAAGAATTTCCATTTCCAATGCCAAACGGGTGGTTTTGCGTAACCAGAAGCCATGAGCTAAAAGCCGGAGAAGTGCAATCTTTAAAATTTTGTGAAAAAGAGGTAGTTGCTTTTAGAACTGAAAGTGGTGCTCCAACTGTACTAGATGCATTTTGCCCTCACTTGGGAGCTCATTTAGGTGAAGGAGGTTGTGTGCGTGGTGAAACCATAGAATGCCCTTTTCATGCATGGCGGTGGAATGCAGACGGAACGTGTGCTGAGATTCCATATGCTAAAAATTTTCCTCCAAAAGCCAAGGAAACAAGAATCTTTAATTATCCAGTCGTAGAGGTGAATGGATTTATTTGGGCTTGGCATCATCTTCACAAAGAAGAGCCAACTTGGGAAGTTCCTGTAATAGAGGGTTTTAATGGCGATGACGAGAAATGGGGAAAAGTATATCACTACGATTACAACATCAATACTGTCTTACAAGAAATAGCTGAGAATGATGTTGATCAAGCTCACTTCCCAAAAGTTCATGGATCTCCCAGTCTGCCAGAAACTGAAGCAATTACGGAAGGAATATACAAAAAGACAATTGCTGAAACATTAATGGATCCGAGTAATGATAGTGTTTCTGAAGAGTTTAAAGTAAAAGATCATGGGATGTTTACCACTACTTTCACAAGAGAGTCTTGGGGCCTAGGAACAGTTGGATTGCGAATGGTTAATTTGCCACCAAGCGGAGGAGAATTCATCATGGTTAACGCCTCGTGTCCAGTTGATAATTCCAATTCTATCTTACGCTGGTCAATGAGAGTCTCTAAAGATATTGAAGATGAGCTTGGAATGGCGATCATTGATGGCATAGCGAATGGTGTCTTAGATGACATGCCAATTTGGGACAACAAAAGTTATGTTGCTGATCCAATTCTATGTGATGGCGATGGACCAATTAATAAATTTCGTAAATGGGTTAGTCAATTTTACTCTGAACCTATACAAAACTGATCATTGGCTAAAGTACATTTTTTTTACTCAACAATGAATGCAGGCAAATCGACTGCATTACTTCAATCAAACTACAACTATCATGAGCGAGGCATGGAAACCTTGCTGTTTCTTCCAAAAATTGATGCTGATAGCAATGATGGAAAGATACACTCAAGAATTGGATTGAAAAAAGATGCACATTCAGTAGATGTAGATTTCAATTTCTTTCATTTTGTTTCTCAAGAACAAATAAAAAAAACCATTAGCTGTATTTTAATTGATGAAGTTCAATTTCTTACAAAAGAACAGGTTAGGCAAGTTTGCAAAATTAGTGATGAGTTAAATATTCCTGCGATGTGCTATGGGATTCGTACTGATTTTCAGGGCAAGCTTTTTGAAGGAAGTTCAGAATTGCTAGCTCTGGCAGATAACTTAATTGAATTAAAAACAGTATGTGATTGTGGTAGGAAAGCTATTATGGTTGTTCGGCTTGATGAAAAAGGAAAAGTTGTAACTAGCGGCGATCAGATTAAGATTGGAGGCAATGATACTTATAAGGTTTATTGTAGAAAACATTTCAGAGAGTTAACTAGGCTAATTTAATAACGAATACCTCTTTTAAATAACTTTAAACGTTCATAAGATGGATCTTTTTTATTTGGGCTCCCAATATCGGCCCCCTGGATCATCGAATGAGTCAAATTTACTTTTGATGGATCATTTACATAGACCCAATCAGCATCAACTGCCCTGCTAGAAAATTTCCATACAGAATTTCTTTTTTCATATTCATCGAAATATCTACCGCCAATTAAGACATCATAATTTCCTTCTTCAGTTAAAACTTGATGGAAAGCAATAATGTAGGTTTCACCTTCAGCCTTATCACCATTTAGTTTAATATTGTGAGTGGTCACATTGTGATGCAAAATGCCCATTGATTTTTGTATCTCAGGAAGAAGATCAATAAATTCCATAGCCTTGCCTTTAAAAAAAGATCCATGATCATCATAAGCATCCTCATGGTAAAGTGAACGCATTAAATCATTGTCATGACGGTCAGCTGCTCTGCAGTATGTGCCAACTAATTCTCGGATTGATTCCTTATCAAGGATTTCTTGAATTTTACTATCTATATCACTCATACTAATTACCTTTAATTAAATCTTTAATTTAATATAAATGAAAACTTTTTTATATGAAAATTGACTGAATGAATAGGCAAATTAAACATCCGCTTCTTGCTTCGCCTGCTTCGATTGGAAGCTTGGAATTAAAAAATAGAATGATTATGGCTGCAATGGGTTCAAATTTTGCTTCAGAAGATGGTTGCACGACTGAGAAATTAATCGCTTATTATGAAGAGAGGGCCCGAGGAGGAATCGGGTTAATTATTTTAGAAACCTCAGCAATCACTTGGCCCGCAGGAGCGTCCATGCCAAATATGATAGGTTTTTCTAAAGATGAATTTATCCCTAGTCTTCAATCCTTGACCCAGCGCATCCATCAACATGGCTCAAAAATAGCTGCTCAACTTAATCATAGTGGAAAAATAGCTCAAGAGGATGTTATTGCCGGAAGACCTATTCCAGTTCCCTCAATACCAAAATCTGAGCCAAGTGACATGTTTGGCTTGCTAACTCAAGATGAAATTATGAATTTTATTAAAGCTGGTGGGCCTGATGGAAAAGGCCCTCGTTATCATGAGCTATCAGTGGATGAAATCCATAAAGAAGTTCAGCACTTTGTGGATGCTGCAAAACGAGCTAAAGCCTCAAATTTTGATGCAGTAGAAATTCATGCTGGTCATGGCTATCTTATTTCGAGCTTCCTTTCTCCAGCAATTAATAAAAGAACAGATGAATACGGAGGAACTGTTGAAAATAGAGCAAGGCTACTTGTAGAAATTATTTCTCAAATAAAAAAACAAGTAGAAGACTTTCCTATACTAGTTAGACTTGACGCTAACGAATACCGTATAGAAAACGGAATAACTCCTGCTGACTTTTTAATTACTGCTTCGATGGCACAAAATGCAGGTGCTGATGCAATTGATGTAAGCGCATACGGAAATACAAGTAAGGGGATAGCATTTACCGAAGCACCACTTGTTCATGAACCAGGCGGATTTTTAAATTTTGTAAAAATGGCTAAAAGAGAGCTAACTATACCCATCATTGCAGTTGGCAGAATTGAACTTGATGTTGCAGAAAAAGGATTAAAAGATAATGAATTTGATTTTTTAGCCATGGGAAGGAAAGTATTGGCTGATCCTGGCCTACCAAACAAAATTATTTCAGGTCAGGAATATCTTATTAGACCCTGCATCTATTGTTATGTCTGTGTTAGTCAAATTTTTATCAATAAACCAATGAAGTGTGCAGTAAACTCTCAACTTGGTAATGAGCATCGTAATGAAAATATCATTCATTCAACAGCCAATCAAAAGAAAATATTAGTAGTTGGTTCTGGTCCAAGTGGCATGGAATCAGCAAGACTTCTAGCAATGCGAGGTCATCATGTTGAGGTATGGGAAAAAGATAAAGACATTGGAGGTACTATTAGGGTTGCAGCATTAGCATACGAACCAAATGGTCGTCTAATAAGTTACCTAAAGAATTCTCTAGATGAGCTAGGAGTTAAAATAAAACTAAAGAAAATAGCAACGGCTGGGTCAATTAAAGCCTT
This sequence comes from uncultured SAR86 cluster bacterium, assembly GCA_902593675.1. Lineage (GTDB taxonomy): Bacteria > Pseudomonadota > Gammaproteobacteria > Magnimaribacterales > D2472 > D2472. The sequence goes on from CACJJI010000001.1 coordinate 347,236, forward strand.
TAATCCTGACCATGTAATAGTTGCAATCGGCGCTAAAAGAAATGCCCCATCAATAAAGGGAAAGAATAATAAGAATGTTTTTGATGGAGAGCAGCTTAGAGGATTATTATTTGGTGCAGATGCAAATGCCATTAATAAACTTTCAATATTTCAACAATTAATTTTAAAAATTGGAAAAGCATCTCAGTTATTAAGAAATATCTCTGCGCTAAGGTTTCTTAGTAAAATCTGGATGCCTCTATCAAAAAATATTATTGTCATAGGAGGAGATTTGGTTGGTTTGGAATTAGCTGAATTTCTTGTAGAGAGAGGCAGGACTGTGAAGGTGCTCGAGCCAAGCAGCTCACTTGGTCCCAACTTAAGCATTGTTAGAAGATCTAGAGTTGTGCATATGTTAAAAGAACATGGTGTAGAACTTTTAACTAATGTAATGATCAAGGAAATTTGCGATCAAGAGGTAATTTTTAACCATGAAGAAACTGAAAAAACGCTGCAGGCCGATCAAGTAATTATCGCCCTAGGAACCAATGCTAATTTAGAGCTTTCCGATGAACTCAAGAGACTGAATGTACCACTTACCTCAATTGGAGACTGTACATCTGTGGGTTATATTCATGGAGCCATAGCTGACGCAAGGGAAGCTGTAATCAATCTTTAAGCATGGTCTCCTAAAGCTTCTTTGATTGCTGAATGGATTATTTGTCCATTCTGAATATTAAGGCCGTTCATAAGGTGCTTGTTTTCATTTAACGCTTGATTAATGCCCTTGTTGGCAAGCTCTTTTATAAATGGCAGAGTGGCTCTATTTAATGCGCTGGTTGCTGATAAAGGAACCGCTCCAGGCATATTGGTTACACAATAATGTAAAACGCCATTTTCTATGAATGTTGGTTCATCATGGTTGGTAGGTCTGCTTGATTCAAAACATCCCCCCTGATCGATTGATATATCAACTAACACGCTACCCTCTGTCATACTTCCAAGCATCTCTTTAGATACAACTTTAGGCGCCTCTTTACCTACCACATATACTGATCCAATAACTATATCTGATTTAGATATTGCATCTTTTATTGCATCAGGAGTAGAAATAATATATTCAATCCCCTCATCACCAAACTCTGACTTGAGTTCTTCTAATTTTGAGTGATTGAGATCAATTGCCTTAACATAAGCATGATTAGCTTTTGCTTTTGCTATTGCCTCTTTACCCGCAACACCCGCCCCAATAACAGTGACTGTTCTAGGATCAAGATTGCTTAATAAAGTGCCTCGACCATTGTTAGGTTTAAGTAGATGATATGAACCAACAACAACTCCAAGCTGACCTGCTATAGCACTCATTGGAGCAAGCAAAGGCAAAGAGCCATCATCGGAAGTAACAGTCTCATAAGCAATACCAGTCACCCCAGTTTCCAATAGTTTTTTTGCCTGCACAGGATCACCCGCTAAATGAAGATAAGTGAACAATGAAAGATCATCTCGAAGGAACTGAAATTCAGTTTCAACTGGTTCTTTAACTTTAATAATTAAATCAGATAATTGATATACTTCTGCAGCTGAGTCAAAAATTTGCGCTCCAGCTATTTCATATAACTCATTAGTAAAACCAATTTCATAACCTGCATTAGATTGGACAAATAATTCATGACCAAGATCAGTAAGAATTTTGACTGATTCTGGAGTCAGACCAACTCTGTGTTCGTTATTTTTAACTTCGGAGGGAACACCAATTTTCATGAAGCTAATCTAACATAAAATTTTATCAACCTGATTAATTAAAAACATTGTCCTCGCTATGCTCAGTTCTATTGGCAGTAATATTAAGCAATATGGTATCCTTTTTTTAGAACAGATTCCTTTTTTGGCTTACTTATTTATCATGATAGAAACAAAAACATTTTCACCAAATGGCTTTAATAGCTTTGCTATACAAGCTTATCGTTTAGTGTTTGGTCGTATTTTACCACAGTCATTGTTTCGCGATAAAATACCTGCTGAAGTAGATCGCAAGGCAGTAAAGGGAAAGTTTGATTTAGAAATTGTTAGTCACTGTTGGGGTTATGCCAACATGTTAACCTATCAATTAAGTTCGTTTGTAAACTATCCACCAACAAAACTAAGTTTAACTGTGACCGTTTTTTATGCTGAAGAAGATAACAAAACAAAGGCTACATTGGACTTCTTTAGTCAAATAACCATGCCAAATATCACTTGGAATTTCCACCCACTTTCCAAAGGAAAGCTCTTTAGACGTGGCATAGGTCGAAATATGGCTGCGCGGTCAACAGAAGCTGACTGGATATGGTTTACAGATTGCGACATTATCTTTTATGAAAACTGCTTAGACTCACTAGCCGATAGTTTACAAGGCGAGAAAGGTTCATTGTTTTTTCCTAAAGAAGAAAAAATCACTAAGATGTTAAAAGATGATGACCCATTATTGTTAAATGATGCCCAACCACAAGTTATCGATATAGAAACAGAAAATTTCAGTTTATACGAGCGTGATAAATCCCGTGATAAAGCACGCGGCGCATTTCAAATTGTTCATGGTGACGTTGCTCGTGCTATCGGTTATTGTGAAAAACTGTCAATATTTCAAACTGAATCTGACCGTTGGCGTAAAACCTATGAAGACACCGCCTTTCGCTGGCTACTTGGCACTGATGGTGAGCCTAAGCATATTGACGGTGTTTTTCACATTCGTCATGTTACAAAAGGACGTTATACTGAAAATTCTCAATTGTCTAAAGTGCGTAGTAATATCCGTTTAAGCCAAAAATAGATGCCCTTGAAGATAAATCAAGGGATATTTATTTTACTAAAAGTCTTACCTAACTTGAATATTAAAATGATATGAAACTAGACTAGGAAGCATGCTGAAAAGATTAAAAATAAAAATATTTTATTTCAGTTCGATTGCTTCGAGTCGAATTTTGATTTTTAATGATTATTCTTAGTATTATTTGGATCAAAATTGTTGCATGGCATACATACAACAAAAAGCAGTTAAGTCCCACATCATGTTGTTTGATGCAGGCCATTTCCCTGTACTTGTCCCAAAAATGTTTACAGGTCAATATTGGAAGACACAAAATGCCATAACAGGACAGGCAACCGGCCGTGGCACCACCTACTTTTTTCAACATAACAAAAATGAATATGTGTTACGGCACTATCGTCGCGGTGGCTTGATTGGAAAAATACTAAGTGATCAATATATGTATACAGGTATTGAAAAATCACGAGTATGGCAAGAATTTAAGCTACTACAGCACATGAAAAATATGGATTTAAATTGTCCAACTCCGATCGCAGCGATGTTGAAGAAGACAGGCTTATATTACCAAGCCGATATCATTTCAAAAAAAATTTCCGGCGCTAAAGACTTACATCATATTTTACTAGCAAACAGCTTAACAGCTGATGTATGGAAAAAAATTGGGCAAACCATTGCCAAATTTCATCATCATCAAATTTATCACCACGATTTAAATATCCACAACATTATGCTCGATATAAAAAACGAGGTTTGGTTAATTGATTTTGATAAATGCGGAATTAGACAAGGCAGTAATTGGAAAAACTCAAACATGGTGCGTTTAAAGCGATCGTTTGAAAAAGAAAAACGATTACGTAATATTTATTGGCAACCGGCCGATTGGCAAATGCTAATATCTGCCTATAACGAAGCGGCAATGGCTAATTAAGTCCAATAGGCTTATGAGCAATAAACATATTCCTAAAAACAGATTGGTGGAGCTAGGCGGGATCGAACCGCCGACCTCTTGCGTGCCACGCAAGCGCTCTCCCAGCTGAGCTATAGCCCCAAAAAATATGAATTATATATCACGAATATCTGTTGAGTTAATTATTTGATATATTGATCAAAAACAGAGCAATCTCAATTGATATTCAATGAAAAATAGACCTGTCCTTGTTGGTATTGGCTCACTGCAGCAAAAAGGCTCATTTTCTGAGCTTGATGAAGCGCTAATTTTAATGGAAAAAGCAACCATTGAAGCAATTGAAGATAGCCAATCTCTAGAAATCAAAAACTATATTGATGAAATTCAAATACCCAAAGGTTACTGGGCCTACAGAGATCCTGGCAAGTGGATAGCAGAAAAGCATGGATTCTCTAAAGCTAAAACAAGTGTTACAAAGATTGGAGTCCTACAACAAAACTTAATTAATTCTGCTTGTAAAAAAATTATAAACGGTGACATAAGAGCAAGTCTTATTGTTGGAGGTGAAGCAAGGTTTAAAAAAATTCAGGCTCTCAAAGAAGGACTGGTTTTTGAGGAAATGCAGCTTAATGTTAATCCAGATCATTATGTTAAAGCTAAAGAAGACTTATATGTTCCCGAGGAGCTTGAAGCCCTAGGAATGATGGCCGTTGGCTATTACGCAATCATAGAAAGCGCCATGCGTCATAAAAGCAAACGCTCCATACAGGACCATGAAAGGTTTCTTGGTGATTTTTATGCAAAGTTTTCTGAAATTGCTGCTCAAAATCCTCATGCATGGAATCAAAAAATTTTTACCTCAAAGGAAATTCAAAATCCATCAGCTAAAAACCATAGAATTGCCTACCCTTATAACAAACTTCATAATTCAAGCTGGAATGTGAATCAAGCTTCAGCTTTAATTATTACTAGCGAAGAAATTGCAAATAAATTAAGCATCCCATCGGCTCAACGAGTCTACCCATTAGTCTCAAGTGAAACCAATCATATGATTGGAGTGATTCAAAGACCTGATATTACACATCCTGTTGGTCTTCAATTGGCAGCTCAATTCTTGCTTGAAACAGCTGCAAAAAATAAAGTTATCCCAACTTTGTACGAGCTTTATAGCTGTTTTCCTGTGGCAGTCCAACTATTCGCTGAATCATTAAATGTGCCTGATAATATTGATAAAACCATAACCGGTGGAATGCCTTTTGCTGGAGGACCTTTAAATAATTATATGTTGCATGCAACAGCACAAATGCTTATGAGGATCCGAAAACATACAGATGAAATAGGTCTGATCACTGGTGTTTCCGGGATGATGACTAAGCAAGCTTTAGCGATATGGGGTAAGGATCCATTGATGGATTTTGAAGCAAAGGATGTTACCGCAGAGGCAGAAAAATTAGAAATTCCTGTACCTATGTCCAATCTAAAAGAAGGCATTGCCAAAGTGATTGGTTGCACTACTCTTTACGAAAAGTTAAATCCCACTAAAGCTGTTTTTTATGCTGAAGATTCACAAGGCCGTCGATTAGTATTAACATCAAATGAAGAAAATATTATCAAACAAGTAGAGGAAGAAGAATGCGTAGGACTAAAAATCAATTTTTCAAACAAGCAACTGGTATCATTTGGCTAATTGCCTCTTTGCAAATACATGCGGATTCTAGTCTAAATCTGAGCATTAACAAACATCAAGATACCTTTGAAACCGCAGCAATGAAAATTTGGGATTGGGCTGAAGTTGGATATCAAGAATACAAAAGCTCAGAACTTTTAAAAAATGAATTGAGATCTAATGGATTTTCAATCCAATCAGGGGTTGCAGATATTCCAACAGCATTTATTGCAGAATATTCAAATGGAGGTCCAGTTGTTGGAATTTTGGGAGAATATGATGCTTTACCAGGTCTAATGCAAACAGCCTCACCCTTCAAAGAAATCAAGGAAGGCGTTGATGCAGGCCATGCATGTGGACATCATTTATTTGGAGCTGCATCAGCTTGGGCCGCAGTAGCAATAAAAGAATGGTTAGTAAAGACTAAAACAAAGGGAACAATTAGGTTTTATGGAACTCCCGCTGAAGAAGGTGGCTCAGGAAAAGTGTATATGGTAAGAGCCGGATTATTTGATGATGTTGATGCAGTGCTTCATTGGCACCCCAGCAGCTCTAATGCAGCAAATGCTGAATCCTCCAACGCAAATAAGTCTGCAAAATTTAAGTTTCAGGGTATTTCTGCTCATGCAGCAGGCTCACCACATAAAGGTAGATCTGCTTTGGATGGTGTTGAAGCAATGAACATAATGGTGAATATGATGAGAGAACATATCCCGCAAGAGTCACGAATCCATTACGTTATTACAAAGGGCGGATTGGCACCAAATGTAATACCAGATATAGCAGAAGTTTATTACTATGTGCGCAATCCACAAAGAAAGAAAGTTCAAGAAATTTTCAATTGGGTTGTAAAAGCAGCTGAGGGGGCTGCTATGGGAACAGAAACAACCATGACCTATGAAGTAATGCATGGAAATTATTCAAAGCTTCCCAATAACACTTTGCAAAAAGTTATGCATAAAAATTTAGTTACTCGTGGCGGAATTAAATATTCAAAAAAAGAAAATGAATATGCGGAGACTATATACGCCACCATGGTTTCTCCAGGCAGCAAGATTGGAGATCAGGAAAAAATTAAACCCTTTAAAGCAAGTCACACTTATGGCTCAACAGACGTGGGAGATGTAAGTTGGGTGGTCCCTCAGGCAGGTCTCAGAACAGCTACTTGGGTTCCGGGAACAGCTGGTCATTCATGGCAAGGAGTGGCTGCAGGCGGAACATCAATAGGGTTAAAAGGAACTAAACTAGCAGCTCAAGTTCTGGCAGATACAGCTCAAGATTTATTTAAAAATCCTAAGATTATTGAGTCAGCTCATGATGAATATTTAGAAAGAGTTGGAGCGAACTTTGAATATTACCCCTTATTAGGGGATAGAAAACCGCCTTTAGATTATCGCAATTAAATTTTGATCAGTTGATCTAATTTGCCTGAAAGCTTTTCAAGAAAATTAATAAATGACTTGGCGCTCACAGATAAGGGTTTTTCTTTGTTGCTGATCATGCATATTTTATAACCAATCGCTGGCTCAATTTCATGAATTGAGATTTTGTCCCCATATATTGCAGCACTGAAATCGTCAATAATTGCATAACCAGAACCTTGTTCAACCATAGCTTTTGCCACTTGAATAGTTTCAGTCTCTGCAATCCAATTGACTGTTATTCCTTCTTTCTTTAAGACATCATCAAGATTATTTTGTGCTGCATTAGTTTTTAAATTTTTAATCTTTATAAAAGGTTGATTTTTGATTCCTTTTAGCTTGAAAGTGCTCTCTTTTGGTGCATTCTTATTTGATGCTATAAGAACTAACTTTCCTGAATGCAAAACAGTCTTCTGGAATAGATCAAAATCATTTGGGTTGAAACAAATAACCAAGTCAAAAGTGAGCTCCTTTAATTGATCCTCCAGATCTGAGCTCTGTAAATTTACAATATTAAACTTAGTATCAGGATTAAGTTTCAAGTATTTATTTAATAAGTTTGGTAGCAAGCCCAGTCCCAAGGATGGAGTGCAACCAATATTGATAGTAGAAGAAGGATCGGAAACAAGATTTTCAGCAATATTGTTAAACTTTGAGATCTGCTGATTTACATCAGCAGCATGTTTAAAGAGAATATCCGCCTCTGGAGTTGGCGAAAGTCGTCTGGCATGCCTTACAAACAGCTTTAACTGTAATTTATGTTCAGCATATGCAAGAGTTTTACTCACAAGCGGCTGAGAAACATTGAGAACTCTAGCTGCACGCGTTAATGAGCCCTCATTATATATATGATAAAAAACTTCAATATGTCTTGAACTAATCATAGTCATTAAAAGTTATTTAATGTTATCTAAGTATAACAAATAGTTATATATAAGGCTCTTATTTTTAGCAATAAAATTGACTAAATATCATAAAAAATTGCCTTCAACTGTTACTATTAAATTAAGAGAAATATTTATTTTGGGGAAAATATGAAATTAACAAATCTTAAGTACGCATTTGCTTTATTGCTATTGCCAATCTCTCTCAGCGTCTTTGCTCAAGAAGACTCAACAAAATTAAGTGATGTTGAGGAAGTTGTGGTCGTAGGATCACAAATCAAAGGGGCAAAAATTACAGGTGCTTTGCCTGTATCAGTCTTTTCAGGAAAAGACATAGAAGCATTAGGTGTTGATGGTGGTGATGAGCTGCTTGAAAATATTGCTGAGCAAGGTCTGAACTACTTCAATGAAGCTGAAGATGCATCCGGAGGTGTGAACGCATCTCGTGGGGATGTTGGAGCATATAACTTAAGGAATATGGGTGTTGGTAATACCCTTACCTTGCTTAATGGAAGAAGGCTCGTTAATAACGGAACCTATCAAACTGAATTAATTGGTGGTGATTTTGTTCCTACTGTCTCAGTTAACTCAAACCTAATACCAACATATGGAATGGAAAGATTGGAAATCTTGCGTGATGGTGCCTCGGCTATTTATGGCGCAGATGCTGTAGCGGGAGTTGTTAATAACGTGCTGCAAAAAGATTATGAAGGCTTAATGGTTAGAGCCAAAGTTTCTGCATATGATCACTTTGAAACTGAAGATAATACTTTTAATGTGAAATGGGGTTCTTTCTTTAATGATGGAGCAACTAATGTAAGCGTTTTCTTTGATCACTATGATCGTGGGAACATTAATGCGCAAGAAGATCCAAGATGGGGCGCAGGAGATCATAGACCATTTGTTGCGGATGACTCTCCATGGAAAACAAGTACTTCATTCAGGAATCTAAGCTCAAATTCAATCTATGGGCAATTTGATATGGTGAGCTCGAGGGAGCATGCTGGTGAAAGCTACAATCATGTTTGGACTGATTCAAATGGTGAATTTGAAGTATTTCCACTTGGGGATTCTAAATGTACAAATAGAGGGCACCCTCTTTTTGATACTGGATTTGGTACATGTATTGCTCAAGATGGTAATGGAGCTCTTAGAAGCAACTTTTGGGGACCAACTGATGTGAGATCACAACTTGTCAGAAATAATATGGTGATATTTATTAATCATGACATGGGAAATGGTGTTGAGTCTTTTACAGAAATTGGAGCCTATAACTCAGATAGTGATAGAACAGCTCATGCATCTTATGCATTCTCTTCATCAAAACATAGAGTTGGTCCAGATAACTACTATCTCAATCAACTTAAAGTGAATGTGGATGGCGTCCCTACTGCCATATTTGCCGGTAAGAATCTTTACATTGATAATTATCGCTATGAAGAAAGACAAAGACTTGTAAATGTAAAAAAAGAAACTTACCGATTCTTGCAAGGTTTCAGAGGTACTTCAGGTAATTGGGATTGGGAAACAGCATATGTTAGCTCAATTGCAAGACATAGAGATGTAACTAGAAATAGATTATCCAATAATCTATTAAAAGCTGCTTTATACGACCCTACTCCAGCTGCTTACAATCCATTCAGCGCAGGAGTGAACTCTAATATAGAAAGAGCATTGATAAGTGTTTACAGAAAAAATGAAAGTACTTTGGATATGTTTGATTTTAAAATGTCGAACGCATCCTTTATGACTCTTCCTGCCGGAGATGTTGGTCTTTTACTAGGTTTTGAGTATCGAGAAGAGGAAGTTATTGATGATAGAGATCCAAGATTGGATGGAACTATCACTTATACTGATTACGAGGGCGATACTTATCCATTAGTTTCAGATGTTGTGAATTCATCGCCTACGCCAGACGTTTCTGGTTCAAGAGATGTGACATCGTTATTTGCAGAGCTACAAATTCCATTAACAGAATCAATCAATGCGCAGTTGGCTGTCAGGAATGAGGACTTTTCCGACTTTGGTGATACCACAGTTGGAAAACTAGCCCTTGGCTGGGAAGTTGCTCCTTGGATGACATTAAGAGGCTCATTCTCAACAGCATTTAGAGCACCAAATATAATCCAAATCAACGAAAAAATTGTTGCTAGATCTGGAACAAGATACGACCGTGCTGCTTTCAGAGTAAATGAAGTTCAAAGTGTTGAGAATGTCATTGACTCTGACTCACGTTATACAATTCAAAGGGTCGCAACTGGAGCCGAGGGCCTTGAAGCTGAAGAATCAGATAATACATCTTTCGGTGTGGTCTTAACTCCAATGGATGGCCTGATTGTAACTGTTGATGCCTGGACAATTGAAAAAGATAAAACCATTGGTTTGTTTGGTAGAGAAAACCAGACTGTTAATGATATGTTGTTGCGTTTTGCTAATGGTCTCAATAATTGTGATACCTTTGCTGGAGACCCGCTCGTAGTCAGAGAGGCGCCTGATGCCGGAGATGCTGCGGGCTTTGCTGCTGCAGGTGTTTGTCCTTTTGGAGACATTAAGTATGTAACAAACAACTATACCAATATGGCTCTTAGAACTATTGAGGGAATGGATGTAGGAATCTATTACGATATTCAAACTGATTATGGTGATTTTGATTTGAGATATATTGGAACTTTTCTTGATAAATTTGAGCAAAAAGCAAGTGGTGAATTTGCTGCTTTGCAAGCTAAGAAAGATAGTGGTGAAATCCCAGAATCAATTCCATTAAAAGGATTTGGTGACTTGCTAGAAAAAGATGGGATATATGATAACAAGCATACTATTAGAGTGTCTTGGGATAAAGGTCCTTGGGGTGCCAGCCTAACTGGATTAAGAAAAGGTTCATTTGTTCAGACCTCATTAGGACTAAAAAATGGAGTGCCGTACTTGGTTCCTGAAATGACAACTATGGATGCAACTGTTTCATATAACTTTGATCTAGGTGGCCACAAAGCAAGACTTAGGTTTGCTGTGAAAAACCTTGAGGATGAGAGAGCCCCTACTGCTGATAGATATTACGGCTACTATGCAGATGCTCACTCTGACTGGGGTAGAAATTATTACTTAGATTTAAGAGTTACATTTTAATATTTAGGCTAAAATTAAAGGGAGCTTTAGCTCCCTTTTTTTTATAAAGAATTATGTATAAATTTATTTTTACTTTTCTATTTTCTTCTATTGCCTGGAGTGCAAAGGCTGATACTCTTGAATATAAGTTCGACGGTTGGTCCGGTTCTTCTTTACCTGCCTACGTAGCTAAACCCAATAAAATTAATGCTGCGACAAGACTGGTGGTTGTAATGCATGGACGAAAAAGAAATGCTGAGGAATACAGAGATCAATGGGTCAAAGCATCTCAGGAGTTAAATCTTTTAGTAGTTGTTCCTGAATTTAGTGAAAAGAACTTTCCAGAAGTATGGGGTTTTAATTATGGGAATATCAAAAATAAGAACCTAGAGCCCATCAAGCAAGATTTACATGCATTTAGTGCTATTGAACCTCTTGCTAAAAATGCATTGAAAAAATTTAAAATTAAATCAAAGAACTGGGGTATATATGGCCATGGTGCTGGAGCACATTTTGTACATCGGCTTGTACTTCATCATCCAGAGGTATCATCCACCCTGGCAATTGCAGCTAATTTGGGATGGTATCTGTCAATGACTGATCAAGAGTGGCCTTTTGGTTTAACTAATTCAAATATAGATGACATCAAACTAAGACAAGCTTTTAGTAAGTATTTCTTATTAATGCTTGGAAGAGCAGACACCTCAACCAAACCAAATACTCCATACGTAGCAGATCATTGGGATATTATTAATTTGCAGGGAGAACATCGACTTGCTAGAGGAAGAAACTTCTTTAAATCTGCAGTTGCGAAATCTAAAGAAGTTAACCAATTTTTTAAATGGGGGATGGTTGAAGTGCCAACCACCAAGGGCCACAGCAATACAGAACAAATGGTTCCTTATGCTGCTGAAATGTTTTATGCGAGACTAAAATAATGCAGGCTTACAAAAAAAGAGGTTTTTGGGTTGGATTAGCAGCTTTCTTTTTTATTCTTCTGACACCAAACCCAGAGTCTCTCTCACCAATAGGCTGGGCTGTTGCTGCAGTTACTGTTTTGATGGCTATATGGTGGGCAACTGAGGCGGTTCCAGTAGCCGTTACTGCGCTATTACCATTAGCATTATTTCCAATGCTGCATGTAACTGATTTTAAAACAGCTGCCCTGCCCTATGCGAACCCAAATATTTATTTATTCATGGGTGGCTTTATTTTAGCCTTAGGAATTGAATCGTCAGGATTGCATAGGCGGCTGGCATTAAAAATGTTAATAGCTGTTGGAAATAGTGGAGCAAAATTAGTCGGGGGATTTATGCTTGTTTCTGCCTCCATAAGCATGTGGGTGATGAATACATCGACCACTCTAATGTTATTGCCAATTGGATTAGCTGTATGTTCAAGTGTTGCCGAAACTATTCCCAATTTTTCAGCAAAAGAAAGAAAAAGCTTTGAAATCTCACTTTTGCTTGGTATTGCCTATGCAGCTTCAATTGGGGGCATGTCTACTTTGGTAGGAACAGCTCCAAACATAATATTCGTTGGCTTTATACAAGAAACATATGGTATTGAAATTTCTTTTGTTGATTGGATGAAATTAGGAGTACCTTTAGCTATCCTGATGCTGTGCGCATCTTGGTATGCAATAACAAAAATAGTTTATCCTGTTAATTTCATAGCTAGCATTGAAACAAAGCTACAGCTTCAAAATATGCTGACTGATTTAGGCCCTCTGGGTAGAGATGAAAAAAAGGTTTTAATCATTTTTTCTTTAGCAGCTAGCGCTTGGATGTTCAGAACATTGCTTGATAATTTTGTGCCTTTATCTGGCCTAACTGATGCAGGGATTGCCATATTTGCAGCATTGAGTTTTTTCTTCATTCCTTCCGAGAATGCTAAGACAGATTTACTGACTTGGGAGCAAGCTAATAAACTTCCATGGGGCTTGCTTGTTTTATTTGGTGGCGGGTTATCTTTAGCAGCATCAATTGGATCTTCTGGTCTTGGTAGCTGGATTGGGGAAGGTTTAACTATCTTAGAGAATGTTCCGCCTATTGTCCTAATACTAGCAGTTGCGACTTTAATTATATTCTTAACTGAGATCACATCTAATGTTGCAACCACATCAACATTTTTACCAGTTGTTGGGGCAGTTGCAGTTGCTATTGGAGTAGCGCCAGTAGCTTTAACAATTCCTGTTGTGTTAGCGGCAAGTTGCGCATTCATGCTTCCAGTAGCAACACCACCTAATGCGATCGTTTTTGGGTCAGGTAAAATAACCATCCCGGATATGATAAGAGCAGGCTTTGCATTGAACATTATAGGAGTTTTCCTAGTTACTATATTTGCCTTCTATTTAGCTCCAATGATATTTTAAAATCTATGACTCTGAGAAATATTTTCTTCTTACTTTTATTTATTGCTCCTAGTGCATGGGGGCAAGTTAGATATATTGATTATCCGTCACCTTTTCATCCTACTATTGGAAATTCTGGAATGGTCGTTTCACAAAACCAGTCCTCTTCAGATATTGGGGTAGAAATTTTAAATATGGGCGGTAATGCAATTGATGCAGCGGTTGCGGTTGGATTTTCTTTAGCAATCACTCTACCTAGGGCAGGCAACATAGGGGGTGGAGGCTTTATGCTTGTTTATTTAAATGATGAAAAGAAAACAATAGCTGTAGATTTTAGAAGTGCTGCGCCGAAAAATCTTTCAAAAAATGATTTTCTTTTTTTAAAGAATAATTATGATCAAAGAAGATATGGCTATAAAGCCTCCGGTGTTCCTGGGACTGTAGCGGGATTATTACAAACTCATGATCGTTATGGAAAATTACCATTAAAAAAAATATTGCAGCCTGTTATAAAACAAGCCCAAAAAGGAATTCAGGTTAGCTATGATCTCAATCAAGCAATTGGTAGCGCTGATCAGATAAGCCTAAACAATGAGTCTAAAAATATTTATTATCAAAATAACCGCCCAATAAAAGAACATTTGTTAATGAAGCGACCTGATTTAGCTTGGACTCTTCGTGAAATAGCGCGAAATGGCGAAGAAGCTTTCTACACAGGCTCTATTGCCAAGAAGATAGTTCAAGCTATGCAAGAAAATGGCGGATATATTTCTGCCAAAGATCTTCAAGAATATAAGCCTAGGTTTGCAGAACCTATCCAAACAACTTATAGAAATCACATGGTTCTTGCGCATCCTCCTCCAGCTGGTGGTGCTGCAGTATTACTTGAAGGATTAAATATTTTAGAAAACTTTAGTACTGATGAAATTGGGCCAAACTCAGCAAGCTTCCTGCACTTATTTGCAGAAGCATTACAACGCGGACATATGGATAGATCAAGGTACATGGGAGATCCTCAATTTTATGACGTCCCGATAAAAAAAATAATTTCAAAAAAAAGAGCAAATTCTTTGGCTAAGACTATTAATTTTGAGAAAGCCACTCCACCAAGCACATTAAATCCTGATTCATTATTTTATGAGGGCGAAAACACGACTCACTATTCAATCATTGATAAACATGGCAATGTTGTTTCTAATACTTACACATTGGGCTATTCATTTGGCTCAGGAGTAACTATCCCTGGAACAGGAATTCTTATGGATAATCAAATGAATAATTTTGCTTATCAGTATGGAGACCCTGAAGTCATTGATCGCTCTGCAAGCATAGGCAATCGATTTGAGCCAGGCAAAAGACCCATGAGCACCATGACACCTATTATCATCTTTGATGAAAACAATGAGCTGAAACTCATCACAGGATCTCCTGGAGGTGCATTAATTCCTGCTGCGGTATTAAGAGTTGTAACTGGGGTCATAGATTTTAATTTAAATCTCGGTGAGGCCACCATGCTCCCAAGACTTCATAAAGATTGGCCTTATAAAAATTTACGTTTAGAAAAAGGGTTTAGTCAAGATACTCTACAAATACTTGAATCATATGGTCATGAACTCGAAGAATCAAAAACTATGGGTTCAACACAAAGCATTTTAATCTCTTCAAAAGGCAAAGAAGGTTTTGCTGACTTAAGAAGACCCAATGCAGGCGTGGCAATTCAAATTGATTAAAGCTTTAGCATTCATTCACAAGATGGATGGGTTGTCTGATGGTGATTTTAGGGATTACTATGAAAACCAACATGCTCCCCTTGCCTCTTCACTTCTTTCTTTGGAGGGCTATGAGCGAAATTATGTAAACTCAGAACTGAATCCACTATATAAATCGCTAGGATCAATAAGTATTTTTAAATACCAATCAATGGAATCATTAGATGTTGTTGGAAAACAAATGTCTTCTGATACTGGCGATATATTGCGAAATGATGAAGTGAAATTTATGAATGTTCCAAAAAACTATTTTGTTTTAACTCAATCAGATCAATTGACTGAAATGGAATTTAATAAAAAGATTTTTTATTCTGTGAGGGATATGGAAAACTTAAATCTATTAGATTCTTATGACGGCATAAAAAAAATTTCAGACAATCTAGTTATTGAACCTAATGAAGTCTTTGGTATTGCTGAGTATGGAATCACTAAAGAAGCATCTTTAGATACCTTGGAACATTTAACTCAAGAGCATCCTCAGGCAATAATTACCTCATGCGTTTTCTAAGTGGAATCAGCTAAATATTTAAGCGCTGCATCAATTCTGTTGTTCACCTCAACCAAATCAAATAATGAAAGTGTTAAGCCCAAGGAAGGAGATTGAATAGATCCAGTCATTGCAATTCTTATTGGTTGATTAAGTTTTGGAGTTGGTAAGCTTAATGCGGTTTGAGCCTCCTGCAATGCATGATCTATAGATTCTTCATTCCAAGCTTCTAATTTATTTAATTTTCTTTGTACATATTCCAAAACAGACTCCGATCCAATTAAAAACTTATTTGCTGCTTTTTCATCATATGAATTTACTTGAAAAAAGTAGGGTATAAGATCTTTGGCAACTCCAAGGAGTGTTGGCTTAGAGCTCCTCATGGCTTCAATAATCTCATTGCTATTTTGCTTTTGAGTTAAGTCAATTTCAACGCTATTAAGAAATGGAATCAATCTGTCCTTAAAATCATCAAAAGATAGTGCGGCTAAGTGATAATTATTAATCCAGTCTAGCTTTGCTGGGTCAAAGACAGCGCCCGCCTTTTGAACCTCTTGAATTCTAAAATCAGAGATCAGATCATCTAGATAAAAAATTTCTTTGTCGCCTTTAGACCAACCCAACCGAGCAAGCATGTTTATCATGGAAGACTCTAAGTACCCTTGATCAAAATAATCCTGCAAGCTTGTAACAGCATTCCTCTTTGATAACCTTTTTTTATCTTGACCTAGCACCATTGGTAAGTGCGCATACTCAAGAGGCGGATAACCTAAAGCTTGTTGAATGTGTATTTGTCTGGGTGTGTTGCTTAAATGGTCCTCTCCCCTTACTACGGTTGTAATTCCTTGATTAAAATCATCAACGACATTACAAAGATGATATGTTGGAGATCCGTCGCTTCTAAGAAGAATCAAATCATCTAATTCAGAATTCTGAAAAACCACTTCGCCTCGAACCAAATCATGAAAAACTAACTCCCCATCTTTTGGTGTTTTTAACCTAAGGACCGTTTTGTCAGACCGTTTCAGTCCAAGATTTCTGCTTCTTCCGTCATACATAGGTTTTTTACCAGCTAATTCCTGCTCTTTGCGCATTTCTTCTAGAGCTTCTTTTGAACAATCACACCAATAAGCATTTCCAGATTCTATTATTTTATCTACAGCCAACTTATATAGTTCAGATCTTTCGGATTGTCTAACAGGAGGCTCATCAGGATTAATGCCAATATCAGACAATCCTTTTAGAATATTTTCTTCATACTCTTTCGTTGATCTTTCACGGTCTGTATCTTCGACTCTGATTAAGAACTTTCCTTTGTTTTGCTTAGCATACACATAGTTAAATAATGCAGTCCTTACTCCCCCTATGTGCAAGGCTCCGGTCGGACTGGGTGCAAATCTTGTAACCTTTGTCATGATGAGTCTCTTTTTGAATTAATTGCAGCAATTCTTTGATCGTTTGCCAACATATCCTCCTTAGAGACAATGATTTTTGGAATGGGAAATTTCTTTAAATCAATATTGAGTTCGCTCGTTTCACTTTCAAAATTAGAATTTATATTTGATGCAATGAATTCAAACTTACTTTGACCGCCAGTTAAATGAATATATACGTCTGCTAGAATATTTGCATCTAACAAGGCGCCATGAAAGCTTCTGTCGTAACCGCTTATCTCAAATCTATTTGCAAGGGCGTCTAAAGAGTTTCGCTGACCGGGGAATTTACTTCTTGCCATTAGCAAAGTATCTTCAACTTCACATATTTCCTCAAGCGCTGGATAATTCGAGGAGACTCTCTTTAACTCAGCATTGAGGAAACCTAAATCAAACGCAGCATTATGAATAACCAATATACTACCTTCTACAAACTCTAAAAACTCCTCTGCAATCTGTGAGAACTCTGGCTCATTTGAAAGCCGCTCCATTGAAAGGCCATGAACTTTTTCAGCTTCCTCATCAATAGATCGTTGAGGATTTAAATATGAGTGAAAATGAAGATCTGTTCTTTTTCTATCAGCAAGAGCAACTGCACCTACCTCAACAATTCGGTGACCTTGCTCAACCTCCAGTCCGGTTGTTTCAGTATCAAGAACAATGAGTTTTTTTGTCATAAAATGGAATCGATTCCTTTGTTTGCCAATAAATCAGCAGTTTCATTGCCAGCATCTCCTGAATGGCCTTTTACCCAGTGCCATTGTACTTGATGCTGAGAAATTAATTGATCTAATTTTTGCCATAATTCTTTGTTTTTCACATCTTTTTTTGCAGCAGTTCTCCAATTATTTTTTTTCCAATTTTGAATCCATTGAGTTATACCATCCATTACATACTTTGAGTCAGTATATAACTCTACACTGCAACGCTCTTTTAAAGCAGCCAGACCCTCGATTGCTGCAGTAAGCTCCATTTGGTTATTGGTTGTATTGAATTGACCGCCAAAAATTTCTTTTTCTATCGCATCTAACCTTATAAGTGCGCCCCAACCTCCCGGACCTGGATTGCCTCTACACGCACCATCAGTATAAATAATTACCTGTTTCATGAGTTAAAATATGACATGGATGCTTATGACTAATCAATTTATAAAAGCTTATACTAATCATTATATTTGGTTAATTGTAACTAATGAAGACAATCTTTTACTTACATATAAAGAGCTGGGACTTATTCACAAAATATAAAATTTAATATCATGAATAAATTCTTATTAATTTTTGTACTAATTGGAAGCTCAAGTTGTGAACTACCTTCAATTATTCAAGCTGATCGATACATTGAGCCTATCCCATTAAAGGCATCTGAAAGCCTCCCACTTTACACAAATGTTTGGGACCGAATAAAAGCAACTAGCTCAAATGAACAAGTCAAGCTTGATGAAAAAACCCTTCAATACATTAACTCTTACCTTGCTAACCCTGCTCAGCTGAATAAGCTGCTTGAAAAAGGAAGATATTTTATTTTCTTTGTTCTTGAAGAATTAGATAGATACAGGCTTCCATCTGAGCTAGCGCTTCTTCCCTATATTGAAAGTAACTATGACCCATTTTCCATCTCGGCGTCAGGAGCAATGGGACTATGGCAGTTTATGCCTGCAACAGCAAGGATATATGACCTTAAAGATACATGGTGGTATGAGCAAAGACATGATCCTTTGGTATCATCAAAAGCGGCTGTTAGATATTTAGCCTATCTTCACAATAGATTTAACAAAGAAATTACATACACTCTTGCTGCATATAATGGTGGCCCGACTCTTCTTGAAAAGCAAATTAAACTTAATAGAAGAGCAGGCAAGCCGACTAATTATGAAAATCTTAAGCTTCCAAAACAAACTAAGGAATATGTACCTAAATTTAAGGCGATACTTGAATTAGTTCTTAACGCTCAAAAATATGGAATTATTCTGCCAGATTTTCCTAATAAAAAAGTTTTGGGCAGCATAGAACTTGACGGTCAAGTTGAAATATTATCCTTCAGCGAATTTGCTGGCTTAAAGCCTGAATTTGTATATAAATTAAATGCAGGATATACAAAATGGGCTTCGCCTCCCGGAAATAAGACTACCTTCAATATCCCGGTGGAGTTAGAGGAAATTTTAAACCTCAAAAAAGATAACTTTATTCAAACAAGTCAGATCAACTGGGTCACACATAAAGTTTCAAAAGGAGATAGTTTGTGGAAGATTGCTGAAGAATTTGATACTGAGGTCAATGTCTTAAAAAAAGTTAACTATCTAACTTCTAATGTCTTAAGCTTAAATCAAGAGTTATTGATTCCGTTAAGCAACGACCAAAATCAAACATTTATCCCCTATCAAGCTCATATTATTAGCGAAGGCGATACGTTATGGAATCTTGGAATTCAATACAAAATCTCTCCTGCAGAAATAGCTAAGAATAATGGATTAAGAATGAATTCACCCTTAACAATCGGCAAAGAATTAAATATAGGAAATAAAAATATTTACCGAACAATTAACTCAAAAAAAAGAACGATTTTATACAGTGTTAAACAAGGGGATAGTCTTTATCGAATAGCAGATATCTTTAATATTGAGATCTCAGATATTAGAAATATCAATGAATTATCAAACAATGAAATTAAGCCTGGGCAAGTTTTAAAAATTATAATTAGAGCATATTAATCTGAGGAAATTTTAGGATCTAACGCATCCCTCAAGCCGTCACCAAAAAAATTTAATGCAAACAGGGTAATGGTAAAAGTTAATCCTGGGTAGATTAACAACCATGAATATTCCTCCATAGATTCAACACCATACCTAATCAAGGTACCCCAGCTACTCATTGGTGGCTGAATTCCAAGACCTAAAAAGCTTAAAAATGCTTCTAGCAACATAACCTGAGGAATGGTTAATGTTGCATAAACAGCGATAGGACCAAGAATATTTGGAAATATATGCTTTCTGAACATTTGCATATTTGTAACTCCCATGGCCTTAGCTGCTAAAACATACTCTTGATTTTTTATTGTTAAAACCTGTCCTCTAACAATCCTTGCCATAGTTAGCCATTCAACAGCTCCTATAGCAGCAAATAAAAGCCAAATGTTTCTTCCAAAAATTACCATCAACAAAATAATAAAAATAATAAATGGTAATCCATATAGCACATCAACGATTCTCATCATGACAGAATCAACTCTGCCACCAAAATATCCAGCAATAATTCCCCAACTGACACCGATAACCAAAGCAACACCAGTTGCAACAAATCCTACCAACAGTGAGACTCTAGCGCCATATAAAATCCTGCTAAATAAATCCCGACCAAGAGTGTCAGTGCCTAGCAAAAAATCAACAGAGGGTGGTTGCGCTCCTAGCTCAAGATTTTGATATGCATAAGAATGGGGAGCTATCCATGGTGCAAAAATAGCAAGAAAAATTAATACCAAAAGAATGATTCCACCAGCTAAAGCAGCCTTGTTGGCAAGCAATCTTCTCCAAGCATCTGACCATAATGAACTGTCTTGACTCATGCCTCACTCCTAGCACGAGGATTCATCAGCAAAACAGCGATATCAGATAAAAGATTAAAGAATATAATTAGAGTTGAAAAGAAAATGGTGGTGCCTAAAATCATTGTGTAGTCTCTATTGAAGGCTGCTTCAACATAAAATCTACCTAGACCTGGAATCTGAAAGATTGTCTCTACAACGAAAGATCCTCCGATTAGTCCTGCGACTGCAGGCCCTAAAAATGAAACCACCGGGACAAGCCCGCCTTGGAGCGCATGATTAATAATTACCTTATATTCTGGTAATCCCTTTGCTCTTGCTGTTCGAATATAATCTTGGCTGAGCGTTTCCAGCATGCCTCCTCTGCTCAACCTTGCAATATAGGCGGCATATGCAGCCCCAAGAGTCACAGATGGCAAAATCTTATCTCCAGCAAGAGAATCCCAACCAGAAACAGGTAAAACCTCAAGATGAATGCCAAAATATAAAACCAATAATGGGCCTAGTAAGAATGTAGGCATACAGATTCCAATCATTGCAATAGTCATAGGTATATAGTCTAGCAATGTGTTTCTCTTTACAGCTGCGGTGACCCCTGCAAGACTGCCAATGATCATGGCAATAATAATGGCATAAAAAGCTAACTCAAAGGTTACTGGCAAACCTGTAAAAATCATCTCTGTTACTGATCTTCCTGGATACCTAAATGATGGTCCAAAATCTCCTTGAATGAGATTAAACATGTAATCTCTGTATTGAATAATTAAAGGGGCGTCTAAGTTATAGACTGCATTTAAATTCTTCATTACTTGAGGTGGAACAACTTTTTCTGCATCAAATGGACCACCAGGTGCCATACGAACTAAGAAAAATGTCAAAGATGCAACTACCAAAATAACCGGAATAGCGATTGCAATTCTTTTGAGGATAACTTGCAGCATTTATTAGATTATCTTTCTAGATAAATAAATTTTGGATGATGCGTATCCAAAAGATTTGGATGCCAGCCTTTAACATCGCTTGATAACTGATATTGCCGAACATAAGTATAAATAGGAATGATAGGCATTTCGCTTATTAACAATCGCTCTGCCTGCATAAGATAATCGTATCTCAAAGATTGTTCATTTGTTGAATTTGCTAACTCTAACAGTTGATCATATTCTTCATTTTCCCAGCCAGTTTTATTATTACCTCTATTAGGTCTCAATGTATCTAAAAATGTGTTTGGATCTTCGTAATCTCCAATCCATCCTGCTCTAGATATCTGAAAATCACCAGTCATTTCTCTAGCCAGATAAACTTTCCAGTCTTGATTAACTAACTGTACGGAGATCCCTAAATTTTCTTGCCACATCTGCTGAACTGCCAGAGCTATTTTTCTATGCCCTTCTTGAGTATTAAATAGAATCTCCAGGACAGGGAAACCTATACCATCTTTATAGCCAGCTTCAGCTAACAGGGTTTTTGCCAAAGATGGATCAAATGGGATTTCGGTATCAGGCTCGTAACCCGCTGAGCCAGGCGGTGTAAAAGAATAAGCAGCCTTTTGCCCACATTTAGAAACCTTATCAACAATTTGATTTCTGTTCAAAGCATAAGCCAAAGCCAATCTAACTTTTTTATCTTTTAAGACAGGATGCAGAGTATTAACTCTATAAAAATATGTACCCATGTAAGGCTCAATTCTTAAATTAGGGTTGTTATTTTCAATATAGACTGGACATTTTTCTAAAGGGACAACATTTGTAACATGAAGCTGACCGGCTCTAAACATTCTATCTTCAGTAGATTCATTAGACACAGGATAGTATCTAATTTCATTAAGTTTCACTTTATCTGCATCCCAATACAATGGATTTTTTTCTACTGTAATCTGCTTATTAAGTTCCCAAGATTTTAAATTCATTGGGCCATTGCACACAAAGTTGCCGGGGCGAGTCCACATACCATTCCGATCATCAATCGAGCCATGCTTTAGAATAGTTTCTTTGTGAACAGGATATGTGCTGTAATGACTCAAGAGTCTTATAAAAAAAGGTGTGGGATTTTTTAACTCTACTTGTAACTCATAATCATTTATAGCTTTTACGCCAACTGTTGAAAAATCATCAGTTTTAGCTTGGTGAAATTCAGCAGCACCCTTAACATAATAAAGCATATCTGGGTATTGAGAGCCTAATGATGGGGTAAGAATTCTCATCCAGGACCAAACAAAGTCACCAGCAACCAACGGATCTCCATTAGACCATCTAGCATTCTTATTCAGGTAGAATGTATAAGTTTTGCCATCAGGACTAATTGTCCAAGATTCTGCAACGCCAGGTAAATTCTCTCCGCCTTTAGGGTTTGCAATTGTTAGCCCTTCACACATGGAGATTAATAAGTGATGTTCTGGGACACCAGTTACAATGTGCGGATCAAGTCCTTGAGGCTCACTACCATTGCCAAAATGAAATATCTGAGCATCTAACCCAGCATCAACAGGTGAGACATTTTCGCCACAGCCAATAAGAAAGAATAGAAATAAGAAAGGGATATGTTTATTTTTCATGCAGGTATTATATATAAAAAAAAGGCCGGTAAACCGGCCTTTTTAATTAGTTTATGCTCTATTATAGTGAGATCTTAAATCCACCATAAACGAATGCTCCACCAGGTAAGTCCCAAGCAAAGTCAAAGTTTTGAGCAAATGCATCATATGCAACTGGAGGCTCTTCACCGAATAGGTTTCTAGCTCCAATAAACACATTGATTGAATCACTGTATTGATAATCAACTTGCAAGTCAGTGTAGTACTCAACTTCCATTAGATTGTAACCATAGTCTCCAAAGTTATTAGCATCGTCTGGATTAGAACAGTCATCATTTAATCCATAATATGTAGACAACCAACAATCGTCTTTGTTGTCATCTAAGAATCTAAAGTTAAGAGATGTAGTGAAGTCATTGTACTCCCACAATACAGATGCGTTAGCTCTCCATCTGAAGTCAGCACCACCATCATACCAACCGAATGACTCGGATGGGGTTGAAGATGCTGCTTGAGCAAATTCATCTTTAGTGTAATAAACCATGTCAAAACCTGTAGTGAATGAACCATAGTTTTCAACATCGAATGAGTAATTAATTACAAAGTCAACACCTGAAACATTTTGCAGAGCAGAGTTAACTTGAGCTGTTCTAACAGTCTGAAGACCACCGTTACCTGTTCTTGTTACGAATGTACAGAAGTTATCGTCTTGTTGAGTAGACTCAACATAACATCTGTTAAGAACTGTTCCAACACCAATTGAGTTAAAGATATTTTCTAATTCAATTTCCCAGAAATCAACACTCATGCTTAAGCCATCGATTTGGCTAGGAGTGTATACGATACCAACGGTAGCATTTTCACCCTCTTCAGGAGCCAAGAATGGGTTACCACCAACAAATGCTCTAATTTGAGTGGTTGGTTGCTCAGCACCGCCTGCAGGGACACCAGCAGCTAAACAGTTAGCCTGAGTTCCAGCAGATTGTGTTGGGAATTGATCTGTATTACATGGATCTGTAGCTTGTGGGAAAGACTCACCGCCGCCTCGATACAAGTTTCCTACAGTAGGAGCTCTAAAAGTTTCACCCATAGTTGCTCTAACTAGAACATCATCAATTGGTCTCCATCTGATACCAATCTCACTGGTTGATGGCTTTCCTGGGTTATTGGTATTTGGAGTAAATCCAACCATACCACCAGCAGTGTAATCTGAAGTTCTTGCTGAAAGTGTTACTTCTAACTCTTGAGCACCAGTTACACCTTCAAGAAGTGGGATATTAATCTCAACGAAATATTCCTCAACAGAAGTTTTACCTGAGGTAGGCTCTCTGTAGTTGGTAGAAGAACCACCGGAAGTAATAAGCGCATCTGGAGTATCAAAATAACCTGCTGATCTTTTCTCATAACCAGCAGCAAAGAAAGCTGTTCCATAAGGCATTTCAAATAAAGGACCTGAGATTTCAGCCCAGTAGTTGTCGCTATCAAAGGCTGCATTTTGCACTCCATCATAACCAACATAATCTACCATGGCATCATATTCAGCCTGTGAAATTCTTCCAGCAGCAAGACCAAGATCTGGTCCACCAAATATATTAAATGGAACACACTGAGAAACAGGAGCTTCTGGAGTTCCACAAGTTAATGCACCACTAACTGGATCCCTAAATGAGTCTCCAACTGCTTTTCCTAAGTGAACAAGGTCAACAAAGTTGTACAACTTACTATCGTATTGAGCATCATTAATTTGAGTACCAACACTCCAGTTATAAGTATTACCACCAAGCTCAAGATTACCATCTAATCCAAGCCTTATACCGAAGATGTCATAGTCATAACTATAAATCCTAGGACCAATAGCAATAGCTCTAAAACCAAAAGATGTGTCTTGATTCAAGACATTGAAATAACCGCCAGCAGTAGCAAATCTACCATTATTAAGCTGCCACTGAGGTCCAGCTCCACCATATGCAGTCATTGGAACCTGCGCTAGCTGATTATCACGTCTTGATTTTGTGTAGTTGATTTGAACATATGCAGTTACATCATCTGAAATATCATAGTCAGAATATGCATATACAGAGTATTGATCAATTGGGTTTTGCACATGGTTAACTGGAGCATAGTTATAACGTCCAGCATTTGACCATGGAATAAAGTGCTCCGGTAAAGCACCTGATTTACCAGGCTCTAAATATTTATTTAAAGAAAAGTATCTACCATAAGCAGGGAACGATGATCCACAAACAAAACTATCACTTGCTGGAGCAAAGTTACCATAACCTGAGTTTTGTTCAGGGCTAGGTCCTAAGTTAGTTGGGGAGTTTTGAGGACCAGTACCACTATTTGGCACGTTAGAACAACCATAATAAGGTTGATTTGCTCTTGGAATTTGACCTGCCATAATTTCTTCTTGAGCAGCAAATGATAGAGACAGAATGCTAGAAGACTTTTCTGATGTGCTTCCAAATTGCATGCTGATGGAATCTTGTTTTCCGTAACCAGCATCATATTCACCTGTGAAAGCTCTCATTTCAAAACCGTCATAGTCTTTCTTAGTAATAATGTTAATTACCCCTGCAACTGCATCGGAACCATAGATTGAAGATGCTCCATCCTTAAGGATTTCAACTCTTTGGATGATAGAAGCAGGAATTGTGTTCATATCAACAGCACCAAAAGCGTCTGTGACCCATCTTCTTCCATCAACAAGAACTAGAGTTCTTCCAGCCCCAAGGTTTCTTAATGATATTTCGTTAGAACCATCACCACCGTTTGTAGCAGTTGTAACTGGTCGGATACCATTACCATCATTAGATGAGATACTTTGTAAGATATCACCAATGTTGTTAAGACCTGTTCTCTCAATAGCAGCATCAGAAATAATTTCTAAAGGCTTTGAACTATCAAAAACTGATTTCTTGATCTTAGAACCAGTAACGATAACCTCTTCGACATCATCTTCAGCCTCTTGAGCGAATGAAGTATTTGGCATTAGGCCTAAAGATAGGACCGCAACCAAAGAAAATTTAATTAATTTAGA
This sequence comes from uncultured SAR86 cluster bacterium, assembly GCA_902593675.1. Classification (GTDB taxonomy): domain Bacteria; phylum Pseudomonadota; class Gammaproteobacteria; order Magnimaribacterales; family D2472; genus D2472. Next base: position 373,156 of record CACJJI010000001.1, read on the forward strand.
CATATAAACTCCCTAAAAGTTTGTTAGTACCGCTAATTGTTGCCATTTTGATGCAATATGTCAACTTTTTGTAACAATTAGAATTGAGATAATTATGTTAAAAAAAAGGGGCGCAAAGCACCCCTTTTTAGTTTTTTTACTTTTTTCTTAATATTGAAGTGTCAAATTTAAGAAAATGTACTGACCAAAGGCATCAAAGTAACCTGGGAAAGTATTACCATTACCTGGCGCTGTACCAGCATCAGAGGTATATTCTGGTTCCTCATCAAATAGATTGTTGATACCAAATGTAACCACTAGATTTTCTGTAGGCATATGCTGCAGAGTTAAATCAATATATGTGATTGCATCAAAGTCAATCTGGTTTGAATTAAGGTCATCAGTTTCACCAAGATATCTTAAACCTAGTGTGACATCTGTATCATACTCTGTGGTAAGTTTTGCTTGATATTTACCTGCAAATTCAGGCAAAGGATTCTTTCCACATGAACCGCCCCAATTACCAGAACATGCAATCGGTGCTGCACCTGGAAGCTCAGTAATATCATATGTATCAAGAAGTGTTGTAACACCTTGAAGTTCTATTGGACCCCATGCGGACTCTAAAGAATAATCAAATATTATATCAACACCACTTGTAGTTTCTTCACCAATATTAGTAAGCTGTTGTGAAATGTATCCACCTGATAACCACAATGATCCTGTACCAGCTTGTCTATTGATCAAGCCGCAGTATTGAGCACTTCCAGTAGAAATACATTTGTCAAGAGCAGTCTTTGCGCTAACTGTACCAATACCATCTTCAACAGTAATATCAAAATAATCCAATGTTAAAGTTAAACCAGGAACTGATTCAGGAGTAAGAACAACACCAATGGTTGTAGACTCTGATTCTTCAGGAGCAACCTTAGGATTACCACCACCTTTAATGTTGTACTGATCAGCTGGAGAATTTAAGTCTGTGTTATATAGACTTGCTGGCAAACCAGTCAATGCACATTGTGCTTGAGTTGCAGTAGCAGGATCTCCATTTTGCTGAATTGAACAAGGGTCGTTATCAAGATCGACAAGTCCATCACTAACAGCTGAATAAAGCTCTGAAATATTTGCATGACGCTGAGCAGTTTGAAACGAAGCTCTCAATGAGACGCTATCATTCACTGTCCAATAAGCACCAAGCTTACTTGAATCAGTTTCAGCACCAGTTGAGTATTCTGCAGATCTAAATCCAAGATCAAGACTTAAGTCAGCAGTAACTGGAATACCAAATTCAAAGAAGAATTCATCAACATCGTACATGCCACCAATAGGTAATGTAGCTCCACCTGATCCAGATCTATCACCCTGTTTAGTAGGAGTATCAGGTCTGAAGTCTGTTTCAAGTTCTTTAGTTTCAAAACCAATTACAGCTGAAACTGAACCTGGGGCTCCTGGAATTGTCCATCCAGTATCACCAGTGATATAACCTGAAAAAATCTTTTGCTTTCCATCTCCATTAATAAAGGTTGATTTAGCAAGATAGTCTTGAGCGGCTTGGCCACCATCAATAACCCCTTGAATACCTTGATCGCCAGGTAAACCACCTTGGAAAAGGTTATAAGGAATACAATCTGCGTCAATACCTTGAAGCTTAGATACACAAGTTGGAACTCCGTTCACTGAAATTACGTCAACCGCTCTGTTGATTGCAGTAACTGAAAGATCGTTTCTATATTCATTGGCATAATTAACAACTGAGTTTTGATAATAAACGTCATAAGACCAATCATCATTTATGTCGCCTCTAACGCCAATTGTTGTGTTATAGCTCTTATACATTTGGATACCCTGTCTTGGGTTACCCTCAACATTTCTTTTTAAAGAATACAATGGAGCTTTATAGCCAATTATAGAGCCATCACCTACAGCAATATCAAGCCCTGAAATATATGCTAATGCAGCAGATGCTGATGCAAAGTCAGGAGCATGAGATCCACCCATACCTACCCAATCACTACAAGCGACTTTATATTGTTGTGCTGAGAGCAATGAATTATAACAAGGAAGGTCTGTGATATTTCCAAAAGTACCGGAATATGCGATCTGAGCATTTGATTCTGATTTCATGCTAGTGAAATCTAGATATACTTCTGCTTTGTCAGTTAATTCATATTTACCAAAAAACCCTACATTTAGCCTATCATCTGGTCTTTGAAAGAAGTTAGTTGGATTATAGTTATATGTCTGACCTGCTCTTGGAACAAATTCATTCCCTTGAACTTTGAGATCTAAACGAGTAACTGAAGGATCTATATTAACAAATCCTGCTCCACCATATCGACCAAAATCAGCCCATCTTCCTGGAGGAATAGTTGATGATCCTCCACATCGAGTGGTACCCCCACTTAAAGCACAAGCACTGATATCAAAATCACCTTGGAGTATAGGTTGAGTATCTGTGTGCTCCATGTATGCTGTTATGTGACCTCTTCCACCATCAATATCTCCACCAAATGCTATGGAGAACTTACCAGTGTCACCAGTTTGAACATCACTTGGTGCTTGTTTATAACCGTAACTTTTTACAAGCTCTCTTAAGGAACTATTATCGTTTTCATGGTTATAAAAGCCATGAGAATATGCGGCTTTGAATCCATTAAACTCGTCATCTAATATAAAGTTCACAACACCTGCAACAGCGTCAGAACCGTATACAGAAGAAGCACCACCAGTTAAGACTTCCACTTTGTCTAAAAGCAAAGTAGGAATAGTATTTAGGTCAGCACAGCTACCTCCACCCGTCGTACCTGGAACAAGCCTTCTTCCATTCATCAAAACCAATGTTCTAGAACAGCCTAAGTTTCTTAAATTAACAGTAGCTGTACCATTAGAACCGTTTGAGTTGGTAATAGATTGGCCAGGAGAGATCTGAGGCATATCATTAAGATAATCCTCAACCCTAGTTACACCAGCCTCGATTATATCTTGCCCATCGACAACAGCGATTTGAGAAGAGCTGATAATGTTAGGATCAATAATCCTTGATCCAGTTACAATGACTTCTTCAACATCTTCATCAGAATCTTGAGCAATTGCTAGAGGTACCGATAAAGAGATTATTGCAAAAGCACTGAATAAATATTTATTTAAATCAATCATTTTAAAATACTCCTAAGTTTTAAATACACAAATGCCTTTACATTTCGTGCAATGGACGATTATATGCCTGTTTCGGTGAAAGAAACAAGCTTATGTTAAAAAATGATTTATAAATCCTATGGCATTCATTCACCTTATTAACGATAAACGAACTGTTATATAATACATAACAAATTAGCTATCAGGAAAAATAATACAATGTTACAAAATAAAAAGATTCTAATAGCAGGACTTGCCAATAAACACTCTATAGCGGCTGGTATTGCTCAAGCAATGCACGCTCAAGGAGCGGAACTAGCCTTTACATATCAAAGCGATAGGTTAAAGGGAAACGTTGAAAAGATAGCTTCAGAGCTTGGATCTAATTTATTATTTGAATGCGATGTTGCCTCTGATGAGAGCATTTCAAATATGTATCAAGAGCTATCAAAAACATGGAAGTCTTTTGATGGGTTTGTCCATTCTATTGGTTTTGCTCCAGCCAATGAATTAGAGGGCAATTTTGTTGATGCCTCTACTAGAGAAGGCTTTCAAATTGCCCACGACATAAGTTCGTACAGTTTCACTGCTATGGCCAAAGGAGCGAAACCCATGTTGAATGAGAATGCAGCTCTTTTAACACTCACCTATTTAGGATCTATACAATCCCTTCCAAATTACAATGTAATGGGTCTTGCTAAAGCAAGTTTAGAGGCAAATACTAGGTTTCTTGCTGCTGCCATGGGACCTGATGGTATAAGGGTCAATGCCATTTCAGCCGGGCCCATAAAAACTCTTGCAGCAATGGGCGTAAAAAATTTCAGAAAAATGTTAACTAATTATGCTAACAGAGCACCTTTAAGAAGAGCTGTCACAACTCTGGAGGTAGGAAATGTTGCAGCATTCTTGTGCTCAGACCTTGCAAGCGGAGTCACGGGTGAAATTACTTATGTAGATGGTGGTTTCAATACTGCCGCCATGTCCATAGAAGAGTACGCTGATTAATTTGAAGCAAGATTCTTTAAACGAACCTTTTGTCCTTTTTTAAAAGCACGATCAATAAACCCTGAAAACTTCTGATTTAAACTTTCATTATAAAAACCTTGATACTGCTCAAGAGACTCTGAAAGCTCTTCGATTGATGGCACAGACTCATTTGAGGACTTTGCCCAATAACGATCGCCATTGAAAGCTTCACTCGAAACCAAGGTTCCCAAAGGTGATTCAAATGTTGAATTAATAATCTCTGATGGAAGCAAGGAAGAAAATCTTTTAACACCTTTATAACTTTCTTGAGAAAAAGCACTTAAATCGGGCAATACATTCTGGCCGTCAATAACGCCCTCTGCATCTTTAACAAAATCATTGATGATCATGTTAGCTTTCTCATTACGCACTTCTTGAATAGCTGAATCAGCAACATCAGCAAAAGGCTGAACAGTTGGCTGAAGCGTCTGTGTCATCATTACAAATGCATAACTTTCATCGCCTTCAAAAATTTCAATTTTGTTAGGCAAAATAGAAGAATCAAATAGTTCCGAAGATGCAACATCAACAAAACCATTTAGCTCAATTCCATCTATGTCCTTTAACCCAGTGACCTGGACTGCGCCATCTATTGAGTCAGCTAATACATTTAAAGTAGCTCCTTCAAGCACTAGTGATTCTAACTCCAGAAAATCATCTTGCATCAAAGCTAATGCCTCGGCATCAACAAGCTCAGTTAATAGCTCTTCGGACATTTCAGATTTTGTTCTTATTTGAGGTTTAATAATTTCAGTTAATTTTAAAATATGTAGTGAATCCTCGAGCTCTATAATTGGGCTAATGGAGTTAAGCTGCATTGACAATATTGCGTTTTCAAACTCTTCTGGAAATGCATCTCCTGATGATAAACCCAAATCACCGCCAGCATCTTTTGATGCTAGGTCTTCACTTGATTGAGATACTGCTTCATCAAACGAAAGCTCATTTGATTGAATGCTTTGGTATATAGAATTTATTTTTTCATAAGCCAAAGATGAGCTTTCATAATTAGATTTTTCAATCATTAGATGAGAAATTCTGTTTTGCAGTTGCCCTTCAAGGTTGTTTAAATAGTCTGAATATGCCTCTTCAACATAATCTTCGGGAACTTCAACCTGCTCTTTGTACGCATCATAGGTTAAGACAAGATAAGAAAAGTCTCGTTGCTCTTTTGAAAGAAATAAAAAAGGGTTGTTATCATAAAATTGCTGCCCTTCTTCAAGGCTTGCTTCTTGTTGATTCACCAGCAAATTTTTATCTACTTTTATAAAATCTATGTCTCTTGAAGTTTCTAGCAATGAGGCTAAATCTTTTAAGTCACTATCAATTGGAAAAGCAGTGTCTCCCATAGCGGATACAAGTTTATCTAATGACATAGTTTCTCTTACAAGATCAATATATTCCTCTGGAGTCCAACCATTAGCTCTTATTGTTGACTCAAAAAGCATTTGATCGAAACCATTTTCACCTTGAAAGGTATCAATATTTATAACTTCTCGCTTTGCTGTTTTCTCTGATACCATTAGGCCAAGTTTTCTAGCATGAGAAAGAAGGGTTTTTTGATTAATAATTTCATTTTTAATTAACTCGGTAGAAACTTCTTCATCTAAATCTTCTAAAGAAAAATCATCGCCATAAATAGATTTAAGTCTTTGAGAAACTTGATTAGTTGCAAGATTAACATCCATCTGAGATACAGGCTCGCTATTTACAGTCCCATAACTTGTAAAAGCTGTTCCGAAAGATTGTGAGCCTAAAAATACAAATGGTATTGCAAGAAGGGCTGTAACAACAATAACTCGTTTACCCGACAGAAAGTTTCTTAGTGAATCCATCATTTGAACTTCATCCTTTTTAAATAAAAGCTAACAATCATACATAAAAAAAGGGTGCTTATGCACCCTTTTTTTAAAGACCTTTATGTCTAAAGTTAATTAAGAGTATTTAACTTTATCTTTTAATCCTTTACCAGCTTTAAAGCCTGGAACTTTTGATGCAGCAATATGCATTGAAGCACCTGTTTGTGGGTTTCTTCCTTCTCTTGCAGCTCTATGTCTTACTGAAAAAGTTCCAAAACCTACAAGCGAAACTGTATCGCCTTTACCTAACGCATCACCTATTGAATCTAAAACCGCATCAACAGCTCTTCCAGCTGAAGCTTTGGTAACGTCTGCTGATGAAGCAACTGCATCTACTAAGTCTGATTTATTCATTGAATTCTCCTCTGGTTAATTAATGTACCTAAGCCTATGAAAAGCTATCACAGAAGAAATGTCAAGCTTTAAAACCTATTCTAATGGGGTTTTCTGGAACTTGCTCTGGAGCCAGATGATTTTGGTTTGCTGAGGCTTTTAGCACTTCTTCTTTTTTTAACCGGTTTTGGTTCTGAAGTCAGAGCATGAGTAATGGCCTCGTCAACCCATCGAACTGGAAGTATCTCTAATGCATGTGTAATTTGAGATGGTATTTCTCTGAGGTCAGCAGCGTTGTCTTCGGGAATAATAACTCTCTTGATCCCTCCTCGTTTTGCAGCTAAAAGCTTTTCTTTAAGGCCTCCGATTTTTGTTACTTGACCGTGAAGAGTAATCTCACCAGTCATAGCAGTATCAGAACGAACAGGAATTCCGGTGAAGACCGAAATCATTGCGGTACACATACCAACCCCTGCACTAGGTCCATCTTTTGGAGTTGCACCATCAGGAACATGAATGTGAACATCAAATTTTTCGTAAAAATTACTTGGAATACCCAGTTTCTCTGATCTTGATCTAACCACGGTTAACGCAGCTTGAATAGATTCCTGCATGACATCACCCAATGATCCTGTTTTAATAACTTGTCCTTTTCCAGGGACATATGATGACTCTATGGTCAAAAGTTCTCCACCAACCTCAGTCCAAGCCAGACCAGCAACCTTGCCAACTATATCTTCCACATCAGCTTCACCAAATTTAAATTTAGGTACGCCGCAATATTTTTCTAAATTTTTTGGAGTAATATTAATAGAGCTTTTAATTTTCTTAGGATCTGCGAGAACTCTTTCTTTTACTGACTTTCTAAAGATTTTAGCTATCTGTCTTTCAAGACCTCTAACACCAGCCTCCCTTGTATAGTGACGGACTATATCTAGAATGGACTTATCGCTAAGCTTAACTTCTTTATCATCAAGTCCATTTCTTTCAAGCTGTTTAGGGATCAGATACTGTTTAGCAATATTTAATTTTTCATCCTCTATGTATCCAGGCAGTCTAATGATCTCCATTCTATCAAGCAAAGGACCAGGAATATTTAAACTATTAGCAGTGCAAACAAACATCACTTCTGAAAGATCAAAATCGACTTCTAGATAGTGATCCGAAAAAGTATTATTTTGCTCTGGGTCCAAAACCTCAAGTAAAGCTGATGCCGGATCCCCTCGATGGTCCATGCCCATTTTATCAATTTCATCTAACAGGAATAATGGATTTTTTACTTCAACTTTTGAAAGCTTTTGAATAATTTTTCCTGGCATAGATCCAATGTAAGTTCTTCGATGCCCTCTAATTTCTGCCTCATCTCTGACTCCACCCAAAGACATTCTGGCAAACTTTCTGTTCGTAGCTCTTGCTATCGATTTTCCCAAGGAAGTTTTACCCACGCCAGGAGGTCCCACCAAGCACAAAACTGGTGCTTTTAGTTTTTTTACCCTTTGCTGAACAGCTAAATATTCTAAAATCCTTTCTTTCACTTCGTCTAAGCCAAAGTGGTCTTCATTTAAGATTTCTGTTGCGGAATTCAAATTTGATTTAACTTTACTTCTTTTTTTCCAAGGAATTCCAGTTAGCCAATCCAAGTAAGAACGAACAACTGAGGCCTCTGCAGACATAGGTGACATTTGCTTAAATTTGGTAAATTCATTGTTTGCTTTTTTTAGTGCCTCTTTAGACATCCCTGCTTTGGCAATGTCTTTCTCTAATTGCGAGATTTCATCGCCCTCCTCGCTGATATCACCCAGTTCCTTTTGAGCAGCTTTAATTTGCTCATTTAAGTAATACTCTCTTTGAGATTTTTCCATCTGTCCTTTAACTCTATTTCGAATTCTTTTATCAACATCCATCACATCTAACTGAGACTCGATGTAAGCGATAAGAATTTCAGCTCTTAATTGGAAATCTGCTGTTTCAAGAATTTCTTGTTTTTGCTTTATTTCCATTGGAAGATGGCCAGCTATTGAATCAATAATTCTTGATAAATCATCTAAAGCATCAATTGAAGCAAGAACTTCTGGAGCAATCTTTTTAGTAATTTTTATAAAATCATGAAACTTAGCTTTAATGAATCTTGCAAGATTTTCTCCATCTTTTAAATCAATTGCAGACTCAGTGATGAGACTGACTCTAACCTTAGAAAACTTATCATCTGACTCTAACGAATCCATTTGAGCTCTGTGAGAGCCCTCAACAAGAACTTTTACAGTGCCATCAGGTAATTTTATTAATTGAAGGATGTTAGCAATGGTTGCAACCTTGAATAAATCATCAAACATTGGGGCATCCAATGAGCCATCCTTTTGAGCGGCTAAAATAATTTTTTTTTCGCCAGCCATTGCTGCATTCAAGGCGTTTATAGATTTATTTCTTCCAACAAATAGTGTTGAAACAACTCCCGGGAAAACAACAACGTCTCTGAGAGGAATAAGCGGAAGATCATATTTAATAGTAGCCATATAAATATAATGAGGGAGAATTAATTAAATTCAACCAGCAGAAGAGGATTTTTTCTTGGGAGATTTATAAACCTTAATAGGATCTGTTGAGTGTAAAACAGAATTTTCATCAACTATGACTTTTTCCAAGTCCACATTTGGAAGTTCAAACATAGTATCCATTAAAAGCTCTTCCATGATTGATCTAAGGCCTCTGGCTCCGGTTTTTCTTTGAAGCGCTTTCTTTGCAATCTCAAGTAAAGCTTCAGTTCGAAAATCTAATTCAACATCGTCAATATCAAACAAGTATTTGTATTGGTTAACTAAGGCATTTTTTGGTTCTTGAAGAATTCTAACCAATGCATCTTCATCAAGCTCATGTAAGGTTGAAATGACTGGCAATCTACCTACAAACTCAGGGATTAAACCAAATTTTACTAAATCTTCAGGCTCTAAAGCTTCAACTATCGAGGCTACGGATGCTTGGGTATCTTTAACAGCGGCACCAAAACCAATGCCTGATTTGTCTGTTCGATGTTTTATGACCTCATCTATGCCTGAAAAGGCTCCACCACAGATAAATAGTATGTTAGATGTATCTATTTGAATAAATTCTTGCTGCGGATGTTTTCTCCCTCCCTGGGGCGGAATTGAAGCAACCGTTCCTTCTATTAATTTAAGCAGTGCTTGCTGGACTCCCTCTCCTGATACATCTCGAGTTATAGAGGGGTTGTCTGATTTGCGAGCAATCTTATCGATTTCATCGATATACACAATCCCAAGGGCAGCTTTGTCAGGGTCATAATCACATTTTTGTAGAAGCTTTTGAATTATATTCTCGACATCCTCACCAACATAACCAGCTTCAGTTAAAGTAGTTGCATCTGCAATAGTAAATGGAACGTTTAAGACTCTTGCCAATGTTTGCGCTAAAAGTGTTTTGCCACTCCCAGTTGGTCCAAGCAATAAAACATTGCTTTTTTGAAGCTCTATCTCATCTTTCTTAGCATTAGATCTCAATCGCTTATAATGATTGTAAACCGCAACTGAAAGAGTTTTTTTAGCTTTTTCTTGACCAATCACATAATCATCAAGTTGCTTAAAGATCTCTAGAGGGGATGGTAGAACATCAAGCACCTCTTCATCATCGGCTTTTACTTCCTCTTCTATAATGTCATTACAAAGGTCGACGCACTCATCACAAATGTAGACACTCGGTCCAGCAATAAGCTTGCGAACTTCTTCTTGGCCTTTGCCACAAAAAGTGCAGGATAATTTATTGTTGTCCTTATTTTCCATTCGTTGTTGGTCTGCTCTCTAGTATTTCATCGATTATGCCATAGGTCTTTGCTTCTTTAGCATTCAAAAAATTATCTCTATCGGTATCTTGTTCAACTTTCTTTAAAGTTTTACCAGTGTGCTTAGAAAGAATCTCATTAACCTTTTGTTTAACAAGAATCATCTCTTTTGCATGGATTTCAAAGTCAGAAGCTTGACCCTGGAATCCACCAAGAGGTTGATGAATCATGATTCGTGAATTTGTTAAAGCAAACCTTTTGCCTTTTTCGCCTCCAGCAAGCAGAAGCGATCCCATGCTTGCTGCCTGACCTATGCACAATGTTGAAACCTCGGGTGCAATAAACTGCATGGTGTCGTAAATAGCAAGGCCTGAGGAAATTACACCACCTGGTGAATTAATATAAATACTAATGTCTTTTTCGGGATTTTCTGATTCTAAAAATAGAAGCTGAGCAACTACTAAATTAGAAATATAGTCGTCTATTGGTCCGGATAGAAAAATAATTCTTTCTTTTAAAAGTCGTGAGTATATGTCAAAAGCACGCTCTCCTCTCGGAGTCTGCTCTACAACCATCGGCACCAAACCAGAATTTATTTTTTCCATAATTTATTTATTTGCTAGTTCTGAAAATTTTATCACCTTTACTTTAGATTTAAGGGCGGAATCTAATTTTTCAATGAGCAGATTTTCTAAAATCACCATTCTATACTGATCAAGCTGTTGAGGCTGACTTTGAATCCAAGATCTAAATTGCTCACCATCTTTGTACTTCTCAGCTTCCTCATCTATAAAAGCATTCAAATCATCCTCTTTTACTTCAAGTTCATATTTTTGTACTAAAGCTGAAAACAAGAGATCGAGTCTCACTCTTTTTTCGGCATTTTCTTTAAAATCTTCAATTGGATAAAGATCCTCAGGAGCATTTTCAACAGTTTGACCCATACGCATTAATGAATCCTTACGCATTAGTTCAGCCTGCTCAGCAACCGTAGCATTTGGTACTTTAAAATCATTGCTTTGAAGAAGCGTCTCATAAATAGATTCTTTGGTAAGAGATTTTTCTTGTTGCTTGATCTCTCCTTCCATTCGTCTTGAAATCTCAGCACGAAAGCTACTTTCATCAGAGACATCTTGCATTGCTAATTTTTCAAAAAGCTCCTTATCAATTTTTGCTTTATGCATCTCTTGCACTTCATGAACGGTGATAAAGAATTCAGCCTCCTTGCCAGCCAGATCTTTTTTAAAATAGTCTTCAGGAAAATTTGTTTTGAATGAAAAGCTTTCTCCAGATTTCTTGCCAACTAAGTTGTCCTCAAATCCTGGAATCATAGATTTTGAACCAATAACCAATTTAAAACCTTTGGATTCATTCCCTTCAAAACCCTCACCATCAATTTTACCTTCAAAATCAATAATTAATTGATCTTTTTCTTTTGCAACTCTCTCAACCTTTTGCCATTCGCAATACCTTTCCAAAATATCATCAATTGCCAAGTCAATATCCGAGTCGTCAAGAGTGATTTCAGATTTTTCAAAACTTTTCCATCGAGAAAGTTTTGGCTTGATTTCTGGAAAAACTTCAAAAACTGCTGAATACGAAATGGGCTTTGAAGCATCCTCGCTTTCTATGCTAATTGTAGGTGAAGATGCAGGTTTAACATTCTGCTCTTGAAGCTCTTTTGGGTAACTCTCTTGAATAAGCTCATTTAAAACTTCATAGTGAATAGAATCACCATAACGCTGTTTAAGGACATCATTTGGAACATTGCCTTTTCTAAAACCATCCAGTTTAGCCGTTGATTTGATTTTTGAAAGCTTGCCACCATACTTTTTTTCATAAT
>CACJJI010000002.1 GCA_902593675.1 uncultured SAR86 cluster bacterium
ATCCAAGCCATATTTCTACCAACATTAACCAACTTTTGCTCTGAGGGTTTTGAATTGACAAAACTGCGGTAGATATCCATTGTAAAAATTGTGCTGACACTATTCGTCATAGATGCCAGTGAAGAAACTATTGCTGCAACTAGTGCTGCAAAAGTTAGGCCTAGCAGACCATTAGGCAATAAAGACATCATCATAGGGTATGCTTGGTCTGATTTTTCTAGCGTAGGATAAATAACAGCTGCGCAGATTCCTGGAAGCACAACTACAAATGGCATTAAAAGTTTTAAATATGCAGCAAACATGACGCCTTTTTGGGCCTCAGGTAATGATTTAGCCCCTAAAGCTCTTTGCGTTATATATTGATTAAAACCCCAATAGGCAAAATGGGCTATCCACAAACCTCCTATCAAAACCCAAACTCCCGGTAGGTCCTTATAAGCTGGATGATCAGCAGACAAAATCATATCAAATTTTTCGGGAAGCAATTGATAAACTTGGCCCAAGCCATTGATCACTCCTGCGCCATCAGATATTTGATTCAATGCGATATAAGATACAGATAAACCACCAAAAATTAATAATATAACTTGGATAATATCTGTCATAGCTACCGCTTTAAGCCCTCCCCAGAGTGAATAAGCTAAAGAAAGAAGGCCTAAGAGCACCAAGCCATAAAATAAATCTAAACCTGTTAATGAATTAATTGCCAGCGAGCCAAGCCATAAAACACTTGTCAAATTTATAAATACATATACTGCCAACCAAAAGAAGGAAAGCACAAGACTGACTCTCTTATCGAATCTTTGCTCAAGAAACTGAGGCATTGTATAAATTTGTTTTTCAAGAAACAGTGGTAAGAAATACTTTGCCATCACTATCAATGCTATAGCCGCCGTTAATTCATAGGTTGCTATTGCCATGCCTACAACAAAACCTTGGCCGGACATTCCAATAATTTGTTCTGCTGAAATATTTGCAGCAATTAATGAGGCTCCAATAGCCCACCATGGCAAAGATCTACCTGCTAAAAAATAATCTTCTGCTGTTTTTTCAACGCCTTGTTGAGATCGAGAAACATATTGAGCCAGAAAAATTATCCCAACACAGTAAAAACCGACAATGAATATGTCTAAATTACTAAACAACATTAATACACCACCCCATTGATATCGTTGTCAAAGAACATACATTATCGTTAAAATAGTAAGATAAGGCAATCATAATTAAAAAAAGCATGGCAGTTACAATCAAAGATGTCTCAAAAGATGCAGCAGTATCAATTAAAACTGTATCAAGGGTTATTAATAACGAAGCAAATGTTGCAGAAACAACAAAAGTAAAAGTGCTGGCATCTGTGAAAAAACTTGGTTTTAAACCTAATAAAAGCGCCCAAAGCCTTAGATCGAAAAAGTCCTATATGCTTGCTTTACTATATGATAATCCCAACAAATCTTACTTAGCTGATGTGCAGAGTGGCATCTTTAATGCTTGTAAAAGCACTGGTTATAATTTGGTTATTCAAGAATGTGATTACAAATCTAACAAATTAAAAAAAGACATTGTTAAGTTTGTTGAAGATTTTAGAATAGATGGCTTAATTGTTACCCCTCCACTCAGTGACATGGAGGATTTCCTTCAAAATCTAGATAACCATGAAATAGAATATTCAGTAATCGCCCCTAGTACAAGGAAACCAGAATCGCTGCATGTTTCCTCAAATGACTATGAAGCTGCTTATTCCCTAACCTCTGAAATTATCAAACACGGTCATGAAGAAATAGGTTTTATAAAAGGCCATCCCAAACATTCTGCATCTCATTTACGATTCAATGGTTTTGTTGACGCAATCAAAAATAATGGAATGCGCATCAATGAGCATTGGATCAAACAAGGTAATTTTAGTTTTAAATCAGGTTTTGATGCTGGAGTTGAAATTTTTCATTCTGAAAAAATTCCTACAGCAATTTTTGCAAGCAATGACTCTATGGCAGCGGGGATAATGAAATCTGCTCAAATGAAAGGCCTGAAGGTGCCGCATGAACTTTCTCTAGCAGGATTTGATGACTCCCCTATTGCTCATCAGATTTGGCCAGCCTTGACAACTGTCAAGCAACCTGTAGAAAAAATGGCAGCACATGCTGCAAAAATACTAATTGCTAAATTTGATGGTTTGGCAGAACAAACAAAATCTAAAGAATTTAAATCAGAACTCATCGTTAGAGAATCTTTAAAAACCTTATAACTTAAAAGACTCAATCACACCCGCAACTACAAACTCTATTGCTAAAGCTCCTAGCAGGATTCCAAAAATCTTTTGAACGACAATTATAATTGTTGGTCCAACTTTTGCTGAAAGGCTCGCTGAAAGCCACATTGCAAAGGCGACCAAAATAACAATGATTAAAATTGGGAGGAAATTAATCAAAATTTGAGTTGGATCGCTTGAGTTTGTTTCAGCAATTAATAAAGCTGTGGTCATAGCGCCCGGTCCTGCAATCAGTGGAATTGCCAATGGAAATATTGCAAGAGACTGAATTGATTCATCATCTAAAGCTACTTCAGCAGTGTTTTGTCTTCTAGTTTGTCTTTGCTCCAAGACCATTTGAAATGCAATGGCAATTAAAAATAAGCCTCCTATAATTTTAAATGAGCTCATTGAGATACCCATTAGATCTAATACTGAAGTCCCAAATAAATAAAATAGCGCTAAAATAAAAAAAGATACTATTGATGCCTGAATATAGATTCTTTTTACATCCGTTTTATTTAAACCCTGTGTAAGACTTGCAAAGATAGGTACAAGTGCAATTGGATCAACTGCGACAAATAACAAAATAGTATTCTCTAGGACTTGATCAAACATATTATGTTGAAATTATTTGAATAGAATCTGTATGAGATGCTGAATATATACCTGCTATAAGGACAAATTTTAATGATTTCTTAACTTTAGTTTCTGAATTTAAAATTGATTTTATCCTTGAAATTGTGCTTGATTGATTTTTTATGGATTTAATAAATCGGGGTTGCATTCCACCAATCAAACTTAGTTGATGAAAGGTATCTCTATTATTCGTAAATGCATATATCGGCATCCGAAAAGGCTTGGTATTAGAGACCACATTTGCAGTTTGACCAGATCTAGTAATAATTACTATCGCGTCTGCGTTAACTCTCGATGCAAGATCACGGGCTCCTTTTGCTATATTTTGCCAGTCTGAATTATCTTGAAGAAATTTCTCATAACCAAGTGTTCTAAAATGCTCTGTTTTACTGGCTATTTTTTTAATCATTTTTATGCATTGAATGGGATATTTACCAATACTTGTCTCGCCAGAAAGCATGACTGCATCAGAGCCTTCATATATTGCATTTGCAACATCTGTGACCTCAGCTCTGGTTGGTGTTGGGTTATTAATCATGGATTCTAATAAATGAGTTGCAACGATTGATCTTCTTCCCCACTTAGCACTCGCATACATAATTCTTCTCTGAATATTAGGCAAATCTGCAAGGTCTGTCTCAATACCAAGATCTCCCCTAGCAACCATTACTATATCTGCAGCTTGAGTAATTTCATGTATGTTGTCGAGACCTTCTTGATTTTCAATTTTTGCAATAATTTTAATTTGTGATTTTTTTCTTTTCAAAATGGATCTTAAAGTTACAATATCCTTGGCAGACCTAACAAATGACAGAGCAATAAAACTAACGTTGTGCTTTATAGCAAAGCTAATATCTTTTCGATCTTTTTTAGTAATTGAGGGCAAGTCAACTCTTACTCCAGGAAGATTTACATGACGCTTGCTTCCTAGGGTTCCCCCATCAAGGACTTTGCATTTAAGGTTTTCTTTATCTTTAGCTAAAACCTGGAAATTAAGCAACCCATTATCAATGCTTATCTTAGATCCTTTATCTACGCTTTTAATCAAACCCTTATAATTAATCTTTATAGAAGAGGTTTCGACATCCACATCATCCCTGATGGTAAGATTTACGACATCACCAGTCTTCAAGTCAATGTCAGAATGATTAATACCCGTTCTTATTTCTGGTCCTTGAGTGTCAAGCAATATACCAATAGGTCCAAATAGGTTTGATTGCTTTTTATTTAGCTTATGAATAGATTCTATAATTGAGATGGCATCGGTATGAGATGCATGGGACATATTAATTCGCGCCACATTCATGCCAGCTGAATGAAGGTCTCTTAAATCATTGTATTTATTAGTTCTAGGACCAATTGTTGCAATGATTTTTGTTTTAGTAACTAACATGTTCCGCATGATACTCCATTAAGACTTAAAGTGAATATATTGACATCGTTGTCATAGAAAAGTATATTCTATTTTTCAAAGGGGAATATTAGTAGATACCGACCATACAATGAATATATTTATTTTTGGTGGAACAGGTGATTTAGCACAAAGAAAGTTGCTGCCAGCGCTTTATAGGCATTTCAAGGCAGCAAGGCTTAGCTCTCAAGTAAAGGTATATGGGATTGGCTCTAGCAGTCTTGATATTTTATCTTATCAACAAGAAGTTAAAAATAAACTTACTATTAATCTTGAATCGATAGAGTATGAAGAAAGTACAGTTAATAGATTTCTTGAAATTATTTCTTATATCAAAATTGATTTCAATATCAATAAAGACTTTGATTCTCTTAAAAAAATAACCTCAAACAAGGATCGAAATTTATTTTACTTAGCGGTTTCACCGATTTTCTATACACTTATTGCAGATAGCTTGAATAATCAAAGCATTATAGGCTCCCTCTCCTCCATAATAGTAGAAAAACCAATCGGCAATGACCTTCAGTCATCTATTGATATTAATGAATCATTGGCTCTATATTTTAATGAAAGCCAAATCTTTAGAATTGACCATTATCTTGGTAAGGAAGCAGTACAAAATCTTCTAGCGTTAAGATTTGGAAATATTTTATTTGAAAAAATATGGTCTAATGTCGCCGTAGATCATGTTCAGATTACAGTTGCTGAAACGCTAGGATTGGAAAAAAGAGGATCCTACTACGATCAAACTGGGGCCATAAAAGACATGCTACAAAATCACCTTCTCCAGATTCTGTGCTTGGTAGCAATGGAACCACCTACACACATAAATTCAGAGTCAATCAGAGATGAGAAATTAAAGGTCCTTAGATCCCTTAGGCCTTTTAAGGCAAATGAGACTAGTGACCATCTTGTGATCGGTCAATATAAGGATGGTGCCATAAACTCAAAGACAATTACCTCATATATAGATGAAATTGGAGTAAATCAAGAAAGCAATACTGAAACTTTTGTTGCACTAAAGTTATGGATCGATAATTGGCGATGGTCAGGGGTCCCCTTCTTTTTAAGAACAGGCAAAAGAATGGCAGAAAAGCGGTCAGAGATAGTTATACAATTTAAATCTGTTCCCCATAATATTTTTGATTCAAAAAGCAAACAAAAAGATAATCAATTAATTATAAGACTTCAGCCTGAAGAAAGCATAAAGCTAAAAATAATGATTAAAAAGCCTTCCGCTTCTGGCTTCCATCTGCAAGAGCTTCCTCTTGACTTATTGTTTGATGATTATTATGAAGATGATCATCTGGATGCTTATGAAAGACTATTGATGGATATCATTGAAAATAAACCCTCCTTATTCATGAGAAGAGATGAAGTAGAGGAAGCATGGCGCTTTACAGATCAACTAGTCAATTCAATTAGTGAGTCAGAAACCAGTCTTGCAAAATATAATGCAGGTAGCTGGGGCCCTTCTAGCTCAGATTTGCTCATAGCAAATCAAAATGCCAAATGGAATAATGAGGAAGATTGAATGTTAAACAAAATTGATCAAATTAAAGCGAGAATTCAACTACGAAGTCAGCTTACCAGATCTAAATATTTAGAAGAAGTTGACGAATGGAAAAAGAATTCACCAAATAGAAACTCAGTAGGGTGTTCCAATCTTGCTCATGCTTTTGCTGCTTGCAATAAAAATCTTCAAAACTCTGATTTAAATTCAAAAAAATTTATTGGGATTATTACTGCATATAATGACATGCTGTCTGCCCATGCTCCTTTTGAGAGCTATCCCCCCATGCTAAAAGAAGAAGGAAATAAGCTCAATCTTAATATTCAAGTTGCTGGGGGTGTTCCTGCAATGTGTGATGGTATTACACAAGGGGAGCCAGGAATGGAACTTTCATTATTCAGCAGAGATACTATTGCATTATCTACAGTAATTGGTTTATCGCACAATATTTTTGACTCAGCTATATGCATGGGTACTTGCGACAAAATTGTTCCAGGGCTTTTAATTGGAGCTTTAAAATTTGGGCATTTACCTATAATTTTTCTACCTGGTGGACCTATGTCTTCGGGTATATCAAATGCTAAAAAAGCTGAAGCAAGACAAGCCTATGCTGTAGGAGAAATTCAGAAGATAGATTTATTGAATATTGAACAGCAAGCTTATCATTCAAGTGGAACTTGCACATTTTACGGAACAGCTAACACCAATCAATTAATTGCTGAAGCAATGGGTTTCCAGTTACCTGGAGCTGCATTTACCCCAACAGAATCTCCAGTAAGAGATTATCTTAACAAGGAATCTCTTAAGGCGCTGATCAGGTTAATGGATGCAGAAATAGGCTTGGGCGAAATGCTAGACATTAAAAATTGGATGAATGCATTGATAGTATTGTTAGCTAGCGGAGGTTCGACTAACTTAGTAATTCACTTAATTGCAATGGCAAGGTCTGCAGGTTACATACTAACGATTGAGGACTTTAATGATTTATCTTGCATTATTCCCCTTCTTTGTGAGGTTTACCCAAATGGAACTGCAGATGTGAACGAATTTCATTCAGAGGGTGGCATTGCTAGATTGCTTTATAACCTGATGGAAGGAGATTTAATTTATAAAGATATTGAAACCGTTGCTGGTTTTGGTTTGGAAAGCTATACGAAGATACCTTACATTGATGACGTAAATACTAAAAATCTTAAATGGAAAAATTTAGATCAGAATCAAAATACAAAAAGTATCTCAACGATTGATAATCCATTTAAATCTAATGGGGGAATTAAATTCATTGGCGGAGAGATTGCAGAGGGTGTGATAAAAGTTTCTGCATTGAAAGATGAAAATGAAATTATTATTGCTCCTGCAAAAGTTTTTTTAAGCCAAGAAGATGTTTTAGATGCATTTAAAAATGGGGACCTTGATTCTGACTTATTCATTGTCTTGCTTGGCCAAAGTCCGGAGGTAAATGGAATGCCAGAACTTCATAAGTTGACATCACCTATCAATGTACTTCAGAAGAAAGGCTATAAAATTGCACTAATAACTGATGGACGTATGTCTGGTGCATCTGGATCTTTTCCCGCCTTAATTCATGCAGTAAGTAAAAATGAAAACTTATATAAAATTCAGAATAATGATCAGCTGACTCTTGACTTAAAAAATGCTTTATTTTCAATTGAAAATTTTAAATCTGCTGAAAGAAAACCAATTAAAATTGAAACAGATAATAATGGCTTAGGTCGCAGTTTGTTTGAGCTTTTTAGAAATAATGTAAGCTCAGCAAATTCAGGTGCCTCAATATTTATTAAGTAGTATGCAATTTAAGCCGCCTGTATACCTTCCAACTCTAACTATCTCATCGATAGATGAAGCTAGGATAGTAAATAAAATTATACAATCAGTGGGTATTCCTTACATAGAAGTAACATTAAGGTCTACTGTATCAATAGAGGCTATAGACTATATCGCAGATCAGACTAATATTAATCTAGGTATAGGAACTGTTCTAAATACAAACCAGTTATTAAATTTGCCAATTCATAAAATTAAATTTGTAGTCTCGCCAGGCTTCAATAAGGATGTTGCCTATTTCTGTAAAGAAAATAATATCGAATATATACCCGGTGTTGAAACAAGCTCAGAAATCATGAAAGCTCAAAATTATGGGTTTAATGTTTTAAAATTTTTTCCAGCTGAGCTTGCGGGAGGTATTCAGAAGCTTAAAGCGCTTGCAAGTATTTTTCCAAAAGTTAGTTTTATGTGCACAGGTGGAATTAATTTAGAAAATTATAAAAAATATATTGAGTTGCCAAACGTATGTACAGTGGGAGGCTCATTCATACTTCCAAAGAAATTAATCAAAGCTGACAATGTAAATGTAGCAATAAACCACTTAAATTTATTATAGGCAAAAAAAAACAGAGCTAGGCTCTGTCTTTTCAGTTCGAGATTGGAAGGGGTCTAAAGTGAGAATCTCTTTAGCTCCTTGGAGGCTTTCTCTTTCCTCCTTGGTGGGTTACTAAGCTCTTTTTTATCGTCGACTCTTAATAACGCTTTCGCCCTTCGTCTCTTCCTTCTCTTTCTCTCTTACTCCCGTCTGCAGTTGATTGTAAGTCGGTCCGAGTTGGTCTATTAAATATACGCCTTTAGGAAATAGAGTCAACACTTTTTTTAAAAAAAATATAACTAATTTGAACTAGCTTTTTTATTCCATTTATTTTCATAAAAATCTGCTAAAACTTCAAAGGCCATCTTTTTATTTCCAACCTCATCAATCAAACCTTTTCTATTATAAAAATCTTGAATCCCAGGCAATGGTCTTAACAT
Source organism: uncultured SAR86 cluster bacterium (assembly GCA_902593675.1). GTDB lineage: Bacteria > Pseudomonadota > Gammaproteobacteria > Magnimaribacterales > D2472 > D2472. The sequence continues at coordinate 8,629 of CACJJI010000002.1, forward strand.
GGCTCTAAAATCTTTAAAGACCCAGGGACTTATACCTTGAATTTGAGGGTTTTTTGAAAGCATTTCAAGTTGACGTTCGTATAGTTCAGCCTGATATTCCTCGGACCAAATCTTATTAGTATGATTACCAAATTTTGCGCCCGCCCCAAATTCTGAAATGTGAATGGGTTTGTTGAATGAAGAGCTGATTTTAATATTTGGCATAACCTCAAACATTAATTTTCTGAGAGTGCCCTCGGGAATCATCATTTGATCTGTAAAAAATGTAACGTAATACCAACCAAAGTATTCGTTATAGGAAATTAAATCAACACTTTCCCCAAGTGGATCGTCAATTGAAAGAGAGAAAGATAATTGACTATCAAGCGGTATATTTGCTTGATCAAGAATTAATTTAAAAATAGCTTTTTCTTTTGGGCTAACCCATTGAGATTTAGCTCCTTGCAGCGCTAAGACAAGAACCAATGATCTGAATTGCTCCTCACTACCAGATAAAAGAGCGGCTGTAGATAATCGTGATGAATCATGAACTTCTATCTCAGAGAGAAGCTCGTGCAAGAATTTCATTCTTGGTGTGGATAGCGGAGTTTCATTTGCGACAGACCAAACTACTACAGATGCCCTATTCTGGTCTCTTTGTACTAATCTTGTGATTTGATTCCTTGCAATGTCTAATGTTTGAGGATTGCCCCAGTCAATGTTCCAGTAGACAGGAACCTCTTCCCAAAGCATTAATCCAAATTGATCAGCAACCTTAGCGAGATGTCGGGTGTAGGGATAATGTGCAGCTCTTACAAAATTAATATTCAGATCTTTAGCAGTAGAAAGTAGCTCATGAAAATGCTCTTTTGAGAATGCTGGCCCTGGAATTCCAATGGGTTCAGAGTGCATAGCAATTCCTTTCAATAGAATTTCTTGGTTGTTTAAATATATTTTTTGACCTTGCGTCTTAATGGAACGAAACCCTATCTGATCAGAAATAGTTTCAGCGTTAGATGAAATGATTACCTCATAAAGTTTAGGGTTTGAAGGTGACCAAAGTTGAGGGTTAATCTTTATAGTTTCTCTAATTAATCCCATAGAGTTTGTAGTAAATTCATCTATAAATTGAAGATCTGGAATTTCAAGTTTAATCCTTTGCCCTGAGGTTTTATCATGCATTTCAAGCTTGAATATAGCCTCAGAGAAATTTTCTGGATTAAGTTGTAAATATGCGTTTTGAATAAATTCCCTAGGAGTCTCAACAATGTACACATCACCAACAATGCCTCCCCACGGCCACCAGTCAGTTTTCTGTGTTGGAACAGATGACTCATTAAGCGTATTGTCAGTCTGCACCAACAAGATGTTTTCGCCTTCTTTCAAATACTCAGTAATATCAAAATTAAACGGAACATAGCCACCTTCAAACTGCCCAACAATGGAGCCATTGAGAAATATTTTTGTGGTGAAATTACTACCCTCTATGTAAAGGTGTACTAAAGCTTCTTTTTTGGCTGAATGACTAAATTTCTTATACAGCCAAACAGGTCCTCTATAAAAAAATAGCTTCTCATCTTCAGCATTCCAAGCTCCAGGAATTTGAATTTTTGCAGCGGTTTCAAAATTATATTCAATTAACTCCATGCCTGTTTTTTGAGTTTTATTTTTGGGGAATCCGCCAAAAAATGATGATTCAGGCAAACCGTTATTCATAGGATCAACTATGTAACTCCATTCACCATTCAGGGTAAGAATTTGCCTTGAGTCTATCCAGCCAATTAAATGATCTGGAGTAGGATAGACAGGCGCCTCTCTTCCAAAAAAGTTATCAGCATCTGATTGATCTTCTGCATATAAATTAATTGAACAGAAAATTAAAAAACCATAAATGATTTTTAACATATTTTCCTGAGCTAAATTAATCAAGAACAAATTGACTTACAATTTGATGAAGATCTTCGGTGCCTTGAAGATAACCTGAAACACTAACTCTTTCATTGTTTCCATGCACGCCAGAAAAATCATCTGGATTAAAGATGATAGGGTTAAAGCCATAGCTATCAATACCCAACTCACGAGTAAAATGACTGTCTGTAAAGCCAGTGCTAACTGCAGGGGCCACTCTTGATCCAGGATACATAGAGGCTGTAATAGATTTGATATGCTGAAAGAATTCTGACTCAATTGATGAAACCGCAGGAGCAAAAGCAAGAACAAGCTCCACTTCAACACCTGCAGGCTGAATTAATTTATTAAAATCGTCAATAAATTCATCTGAACCCCTATCAGGCAACATTCTACAATCAACTTCTGCTTGTGCAACTGGTGGAACAACATTAATTTTTTGAGATCCTTGAAGCATAGTTAACGAGCATGTATCTCTAGTTAGGGCATGATATGAAGGAGAGAATTCTTGTAACTTTTCAAGAAAGCCATCTTGCTCTATAGCTATTTTGATATCTGCAAAGGCTTCAGCATTTTCACCATTCATATTCAAGGAAAGACTTTTAAAATATGTGTCTACAGCAGGAATAATTCTAGCTGGGAATGGATTCTCCCTGATTAAATTCAAGGCATGAACAATGCGAGATACCGAGCTAGTGGCTCTAGGTGATGAGCCATGACCGGGCTCATCAGTGGCTATTAACCTAAGCCAAACAGGAACTTTTTGGGTAACCTCAATGGAAAAAACTGTATCGTCACCAATTTTTAATCCACTGCCTCCCTCATTAATTAAATAGCCGGCTCCCTCAAACACCTCTGGATGATTCTCTATCATCCATCCTGCCCCATAAAGGCCTCCTGCCTCCTCGTCAGCAGTTGCTAAAAAAATTAAGTCTCTATTTAATTTCTTATTTTCTCTATGCAATCTAATAAAAGATATGAGGTGTGAAATTCCAGCTCCTTTCATATCTATCACACCTCTCCCATAAAGATACCCATCTTTGATTTCAGCAATCATTGGATCGGTTTCCCAGTAATCTTTTGATGCTGGGACAACATCTGTATGTTGGAGAAGAATTAATCCAGGCTTATCTCCACCTTTAATTCTTGCCCAAATATTCCCTCGACCAGGCGCACTTTCTGCTGTGAAATATTCGATGCCCTCCTCCTCAAAAATTTTTGCATAGAAATCCACAGCTCTAGACTCATTACCTGGAGGATTAATTGTATCCACACTTACAAACTCTGAAAGGAGTTTAATGGGATCAAGAGATTTACCCATGACCGAAACATTGAAAATAAATATGAAGCTTAAGAGTATTTTTTTAACAAACATCAATTTACTCCTTCAACCAAAACAACATGGCGGTTCGAAGAATTTGAGGAATACTTTAAAGCCTCTTGATATTCATTAGACGCATAACAAAGTTTTGCTTCATTGATTGAGTTAAATTCAACCAAAACCGTTCTTTCATAAGGGCCGCCCTCAAGCTCAATCTGATCTCCACCTCTGACCAAGAATGTACCTCCGTGTTTATTAATCGCAGGTCCAGCTAACCTAATGTATTTATCATATTCAACAGAATTATGAACGTGACATCTTGTGATCCAGTAAGCTTTCATTAGGCTTTGAATTTTAATCTCATTTCATGCAAGATCGGTTCAGTGTAACCACTGGGCTGAACTCTTCCTTGAATGGCCAAATTACAGGCAGCCTTAAATGCAATACCATCATAGGATGGTGCCATGGGTTGGTAGGTTGGATCTCCAGAATTCTGCTGATCAACGACAACCGCCATTCGCTTCATGGTTTCCATGACTTGATCTTCGGAGCAGATAGAGTGATGTAACCAATTTGCAATATGTTGGCTGGAAATTCTGCAAGTAGCTCTATCCTCCATCAGGCCTATATTATTTATATCAGGCACCTTGGAGCACCCAACTCCCTGATCAACCCATCTGACAACATAACCCAAAATACCCTGAGCATTATTATCTAATTCCTTTTGTATCATCTCGGATGTTAAAGATTGCGGATCAGTCATTACAGGAATGGTTAAGATATCATCAAGACTAGCCTTCGATCGCTGAATTAAAGCCTGTTGACGCTCTGATACTAAAATTTGATGATAATGCATTGCATGAAGAGTGGCGCCTGTTGGCGAAGGAACCCATGCACAGTTTGCCCCAGATTCTGGATGCATTGTTTTAGTTTCATACATGTTTAACATTTCATCAGGCATTGGCCACATACCTTTGCCTATTTGCGCATTTCCCTTAAACCCAGTCTCGAGGCCCGAATCAACGTTCCAGTCCTCATATGCAAGAATCCATGGTTGCTGTTTCATTTCCGCCTTTGGAATCATTGGACCGGCTTCCATGCTGGTATGAATTTCATCTCCAGTTCTGTCTAAAAATCCAGTATTTATAAAAATAACTCTATCCTGAGCAATGCGGATACACTCCTTAAGATTGACCGTTGTCCTTCTCTCTTCATCCATAATTCCAACTTTTGCAGTTAGCTGATTGAGATTTAATGCTGTTTCTACTGCTGAAAATAAATCACAAGTAAACTGCACTTCATCAGGACCATGCATTTTTGGCTTTACAATATAAACACTTCCAGCTTGAGAGTTTTTAATACCACTATTACCATTCAAATCATGCATAGCAATGCAAATTGTAAACATTGCATCCAAGATTCCCTCCGGAACTTCATTGCCATCTTTATCAAGAATTGCAGGATTAGTCATTAAATGTCCTACGTTTCTTACAAGCATAAGACTTCGCCCTGAGAGCTGAAAGTTAGATCCATCTGGAGCAATATAACTTCTATCAGGATTAAGAGAACGAGTCATTTCGGAGCCACCCTTAATGAAAGTCTCTTTGAGATCTCCTTTCATTAAGCCTAGCCAATTTCGATAAACACTTACTTTATCTTCGCCATCAACTGCTGCAACTGAGTCTTCGCAATCTTGAATGGTTGTGATGGCAGATTCTAGTAACACATCTTTAATGCCAGCAGGATCTGTTGCTCCAACCGAATGACCAGGGTCAATTTGAATTTCAGCATGGAGGTTGTTATTTTTTAGCAATACTCCTGAAGGTTGATCTTCTGAACCTTGATAGCCTTGAAACTGGTCACTATTTTTTAGGCTAACACTCTCTCCATTATTTAGTCCTACCTCAAGACTCCCTTGTTTAATACAAAAAGTACTAACATCTGAATAGCTAGCGTTATTAAGTGCAAAATGCTCATCCAAAAAATTTTTTGAAAATGCAATAACTTTATCGCCACGGATAGGATTATATGCGCCTGCTTTTGAAGCACCATCATCCTCGGAGATCATGTCAGTGCCATACAAAGCATCATAGAGACTGCCCCATCTAGCATTAGCAGCGTTTAAAGCAAATCTTGCATTCATCACTGGAACAACTAACTGGGGTCCAGCAATAGACGAAATTTCGGGATCAACATTTTCCGTCGTGATTTTGAAATCCTCACCTTCTGGAAGCAGATAGCCAATGTCCTTTAAAAAATCTTTATAAACATCAAGATTTTTTTCTCCACCAGGATTCGCTAAATGCCAAGCATCGATTTGACCCTGCATAGACTCTCTAATATCTAGTAACTTCTTATTTCTTGGACTAAATTCATTAATAATATTTTCTAAACTGTTCCAAAAATGATCTTCAGATAAGTCCAATCCTGGCAATACTTCAGATTTAAGAAATGCTTCTAGATCTGTTGAAACTGATAATGATCCCTTGTTGATATATTTGTCTGGCACTATTTTCTCGCTTATGAAATAAAAATAAAGATATAGTCTAACAAATAAAAATGTATGGCTAGAAGAAAATTAATTTAATTACATTATTAATTTTGACACCTACTAATAACAGTCTAGAATTCATTAGAATGCACCATAGAAACACATTATTTTTAAGCTTAATAATTATATTAATGACCTCATGTGGTGGCGGAGGCGGCGGATCATCATCAGAAAATCTTCCGGCTAACTCTGCAACCCCAGCTCCTGCTCCAATCCCCTCTCCACCATCAACAACAGTAACAAGCAACCTTGTTTCCCAAGCCAAGGGAACCATCAATGGAGAGATTACCTATAAAGAAATTGATAGAGAGTTTATTCTCTATGTTCCTTCTAGCTATGACAGCTCTTCAAAGCAGCCCCTTGTATTTAACTTTCATGGGTATGGGAGTAATGCAAATGAGCAAATGAACTATGGAGATCTTCGATCTCAAGCTGATGCCAACGGTTTTATATTGGTTCATCCTGATGCGCTAGACGATATTGGAGGAAAAAGTTATTGGAACATGGGGGGTTGGTCAATTAGCGTTCATGATGATCTAGAATTTATAGAGAATTTAATAAATCTTTTAATGGATAAATACTCCATTAATGCTGAAAGAATTTATTCCACGGGGATGTCAAATGGTGGCTTTTTTAGCTTTCATCTAGCATGCAACTTAAACGCTAGTTTTGCAGCTATTGCTTCAGTAACCGGTTCAATGTCTTACGAGACTTTTGATAATTGCAATGCAAGAAAACCTACTCCGGTTCTTCAGATTCATGGCTCAATTGATACCGTGGTGCCATACAGTGGAATAGACTCAATAATGAAGCCTGTCAGAGATGTGATGGACTATTGGAAACTTAATAATGGTTGTGAAGACTTCGTGTTGTCTCAACCTGGACTGCTTCCAGGAACAACCTCTTGGACAGAAACTTACCTATTTGATAACTGTTTGAATGGGACTCAAAATATTCATCTTTACGTTCAAGGAGCTGGACACATCTGGCCTGGTTCGATATACGAAAGCATTAATGATCCGAATTCAAGCCAAAGAATCTGGGAGTTCTTTTCAAAGTATGACATAAATGGTGTCATACAATAAAAAGGGGTCTGATGACCCCTCTTTTTAAATTGATTAAAAATTCTATTTTTTAAAATCAACTCTGTAAATGATGTGATGAGCAATCATCTTACGAATCTCTTCGTAACCTTTAGATATTTCCTCTAACTCAACCTCATTATCCCCATACAACTTCTCCAACTCAGCTTCGACTGCTTTATTTTTTTCTTCAGTTGGTTGCATCGAGGCCAAATCTTTATACTGAACAGTGATCCAAACATTTGGTGAATCAGCAACGCTGAGAGAAGTCCATACATTAAAATCCTCTACATAGCCAAGTTTCTTTTGAACATTCATAGCCCTGACCCAAGTTCTGTTGAGATTTGTAAGGTATGTATCTACATAGTTTGGCTGAACCGCGACAACAGTTAACTCCATTGGCTCTTGGGACGGAGTAAAATCTTCATAGATTTCTGCTGATGCAAACATAGTCAATAACAGAGGTAAAAGTAATAACTTTTTCATAATTTTTCCTTATATATTTTTATCTAATTAAAGTCCCAGAATACATTCTTGAATTTTCACAAGAATATGTTTCTCTGACCGCTTTATTCTCATCTGTATTATTAACATTTGACCAGTAATGATCAATTGCTTTACCCCATTCCTCCCAATCAGGCGAGCCATAGGATAATACAAAATCATACTCAGCAAGTTGAGCTGGAGCTCCATTGCTGGGTCTGATTAAACGGGCACTATTTTTTATGCCTGCTTCATGAGAAATTTTCATTTGTTTGCTTAGGTTGATGTATGCATCAGCAAGAGTCTTACCTTCTTTTAAATTACAATAACGATAAGAAACCGGATAGGCGCTTGATAGTTCTTCTGGATCAAAATTTGATTCTAAAACCCATTGAACTGCATTGAAAGCTTGCACACATGTTACAGGAATTGAGTCTCTTACTTTCTTAAAATCATCACCAAACCAATTATCCAAAGCCTTTCCCATATTGGTGGCTGTATCAGTGTGGCCGACCCAGAACATATCAAAATCATTCAATGGAGTCCGATATCTAGGAACCATAACAGCTGCATCATAACCAGCTTCATCAGTTGCATCCATGACTTTGTTCCATGACTTAGACCATTTCATAAAATCATCAAAACTTTTTCCCTCATTAAGGTTACACATTAAGTACTCTGCTCTGATAGGATCGGGAACTTCCTGTGATTGAATAAAACTTGCTGAAAACAACAAAGTAATTAAAAATATTTTTTTCATTTTTTCTCCGGTAAAAGGAATTAATGATATCTAGTATGCAATATATGTATAAAAAATACATAGATCATCTATTAAAAAAGCCTTGAATTATCAAGGCTTTTAAGAAAAGGCTTTTATATAATTAAAAATTATATGTCCATCTAACTCCGTAGGTGGCTTGTTCTCTAGCCCATATGCTTTTATTAAATCCTAATGGAGCTGTAGCTTCACCAATGTGCATAATATTTTGCTCATCAGTAATATTCTGACCATATATGTCAACACGCCATTTTGGATCATCAACCGATGGGGTAATAGAAATCATTGCGTTATATTCCGTCCACGAAGGAACTTTATCCCACTCAAGATCAAACAAGCTTGTGTAACGCTCATCTTGTTTGTAGGCATCTAATCTAAAGTTAACGTTGAAGTTCTCAGTGGTCATGGTGTATTGAACACCTAAATTCATTGAAAGCTCAGGATGGGTTAATGTGTTTCCGCTAATATCTGAAAGTAATCCGTCTTTGATTGCATCAGCTGGATTGCAACCAAGGATGGCACAAGCAGTATTTACCATCACAGATGCATAGAGATCTCTAGAAGCAGTTAAGGAAGGTAGATGGCCTGGAGTTACATTCGGCAAGAAACTTACCGGAGTTGGTTGACCAGATACTCTATCACCATGGAATTCAGCAGGCACAATAATTGCCTGAGCAGGACCCCAAAGTCCACCCTGCCACATGTTCCAGATTACAGTCGCTACATCTTTTCTGACTACAAAAACTTCACCATCTGCAGCATTTTTCATTAAATGCCAATTGCCACAACCCGAGGTTAAGCAAAGGTCAGCATTTGCTGGATTCATAACCATTTCACCGCTGGCAATTTCAGATTCTTCCCAAGCAATACCCATATTAAACTGCCATTGAGGAGCGTTTATAGGCACCCAAATAAACTCACTTTCAAACCCAAACATATCCACATCAATACCTTCATTGACACGAGTTTTATTTTGGATTTTTGTCACTTGATAGTCTTCGGCATCATACATATATGCCGCAGCATTCCATCGCATGCCTTGTGCTGGGAAATCTGCTTTAAAACCAATCTCAAATGCCGTTAACTCAGTTGACGGAAAGACTTGCGGAGTATCAGGATATTTTGCTGGATCCAATGGAGGGTTAAAGCCTCCTCCCTTAAAGCCCTTTGAAATTGATCCATAAACAAGGGTATTGTCATTTAATACATAATCCACAACGAAACGACCTGTATTATTTGCATATTCTGTCTCTGGATCACCAGGAGTTCCTGATGCATACCAAGACTGACCAAATGCTGGAATAGATTGTCCAGGTAATGCAGTGAATCCATTACCTTGGCTGCCAAAACCAACTACGCTTAAGAATGGTGAGCGACCATACTGTTCTTTATAGTCCTCTGTTCTCCTCAAGCCCAAGGTGTATTTCAATCTATCATTAGGCTGATAGTAAATCTCACCGAAAATAGCTGAGCTTCTGGCGGCTGAAATGGTTGAACTTCTAAATAATGGAGCATATAGCTGAACAAATCCCTGTGGAAGCCCGCCAGTTAAAACTCCTGGAGGAAATAAAGCCAAAGCGTCTAAACCATTTGCAGCAATATCATAGACACTTTTTCCAGAAGACTCTGTATGAATTGCACCCAATAAATAATTCCAATTTCCATCTAAACTTGATTGAAATCGTACCTCGGTAACTTCATTTTCACCTTCAGGGTTATACTGACGATCAAAACCATCTGGAAAGTTCATGATATCTGTAATACAGCCACCATATGAACCCAAGGTTCCATCATCAAGTTTGCAGTTTGGACCATAACCTGTCATGGGCACATACCCACCAGGAAAATATGGATTGTCCTTAAATCGAAGTCGATCGTACTCTTCAGACTCATACACTCCTGTTCGGTCATAGAGCCTGTCTTTTCTAGAATGAGATAAGGTCATGTCCCAATTATCATTGATCGAATGATTAATGATGAGCTGCGTAATATCTTGATCAATGATGTATCTTGGATTACCTCTGTTGTTGGATTGCCAAAAGCCTTTAGGAGCACCAGACATATCTGTGACTGGCGTGTAATCTAAGATGCCAGTCAGAATTGCCAAATTTTCTACAAAGGTTGCCATTGGATGAGTTAACTCATGAACTAAAGGGGCACCTGGAGTACAACCAACTGCAACAGAAGGATCACGCTTACAATATCTGTTATTTACATAGTGACGAGTAGAGTCTTCCTCGTAATGATCATGTACAAATAAAATATCTGTGTTATCACTAAGCTGCCATGCAAAAGAAAATCTATAAGCGGAAGAATCTCTATTATTAATATGCGACGTAGGCGCTTTGGAGTATATATTTTCTATATCTCCATCTCGTTCAACAGACATAAATGCCAATCGAGCAGCCATGTTATCGTTTAAAGGATAATTAACGGTGTATCTAATTTTCTCTAGATTATAGTCACCTAGATCAACTGAAACCTTTTGTGTTACTTCATCAAATCTTGGTCTGGCTGATATAAGATTGATCGCCCCTCCTACAGAATTTTTTCCGTAAAGTGTTCCTTGAGGTCCTCTGAGCACCTCAATACGCTCCATATCTAAAAATTCACCATCCTGCATAGTGGTTGAACCAAGAGGAAGGTCATTCATATGGATTTCAACACCTGACTCCGCTGTAGCCGAAACAGCTAAATTAGTTATGCCTCGAATATTAAATGCTCCACCCCTTGCATCAGCACCCTGAAAACTCAAGCTTGGAGTGACAAGTTGTAAATCAGATCCTGATTGAATCTGTTGATCCTCTAGCATCTCAGCTGTAAGTGCAGTAACCGCAATAGGCACATCTTGCAGGCTTTCCTCGACTCTTTGAGAAGTAACAATGACTTCCTCAATTGAATTGACTGCTTCATCTTGTGCAACAACTGGATTAACTGATAATAAAAAACTGCATGTAATTAATGGAATCCTTAAAAAATAAAAATAATTGTTAACTTTCATAGCTTTACTCCCCCTAAATAAGTAAGCAATAAATAAAAAACTTAACAAGTTAATGTATAAATTTTATTTATATAATCTAGTAAACATAATAAATCTGGTGAATGCAATGAAAATCATTATTTTTAAGTCTGAAAAATTTTTTTTAGTAATACAATAAATATAAAAAAATTATTTTTACTATGCGTAATTTTCTGATCCTCTTATTGCTTATCTCATCTTCAATACTTCATAGCATTGAAAAAGCTGATTTAATAATTAGTTCCAATAAAGTGATTTTAATGACGGGTCATCAAAAAGCTCAGCCACTTTCGATTGCTGTTCAAAACAAAAAAATAGTCTGGATTGGATCACATACTGAAGCCAAAAAAATTCAAGGACAACGCATTGACTATCACAATCAAGCCATTCTTCCGGGTTTTATTGATGCTCATGGTCACGCATCCTACTTAGCATTCGCCACACAAGTTGCAAACATTGCCTCTCCCCCAGTTGGAAAAGTTAAAACCATTAAAGATCTTCAAGAAAATCTCAAAAAATTTATCAAAGACTCCAATCTGCAGCCTGGCGAATGGGTCATGGGGCTTGGTTACGATGACTCACTTTTAGCAGAACAAAGACACCCCACCAAAGATGATCTTGATGCAGTTAGCACTGATCATCCGATATATCTTATTCATGTCTCAGCTCATTTGGGTGCCGCAAATTCAATGGGCTTATCCTTGGCAAATATTAATAGTGAGAGCAATGATCCTCCCGGTGGAAAAATCCGGAGGTATGAAAACTCACTCGAGCCAAATGGGGTTTTCGAAGAAACTGCTGCCTACCCTCTTCAACAATTGGCCATGAGTGCCTACAAAGATCCAATTGGCAGCGTTAAAAAAGCTATGGAAATTTATGCTAGAAACGGGATTACCACTGCTCAAGATGGAGCCTCTAGCCAAGAAACCATTGCTTTAATGCAGGCAGCTGATGCTCAAGGCATGATCAATCTGGATATTATCAGTTATCCCATAGGACAAAATGGATTAGATCAAAATCTAGATTCAATTAGTTTCGGTAACTATAAAGGAAGATTAAAGATTGGAGGCATCAAACTAATTTTAGACGGCTCACCTCAAGGGAAAACTGCTTATTTAACTGAACCCTATTACAAACCGCCTCACAGTGAGTTAGATTCGTATAAAGGCTATCCTCTCATTCCTCAGTCAGAAGTTTCGAAATGGGTAAAGCGGTATGCTGACCTCAAGATTCCCATTATGGCCCATGCCAATGGTGATGCTGCAGCTGATATGCTTATTGAGGCTGTAAAAGATGCAGGCATTACTTCCGACCATCGAACCATCATGATTCATGCACAAACTGTTAGAGAAGACCAACTGGATCAAATGAAAGAACTAAGCATCATCCCTTCTTATTTTTCAACACATACATTCTACTGGGGAGACTGGCATAGAGATTCAGTCTTTGGAGAAGATCGTGCCATGCGAATAAGTCCGACAAAATCCACTCTCAATCGAAAAATGCCTTTCACCGTCCACAATGATGCTCCTGTTGTTCCACCCGATATGATTAGACTGTTGTGGTCCACAACCAATAGAAAAACCAGGTCTGGAAAAGTGCTGGGTGAGGAACAAAAAATTTCTACCTATTCAGCTTTGGAGGCAATGACAATTAATGCTGCTTTTCAGCATTTTGAGGATGATATCAAAGGCAGTATTGAGGTTGCTAAACTGGCAGACTTAGTGGTTTTATCAGATGATCCTTTAAGCATCCCAGTTAATGAACTGCTAGAATTAAAAATTATGGCCACTTACTCTCATGGCAAGGAAATCTATAAAAATGAAAAATAATACTAAATTTGATCATTCTGTGATTTTGATTAAAAAATATCTTTTGGGCTTCTTTTTGATGCTAGCAATCTCTCCCATATCCAATGCAGATGAAAGCCTGACTTTATTCGAGCCAATGGATGTATTTGATCTTGAGTGGGCAACTGATCCTCGTGTATCGCCTGATGGCAAAACTATAGTCTATGTTCGTAAATCCAATGATGTTATGAAAGATCGTGAACGATCTAATTTATGGCAGGTTTCAGTAGATGGAAATGATCATAGACCGCTTTATTCAGCCTTAAACAGCATCAAATCCCCTCGTTGGTCACCAAGCGGAGAAAAGCTCGCATTTGTTTCTAATGATACTGGTTCGCAACAAATTCATGTGCGGTGGATAGACAATGGAGAAACTGCGGTCATTTCGCAATTACAAGCTTCGCCCTCGAATCTATCTTGGTCACCAGATGGCAAATGGCTTGCCTTTACCATGAATGTTAAAGCACCATCTGAGACTATCGCTGAGCCTCGCACAAAACCTGAAGGCGCTAGTTGGGCTAAGGGACCTATTACAGTAACAACAACCCGGTATCAGTATGATGGGCAAGGAATTGTTGAGCCTGCATATCGCCATGTATTTGTTGTTCCTGCAGATGGAGGTACTGCACGGCAACTCACTGAAGGTAATTTTAATCATTATGGGTCTCTGGCTTGGTCACCTAAAAGCACTCATATTTTCTTTTCAGCTTATCGCTCTGACGATTGGGAGCTTGTAACCGATGAAGCAGATATCTATTCAATAAATATAGTCACGAAAGATATTCAACAAATCACCAACCAATCTGGTGCTGAACGTTCACCAGTCATATCACCAAATGGTAAGTTGATTGCATTTAACCAAGAAGAAAGGCGGCCTCTGGCCTACACGCCAGATCAAATCGCAATCATGGATCTGAATGGAAATAACATGCGTCTGTTAACGGAAAATCTAGATGGAGATGCGAACAATTTACATTGGGCTAATGATAGCAAGTCTATTTTCTTCGCTTATGATGAGCGCGGTATTAGAAAGATCGGTCAAGTCACCACAAAAGGTAAACTTAAAGAGATTACAAAAGGACTTGGTGGAACGACGCTTGGAAGGCCCTACCTTTCAGGGGGCTTTCATCTTGCTAATGATACTATTGCATTTACTCACGGGACTTCTGAGCGACCGGCAAATGTTGCTGTTATAAATGAAGAAGAAGTACAAACTTTAACAACCTTAAATAATGATCTTTTAAGCCACCGAAAATTAGGAACAGTCAACGAAATTACTTACAAGTCCTCCTTCGATAAACAGGAAATTCAAGGTTGGTACATTACCCCGCCAGATTTTGATCCTTCAAAAAAATATCCACTGATTCTTGAAATTCACGGTGGGCCTCATCTAGCTTATGGGCCCTATTTCTCAGCTGAATTACAAATCATGGCAGCGGCTGGATATGTTGTTTTTTATAATAATTATCGCGGAAGCCTATCTTATGGAGAAGATTTTGCCCTTCTTTTGCAATACAAATATTCTAGCGAAGAAGATTTTGCTGATCACATGTCAGGCATAGATACGTTAATCGATCTTGGGTTTATTGATGATGAAAACCTTTTTGTTGCTGGTGGCAGTGCCGGCGGAATCGCTACTGCATATGCAGTTGGGTTGACGGATCGTTTTAATGCCGCTGTTGCTGCTAAACCCGTCATTAACTGGTTAAGCAAACCGCTGACTGCTGACTCTATGGTCGGTCAAATCTACCATCAATTCCCAGGTCCTCCTTGGGAACATCTTGAGCATTACTGGAAAAGATCGCCATTATCTTTAATGGGAAATGTGACTACTCCTACAATGTTGCTGACAGGCGAAAATGATCGAAGAACTCCTATATCAGAGACCGAACAATTTTATCAAGCCCTAAGATTAAAAGGAGTTGACAGTGCAATGGTTCGCCTTCCAGATACTTCTCATGGCATTGCAAGCAGACCCTCTCGTCTAATTACAAAGGTTGATCACATTCTTGCTTGGTTTGAGAGATATAAAACTGAGACCACACAATAAAACAACTGTGATAAGGTTATGACTCATTAGTTTTACGATATAAATTTATATATTTTAGGAGATGATATGAATAAACTATTTTCAATAATTGGCTTGTTATTTATAGCTCAAATTATATTTGCTGGTCATCACGAATCTGGGCACATGAAAAAAGGAGCTGTTATTGGTTATGAGATCTCAGAGGATGGGACAAAGCTAGACATTGTTGCTGGAGATCCGTCTCTAGTAAAAATTTGGGTTGATTATGTTGAGGCACACAATCAACGCGATCTTGAAGCAATTGATAAAACTAATGCTGATGACTTAGTTGGCAAGGCTCCCAATGGGGTGATTGTGAATGGTTCTGCAGAGCATGCAGCCTTTCTTAAGAACTGGTTTGAAACATCTAATCCTGTGTGGGAATTTGTCTATGCCATGGCAAATGATGTACCTCAAGCAGACGGATCTATTCATCATTGGGTAACCTCCTCTTATAAAGTAACCGATACCATTGATGGTAAAGAGGTCGTTGCAAGAGAATCTTTTGATGTCCGAATTGAAAACAATAAAATCAAAGAGATTATAGTAGCCTCTCGACAAGTGCTTTCTGAAGAAGAATAAAGCTTTTAAATGGAGCGGGAAACCAGGTTCGAACTGGCGACCTCAACCTTGGCAAGGTTGCGCTCTACCAACTGAGCTATTCCCGCTTTTGAGTTGGTTAATATACATCCAAGAGAATATGCATTCAAGCTTAAAAAGCTGATATTCAAATGGCTTAAAACATCCATCGGACATAAAAGTTAACCTAGGTCTGGGTTATGAGTAAAGCTATGCAGACTCTCATCTACTGGTGACCATTGATTCGCTGTAGAACTCCAGAAATTCGAATCCATAGAGAGCCAAGATGAATCATTCAATGTTCCAGCTTTGATAAATTTGATTCCTGGATTTTCTTCAACAAAACTTATGACTGGTGAACCGCACTCTTCGCAGAAACCTCTGCTGATATGAGAACCAGCGGTTCCTTTGACAGTATAAAATTTTAAATTACCGCTTAAGGAGAGATCTTCTTCTGGGATCAATACGATTGTCGCTTTACCACTTCCCGTAGACTTCTGACAGTCTTTACAATGACAATGATGTGCAGAGATAACTTTGGAGCTATCAAACTCATACTCGATCGTGCCACACAAACATCCACCTTTTATGATTTCATCACTCATTTATTTACCCCTAAAATTTTTATTAATGAATATAATAAGTTTCGCTAATGAATATGCCAACAGAGACCATAAGAAATATCTATAATGATATGTACCTTTTATATTAAAAAATTATGTTTTAATTAAATTCATATATAACTAATTTTTATATTAAAACAATTTAATATTCATAAAAAATATGTACCTTTTATTTTTCAAAAATTAGTATAAAGTCATAATTAATTTTTTAATTCTTTAAGGGGAAATTCCATGTACAAATATAGAAATATATTGTCTTTATGTTTTATTTTTATTTTTTCATTGAATGCATATTCGCAATCAAATGAGATTGAAGAAATAATTACCACCGCAACTAAAACAGAAAAAACTCTGCAAGAAGTTCCAGTTGCTGTATCAGTCATCAGTGCAGATGAAATTGATAAGTCGAATGTAGTTGATGCATTTGATTTAATGCAAGTGGTGCCATCTTTGGATACTAGACAGTATCAATCATCTAGAAATGCTGCATTTTTTATTAGAGGTTTTGGAAATGGTTCAAATAATAATGGTGTTGAGCCTTCGGTAGCATTGTTTGTTGATGGTGTATATCGATCAAAAATGCAAAGTCGGATCAACGATCTACCAATGGTTGAAAGGGTTGAGGTTCTTCGTGGTCCCCAAAGTACTTTGTTTGGTAAAAATGCGACTGCTGGTGTGATTAACATCATTACAAAAAAACCTTCCTTCGAAAAATTTGGAAAGATCTCAACATCATTTGGGAATTACAATTCAAGAATTGTAAAAGCTTATTACACGGCTCCACTGAGTGACACCATGGCTTTTAGTTTGAATGCTAATACTAACCAAGCTGATGGTCATGCTAAAAATACAGTGACAGGCAATGATACCAACAACAGAGATAGATATTCTTTAAGAGCAGATTTATTAATTGAAACTGAAAACGATTTAGAAATTAGGATCACAGCTGATTATGATGAATACGATGAGTTTTGTTGCCAAGTAGGTAATGTTTCTGCAGGTCCTGCGAAAGAACTCGCTTATGCTCTTGGCGCTCAAGCTGCTCCAAACAATCCATTCACCGATCAGGTGCATTTCAATTTCGACTCTTTTTCAAAAGGTGAAAATTCCGGAATCTCAGTAAATATTGTTAAAGAAATGGAAAATATGACATTTACAAGTATTACTTCATCAAGGGATTCGGATAGCCTTGAAAGTCAAGATATTGATTTTGATAGCTCTAGAATACTTAACCCAAATACAACAAATGTGAATTTATCGTCAAAATCTCAAGAATTTAGACTTGCATCCAACGGTAATGCAAAGGTCAATTGGTTGGTAGGAGCATACTTTTATGAAGAAGACCTGAAAAATGACAGTAGTGTTAAGTGGGGACCATCATTTTATACATTTGCAAATATTGCATCAGGCGGAGCTCTTCCTACTGTTGCAGGTCTTTTAGGCTTGCCTGCTTCACTATTTTTCCAGGAAGGTACAGGAAGGGTCGGTTACTTTACACAAGAGACCGAAACAAAAACTTTATTTGGACAAGTAGACATAAGTCTAACTGATAAGATAAGCACTATCCTTGGTGTAAGTTACATTGAAGACGAAAAATCAGCAACAGGAATTGATGTAAATACTGATGTATTTTCACAGATTGGTTTTGTAGGTGTTGGAACTATGGCTTTCATTGGAGCTGGTTTTGATCCTGTTACTGCAGCAGCATTAGCTGCAAATCCCGAGACAAATGCATTGCTTGGATTTCAAGCTCTTCAGTTTATTCCTGAAATGCCGCAGTTTCCAAACGTAGGTCAAAGTGGTCAATCATCCGATGACAACATTGATTACACAGCAAAACTGACCTACATGCTCAATGATGATGTAAGCTTTTATGGAGGAGTTTCAACTGGATTTAAATCCTCTGCATGGAACCTATCAACAAATTCTTTGCCCGATCTAGCTGAAATAAATGCATTAGCAGCAGCTGGAACACCAGTTGCAGAAAATACTGCAATTGGTCAAAGGTATGCATCACCTGAAGAAGCAGAAGTTTTTGAGCTTGGTATGAAGATGAGACTATCAACAGGATATTTTAATTTAACTGCATTTAGCCAGGAGATTAAAGACTTTCAATCCAATACATTTGTTAGCTCCGGTTTTATTTTAGCTAATGCAGGGTTGCAATCATCAGAAGGATTTGAGTTTGATTTACTTTTCTCCCCTGTACCTAGTATTGATATTACTTTAGGTGGGCTAATCATGGATTCAAAATATGATTCTTTTACCGGCTCTGCTGCAGGTGACGTTAGTGGTACTAAGCCTGAAAATGTCCATGATGATTCTCTAACAAGTTCAATCACTTGGAACTGGTCGCGAGGTAGAACTGATGGCTATGTCAGATTAAATCATCTCTATTCTGGGCCAACATTGATCAGGATTATTCCTTCAGAAAATGTTGCAATGTGTGCAGCAGGAACTTGTGAGAAAACGAAAGATACGCTCAACTTTAGTGCTGGAATCACTAGAGGTAATTTAGATATAGTAATCTTTGGTAACAACATCAATGATGACAAGTATCTTCATACAGCTTTCTCATCAGTAGGTGATCCATTTAGAACATCCTTTGAGGGTTATCCAAATGCACCAAAAACATATGGAGTAACAGTTAATTACTCTTTCTAAGATCATTCCCCCCTTAGTTTTGATTTATTGAAATAGTAATAAAGGAGCTCGAAAGAGCTCCTTTTTTTTGTGTCAAATTTTATTGACTTAATTGATTTAACGCTTCTGACATCTTTTTCTGCAAAGCACCTATAGCTTGCAATGGTCTAATCATAACTTTGAAGTCTATAATCTTGCCCTCATCATTCCAACGAATAATATCAACGCCATTGACTGAGATATCATCAATATAGGTTTCAAACTCTAGCACTGTGTCAAAGCCATCAACGAGTTCACGAACATACTTAAATCGCTTCATATCAAAAGTCTGTCCAGCTCCCATCAAATAAAGTTTTGACATCTCCTTTCCTTGAATGGGTTTAAAAACTATTGGTGATGTAAATACACAAGAATCATCAAGAATCTCATCCAAAAAATTTTCGTCATTAGATTTTAAACCTTGATGCCACCTCTCAAGATACGATCGAGTATTATTCATTTGTGTATTTAAAACTGTTGGCAGTGATGATGCAAGCAGTTATTATAAGTTAAAAGACCCCTTGCAACTGAATTGTTAAAAAATAAAGAAGCTGCTATAAACTTATTTTTTTCTTCGTAGCTTTCGAAGACGAGCATATTCATTTTGTTGCTTACGCTCTGCCAAATCACGCCTTTTATGACGCCTGTTTCTAGCTGCTTCAGATTTTTGAATTCTGATAGCTTTATTCATTCTTCTTTAATACTCTCATAAAGAAAAAAGAAAAGCAAAAAGTGGTTTATTTTGTCTTGGTAAGTTTTTGCAGTCTCAATTTAATAGTCTTTAATTCTAAATTATAAGCAGAACCAGATGAAGAATTATTTCTTGAAATTGGTTGTGTAATTAATTGAGGATCTTGATCGGACTTGACTTTAACATAAGCCTCTCTGAAGGGTACTCCTGATTGAACCAGATTATAGGCACGATCTGTCATGAGCATGTCCTGATCTATAAATTCATTTGACCGCTGTGTATTTACTTTGATCGATTTAATCAAATCCGGAAGCAGACTTAAGGTCTTTGTAACGCAATGAGTTGAATATATCAGTGATCTCTTAGTAAGTTGTAAATCACGATGATATCCGCTTGGAAGAGATATTAAGTTTTCTAATTCTGAATAATGTCCTGCAATCTCTGCATACTTGGCCCTCATAATCTCAATAACATCAGGATTAGATTTGTTTGGCATGATAGATGATCCTGTTGAATATTTAGATGCGATACTCAATAAGTTAAACTCCTGAGCTAAAAAAATACTCATATCCCATGCAAATTTTCTTACATCAAGCATCGGCTGCTTCAAGGAGCCAATAAGCTCTAATTCAAACTTACCTCTGCTGTTTTGAACATACAGACTATTTAATTGCTTTCTTTTGAAGCCCAATTCCTTGGTTGAAAGTTCACGCTTGATAGGAAGATTGACTCCATATCCAGCTGCTGTACCCAAAGGATTTACATTCGCCCAGGATTGAGTGCTTGAAATCAAATCAATGTTATCAAGAAAAGATTCAGCAAAAGCTCCAAACCATAAACCCCAAGTCGAAGGCATGGCTCTTTGCAGATGAGTGTAGCCAGGCATAGGATCGGATGAATGTTTTTCAGCTTTATCAAAAAATGATTTAACAATCTGTAGGTTGATAGATTGAATTTCATCTAATTTTGCTCTTGTGTAAAGACGCATGGCCACCATGACCTGATCATTCCTACTTCTTCCTGTATGGATTTTCTTTCCTACCGAGCCAAGCTCCTTTGTTAAGAAATCTTCTATAGCAGAATGACAATCTTCGTATTTAGAAGTTAATTTGAATTTCTTGGTTTGAAATAATTTAGCAAGCTTTTTTAAAGCTGAAATAATTTTCTTGGTTTCAGATTTATTTAATATATTAATATGTTGTAATTCATTGGCATGGGCAATGGATGCCTCAATGTCATATAGAAATAATTCTTGATCTAAAACTATATCTTCACCAGATAAGAAATTATCAATTATAGAATTTTTATCTTTTGAGCTTTGCTTCCAAATTTTCATCGTTCTATTATTCCCAAGTTATCTTCCCATCCAAATGCAGAATTTAAATTCTGCACAGCTTGCGTTGCTGCGCCTTTAAGGAGATTATCAAGTGCGCAACAAAATGTCAGCCTATTAATTTCTTTATCAACTTCAAAGCCTCCAATTATTACATTGGATGTGGTTTGCACATCTTGCAAATTTGGAAGTGCTTGTTGAATGGAAATAAGCGATTTGTGATCGTAGTAGTTGATAAATAAATTATAAATATCTTCAGGCAACATGGACTCTGACAGAATAAAATTACCAGTCATCATGATTCCTCTAAAAAAATTGCCTACATGAGGTGTAAATAATATATCCGAGTAACTATGAGCTTTAACTTCTCGCTCATGCAGATGTGATACGAGTGAGTAAGGAAGAATGTTATCTTTTAAAGCTTCCTGATCATTTCTAGCGTTTGGAGACGCGCCTGCTCCACTAAATCCCGAAATGCCATATAAGTTTACTGAGCCAACCAAAATATCTAACAAGGGAGCAAGCATAAATTGCATTGCAGAAGCATAACAGCCTGGGTTGCTAATTCTATTTGAGTGGGCGTTATTAGACAGTTCTGGGACTCTATATTCCCAGCTATCATCAAAACGATGGTCTGCACTCAAGTCAATAATAATAGCTTTAGAATTATGCTGAAAAATTAGATCAACGTATTTATGAGATTCATTATTTGGCAAAGCTAAGATATAGGCATCTTCATCACCCAAAACAATATTCTCTATACTTAAATCTTGATATATCAAATCACTGCCAGCATTGAGATCCAATGGTTGACCGGCCTTAGTTAAAGAAAAAACTGAGCTGATATTTAAATACTTATGTTGAGCCAATAACTGAACAACTTCCTGGCCAACATAGCCTCTGCCACCTAATAAACCTACTTTTTTAACTTCCATTTAAATCACACTTTTTGGTTTATTGATAGCATACTCAATGCAATCTTTTAGAGCGCTATAATCAGATATGCCTATCCAAAAGATATGCCACTCATCTTGTTTCTGACAACCTTCACAAATGGAGGTATAAAAACTATTGATAGGATTGTTTGGTCGGGATCGCCAAAAAACTTGAGGATAAACTTTTCTCATCTCATGCCAAATACCTGCTCCCAAACCCTCACCTTTAGCTTCGGGAATAACACCAAACTTATCCATGTACGGAATAGTGAAATCATTTGAAATAGCTATCGTAGCTCGCTTGCATGAGGTCATAAAAATATTTAAATCTTTAGGAGAGTTAAAAAAATTGTCAGCCAACTTACCTTTGAAGGAAGTTTCTACAATCTTTCTAAATTGATCCTCTACATCTTTGTCTGGAAGTTGATGTTGAACAACGCTATAACCATGTTTGATCAGAGTGCCAGATCCAGAATCGGTAAATAACTCTTTCGGCAGATTGATTGGCTGTGTTATCGATACAGAGGCTGTTTTTGGAAGATGATCTAATAAAGATTTTATTTGCTCTAATTTTAGTTTCATTCCAGAATGCAACCATTTTTCTTGCATAAGTTCGTTATATTCCAAAGCCAAATTAATATTTGGTATCAATTGACCAGTTTTGTTAAAGATACCGCCAATTTCTGACAGAAAGATGGCTTTGTAAGGATTAATTGCTTTTACCAATTCAACAGTCGCAATATCAGCATTAATGTTTAAGACTTCGTTGTCTTGAAATCCCACTGGTGCAATTACAGGTATTGAATCTAATTCCAGAACCTCATTGATAAGATTGATATCGACAGATTGGATGGACCCCACATATCCCAAGCTAGGATCCGCCACAGTGCATTCAAATATATTGGAAATAAGGCCGTGTGCTTTTGCGCCTTGAGTCTCTAAAGCCTCAACGATCTTCTTATTGGTTTCCTTAAAAACTGAATAAGCGACGTCTCTCACTTCGAGAGAAGTGACCCTTTGACCATCGATAAAAGAAAAGTCGATTTTCTTCTCTTCCAAAGCGGCAGAGAGCATTGGACCGGCCCCATGAAGTATGACAGGCTTTAGACCCACTTGATTTAAAAAAACTAGAGATGAAATAAGATTCTCAAGATCATTATCAATCACTGATCCGCCTACTTTTATAACAGCAAAGCGTTGTTCAGGAGAAGAAAATTTTTCAATATACTTATTTATTTCTTTCTCAGAACCTATAGCACCAAGGAGCTTTAAAATAGTACTTTTTATAAATTGATTAGATGGATTGCTCATTGGATTATCGCTTTGAAATCAATTAATGCTTGATTTAACTCATCAAGATCTACAGATTCATTTGGCTGATGAGCATCAACAATATTGCCAGGACCATACACAATAGCTCGATACCCTGCCTCACTGAATAAAGAAGCTTCAGTCCAAAAATTCACGGGTGGAGATAATGTCAAACCCAACTCATCTGCAAATGACTCTGCATCACTAATATCGCCAGATGCTGGTAATGCAGGGGCAACAAATCCAGCAGTAAATCTTGCATTATTTTCAGCTGTTTGAGTATTTAATTCACTCAAAAGTTCATCAAAAGATTGTCCAGGTAATGGTCTCATACCAAATTTAACTTGGGCATGATCTGCAATGATATTAGGCTTTATACCCCCCTCAACTAGACCCAAATTAAAAGCGATGCCTTGTAAATCTTTGAAAGATTTGCTGTTGTATGATTCAGCAACTTTCAAGGCTGCATCCAACCATCGAGTTAATTTATGGATGGCATTATCAGTCAGGGCTCTTTGCTCTGAACTGTGACCCGCTAAACCAAAAAATTCCTGGGTACCTGTCAAAATACCTCTATGACATGTAACGGCTTTGTTTTGGGTTGGTTCAGCAACAATCACACCTTCGAAAGCATGTTGAGTTTTAAGATACTCCTTTATGCAAGTGCTTTGACCTGCTTCTTCATCGGTGGAAAATAAGATTGCATAATTCTTTAAACCTTTTTCAACTAAAGTCAGCAAACAAGCTGCAGCCCCTTTTATATCGCAAGCACCAAGCCCAATAGCTCTTCCATCATGGATCTTTAATTCATATGGATTAGACTGCCAACCATCGCCTGCAGGAACTGTGTCCAAATGCACATTAATAAGATGTTTTGGTGAGCCTTTGGTAAGCAGAATATTTATAGAACCCTCTCCTAAATCTATTATCTGAGGATCAATAAAGTCTAGGGAGTTTAAATACTCAACTAGTCCTGATTGATTAATTTTTCTAGGAGGATTTGAGGTATCACATGCAACTAGAGCTTTGAGATGTTGTAGAGTTAGCTCTAGGTCAGTATTCATTTTTTATTATGGATAGAAGCCCAGGTTGAAGTGCTTTGACCAATCAGCTTAATGAATCCTTTCGATTCAGCCTCAGACCAAGTTGCAGACTGAGCATATGCTCCCTCTGGGCTCTTAAGAATATTTTTTGAATTTACAGCAACTGCATCAACTTTTCCGGGGGTAAGTTTCAAGGTGACCTCTCCAGAAACAGTTTTTTGAGAATCAAGCAAGAATGCCTCTAAGTTTTCTCTTAACGGCTCAAAGTAAAATCCTCGATAAACAAGATTTACCCATTCCTGTCCAACTTGAGACTTCACAAAATTTTGCTTATCAGTCAAGACAGCTTCCTCTAGGGCTCTATGTGCTGACATCAAAATCGTAATACCGGGTGCTTCAAAGACAAATCTCCCCTTTAATCCAATGATTGTATCGCTTGAAAAAACTGAACGTCCGATTCCAAATGAGCCTCCAAGTGTATTTAAAGATCTTAAAAAATCAGCTCCTTGCATCTTTTTGTTATTAATAGAAATAACTTTTCCTCTAAGAAATTTTATTTTCAAAGTTTTAGATTTCTTGGGGTATTGATGGGGTAACTTACATATTACAAAACTTTCGTTTGAGGGCTCTTCCCACTCATCAATTTCACTTCCAGAGATTGTTGCCCCCATTAGATTTTCATTGATGCTATATTTTTTATGCAATGAAGAAACTTTAAAGCCTCTTTCTTGTAAATAATCCTCTTCAAAACCTCTAACATTTTTAGTGATATTTTGAATCTCTCTTATTGGAGTAATAATGTGGTAATCTCCATGAGCCCTAATGGATAGATCAAATCTAATTTGATCGTTACCCATACCAGTACAGCCGTGAGCAATATTTTTTGTTTTTAATTTTTTACATAATTTAATTGATTCCTTAACAATTAAATATCTATCAGAGCAAAGCGCAGGATATTTATTTTGATAAAGTGCACCAGATTGAACTAACGGGATTAAAATTTCGGACCACAGACTCTTTTCTACATTTATGTTGATGTGTTTTTTTGCGCCTAGTTCCTTAGCTCTATTTGTAATCGCACGTTCTTCTATAGGTGAGATACCACCTGTATTTACAAATAAAGTATGAACTTCATAACCTTGATCAATTAGATAGGGGACACAGAAACTTGTATCCAAACCACCTGAAAATGCTAGCACTACTTTCTTATTCATTATTCAATACCTATAAAATTTTACTAAGCATGGACTTTTGAACATGCTTTCTATTTCCTGCTTCTTTAACCGCTAAACAATACTCAGCATCCATGACTCCATCAGTTGCCTTAACATTTCTTCTCAATGGAAGGCAATGACTAAAAACAGCTTTGTTGGTAAGGGCCATCTTTGATTCATCAACGATAAAGTGCTTGAATTGATTATTATTGGCTATTTGCTCATCTATTTTCCCATAGTGGCTAAGGCATCCCCAGCTTTTTGCATAGACAATATCTGCATTTGAATAAGCGCTATCAATATCATAAGAGATATCAAATGAAGCTCCTTCAGATGCACAATTCTCTTTAGCTGCTTTAAGATATCTATCATCTAGATGATAATCCTCAGAAGGACATAACAATTTAACATTCATACCAAACTTACTAGCTATCAAGAGGCTAGAATTAGCAACTGCTGTATTTAATGGTTTAGGATGATAGGTCCAAGTCAGAAGATATTCTTTACCCTGAAGATCACCGAAATGTTCTTGCAAAGTTAATATATGAGCAAGTTCTTGGCATGGGTGTTCAATTGTCTCCATATTCACCACTGGTACAGAGGAATATTTTGCAAAGCTATTAATGACTGAATCTGTTCTATCATGATCCCAGTCCTTGAAATGAGGAAATGCCCTTATGGCAATGCAATCACAATAGGAAGATAAAACTTGCGCCACTTCTTTCACATGCTCTTCTGCATCTCCATCCATGACAATATTTTCTTGAAACTCAATGGGCCATGCATCCTTGCCGGGTTGCAAGATAACTGCTGTTCCTGAAAGCTCACTTATTCCAACTTCAAAGCTGGTTTTGGTTCGAAGTGATGGATTAAAAAATAACATTGCAATTGATTTATCTTTTAAAAGTGGTTGATGGGGTGAATTTTTAAGCTCACAGGCAAAATCTATAATGTCCTGAAGTTCGGAACGAGACCAATGTTGTGTACTAATAAAATTTTTCATGATGGGCATTAAAGTTACTTCATCGCGTGTGATTATAGGACATAACAACAAAAAAGGGAGCATAAAGCCCCCTTATATCAACAAAGCTTCTCTTACTTAGTGCCGGAAACGAAACCAGTTTTGGCTTTTAAAGATCTAACCTTTTTATACAGAGTGCATTTTTGAGACTTAGATTCAAATGTAAATCCAGCAACCTTGGACTTTGAAAGTGCTATTTTTGTACAACCTTCAACTGAGGAATATTTCTTTGCGGTTTTAACTGCAAATATTTTTCCTTGAATTGAATAACCGTCTTGGATTGCGAGTTCGGCACTTGCTAGTGATGGAAGTGTAATAAGCGATAATGCTAGTAGTAGTTTTTTCATTATAAGTTTCCTTGATATTGTGATTTATATTTATACATATTAGTTATAATGTTTACAGTGTAAACATTGATGCTCATCATAATATGTTTACAACAAAAAGGTTGCAACAATCATGTGAACTTATTCATATAGATGCAATTACTATGCCAATTTACTTGCATTGCGAAAAACTTTAATTCAAAAGATAATATCTTAATGACGCTCAAGGAATTAATTGCCGAAGCCCACACTATAGTTCCTAAAATTTCTTGTGAGAGTTTTATGCAAAACTTTAACAATTATTTTGTCATAGATGTGCGAGAAGGAACTGAGATTGAGGAAACGGGAGCTATTCCTAATGCTGTAAATATTCCTAGGGGTTTAATTGAAATGAAGCTCTCCCCCTCCAATGATAGCCAAGGTTTAAGTTCTGATACTCCGATTGTGGTTTACTGCGGTGGAGGCAGCAGAGCTTCTCTAGCTGGAAGAACTTTAATTGAGCTTGGATTTAAAAATGTCCAGAATCTTGAAGGCGGTTTTAGAGACTGGAAGGAATTCTCAGACTAATCTAATTTAGGTAATAAAGTAGCAAGATGGTCGTGGGCAGCATTTTTATATTCTGGACTGGCTCCTGCCATAACCTCTCCCTTTTTTGCACAACTTTCATAAGCTGCCCTTCTAAGCTTTGGATCAGAAAAATCTAGCAATGTATTACTTGGGTCGTAGACTTTCATGGTTTCAGCATTAAGCTTTAATTTACACTCAGCCCAACTATAAGCGTCTGGTATAAGCCTGAGAGGTTGCGGACCATCAAAAGAGTGAAAAGAATTAGGATAGATCTCTATGAAAGCATTTCCTCCTTGAGAATTAATATCTGCAACTAATTCCCTGCATGGTTGCGGGGGTGTCCAATTATCCTCTTCACCAATATAAATTTGCATTAAATCTTTATCCCACTCATTTAAATCAGGCAAGGCTAAACATCCTGGATACCACATTAAATATCCAGCAAATGATGCTCCATTCTTGTTGAGAGAGGTCTGAAGAGGCATCCATCCATTAAACAAAGCAGCTGTTCCGCCCAGACTCCATCCTGCTGCATATATCTTTTGATTATCAATTCTTTGGTCATCCCATAATAAATTTAGACTCATCGCCATATCGTAAATTACAGTTTCGCTTGTAACATTTATTTGGTTACCAACTGTACTATTTACTCCCCTGGAATCAAAAGGATGCATAGCAAAAACAATAAAACCAGCTTGCCGAATTTGTTCAATGTATTTTAAATGATGAGCTCTCCAGTTTGATGAGCCATGAGAAGCTACTACAGCTGGATATTTTTTAAGCGAGTTATAATTATCAGGAAAATGTAAAACTCCAAATACCTCTACATCTTCTTGGGTTTCTAGACCGCTACCAAATAAATTTTCAAAACCCAAGATGTTTTTAGAATTATATTTGATCTTTTCAGTTTGATAGGTTTGTTCAATTTGAACTGATTCAGAGCAAGCAAAAAGAAACAATAAAGCAAAAATAACTTGGTAGAATTTCATGGATTGATTTTATCAAAAAAAAGGAGGGCAAGACCCTCCTTTTTATCTTATCTAGTTTTTACCAGAAGTAACCGATTCTGATTCCATATTGAGACGGAGCAGAATATGCTCCTCTTGGGTTACCAGCCTCAACTCCTCTAAACCAAGCCACTTCTTCATCAGTTACATTATATGCATAGGCTTGCACATAGTATGATGATTCTCCAGCAGGCTTATATGTAAGAGTTAAGTCAACCATATCCCAACTTCCTCTTTGATCTCCAAATTCGTCCACTGGATCTTGAAAATATCCGGGAAGATCAACAAAACTATCACCAACACCTGTTCCATAACCGCCTGGATCGTTTACATGCTTGTCTGCATTCCAGATTGTTAAATAATCCTCAGACTGCCAATGATAATTAATAGATGGAGCCAAAGTTCCCATGGTTCCTAGGTTAAATGTGTGCTCATATCTAATTGTGAAAGCTAAATTAGGAGAGTAAGGAGTCTCATTACCCTTTAAATTAACTGCATTTTCAGGAACATTGGCAATTGAAGCGCCATAATCAGGTCTTCCAAATTGAGCATCTTGTCCATAGTACCATTGAGTAATGAAATCAGAAGTAACTTCTGAGTCCATTTGAGTGACCCATCCGCTTAGCTTACCACCCTCGTATGGAATGTAATCAAATTCAAACTCTACTCCGCTCATTTCTTGCTTACCAAAGTTTTGAGTTCCCCAAATAGTAATTATTTGAACAACATCTACTAGGCCGCCTGTTTCGCGATCATACTCTTGAGCATTTCTTGAATCTACTGGAACATTTCCAGTGAACTGTTTACCATCATATTGAGTTTGATAGTAATTTAATGCAATCTTCAATCTGTTTTCTAGATACGAAGCTTTATAACCCATCTCAAAAGTTAATGCATCTTCTGGGCCATAGGATGTATTAACTACTGAACCAGGTCCTTCTGGATGCAATGTATCAGCACCTCTAACATAAACATCGGTAATGCTGCCTGCTTTATATCCTGTAGCTAAGTAACCATACACAAAAGCTTGATCTGAAAGATCGTAATCAAGGCCAATTCTCCAATCAAAATTATGGTAGGTTTTAGCTACATCATTTGATGTGGTTTGAACCATACATCCAGTTCCACCAAAGTATGGGCCGCCACCGTAAGGGCCGCCTCCAGCTTCGCAATTCACACCAGCATAAAGTCCGCCTGCTACATGAAAGTTTGGAGCTAATGCGTTCAGTTGCGGCAACCATTGGAATCTATTACCCCATATCTCAGTGCTTGTGTAACAGCTATTCCAGACGGAACATTCATAATTCTTGCCGCCAACATCTGATTTCTCTTCTTCGGTATACCTTGCGCCGAAAGTAAAGAATAAGTCATCACTAATAGCATATGTAGCTTGTCCAAATAAAGCTTTAGCTTCAATTACTCTGTTTGGCTGATCAAAAATGTTATCTCCATTAAGCGTTGCATGGAAATAAGCAAGCATATCGTTATCCTCTTCCATATAGAAAGCACCGATAACCCATGCGAGATCATCTGATTTATTACTTAATTCAATATCTACAACAGTTGATTCAGCAGTGTAGTCTTCGATAACAAAAGCCATATCATAAGCATAGTTAGCTCCGCCATCTGTATCCCATTGAGAGTATTGAGTGAGATTTTGTCTACCAACCTTCACTTTCAAATCATAATCACCTAGGTCTTTATTATAAATAGCTCTAATTGACTCAATCTCTATATCCAAGATACCAGGAACATTCACATATGATGTGTATCTATTTTCAGTTCCTTGAATATCTTTACATGTATTTGCAGGATAAACAGCAGGATCTCCCATTGTTTTACCGCTTCTCTTAGCCATCATTTCGCATGAATAAGTGTTCTGCCATCCAGCACCATCATCTTGGAAGACTTCATATTGAACATTTAAATCACTTGTATCATCTATTACATATAAAGCACTCAAGCGATAGGCATGATTATCAACATTGTTATAAAAATCTGATGGATCTGCTTTAACTTTTGTTGCGAATGGAACTCCGATTTGCCAGCCTGGATCAGCCCAACAGCCTGCTTGCCAAGATTGACAACCCCAATACCAAGCATGATCTGTGTTTGTAGATTTCTGGCTTTGATCAGTGATTACTCCACCAGCAGCTATTTGCTCTCTGACACTTTGGGATAAAAACCTGTGATCAGGCTGTGAGCCGTCATAATAACCATTTAAATATGAATCTTTAGTTTGATCTGAAAAAGCTAATCTAACTGCGAATCTATCACTAATTGGTAAATTGTAATGCCCTTGCACTCCTTGCTCATTGAATCTACCTGCATTGACAGTGATAGAGCCTCCTTGAGTATCTAAATTTGGTTTAGCAGTAATAATGTTCAATGATCCAACAATGGAGTTTCTTCCATACAGTGTTCCTTGTGGACCTCTTGATAATTCAGCTCTTTCTAAATCAAACATTAAAGCTGCAGCTGCTTGTGGCCTTGCAACATAAAGCCCATCTACATGGATACCAACAGCAGGATCGCCAACTTCTGTTACATTATTTGAGCGAACACCTCGCAAAGTAATTATTGGAGCTGAGGTATCAGTCATATTTTGAATCGATAAACCAGGCAATGAGTAACTTAAGTCTTTAATGTTACTGATGCCATATTTTGTGAGCTCTTCTTGAGACACTGCAGAAACAGCTATAGGTGTTTCCATGATGTTGGTTTCTCTTCTAGTAGCCGTGACTATGACATCTTCAATACCCTCAGAATCTGAGTATGAAGTTGAAGACTCGTATTGAGCAACTTCAACCAATCTTTCTTGAGCCTGAGCTTGCACTGATTCAGTAGAATTTTGATCTGCAGAATCTACGTCCATAGGAACTACAGGGTTGTCTGCCATTACCACAAAAGGTAATACCAATAAGAATAGTTTGATAAATTTCATGATTTTTCCCCAAAATTAGATATATCTACTTTAGGATTATCAATAAATTGACAAGGTTGTCAAGCTTTAAAAGTTAAGCAAAAAACGTCCTAAAATTAGACTTAATTCTTTATTACTTATGTGTTGTTGAATGGTAAATTTATAAGAAAGAAAACGTTTTATAACCCCTGATATAAAAGAGTTTTACTTTTTGAAAAGCAAGGTCATTCTGTCTGATTCGCCTATGTTTTCATACTTAGATCTGTCTTTATCTTTTAGACGGTATGAAGGAGGCAAAGTCCAAACCCCTTTTGGATGATCAGCTGTATCCTTTGGATTTGCATTCACTTCGGATGTAGCAATTAACTTGAATCCAACCTCTAATGCAGTTTCTATAGCAAGCGATTGAGAGACATATCCGCTTGTTTTCATAAACTCCATACTTGAACCCTCTGGCGCACGATGCTCCACGACCCCAAAATGCCCACCTATCTTTAAGGAATTGTATGCTTCTTGCATTACAGACTTCATGGCATCACGTGCCAACCAATTATGAAGATTTCTAAAAGTAACAACCAAATCCTGAGTTTCAGGTTTCGTAAATGGTTTGATTGGAGGTGTCTCAGCTGTAATTACTTGTACTCCATCAAACAATGGGTTTGATGAAACCTTTTTATCGTAAGCATCCCTAGAACGTTTATAGTAACCACTACCTTCGGGATTATAGTGAGTTACAGACAACTGGCCATTCTCTTTGAGATAAGGAGCAAGAATCTCACTATACCAACCTCCTCCAGCAGCCAATTCTAAGACATTCATAGTAGGCTTAATTTTAAAAAAAGAAAGTGTTTCGTAGGGGTTTCTAAAATTATCCCTTGCTGAATATTTGCTATTTCTTTCTGGGTTATTTATAGCATCAAGCAAAGCATCACTGTTTTGCGCAGTATGAGAGAAAGTAGAAAAAGATCCTGTAATTATTAAAAGTCCTAAAATTTGAAAAATCTTTTTCATGTGAGTCACCATTTAAAAATAATAACTAATTGTTTGAATAACTCCAATTATCCCCAGCCACCCAAGAAAAGACAACCGGGCAATTGAAGAATTTTGATGATTCCATACCCCCAAAGCTCCAAATGCACCACAGGCACCAAGGGATGGAATCCAAAATCCAGCCAAGCCTAAAAAACCTAGCAGGCCCAATAATCGAATTGAGCCACCAGGTTGACTTGGATGAACTTTATTAAGAAGACCTGTTAGACCGATAAGACCAAATAATCCAACCAGGCCCAGGTAACTCATAGATTAATCTCTAGGACGAGACTCGTTAACTACTAATTTTCTGCCTTCAACTTCAGCATCGTTTAATGCTTGGATGGCGTTCTCTCCACCATCAGACATTTCAACAAAACCGAACCCACGGGAGCGATTAGTTTGACGATCGGTGATAACTTTAGCAGATGTAATTGTGCCATGCTCAGCGAAAAGTTGTTCCAGGCTTGCATCATCGATACTCCAAGGGAGGTTTCCAACATAAATATTCATAAAATTCCTTCTTAATGAAAATAAAAAACGAAGTGTACAGTATTTTTCTTGATAAAACTTAATATATTAAACATTTAAAAAATCAATGGCATCTTGACCAAATTCAGACCACCATTCCATTCCCATAAGATGGATGCGCTCCAAGTTGGCATCAGAAGTATCATCCATCCTTCGATTAACCAAGCCAGTAGATGAGTTGACTCTTAGATAATCTTTAGCCATTAAATCCCGAGCTATTTCATCAAACATACTAGATTCAAGCATAATCCCTAAAATATCATGACGAAACCAATTTAAGGCTCCCCATTTAGCTGAACTTGGTCCATTAATTTTTCTTCTATTGAGTCCTGTCCCAATACTAAGGACTTTGATTTTGCAGCCTGGAAAAATTTTTCTTGCTTCCGAGTAACCTATTAAAGAGGGGTTATTAGCAACGATACCGCCATCAATCAACCAAGTGCCATCATCAATCTCTTGTGTTGAGTAATAAATTGGTGCGGCGCTAGTTGCACTTGCTGCACTAACCATTTTGATTCCAGGAGAATCATATGAACTCAATAAACGAGGCTTTCTATTCTCAACATCGTAAGCTAAAACGACAACAGGCTTCTTGGCTTCCCCAAGGGATTTATCGTGGAAGTATTCTAACAATAATTTACGTTTCCCTTTTCCGTCATATTTAGGCTTTGTTTGCAGGAAAGAAGCATTATCCCAAAATGATTTAGTCATTGTTTTAGCTAAATTTTCTTTTGACCAAAATTCCTCTAATTCCAAACTGGTTGCTTCTAAACCAGCAAAATTTAATGCATTAATACCTCCAGCGCTGGTACCAATAAAAAAATCAAATATATCAAAAATTTTCTTCCCTGAGGCAACTTCTAATTGCTTAAGAAAAACAACCGCTGCAATTGCCCGCACACCACCCCCATCAAAAGATAAAACTAACTTTGTTTTTTTGGCTGGAGTGAGATATTTAAAAAATCGCCGAATATCCAATGATTAATTACTCTCCTGATAGATGTTATTTAAAGTTTGACTGAGCCTAATTGCTCCTAAAGCAATTCTCTCATGGACAGTTTGAAAGTGACTTTCCATGTATCTATTTGTAACAAGCTTTAACTCATTGTTGCGGTAACCTACAGATTTTTGCATTGCAATATCCCGACTTTCTTGAGCCCAAGATTCAAATTCCAAAGACTGAGGGTGGTTTAAAAATTCATATATTTTCTTAGAAACATTTTTCAACAGATATTCTTCGCCATGCAAAGAATCCATATGCTCAATAATCTCCCCATCCCAAACACTATGCATATTAGTTTCAGTGCCATCAGGTAGTATAAGTTTATGGTCATTGCCTCCTCTATCTTCAGGAAAGCCTACATGCATGGGCTGATGAGCATCTCCAACAAAATGCCCTATAAACCAAAGAGCCTCGGCTCTGTCACGAAATGGTTCAGTGAAATTGGTTAAAACCTTCATTTGTTTATGGAAAGCATAAATCAGACATCCATTTTTTGGGCATGTGGCCTTATATGTGTTTTGCTCTGAGTCAGGTAAATTGATGTAATGCCATGATCTGGTATCTTTTCTATCTTCATTTTTAACCCAATCAGGCCAAAGACAGGCAACTCCAAAGGATCCATGCTCCTCAATCAATGGGTCCAATGATTTTTTTGCTTCAGGTGTAAGTAATTTATAAGCTTCATCACACACCATTTGATGACCCTTATCCCACCATCCATTGGCTTCAAATGAAAAAATAAACAACAATGAAAGAAAGAAATGTTTAATCATTTTTATGGAGTATGAATCACAGCTGCAGCAATAGCTCTAAACATTGCAACATGTGCATCTTTGGAGTACTGGCGCTCTTGGTTGAATTTATAATTTGATGAAGTTTTAGCAATTACTACATCAGTCACCGGATCAATATAAATGTACTGATTATAAATTCCTGAAGCCAAATAATCAGAAGAGGGAAAACCAGGAACCCACCATTGATAACCATAACCCCATGGACTTGAAGACATATCATTTTCACCTGGTTGAAGATGAGGTCCGTCAGGTTTATGAGAGGCATGAACCCATTCTTCTGGAACTATTTGTTGATTACCCCATTTTCCATTATTCAGATACAGTTGGCCAAATTTTGCATAATCTCGCAATGTAGCATTCAACCCACCTAGGGCCCATGCAGCCCCAGTATCATCAACCATGTAATATGCATCGTGCTCCATGCCGATTTTAGTCCAAATTTTTTCCTGAAGATTCTTTGCAACTGTTTGTCCTGTCACCTCCTCTAGGAGCATTGCTAACATTTGGGTATCAATGCTTACATAGTGATTAAACGTGCCAGGCTCCTTTCCATTTTTTAAATCCTTAGCAAAATCTCGCATTGATGTGCCTTGAGCTAAAGCTCGGGCAAATTTATTTATATCTGAGTTATAGTCTCCATAATCCTCATTAAATATAATCCCGGACGACATTTGCAAAATATCCTTAATTGGTACATTTTCATATCCTGTATTTTTAAAATCACCTAGATACTTAGTAATTGGGTCATTTAAGTCCGCAATAAGACCATCATGGTAGGCAATTCCAATTAATGCTGAAAGAAATGACTTAGCAACTGACCAAGATATATGAGGCTGATCTTTTGAATTGCCTTGCCAATAATTTTCATAGAGCAAATCACCTTTGTGCAAAACAATCAAGCCATCTGTTCTAAAGTAATCTAATGCTTCAACCATATCGTAATCTTTCCCGTCCATTGAATAGGATGGAGGAAGTTCAAAGTCTCTAGTTTGAAAAATATGAGGTTTGCCTGAAGATTTAATAGGAGTGGTTGGAAAAATTTTATCCATATTGATAAAATTTTTGACAATCTTATCCTCGTCAAATAAATGCACAACGTTATAGACCCTTAATGCTTTGGGAATATAAATAATGGCAGCGAAAAAAATAGCTACAAAAATCCCAATTAAAATTTTATTTAACATCATTAATTATTGAAACATTGACTGTTCAAATGCTTGAAGATATTCATCAGAGATTTCTTCTAGCTGACGTTTATATCCTTTGTGAGTAAAGATATAAAAATCTTTATTTTCAATTCCAGCAAAAATTGCTTGTGCTGCCTCAAGAGGAGATATTGGAAAAGTATTTTGCGCATCCTCGGCTGCAACTTCTAACAGTGCTTTGGGATCATGCTCTGAATTTTTTGCTGCTGATTTGACCTCCTGATTTGAAGAATCATCATATGTGCTATTTACAATATTGGTTGTTACCTCTCCAGGGCAAACAATACTGACATCAATATTTGAACCAGTTAATTCAGCCCTCAAAGATGTCATCAATCCTCGGATGCCAAATTTAGAAGCTGAATAAAGCCCTAACATTGGATAGGCTATAAAGCCTGAGGTAGAACAAGTCGCGATGATATGACCTTCCTCACTAGAAGACTGCATTTTTGGCAAAAAAGCATGCACCCCATTAAAACAACCGCCTAAATTAATGTTAATCAGCCAGTCGTACATCTCACGATTGACCTGACTTAAAGGAGCTGGCCCTAGTACTCCAGCATTATTAAAAAGTAGGTGGCAATTTTGAAAGGTTTCAAAAGTTTGACTTGCTAGGTTTTCAACTTCATCTAAATTACTTACATCAGTAACTCTGGCTATAGCCTCAACACCTTTGCTTTTTACCAAATCAAGAGTTTCATTTAGCCCCTTTTCATCCACATCAGCTAAAACTAATTGCATTTTATAAGTAGCTGAAATTTCAGCGATACCCCGACCTATGCCACTGCCCGCACCGGTTATTACAGCTACCTTGTTTTCAAAATTTTTCATTTATCCCCCGCATTAAAATGCATAATCAAAGATTATCTTAACTTAAATGTTATTAAAAATATTTAACTAAAAAATATGCGGAAGGGATGACAAGAGCCCATAACATAAGTGCTAATACTAATGGTTTGCCGCTTATCGAATTGAGCTCATTAGGATCAAATTGACTGCCAATACAAAATAAACCAAATAATAGAAAAGCCTGGCTAGATATTTGGAGAATATTGATCATCTGCTCATTAAAAGTAAACACGGTATTAGCAGCAATAGCTAAAATAAAAAATAGTATAAATCTAGGAAATTTCGTTGCTTGAGCACGCTTATTAAAAATCCAATTTGTAATGAGTATTAATGGTATGAGCCATATAGTTCTTCCTAATTTTAATGTGGCTGCAACTTCAGCAGACTCATTGCTAAAAGTTAGAGCTGAACCAATCACTGAGCCTGTATCATGAATGGCAAGCGCAGCCCATGCGCCAAACTCAAAATTATTCATTTCTAAATAATTACCAACAAGAGGAAATACAATAATTGCAACAGCATTTAATAAAAAAATAATAGTCATTGCGATCAGTAACTCTTGGGGTTTTGCCTTTATGATTGGCGCAACAGCTGCCATAGCAGTTCCTCCACAAATAGCTGCTCCTGATGAGAGTAGAAATGCCACTCGATGATGAATTCCAAGAAGCTTACCAAGCATCAGCCCTACAACAAATGAAGCAATTACAAAAAGCGCAATCCAAGGTAAATATACTGAGCTAACAGCTAATGCATATGGCAAACTAATCGTTGCTCCTAATAAGACAATACCAATCTGCAATGGCATAGTCCCAACACGCCGCGTAATAAATGTTGTTGGAGGCTTTAAAAAGTATGCAAAAAGGATCCCAGCAAATATAGATAAAGCCGCGTTACCTATATAGAGAGAAGCTAAAACAAGAAATGCAAATGTAAAATAAAGCATCAAAGATTCCCGGTGGCTCAGTAAGTTATTTACTTCTAATATTACGGGTTATTGAGCTAAAGAGACAGTCTTTGATAGAGAGTTATTTTATCTAATAATTTTTTTTCTTAATCTAATGCTTGCTGGAGTAACCTCAACCAGCTCGTCATCCTCAATAAACTCTAGCGCTTGCTCCAGAGTATGTTGAATGTGTGGAGTTAAAATGAGATTCTCGTCTGTACCAGCTGCTCTAATATTAGTTAATTGCTTTGCCTTGGTTGGATTAACGGGTAAATCATTATCCCTAGAATGCAATCCGACTATTTGACCTTTGTATATTTCAAGCCCATGACCAACAAACATACGGCCTCTATTTTGAAGATTAAACAATGCATAGGCTAAAGTTTTGCCAGTAATCATTGAGACCATTACACCATTTTGGCGAGTAGCAATCTCACCCTTTTTAGCTAATCCATAATGATCAAAAACACTGGTTAAAATTCCACTACCACTGGTTAAAGTAAGAAATTGTGAACGGAAACCAATAAGGCCCCTTGATGGAGCCATGAATTCAAGACGCATTCGACCATTTTCTGTTATCACAAGTGATTGTAAATCCGCTTTTCTGTTACCCATCTCTTCCATTATTGCTCCTTGATGTTCTTCTTGAATATCAATTACAACAACTTCATATGGCTCATGAATTTCTTCTCCAACCTCTTTTTGAATAACCTGGGGTTTAGAAACAGCTAATTCATAATTTTCCCTGCGCATAGTTTCAATCAACACTGAGAGATGTAATTCGCCTCGTCCTGAAACTTTAAACTGATCAGGGCTTTCACCCTCTTCAACCCTCAAAGCAACATTGTGCATTAGCTCTTGATTCAATCGATCTTTAATGTTTCTCGAAGTTACGTATTTGCCTTCTTTCCCACAAAAAGGAGAATCATTGACCTGAAAGACCATACTTACTGTTGGCTCATCAACAGATAATTCTGGCAAAGGGTTGATATGCTCAGGATCACACAAAGTGTCAGAGATATTTAATGCTTCTACTCCTGTGATGCAAACAATATCACCTGCTTTTGCTTCTTCTGTTTCAACTCTTTCAAGCCCATGATGCCCAAGCACTTGAAGAATTTTAGCTTTTCGCTCAACTCTATCTTTATTAACTACAACCACGCGATCATTTGGTTTAACTATCCCCCCTGTAATTCTGCCAATGCCTATAACTCCAACATAGCTATTACTGTCCAAAGCTGAAATCTGCATCCGAAATGGGGCATTTTGATCAACATCTGGAGCATTAACTTTTTCAGTAATCATGTCCAATAAAGGCGTCATATCTTCGGCTAACTCATCTGGCTCATGCCCTGCTAATCCATTA
The DNA here is from genome assembly GCA_902593675.1 of uncultured SAR86 cluster bacterium. Taxonomy (GTDB): domain Bacteria; phylum Pseudomonadota; class Gammaproteobacteria; order Magnimaribacterales; family D2472; genus D2472. The sequence goes on from CACJJI010000002.1 coordinate 47,643, forward strand.
ATAGCTGAGGCATAAATAACAGAAAAATCTAACTGCTCATCAGTTGCTCCAAGATTATCAAATAACTCAAATACTTGATCGAGGACCCAATGAGGTCTTGCTTCTGGACGATCGACTTTATTAATTACTAAGATTGGATGCAATCCTTTTTCAAATGCCTTTTGGGTAACAAATCTAGTTTGGGGCATGGGCCCATCTACAGCATCAACCAACAGTAAAACTGAATCAACCATCGAAAGAACTCTTTCAACCTCTCCACCAAAATCGGCATGCCCTGGGGTATCAACGATGTTAATTCTGTGATCTTTCCAATTAATGGCAGTATTTTTAGCGAGAATTGTAATACCCCTTTCCTTTTCTTGATCATTAGAATCCATGATCCTCTCAGTTGCCATATTTTTTCGATCCAAAGTGCCGGATTGCTGCAATAACTTATCAACTAAAGTCGTTTTTCCATGATCAACATGGGCGATGATAGCAATGTTTCTAAGTTTTTCTTTATTCATGATGAGCGTAATTGAGGGGATTATACGAGAATATAAAAAAAGAAATACCCCGCTTGATTACTTATTTTTAAGGATTCATTTACCCTGACTAAATATGTTTTCCTGGATTCCAGGCTATACCGTTCAACAGATCATTGCCTGAATTTATTGCATTTTCTTCCAAAGATGTTGCCATAACATCATTCCATCTATTTAAATAACCAAACAATGCAATGACACCCATGATTTCAACAATATCATCATCGGACCAATATAAATGTAATTGCTGTTCAGTTTCCTTGGCTACATTTACAGGAACCATGCTGGCCTCTTGCGAGAACTGTAAAGCTGCTTTTTCAGCATCTGTAAAAAAATCTTGATTCTTAAAATCCCAAACATGCTCAAGTCTCTCAGATGTCGAACCATATCGCTCTGCAGCTCTAATAGTATGTGCCTGACAATATCTGCATCCAGCAGTATTACTGCTCACAAAGGCAATTAAGCGTTTGAATTCTGAGGTTAACTGACCATGGTTCTCCATTACAGCCATGTTTAGCTCTATAAATGCTTTTGCAATGCTTGGTCTTCTTTGCATGGTTAGAACAGAGTTTGGGCAAAAGCCCAACGTTTCATTAAAAAACTTTACTAATTCTTTAACACTTTGATCTGAAATATCTATTGGATTAACTAGCGGCATTGAAAAACCATAACATAATTTACTTTTAAGGTCTGATGATTAATGCTTCAATAAATACATGAAAAAATTTAAAAAAGAAACTATTGCTGCCAAAACTGGGATTGGAACTGATGCACATCATGGATCAATTGTTCCTCCTATATATCTCTCCTCAAACTTTGAATACCAAGAACTTGGTAAAGAGCAAGAATATGAATATACAAGAGAAACAAATCCAAGCAGAGATCATTTAATCAATGCTTTAACACAACTTGAGAATGGTGTAGGCGGTGAAATACTAAGCTCAGGAATGGCAGCTATTAGTCTAGTAGCAAATATTTTAAATATTAATAGCAAAGTGATTCTTCCTCATGATTGTTATGGTGGAACACATAGACTTTTTTCATCTTTGGCTAAAAAAGGAATACTAGATGCTTATTTTATCAATCAAGGTGAAGAATCCTTCTGCAAAAAAACTATTGCTGAAATTAATCCAGACTTGATATGGGTAGAAACGCCATCGAATCCTTTATTACAGACTGTGGATATTAAAAAAATATCAAAAGAAGCTAAAGCATGTAACGCGCTGGTAGTAGTCGATAATACTTTTCTATCTCCATTTTTACAAAACCCACTTAAACTCGGCGCAGATATTGTCATGCATTCAACAACAAAATATATTAATGGTCATTCCGATGTTATAGGTGGAGCATTAATAACAAATGATCATGAGATTTTATCGAAACTAAAGTTTTGGGCAAATGCTTTAGGCATTACCGGATCACCATTTGATAGTTATTTAACTTTGAGGGGACTTAGAACTCTTGGTATTAGAATGGAGAAACATGAAAAAAATGCTACAGCAATTGTAGAGCTTATATCCACACATCCAAAGATAAATAAGATTTATTATCCAGGCTTACCAAGTCACCCATCACATGCAATAGCAAAAAAACAACAAAATGGTTTTGGTGGAATGCTCAGCTTTGAAATATTGGGTGATTTAGAAGGAGTTAAAAATTTCATTGAAGGAATGAGCATTCTTCCCCTTGCAGCATCTCTTGGGGGGTTTGAGAGCCTTGTAAGTCATCCATACACTATGACACATGGAAATCTTACTCCGGATCAAAAAAAAGAAATTGGTATATCAGAAAGTTTAATTAGAATTTCTGCGGGATTGGAAAACACCGAGGATCTTTTGAAGTCTGTGAATCGTGGATTAAATAAAATTTAGTTAATTACAAATTTCAAATCAATCTGAATCTTTTTTGATGCGATATTCGCTCTTAGAAACTTCACTATCAACACAATCAAAATAACCAGATTGTTCAGGCGAATGATCATCAGGGACCACCGTGGCGCCATCTTTCTTCCTTACTATAGGTGGGCCCTGAGGTGCCATTCCTAAACATGAGGTCATGGCTGCGCCCATATAACCTTCAACGCCAAGGTGTGCATATGGGTTTTTTGCTTCTTGAAAAGGAGTTAATTCTTTGGTTTGGCATGCACTAAGACAAAATAATGCAAGGAAACTAAAAACTTTAAGAATAATTGAAAACTGCATTTACTTGATATTAAAGAACTATATTTATAGCACATAAACTTTCCTGCTTAAAGGTAAAAAAATACTCAGATATTAAGTTGCATATTGTCAATTATATGTTTATTGTGAACTTAGAGATTCCTATAAGATAAGGATTTTTCCTGTACCTTATAGCTAATTTGGAGGGGAGCCAAATTATATGGATACAAAGTACTTATTCAAAAGACACAATACCTATTGGGTAAAAGTTGCTGTCCCAAAAGATCTTCGCAAAGAGTTGGGTTTTGATCTAAGAACTTCTTTGCACACTCATGAATTATCTGAGGCTCAAAAACTTAGAGAAGCAGTAGTAGCTGATTTTAAATCTCAGATATTTGCCGCAAAAGAAAACCTTAAAGATTCAAACGGGAAAAATTCAATTAAAACATTTATGCCAGTTACAGATACATCTGATCCACAGTATTATCATAAAGTCGTGGATTGTCAGTATGCATGCCCTGCTCATACACCTGTTCCAGAGTACATTAGAAAAATATCCCAAAACGAATATACAGAAGCCTACATGATTAATTGGGAGTCAAATGTATTTCCTGGAATCCTCGGTCGAACATGTGACAGACCATGTGAACCAGCATGTAGAAGAACCAGAACTCATGAAAAACCTGTTGCCATATGCAGACTAAAAAGAGTTGCAGCTGATTTTAAGGATGATGTTTCAGATCTATTGCCTAAAGCTCCTGAAAAAAGCAATGGAAAAAAAATTGCTCTTATAGGTGGCGGGCCCGCATCCCTAACTGTAGCAAGGGATCTGATTGTCATGGGATACGAATGTACTCTATTTGAAAAAGATCCTCAGGCTGGAGGTTTGATGCGAACAAATATTCCATCATTCAGGCTTCCGGTTGAAGTCTTAGATGCTGAAGTTGATCAGATTCTTAATATGGGATTAAAGACAAAATTCAATTCTGAAATCACCAGTCTTAAAGATTTTTTAAAGGAAGATTTTGATGCGGTTTTTGTTGGGACCGGTGCCCCAAAAGGAAAAGATTTAAACATTGAAGGCCGAAAAGAGGCTGAGGCTAATATTCATATTGGCATAGACTTTTTAACCAGCATTGCCTTTGAGCATATTGACTCTATTGGAAAAAAAGTCATTGTTTTGGGAGGTGGAAACACTGCAATGGATTGCTGCAGATCTTCTTTAAGATTGGGTGCAGAGGACGTAAAAGTTGTTGTCAGAAGCCCCTTCTCACAAATGAAAGCATCTGAATGGGAGATTGAAGATGCAATGGAAGAAAATATTCCAATTCTTGAGAATCATGTTCCTAAAAAATTTATTCACGAGGCTGGGAGACTGGTTGGAATGGAATTTCAGAAAGTTGAAGCTGTATTTGATAAAAAGGGAAATCGATCGCTGGTACCAACAAGCGAGGATCCGGTGATGCTTGAGTGTGATGATGTATTAGTAGCTATTGGCCAAGATAATTCCTTTGAATGGATAGAGAGAGATATTGGCCTAGAATTTGGAGAATGGGATATGCCCGTTGTTAACCCTACTACTTTTCAATCCTCTCATCCAAAAGTCTTCTTTGGTGGAGATGCCGCTTGGGGGCCTGAAAATATAATTTGGGCTGCAGCGCATGGACATCAGGCAGCAATTTCAATTCATAAGTTTTGTCAAAACGAGGATATTAATGACAGACCATCTCCTGGTACCAATTTAGTGAGTCAAAAAATGGGGCTGCATGAATGGTCTTATGATAATGACATCTCTCAAGCTAAAAGATTTCTAGTACCTAAAGCAGATCAAGACACCGCATTAAAAAGTTTAAAAATTGAAGTTGAGAAAGGTTTTGATCCAAGCCTTGCTATGGAAGAGGCTCAAAGATGCTTGAATTGTGATGTGCAAACTGTGTTTTCTGAAAGTTTGTGCATTGAGTGTGATGCTTGTGTCGATATTTGCCCTACGGATTGTATTAATTTCATGTTTAATGGTCCCGAAGATGAAGTGAGGCAAAATACCAGAATTCCAGCTTTAAACATTGAGCAAGATTTATTGATTTCTAAGATCTTACCAACCAAGAGAACTATGATTAAAGACGAAGATGTTTGCTTGCATTGCGGTTTGTGTGCAGAGAGATGTCCTACTGGTGCTTGGGACATGCAAACATTTCTATATGAAGAAGCGAAGGTATACTCATGAGCAAACTTGCATCAATCAATGAGTTTGTTATTAAGTTTGCTAATGTTAATGGTTCAGGCTCTGCAAGTGCAAATCAAATGTTTGCAAAAGGAATATTTAGATCTGGAATTCCCGTCAGCCCAAAAAATATTTTTCCATCCAACATTCAAGGTCTTCCAACATGGTTTGAAATAAGAGCAAGTGAAAAAGGATATCTCGGGCGAAAGGCTGGAATAGATTTCATGGTTGCGATGAACCCCCAATCGTATGCTCAAGATGTTGCTGAGATTAATTCAGGAGGATATCTTTTATATGATTCATCTTGGAAAAGAGAATTCCATAGAGATGACATAAATATTATTGAAGTACCGCTAACTTCATTATGCGTTGACGAGTTTAAAAACCCTAAAACCAGGCTGTTATTTAAAAATCTAGTATATGTTGGAGCTTTATCGTACTTGATGAGTATTGATAAAGATATTTTTATTGGGCTAATTGAGGAGCAATTTAAAGGTAAAGAAAAACTCATTGCACCAAATGTTCAGGCATTAGAGATGGGTTTTAATTATGCAAAAAAACATCTTGTTGGTGCTTGCGATATAAGAGTTAATCAAAAAAATCTCACTGATGGGATGATTCTCACCAATGGAAATAATGCTGGAGGATTAGGTTGTGTTTATGGCGGAGCAACAGTATGCGCTTGGTATCCTATTACTCCATCAACATCGCTTGCAGAATCTTATAAAAAATATTGCGATCAATTTAGGGTTGATGAGAAAACTGGAAAAAACAAATTTGCCTTTGTGCAAGCCGAAGATGAGCTTGCATCAATTGGAATGGCAATTGGCGCAAACTGGAATGGTGCAAGAGCTTTTACAGCAACAAGCGGTCCTGGAATTTCACTCATGACAGAATTTGTAGGTTTAGCATATTTTGCTGAAATTCCTGTGGTTATTTTTAATATTCAAAGAGGTGGCCCCTCTACTGGGATGCCAACACGAACCCAGCAATCAGATATCCTGTCATGTGCCTATGCCTCACATGGAGATACTAAACATGTGATGTTAATTCCCTCTGATCCAAAGGAATGTTTTGAATTTGCAGCTGGCTCATTTGATATATCTGACCGTCTTCAGACACCTGTTTTTGTATTATCAGATCTGGATATAGGAATGAATGATTGGACATGTCCTGAATTTAAGTGGGATGATGCTAAGAAGTTTGATAGAGGAAAGGTTTTGTCCAAAGATGATCTAGATAACATGGAATCATGGGGTAGGTATCTTGATGTTGATGGAGATGGGATTCCATTTCGAACTCTCCCCGGCACGCACCCTGAAAAAGGCGCCTACTTTACAAGGGGAAGCTCGCATGATGAATATGCAAGATATGTTGAAGATGGAGAGGTTAATGCAAGAAACCTCTCAAGAATTTTAAAAAAATTTGAAGGTGCTGATAAATTTCTACCAAAACCGATCTTCAAACAAGAAACAAATGCTAGCTCAAGGGGATTAATTTATTTTGGTAGCACAGAAGCAGCAATGCAAGAGTCTCTTGATCAACTTTCTGCTTCAGGTTTTCCAATTGATGCAATGAGGATAAGATCTTTTCCGTTTAGTACAGAAGTGTGGGATTTTATAGAGCAACATGAATCTATTTTTCTTGTTGAGCAAAATAGAGATGCACAAATGAAAACTCTGTTGCTCTCGGAAGGAAAGATCAATCCAGAAAAATTTATTTCAGTTTTATGTTTTGATGGTGCACCAATTACTGCTGATTTTATTTCAGAATCAATCATTGAAATTCTGTCAGATAAAAATTTTTCTAAAACTGCTGAGGAAATAAAATGACCTATATCGTCAAACCTGTTAATCATCACCCCAACCTTGAAAAAAATTCTCTTGGTTTAACAAGAAGAGATTATGAAGGAACCATCTCAACTCTATGTGCTGGATGTGGGCATGATTCTATTAGCGCTGCGGTAATAGAAGCTTGCTATGATCTAAGCCTTGCCTCAGATCAAATTGCAAAACTCTCAGGAATCGGGTGCTCATCTAAATCACCCTCTTATTTTTTAAACCAGGCCCATGGTTTTAATTCTGTTCATGGCAGAATGCCATCAGTCGCAACCGGGGCAAATCTTGGGAATCAAGACTTATTATATTTAGGCGTCTCAGGAGATGGTGATACCGCAGGAATAGGCATAGGGCAGTTTATGCATGCAGCTAGAAGGCAGCTTAATATTACTTATATTGTTGAAAATAATGGCACCTATGGTTTAACTAAGGGTCAATTTTCCGCAACCAATGACCAAGGATCAAAGAGTAAATATGGAGAAGAAAACGTATTAGCTCCAATTGATCTTGCTGCAATGGCAATTCAACTTGGAGCTGGATTTGTTGGTAGAAGTTTTTCGGGGGACAAAGATCAATTAGTTCCTCTATTGAAAGCAGCTATGAAATTTAAAGGATTTTCATTGATAGATATTATCTCCCCCTGTGTAACATTTAATAATCATGCAGGTTCAACAAAAAGCTATGATCACATCAGAGAGCATAATGAATCAGTATCAAGCCTTGATTTTGTTCCAATTGGACAAGAAATCAAGACAAGCTATAAAGAGGGATCTAAAGTAGATGTTCCGCTGCATGATGGCGCAATACTTACTCTTGAAAAACTTTCAAAAAAATATGATCCACTTGATAAAGGCTTAGCGGTTCAGAGTTTAAATGAAGCTGAAAAAAATGGAAAAGTACTTACTGGATTATTGTATATAAACCCTGAAGTGAAAGACCATGCAGAGATATTAAATATTGCTGATACGCCTCTTAACCAATTCTCTGACCAGGAATTGTGCCCAGGCTCAGACAAGCTTAATAAAGTAAACTCTAGCCTAAATTAATTTCATTAAAAAATTAAATTTTATTTTGGTCGTACGACTTATGCCGACCCACACTAAATCCTCTCTTGGCCAAATGTTTTGTTGATCTGCCTTGAACTCTTTTTCGCCATGATTTATAAGATGAAGGTTTTAAATTGTCTCTCATCAAACATTTAACAGCTTTTTCATTTAAGCCAAACTGAGCTTCTATAGCATCAAAGGGAGTTCTATCCTCCCAAGCCATTTCTATAATTCTTGAAACATCTGATTTATCCATTAAGTAGATTATATTTGAATTTTCAGGCGCTAATTTATTTTTATAAATAAACAATTCTTTTTGTTTGCTTTACCTTAAACTATCGAAAACTGAATCTAACTTGCTAATGAAAATTTTTTCAATCAGATCTGTGCCCAGGACTAAATGGAGCTCAGAAAAACCATTAAATTTTAGCCCAAAACCATTAACTGTTCTTTTCTTATGTTTTGGTTTGTTGTTATTCGGCTTGGGTGAATCATTAATTATTACAGCATCTACTGGAATGAGCCCATGGACAGTCTTGGCTGAGGGTCTATCGATAACAACAGGTTTAACCATAGGTGCTCTGACTTTCTTGGTGAGCCTGGGGGTGCTTATGCTTTGGATCCCATTAAAACAACAACCAGGCATTGGGACGATATTGAATGTCATCATTATTGCAGCAGTAATTGAGTTTTCTCTACCTTATTTACCTCATCCAGAGCAATATCCAATGAAAGTAATGCAAGTTGTATTTGGAACATTGTTAGTAGGTCTCGCAAGTGGAATTTATCTGATTGCGAATCTAGGTCCAGGTCCAAGAGATGGGTTGATGACAGGCTGTCAAAGAGTAACAGGCCTGCCAATTGCTTGGGTTCGAATTTTTTTAGAGCTAACTGTCATAAGTATTGGCTGGTCTCTAGGAGGCACCATAGGTATTGGGACAGTTATTTTTGCTTTTGGAATTGGTCCTGCAGTTTCATCAGGACTGTACTTTATTGCTAAAATATCTAAAACATAATTTTTATCCAAAAAAAAGGGTGCTTAATAGCACCCTTTTTTAATTTAAAAGCCTGTTTTAGAAATTGTATCCAGCTTTTACATACCAGAAAGCGCCTTCAATACCATAAGGAGAAGTTTCATAATAAATTCCCCCAAGAACATTTCCAGGAACACCTTCGCCTTTAGCTCCAGCTGAACCGTCAATTTTAAGAGCTTCAGTATCAAATAAGTTTTGAACACCAGCTGAGACACTGAAGTTATCTGTCAACTGAACACTCACAGAAGCATCAACAGTCCACTCAGCATCAGCAGTTGTACCAAACCAGTCAGCGTGAACAGCATAATATTCACCATACATATTTGCACGAACAAATGAGCTAACTTTATCGCTCCATGTTTGAGCAACAGTAATAGTCATTCTATCTTCAGGTAGGCCCTCTTCTAATCTTCTTACTTTAGAAGCACCTGTTACAGCGCCAGAGTTGGTTACTTCTGTTTCTGTGTGGTTCCAAGCAGCACTTATGTCAGCATCAGCTCCAAATAATTCAGTACTGTAAACAGCAACAAGATCATAACCAGTTGTTTCTGTATCAAAGTCATTAGTAAAGTAATTAACTTGACCGATTAGCTCTGGGTTAGGAATTCCAGCAGCGCCCATTGCAGCTACTTGTGCAGCTGTAGGTGCTGCATTACTTGTAAGTGCTACCCTGTCATCAAGCTCGATGACAAAGAAGTCAGCTGTAAGAGAAAAATCTCCTGAATCATAAACGATACCAAATGAAGTGTTGGTTGCTTCTTCAGGCTTAAGTTGTCCAGCACCTAGTTTAAAGCCAGGCAAAGTTTGAGCCTGAGTTAACTGACCATCAACAAGCGTAGTTTGAGTATTAACTACGTTAACTTGCCCCTGAGTTGGAGCTCTAAAGCCAGTACTTGTTGAAAAACGCAGTGCAGTGGTTTCATTAGCTTGATATCTTGCATTTAATTTAAAGTCATTGGTATCACCAAATGAAGTATAGTCCTCATATCTAAAGGACCCACCAAGAAGTAGCTCATCGCTAACTTGATTTTCTAAATCAACATATAAACCATAACTTCTTCTTGTGAAGGCGCCTTGAGAATCAGGAGAAAATCCTGCAAAACCATGTGAGCCAACATTAAAGCCTTGTAATGCATATTTACCTGCTTTCCATGAAGCTTCTTCACCTGAAATAACCTCGAAGGTTTCCTCTCTCCACTCTGCACCATATGCGATAGTCATAGAATCAACTTCTCTTGTTAAATCAAAATTGAAAACTTTTTCTAACTCAATGTATGAACCGGTGTAGAAATTACGAGGAGTTTCAGGACCCATTGAAGGGTTAACGGTGTTGTTAAGACCAAAGTCAGCTTCGTTTCTACCAACTGATCCACTTAGATCATATGAATGGCCACTTAGGAAGCCATCAGTGATATCGCCTCTTCTACCGATAGTTAGAGAGGTATCTGTAATGTTACCAATAAACCTTGGGGTATATCCGCCAGGTGCAATCTCATTCATTAAGAAACAGCTTGGGTCAGCCATAATTGCATCTCTAACAGCATAGTTAGAAGGATCAACTTGACCAGAAGCACCAGTACCGTATGAACATGTTCCATCCACATTACCAACGGCTCTGTAATCACCAATTGTGAAAACACCGCTTCTGCCGTCTGGATTACGATAGTAGAATCCGCCATCTACATCTCTTTCAGAATAGTTACCAAACATATATGACTCTGAACCATCACTGTTAGTAACCCCTGAATTCATAAAGAAAGTAACATCATCATCAACTATTGGAGCGCCCCAAATTTGGCAAGGATTAGCAACTGCTGAATTGCCACCAGCAACCAAAGCCGCACAATCAGGTCTTTGCTCACTTCTTGAAGTATCATCAGCCTGTCTGATTTGAAAACTTGTTGTAACAAAACCATCTTGCCCTAATGGCATACCATACTTACCAGCGATAGTAGTTGTAGCACCATCACCTTCGGTATATTCACCCATTTTATATGAAAGACTTCCACCCTCTGAAATATCATCCAATACAAAGTTAATAACACCAGCAATAGCGTCAGAACCATATTGAGCTGATGCTCCATCTCTAAGAACTTCTACTCTTTTTAAGGCAATTGCAGGAATCACAGAAATATCTGCACCCTGAGATCCATCATTAACACCACCGCCTTGGAATGCAATAACAGATGCGTGATGACGTCTTTTACCATTAGTAAAAATCAAAGTACTGTCAGCTGATAAACCTCTTAAATTAGCAGGTCTGATCATACTAGCAGCATCACTAATAGGCTGTAAGTGAACATTTAATGAGGGAATACTGCCTTGAAGCTGCATAAGCAAATCATCAGTACCAGTTTTACTAATGTCTTCAGCGCTTAAGACATCAACAGGAACTGGTGAACTAGATACTGATCTAGGTTTTCCACGAGTACCAATGCTAACGACTTCTTCTACAAACTCGCTATCTTGAGCAAATGAACCTACTGAAAGCATTGTGCTTACAGCTATGACAGTGGTTAAGGACAGTCTTGAAACGGTCCAAATAGCTTTACTTAACATATTATCTCCCTAAGAATAGATAAAAAAAATTTAATAAAGAGCTTTATACACTAATTTAAGGCTTATAGCGAACTAAAATTGAGATTTTTATAAAAAAAACCTTATAGATCTGGGGTTTGTTAAGCCCTATAGAATAAGAAAATAAGGGCTTGTAGCGCTAATGATCGTTATTTAGATTAATAAGATCTATATTTCCGCCAATGGCGACCGTATTCACAGAAATCACCCTCTCATCCATGAATTGCAAGAGATAATTTGGACCTCCAGCTTTAAAACCTGAGCCAGAGAGATTTTTTCCACCAAAAGGCTGTGTCTCAACAACAGCACCAACAATATCTCGATTGATGTATATATTTCCACTAGAAGTCTGCTTAGCAACATTTATAGCCTTCGCATCAATTCTGGTGTGAATACCAAATGTAAGTGCAAAACCCTTAGCATCAATTAATTTCAAGAAATCAACAAGTTTGTCTTCAGAAAATGAGGCAACATGCAAAATAGGTCCAAATTGCTCTTCATTAGGCATAGAGTTTAATTCAAGCTCTATCAAAGTTGGTAAAATCCACGATCCTCCACTTGGAACAGTATGTCCAGATACTTGAAACAAAGAGTGCCCATCGGTTTTCATTTTGGAGAGATAATTATTTAACTTCTCAACAGCGTCAAAAGTAATAATTGGCCCGATATCTGTACCTAAATCATCAGGAATACCAATCGTAAGATCATTCATGGCACCTTTAAGCATTGCAACAAACTCTTCGTAAACTTCTTGATGAACAAGAAGCAACCTCAAAGCTGAGCATCTTTGACCTGCTGAGTTGAATGCTGAACGCATAACATCATCACAAGCCCTCTCTAGTAAGGCGCTCGAATCAACAATCATTGTATTTAATCCACCCGTTTCAGCAATTAAAGGAACAATTTTTCCAGGTTTAAGAGATAAATTTTTATGAATTTCTTTTGCGGTTTGCAAAGAGCCGGTAAAGGCAACTAAATCTATGGCCTGATTCAAAATAATCGCCTTGCCTAACTCTCCACTGCCAAGAAGTAAATGCAAGGCATCTTCTGGCAGCCCTTGTTCAAAAAATATTTTAACAGCCTCAAAAGCAATGATTGGGGTATGCTCTGAAGGTTTGGAGATCACTGTATTACCAGTAACCAAAGCAGCAGCAATTTGTCCGATTGTAATTGCCAGAGGAAAATTCCAAGGGCTAATACATAAAACAGTCCCCTTTGGTCCGTATTCCAAAATATTATCCTCTCCAGTTGGGCCTCTTTGAGAAACAGACTGTAGATTTAAGATTTCATGTGAATAATATCTAAGGAAATCGATCGCCTCTCTGATTTCATCTAAAGCATCCTCAAGGGTTTTGCCAGCTTCATGCATTAATAAGTAAACAAACTTAGCCCGCTGATCTTCAAGTCTATCTGCAACAGAAATTAGAATTTCATTTCTAGATTCTATTGAGCTATTCATCCATTGATCTGAAGGAAAAATTGAGTTGGCTTTGAGTGATTCAAAATCACAGCTCTCTATCACGCCAATAGTTTTTTGATTACATTTGGAGGGGATATTAATCGGTAGGTTTTTAAGAAGATCTAGTGGCGATTTAGAATAAGCATGAAAATTTGATTTATCGAACTGATTGACTTTATTCATCAGAGCCTCAATACAATTCATCTCATTTAAATCAAACCCCATAGAGTTAATTCGGGGGAGGTATAAATTTCTTGGCAATGGTAAATTTGATATATGCATATGATCAATTTTCTCTTTAATTTTGCCCGCCGGATTTTGAGCTAGTTCGATCTCTGGAATATTATTATCTAAGTACTTATTAATAAATGAGCTATTAGCTCCATTCTCTAAGAGCCTTCTAACTAGGTAAGGTAGTAACTCTTTGTGTCGACCGATAGGACAATATACAGTTGTCTCGGGAAATTGCTTATAGGATCTTTGGCAGGCTGCATATAATAACTCACCCATTCCATATAATCTTTGAAATTCTATCTTGGTATTAGTACTTTCACTTAGACTCATCAGTGATGCGATTGAGTGCGCATTGTGAGTTGCAAAACTAGCGTCCAAGCCTCTGCATTCAATAAGCCTTTTTGCAGTAACAAGATAATTTAAATCCGTGAGGTATTTATTCGTAAAAACGGGATAGCCCTTTAACCCTTTTACTTGAGCATTTTTTATTTCATAGTCCCAATAAGCTCCCTTTACAAGTCGAACATGCATCTTGTCTCTCTCTTGAGACAAACTATCAAGCCAGTCAACTACAGCAAGTGATCTTTTTCCATAAGCCTGAACAGCCAATCCAAGCCCAGGCCATGATTTGATTGCAGGATCTAGCGCAAGAGCTTTAATTAATTCCAAGCTTAAAGATAATCGGTCTTGTTCTTCAGCATCAATCGTTACAGCAACATTGTTTGTTGCAGCCTCAATGACAAGCTCTCTAAGCCTTGGAAGTAAAAATTTATTTACATTATTATTATGGAGGGTGTCATATTTAGAATATAGCGCAGACAGCTTAATAGAAATTCCATTATTTAAACCTGCTTCAAGATTGAGTTCTGAGATTAATTGAATAGATTCCATATAAGACTCAAAATACTTCACAGATTGCTCTTCATTACGAGCTGCCTCTCCAAGCATGTCAAACGAGCATGAGTTTGTTTTTAGCCATTTTGAATCCTCAAGCTCTTTAATGCTTTCTGCACAAACAAATTCTTTGCCGAGAACTTGCATTGCTACCTTAACAGCCTCTCTTATTGAAGACTCACCAATTTTCTTACCAAGAGCAATTAACCAATTATTGCTCGCATGATTAGATGCTCTGAGGAATTCTTTTGAAAAAGCAAGACCCCAAGTTGCAGAATTAACTAAAAAGCTTTCAGCTTTGCCTAAGTGATCTGACCACTTTGCAGAAGTAAGTTTTTCATTTATTAAGGCATCTCTAGTTTGATTATCGGGTATACGCATTAATGATTCAGCCAGACACATAAGCGCGATTCCTTCTGAATTAGAGAGCCCATATTGCTCCATAAAAGCATCTAATTTTGTACGTTGATTTTTATTGCTTCGACAGTATTGAATTATTGATTGAGTGTGCTGGATTATTTCTGGATCATCTAAAAAATATGATTCATCGATTAAGAACTTTGCTAAATCCTGCTCGTCAGCAAACTTGCCATCACTGTTTAAAAACATAGATTCATCTTATCTAGTTAAAGTTAATATTGGCAAGAAAAAAAATTACATGGATGCAAAGGGGAAAAAGTTCCTTCTTCCTCCAAGCATTGAGACAAGTAACCATGCTAGAGAATTTGGAATCATCGAAGCAGTTAGATGAATAATCACTTCGTCCTGGCTTGGATCCATGAACGTCATCAAAAGCATGAAACATGAAGCCAAAAAGCCTAACCAATGAACAAGAGACAATATTTTAAGCAACATGAATTAATTTTAGAAAATTAATTAGATTTTTAAAATAGGATGATTGAGGGCATAAAAATTCAGAGTTGGAAAGGTAAAGCGCTTAGGCAGATTGACGTTTTTTATTCTTATAGAATATAAGTTCCTGAATCCAATTACGCTTATTGGTTTCGTACATAATTGAGCTTTCCTCAGAAAGAATAATTCTACCGCCATCCATATCAACTCTAAGAGAATCAGTTTTTATGACAGTGCCATCTCCTAAATGAACTTCTCCAATCATATTTCCAGCCGTATCTTCAGGATGAAGATCTGAAAAAATTTCAACCAATTCTTCTTTTTTCATATTTTAACAACAGCCTCATCTGATAACGTTGTCAATTATATATAAAAAACAGATTTTATAAACAAAATTTTTATAAATATTTTAGGAAGCGACTTTCTGCCAGATAAAGAACTTTGTGGCAACAAAAAAACTAAGAAATGCCCAAAAAATGATGCCAAGAAAATTAAAGTTAATGGCAAACAATGCTCCGCCATCATTGGAGATGCTTCGCATTGTTGAAGCAATAACACTTAATGGTAGACTGCTAGCAATAGGCTGAATTAATACAGGCAAATAGGAGATTGGGAAAAAAATACCAGATAGGATTAACTGCGGAAAGGTAAATAACAACACCAATGGACGAATTGATTCTTGTGTTTTAGCAAGACTGCCTAGAAAGAAACCAACACACAAAAATATAAATGCGCCAAATAAAATAACGCCGTAAAGAGGCAAAAGCCCTCCAACTATATTAATTTTTAAGAGCCCTATTGCCAGGCCTAAAATCACTGAAAGCTGCATCATAATTATGAACATTCTTGCAAGGACAATTGAAATAATGAAATCTTTAGGTTGAATTGGAGTAACAAAAAGTCTTTTGAGAATGCCCCTTCTTCGATATTCAACAATGTTGAATCCGCTACCAGCAATACAAAGATTCATAAGCATGTAGGCCAAAATACCTGGCAACAAAAAATCAATATATCTTTGAGGTCTAGATTTTACATCTTCAAGCTGAAGAGAAAACATGGGTTGAATATCTCTTATCTCCCGCTCAATAGAAAGAAGCGTTGCCTCTAGAGAGTCTTTGATTGCATCTACTTGCCTGACTTGAGATGCATCAAGCAACAATCTTAATTTTCCAGGATTAGGAAATTGATTAAATGAATCTGGGATAATAATAACTGCTGTCTGATCTGCGGCAATTAAGTCTTCTTTTAACTCTGACTCAGACCCTTCTTTCACAATAAAAGCTTTTTCTTGTTTCACTAAATCAATAAACCTCAATGAAAGCTCATCTTGAGACTGATTCACTAAACCTAATTTTGTAGGTCTAGGTTCGCCTCCAGAAAAAAGAAATATGCATGTAAAAATTAATGGAAAAAGCAAACTGAAGAAGAGCGACTGTCGATCTCTATAAAAAATCTTGATGAATATTGAAGCTAAATGAATTTGTGGTTTTGTCAGCACGTTTTAATCCCTCAGCCCATGTCCTGTTAGAGCCAAAAATACATCCTCAATATTTCCATGAATTGGAGTCTCATTTGGTTCAGGTGCATGATCTAAGATGAGTTGTTGCGGGGTATCTTGAGCAATAATTGAGCCTTTATCCATTATCGCAATTCTGTCACAAAGATATTCTGCTTCCTCCATATTATGAGTCGTAAGAACAATGGTCATGCCATCTAGATTAAGCTCTTTAGCTAAATTCCATAGGTTTCGTTTTGCCTGTGGATCAAGCCCAGTGGTTGGCTCATCAAGAAATAATATTTTTGGATTATTTACTAAAGCGCAAGCTATAGAAAATCTTTGTTTTTGACCTCCAGATAAGTCATCGGGCAAAGCTTGTATTTTATTCTCTAAATCAACCTTTGCTAGCATAGCTTTTGGATCAATAGATACAGAGTAAAGATTGGCAAAAAGAATTAATAAATCAGATAGATTTAATCTATCGAAATATTCATTTGATTGAAGTTGAACGCCAATAATCTTTTTGACTGCGTAAGGATCATCCTTTACATCGATGCCGTCTATAAAAACCTCTCCGCTATCAATATTAGTTAACCCCTCCAGCATCTCAAGTGTTGTTGTTTTACCAGCTCCATTGGGTCCCAGTAAACCAAATATTTCTCCAGCATTAATACTAAGATTAATCTTGTTTACGGCAGCAAAAGTTTTTACTGAGTTTTCAGGGCTCGGATAATGCTTCTCAAGATTGTTTGCTTTAATAATTGTCATAATCTTTCTTAGATCAAATTTTGGGAAGGCGTTTGTTATCTGCTAAAAATAAGTTCTAAGTTTATTATTTAATTAGAGAAATATCCTCCGGATAAAGGAGATCTTCGCCAATACTTTTCAGTAATGGCTGGAGATTTTTAGCGTAAGGTTTCCATCGCCCCATACCCTTTTTATTGATTGGTTGTCGAACTTGCTCTGAGCTCGCGGTCCTTACAGATCTATCTGTTTCATAAAATGAAATGCACTCCTCTTCAAATGGTAATTCGAGATAATCAAGCATTCTTTTAACTTGCCCCTCAAGATCTTCAATAACATCTTCATTGTTAACTCTTAATATCTTATTTGGCAGAACTTGATCCCAGTGATTCATAAGCTCCACATAGCTCTTGTAATAGCTGCCCGCCTCTGCCAAACCATATGAAAACTCTTGGCCTTGAGCAAAGAGTTGCTTAAACATGCTAAAGCAGCAATCTAAAGGATACCTTCTTGCATCAATAATTTTTGCATTTGGCATGATCAAATGAATTAATCCAATATGCCTAAAGTTGTTAGGCATCTTATCGGTAAACATAGGGGCATCTTTCCTATGCATCCGAGTATCTTCAATAAATTTTTTACCAAACTCCTCTCTTTGATTAAGCGTTAATGACTTCATGCTTTTAGGATAATTACCTAACTTGCCGTATATATCGTCACCTCTCAAACTTTGAGCGATCGATAAGATATTTGGGAGCTCCAAAGTCCCGTCAATCATTGAATGAGAGGCTAAGATTTGCTCAATTAATGTTGAACCTGCTCGTGGAAGACCCAAAATAAATATGGGATCTTTTGTTGTATGTCCTCCACTGCCTAGATCTTTAAAAAATGCTTCATCACAAACGTCTATCTGTGCTTGAAGTTCTGCATCCATTCTTTCAATGGAGTACTTACTTTGATCATTTTTAATTTTATTGCCTTGCTGCAAATGGAAAAAAGCTTCATCAAACTCGTTGATTACTTCACAGCCTTGAGCAAGAGCAAAATGAAAATATGCTTTATCTCTTAATGATAGATCCACTCTCTCAACTTGCTCCCTCATGCTATTCAATTCATCGGGAGTGAAAGAGTAAGTTTTTAAGTTTGCTAATGAAAAGAATGCCTCACCATGATCCGGCTTAATTTTATAGGCATTTTGATAGCTGTTAATTGCTTGATCTGTTTTACCAAGGGTTTTTTGTGCATGACCCTTTGATGTGTGGGTGCTGAAATTATATGGATTCTTGTTAAGGATGCTATCAAACATTGTAATTGCTTGTTCATGATCGCCATTTTGCATCATTTCACTAGCTTTTTGAGCCTGATAGACAGGATTATCTGGGTATTGATCACAAAGAATATTCACCTGCTCCATGGTTTTAGCAAATTTTTGTTTTTTTCTGAGAATTGCAGCGTATTGCATCCTAAGATCCCCATCATTTGGCTTAAATTCAACTGCTTTTTCTAATAAAAATTCTGCATCATCAAAATACCCTAGCCGATTGGCAATTTCAGATAAAAGTGACATAGCATATGTATGCGTAGGATTTTTTTTGAGAAAAGCTCTGCATTGCCTTTCAGCTAAACCTAATCTACCCTCATTGAGTATCTGATCTATATACAATAATGCTGGCGGGAGCGATTCAAGCTTTTTAATTTGCTGTTGGGCATGATCGGCAGCAGGTTGATTTTTATTTTTTATAAAATATTGATGCAGCATATTCCATGATGAGAGTAATGCCGGATTAAGTTCACATGCTTGTCTATAATTAATGACAGCCTTTTCATCATTCCCCATATCTCTATTTATATGCCCAAGCTCTTGATAAGCGCGGCCCATGTCAGGAGCATTTAATAATAAGTTTTCAATGTATTTTTGTGAGTCATCAAATTTTTTTAAATATCTAGATGACACAGACGCCAGATATAAAGCATCAATGTTGTTAGGATGATCTTTAAGAATAATTTCAAAAAGTATGAGAGCATCTTCAAACCGATTTTCTTTTACAGCTTGCGTGGCCTCACTCAAGTCTACTGATAAAGTTGGATCGTTAGTATTGGATTTATCTTCTTTCATTTTTTATATAATTTTAACAAAGAAAAACGAGTTATATTCCGCGTGAAAATAAAAAGGGAGCATTAGCTCCCTCTTTACTTATATATAAAACTAAAACTAGTTATTAAAAAATCTCTTGTATCTAATACCTACAGTAGTTGGTCGGATTATACCAACACGCTGTCTGTCAAAGACAAAGGTGTTACTAATTTCAGCTCTCTCATCAGTAATATTATCGATATAGGCTTCAGCTATCCAATCATCATTACTGATTCCGAAACGCACGTTCATAAAGCTGTAGCTATCTTGAAGTGCTTTATTGGGAGCCATAATATCGGAGTAACTGTCATCTGACCACGTAAGTTGAGCCTGAAAATGTGCTGTATTTCCGGAAGCTACACCCCACTCTTTTCTGGCACTTAAATTACCCTGTATTCCAGGAGCAAATGCCAATTCTGATCCAACAACGACATCATTCGTAGGAACTAAGCTTTTAGTTATCTCTGAATCTAATATGGAAAAAGCACCAGACCATACCCAACCATCAAGGTCAGGAACATAAGTAAAGTCTCCTTCAACACCTGTAATTTCAGCATCTGCTGCATTATCAGAGAAGAATAAGTTAACTATGCTTGGGTCAAAAATAGTAGACTGAAGCCCACTTATGTCAACCATGAAGGCGCTACCATTGAATCTCAGTCGACCATCAGCAAGAAGAGCTTTCCAACCAAATTCAAAGTTTGTGACTTCATCGGAATCAATTGAAGGTTTAACTGAATAAGTGCCATCAGCATTTGTTCGTCCAGCTGGTCTGTTTAACAAGCCCGGTCTAAAACCTTCAGACCAAGTTAGATAGTACATGATGTCTTCAGAAGGATTCCATGAATAAGTTATCTTACCAATTGTTCCATCACTCTTAGCTTTATCAGGGTAACCATTTGGATTTCCTGGAGCATATTGAGCCGAAAGATTAGACCCAAATTGCTGGGTATCAGGAGCACCGAATCCATTATAGAAAGAAGAGTTCGCACTTCCTTCAAAGTCAACTTCAATGTCATACCATCTGACACCAACAGTAAGCTCAGATGTTTCTGAGGTATCTATGCTAAGCTCACCAAAGACGCCTTGTTGCTTATCAGTTCTCTTAATATCATTAAAGAAAATTACCGGCTCGCTAAATGGACCTGCCGAGAACCAACCTGGACTTGCATTATTAATAGATCCTGTTACAGATGTATCAGTTAAAGCATAGTTTGCAGCATAAGTAATATCATTATCAACAGAACTTGGGTATGTGAAGAGATTTAATTCCGTTAACTCTAGGTCACTAAAAAACACTCCAGCTGTAAGACTTGTAGTATCGTTAATTGGAGCATTAACTCGGAATTCATGAGTTGTAACCTCTGTGTTAGTTGTTGAATCAACCAATAAGTTTGGTGCACCACAAGTTCCAGTTGGAACATTGCCAGGTGCGAACTTAGTATAAGTTACATAATAATCACAGATATAGTAAGGCAGATATTGACCAACAAATAAATAGTCGGTGTAATCAACATCTTGATCTGTTGTTCTGTCTGTATAAGCACCAGTATAAAGAACCTCAAGATCGCCAATTGAGCCTTTAAGAGTAAGGCTCATGTTATCAAACTCATCTTCAATAGTATCATTGGTATATCTTTGAATTTCTAAGTCGCCCAATGTAGGATCAACAAAAAATACGCCGTCAGCATCAATAGTTTGATTAGCAACAGTTGCTAAAACATCCCAATTATCGTTAATTTCATGAGCGATACTTGCTCTAAAGCCTGTGTAATCAACTGGATTAGCATCTTCTTCAACATGTGCAAGTGCACTTAAAAGCGTAGCACCTGAAAGGTCTGCTCCAGCTTGAAAACCAGCTCTAGACGATGATACAGGAAGACCGTTCTGTCTTACAGTTCCAGCTTTTCTAAATCGAGCAGATTGAGCAGCGGTTAATGTGCCACCAACTTGATCTATGTAGCCACCTCTTCTATCGCTGTAGGCTACAAATCTTAGGGCTGTTGAATCGCCCATTGGAATATTAGAAACATATTCAAACTTGCTGCCAGTATCTCCTTCTGGCATTGTTCTAGCTTCAATTTCAAGACTGCTTGATGATTCTCCGATAACAGGTTTGTTTGTAATCATACGAACAACACCAGCTTGTGAGCTAGCACCGAATAACGTTCCTTGTGGTCCAGATAGAACCTCAACTCGACCAACGTCAGCAGCATAAACATCTAAGTTTCTTCCAGGCTGACCTAAGGGCTGCTCATCAAGATAAAAAGCAACGTTAGGTGTCAAACCAGCAACACCAGCAGTAGTTAGGTTGGGGGTGGTAGAAGCGAGACCTCTAATATATATAGTGCTTTGACCAGGACCCGATCCACCAGCAGTTACACCCGGTAATTGCATTAAATAGTCCTCAAAGACATTGATTCCTTTTTGCTCAAGCGATTCTTCTGTAAGAGCGTTAACTGAAAGAGGAACATCTTGAAGTCCCTCAGCCTTTTTCCTGGAGGTAACAACAACCTCTTCAATAGTTGCCTGAGATTGAGCAGATATATATCCACTATAGGCAGAGGCATTAATAATTGCTAATGCAGAAATAGCAGAAACAATTTTGCCAAAGAATTTATCAAAGGCCTTTTTATTAAAGAGGTCTTTGAGGTTTTTTGCTTTACTTTTAATATTATTTATCATGGTTCCCCCCAAGGGATAAATTTTTATTTAGAGATGATTTGCAGACAGAAAGGCTCTATAGAACCTACTTCCACTATGAATATTGCTTAAGCCTAAGCCCAAGTTTTTAAAAGACATGTTAAGACCATAACAAATGAATGTGGAAATTTTAAGTAAATATGAAAAAAACATCATTTTATTTTAAAATATGGGTATTTTTTTAGCATTTTAAGTAGACTTAGCGCACGATGTTTACAAAAATCGCTCCCAAGCGCTTCCTTTTCTCTATATTCTTAATAACTGCCTTCATTGGATTAACGCTTATGAATCTTAAGGAAGTTGATCAACTATTTGCTGAGATTCAAACTCAAATTTCTGATAGCTTGGGATGGTTAATAATATTACTCACTAATGGCTTTTTAGTTTTTGTAATTTATTTAGCGTTTAGTAAACATAAAACGCTTATTCTAGGTGGGCCAGATGCTAAGCCAGAGTTTTCACGAGTAAATTGGATAGCCATGCTTTTTAGCGCTGGCCTAGGTGTGGGATTATTATTTTATGGTGTAGCTGAACCTATCATGCATCTTAGCTCTGATCTTATCCATAAAGAGGGTGCCTCTTTTTCAGATAAGGCTAATCTTTCTATGAACCTTGCATATTTGCATTGGGGATTTCATGGCTGGGCAATTTATGGTGTTGTTGGGTTATGTTTTGCATATTTTGCATACAATAATAAATTGCCCTTTCGCGTAAGTTCTTTCTTCTCAGGCCCTTTTACAAAAAATATTTGGGGAAGAGTGTCGCTGGATGTTATAGCCATTATTGCCACAATATTTGGGATAGCTACATCTTTGGGTCTTGGGGCAAATCAAATTAACTCTGGTCTGAGTTATATGGGTGTTATTGAAGGTAGCTTTATTAATACTGTTGGGATTGTCATCCTGATCACACTGATGGGGCTTGCAAGCGTTGTGTTAGGTTTAAAAGTTGGCATTAAAATTTTGTCTCAAATAAATATCGTTTTGTGTATTATTTTCCTCTCATTTATTTTTTTAAGTGGGCCGACAAGCTATATACTTGATGGCCTTGTACAAAATTTAGGTTCGTATGTTCAAAAATTATTGAGCTTATCTACAAACACTCAAGGTTATTCAGACTCTTCTTGGCAAAATGCTTGGACTCTCTATTATTATTCATGGTGGTTTGCCTGGTCTCCGTTTGTTGGATTGTTTATTGCGCGAATATCTTATGGCAGATCGATTCAGGAATTTTTAATTGGCGCTGTACTTGTTCCAACTTTTATTGTTTTTATTTGGATGGGTGTTTTTGGTAATGCTGCTATCTATCAAGAGTTCATAGAGCCCACATCTCTTAGCTCAGCAATAAACAATGATATAACCATCTCCTTGTTTATTTTCTTAGAGCAATTTCCTTTTTCGCAAGCCATCATGTGGTTAGCAATTATAATAATCTTAACTTTTTTTGTTACATCTTCTGATTCAGGAGCTTTGGTTACATCAATGTTAACTGCAGCAAAAAAAGAAAATTTTAAAGATGAGCCACCTATGATTTTGAGAATTATATGGGCATTATCATTAGGTGTAATTTCGATCGTACTTTTAGCCGGAGGTGGCATAGGAGCGCTTCAAACATCAGTCATAGTTACAGGAGTTCCTTTTGCAATTTTGCTTTCTTTTGCGGCAAGAAGTCTCTTAAAAGATCTTAACAAATGACTTCTCTAGCCGAAGAAAATAAAGAGATTGCAATTAAGTTTTTTGAAGCCTTAAGCTCTGGGTCTGAGACCTACTTAGATTTTTATAATGATGATTCAATTATCTGGACCGCTGGTGATAATGCCATTGGTGGTACACGTAGTAAAAAAGAAATTATAGATTTTGCTCAAGGTATTCTTGCGGCATTCCCAACAGGAATTTCATTTAATATAACAGGCATAACTGCTGAAAATGAGAGAGTGGCTCTTGAGGTAAGCGGAAAGGCAATACATGCTTCGGGAGAAGCCTACAATAATAAATATCATTTTTTACTGAGAATTAAAAATGGAAAGATTATTGAACTGAAAGAATATATGGATACTCAATTAGCCGCAAAAATTCTTCTTGGCGAATAGAAATTATAAAAATGGCGCGCCTGAAGAGATTCGAACTCCTGACCCACGGTTTAGAAAACCGTTGCTCTATCCAGCTGAGCTACAGGCGCACTGGTCGGGGTAGTAAGATTCGAACTTACGACCACTCGCTCCCAAAGCGAGTGCGCTACCAGACTGCGCTATACCCCGAGACGAGTGATCTTAAAGTTTTAAGGTTAAATAATCAATCTCCATTGCATAAAAATTTAATGATGGGAAAATAATTATATGCCATCAAAAATCTTAGACGGAAAAGCTCTTGCTCAGTTAGCCGAAGAAGAGATAAAAGCGAGCGTATCTAACTTAAAGGAAAACGGAATCACGCCAACATTGGCAACCATTTTGGTGGGTGTAGATCCTGCATCAGCGACCTATGTAAAAATGAAACAAAATGCGTGTGCCAGACTTGGGATGGATTCCATAGCGGTTGAGCTTAGCAAAGAGACTTCAACAGAAGAGTTATTAGAAGTTATAGAAAAACTTAATCAAGATAGCAAGGTCCATGGCATCTTGTTACAACATCCCGTGCCTTCGCAAGTTAATGAGCGAAAATGTTTTGATGCAATTAATGTTGAGAAGGATGTCGATGGAGTTACCTGTATTGGCTTTGGTCAAATGACAATGGGGGAAGAAGCATTTGGTTCATGTACCCCCGCAGGAATAATGCGCATCCTTAAGCACTACGAAATAGAAATTTCTGGAAAAAATGCAGTAGTTATAGGAAGAAGTCCTATTCTTGGAAAACCTATGGCTATGATGCTATTGAATGAAAATGCAACTGTAACCATTTGCCACTCAAGAACAGAAAATCTTCAAGAGCATATTCAAAATGCTGACATATTGATTGGAGCAGTTGGAGTTCCTCGTTTAATTCAGAAAAACTGGATTAAGGAAGGGGCTGTGGTGATAGATGCAGGCTATCACCCTGCAGAAAAATGTGGGGACATAGATCTTGAGGATATTGATTCCATTGCCTCTGCCCACACTCCAGTGCCTGGTGGAGTTGGTCCAATGACAATCAACACTCTAATTCTTAATACGTTGTTGGCTGCTCAAAAATTAATTTAATATGTCTAACCTTCCATTAATTGTTGGTTATGGCGGAATTAATGCAGCTGGAAGATCAATCTTTGATTTAGCCCATAAAAGAATGCTATTCGATAGCATAGATACAAAAAATCAATCTGAGGTATTACAAAGTCTTGGTCACCTTATGGGAACAGATTCAAAAGAAAAAATTCTAAAAAAAACTCTTATTCGAACCATTGATGATGATTTTTTTAAAGATCACAATTTTAGATCTCCTGAATTGCCTACGTTGGCTGGAGGACAACTACCCTCAGGATTTAATCCTGCTGACACTTACAATTCAAGACAA
Source organism: uncultured SAR86 cluster bacterium (assembly GCA_902593675.1). Taxonomy (GTDB): domain Bacteria; phylum Pseudomonadota; class Gammaproteobacteria; order Magnimaribacterales; family D2472; genus D2472. The sequence continues at coordinate 73,045 of CACJJI010000002.1, forward strand.
CACCCACGCAGTCTTGCAATGACTATTTTTGGTTTATCTGATGCCGTAATGAGTCTTGGTTTGCCATGGGAAGAAATCCTCCTAAAAGTGCCTCGACAAAAAATCTCATGTGTCTCTGGCTGTGCTGTTGCACAAGCTGACAAATACGGAATGGCAGGAATGTTTCAAGCACCCATGGCAGGTTCTAGAATTACTAGCAAACATATGGCCATGTCACTAGGAGAAGGCAGTGCAGATTTTGGTCATGCCTATGTATTGGGGAGCATGGGCTCTACTGGCAACTACACAGGTGCATGTGCAACTTTTCAGTACAATCTGAAGCTAGGGATTTCTATGATTCAATCAGGGGAGTCCTTAGTTAGCATTGTGGGTGCGGCTGAGTCCGGAATTGTGCCTGAAATATATGAGGCATTTTCTGCTACCAAGGGTTTAGCAGAAGATAAAAATCTTATGAAGTTGCAAGAAAAACTTGGGGAAGACTTTGCCGAACCAAATCATCGAAAAATTTGTAGACCCTTTGGTGAAAATATTGGAATGAGTTTAGGGGAATCTGCTCAATTTGTTATCTTGATGGCAGATGGTCTTGCTCTTGAGCTTGGCTTAAACATCCATGGAGCAGCTTTGTCTAGCCACATTCATGCAGATGGTCACAAAAAATCAATTTCTGGCCCTGGTGCTGGAAACTATCTAACTGTTGGAAAAGCTTTTAATGAAATTAAAAAACATTTTGGCGAAGATGCTTTGAATAAAACTTTTTTTCATGCACATGGAACAAGCACCCCACAAAATAGAGAAAGTGAATCTCATATTATCTCCAGCATATCAAAAGCCTTTGGTATTAAATCTTTACCAGTAACGGCTATTAAATCTTATCTCGGCCACTCTTTAGCAGCTGCAGGCGGCGATCAAATTATCAGCTCATTAGGGAGCTGGAGAAATAATTTAATTCCAAGCATAGCCTCTACACCAAAGCTTGCCGACAACGTCTATACCGAGAATGTAAATTTTTTATTGGAGAATTTAAAATTTGAGGACCAGGATTTTGATTTTGCTGTTCTAAATGCAAAGGGTTTTGGTGGCAATAATGGAACCGCTTTGATTGCTTCTCCCTCTCATACTATGCATCTACTGGAATCAAAATATTCAAAAGATGAAATAAATAACTATCATAAACAAAAAGAAACCATTGATGAGCAATTACTAGAAAACAAAAATAGAATTCTTAAAGGTGATCTTCAGACTAGGTATATTTTTGGTGAAGACGTCATTGATGGTATTAATGATTTTGAGGTTGAGTCTCACCAAATCACAAATAAATTAAATAATGAGAAGTTTGATTTAGAGTCCACTCTGCCCTACAAAGAATTTTTAAAAAATTAATCATGCTTTTGTACCTGAAAAAAATGGTACATATAATTACTGAAATTTAAGCATAAAGGTTTAGAATATAATTCAATGACTAATTTATCCGCGTAAGGAAGGAGAAAAGGTACATGTCTTATGATAAAACAAAGACCGACCCTGCTTTAGGGCAAAAAGTACACGAACATCTAGTTTCAATAGGAGTCGAAACCCCAATATATGCTAATGGTTTATCGCGAAGAGAAAAGATTGACAAGATCGAAAGTCACTTTGATGAGATTGTCTCGACTTTAGGGCTTGATTTAAAAGATGATAGCCTTATAGATACGCCAAAACGTGTTGCTAAAATGTATGTTAATGAAATATTTTGGGGGCTTGATTACGATGCTTTTCCCAAGGTTACTGTTGTTGAAAATAAAATGCAGTATAACGAAATGGTTATAGAAAAAGGTATTTCAGTTCAGTCTTATTGTGAGCATCACTTTGTTAACATTGATGGACTCGCAACAGTTGCATATGTTCCAAATACCAAAGTACTTGGATTATCAAAAATGAATCGTATTGTTGAATATTTCTCCAGGAGGCCTCAGATTCAAGAGCGCTTAACTGAACAAATATATCAGGCGTTGTCATTTATTTTAGAAACAGACAATGTGGCAGTGACTATTGATGCAAAGCATTTTTGCGTGAAGTCTAGAGGCGTTGAAGATACTGAATGCTCAACAGTTACAAGCAGATTAGGTGGTAATTTCAAGTCGCAACCTGAAGTCAGAGCAGAATTTTTAGCTTTTCTTAAGAGGTAGTTTGCTCTGGCTGCCCATCGTCTAAGTTAACCTCTTCAGATTTGCCCTCAACAACGTCAACTTCCTGATCGGATTTTGGCTCTTCACTCTTATCGTTAAAAGGCCAAGGCTTAGAATCAGTATTAAAACTTAGGAAGTTTAAAGAGTCGCTAAAAAAACCATGAAGCCAATTATTAGCAGTCTGAAGCTGGTTATTGATTTTAGAAGTAAACAAATAGAAGAAAAATTGAACTGCAGCAATAATTATCAAAATACCGACCACACCATTGATTGCAAATGAATATATGACCATGAAGAAGAAGCGCTGCCATTTTGTTAAATCTAATAATTCATCTTTATTTATTTCATTCATAATTATTTTTCCTTCTTATAGGTAAATTCTACATCAACTTCATTAGGGTGATCGAGCAAATCCTTAATTAATTGATCAGATGATGAGTTAGAATATAAAATTTTGTATAACGAATTAACAAGCGGCATACTTACATTCATTTTATTTGCCTCATGATAAACAACTTCAAGTGTCCTGGCGCCTTCAGCAACTTGCCCAACTTTCTCTTTTGCATCTATCAAAGAAAAATCTTCTGCAATAAGCTCACCTAGCTGAAAGTTTCTTGATAGTTTTGATGTGCAGGTTGCCATTAAATCACCCATGCCTGCTAAACCTAAAAATGTAATTGGATCTGCTCCCTTGGCTACTGCAAATCTGCTCATCTCTGCCATACTTCTTGTGACAATGAATCCTAATGCATTTTCTCCAACTAATTTTGCATGAGCAATTCCACAGCAGATAGCATAAATATTTTTTAGGGCTCCAGCTAATTCGACGCCTTGAATATCATGGCTAGAGAAAACCTTAAATGTTCTTGAGGACAGCATTGATTTAATCTCAATGTTTATACTCTCATCTTCAGAGGCAATAACAGTTCCTGTAACTTTTTCTTCTGCTATTTCTTTTGCAAGATTTGGACCACTTAGAGCTCCAATTCTACTACCTATTAAATGTCCCAGATGCTGATTAATTATATCTGTCATAGTTCTAAAGGGTTCGGGCTTAATTCCCTTTGTGCAAGAGATCACGGTCACTGAGGGGGTAATTAATGGCTCTAAGCGAGATATCACTTCCTCAAATATTATGCTTGGTGTAGCAACTAAAATATATTGGGATTCCTTAACAACAGATTCTAGATTATCGTAAGCAGTGATATTATCTGATAGTTTTAATTCAGGGTGATAAGTAGCATTAGCTCCCTCAGAATTGATCCTCAGAGCCTGCTCAGCATCGCGAACCCATAAGCGAACCTCATAGCCGTTTGATGCCGCGATGTTTGCCAAAACCGTTCCAAAGCTCCCACCACCGAGAACTGCAACTTGTTTTTTGGTCGTCATCTATCCTAGGTATTTGTCTAATTGTCTGAGATATTTAGCGGGATCTTTAGGAGAGCCACCCTCTGCTATGATTGCATAATCAAATAAGAACTCAGCAAAGTTAGAGAATTCTTTACCAGACATGTTACCTAGTTTTTTAATGAGCTTGTGTTTTAAATTGACTTCAAATACAGGTTTAGAGTCTGCAAAAGTTTGACCAGAAGCTTCCAGTATGCGCTTCAGTTGTGCTCCAGGTTCATCCTTAGAAAGTACCAAGCACGCGGCTGAATCAACAAGACGAGAGCTAGCAATTACATCTGACACTCTTGAGTCTAAAGATTTTTTCATCTTATCAATAATTTCTTGCTTTTCTTTAGTGACTCTTGGTTTTTTCGTCCCTTCTTCTATTTCTTCTTTAGCAACATTAACTAATGTTTTTCCTTTAAATTGCATTAATGTGGACATAAGCCACTCATCAATCCTGTCAGTCAAAAGCAAAACTTCTGTTCCATTCGCCTTTAAATGCTCAATATGAGGAGAGTTGACTGCAGCTTCGTAAGTATCGGCGATGGAGTAGTAAATTTTCTCCTCATCAGAATTCATTCGTTCAATGTATTGATCCATAGTGGTATCAAATTTATTTTCTTCAGATGCAGTGCTGGCAAACAAAAAGAGCTCAGCAATAGATTCAGAATTTTCATAATCCTCAGCAGGACCCTCTTTGATTACTAGACCGAATTCCTTCCAAAATTTTTGATAGTCTTCAGGTTGGTCTTTTTGCATTTTTTTCAGGGTATCAAGCACCCTTTTACTTAAACCTTTTTTTATTGAATCAACTAAAGGATGATCTTGAAGTAACTCTCGAGAAACATTGAGTGGTAAATCGCTGGAGTCAACCACACCTTTTACAAAACGAAGATATAAAGGCAGGAAGTGAGCAGCATCATCCATAATGAATACTCTCTGAATAAATAACTTAATTCCTCTTGGAGTATCTCTGTTCCAAAGGTCATATGGAGATTTTTCAGGAATAAAAAGTAAACTAGAATATTCTTGCTTGCCCTCAACCTTGTTATGAATCCAAGTCAAAGGATCATTGGAGTCATAAGTTATAAACTTATAAAATTCTTTATACTCATCTGCTTTAACTGACCTCTTTGATTTTAACCAGATAGCTTCAGAGTCATTAATTGTTTCTGGCTCTCCCTCTTCTGGGTTTAAAATTAAGGGGAAGTTAATATATTGAGAATATTTTTGCAGTAAAAACTTAACACGCATCACCTCAGAAAATTCTTTATTCTCTTCGTTGAGATAGATGGTTATCTTGGTTCCTCTTTCTTCTTTTGGAATCTTTGAAAGCTGATATGTGTCCTCTCCAGTGCTCTCCCACATGATTGCGTCATCCGAAGAAACGTTAGCTGATCTGGAGTGGACTGATACTTTTTCAGCTACCATAAATACTGAATAAAAACCTACACCAAATTGGCCTATGAGATTAGAGTCTTTTTTCTTATCGCCAGTCATTTCAGATAAAAATTGTGCGGTGCCAGATTTAGCTATGGTTCCAATATTTTCTATAATTTCATCCTCTGACATGCCGATTCCGTTGTCTGAGATGGTAACGCTGTTATTTTTTGAATTTAAACTGATGTTTATTTTTAAATCAGCATCTCCTTCAAGTAACTTTGAGTTTTCAATAGCATTAAATCGAAGCTTATCAAGTGCGTCAGATGAATTAGACACTAACTCCCGCAGAAAAATTTCTTTGTTCGAATACAATGAATGGATCATCAGCTGTAAAAGCTGCTTGGTTTCAGTTTGAAAAGATTTTGTTTTTGGTCTAGCCATAATTATTATTTATCCCCTTTGAAACCAATATGGTGTTGAAACGATCAAGTTCAAGCATTAGTTAAGTTTTTTTTGATTCAGCTTTACACTTTTTGCTGCAAAATTTTACATCATTCCAAGCTCTTTCCCATTTTTTTCTCCAGGCAAATGAGCGATTGCAGTTTTCGCAAACTTTGGTTTCCAGATTTAATTTTTTATGCAAAATAGAATTCAATCAATTAATAAGAAAAACTGAATAAGGCTAAGAGCAAAAATTACGATGGTGCAATAAACACTAACACCATGAGAGAATGAAAACACTCTGTCCCACCCTCTATCTTTTGCAGCATTTGTTATCGGAATTCCGATCAGCCCAACCAATGCATGAACAGAAAGATTAAATCCTAACCACCAGCTTAATACCGAGTCTTGGAAGTAGAGAATCGATAAAGCTGGAAGCGATAAAAGAAATATCAGCAAATAATATCGAGGAAAGATTGCTCGCAAAAAACGAGACGCTTCTTCTTCTTCAAGAGTTTTAAATATGATTGGAGTGGTTAAAACAAGATGGCAAAGGATTACACCAGCAATCATTAGATTGAAGAATATAAGTGCTATTTGACTGCTCATACTTTATTCAAATGGCGATCCGGACGAGACTCGAACTCGCAACCTCCGCCGTGACAGGGCGGCGTTCTAACCAAATTGAACTACCGGACCGCGAACGCTTGTGAATGATAGCTTTTTTTAAGTTTTCTGCAACTTATTTTTTGTGTACCTTTTAATAAATATTTTGTCAAATTTAATATATATAAAAATGTCAAAATATTTTACTCAAAAGTTGAATATTTGATATTCTGTAATAACTTTCCATGGGGGAGAGTATTAATATATTAATAATAAGGAGTGTTAAATGAAATATTTATTGACTCTCGTTGGTTTGATAAGCATGCCATCATTTGCTTCAACAGGTGATCTTCAAACCAGTGATTTGACGGGTATTTCCTTTTGGCTTGTAACTGCAGCTATGCTTGCAGCTACTGTATTCTTTTTCGCAGAAAGAGATAATGTCGAAGGTAAGTGGAAAACATCTTTATCAGTAGCAGGTTTAGTTACTGGTGTTGCATTCTGGCACTATCTCTATATGAGAGGTGTTTGGGTAGACACTGGGACATCGCCTACTGTATACAGATATATTGACTGGTTAATTACAGTTCCGCTTCAAGTAATTGAATTCTATTTAATTCTTAGAGTGTGTACGAATGTTTCTTCAGGTTTATTCTGGAAACTATTAGGTGCTTCTGTAGTTATGCTAGTTGCTGGTTTCATGGGTGAAACAGGCTCTAATGCAATGATTTGCTTTGTTGTAGGAATGGCGGCTTGGTTATACATCATATATGAAGTCTTTACAGGAGAAGCTGGAAAGTTAAATGCTTCTAGCGGCAATGCTGCTGCACAACAAGCATTCAGCACAATCAGACTAATTGTAACCGTTGGTTGGGCGATATATCCTATTGGATATTTCCTCGGAATGGGAGCTAATCCTGATATGGCTAATGCTAACCTTATCTATAACCTTGCAGATTTTCTTAACAAAATCGCATTTGGTTTAGCTATTTGGGCTGCTGCAGTTAGCGACAAAGAGTAATTATTTATTCTGTAAAAAAGCCCGGAAAGTTCCGGGCTTTTTTTTATCTGTTTGGTGGGTGATGACAGGCTCGAACTGCCGACCCTCTCGGTGTAAACGAGATGCTCTCCCAACTGAGCTAATCACCCAATATTTAAAATAATGCCTTAAGTTGATCTTCCATGCTTTGGTAATCCCAAAAGGCCCGTAATGATACTATTTTATCGCTTGAATTTACACGGTAAATTACAATCATTTTTGTTTCTATTTTGATATCTCCAACTATATTCACTATTTCTGCGTAGTTAGCGCACTCCTCTGCGCACGGAATTGACTCTAAAATATTAAATTCTATATTGCCATTGGCAATGACTGTGTCATAAAACTTTTCAATTGCAGCAATCCCTTTGTGGCCATAACCCTCTGGGTCTAATGGACTTTTACCAATTGGATCTTGAACTATGGCATCTTTATCAAACAAAGCTAACCAGTTTTTTTTATCTTTTGCTACAGCATAATCTCGTGAGAGAAAGCCGAGCTCTTGCGCTTTAGTTTTGGGTTTCATTTTTTAACTCCATTGTGGGCTGAATTTCTAATCTAGCAAAATATATACCAAGCAATGCAAGGATAACAAAGCTTAATTGAATAAAATTTAGGTATTCATAAAATACTATAGCTCCAAAAATAGTTGCAATGATTGGCTGCATTAGCAAACCAATAGATCCAAGGGAAGCTTTGATCTTTGGTAAACTGTAAGTAATAAAAAACTGGCCTCCGACTTGGCACAAAATAGCCATTGCTAATAAATTATAAAATTGTACTGATGAGCTTGGTAAAAAATCTCTTGATTCAAACAAAGCAAATATTAACCCAAACATTCCAGTGAAGAGTGTGGTGTAGAAAATTATATTAATTGAGCTCTCTTCTCCTAATCTAGAAATAATTAATAAGTAGGTGGCGTATAAGAATGCTGCCATCAAAGCAATTCCATCTCCCATTAAGGCTCCTTCAGTTTTAATGTTTGAAAAATATATAAGTCCTATTACTCCGACAAAAGTTAAAATAAAAGACAAGACAAATTGTTTGGAAATTGATTCTTTGAATACCAAGACAGCAAAGATCACCATATAAATCGAGGCGGTATTTACAAAAATCGTTGCATTAGCCACAGAAGTAAACTCCAAACTCCAATGCCAAGAGCTCATATCCCCTGCAAATGCTAGTGAGGCAACTAGTACTAGAAACAAATGCTTACGGTTTTTTAGCTTAAACGCTTTAGAGCCGTTGTAATAAAAGTTTATAAGAGCTAAAAATGGAAGAGCTAAGAACATTCGATAGCATAAGTTCCATGAAGGTGATAACTCACTCCATCTTACAAACAATGGAGCCAGTCCAATGAGGCTTCCTCCAAGACACAGGATAAAAAAATTCTGCGCTGACTTTAATTGTGATGACATCAATATATACTTCTTTTATGTGTGCTGACATTGTAAAACAAGGAGATGAAATTATCTCTGTAGGACAGCTCAACCAACAGGCAAAAAAACTTTTAGAAAATCAATTCAGAGGTGTTTCTGTCCTAGGAGAAATTTCAAACATAGCTCGCCCCTCCTCTGGGCACATTTACTTTACTTTAAAAGATGAAGAAGGTGCCATTCGCTGTGCCATGTTTAGAAATCAAAATTTAAGATTAAATTTCGATCCGCAAAATGGCGATCAATGCATTTTAAAAGGACAGGTAAGTCTCTATGCCCCTCGCGGAGACTATCAATTAATTGTTAGTTCGATGCAGCCTGCAGGAGCTGGAAATCTGATGCATCAATTTGAAGAGCTCAAGAAAAGATTAGACGCCGAAGGTCTTTTTGCTCAAGAAATAAAAAAGGAGATCCCCGCTCAACCTAAACATATTGGAGTTATAACCTCTGAATCTACAGCAGCATTTCAAGATATTCTCTCCACCATTCAAAGACGCGCCCCGATCAGTCAAGTATCTTTAATCCCCGCAACGGTTCAAGGTGATACTGCCCCTAAGACCTTAATTGATGCTTTGCAAAGTACGTTGAATTACAACAACCTAAATCCTGAAAATGCTTTTGATGTGATTTTGATATGTCGAGGGGGAGGATCAATTGAAGACTTATGGGCGTTTAATAACGAGAGTCTTGCAAGAGAAATATTTGACTACCCTCTGCCTATAATTTCTGGAGTTGGGCACGAGATTGATTTTACCATTACAGATTTTGTTGCTGATCTCAGGGCTCCTACTCCAACAGCAGCTGCTGAACTTGTTACAGAATATTATTTTCAACTTAAAGACAGGCTAGGAGAATGGAAAGCAACCCTTGGTCATTTATTGCAAGCAAGATTAACTGAAAAATCTCAGGCAATTCTCTTTGCCTCACAAAATTTAAAAAGTCCAATCATGATGTTGAAGGAACAATCTCAATCTCTTGATAACGTTGAGATTCGTCTTACCAATATGATGCAAAATATTATGAGTGGTGCCAAGCAAGACTTCCAATTGGCTGCGACTCAAATTTATCAATCAAGCGCACTGCAAAGATTTGGCAAATATGAAGATCGCCTGAAAAATAATCTCTACTCATTGAATTCTCAAATAAAAAATTTAATTGATAAGAAAAAATTAATGCTGGCAAGCTTTAACTCTAATCTGAAAGCAATTAGTCCTCTGGCTGTTCTTGATAGAGGCTATGCCATAGTCATGAATGAAAATGGCCAAGCCTTAAAATCCTCAAAGGACCTTAAGGTTGGTGAAAGTGTGACTGCTCGTCTTGCAGATGGAGGGTTTAGTGCAAATGTTTCAAAAAAAGATTAAGGGCTTAAGCCTGCTAACATTCTTTAGCTTGGTAAGCATGCAAACTTTTGCAAATGGTTTATTCGAGGGTCAGAGTGGAGAAATCATATCAATTCCAGCCGCAGCTCAAGAAACATCTGATGTCCTAATTTTTAAAACTTCTTCAGGGGCAAAGCAATTGGTAAGCCTACCTTTCGTAAAACAAGATCTTGTGATTACCAGACACCATGTAGATGTAAAAGTAAATTGGGTGAACTTTGGAGAGTCGAGAATTACTATTGCCGATGAAAGCAAGGTTACCTTAAGCAAAGAAGATCAAGCTAGAGCAAATAAAGAGGCCATAGAAATTAGAACTGCCTTAAGCAATTCTACAAGAGAGATTACTCCTTCTTTTGATTTTGTCGCTCCGGTTCCAGGAATTGTGACATCACCATTCGGTAAGCAAAGATTTGTAAATGGGCTACCTAGATCAGCTCATCTGGCTCTAGATCTTCGCGGGAGTGTTGGGACGCCCATTGTTGCTCCACTTAAAGGTAAGGTGGTTTTAGTTGGTGATTATTTTTATACCGGTTTAACTTTGATCCTTGACCATGGATATGGTCTGTTTTCGTCTTATGCACATATGAGCGAGATCAAAGTAAGGCTCGGTGATTTAGTAGAGCAATCTTATGAGATAGGTTTGGTCGGAGCCACCGGTCGAGTTACAGGACCTCACCTTCACTGGACGGTTTATTTTGATGGAAATAAAGTGAACCCAGAGTCTTTAATTCAAGACGGGTATTTAAACTCCATTTTGTAAGTCTTTGTATACCAATGACAAACTTGCCTCATCCTGAGGTTTTAAACTAGCAAAAACAATCTCTCCAGTTGGTGAGATAAAATAAGTTGCTGGAAGCGTTTTGGGGGTTTGAATGCCCCACACAGTTTTTGGGTGAGTGATAATGGAGGGATAGGTAATACCAAATTTTTTAATTTGCGGTCTCAAATCCTCAGCCTCAAGTCGATCAAAATTAAATGCAAAAACCTCAACCTCAGGATGCTTTTTTGAAAAAGAAACTATTTCGGGTATTTCTTTTATGCAGGGCGGACACCAATCTGCCCAATAATTTACCAAAACCCACTTACCGCTCAAGCTGGATGAAAAGATTGGCCTTGAATCGAAAATTTCCACATCTCCCTTCTCACAAGAAACTAGAAAAAGACAAAATAAAGTTAATGGTAATTTAAATTTCATGTTTTATAGTATTGCAAAAGGAAACTATTATGCATCAAAAATATCTTCTTATCTTATTTTATTCAGCGACGGGGGCTGTAAAGAATTTGGCTCATGCTATAGCTGATGGCGCAGAAAAAAAAGGGCTTGAAGTAAAGATAAGGACAGTTCCAAAAGTTTCCACTGTAGCGGAAGCTACCGAGGCAAATTTGCCAGATAAGGGAGAAATTTACTGCACAAAAGAAGATCTTGTTAATTGCTCTGGAATGGCGCTTGGCTCACCAACCAGATTTGGCTCTATGGCAGCCCCACTCAAATATTTCTTGGATTCAACAGGAGATGTATGGTCTAACCATGAATTAGAAAATAAGCCTGGTTGTGTTTTTACCTCAACAGGATCTCAACATGGCGGTCAAGAAATTACTCTGTTTAATCTAATGACTTACATGTTGCATCAAGGCATGATTTTTGTTGGCTCCCCCTATTCCATCCCCGAGCTTAACAGCACCAAAAGTGGCGGCACTCCATATGGACCATCTCATGTAGCCAACACAAATAAATCTGGAGGTTTGACTCCAGATGAAAAAGAAATAGCTATTGTATCGGGTGCTCGAATTGCAGAGCTTATACTAAAATTAAAATGAATCTTAGAAAAAGCTTCCTAATGTTGATCAGTGCTCTGCTTATAACGCATTTATTGCAAGGACTATTAGTAGGGACTCCTTTAATAGGTATATTTATTTGGTCGCTACCTCTAATAATCTTTGGGTATAAAGCTTATAACAGCCCCTCAGCAAAGCTCTATCAAATCTTTGGATTTATTATTTTGATCTACTTTATGAGCGCATGCCTTATTGTATTTGGTCTGCCAAATGCTAGCTTGTTAAGCTGGTTGGAATTAATTGAAATAGTGGCTCTATTTTTAGTAGCAGTCTACGCTGCACGCGAACAACTAAATGTAAAGTAAACTTGACAGTCAAATAAACTTTACATACTATAAAAAATATAACGTTTGCATTTATGGTCTAAAACTCCCTAGAAGTTCTAAGATCGCATCCTCCATGGTTAAAAAATGCAAACGTTATATTTTTATTAGAATTTTTGGAGAAAAGTAAAAAATGGCAAAAATTGTTCACAAGGGCATGTGGATTGATATTAAATCACTAAATGCTAAAGACAAGAAAAACTTTTTAACTTCGTTGGCATTTGGTTTCATGGCTTCTATTTTGTGGGGAATGCATTTATCGCACATTGGTTTTCTTGGAAATGAGCCAATCACTGACTCATGGATTTCAGAGAACGGACTTCTTTTTATTAGAATTTTAATGATTGTATTTTTTCTAATAGGAGCATACTTTTATAAAAAATTCTATAGCGCTCAGGATGATTTTTATAAAAGCTATCACAACTTTACCTTTGCTGGTGGTGCCTATGGTTTTTTAGTGTTTGGCTCGATCTTAACGGTTCTGGCGCCCTATTTTAATTATCAGCCAACTTTTTATGAATTCTTTTTAGCATTTGCAGCTGGAACAGGATTTGGTGGTTATTACTTTTATAAAAAATATATTGCTGAATAATTGAATGAAAAATAACCTTAAAGAATTGCGCCAAAAAGAGAACATCAGTCAAGATGATCTGGCTTCAATTCTTAAAGTTAGCAGGCAAACCATAAACTCAATTGAAACAGGAAAGTTTGATCCATCATTAAAATTATTGATGAAGATGACCAAGCACTTTAATGTTCCATTGGAACAAATATTTATTTACGAGGAAGAAAAATGATCACTTTAGTCTTATTAATTATTACTGGGGTAACAATAGCAATTTGTGGAGCTTCAATCATTGCTAAAATTTTTGCATTATTTTTTACCCTCCTAGCTTTTATCTTTTCAATGGCTGTGGTGGTATTAACTGTTGCTTTGGTTTTAATTATGCTCTTGACAGCATTGATTGGAGCTATCTTTTCAACACTTTTTAGTTTTTTGATCCTTTAATTTCTTAATCACTCTGGAGAATATCTATGAACGCACTTAAATCTATTTTTTCTTGGCTTGGCCGATTTCTAGAAAAAGCTAGAACGGTAATGCTAAACCTTGGTACAGCCTTTGTTTTGATCTTTTTTACAATCATCATCATTGGAGCCCTTACCTCTTCTGGGCCTGAGGTAAAAGATCCAAGTGGCAGAGTGCTCTTTATTGATCCTGTTGGAACTGTGGTTGATCAAGAGGTGTTTAATACAGATTTTCTGTCAAGCATTGGTGCTGACTCATCAATGGATCAAATTCAAACAAGAGATCTTATTAAATTAATAAGAGCTGCAGCTGAAGATGAAGAGATTCCTGCTGTGTTTATTGATTTCTCTGCAACAGGCTTTGCAGGCCCTACTACTGCTATCAATATTGCCAAAGAATTAAAAGCACTTCGCGAGTCTGGTAAAAGAGTGATTGCCATGAATGATCGTCTCTCTACAGCCTCTTATCTAATGGCTTCTCAGGCATCTGAAGTATGGGTGCATCCAGTTGGAAGTATAAGTGTTAGAGGTCTTGGTGGAATGCGAAACTACAATAAAGATCTTTTCGATAATCTTAAAATTACTATACACAATTACTCACAGGGAGATTTTAAATCGGCAACTGAAACAAGTTGGAGATCGAGCATGTCTGATAATGACAGAATGCAGAGAGAAGCCCTGCTCTTTCCTATATGGGATGAGATGAAATCACTTATGGCAGAAGGACGTGGGATTGAACCAGATGATATCCAATCTTTTGCAGATGACTACGTAGGATTTTTTGGTGAAGCTGCCATTGGGAATATTGCCTATGCTGAAGCAAACAATATTATTGATGGGACCAAATCATTTCCAGAATTTCGTCAATACATGATCGAAGAATTTGGTCTAGATGAGGAAGCTGAAACTGAAACCTATAAAACTATTTCCTATAACGAATATGCAAAACAAATAGATGATGAGTTATCAGAAAGCGACAACCATATTGCAGTTATCACCGCAGAAGGTGCAATCATGGAGGGAGAAATAACTCAGGGTGTTGCTGGCGCCAACGGAGTTGTAAAACAAATCAGATCTGCGCATGAAGATAAAAATACTAAAGCTATCGTATTCAGGGTCAACAGTCCAGGTGGATCTATTATTGCCAGCGAAATGATGCGAGATGAGCTCTTTGCTGCCAAAGAAAAAGGCATCGATGTGATCGTATCTATGGGTGACTATGCTGCATCTGGTGGGGTATATATATCAACTCCAGCTGATTATATTTTTGCAGAACCCACAACGATTACAGGCTCTATAGGTGTGGCAATTGCCCTGCCAACATTAGAAAACGCCATGGATTATATTGGTGTTAATTTTGATGGTGTGGTTACCTCCAAGCATGGTGGCTGGGATCCAACACAAGCAATCGATGATGACCTAGACAAAATATTTGCGGGCTGGGGCGCCGATGCATATGATCGATTTGTTAGCTTTGTTGCTGAATCAAGATCTCAATCTTATGAAGATATTAAAGCAATTGCGGGCGGCAGAGTCTGGATTGCAACAAGCGCTAAAGAGATAGGATTGGTAGATGAGATTGGCGGCATTGATGATGCAATTGCATACGCTGCTAACATGGCAGAATTAGAAGATTATCAAGTTGAATATTATGGCCAAGAGCTTTCTCCTGAAGAACTAATTATTAGAGAATTACTTGAAAATTTTGATGTGTCTGTTGGGGAACCGAAAGTTTTATCAGCGTTGAATGGTCTTGCGGATCTCTATGAAACACTAGCAGACATTCAAGAGCCAAAAGCATTATTAACTTGCAAAGATTGTTTGGTGGATCTTGACTAATTAATTAAATATTAAGCGTTTCTTTAATCAGAGGGATAGTGATCTTTCTTTTTAAAGAAGCTGCTTGCTTGTCAAGAGCAAGAATATTATTAACAAGCAATGAAAATTTCCGCGTCTGATGTTTTATAAGAAACTCTAGCTCAGCCTTCTCTATTTTGATATCTAATTGTTGAGCTACAAAATCAATTGCTTGGTTAAAGAACTCATCCTGGACAGCATGAAGTTCTATAAACTCCATGCGCTTAATTCTTGATAATAGGTCAGGAAGTTCAGTATTTTCCTCTACAGGCCTAGTTCCGCCAAGAGAGAGTATTAAACTACAGTTAGATTGCTGGCATTCATTTATAAGATTAAAAAGCGCTGTTTCCCAATCTTCATGTGCCAACATAAGTTGCAGATCATCTATACAAACTGCATCTAGGGATGCTAAATTTTGAAATATTTCAGCACCCATATTAAGCGCTTTGTTCATTGGTATAAAAGCAAAATGTTTTCCCGAAGAGCTGAGCTCATTGCAAATCGCTTGCATTAAAAAAGATTTTCCAGCGCCCTCCTCGCCATGGATAATTAATTCATGGGCATCTCTGCTAATTACAATTTCATTAAGTCTTGCCATCAGATTCAAATTGCTAGGTGAGCAAAAAAAGCTCTCAAAAGATGCTTTTTGATTAATCTGAAATGGGAAAATAAGCTGAGTTGGTTTATTCACGATGTAACTTAGCTGTTAATTTAAACCAATTTAATCCATATAAAAATAAACTGATTAAAGTTATCAAGGCAACTGAAAAATTAATCATGAAATTGACGAAATTTAAACCGAAGATAATATCAATAAATACACCAGCTAAATATCCAATATGAACAAAGGTTGTAATTTTTCCAAATATATTTGGATTCGGTGCTGCGGTTTCATACACCGTCATATGAAATGCTGCCCCCATGATGATTATAAAATCTCTGAGCACAAAGACTGCAAGCACAAAAATAGGAATGTATGAATTCATCCATAAAATTAAAACGGTTCCAATCAGCAATACTTTGTCGGCAATCGGATCCAGGATTTTGCCTAAATCTGTTTGCCAGTTCATTACTCTTGCTAAATAACCATCAAGGCCATCTGTTGCAGCAGCAATAACAAAAATATATAAAGCAAAGAGATAGTTTTCTTCAGATATGAATGTAAGCAAAGGGTACATCAGATAGATTCTGATGATAGAGAGTAAATTCGGTATAAAAATAAAATATTTACTCATTGTTAATTTAAATACTCTAGTTTGAGTTGGTTAGTTTCAGCATTATATTCTTTAATTAAAAATTTAGTGCTGCCTCTAAGCTCCTTCATCAACGAATCTTTTGTTTGAAATAATTGAGTTATGTAGTCAATTTTTGTTCGTTCAAAAGCATGAAAAGACCTCGATTTAATTGCAAAAATTTTATCCAACTCAGATTCAACTGATTGAAAGTCTGTAAAATTATTTAGCCCCTGAATCGTGACCATCACCCTTTCGCCCGATGCACCAGGCTCAAGTGGCTTTACCTCAAGAAAATTATCCAAGAACGCATGAACAGAATTTTGAAAAAATGCTTTTACTTCCTTCTCCTTTATAGGAGAGAGAGTTTCAAGATCTCCGTTTACTGACCATTGATTGATACCAATTCTTACCAATTCAATTTCTAAAAATGCATCATTATAAAATTTCTCCTGAATATAATCCGATGGTGAGAAAAGTATATTGACTTGATTAAGCAAATTTTGATCTTCTAAATCAAATTCAGGTAACTCTAGGTAGACTCCTCTCTCAAGAGCTATATTTTGAAAAATTTGTTTAATTTCTAAAGATAGCTTATCGCTTGATTCGTAACTTCCTAGATAAAGAGGTGCTGACTCGCCGGTATCAATTTTCAATAAGATCAGAATGACAGGACGATTGAAGCCTATCAACGGAGTACCTATTCTTCTTAGTTCAGGGATTAATGCTTCACTGTTAAATTTAACAGTTAAAAATTCTTGATCTTCGATTATCTCTGTTGAATAAGAAGAGACAAATTCAATCTTATTAAGTTTGGCATCGCCGATTCTCCAAAGAAACTTTTTGCTTCTAGAGCCTGATAATTTTTGAATCAATTGATTAAATGCTTTATTTAATCCCTCGTTAGTATTGGTATACTGGTCTTCAGGAATCTTAACTTCAAACAATGTTGGCAACTCTTTACTTAAAGAAGTGTTAACCATTAAAAAATTTAGTAGAAGTAAGATTTTAATTTTTTGAATCATATTTTTTATTGTAAATGACTAGCAAAACAAAACCTACAGATCCTTATACCAAGGCGGGCGTAAATATTGAAAAAGGTAATGAATTAGTTAATTCAATTAAAACAAGTGTTAACGAGACTCATGATCGAAGAGTTTTAGGTGGAATTGGAGGTTTTGCTGGTCTTTTTCAACTTGGATCTAAATACAAAAATCCTGTTTTAGTAGGTTGCACAGATGGAGTCGGAACCAAGGTAGCTCTTAGCCAAGCTCACAATAAAACTCACCTTACTGGACAAGACCTAGTTGCAATGTGTGTTAATGACATGGTTACTTGTGGCGCTGAACCATTATTTTTTTTGGATTACTTTGCCGCATCAAAACTTGAGCCTAAATCTACAGCAAAAATTGTTAAAGGCATTGCCAAAGCATGCAAAAAAAGTAACTGCGCTCTCCTTGGCGGTGAAACAGCCGAAATGCCAGGTCATTATGCAAAAAATAATTTTGATTTAGCTGGATTTTCAGTTGGCGTTGTTGAAAAAAATAATGTAATTGATGGCGGAAAGGTAAAACCTGGTCACATTTTATTGGGTGTTGAGTCCAGCGGACCTCATTCAAATGGGTACTCATTAATACGCTCTATACTTAAAAAACACAAAGCTCCTGAGAAAATATTGCAGGTTTTACTCAAGCCAACACATTTATATCCTACGTCTGTTTTAGAACTAATCAAAAAAACCAATGTCAAAGGTATGGCACATATTACTGGAGGCGGTTTGACAGAAAATATTCCTCGTATTCTAAAAAAAGGTTTAGTTGCAAATGTGGATCTTGCTGCATGGAAATTTCCTAAAGCTTTTTTATGGCTTCAAGAAAAAGGAAAAATTTCCACATCAGATATGCTAAGAATTTTTAATTGCGGGATTGGGATGGTTTGTATTTTAGACAAAAAAGAAATTTCAAAAGCGCAAAAAATTTTTTCTGCTCATAAACTTCGGACCTTTGAAATTGGCACAATAACAAAGGGCAGTCTTCAAGAAAAAATTCAATACAGTTAGTCATGAAAAAAATAATAGTTCTGATTTCAGGAGGCGGTTCAAATCTAGAGGCCATAGCCAAAGCATGCCAAACTGGAAATATACCTGCCTCTATTGAGTTGGTCATTTCTAATCAATCTAATGTCAAAGGATTAGAGAGGGCTAAAAAATTTCATTTGATGAGCAAAGTTATTGAGCATCAAGATTTCAATTCAAGAGAAGAATTTGATCAAGCTTTATTAGAGCACATTCTTCCTATAGAACCAGACCTTGTCGTGCTTGCCGGATTTATGCGTATTCTATCGAATCATTTCACTGATGCTCTTGAGGGAAAATTAATTAATATTCATCCTTCCTTGTTACCTGAGTACCCTGGCTTAAATACTCATAAACAAGCTATTGAAAATGGCGATTTAATGCACGGCATATCAGTACATTATGTGAATAATAAGCTGGATGGAGGGCCGATTATAGCTCAAGGAGCTTTAAAAATAGATCCAGTTGAATCAGAGGCAAAATTAATCAGTCGAGTTCATAAAATTGAGCATGCTGTGTATCCCAAAGTCATAGCGGACATAGCCAAAGGATTCATCAGCCTTCAAGACGATGAAGTAAAATTCGAGACAGAAAGTCACTTTGGGCCAAATCACATGGAGTTCTTTAATGTATAAATACCTCGGGTTATTTTTTGTTTTAATTTCTGTTGATCTTTCATCTCAAGATATTCCTGACTATAAAGGAGAATATGTTTTTACTAATTCTCGGGTCTCCATGCAAGGAATCAGAGAACTCATTTCTCACAAAGAAGATGGAAAAAGAACTATTCAATTCAATGCCAAATTTCCACTTGGAAGAATCAAAATCATTTCAGATTTTACGGAAATAAATAATCTGATGACCTCCACCAAATATTATGTGGATGTTAAATGGACACTAATATCTGACAAAAGAACACTAGATTTTGACCAGAATACTGGGACCTTAACATCGAAAGGAAAATTTGAATGGGTTCAAAACTTATTGAAAGATGAAAACGTATTTGATCCTTTGAATGTTCAAATTCAAATCAGAAAAAATGTGATTGCTGGTCTCAAAGAGTTTTCATTGATGCTTCCTGATTTAAAAACAGGAGCAATTGAAGCAAACAATTATAAGGTTGTTGATAATGGAAGTTTTGAAGTTGATGGCACTATATATTCATGCATTATAGTTGAACGGATTAGACTGCAAGATGATAGAACCACTCGATACTTTTTAGCCCCTGAACTTGATCATTTGATAATAAAAGTTGAAGACCAAGATCAAGATGGAGATACCAAGCTTGAACTGAAGAAGCTTTATTAAGTTTTTGGGAGGGTCACTCCTGTTTGCCCTTGATATTTTCCGCCTCTATCTTTGTAACTAACTTCACAATCCTCATCAGATTCAAAGAAAATCATCTGAGCAACACCTTCACCGGCATATATTTTTGCTGGTAAATTGGTGGTGTTTGAAAATTCCAGGGTTACATGCCCTTCCCACTCTGGCTCTAACGGAGTGACATTAACAATGATGCCGCATCTTGCATATGTTGATTTGCCAAGACAAATAGTTAATACATTTCTGGGGATTCTAAAATATTCAACTGTTCTTGCTAGCGCAAAAGAATTAGGCGGAATAACGCATACATCTGAAGATATATCCACAAAGCTATTATCGTCAAAAACCTTAGGATCAACGGTCGCGGAATGAATATTTGTAAAAACTTTAAACTCATTGGCACAACGCACGTCATAGCCAAAACTTGAAACGCCATATGAAATGAGTTTTTCTCCTTTTTCGTCAACCCGCACCTGATTCTCAGAAAAAGGTTCAATCATTCCTTCTGATTCAGCCATTCGTTTAATCCATGCATCTGGTTTAATAGACATTAAATTTCAATCCTCCCTTGGATAGCTCGTGCAATAGTATTACCGTCGACATACTCTAACTCTCCTCCAATAGGAATGCCATAGGAAATTCTTGAAACTTTAACACTTTCAAGATGATCATTGATAAAGGATGCTGTTGCATCGCCCTCAACAGTTGAACTAGTTGCGAGAATTACTTCCTCAATCTTTGCCCCCTGTATATGACGCAGCAAATCTGGGATTCCAAGATCATCAGGCGACACTCCGTCGATCGGCGAAAGGCGCCCCATTAAGACAAAATATTTGCCTTTATAACCTCCGGTTGATTCGATGGCCAAAACATCTGAAGGGCTCTCAACAACACAAAGACTATAAGCATCTCGTGACTCGTCACTACAAATCCTGCATATTGGCTCTGATGTCAGCTGCCGGCACACTTCGCATCGCTGAATAGCATCCAAGCATTCCTCTAGTGTTTGAGCTAAATGTAAAGCCCCATCTTTATTTTTATCAAGCAAGAATAACGCCATGCGTTGAGCAGACTTCTTACCAACTCCAGGCAAAATAGTTAAAGCTTCTATAAGCTCATATAACAAATCTTTGCTCATGGGCTCACCTTCTTAATAGAGTCATCAATAATTTTTCCACCAAATGAATCTAGAATGTCTTTAACAGCAGCATTCTCCAATAAAGCATCCTTATCCTGATTGAGCTGGTCCTGAGCCCTCTCAACCTCAACAGCTGCTGGAGAAGCTAGGACCTCTCCGCTTTCTATTATTAATGATATTTTGTGACCCAATTGTGTTGAAATCGCCTCTAAAAATTCTGTTTTTAATCCCTCAGTTGGATTGATTAGCTCGTCTGATTTTTTTAAGGTCAAAGTGTTATCTGCAAAACTAACAAACTCAAACTCAGAAAAAACCTGGCTCACGAACATAGATAAGTTTAATGAATTGAATATTGAGTTCCAACTCTGCATATCAAGCTCAGATGGCATGGAGGAGTCCTCAGCATCTAACTTCTCTGAAGCCTCCGCAACAGGAGGCACTTCTTTAGGTTCAGTTGTTTGAATCTCAGTTACTTCAGCCAAATTTTCTTTTGGTTTAGTAGGCTTGGTTGCTAATTCAGGATTTTTTTTTTCTATTTTTGGGGCTGCTCCCTCTGAAATAGGTTGAAAGGTAAGCATACGCAAAATACATAATTCAAGAGCTTGCTTGGGATGGGGATGAACATGAAACTTGTGTAAAGCATTCAAAGCAATCTCATAATGCAATTGGGTGACCTGCGGATCAATGCTTTCTGCTAATTGCATGATACCGGCATCTTCGCTGTTTTGAAGCTGTTGATGCAGTGAGATTTTATGAAATACTGAAATAATAATCTTTAAGACTTGTTCATATTCAACATTAAGTTCAGTGATTTTATTTAAAGTTAGGTAGGCTCCATCACCATCAGAGGCAGCAACATTTTTAACAAGCTCAATAATGTAGGATTGATCAATTGTTCCTAATAATGCTTTTACCTGATCTGCTTCAAGCACTCCATTTCCATGCGCGATAGCTTGGTCTAAAAGCGTTAATCCATCACGAATTGATCCTTGAGCAGAGCTTGCAATCAAAGCCAAAGACTCTTCATCATATTTAATATTCTCTAAATCTAACAAAGTTTGAATATGATCACGAATTTGATTTTCTGGAATAGTCTTAAGATTCAATTGCAGACAGCGAGATAAAACGGTCTTGGGAACTTTCTCTACCTCCGTTGTAGCCATTAAAAACATTACATGAGGTGGCGGTTCTTCTAATGTTTTTAACAAAGCATTAAAGCTGTTTTTGGATAACATATGCACTTCATCAATGAGATAGATTTTGTACCTAGCATTTGCGGGCTTATATTGAACAGACTCTAACAGCTCCCGCATATCGTCTACACCGGTTCTAGATGCAGCATCAACTTCTAAAAATTCTATGTGGCGGCCTGCTTTAATGTCTAAACAAGCACTACATTCATTGCATGGTACAACTTGGGGCAGGTCCCCTTTTTGGCAGTTAAGACATTTAGCAAAAACCCTAGCAATTGTTGTTTTTCCAACCCCTCGAGTACCGCTAAACATATAGGCTTGATGGAGTTTATTGTGCTGAATACTATTTTCTAAAGCCGTTAAAATGTGCTCCTGTCCAACTACTTCAGAGAAGGTAGAGGGTCGATATTTTCTGGCTAAAACCTGGTATGACATAAGAGTAAATCATACCATGTGATTTTATAAAATCCGCTCAATAATTTGTGTGCTAAACCCTCGATTGAAAAGAAATTGTTTTTGCTTCATTTTTGATTTGTAGTCGGTTGGTTTTATGCCTTTAAATTTCTTTTTAAGTTCATTTTCAGCATTTTCAGTCCAGCTTTCATAAGCTTCAATGGCATTGCCAATGAGCATTGAATCAACCTTTTTTGAATACAATTCCATCTCTATTTTTTTAGGTCCAAAACCCTTTCTAGCTCTTGCATTAAGATACATCTCAACAAAACGCTCATCATCAAGAATATTATTTAACACAAGTTTATCTAGTGCTTCTTCGATGATGGGCATTGTTTCAGGAAAACGTTTGTTGAGCTTTTGCCTAAGCTCATGACGTGAATGCTCTCGCCTCGAAACTAAATCCAGCGCTTTGTTGTATACAATCGTGAAAGCTTCCGAGCTCATTGCAAAGGCATGACTCTAGACTTGCCTTTGTTTTTTATAATTTTAACTCTTTGCCCAACAGCAAAACTATAATCTCCTTCTTCTTGGATAATGGAAACTGTTTTGCCTGAATCTAGGTCTAGCAACAACTCAATAGCTGGTTTCCTAGTTGCGGCATCTCCCATTTTTGAACCTACAGCGGAGCCTACTAAGGCGCCCAAAACTCCTGCAATATCTGACTCAGTCTCAGAGTCAGTTACTGAAGCTCCCGCAACTCCACCAATGATTGCTCCAGCCACAGCACCAGTATCTCCATCTCCAGATAATATAACTCTATCAATTGAGACGACCGTAGCAAAAATTACTGTTTGCATTCTTTGCGCATCAGAGCGATCAACCACTTCAGGTCGCAGTGAACTATATGAACAACTTACCATGAGCATTGCAAAAAGAATGCTAAAAATATTTTTAGATGCTGTCATTGTCTTTAATCTCCTGTTTAAAATTTTTCTCAAGCTCATCTGCAATTAAATAATAGGTTTTACCTTTGTAAAAACCATTAAGAAGCTTTACTTCATAGATTGAGTCATTAAATTTAGAAGCAAGTATCTCTATGCTTTCATTTTTTTTCAAACGCACGAGGTTTCTTCCATCAACCATAGAAAAAGTATCCCAAGTTTGGAATTTTCTGCTTCTGTGTGTGTGGTATGCATCACTTGATAAAAAATATACGACTTGCCCACTACCAAACGATGAGCTTGGAGAGCCATTTTTAATTAGTTGCCAAACTGTGCCCGTGAGATCTGGCGCAGAGTCATCTGTTGTTTCTGCTAAAAGAGCAGGAGTCGCAATAATTAAGCTGAAAATAAGAAAATATTTTTTTAAATCTTTCATATTAGTTTTGACCTTAAATTATAAAAAAAGTTCATGCGCTTTAGGCAAGGTAAACATATATACCATAAATACTCATCCCCATCATTAATACCCATGAGCCCAATGCCCCCACAACACGATAAGGAGTGCTTTCTCTAGAAATAGAAATGCCATAAGCATGAAGAATTCTGCAAAGAAAAAAAGTAGATCCAATCAAATGCAATTTCCAATCTACCACTCCTTGCATTTCTAGTAATAATAAAAGGATTAATGCAATGGGTGCATGCTCCATTAAATTTCCATGAGCTCGCATGGATTGCAGCAACTCTGAAGAACCGCCGTCTCCTAGCATTGTTTTGGTTTTTCCTCTTATGACCCCATTTCTAAGTGCTAAAAAAATGGCAAAAATTGTAATCAAGGATGTATATAAAAGCGTTATTTCCATAAATAAATTGGTTAAGTTAAATAATGTTTACTCAGTTTAGTTTAATCGCATAGAGCAAAAGATTGGAGTATTTATTAAAAAAAAATTTTTCATCTATTAGAATAGAAGCATGGATGCAATGACCAATCTCCTAACGCGAAATTCTCCTCGCGAATTAACCACTCCTATTCCTTCAAAGGATGAGATGCATGAAATATATCAAGCAGCACTTCGAGCTCCCGATCATGCCTGGCTAAGACCATCTCGTTTTATTGAAGTCACTGGAGAAGGCTTAAATAAGCTATCTGAAATTTTCACAGAATTTGCTTCAAGGGAATTAAAAGATGTTACACCCTTACAAATGGAAAAATATCAGTCTGCACCATTCAGAGCGCCAATGATCATTATTCTTACAACAAAAATTACCGAACATCCCAAGGTTCCTAAAGTTGAGCAAATGTTATCGACTGCAACAGCAGCAGAGAATATTCTTTTGGCATTGCATGCAAAAAAATATGCTGGAATTTGGCGAACAGGTAAATTTGCCTTCAACAAAAAAATAGCTGAGTACTTAGATTTAACCGCTGACCATGAGGTAATTGGATACTTATATGTTGGCACCCCTACTGGCACCAATAAAAAAATACCCCAGCTAGATATTGAAAATTTTGTGACTCGCTGGGACGAATAAATTCTTCAATATTTCCTTGAATTTTTCTTAAAAGCTCCTAAATAAAAGATGTAGATGCCATTTGGGTCTACGTATATTAACCGCATATGCCAATTGGATATGCACATTTAGTCGCTACTAAGGAGGACTATATTATGGTACTTAATTTTACCGATCCGTTCCTAACCACTCGCGTGTTAGGGTTTGAAAGCCTGTTTGATAGATTGCAGAGATTCTCTGAAACCACAGAAAGATCTTCAAGCTATCCTCCATATAACATCAGGAGAGATCAAAACAAGATCTTCATTGATGTCGCTGTTGCCGGTCTTGCAAAAGAAGACCTCAACATTGAGTTGGCAGAAGGCGTATTAACCATCGAGCATAAAGGCCCAAAAGCTGAACTTCTCAATGGTGAAAATGAAGTTGTCTATCAAGGCATAGCTCAAAGAGCATTTAAGCAGCAATTTACTTTGGCTGAAAACGTTGAAGTGCATGGTGCTGAATTAGTCAATGGAATGTTAACTCTCGAATTAGAGAAGATTATTCCAGATGCTCAAAAGCCACGCATGATTGACATTAAAGCTCCTAAAATTTTAGGCAGCAAATAACTCATTCATAATGTGATCGGGGAGCCTAGGCTCCCCTTTTTTTATTACAATGGTTTAACATGAACTTCATGAAAAATATCTTTCTAACCTTAAGCATCTTATGGTGCGCAGTTCTGCTGGCCAATCCAGTAGAGACTGGTCATGCAAAGGCGAGTTTGATAACCAATCTGCAAAGCTCGTCTCAAGAATCTTTTTATGTCGGTGTCCGTTTGCAAATGCAAGATGGATGGCACACATATTGGGAAAATCCAGGTGATTCAGGCAGTCCTTTTGAAGCAACATGGAAGACTGATGCTGGGGTCATCATTGAAAATGTAAGCTGGCCTACCCCTCAAACTATTCCATACCCGCCTCTCATGACCTTTGGATATGAAGGTGATGTTGTTTTTCCTTTTCAAGTTTTTCGTTCGCTCGATACCGAGTTAACTGAAATAAGTCTAGATTTTGATTTCTTAATTTGCGCAGATATTTGTATTCCCGAACAGGCAACATTAACCCTAGATCTAACATCGGCATCTTCAAGTGATCTTTTAGATCAAGCGATAGATAATTTACCAACCAAGCTTGTAAAAACTACAAGCGCTATTAGCGGAGATGAGCTTAAGGTAGTATTTCAGTCACCCAAAGAATTTTCTTCAGCATATATATTCCCTCGAGAAGGCAATTTATTTGTCTACACTCCTAATCAAGCAATTACAGCAATTGAAGACAATATTTTCGAAATAACTCTGCCTTTAGCTCAAGAGGAAGTTGAGTCATTTTCTGGAATCATTAGTTTGGATGGTCAAGGATTTCAATTTGAAGAACAAATAGCCTCTTCCGGCGGCATGTCACTTTGGCAAGCGATTCTATTTGCATTGATTGGTGGTTTGATCTTGAATCTTATGCCATGTGTTTTTCCAGTGATCTCTTTAAAAGTTCTGAGCTTTGTTTCTATGGGTGGCGATGACCACGCAAAAATAAGAAATCATGCTCTAGCATTTGTTGGTGGGGTCATGTCTACTTTTCTATCGATTGCAACTGCGCTTATGATCATAAGGTCGACTGGATCAATGATTGGATGGGGTTACCAACTGCAATCACCAGTTGTTGTAGGGATCTTAACGTTGATTATGTTAGGCATTGGGATGATTCTCTTAACAAATATCAATGTCGCCGCAGGCCTCACCAATATAGGTTCAAGCGTTCAAAATAGAAATGATTACTCAGGTTCGTTTTTTACAGGCGTCTTAGCGGTTGTTGTGGCCTCACCTTGTACAGCTCCGTTTATGGGAGCAGCTGTGGGCTACGCTCTCCTCCAACCATCATTTGCAACTTTGCCTATCTTTTTGTCTTTAGGTCTGGGATTCGCTGGGCCTTATCTTATTCTGGCAATTAAGCCGCAATGGATTAGCTCTCTGCCAAAACCAGGACCGTGGATGGAAACATTAAAGCAATTTTTTGCATTTCCAATGATTGCAACGGCTTTGTGGTTAATGTGGGTATTTATGGTACAAACCTCCGGAGATGCGCTCATCCAACTCTTGATTTTAGGTTTATCACTAGGTCTGGCTATCTGGATGATTGCTGCATTTGAAGGTCGTTGGAAGTGGGTCGGGTTGATTCTTACATTCATCGCATCAATTCAGATTTTTAATAATTTACCAAATAACACCAATGAAATTACACAATCAGCTGATGCGGATAGTTGGAACCTGTCGATTGAATCTGATTTGCAAGCAAACAATCAAGCCTACCTGATTAACTTTACCGCAGCTTGGTGTATAACATGCCAGACAAATGAAAAAGCTGCACTTGCAAGAACATCAGTTCAAGATTACTTGGCTGAACAAAATATTAAATACATTAAAGCTGATTGGACAAACAGGAACGAGGATATTGCAATCGGACTAGCTAAGTATGAACGCTCAGGAATTCCTTTGTATATTTTTTGGAAACCTGGCATGAGAAATTCTAAAATTTTGCCAGCTGTTTTAACCGAAGACTTATTAATTAGGAGCATGCAATGAAAACAATTTTAAGTTCTTTTATCTTCTTATTTTTCGTGGCCCATGTTTTTAGCGCTGAAATAGTTTTACAAAATCCAAAAGTAAATGAAAAAGCTCCTTTATTTAGTGCAGTTAATTCATATGGAGAAAGAATTAATTTAACTGACTTCCAGGGTCAACCAGTCATCCTGGAGTGGTCTAACCATGAATGTCCATACGTTGCTAGACATTATGAAGAAGAAAACATGCAGTCAGTTCAAAAAATGGCTCAGGAAGAAGGCTTTGTCTGGTTGACTATCATCTCTTCAACCCCAGGAGAGCAAGGCCACGTTAGCCCCTCACTAGCCAACGATTTAACCCAGTCAAGAAAGGCACATCCAAGTCATGTTCTACTGGATGAATCTGGTGAAATTGGGATGCAATACGGAGCTAAAACAACTCCTCACATGTACATGATCGACGACAAAGGTTTGCTTCGGTACAAAGGAGCGATTGATGATATTGGCATGGGCATGAAGTTTTTCTCCGCCTCTTTTGCTAACGCCACAAACTATGTTGCAACTCAGCTTTCAGATGTGAAGAGAAATAAGAAGTTAGCAATAGATAATACTGTGGCTTATGGGTGCAGCGTAAAGTATAACTACGACTGAAAGATATACTTGTCCCACTCTCTATCAGGGAAGTTTGTTTTATTAATTTGATGGCCGCGAATTAAATGACTAAGTGAAGGCTTGGTGGGCTCTACCTTCGGTCGAATATCTTTATCTCCTTTTTGCAAATTACAGGTCTTACATGCAGTGACCACATTATCCCATGTTGACCCTCCTTTTCTGCATCTTGGAACTACATGATCCATGGTGAGATCTTTTTTTTCAAAAATATCAAAGCAATATTGGCATGTATAAAGATCTCTCAAAAATACATTCGATCTTGAGAATTTAACGTAACTATGAAAAGGATGATAACTTTGCAACATTAAGATGCTTGGAACTTTCATTTCAACACTTGGAGATCTTACTACCCAATCCTTGTGCTCTTTGATGACGATGACACTTCTGGTGATAGTCAGTTTGATAGCTGTCTTCCATGTGATTACGGATAATGGTAGGTAGCTAATCGGTCGCCCATTTCCATTTAACAATAAACAATCTTGTGACATAGAATTAATTTTTATACCTTGGTAAAAATAATACATAAATTTTTATAAAAAAGATCAATAAGAGCACATTTATGTAACAAATTTTTACAAAGATATATTTTTAGAAAAGTCTGATATAACATGGGTCAAAAAATTAGATTTATAAATGGATTATCCAGCCTTTGAAGTCTTTGGAACACAGCACCTCATTACGCTGATGATATGTGCGGCTGTAATCTATGGGTATCCTAAATTTTTTCAGAATCAAAGCGAAACAAAAAAAATATTAGGCGGAAAAATAATTGCTGGGGTAATAATTTTACATATGTTAACTCAGCCTGTTTACGATATTTTCCTGTTTGACCTTCCATGGCAAGGTGAATTCCCTATGCACATGTGTGATTTCTCTCAGTTGGCAATGATTTACTACCTGCTGAATCAAAAGGCACCAAAAATTCTTTTTCATTGTGCTTATTTTTGGGGCATCTGCGGCGCAACTATGGCCTTGGCAACCCCTGACCTTGAGTATGGATTTCCACACGGTGAGTATTCACCTTTCTTCTGGGGTCATAGCTTTATCTTGCTGGCAGTGTTTTACGTCTTAATGGTAAGAAATGAGCGTCCTATTCTTAGCGATATTCCTAAAGTCATTGGAGTGACTTTGGTTCTTCTGATTTTTGTTTATTGTGTGAATTTACTCATAGGACCGCCAGCAAATTACTGGTATTTAGTTGCAAGACCTGTTGAAGGAACTTTAATGGACTATTTCCCAGATCCACCTCTGCACTTAATTGGTACCATACCGTTAGCAATTCTACTTTTTTATATTGCTTATCTACCTCTTCAAATTAAAGATCTTTTACGAGGTAAGGCGGCCAAATGAAACTCGAACCAATTGTTTGGTTTGAGGAAGTAGTTAAAACCCATCAAACCATTGCTCCACACATTCACCACACTCAAGTGGTGACTTGTCCAGATTTAAATGAGGAGCTTGGGGGCAAATATATTTTTAAACCTGAGTCATTGCAAATCACTGGCTCTTTTAAAGTAAGAGGCGCCCTCTCAGCCATCTCAAGACTTTCAAAAGAGCAGTTGAAGCATGGCGTAATAGCATACTCCTCGGGCAATCATGCGCAAGGTGTTGCTCATGCTGCTAAATTATTTAATACCCCTGCCATTGTGGTCATGCCGAAAGATGCCCCAGTTAAAAAGATTGAAAATGCAAAAACTCTTGGAGCAAAAGTTGTTTTTTACGATAGAATCAAGGACAGCAGAGAGCAGATGGCTGCAGAGATTGCACAAGAAAAAAACCTTACTCTCATTAAACCCTATGACTCACTTGAAACTATTTTCGGTCAAGCAACAGCAGCATACGAAGTCATTCATGATGTAAATAATCCAAAGATTGATAATGCGATAATTTGTGCCGGTGGTGGTGGATTAACTGCTGGCTCATGCATTCCTTTGAAGCACATCAATCCAGAGTGCAATATCTTTACCGCTGAACCAGAAGATTGGAATGATCATGAACAATCATTCAATGCATCTAAACGCGTTGCAGTCGATACCAATAGATATGGCTTGTGCGACGGTATTCTAACACCAACCCCTGGAGAGGTTCCATTTGCAATCAATCAACATTACGGCGTGACAGGTTTATCTGCCTCAGATGAAATGATCTGCGAAGCCATGAGTTTTGCCTTCAATCGCCTCAATCTTAAACTTGAACCCAGTGGCGCAGTGGCACTAGCTTGCCTGCTCGATAACAAAGAAAAGTTTAAAGGCTCAAGAACCTTAATAATGCTTTCTGGTGGAAACGTAGACGAAAAAACTTTCTCAGATTGTTTAGCTAGAGCTAATTAGCTGAATCTTCTTCTTTTTGCAGGAGATCATCAATCCCAGTTCCACCCGTCATGACATCGACAATCACGCCAATAACCATGTTAAGTAAAATCACGGCATTAATGATGATGAAAGAAACAAAGAAAATCCAAGCATAAGGATAAACATCTATCACTTGCGCCATGATGTTTGCCCAATCATCATAGGTAGCGACCTGAACCAAGGTAATTAAAGCCAGGCCTATGTTGCCCCAATTCTCTGGATCCACCTTACCAAAGAACATGGTGCCAATAGCACCCCAGACATACATAAAAATAAACATGAGCAAAGCTATAAAACCAACTCTTGGAATGGTTTTAACCAATGAATCGATAATATGACGGAAAGCAGGCACTACGGTAATGATTCGTAAAACCCGAATAATTCGAAGCAATCTTGCTACAAAGACACTTTCAACATTGTTAATTGGAACCAAGGAAATGGTCACGATCAAAAAGTCAAAGATATTCCAGCCATCGCTAAAGAATTTAACCAAAGATCGTTCGGAAATCATGCGAATAATGATCTCGATCAAGAAAAATAAGGTGATGGCATAATCGAATAGATCTAAGTAAACAGTGTACTCAGGTGATATGTCATATGAGCTAACACCTGCATAGATCGCAGAGGCCACAATCACAGCAATCACAATACCGCTAAAAAGCTTACTGTTTCTTATTTTAAGAAAAAAATCTACAAAACTATTCATATCAGCCCCTAATCATAAAGATAAGTTTTTCATTTACAACCATTTTAATTAATCAACCAAATAAATCCCTTCAGCGAAATAAAAATCATTGGCCCCAGCCGTGCCAGTATCGCCTGATTTGTATAAATTGACATTCACTCTACCGCCACTCTCATCGGGTGATGAATCACCATATAAAGCTCCAGCCACGGACGCGCCACCTAACCAAGAATTATCTAAGCTGTCGGTTGAATTACCCGTGTAGGTGTTATCGGTGCCGCTGATTGAAACATTAAACGATGCAAAGCCAGCATTTGAAACGATCGGATTCTTGTCATCAAAATTGGTGAAGGCTAGAGTACCTGAATAACCACTGGACCCCCAGTTAAAGGTGGCTGCCACATCGGCAGTGGTCGTGTATTTGTGCACGTCGTAGTTGGTGCCAGTTTGATTGTAACGATAAGCCACATTCATCACCGCCGCCCCACTCATAGAAGCAGAGCCTGAAGTTGGAATTTCATTTTGGGCAACCACCTCACCACCCACCCAAGTCCCTAAATGCACCGAAGCATTCTGGGTCCCAGTATTAGGTGAAACATCAGCCGCGCTCATGGCCCAAAAGCCCCAAGTCGAATAAGCGGTATCTGGCATCGAATCATTGCCGCCAGTGTGGAATAAATCAGTATCCTCTTTATCTAACGTGTTATAAGAGACCATAACTCCAGCCAAGTTATTGGAACCCCCCGAAGTCCCATCAACTTGAGCGCCATCGTCTTGAATTTCTGCTGCAAAAACTTCACTTGAAATGAAAGCTGATTTTGCCTCATCGTTAGTGGCATCACCAAACTTCAAGGTCATAGAACCGGTATCCACTGTGGTCCAATTAGACGTATAGTTATTGGATGGAGCTGCGCTGATGGTCATCGGAGCCACCACTTGCACATCATCGTTGGTGGTATCAAACGTAAAGCTAGTCAAAGTACTGCTTGAGCGCATGGAAGCCAGTTGCGAATTACCCGTTCCACTGACATCAAATTCTAAAATGCCGCTGAAAAATCCGCTGTAACCCGTGGCACTTGAAGAGTAATAAGCTGAAGATCTAAAATTACTTAAGCTTGCATAATCTGCATAAGATGAACTTGAAGGTTTAACGTCTTGGACCACAGCTGAAATATTAAAGGAGCCAGTGCTGAAGGTATCGTTGTTAGAGTTGTAATTAACCCCCAAAGTCATATTGCCTGACTTGTAAGGATCAGAGGATGTAATCATGGCACCGCCGGGTTGATTGGAGCTATCACCCCAAAAACAGCCGCTGTCGTTGGACGTTGCGCACTCAATTGGAGAAGTACCGTAATTGATGCCAAAGCCATCATTATCGGCATTGGTCGCACCTTGATAGGACCAGTAATGATAACCATCCATGCCCAAGCCAGTATCTCCAGCTGAGTATCTAGTTGTATCATTTTTTCGATAATCCACGTTAGATATCACCACATTCAATAGGCTTTGTTGATCATCTCGAGTCGTGCTACCTGAGGCACCATCATAAGAATCTTTAAAGGAAATTTGTGCCCAAAGGCCAACCCCGACACCACTTGGATTGAGAACTTGCCACCACATGGATTGACCCTCTGGCAACTCATTGGTGGTCCCATAGAATCTAGAGGTATCAAGCATGTCAGAGCTATCAAGGGCGATGCTAGAAAAATCATAGTAGTTATCATAGGCATTATTGGTATTACATGCCGAGGCATTATTGCCTACGCCCAAGCAATAATCGTGTCCAACATCACCATACGACCAAAGCGTTTTTGGAACGAAATTAGGGATAAAATAATCGTTGCTGCTTCCACTGGCTGCAAAGTTTTCAAGCGGAATCACTACCATGGCAATGACTCGCTTGTTGCTGTCTGTAAAGGATACAAAGTTAGCATCCTTATAAACTTCTCCGGCTAAAGTTACCTGATCTTCATAGAGGTTATAAGTGCTTGTTGTATTGGACCCGCTTGTTTGATTAGGCAAATCGGCTAAAGCATTCAGTAATTGTTGATTTTGATTGTTAGAAGCCCTACCAGTCTGCCACTCGATGTCCGTAGACATAAATATATTGCCGTTGTAATCACTACCTAATTCACTTCCTGACCAAAATGAAAGAGAATGAGTAAGATTCACACCTGAGCCTGAAACCTGCGTTATTTTCGGTCCACAACCAGCACAATACCATGTATCTCCGCTTAAAGTTGAAAAAAGCGACGAGACGACCGAGCTAGAAATATCAAAGCTTTCAGTATCGACACTGCCATCCCTTGAAGCTGAACCAACTTCACCTCCACCGACTGCATCCAATAGAAGATTGCCATAAGCTAGCATTTGAGCAGCTTGACAACACTGCTCTCCTGCTAATAAGACAAGAGTGCTAGAGGGTGTTTCCAGCCAGGTTGCCAAATCAGTTATTTCAGACGTATAGCTTGTTTTATTAGAATAATTAAGCCTGTAATCAACAATAAGAGAATAACCACTAATATCATCAGGTAAATTAGTAGAGAGCGTTGCGCTATCTAACCCAGCAGCACTAATCGCAGAATTCCAACCAGTTCTACTGTAACCAGTAGCACTACCATAAACTATTAAGGTGCCACTCGCTCTGGCAAGGGCAGAAGTATAATCAATATCAGCTGCAGACTTATCGGTGGTCATGAACCAATATTCAGCGCCTTCTAGTCGTCCTGCGGTCAGGAAGTCAGCATTGGCTATTGTGGTGGTGACTGCTGTGCCTAGAGGGCTGTAATACTTACCATCAAGTGCGGAAGAATTTGGTGCAAAAGCAAATTGACCATTGCCTGAGGTATCAACGGGGAAATAATAGCGCCAGTTCAATACAGTTCCAGAATTAATCTCCACTGGCACGAAGTTGTTAGAAGTATCATCCACACTTGTAATGGCAGTTGAATTGGTGGTACCGACTTGCTCTAAAGTGTAGGCAGCGAGGCTTGATCCAGAAGGACCGCGAGTAGCCGTGGCGCTAAAGCCACTTCTTGAGGCTGAGTTATAGTCAGCAGAATAACGTAGCACTGCTGATTCAAGTTCTTCAACGTTACCCACATTAACCGTAAAGGCATCGGTGGTGGTATTGCCTCCTGCGGTGGCAGTCAAAGTTAAACTGTAACTTTTAGCTGTCTCAAAATCCAAGGTTGCATTGGTGGTGATATCACCAGAGCTATCAACAGCAAAATTACTGCTACCGGTTCCACTCAGGGAGTAAGAAACGGTTTCGCTTTCTGGGTTGGTGATGCTCGAACTGCCAACAGTTGTCCCTGAACTGGAGGATTCTGCCAAAGCTGCGCCGCTGTTAGCCAGAGTTACGGCCAAGGTATTAATTTTTAAATCTGAAACACTTAAGGTAAAAGTTTCAGAAGTGGTGGTCACCCCATCGGTCGCGGTGATGGTAAATTCATGCGAGGTCTTGGTTTCATAATCGAGCGCATTGGCCAGAGTGACTGCACCGGTTGAGCTGTTAATCGAAAATTTATTATCGGCATCGGTTAACGTGTAAGTCACGGTGCCTTCAGCATTAGAGGTAGAAGAAGTTGCTATGGAGGTGCCCGTTGAAATACCCTCGCTTTGAGTAGAGGATGCCAAGCTGGCACTCATAGATAAATCTACATCTGTAATATTGATCGTTAGGCTGTCGGTAACTGTGTTGGTACCATCGGTTGCGGTTAGGGTTAATGAATAAGATGTTGTGCTTTCATAGTCCAGGCTTGCTGCTGTGGTAATGGTGCCGTTAGATGAAACAGAAAATTTATCACTGCCGGTGCCAGAAAGTGAATAACTAACAGTCGCACTGCCATCAGTGGTTGTTGTGGTGGTGGTTACGCTTGTACCTGAAGCAGCCGTCTCGCTTAGACTAATTGATGAGCTAGCCAAAGCAATAGAAAGCTCAACCACATCATCAACGCTAATATTGATGGTATTCGAAGTGCTGTTTGTGCCATCACTGGCAGTTAGCGTTAGAGAGTATGAAGTGGTTGTCTCATAATCCAATGCACTGGATAAAGTAATATTACCTGCAGAATCCACAGCAAACTTATCGCTGCCGGTTCCACTTAAAGAATAGGTAATGGTTTGAGATTCAGGATCTGTGGCTGAGGCTGTTGCGATGGTGGTTCCGGTTGAGACATTCTCAGCAAAGGATGATGCAGCCAATGAGTTCGAAAGACTTGGAGCCTCATTAACATCATCAACGGTAATGATTAATTCTGATGTGGTGGTATTAACACCATCGGATGCATTTAAAGCTAGGGTATAACTTGTTGCAGTTTCATAATCCAATGAATTAACCAATGAGATATTGCCTGAGCTATCCACGCTGAAGTTTTCACTGCCTGTCCCTGAAAGACTAAAGGTAACGGTTTGACCTTCTGGATCTGTTGCTGAGGCTGTACCTATGTTGATGCCAGTGAGACTATCTTCAGCAAAACTAGTGGCGGAGGTACTGGCAGTTAAGATTGCGGGTTCATCAATATCAATAACGCTGAAACTAATTTCAAATACGGTATCATTCACCCCATCGCTGGCAGTGAGCACAAGGTCATAACTGGTGGTGGTCTCATAATCTAATTCAGTTTGAAGTGAAATATTGCCATTTGCATCCACGCTGAAGTTTTCACTGCCCTCTCCTGACAAAGTGAATGAGATATCTCCCCCTTCAGGATCTATGGCTGTACTTTCTAAAATTGCTGATTGCAAATCAATGTTTTCAGCAAACGAATCAGCAAGCAAGTTTGAAGTTAATTCAATGGGTTCATCGATGTTGGTTACATCTAAAAGCACTTCTATTTCTGAGATATCAGCATTCTCAGATTCAATAGTCACAGTGAACGAAAGCTTGGTTTGGGTCTCATAATCAAGCGCGCTGATCAGGTTAATGGATGAAGTTTCTGCATCGAATTCAACGAGTTCAGCATCATCTCCAGATATGGTAATTGAATAATCCAATTCTCCTGGATTGATAAAAACTAGAGGGGTAAGTGTTTCATTGGCCACATTTTCACTAATGGATTCAATGGAATCACCTGCACTAACTTGGAAAATGGGAGCAACTTCAACGGAAGTTTCTTGAGTGGTTTCAGCCACCTCTTCAGCCACATCCTCGGTTGGGTTCTCGTTAGCATCATCAGCCTCAACTGTTTCAAGCTCGATGGCCACTTCAAATTCTTCTGCAGTCCCAAGCTCTTCAGGTGCAACATCCGAAGACACATCTGATACGCCAGAGGAATCCAGCAAGCCTTCATCCACTTCAATGTCAGTTGAATCACCGACATCATCACTCGCTGCTTCGGTTTCAGCTTCGACCTCTGTTGTTGCTTCGGTCTCAGTTTCTGTTGATTCAGGAGCAGACTCCTCGGAGGGAGTTTCTTCAGTTGTTGTCTCTTCGCTTGAAGTTTCTTCACTAGAAGCAGACTCCTCTTCTTGAGTCTCCTCAGCTGGGGATTCTTCTGCTGGCGTTTCCTCAGCAGCAGATTCCTCTTCTTGAGATTCTTCTGGCGCTTCTAATTCTTCTTGCAATGCATCTAAACTTTCTTCGGTAACCTCAACAGGTTCACTGGGCTCAGAATCTTCGTTCTCGACTGAGACGGAAAACCCTGGCTCTGTCACAGTTGTGGCAAAATCTGGAGAGCATTGATCGCCAAAAGTATCAAGATCAACACAATTAGGTGTCACGGTCATCTCGGTTCCATAAAGGAAAGTTGCATTGGTTTGCGGGCCATTGGTCTGCACGATTCCAATACCCCCTCTAATACCTACGGTGGCTGAATTGGTACGAATTAAAGCAGGTTGTTTTTTTGTAACCTTGCCGCCAACGATTCTCAGCAGACCTCTAGCTGTAACCTCGAGCGAGCCTTCTGCTGTCTCAGGATTGTAAATAAACTTATCTAAAACAACACTTGAATTAGGACCAACTGAAAATGCCGTGCCATCCAACAAGAGCATCTGCGCCCTGCCAATGCCATCGGTTTCGATGGTGTGGTTTTGAATGATTTCATAGCCTGCATCGATAAGCTTACGTTCTTGCTCCAAGGTTAAATCGGTGGTGTTTTTGTTAACGGCAGATGCAACACCTATCTGTGTTTGAGCCATAGTTTCTTGGGTCAGCAAGGCTGCCATTGTCATTGTTAAAAACAATGAATTTAAAAGTTTCATATTTATTTGAAACATTGATAGTTCACCTGAGCAGACAAATTGCTTCCACTACGTTTATAAATATTGATGGTGCTGTGAGTACCGGTCAGCACCCATCCAAAGTTCAAAGACCAACAAGCGCCGATAGGTTTAAGTAAATTAAATCTTAAAGTTTCCATCTGGTCATGTCGATCGCCAAAAAGAGGGTAATCTTCGTCATGCGATTTATCTTGGTAGCTATACTTGGATGAAAATTGCCAATTTTCTTTTAAGGGCTGTGAATAGCTAAATTCAATTCCGTAATTTTCATAAAACTCATAGCCTGCATTAGCCCGATAGTTTTCAAGCATGATCTTGTAGCCATACAAAGCTTGTGAACCTGACCAAACATAGCTTTGGCCAAAACTGATTCCATTAACGCGGCCATTTTTTTGTCTACCTGATTTAAAAATCTTCTCATCGCGATAATATGAAAAAAGCATGGAGGACCCATCATCCAATTGCCCGCTATAATCAAGTGAAATTCGGCCACTGCGTAATATTTCTTCACGATTCAGAACAACCCTTAAAAGATTAATGTTGGGGCTAAAAACAGGGTCTTCTAAATTAAAAAAAGAAAAATAATTTTCATCTAAATTAAAATTTCTTCTGGCTGACAAAACATTGCTTTGTATATCAAATTGAGTATAGGTATTGAATCGATCAGCGCCATAACTAAAAAAGTATTGAATATTATCCCCACGAGGATGATTTAAGTCCTGATCAATGCTTAAAGAATAATTGTATAAGGTTGACTGATCTCCCTCTCTCTTGCTTTCAGGATCAACATCTAACAAAAAATCACCTATCTCGATAAAATCAGCATTAATGCCTGAATTACCATTGGTTGTGTGCTTCCATCCAAGGCTTAAGTTTTGCTGCCATTGAAACGGCTCTTCTGCAGATACTATGGCCTCTAGAAATTGATCAACCCTAGCTTCTACCTCAGGCGGTGGATTAAACTCTTTGACACTCTTAAGATAATTATTAGCCAAAGCATAAGCTCCTAGACGGAAATACAAAACACCGAGTTCTAATCTGATTCTTGGAAGTTCTGAATCATAGATAAGCATTTGCTCAAAAACACCTATGGCACCCTCTAGATCCCCAACCAAAATAGATAAATTGGCATATTTAAACAACAAAGATAGATTTGTTGGATCTTGAAATAGTTGTTTAAAAACTTCTTCTTTTTGCTGCTGTGCTGCTGCAAGTGCTTCAGGATCAGTTAGGGTGGGTTGAACGTTTTGCGCAGATAGGTTCAAACACAAAAAAGTGCCTAAAACCAACAAAAAAGTCCTGTATTTCATGGTAGTTTTGGGAAGATATATTTCACTCCTCTGAATATTAATCCCTGATATGGTGCTTATTTAAACATAAATGTGACAATTTATCATTTAAAAAAGATATTAAAGAAACTATTGTATTTCAAAGGTTATAATGCTCTCATGAGAAAGTCTGAGCTCACAAAAGCTAAGCTGATAAAAGCGGTTGTTGATCTAATAAATAGGGGTCAAAAAATTTCTGTTAGCAGCATTTCAAAAGAAGCAAAAACCGCTTACGGAAGCTTTTATAGATATTTCAACAATCTTGATGAGATACATGAGGCTGCAATCATTCAAGTAGTTCTTGAAAGGGCTGATAGCCTGGAAAAAGAGCTAGAAAGTGTAAAATCAAACCTTTTCAAAGTTTACTATGGCTGGTTTGTAGCTATCGACTTATATAAAGATACATACACTGCTAACTGGTTAATTGAAAATCCAAGTAGCATCAATCAAGCATGGGCTTTGACTACTCCGTTGACTCAGTCATGGTTAAGTGAAGCCATCAAATTAAAAGAAGAGCCAGGCTTAACTGATGAAAATTTAAGACATTTTAAATTGACTTCATCATATATCTATTGGACGTATCAAAATGCATTAAGAGAATTGCTTAGAGGTAGAAAAACCATTCATGTTTTTACAGATTTAATGAATTCAGTAAACTTCCTGGATCTACCCAGAAAAACTCATAAAAAATATCTTCGAAAAGTTGCTGATTTTGTTAAGGGTTAAAAAACTTAACATGACAAAAGACTACAAAAAATTTTCTAGATATGGTCTTATCGGTTTCGCTATTTTTGTAAGTTTTTTACCCATTTTTAATCCTCTGCAAATTTTTACCAGTCTTCAAAATTATTCTTTTGATACCTTTCAAAGAATTTTACCTAGGGAGGTATATTCTGAAGATCCTGTTGTTATCATTGATATTGATGATCGTTCGCTTGCAGAAATTGGACAATGGCCCTGGTCAAGAAATGAATTAGCGAAACTAACCAATCAAGCATATGCCGCAGCTGCCTTGGGCTTTGATATAGTCTTTGCAGAACCAGATAGAACCAATCCACAAAATTTAATTGCCAATTATTCTTTTGATGAAGCGATAAACAAGGAACTGGCCTCCCTTCCAAGCAATGATGAGCTCTTTGCTGATGCTATTTCAAACCATGGAACTGTGGTTCTTGGTCAGGCCTTAAATAATAAAGATAATACCAAGCCCTCCAAAAATAAATTTGGGTTGGTAACTCAAGGCGATGACCCTAAGCAATTCATTGCAAATTATCTGGGAGCACAAAATAACATTAAAATTCTTGATGATTCGGCCAGTGGAGTTGGCTCAATGAGCATTGGAAATAATGATGTAATTGTTCGTCAATTACCTACGTTTGAGAGAATTGATGAGCAGTTAGTGCCAAGTCTTGCCCTCGAGATGACAAGGGTTGCAGTCGGCGCCTCAACTTTTCAAATTAAATCATCCAATGCATCAAGCGAAGAGGCCTATGGTGCTCAAACTGGTATCAATAACATCAAATTAGGCCCTCTCACCATCCCAACAACACCAGAAGGAAATGCGTGGATTTACTTCGCACCCACTAAAGATATTCTGTCAGTCTCAGCCATTGATGTAATATCAGGAACAATACCGCCTGAATTTTTTGAGGGCAAGGTAGCGCTTGTAGGAACTTCAGCTGCTGGATTGCTAGATCTCAGATCTACCCCCACAGAAAAAAATGTTCCGGGAGTAACAATCATTGCACAGTTTATGCAGCAAATTTTTGCCAATGAATTTTTACAGAGGCCTGACTGGCTTTTTGGAGCTGAATTTATTGCCGGGCTTTTGTTGGCTGTATTGATTACTCTGGGTATTCAGGCTTTAGGGCCCATTGGTGGATTAAGCATATTTCTTGTCGGGTCCGGTGGAATCATAGGGTCAAGTTATTATTTTTTTAAATCTAAACTCTTTTTGGTTGATCCAATATCTCCCTTGATAATTTCATTGAGTGTTTATGTGGCAGTCACTTTTTTTAACTTTCTATTTACTGAACTTGAACGCAGCAGAGTAAGAGGTGCTTTTGCACAATATCTTTCTCCTGAAATGGTCAATCGTTTGGCTGAATCGAGCGAATCATTGGTTCTTGGCGGAGAGAGAAAAGAAATGACTTTTTTGTTCTCAGATATTAGAGGGTTTACCAAAATATCTGAACAATATAAGGACGACCCAGAGGGTTTGACGCAATTAATCAATGAATTGCTTACCGTTTTGTCTAATGCAATTCTAGATCATGGTGGAACCATAGATAAATACATGGGTGATTGCATCATGGCTTTTTGGAATGCACCTACCGATCAAGCAGACCATCGTCAACTAGCAATTCAAGCAGCACACTCAATGAATGAAGCTTTAGATCAATTCAATGATGAAACCGATGGAAATATAGACTTCAAGCTTGAAATAGGTATTGGCATCAATTCTGGAAACTGTATTGTTGGCAACATGGGTTCGGATAAGCGCTTTGATTATACCGTCCTTGGTGATGCGGTTAACTTAGCCTCCAGACTTGAAAGTCAATCCTCTAATTATGGCCTGCACATGATCATTGGTGAAAATACTTACATTGATGATTCAACATTTACGATTATTGAAATTGACAAAATTGCCGTTAAAGGCAAATCTTCTGCCGAGACAATCTATACCTGCTTTAAACCAGAGGTTAAATTTGCAAAAGGATTTATTGAAAAACACAAAGCTTTTTTACAAGAATATAGAATGCAAAACTGGGAAGTGGCTACTTCATTAATTGATGAATTAATACCCTCCTCAAATGACCTTGAACTATACTACCAACACATGAAAGAAAGAATTAAAGAATATCTTACTAATCCACCATCTGCTGATTGGGAAGGAGTCTATGTTGCTAAAAATAAATAAGTTTAAATATATGACAATCTTTGCAATGTGCTTAAGCTCATTAAATGTTTTGGCTCAAGCCATTGTTAATATTGAAGATTTGAGGCGTGAAGGCGAGGTTGGATTTTTTACCAGCATTAGCGCTAATCTCTATGCAGCTCGCGGTAATAGAGACAGAGATTATTACTCAGCGCAACTAAGGTTTGATAATAATTCCGAAAAATCAGAGTCTTTTCTAATTCTTCAACAAAGCGAAAGAAAGTCTAACGATAAACTGATGGACGAATCAACCTTCATGCATGGGAGATATATTTGGGTTGGTGATGAGGCTATTAACTGGGAGGTTTTTGCACAATACAGTGAAAACCCCTTCAGAAATTATAAAAAAAGATCCGTGCTTGGAGGCGGCCTAAGATATGAACTTTCCAAATCAGCCCGTCTTGGCATTGGTCTGCTCGATGAAAAAGAGACAGATCTTACTGGACAATCTAAAACAACAGATCGCTTAGGTTTTTACCTTCATAATTCTTTCGAGGTAGCAGAAAATATTTCCTTCAAACCTACTGTATATTTCCAACCAAGCTTAGATGATTTTGAGAATGACTACAAAGCAAGTATGATTTTAGCCTTAGATTTTAAAGTAAATGAAAATTTTAAGATAACGATGCAGTATTCATCTTTTCATGACTCAGATCCTCCTTTATTGGCTGAGAAAAACGATGAATCAATCTCTACTATGTTTTCATATAACCTAAATTAATTATGGAAGGATTTTTACAAATTTTTACAAACGTCTGGGAAGAAGGCCTCTTAGGTATTGGTATAACCGAGATAATCGTATCAATGCTCATATTTATAGCTGGAGCCATAAGCAGAGCTTTTTTTGTTGGCAGAGTGCTTAAATGGTTGGAAAAACTTACTGACCATACTGAATCTGAGGTAGATGATGTTCTACTGGAATCTTTAAAAAAACCTCTAGGATATATTCCTATGACGGTTGCCCTTTACTTTATTGCTGTCTATCTTCCTCTTTCAGGCATGGCTGATACTTTTGCTACAAATCTAGTAAAAGCAATGATAGCTTTTAC
Organism: uncultured SAR86 cluster bacterium; assembly: GCA_902593675.1. GTDB lineage: Bacteria > Pseudomonadota > Gammaproteobacteria > Magnimaribacterales > D2472 > D2472. Next base: position 115,574 of record CACJJI010000002.1, read on the forward strand.
CATTTTTAGTGCTCTAGCCAATAGCATTGCTCCAATTTTTCAAGCTTTTACTTCAAGCGCTGTTCTTACCAAATCCATGACCATGTGGCTTGAAAGAGCTGCAAGAATAATAATTTGGATTATTGGGCTTGGAATCATACTGGATATCTTTGGTATTCAAATTGGTCCATTGGTTGCTGGTCTTGGGTTATTTTCCGTGGCTGTTGCCCTCGGGGCACAAGATCTATTTAAAAATCTTATCTCAGGATTATTAATTATCGGAGAAAACAGATTTCAACCAGGCGATCGAATCGAAGTTCCTGGCTCTTTACACGGCATGGTTGAAGACATAGGTTTTAGATCAACCCTCGTCAGAATGTTTGATACAGCTCCAATGCTAGTACCAAACAAGGATCTTTCAGACGTAAAAGTGATCAATCATGGCAACATGGAGTACAGAAGAATTAGCTGGACCTTAAATCTTATCTACTCAACCACTCAAGAGCAATTAGCTAAAATTTGTGGAGAAATTACAAACTTTATTAATACCTCTAATGAATTTGTGATTAATCCCAACCAAGAGTCGTTTGCTAGAACTGATGAACTAGCTTCAAGTTCAATTGATGTAAGGGTTCTATGTTACACAGATCCAGTTGGCTTGACTGATTTTTCTAAAATTAAACAAAATCTAATTTTTGAAATTATTAAAATTGTTCGAAACAATGGTTCTGAGTTTGCATATCCTTCAACTTCTGTTTACGTCGAAAATACAGATCCTTTGGATGTTGCAAATTACTCGACAGAAGGTTTAAAAGCTAAAGACATATCTCATAAAGCTGCTCCCGATAAAGGAGACGATTAATCCGCTGATCTGTTTGAAGCGCTGAGCTCTAATTCCTGAAACAGTTTAGGATGTTCATCAGATAATTCAGCTAAATCCGATTTTGTAAGCTCAAGTAATTTTGTATCATCAGCCGCAGTAATGGTTGCATTACGTGGGGCATTTCCAAGCAAACCCATTTCGCCAAAATAATCGCCTGCGACAAGAAAAACGGGCTGCTCAATTTCAACTTTGACCTTTCCATACTCAATGATAAACATCGAATCAGCTTCATCTCCTTTAGAGAAAATTGTCTCATGCTCACTCACCAAAACCACTTGGAGTTTTTCATTGATTTTACCAACAGCTCCAATAGGAAGCTCTTGAAATAGTGGCACAGAAGCAATGGCTTCAAAGCTAACCAAGAAATTCTTTTTTTGAATCTCTTCATAATATGCGGAGGCAAGAATAGCTGCAGGTAGAGCAAACATTCCTATCCCAACTAACATGGTAAAGCTTGCTAGTAACTTACCAAGATCGGTCATAGGAACAACATCGCCATAACCCACGGTAGTTAAGGTTGCTATGCCCCACCACATCGTAGATGGAATACTCCCAAAGACATCAGGTTGCACTGAAGATTCCAAAAAATATATAAATGTTGATACAACTAACAAAATCGAAATCACCATAATTTGCGATCCAAGCAAGGCATTTCTTTGCTTAATGATTGTTTTAACTAACGTATTTGTGGGTAATAAAAATCTGGACTGACTAAAAATATCAAACAATCTAAATAATCGAAGAATTCTTAAATCATAAATAGAAAAAAATACTTGGTTAACTAAGACCAGTCCATCAATCGATAGCAAAAATGATAATCTCTTTTCTGCTAGAGCTCTTAAAAGCAACTCGATTGCAAAGATGATAATAGAGGTTAAGTACAAGGCCCTAAAGATGGGCGCATCAACAGTCAGATAGCCAGCACTTGAAACAATTTGATGAAAGATATTAATAGCAATTACAGCTCCAAAAAATTTATTTAATTTATCAAGTGCATTTTTCATCATGTGATTATAACTTGAGTCTGTGATTTGAAAAAACCAGGCCTTAAAATAATAATAATTAAATAATGCATTTATTTGATAGTATGGGCTTTTGATGAAATCAAATTAGGGGAAAAGTGGGCATGTCTGATCAAACTATTCTTGCTACAGCACTGGCTGTGCTTATGGGCCTTCTTATATGGGGTAAATGGCGTTATGACGGAGTGACGCTGGTATGCTTGGCTGCATTGGTGTTATTTGGTGTAGTGCCTGCAGAAAGTGCCTTTTCAGGGTTCGGACATCCTGCCGTTATAACAGTTGCACTTGTTCTATTGATCAGCAGAGGTTTGCAAGAAGCAGGAATGGTAAGTTTGGCAGGAAACTTAATATCTCGACTAACTCTTTCAGAAAATCAATACATGATAATGATCATGATTGTTGCAGCATTTTTATCTTCATTTATGAATAATATTGGAGCCATGGCTTTATTGCTGCCAATAACATTATCGTTATGTCAAAAAATGGAATGGAATCCCTCAAAATTCTTAATGCCATTGGCTTTTGCTAGTATTCTTGGCGGCATGAACACGGTGATAGGAACGCCACCAAATATTATCATTGCTCAATACAGACAAGAATATACTGGCGTTGCCTTTAACTTTTTTGACTATTCATTTGTTGGGCTTGCTGTCAGCATCTTAGGCGTTTTGTTTATAGCACTTATAGGATTTAGGTTTGTAATGGTTCGCGAGAATGCAAATGATACAACCAGATTGATAGATCTAAAAAACTATCTTTTTGAAGTAACCGTTAAAAATGATAGCAAGGCAATTGGTATGAGGCTATCAGAAATTAAAAAGATTTCAGGCCCTGAAACTGAAGTCTTAGGCGTAGTCAATGAAACTGGAGGTGTCTCAAGAGTTTCAATGAGTAAAAAGATTCAGTCTGGACAAATTTTGGTTATTAAAACTTCGCCCGATGATATTTCAACTATTCAAGAAGCCCTTGGATTTGAGATAGCTGATGATTTGGTGACTGTCCAAGAGTCAGACTTGGCTGAAATTGAGGTTATGGTCACAGCTGGATCTAGGCTTATTGGTAGAAAGCATGACTTCCTCAAAAGACTTGCCTCAGATGATCTTGCATTGCTTGGATTATGGCGCCAGGGTGCAAAATTTAGAACGAGGCTTGCAAGAGAAGCATTCAAAGTTGGAGATGTATTGCTCCTTGGCGTGAGAACAATTGATGATGAAGGGGTTAAAGAAAGAATAAAACATTTAGGCTTGATGCCGTTGATGGAAAGAGATCTGCAAACTATTCCAAGCAGAAGTAGATTGCTAAAAAGCTTAATTTTTTTTGGATTAGCAATTGGGCTAACTGCTTTCAATGTAGTTGACATAGTTGTTGCATTTTTATTATGCGTAATAGCTTTTATATCAATCAAAGTTTTAAATGGAAATTTGTATAGAAATATTGAATGGCCAGTTGTGGTTATGCTTGCAGCGATGATTCCAGTTGGGCAAGCACTAGAAACGTCTGGAATTTCTTTAAACATTGCAAACTTTATTTCTGCTAGCACGGAAGGCATGAAATTACCTTGGTTAATCTTAATGATTCTAGTTATTACAATGTTTGTTTCAGATATTGTGAATAATGCGGCAACTGCTGTGATTATGGCGCCTATTGCAGCGAATCTTGCCATTCAAGTCGGGCAGCCAGTTGAACCCTTTCTGATGGCAGTTGCAGTTGGAGCTAGCTGCGCATTTCTTTCCCCAATAGGGCACCAATGTAATACCTTGGTAATGGCCCCAGGAAATTATAAATTTGGAGACTATTGGCGCCTTGGTCTTCCGCTTGAATTCGTGATTGTGGCCATCTCAATTCCAATGATTTTATTTGTTTGGACTTAAGTTCTTATACAATCTGAGAAATTAATTTACTTAACTCAGCCGGATCTTCAAAAAAAGAGAAGTGCCCTACTTCATTCATTGTATAAGTTTTACTTGGAACCATATTAATAAAATTTTCTACAGCCTTAAGATCCACTAGCCTGTCTTTGTTGCCTAAAATTATTGAAATAGAAGTCCCTATGTTTTTTAAATCATTTAAATCTAATTGATAATTATTGCATGCTTCTAGATCATCAAGCATCACTGGATCATCAGAATCAGAAAAAGCATTTTTTAAGCCAAGCATTCTTCTATGGAGACCATACTTAATTATAAAGTCAGCGGCATACCCATTTCCTGCTTTGGCTTTAGCAAGCAAGGCATCAGCAACTCTTGTTGGATAGATGCTATTAACTAGAATTAGCTCTTTGACCGCAAGTCCATGTTTAAGGGCCATATCTAAGGCAACTAATCCGCCCATACTATGCCCACATAAAGATAGATCTTTAAGGTCATAGTCCATTAAAGCATTCATTAAAAACTGGCTGTAAGATTCAATGCTATTGCTTGAGGATCCCTTTGAGTCACCATGACCAGGAAGATCAATGATTAAGGGCTTGTTATATTCAGCATCAGATAAACGGATGGCTCGAACCAATCGATGATCCATGCCGGCCCCAGCAATAAAAAGAATAGATTTTTTAGTCTTTTCAATTGATTCAAAGTTATGAAAATATGTTTCTGGATTTTTCATTAGCTAAATCTATTTTAATTCATAGCAATGATCAATAGACATCTAGTAAAACTTTTAAAGTGGTAGACCCGAATGGACTCGAACCATCGACCTTCGCAATGTCAATGCGACGCTCTAACCAAAACTGAGCTACGGGTCTAAATTGTGAATTATTATACAGCTAGACAATTAATAAGATAAGTCTGAAATCTGTTAGATAAAAAGAATTTTTAATTTGGTGAGGCAGTAATTTTAGCTTTTATTGAGATTTATATATGTCAAAAAAATCTAATTTTAGATCAAGAAAATTAGCATATTTTTTAAAATATTGAAGTGCAAAAACTCTTGCTGGAAAAATTGAATAATCTCCATGCTCTATACCCTTAATGTAATTTACATTTACAAATATTTCAGAGGCAACTTCAAATTCTGATAAAGAAAGTAATTGTCTTCGCTCTTTGAATACTTTCCCGATCTTGCAGGTTTGTGCAGATCTCAGGCTTGTTTTTGTATCTATTTCACTTATTTGCATTTCTTTAAACTTTAATTATTGCAGAGCGAACTTATTAGTATACATATAAATGATATATTGTCATTTTTTAAAACCAAAAAATTAAAAAAACTGTTCTGAATAGAAAATAGAATGTTGTAAATTTAATCTATTGCAATAGATCGTTGAGTTAAAAACTCTTTTGTGTCCTCAAGAATTGACTGGGTTTCTGCAGAATTATCTTTATCTAAAAGTGTTTCAAGATCTGTCATCACTTTGCTCATAGAGCCCCAAGGACCTTCTTCATTTAGACGTTGAGTTATAAGCGCTTGATATCGGCTCATCATATCCTCTGGTGCTGCTTGTGGATAAAACTGACAAATTAATCTTTCTGCAAATAGCCTATGACGCTCATCAGTAATATTGCGACAAATTTTTATCCTTTCTTCTGCTGAGTCGATACGATGGAAGTCTGCCATGAGATCTTTATCTTCTTTTGATGGAAAGCCTCCAGCATAAATCATTTGCTCGATATGATCATATTCATTGTTCCAGTTATTGATTTTATCGGCCATGGCTTGACTGACAAGTGATTGAAAATCTATGTTATCTCTTACTTGCTTCGCCCTATCCTCTAATAAAGCAAAATCTATATCAAATGCATTTTTATCATCAATCATAGAGCTGGGACATATGGGTATTGTTTTATTAATTCCATATTTTTTAAAAGGTCCTGATTTGCCAGGCTTTTGAACCATGGAGTAGATTTCTTGGGTATCAAGATCAAAGATTTCTTCAGGCTCAAAGCTAAGATCAAAAAACATTAAATCATTGGGAGCTTTGCTGCCACAAGGAACAACAGGATATCTAAAAACCTCGCGCCTGAAGACCTCTCCCAGACCTAAAAAACCAGGCTTTTGAACAGCGTCTTGAACGCCTGCTTTAGAGGAAATATTGAGAAAGTAATCTAGCAGCTCAGGTTTTTTTTCATTGATGATTTTTAGTAATGAGATCATCAATTTACAATCAGCAATCGCATCATGAGCGTCACCAATTTCGATACCATTAGCTTCAGCCAAGTCTGCCTGCTTCAAACTAATTGCAGGACCGCCATCATAAAGTGGGATATTTAATAAATCAGGAGAAAAAGCAGCAATATTATTCATCATCAACAAAAGATCTAACCGACTATTTCCATTGGTATTGGTAAGGTACGATTCAAATAGATTCCAATAAAATTGCCGTCGCACTAGCTCCTCATCATAAGCCATACCATTAAAGGTGATAAAAACTGCAGGCTCATCAATGGTCCACTGGCGCCATTGACGATTAAGATCTCGCATCATCTCATAATGAGAAACATTGGAATTAAAAAGATGGGTTTTTTTATTTGTTACCATTGCCATTGGGTGAGGAATCGCCCATGGCAGAGGAGCGCAACCTAGATTTTGCTCATCTTGGATTTCTAAATTACGGTTTGCTTGAATTGATCCACACTGAAGAATTTGGGCAAAATCTTTAATTAACCCAGTTGTCTCGGTGTCGTAAAAAATTAAGTTGTTACTCAACTCTTTACTAAGATCTACTGATATTAGATGACTCTACCTTTGATTTGTCATATTCCGCATATTTTCCAAGCTCATATCTGGCTACTGACCTTCTATGCACTTCATCCGGCCCATCGGCGAGTCGTAAAGTTCTCATTCCAGCATACATTCTTGCCAGTGGGAAAACTTGAGAAACTCCTGCACCACCATGCATTTGGATGGCTCTATCGATTACATCGCAAACAATATTTGGAACAATCACTTTAATTTGAGCAATTTCACTGGCAGCAACTTTATTGCCAACAGTGTCCATCATGTGGGCTGCTTGCAGAGTTAGAAGTCTAGCCATGTTTAATTCAATTCTTGAATTGGCAATGATATCCATGTTGCCGCCTAGCTGAGATAAAGGCTTACCAAAAGCAACTCTACTTTGAGATCTTTCACACATCATTTGTAAGGCTCTTTCACCCAAGCCAACAGCTCTCATGCAATGATGAATTCTACCTGGTCCAAGACGGCCCTGAGCAATTTCAAAACCTCTGCCCTCCCCAAGAATCATATTGCTTTTAGGAACTCTTACATTTGTAAATTTGAGATGAGCGTGTCCATGCGGAGCATCATCCCAACCAAAGACCTCCATCATTTTTCTGACTTCAATGCCCTCTGAATCCATTGGAACAAGAATTTGAGAGTGCCTTTTATGTCGAGGAGAATCTGGATCTTGATCAGTCACACACATAAACACAATAATTTTACACCTAGGATCGCCAGCTCCAGAAGTCCACCACTTTTCACCATTAATGACATATTCATCACCGTCAAGAATTGCTGTGGCAGCCATGTTCGTAGCATCTGAGGAAGCCACACCAGGCTCTGTCATACCAAATGCAGATCTAATTTCTCCAGCTAAAAGAGGTTTTAACCAAGTTTCTTTTTGTTCTTCAGAACCATATCTTTCCAGAACTTCCATGTTGCCAGTATCAGGAGCAGAACAATTAAAAACCTCAGAAGCTATTCCAACTGCGCCCATTTTTTCTGCCAAATGTGAGTATTCAAAATTACTTAGCCCCGTACCAAACTCGCCCTCATAGCCAGGCAAGAAAAAATTCCACAGCCCTTCAGCCTTGGCCTTGGCTTTCATTTCTTCCATAATTGGTGGAACACACCATCTGCCACCCTCTTCAACTTGTTGCGCATAAGTAGATTCGTTGGGTCTAATTTCAACATCTATAAATGTTTGCACCCTATCAAGAAACGCTTGAACCTCTGGTCTTAAATCTCTCATTATTTCCTCTTATTAATGGTTGTTATTTATAATATAAGTATTGTGAATGTTATAAAATAACTTTATTATTACTAATCAATTTACAACAACCATGATAACTGTAAGCAACATGCAAAGCTATAGGGTGAAACAAAAATGAAAATAAGTTCTTTTGATTTAAACCTATTTGTCATTATGAACTCTATTTATACCGAAGGCAGTCTTACAAAAGCAGCCGAAGTCGTTGGGATTACTCAGCCTGCTGTCTCCAATGCCCTGTCTAGGTTGAGAGAGAAATTTGATGATGAGCTATTCGTCAGGACTGGTAGTGGCATGGTGCCGACTCAAAAAACAGAAAATATCATTAAAGACATTCAAAATGCTCTTCAGCTCATGCAAAAGAGCGTTAATGAACCTGATGAGTTTAACCCAGCAACCAGCCAAAAAACTTTCAGAATATCCCTTGGCGATATAAACGAAGGACGAATCCTGGCAATCCTTATGGGCAAAATGGAAAAACAAGCTCCGAACATAAAACTCGAGTGCTACTATTCTGCAAGAGATCAGGTACCCCATGCTCTCGCAACAAATGAACTTAGCTTTGCTGTAGACCCTTTTATACCTAACTCTAAAGACACCAATTCAATGAAGGTATTTACCGACCAATTTGTGGTAGCTCATCGTGCCAATCATCCTATCTCTCAAGCATCAGACATTACGCTTGATGAATTACTTAAATTAAAATATATCAACATCTCCAATAGAAAAAGAGGTGCCTCTGTTGTAGAGATGGAAATGCAAAAAATGCAGCTACAACCAGAAATTGCTCTTAGATCTCAGCATTATCAAGTGACTCCAGAAATAGTTAGATCAACAGACCTATGCCTACTTTGCTCAGAGACTTTTGCAAAAAAACACGGACTAAGTTACCTAGAACTTCCATTTAATGTTCCCGCCCTTGAGCAATACTTAATTTGGCATTCTAGTGACGATAATGATGGTTCTCACATTTGGATGAGAAATCTGATAATTGAATCCTTTGAAGAAGTTAGCGCGCTTAAGTCTTAGGAGCTTCACCATAATATAAAAAAGATGCTATTTTTGGCCCTTTTATATATTTCTTTTTTAAATCTTTAAATTTAAAGCCTCCTGCAAGAATGAGCTCTTCAATATTTCTGTTCAGATTGCAGCCACCAGCAATTTTTTTCCAAACAGGTGTAATTCTATGTTGCCATTTTTGAACATTAGGTTCAGACGATAGACCATGCTCCATAAAAAATAATGAACCTCCAGGTTTAAGCAATCGGCGAGCTTCTGCAAGAGCTTGCATGGGATCAGGAATGGTGCAAAGACTAAAGCCAATAACCGCACTATCAAATGTTGAAGATTCCAAATCAATTGACTCAGCAGTTGTCTCAATGAAAGAAATTTTAGAGTCAAAATTTGAAGCCCTAGATTTTGCAATTGCCACCGAGCTAACAGCCGGATCAACTCCAACAACCTCAGTTACCTTCTTAAAATCATAAAAATCAAAATTTAAACCTGATCCAATACCAATCTCTAGAACTCTCCCATGGGCTCTAGGAATAATTTGTGCTCTCTTTTTTTGAAAGCCCTCCATGCCACAACAACAATCTAATAATTTTGGTAAGAAATATTTCTCATATAGAGTCATAATTAGCTCAAATCATGACCCGCTGTTCCAACCAAACCACCATCGGAAGGAATAGTGGCGCCAACTGTGTATGCGCCAGCTCTTGAGCAAAGGAATATTGCTAATCCAGCTATGTCCTCAGGAGAGCCAATTCTTTTTCGTGGATTCCTTGATTCTATAAATGAATAGTCATGATTGACAGCAGCTCCTAACATCATAGATTCATATGGGCCTGGTGCTATTGCATTAACTAAAATATTGTCACCAACAAGCCTTTTAGCCAAAATCCTTGTTAAGTGATGAACTGCAGCCTTAGAGGTCCCATAGGCATAGGCTTCTATTACAGGAACATTCATTCCATCTACAGACCCAATGTTGATCACTCGAGATGGGTCTTCTAATGATGAATTTACACTAAGCAATGGGGTAAGTTTTTGAGTTAGATAAAATATACTTTTTACATTTAAGTCCATTACCTTATCCCATCCCTTTTCTGAATACTCGGCATACGGCTCTCCCCATGAAGCACCAGCATTATTTATGAGAAAATCAATGTGCTCTTCTTTTGATTGAATGAATTCAACAAAGTCACTCATTCCATCCATGGTGCTTAAGTCACAGGGAACGGGAATACACTCGCCCGAAAACTTATCTGATAATTCTTTAGCTTTTTCAATTAGAGCAGCTTCTTTTCTGGCTGTAATATATACCTTGACGCCATTAGCCAAAAAGCCTGCAGCTATCATCTCGCCTATTCCTCTTGAGCCACCAGTTACTATTGCTACCTTTCCAGAGACATTAAAAAGTTCCTCGATTTTCATAATTATCCTTGCTTAATTTAACAAATGCTTATGTTCTCTTGAAATCATTATGAATTCAATAGCATTGCCTTTAGAATACTGTCATGGAATTAACTTTAAATATTATTCTGCTAATAGCAGGAATCACAATTCTTGTTTGGGGAGCAAATAAATTTGTTGATCATGCGTCTGTCATAGCCAAACATTTAGGTGTTGGAGATCTTGTGATTGGGCTTACGCTCATTGCAGCTGGAACCTCTGCTCCGGAGGTATTTGTTGGAATATCTGCAGTCTTAAATGGGAATGAAGATATTGCTCTTGGAACAGCTATTGGTTCAAATATTTCAAATATTGCTCTAATTTTTGGTGTCTCTTGTCTTTACTTTAATGCGACCTCTAAAACCCATTTGTGGAATTTAATGCCCTTTGCTTTAACTGTATTCTTACTTGGATTAACTTTGGCAGATGGAACAATCTCTTTTAGCGAGAGCATGGGTTTTGTGGGTTTGTTTATGTTATTTATGTACATCCTCATGAAAACAGATGGTGTTTCACATGATGAAAGCTCTGAAGTCTCTCAATTTACAAAAAGCTTATTTTTATCAATGGTTGGTCTGGTTGGTTTAATAGCAGGAGCCAATATCTCCATTATCTATGCAGAGAGCACAGCTTTATTGTTGGGTATATCTGAGCTAATTATTGGTCTAACAATCATTGCTTTAGGAACAAGCTTACCTGAGTTAGCAGCTACAGTTGCTGCCCTTAAAAAAGGCAAACATCAAATGGTTGTTGGTAACATAATTGGGTCCAATGTTCTGAATTTAGTATTTGTTATTCCAATTATTGGATTTTTTGGGTCTGTTCAACTCAGCCCAATTGTCATGGAAAGAGATTTCAGCATCCTTGCAATTTTAAGCTTAGCTTTTATTTTATTGGCCATTTCATTGACCAAATTAAAATTTAAGAGAAGTTTGTATATGGGCGCTGGGATAATCTTAGTCAGTAGCTACCTTCTCTACATCGCTGTTCTTTCTGGGATTGTATAGATATTTCATATACAAGAAAAAAAATAGCGAGAGGACAAAAGTAACCACTTCGAAAATAAAGAAGGTGTTATAAAAAGTAGGCGTTGATGGAATTAATGCAAAAAGATATCTGCCTAGAGCAATGCTAAAAGTTAAAAATGCAAGCAGTGATAATACATATGTTGCTATGCCTCTGCTGAAAAGGCCCAGCAGGCATAACAGACCAATAATCATATTGATGCCGCCATACAAACCTGCCACCTCTGAATAACCTATCTCTCCTGAAACCTTTAAGCCCACAGCATCCATAAAAGAAGGAATTTCATAACTAAGCTCAAGCGCATCTTTCACAGGATCAATGATCGCCCATGCGCCTATGCCAAAATATAAAACTGCATAAGCCATCAGAAAAAGTCTAATAATCCAAATCATTGTATTTCCTATAAAATTTCGTTTTTTCTCTTATTGTGACCTGATCTTGCAACAAAACAAATAAACAAGCTTATTAAGAACATTATAATAGGATCTTTGGACAAGGGCATAAATGTGATAAAGCCAATGATGTGGGTTAGCAAAAGCGAAACAGAGATTACGTAAATTGGCCAAAGAGGCGAAGTTGGGTTCTTACCGGAAAAATATCTAAAGATAAAATAATTTAATGTCAGGAAAAAAGCTGGAAGCAGCACTCTGGCTCTGTACTCATCCATTTGATCTTGATTAAATTCGGTGGCAAGAAAAGCAATTGGTAACTGATCATAAAAAAATAAAGCAATTATCGTTCTCATTGCAGTATACAAACCAACCAATATCAGTGAATATTTAATCAACTTATCCATCAACACATTAGAATACACTTAAATGAATAAAAATTTAAATATTTACAAGGCGTAAAAAACATGAATAAAATTTTAGATTCAAATGATTGCCCTAGCTCACCTCATCCAGAGCCTTTTTCGGGGACTGCAGTTTCCCAAGAAGCATTGGAAGAATTTATAAAAAAAACACTTTTCCAAAACAAGCAACCCATTGTTATATTTGGGGCTAATTGGTGCCCAGATGCGAGATTGTTGGAGGGAGTAATTCGTCTACCTTCTGTAAAAAATTTCCTTGAAAGGAATGCAGATATTTTAAATATTGATGTGGGTCAGTATGAAATTAATACAGAGTTATTCAAATTTTTTGATGGAAATATTCAAGATGGAATTCCAAGAGTGTTTATCATGAATAGAATGGGTCAAAATATTAACCTTCACGCAAATGCAACCATGCGAAAGGCAAGAGAACTCTCAACTCAAGATATCTTTGACTACTTTCAAGAATTTGTTACTGAAGCTTAATTAGTAACGAAAATGTTTGATCTTGTCTCTGCTATTTTTTAAATCTGTCATAGCGTGAATGCCTATGTCTAGATGTTGTTTTGCCCATTTCGATGTAACAGCTTGATCAGATTTTTCTGTCTTCACTCCATCAGGTGTTACAGGAACATCAGAAACCAAAAGCAAGGCTCCTCTGGGGATTTCATTGTAATGACCAACAATAAAAATAGTGGCAACTTCCATATCAATACCAATGGCAGTTGTCTTTTTGAGTTTTTTCAAGAATGTTTTGTCATGCTCCCATACCCTTCTATTGGTGGTATAAATCACACCTGTTCGATAGTCTGTTCCAGCATCTAAAATTTTGTCAGAGACAAATTTATGTAATTTAAATGAAGGCAAGGCAGGCACCTCGGGGGGAAAGTAATCATTGGATGTACCGTCGCCTCTAATAGCTGCAATTGGCAAAATAAGATTTCCAATTTCAGATGAATCCTTTAATCCTCCGCATTTTCCTAGAAACAATACGCCTTTTGGTTTTCTTGCAACCAATAAGTCCATGATAGTTGCAGCATTGGGTGAGCCTATACCAAAGTTAATAATACTAAGGCCGCCATCATTTGTGCATGAAGACATAGGTCTATTTTCACCTTGAATATTGCATTGAAATCTATCAGCAAACTGCTCTACATAATCTTGAAAATTAGTAAGGAGAATGTAGTCACCAAAATCGTCTACAGGCATGCCTGTGTATCTTGGGAGCCAGTCTTTAGCTATATCATATTTATTATCCATGAACCATTATAGACCAACTAGGATAACCGGCTAAATTAAAAGGTTTTAGAAAATTTTAAGCGGATTTAAGCATGTTCCAATCCTCAAGAATCATGTCAGATGCTTTTTCTCCAATCATAATAGTTGGAGCATTGGTATTGCCACCAACAATTGTCGGCATAATTGATGCATCTACCACTCGCAATCCTTGTATTTTGCGCACTTTAAGTCTGGTATCGACCACCGACATTTCATCATTCCCCATTTTGCACGTGCCTACAGGATGATAAACAGTATCAGCTCCCTCACGCATGGCTTGTTCAATGTCAGCGTCATCATTTATATCAATGGGTCTTTGAGAGTGATTAGATATGTACTTACTAAATGGTTCGCTGCCAAGAACTTTCATCATTATTTTATATCCATCAATCATATCTTTCATATCATCGGGATGACTCAAAAATTTTGGATCGATCAAAGGATCCGCAAATGGATCAGCAGATGCAAGAGTGACCTCGCCATGAGATTTAGGTCTTAACAAGCATGAATGACAGCTCATTCCTGTTCCCCAAAGAAGCGTTCTGCCATGATCAACAATCATTGCCGGCGCATAATGAAATTGAATGTTTGGTATTTCTAAATCGTCGTTTGTTTTAACAAAAGCTCCGGCCTCTGCAATGGTAGAGGTAAACAGACCAGTTTTTGTAAAAAGATATTTTAAGATCTCATAGGGATATTTAAAGAATATATTTTTTAAACTGAAACCTATCAATTTCATTGAGTTGTACTTATGGACGGTTATGTAATCAATGTGATCTTGAAGATTTTTTCCAACACCGGGAAGATCTACAAGGTGATCAATACCATGTCTGGTAATTTCATTAGCTGGCCCTACTCCTGACCTTAAAAGTATTTGAGGAGATCCAAATGCTCCTGATGAGAGGATCACTTCCTTTGAAGCGTTTAATGTAAAAGAATTATTATTACTGCCAATACATTCAACGCCTTTTGCATGACTTCCGTCAATCAAAATTCTGTTTACTTGAGTGTCGGTCATTACTGTTAGATTATTTCTATCAAGGACTGGAACCAGGTATGCTTTAGCTGCGCTGCACCGTTTGCCATTAATTTGAGTTGTTTGATAATAACCGAAGCCCTCTTGCTCGGCGCCGTTGAAGTCATCATTGAAGTTAAATAAATTCGACCCAGCCTCAACGAAAGATTTACATGACTCAGGCTGATGAGCAATGTTGCAAACGTTTAATGGGCCATTTTGACCATGATATTCATTGTTATGAATCTCATTGTGCTCTGCTTTTTTAAAATACGGTAATACTTCATCATATGACCATCCCTCATTGCCAAGCTCAGACCAATGATCATAATCCCAACGATGACCTCTCACATATAACATTGCATTAATTGAGCTTGAACCGCCTAATGTTTTGCCTCGAGGCTGAAAACCCTTCCTATGTTCTTGAGTTTCACTAGGCATTTTATGAGTGCCGCCGGCAGAATCTACTACCACTGATTCTGGTTCAGTTACTGTAACTTTTTCAAATCCTTTTTGTGGAACCGTGTCATAGGACCAACTATACTTGCTTTGCGTCATCCCAAAAGCAAAGCCAATAGGCACATGTAATCTTGGATCACTATCCTTTGAACCAGCCTCAATTAAGCATACTGATGTATTTGGATCTTTGCTAAGCCTGTTAGCTAGGACACAACCGGCCGAACCAGCACCCAAAATAATAAAATCAAATTCTTTCATCTATACACTTGTTCCTTAAAAATATTTTATTCTTCTGCTGCAGTGGCTAAGCCAGTTAAAACAGTTTGATGTTTGATGTATTCATGAATTTGCTGAGCTTGCTCTAGGTTTAGCACGTCCTTAAATGAAGCCATGCCGCTTCCATGAATTCCACCCAAGACACTCCCTAAAAAAGAAGCATGGCCTTGAGCATCCAACATCCTTAAGTCAGGTAATACTCCCCCGCCAATTACACCTGCCCCATGGCAAAATTGACAATGCTCATGGTACTCATACTCACCTCTTGCAATTACCAAAGCATCTGAATTTAATTCAAAAATGGTAGGATTTAATTCAGCTATTGTTGCAACTGGCTCCTCAAGTTGAGTGCCGCCGATTTCAAAAATCATCATTCTGCCATCTCTAGACGGGTTTTCGTTTGGTGATTCTAGTCCGCCAGTAAGTGCGTAGGCACCACCATAGCCAACTTGGACTGCAATGTATTGCTTACCTTCAATCTTATAGGTTATTGGAGGTGCTACGATTCCTTGCCCAGTATCAACGCTCCAAAGCAGATCGCCAGAATCTGCTGCATAGGCTACAAACCTACCATCTGATGTTCCTTGAAAAACTAAATTTCCATCAGTTGAAAGAACACCTCCACTCCAGGGTCTTTTATATTGAGCGCGCCAAACTTCTTTTTGCTCTTTTGGATCCCAAGCAAGCAAATAGCCAACCGTCGCTGAATCAACCATAGCCAGCTCATCCGGATCTTTTGGAAGATAGCTCATTTCTATCTGATTACCTAAATTCCAAGTGCGTGGATTGTATTCAAATTTATTATCTGTCGAGTAGATAAATATTGTCTCTTGGGCTGGAATATATACCAATCCAGTTTGAGGGCTATAGGACATCGGATGCCAATTATGACCGCCTAAGGGTCCAGGCGTTGTGAGCGCTGGTTGTAATTCATGATTGGTCTCCTTAATCTCTACAGGTCTTCCAGTTTCTGGGTCTACATGAGACGCCCAATTTGTAGGTACAAAATTATTTGCTGAAATAAACTCGCCAGATGTTCTATCGATTACATAGAAAAAACCATTTTTTGGAGCCTGCATAATGACTTTTCTTTGCTCGCCATTGATCTCCATATCGGCAAGGATCATGTGTTGAGTGGCAGTATAATCCCAGGTATCCCCTGGAGTAGTTTGATAGTGCCAAACGTATTCCCCATTATCTGGATTAATTGCAACAATAGATGAAAGATATAAATTATCGCCGCCACCAGGACTTCGAACATACCTATTCCAGGGAGAACCATTCCCAGTACCTATATAGAGAAGATTTAATTCTGGATCATATGCCATAGAATCCCACACTGTTCCTCCGCCACCAATTTCCCACCATTTTCCTCCAGACCATGTTTCAGCAGCTTTAGCTAAGGCCTCTGATTCAAAAGGCTCATCAGGATTGCCGGGAACAGTAAAAAATCTCCATAACATAGAGCCATCTTGGACATCATAAGCAGAAATATAACCTCTGACTCCAAACTCTCCGCCACCATTTCCAATAATTATTTTCCCATCTATGATTCTTGGCGCGCCTGTAATTGTGTAGGGTTTTGATTTATCAATTGTCAAAACATCCCAGTTCACCTCTCCAGATTTTTTATCAAGAGAAATTAACCGGCCATCGATGGTTGCAAAAACCACATGATCACCCCAAACAGCGACCCCTCTATTAACCACATCGCAACAAGCATTTCTTGCCCAAGCTTTATCAGCCTCAGGGTCAAACGACCAAATTTCTTCCCCAGTCTTTGCATCCAAAGCAAAAACGATGCTCCATGGAGCTGTTATAAACATCATGCCATCAACTACAATAGGAGTAGTTTCATGCCCTCTATTAGTGCCTGTTTCGAACGACCATGACAATCCAAGGTCACCAACATTTGTATCATTGATATCTTTTAGTGGACTAAATCTTGACTCATCATAAGTCCTTCCATGCAACAACCATGACTCACTTTCTGAGTCTGCATTTAATGCTCGCAAAGAGTATGAATCTGACTCTGAACAAGAAATCACAAAGATCAGCGAAAGAAGTGATAGAGCTAATTTTTTCATAGAAACAATATACCAAAGCATAGGTAAATGTACATCAGTTGGTAGGGATGGAGGGAGTCGAACCCCCACACCTTTCGGCACTTGGTTCTAAGCCAAGCGTGTCTACCAGTTCCACCACATCCCCAGAAAGAAAAAGAATTATATTACAGAATTAGTAAATGTTAAGAAGTTTTGAATAATCAATGAAAACTAAAAATAAGGGATTTCATTTTTTCTTTTACGATGAGCCATTATTAAGACTATCACTAAAAAAACTTCGCCAAAAAATACAAATAAACCAAATGAATTCATGCCTTCGTAAAAGAAACTCACAAGTCTACCAAAGGCAATGAAGCTCATAATGTATGCAATGGTTTGCGCAATAGAGATTGAATTAAAAGAAAATGTAAAACGAACCAAAAGATAGCCATAGGCTATAAATGAGCCTGCAAACAGAGATCTAAATTCAGATGCAGTTTCCGCGTTGGTTGCAACCACAGGAATAAAGCCTAAATCACTTAAGTCAGGTTTAAACATTACATAACAACCGATTGCAAACAAGCAAGCAGCTGAAAAAAGAATGAATGCTTTTAACACTTATAAAACTCCTAAGACAAATAATGCCAAGAAAAAGGCTACAACTCCCATTGCCAGCCAGAAATATAATTCTTTGGTATTTCCAAAGCGATAAGAGTTAATTGCAAGACCCCAGCAATATAGAGGAGCTAAAGTGATAATTATTGAACTAATCAATATAGCTATAGGAATAAAAGCTAAGACTAAAAATAATTGAAGTGCTAATTTATTCATAACCTAATGGAACATAAATCTTTAGGTCATGTCAAATATCCAAGGATTTTTCAAGCCAAATTGGTGATGTCCAGGCTCTTTCTTGAATAAACTTTGGGATATTTAAATTACTATCTTCGCAGTACTCAGAATTTTTTATACACAGATCATGCGACCAACGACAAGATTTATTTGCGATAACTCTTACATAGTAATAAGCTTCATCGCCTTGAATAAAATTAGGATCATCCCACACAGCGCACATTGATCGAACTCCATTACCAATTACCTCGCAAGAATTTAAGTCAATGTCAGCTGTTTCATGGGTCATGATATCTTGAACTGTTGTGATAACTTCACCATCAACAATTGTGCCTTTTACCACCTGCAATTTCTCAATGTATTGATCTTTCAATGATGAATCTGCTGAGGCAGAAATAAATAGTCGAGCTCTATTTAAAAGATCAGCTTGAGATGTGCCACCCATAGGAACGCCAGTTTTATAAGCACGTGAAATTGCCTCTGGTTGACTGCAAAGATCTAAATCTAAGCTCTCTCCTAAAAAAAATCTAACCAAAAATCTTGGGCCCGAGGTTCCATATACCTCCTTACGCTTCAGTGCATTAAAAATAGAGGTTCGACTATTTTCTTCAGCCCAGACAACTGCTAAACCACCTGGATTAAATTCAATATCGTCTGGGAGACCTTCTGGAATAGAGCTTCGAAAGGATTTACCAGCTCCACCATGCCCTGGAAAAACATCTTCATCAACTAGCCCAGGTGTGCCTAAGTGAGTGTCAGTACTCCCAATAAATCCAAATTTAAAGGGATTGATACTTTCCTGTGCTTGAATAAGTAATCCTTGATTTAATGCATCTCGAACAAAACTAGATTTTGGAGGGGTAGAAAAATCCTTGCTAAATTTTGATTTAAAATCTTTGTAGGGCAATTGCTCAAAACTGCATAAAGGATCGCTTGAATTAATTGCACACTCAGAACTTCCCTTATGTTGAAAAATTTCAACCAAAGGCTCTTTGATATTCTGGAGATAGATTTCATCTTGATTTGGTTTTTCAAACATAAATCCATTGCTAAGGTTTGAGTTATGGGGGATCACCATATAATTACAATCTTTTGAGCATTCTAGATCAAGTTGCTCCCATAGCTTAGCTCGGGTAGGTGCTTCATAAAAACTGATTGGCTGATAAGGAACATTTGAACTCTCAAATATAATATTTCTATGTAGATTATTTCCTGAGTATGCTGCGCCAGTCCACTCATAACCTACAAAGGTTGTAAATCCACAAGACTCAGTCCTGTCATAATGATCTTCAGCTGCTTGGATAATCTCTTGCCATGGTTTCTCAGCCGCATCTAAGCATATTTCTCTTGAGTCTCCGCACATCCCTAGAGGCTTACGCATGCTAGCTTTTGCATTCATAAAAAAATATGACAATTTTGGAAAGCCTCTATAAGCTCTGCATTGAAGACTATTGTACTTAACGCTTTCAGAATTCAAACACAATCTAACCTCTCCAAGAAGTTCTGCATGATCTGTTACAGCGGCAAAATCTAATGCTTGATTTAATTTAGTTCTTCTTGAGCTTGTTCTATCTTCATCATAGGGCTGCAAATAAAGTGGTTGGCCTTTTGCGTATCTATATGCATCGTCTGGGGTATTTAATGTTCCCTGAGTATTAGCATCAAGTGATAAAGCGGTGTGAACATGTAAATCACCAAATAATGGTATTTTGTTTGGGACATAAACACCACAAGGCTCTCGATCTTCATTCGGATAGACTTGGTCTTGATTTGCGTATAACAAATTAGAAGTAAATACGAGTAATAAAAATATTTTTTGCATAAAAATTATTTCTAAAAAAAACGGCAACCTAAGTTGCCGTTTTAAAAGTCATATTAGACCAACTTGTTAGAAGTTATATACGAGCTGAGCTCCTAACTGTCTTCCCATATTGGTATTAGCCGCATAAAACTTAGATGGTAAACTACCTCCACCGGGAAGGTGATAGTCTGAGTAGTAGGCTTGAATATGAGATAAATCAACATCATCTGTGATGTTCTTCACAAATAAACTTGCATCCCATACACCATCAGAAGACCTCCATCCAACAATAATGTTTGCAAGATAAAGAGCTTTAATTTTTAGCTCTGGATTGATAGCGCTAGTACGCTCGTCTCTCCAACTAACATTATATCTTGTGTATCTCTCGCCACCCCAGTATGCAGGCACAGTGTGATCTAAGTAGAAAGTAAAAGATGATTCGGCATCGTCATTTACACGCTGACCACTGACATCTCTTGTTGCAGCACCCATACCAGTATATGAAGGATCATTAGCATAACCAATAGAGCCTCCATCATATTCACTATCGGTAGAAGTAAAACTTCCACCTAAAGTAAGATCAGAATTAACTACATAAGCATACTCAAGATCAACACCTGAGATAGTGGCATCATTATTATTAAAAATACCTCCTTGAACTTGTTGGACAAGCCCTGGACCAGCAGCACTGTATACTCTTGCAGAAACGTTATCCCACTTTGTTTGATATCCCTCAAATGTGTAGTCATAGTAGGCAGCATTCAATCTTAATCTGCCATCCATGAAAGTACCCTTCATACCAATCTCTGTCATGTCACTCTCTTCTTCTTCAAAAGTAATTAATGAAGGATTGATTGCAACTGGAGAAATGGTTGCCCCAGGACTTCTGTAACCACTCTCAGTTGAGATATATATCATTACATCATCATTGAGATAATGGCCTATCTTAAAACTTCCAGTTGTTGAATTGTTGTCAGAGTTTTGAAGATTGATTGGAATTCTTGGGATGGTTAGACCGCCACCTGTTGCTGCGGTTACAAGAGCAGTAACTGGCAAGTATAGGTTTTGAGCTCTATACCCAATCATCTCTTGATCCCTTAAACCAAATTGAAGGAAGGTATTTTCAGTCATGTTGTACTTAAAGTTCGCAAAGTATGCTTCAGTTTTATTATCAAGCGGAATTCCCATACATGTAGTTACAACTGGTTTAGCTGCAAAAAGTCCTGGGCTTGCTTTTTCAGCAAGACATGCTTGATTTGGTGTCTTATATTCAAACCCAACAAGAGGTTTAAAGATATGAGGAGCAACTTCATAGTTGTCCATTGAGACATCTAAGTCTGCATCGGTATATGTTTGAGAATCTCTTGAAAAGAATCCAATGGTATACTCAAGCTTGTCGTTATCTTGATTTGAGATCCTCATCTCAAAGGTTTCAATTCCAGTATTAGTTCTAACTTCTTGTGGATACCCATATGTATAGGCTCCCGCATAGTCTCTATCAATCAGACCCATGGAATCACTTTGTGAATCAGACCACCTAATAGCTAGCGCATGGCTGCCCATATCATAATCAATCATTAGATTGTGGACTTCAGCACTGGTATTTTGCCTTGGGTTTTGATAATGCAAAGCAACTCCGTCTTCAGGTTTTAATCCATCAGCTGGAATGTCTGCATAACTGGGTCTGTGAAGGAATGCTAGCTGACCTGCAGCAGCAGATCCAGCCAATGCTCCAATAGTTGATACCCATGCATTAGCTGCGCCAGCGTAATCAACTGTGACAGGAGGAAAAAATGGATTTGAAACTCCAGCAACAAATTTGAATGCATCAAACGGAAATGCTCCATTGGAGCCTGCAACAGGCTGGGGGTAAATAGAGTTTACTTCCATATTTTGATATTTAAATCTAACAGAGAGTTCATCTGAGGGCTCCCAACTTAAACTTATTCTGCCTGAATCATAACTGTGGGATTCATTAACTCTGGTTCTAATATTTCTTACTTCCTTGCCATCGTTATTATTCATAACGCCTGCAACTCTCATAGATAAAGTATCGGACAAATGGAGGTCACTAGCAGCTTCAAGAATTGAAGTCATATTATCTGCCCATGTTGTTTTGACATATCCATTTCTCTCATCGCTGCCAACTTGAGCTGATCGAGTATAAATTTGAAGCGCACCACCTGTGCTAACAACTCCTTGCAGGGTGCCCTGAGCACCTTTAAGAATTTCTACACGTTCAGTATCGTACATTTGAAGAAACATCTCTCCAGCACGAAGAGGCACTTCATCAATATAGCCTTGAATTGGTTGATCATTTCCACCATCCGGATCCATTTTCTGACCACGCATAATAATAGTTGACCTTCTAGGATCAATCTGAGTAAATTCAACACCAGATACAACCTGAGCCAATTCGCTTAAATCTCTTATTTGATAATCATCCAATGTGCTCCCTGTAACAGCATTAACGGTTTGAGCAATGTCCTGAACATTTTCTTCTTTTTTAGTTGCAGTTACGACAACTTCTTCTAGAACAAGCTCGGAATCTTGAGCAATCGAGATGTTTGGTGCAGCTATGAAAGCAGCAACAGTTAATATGCTTAATAGTCTCTTCATGGTTTCCCCCTCCAAAGTGAAGAATGTATTTTAAAAATATACCTGTTTTTTAACAAAATCCCAAACTTTTTACTTAAAAGTAAAAAATAATTTTAAGGCGAAGTTAAAGTTTCAATACTAGAAATTTTCAATTGCATCTCTTGAAGCATTTCATTATTTTGCCTTCTATAAGAATCAAATGCCTGAACAGTTTCTTCAAGTAATAAAACGCTCTTATTGAGCTCAGCAATTTTATTCTGCGCGATCAGGTTATCTTTATTTGCTTGGGAGAGCTCATTGACCAAAGCTTTCAATTTAAGAGACTCATTTTTGATAGCATTTATATTACTTTGGTCATTTGTTTGGGTCACTGCTATTTCTTTTAAAGCAGTGGAGTGTTTGGCAATATCTTGCGTTAGTTTTGCAATATTAACTTTGTTACGTTTATTACTTAAATCCCATAATTTCCTGATTTCCTTGTCAAGAAATTGAAGTTGAGAATTAATATCAGACAAAAATTCAGTGGAAGTTGAATCAGCCAATTGAAGTTGCTCTTCTAATATTGAAAGTCTAGATTCTACTTTAGAGTTTATATTGCTAGAAGCTTTAGAAAGCTCGCTAACCCATAAAGATAGAGCAAGAATTCCAATTAATAATAAAACAAACACAACCCCAAGAAACAAGCCACTGGAGCTTTTGTTGATGTATGAATCACCATCTTTAGTAGCAGAGATTTTCATGTTTATTAGTAATAAAAATCAGTTTGTTAAATTGTATTAAATTATATGTTCTAATATGGCTTTGAATTATAAGCCTTAACTTTAAACTATATAACAATAATATGAATTTAGATTTTTCAGACGACCAAAAATTTTTACAAGATGAAGCCAAAAAATTCTTTGATAAAGAGGGAGGTCTTTCAAATGCGCGAAGCGTCATGGACAATTCCCTTGAGGGTGATAAAGAGCTTTGGCAAAAAATTGTTGAGCTTGGCTGGACTGGAATTAGGATTCCTGAAGCATATGAAGGTCTTGGATTAGGCCATTTAGAGCTTTGTGTTATTGCTGAAGAGCTTGGTAGATCACTTGCGCCGGTACCCTTTTCTTCTTCCGTTTATTTTTTTACTGAGGCCCTGATTAAGTATAGCAGTGAAGAGATTAAATCTGAATTATTACCAAACTTAGTTTCAGGAGAAGTTGTGGGCACCTATGGCATAGCTGAGGATATGCACCAAGCAACAGAATCTAATCTTTCTGTATCAGTGGCATCTGACAAAATTAATGGCATCAAAATCGCTGTTCCAGATGCTGGAATGGCCTCACATATGATTGTAGTTGTTAAATCAAGCGCTGGCACCGATTTGAGATTGGTTGATCTTGATGATGCTTCAGTCACAGTAACTCAACAAAAAAACCTTGATACTTCGAGAGCCTTTTTCAAAGTTGAATTTAAAGATACCCCATCTAAGTTAATTGGAGAACCTGGTGATGGTTGGACTTATATTCAACATCTGCTTGATCAAGCTGCAGTTTTATTTGCATTTGAGCAAGTTGGTGGCTCGCAAGCTGCACTTGATATGGCTAAAGCATATTCCTTGGAAAGATTTGCATTTGGCAGGCAAATTGGTTCTTATCAAGCGATAAAGCATAAACTTGCTGATATGTACATTGCCGTCACGCTTGCAAAATCAAATTGTTATTATGGTGCTTGGGCATTATCTTCAGAGTCTGCAGAGCTACCGCTTGCCGCAGCAACTGCAAGGGTAAGTGCCACTAAAGCTTTCCAATTATGCTCTAAAGAAAATATTCAAACTCATGGTGGCAACGGATTTACATGGGAATACGACTGTCATTTATTTTATAAACGATCTAAGGTTCTATCAGTTTTACTTGGATCCGAGGCAACTTGGAAAGAAAAATTAGTTACAAACTTAGAAAAAACTAACACTTTGGCAAAGGGGTAAATTATGGATTTTAACGACACACCAGATCAAGCTAAATTTAGAGCTAAATGCAGAGAATGGTTAGAAGCCAATGCTGAGCTTAAAGAGAGTAAAAGCAGTGGGCATGCTGACTCATCACTAGAAGATCACCTTAAAGTTGCAAAGGCCTGGCAACAAAAAAAATATGAAGCTGGATGGGCAATGCTGCATTGGCCAAAAGAATATGGAGGCATTGAAGCCTCGCCGATTGAAAGAATTATATGGGGGCAAGAGGAAGCGAAATTTAATGTACCTGGAGGTATATTTGAGATTGGTCTGGGTATGTGTGGTCCTGTGATGATGCAGTATGCATCTGAAGAGCAAAAAGATAGATACCTCGCGCCCATGGCTGAAGGAAAAGAAATCTGGTGTCAGCTTTTTTCTGAACCAGCTGCTGGATCTGATGTCGCTGGATTAAGAAGCAAGGCTGAAAAAGATGGTGACGATTGGATAATTAATGGCCAAAAAGTTTGGACTTCTGGCGCCCATTACTCTGATTTCGGTATCTTGGTTGTGCGTCATGATCCTGATGTTGCAAAACATAAAGGACTGACATTCTTTTTTGTGGATATGAAATCTCCTGGAATCACTGTAAAACCCATAAAACAAATCACTGGACAAGCAGGAACTGGGGCTGGGTTTAATGAAGTTTACTTTGATAATGTTCGAATCCCTGATTCGCAGCGTCTTGGTGAAATTGGAGATGGATGGAAAGTTGCTATAACTACACTCATGAATGAAAGATTGGCTGTTGGTGATGCAAGAGGTTCCGACATTGAGGAAGCATTAATTCTCTCTAAGACTAAGGATGATGCTGGAGAGGCCTTGATTAAGAATGATTCTGTAAGAGAAAGACTTGCTGACTGGTTTTGCCAAGCTAATGGTCTTAAATACACTAAATTTCGAACAATTTCTGCTCTATCTAAAGGTGAGGCACCTGGGCCAGAGGCGTCCATTACAAAAATAGTCAGCGCAAATAAACTGCAAGAAATAGGTAACTTTGGGATTGATTCTGGTGATATGGCTGGCATGCTGATAGATGAAAATGACGGAGTCAGCTCATTTCAAGGTGCGTGGTTGGGAGCTCCTGGTTTAAGAATTGCCGGTGGAACAGATGAGATTCTAAGAAATGTAATCGCCGAAAGAGTTCTTGGTCTGCCTCAGGACCCAAGGGCTGATAAAGGTTTAGCCTTTAAAGATATACCAACTAAGGCCTAAACACTGTTAAAAGCTTTAGGAACTGAACATCCTTATCTACAATAAGATTGCCACTAGCAATTTCTGTAATTGGATTTTTAATTCCTGCTAAAACTTGTTTTAAAACTTGCTCATCGGTTTGAATATTTAGCGTGCAATCAATTGGCAGAACACCTTTAATTTGAGCAACCTGATTTCTTAAAATCATTGCTTTGGACAACCCAGACGAAAATTCAAAACAAGCAGTGATAATTTCATTTGGATCAACCTTATCTGGATTAAGATTAACCCTCAATACATCAAAAAACATATCCATTGGAATTTGATCAAGCATTGAGGCTTCGGGTGGAATAATATTATCTGGCTCCTTATCTCCTATAAGTCTTTGAGCTTCACTTAAAAAATAATTCCTTTTATTCGGATTGGAGGCCATGGTTCCAAGATAAAAAGCAGCTTCAGCCCGATATCTGGCAACTTCTGAGGCACGATAATCCATTGCTAGCAATAGATCTGATAACTCCAATGCCCATTGCATTTCCTCATTGGTAATAGCCTTTTCAAGTTCAGCAAATAAAGCATCAGGACCGCCAACCATATTAGAAACAAATTTTGCTCTTTTGAAAGTTGGAATGGGATCAAGTTCTGAAATATTTCCAGAGAACCAGCCCAGATAACCATTAAATATGCTTTTAACCGACCAGCGCACTGTGCCATAAAACTCTTGCAAGTATGGAGAAGCAGCAACTGCTGCAGGTAATTCTATATTTTCAATAATTTCTTCTGGATGCATACCCTGGTTCATCAACCTAATTGTTTGATCATGGATAAATTGAATTCCGTCTCGATAAATCATTAATGTCTCAATGGCGAAATCGCCTGAAAAGGGTAATGTGTGACTTGGAAAAATATTCTTTGGCTCAAGAGCTATCATCCTATCAAGACTATTTACCCATGCATTAACATCTCTATGCGAGGTTCCTCTAATGGTATAGAGGTTTGGAAATGTTTTATAAATATTATCTCCTGGAAATAAAGCTTGATATTCTGGCAACCAAACAAAAATTTGGTCATCGGTTTCTCCTGGCGCATGAAAAAATTCAAATGCAATGCCAGCAATATTGATTTTCAATTCATTATCAAAAGTTACATTTGGCTTAATGTACCCTGGGGCACTCCTGCCTACACTTAAATAAGGACCAATACCAACATTGACGACATCCTCCTCAGGAAGAGCAGTGCCAAACATTTTGGAGGAGCGTGATGAAATAATAGGGTTAAGGATTCCGAAAATTTTTTCAACAGATTTTGCAGTTGATTCGTGAGCTATGACTAAGGGAGCCTCATCCTGTTGATCAAGAAAATATTTTGCTCCTAAAGTATGGTCTCCGTGATTGTGGGTATAAACAATTGCTGCTATGGGATTAGCGTTAATTGCATTAAACTCTTTGAAAACTTTTTCGGCCTGAAAAACACTATCTGTAGCATCAATAATGATATTAAACCCATCGCCCTCAATTAAATAAGAGTTTGCAATTCCATAGCCAACCGCAGCATGAATACCATTCTCATAGGAATAAACTTTTTGAGTAAATTCTTTTGAATGCTCAAAGAGCTTTTCTACCTCTGTGGTTTTTTCAATCAAAGGCATTGATACTGGATCAGTTTTAGAGCAACCCAATAAAAGAATGCTTATAATAAATAGTTGTAGGAAAGTGCTAATTTTTTTCATAAGCTCCTGTTAAATGTCAATTCATCATAGCTGTTTTAAAAATCCATTTGAAGAGAAGCACCAAGAAGTTGTTTGGAAAGATAGCCTTCCCTACTCCAGCGCATATCAAGATAGATTTTTTCAGGATGATGCAATCTCAGAAATTACAAATATCTTTATTGAGCCCAATCAACTGCTTGAAAGAATTAAACATGGCTCCAGGGTCCATATCGGCGAACTTGGATTTGGATTTGGAATAAATTTTTTAGTCACGGCAAAATTTTGGCTTGAAAATAATAAAAACTCTGATTCTCTTAATCTTGAATATCTTGCAATTGATGAGGCGCTACCAACCAAAGCGCAGATACTAAAGATCATTAATAATTTCCCTGAACTGAAAGAGGTAAGCAATATTTTTTTAAATAGTTATGATCCTTCCCATAACGATTCGCAAAGAATCTACTTCCCCTCTCTTAAAATTCGACTAACGCTTATTCAAAATGATGTTGAATCAGGGCTAAAGAATCTTCTAGGGCTAGCAAACAATCAAATTGATGCCTGGTATCTTGACGGATTTGATCCCAGCAAAAATAAATCGATGTGGAGCAATTCTATTTTTCAATATATAAAATTTTTATCTGCAAACAATGCGACTTTTGGAACTTTTACTTCAGCAGGTTTTGTTAAAAGAGGGTTAAAAAAATTTGGTTTTGAAGTTAATAAGGTCAAAGGCTTTGGAAGAAAGCGTCATAAGCTCACTGGAATAAGATCTCCAAATCCTACAGTAAATATCGAACGAAATAAAAAGAAAAAAATAGGTATTATCGGAAGCGGTATTGCAGCCAGTTCTGCAGCTTATGCAGCTGTTCAAAATGGAGCTGATGTAGAAATATTCGAGCTTTCAGATGATATTGCAGCTGGTGCATCAGGCAATCCAATTGCTGCAATGTATCCAAGATTTTCAGCAAATGATTCGCCCTATTCATTTTTAACTGCTCAAAGTTATTTTTTTGCTGAAAAAATATACTCTCAACTGCCCAATGCTTATAAAAAAACAGGTCTTTTATTCTCCCATTCAAATGATTATCAAAAGCAATGGATAACAGACATGAAGAATTTAAATCGAGAAGATCTCTTTGAAACTATAGATAAGCAAAAAATGAAGAAATTGTATGGATTTGAGTCCCATGGATTATTAGTTAAAAAAGGTGGTTATTTATTTCCAAAATTAATTTGCCAAGAATTGACTAGCCATCCAAATATAAAAATTTCTTATAATTATTGTTTTAATAGCTGGTTTAAAAATAAGTCTAAAATAGACATTCATTTTTCAAATCAAGAAAAAAAATCTGGCTTTGATGATTTAATTATTGCTAATGGCTCAAGTTTGGAGAGATACGTATCAGGCCTGAAAATTTCAAAAGGTCAGTTGGTTGGCTTGAAGGGTGACCAGCAAATTGATTTAGATCTTCCGATCAATTCCGCCGGTTATATCCTACCTAAGTTAGATGGGATCACTTGGATTGGCTCTACACATGAAAGAGAATTTGAAAATATTGAAATTTGTTATGAAACTGGACGTGAACTGATCAAGAGAACAAACAAAAACTTTAATGTTTCTTTGCAAGGTTCAGATGACATGCAGATGACAGCTAATTTTAGAGTGAGTAGCAAGGATAGGTTGCCTCTAGCAGGGAAAATTGAAAAAAATATTTATGCTATTGGCGGCCTTGGTTCAAGAGGCTTTAGTTTGGGGCCTATACTGGGAGAACATGTCGCATCTCTAATTAATAACTCTCCAAGCCCAATATCCTCTGGGATAGCCTTGGCTATTGAGCCACTTAGATTTAAAGATTAACTAATAGATTTTCTACCAACATTTCTGCAGAAGGTATATCGGTTGGAGCATAGCTTGAGCCTTTTCGCCATTTGGTAAGCCCAGTCCAAAGAGTTTTATCTGACTGCTCATTCCTTACAGATATTCTTAGAAAAAATTCTGGAACAGAATTAATTCTATCTGGTTCATAAAGATAACTTCTATACATTGGATAGCCATAAAAACGGAAATCATCGTATTTAATTTTTTCCTTTGTTGTGACACTAACATCTATTGAAATTACAGCATCTTCAGAAAATTGATGCCCTACGCCTTCGAGATAATCTTTTGCTGCATCTCCAAGATTTTCAATTAAAATTGGATCCATCTCAACAGGCAACAAGTCTTTATTCAATTGAATTTTAAAACTTGTTTCTTCTTCCAATTGAAAATTATCTCGACTGTTTAGCTCCGTAAATGGTGAAGACGTGCAGGCTGCGAAAATGCTTATAACAGAAAAAATTAAAAAGTTTCTTTTAAGTGTCATAGGTAATAGTAATCTCTCAATAATATGACTAATATAATGCATTTATTTAATTTATAAAGCATGTTTGAATTAAAAGAATCGAAAAAAATTGAATTATTGGATGTAAATGCGCAAATTTATAAGCATTCAAAATTTAACACACAACATATTCATCTAGATGCGGATAATGATGAAAAAGTTTTTATGGTTGCCTTTCGAACTATCCCTGAGGATTCTACAGGTGTAGCTCACATCTTAGAGCACACATCTTTATGCGGTTCGAAGAAATACCCAGTTCGGGATCCGTTTTTTATGATGATCAGACGATCCCTTAATTCATTTATGAATGCATTTACATCAAGTGACTGGACTGCCTATCCCTTTGCAACTCAAAATAGTAAAGACTTTAATAATTTATTAGATGTTTATGTTGACTCGGCTTTCTTTCCAAGATTAGATCCACTTGATTTTTCCCAAGAAGGTCATCGACTGGAAATGAATGATGATAATAAATTAGAAATCAAAGGGGTTGTGTTTAATGAAATGAAGGGAGCGATGAGCTCTCCAACAGATCAACTATGGCATGGAATGTGTAAATATCTTTTCGAAGAAACCACATATCATCACAATAGTGGTGGGGATCCTGAAAAAATTATTGATTTAACGCATGCAGATTTAGTTGCCTTCCATCAAAAACACTACCATCCTAGCAATGCAACCTTTTTTACATTTGGTAATGTTGCTATAGATGAGGTTCATAATCATCTAGAGGAAAATGTTTTTCAAAAATTTACGCCTGCCTCTGAGCAACTAATAATCAAGCCAGCAAAAATATTTACAAGTCCAGTTCAAGCAAGCGGCACCTATCAACCACTTCCAGGCGATGAATCAAATCATCATGTGGTTATTAGCTGGCTGCTTGGCGATAGTCATGATCCGCTGAATTTATTAGAAAAATATTTTTTATCGAATATTTTACTTGATAATTCTGCGTCTCCTCTTAGAAAAGCTTTGGAACTTTCAAAATTAGGAAAATCTCCCTCTCCATTCTTAGGGATTGAGCCAAGCAATAAAGAAATTGTATTTATGGCTGGTCTAGAGGGAGTTGGGCAAAATAGAGCTGGCGATGTTGAAGCATTAATTTTAAGAACTCTTGAGAAACTTGTCATAGATGGTGTCCCCGAGGATTTAATCAATTCCTCTCTTCATCAGTTAGAGATTGGTCAAAGAGAAGTGTCAGGTGGAGGAATGCCTTATGGGCTGCAATTAATGCTTGGATGTATGAATGCATGTATACATCATGATGATCCTATTTCAATGTTGGATTTAGATGAAAACTTTTCAAAACTCAAAACCTTAATATCTAAAAAAGGTTACTTAGAAGAATTAATATCAACCAATTTAATAAAAAATCAACATAGGTTGAACTATGAATTGAAGCCAGATCCTAAATTTAATGAGAACTTAGAAAATTTCTTCTCATCAACACTCCGAAGTAAAGAGGAAGCTTTAACTGATAGAGATGTTGGAGAACTCAATGATCTTGCCAAAGCATTGAAAGATCGTCAGGAGGCTGTTGATAATGTTGAAATCTTGCCAAAAGTTACCAAGCAGGATATACCTTTAAAGCGTGAGTATACCCATGTCTCCTTTCTAAAAAATAATAGATCGGTCTACGAGGTTGGAACAAATGGTCTAATGTATTCTGATTTTTTATTCCCGTGCAAAAACCTTTCATCTCAAGAGTTATTATTCTCTTCTTTATACACCTTTATTCTCACTGAAGTGGGTCTAAAGGAAAGTTCCTATGAAGAAATTCAAGCTCTTCAATCAAGCATCACCGGCGGCATGAATGCTTCCTTTAAGCTACATACAGATGGCCAGGACTCGCCAGGAAAACTTTTCCTTTGTATTTCTTCAAAATCTCTAGAAGAAAATTTCGATGCAATGGAAAAACTCATATTAAGAACTATAGAAAATGTTAGGTTTGATGAAGAAAGTAGAATATTAGATTTATTTAATATTTTTATTGCTCGAAATGAGGAATCATTAAATCAAAATGGTCATATTTTAGCCATGAATTCAGCTGCTAGCAGCTTAAATGCATTCTCTGCTACAGCATTTCAAATGTCTGGACTGCAAATGCTAAATCATTCCAAAGCAGCTATTTCAAAAATTAAAGAAATTGCTGATGCTATTGAGTTAATTGGTATTTTAAAAAGCATCCATTCAAAAGTTTTAAGGGCTCCGTTCAAGATTTTTACAGCATGTTCTCCAAAAGCTCTTAATGATAAATCTATGGAATTTAATGATATTCAGTATGAAGCTGAACAATCCTTGACCAAACCAATAAATGATCAGATTGGATGGATCACAGGATCACAAGTATGCTATTGCGCTGAAGCATTTCAAGGCGTGCCAAGAGAACACCCTGATGCGCCTGCCCTTTCTGTTTTAGCAACTGTATTAAGGAATGGCTTTCTGCATACAGCAATTCGTGAAAAAGGAGGAGCATATGGAGCGGGCGCTACAAATGATACTTCAACCAATACCTTTAAATTCTTTTCATACAGAGATCCAAAATGCACAGAAACCTTTGCCGCATTTAAGGATGCTATCGAATGGTCAAAAACATCAATTACTGATCAACATCTTGAAGAGGCAATCTTAGGTGTTGTTTCATCTATTGATAAGCCACTGTCACCAGTAGGTGAAGCAAAAAATGATTTTAATTTTAATTTAGAGAACATCTCAACCAAAGAACGGCTAGAAATGAGACAGCAAGTAATTAATTGCTCAATTGAAGATTTAATAAGAGTAAGTAAAAAATATCTTACTCAGAATTCTAAAAAATCTATTCTTGCTGGTGAGGCTTACAGAGAAGAAGCAGCTTTACTGGGCTTAACTCTCAGAGAAGTGTAATCCTAAAAAAAGAAAAATCTTTTTTTCTGAAGTTTCTTTGCGCATCCCCAATATTGCTTTTGATACATATTTGATCTTGCCTGAACTCTATCAGCAACCCTGATTAACCATTGCTTTTTTCTGTAGGTTTTCTTTTTAAACCCAGTGTAACCCTCATGATAGGCAAGATATAGTGATCGAGCATCAGTTGCTGAAAATCCCTGATAAAAGCCTTTACTTGCATACCATCCAACAAAATCAGCTGAATCACTAAAACTGGTTCTCTTAGCCCTAGAATTGCCAGTCTCATCCCTATAATCTTGCCATGTGTTTTTTAAGGCCTGCGAATAGCCCACAGAAGATGATGGTCTTAACCACGGAATAACACCTAATAACTTTTTTCTCTCTGGCTTAATCTTAGCTTGAAAACTTGATTCTTGATGTATAAATGCCATCAAGACATATGGAGGAAGCTTCCATTTTTTCTCTGATCTAATTGCAGCTTTATACCAGCTTCTCTTTTCCTGAAAAATCTCACAAATATTATCTGGTTTTTCTGGGGGTGAGCTCACACAGGCAGAGAGTGTCAGTACTAAAATAAATAAGATGCTATAGGAATTTTTTTGGATCATTGATAAAAGTTTTTATATCGGCTGCTTCTATAATTCTAACACCAAGAGATTTTGCTTTTTCAAGTTTCGAACCTGCATTTTCACCAGCAATTAAATAGTTTGTGTTTTTAGAAATTGAGCTTGTAACTTTTGCACCCTCTAACATTAATAAGTTTTTAACTTCCTCACGCGACATTGAAGAAATTTTTCCAGTAATTGCAATCTGCAAACCCAAAAATTTCATATCCTTTTCAGAAGCACTGAGATCTGGGTTAGTAATGTTCAAATATGGGAGCAATGCTTTCAATGAAACTATGTTTTCGGTATCGGCAAAATGATCTACAATTTTTGCTGCAACTCTTGGGCCTATATCAGGTACAGCAATTAGATCTTCAAAGGAAGAGTTCTGTATAGCCTCTATGCTTCCAAAAATATTTGCTAAATTTCTTGCGGTTGTTTCACCAACCTCTTCAATGCCTAGCGAGAAAACTAATTTATATAATTCAACGGATGATGACTTATCTATGGATTTGATTAGATTATCAACAGATTTCTCTCCAAATCTTTCTAACTTCTCAAGCGCAGCTCGATGCTCCCTAAGAGAGTAGATATCAGCAAAATCTTTGATAAATTTTTTATTTATTAGGGTGAATAATATTTCCTGGCCTAGCCCATCAATATCCATTGCCTTTCTTGAAACGAAATGGGTGAATTTTCCTTGAAAAATCTCAGGGCAACTATTCCTGCCTGTACACTTTATAAATGGAGTGTCTAGACGCTCTTCTGATACACTCAAATTTTTCGAATGATTGCTTTCTACAAATTTTTGAGCCTCATAACTGCTTGAAAATTTTTTTACGGGCAATGATTTGCTTGTATCAAAAATTATCCATTCAGACTGATAATTGTGAGCTATTGCTGACTGGCAACTTGGACATTTTTTTGGCGGCTCAACTGCATCTGCTCTATTGTTCTTTTTTGGAATAACCTTAACCATTTTGGGAATTACATCACCTGCCCTCTTGATTACAGCTCCGTCTCCGACTCTAGGATCTAGTCTTCTTAACTCATCAAGATTATGAAGGGTGCAATTACTTACATTTACTCCACCAACGTTAACTGTTTTAAGTTTTGCTACAGGAGTTAAAATTCCAGTTCTTCCAACTTGAAATTCTATTTTTTCTATTTCTGTATGAGCTTCCTCAGCTGGAAATTTATGTGCAATTGCCCATCTTGGTGATCTTGCTATTTCTCCAAGTTGTTTTTGCAATGAGAGCTCATTAACCTTAAATACTACCCCATCTATCTCAAACGGAATAGAATCTCTAGATGATTCTATGTCTTTAAAATAGTTTAGGCACTCATCGATAGAGGATGACAATTTATTTAAATTATTGACAGGTAATCCCCAAGAAGCAAAGACTGAAAATATTTCTTGTAAATCAATAAATTTCTTACCCTGACATAATCCTATTCCATGAGCAAAAAAAGCTAACGGTCTTGAACTTGTAATAGCCGGATCTAATTGCCTTAAACTTCCAGCTGCAGCATTTCTGGGGTTTGCAAATATTTTCTCGCCATTTTTTTCTGCACTTAGATTCAATGTCTCAAAGTCTGGTTTGCTAATAAATACCTCCCCTCTTACCTCAATCATAGTTGGAAAAGGACTTTTAGACTCTTTTAAAATTAATGGAATAGATCTGATGGTTCTAATGTTAGAAGTAATATCCTCTCCAAGATTTCCATCTCCTCTCGTTACTCCTCTTACAAGAATGCCTTCTTCATAAATCAAAGAAACAGCTGCGCCATCCATCTTAGGCTCACAAAAGTAATCTACTTGCTTATCCGTACCTAAGTTTTTAAGAATTCGATCATGAAAATTATTTAAATCATCTTCATTGAACGCATTAGCAAGTGAAAGCATGGGCTGAAAATGTTTAAAAGTATCAAAATCATTTTCAGGTTTGATCCCAACTCTCTGAGATGGGGATTCAGGAGTAATCCAATCTGGATGCTCAGATTCAATTTGCTTTAACTCTCTAAATAATTCGTCGTACTCATGGTCAGATATTGATGGGTCATCAAGAATATAATACTCATAATCATAAGAGCGAATTGTCTTTTGGATAGCAATATATTTCTTACTTGGCTTACTCATTGCGCAGAAATATTTTTCATAGAGTGAAGATGACTTATTTCTTGAGCTCTGGATTTTAAGTGCTCAATCATCTGCTTACTCAAGGGCGCCCTCTTTGCATCGCAAATACTCGCATGCAGTTTTTCTGAAATACTTGAAGCAGATTCAAGCATTGCTTCAAATGCTCGCACGGGATCATTTGCTTGATTTAAATCTAAAGCCATCAAAAGCACATGGGTCTCAGTATCTGGCTCTAGAAGGCCTGGGTTTATTCCGCTTGCAATTCTATAAACCTCTCTTCCATTTAAATCTCTATAACTAAAAAAACCATTCACATATTTTGCATCTAAATTTTTTAACAAGGTAAGAACCTGATTCATATTAAAGTTTGATTTGTCCATGGATACTAAATTTAAAATGATTAGTTCTTGTTCCAGGGTTGAGTCATTATCATCATCAAATTCTAAAGTTCCTTGCTCTAATTCTTCTGTAAAGAGCATGGATTGAGAATCATCAAGAGAATTTTGAATTAGTTTCCGAGTAAATAAAGGTCTAAAAAAAAGATATAAGATCACCAAGAAAAAAACTATTGCCACAGCAACTAAAATAATTTGTATATTACTAGGCATTCTATGAAGCAGCTAATTCGAGCGCTTCTTTTACATCTACGGATACCACACGAGAAACTCCAGCCTCCTGCATGGTGACCCCCATTAAATGATCACTTTTCTCCATGGAGATTTTATTATGTGTAATAAATATAAATTGAACTCTGTCAGACATCTCCTCAACCATTGCTACAAACCTTGTTGCATTTATATCATCTAATGGCGCATCAACCTCATCAAGCATGCAAAATGGTGCTGGGTTTAGTTCAAATAATGCAAACACCAATGAAAGCGCTGTCATTGCTTTCTCTCCACCAGAAAGCTGAGAGATAGTTGCATTTTTCTTGCCAGGAGGTTGAGCAGCAAGCGTGATTCCTGAATTTAATGAATCTCCATCTATTAATTGCAAAGCAGCTTTGCCTCCACCAAAAAGCTTTGGAAAGATTTCCTGTATTTTTGAATTTACAGCATTAAAGCTTTCATCAAACTTCATCTTTGACTCAACATCTATTTTTTTAATTGCACTTTGGAGCTTATCCAATGCTTCATGGAGGTCTTCTAGCTGAGAATCAAGCTCCTCGATTCGCTTTGATTCCTCAGCAATTTCATCTGGAGCTGCTAAATTAATTGCACCCAAAGAAATAATAGAAGACTGGATTGATGCAAGAGATGACTCTAAATCTGAAAGTTCCATTGACTCAAAATC
This sequence comes from uncultured SAR86 cluster bacterium, assembly GCA_902593675.1. Taxonomy (GTDB): domain Bacteria; phylum Pseudomonadota; class Gammaproteobacteria; order Magnimaribacterales; family D2472; genus D2472. Next base: position 152,187 of record CACJJI010000002.1, read on the forward strand.
TCCAGGATTAAGATCAGAGATTGATATCCCAGCTTTTTTTAATGTCTGTGACGCATTATCTAGATTTACCTCAAATGTTCTTAAGTCAAGCTTTAAATTATTAAGCTTTTCTTCTAAGGAGCGCAGATCTAAGGAAGCGATAGATTTTTTATTTTCTGCATCTTGAATAGATGCGTCTACAACAGATTGTTTTTGACGAATTAAATTTAACTCTAATTCTGCAGAAGAACTTTTTTCAACAAGCAGAGCTAAATCAGCCTCTACTTTAAATTTATTTTCTGTTGCTTGATCAAGTTGTTCAGAAATTTCATTCTGCCTATGTAAATATTCATTAGTTATATTTTTAGATTGAGCTGAAGTAATTTTAAGAATGCTTGTAAGTAAATCTTTAAGCTCAGATGCTTTGTTGCGAAGACCATCAGCGCTGGGACCAAAATCTTTTAGACCCTCTGAAATAGCATCTAGCAGCTTCATTGCTTTTTCTTTTGGGCTTAGATTTTCTATACTAGATTCATTATCTAACGCTTCGGCATATCGATCTTTTGCTCTAGTTAAGCCCTCTTCATGCCCAAGAATGGCCTTGTTGATGTTTTGAAGATTTGTTTCATGCCGAGCTATTTCTGAGCCAATGGTATAAAAATTCTTTTGTGCGATCTCAAAAGCAGATAGCACAGATGCATGCTCCGTCTTGATTTGATCAATAGATGCTTGATGCGTATTCACTTCTGCAGATTTCACAGTAACCTGATTGCTAAGTTGAGATATCTTTGAACTTAAAGAATCTTTTTTGGCTTTAGCACTTAATGTATTCAAAATTGAAATATTTAATTTAAGCTCTTTTTCCTCAATCTGGAGTTTTTTATACTTTTCTGCAGCCTTGGCTTGGTTTTCCAGTCTATTAATTAATCTTTGAATTTCATCTCTGATGTCTTTTACTCTAGAGAGGTTTTCTTTAGTTTTTTTAATTCTTTGCTCTGTTTCTTTTCTCCGTTCTTTATATTTAGAAATTCCAGCCGCCTCTTCTATAAAGACTCTCATCTCCTCTGGTTTGGCGCTAACTATTTTTGAGACCATGCCTTGCTCAATAATGGCGTAGCTTCTAGGTCCAAGACCTGTGCCTAGAAAAATATCTTGGACGTCTTTTCGCCTGCATCTAGTATTATTTATAGAATAGTGAGATTGGCCGTCCCTTGTCATCATTCTCTTGATTGAAATTTCATTGTATTTAGAATATTCGCCTCCTAGCTTGCCCAATGAATTATCAAACAAAAGTTCAATACTGCATTGACCAGATGGCTTTCTTAAATCTGAACCATTAAAGATAACATCTGACATGGATTCGCCGCGTAAGTTTTTTGCAGATAACTCTCCGAGAACCCATCGAACAGCATCGATAACATTGGATTTACCACACCCATTGGGCCCAACTACAGCAACCATATTTGTAGGGAAAGATATCCTCGTGGGATCCACGAAACTCTTGAATCCAGCCAGTTTGATGTGTTTAAGCTGCATTAAATTTATCCTTCACTCATTTTAAACTATTGTTCCTTTTTTAACCATTCGTTATTATAAAAAAATAGCTCCTCTTGGTTGCTTTTTGAGTACTTTAAATCTAGGGTTTTAAAAGCGCTAAAAACTATATTCTTGCAATTGGCTTGAGCCTCAATCTTAATGATTTCTTGCTGTAAAAAAGCCGAGGTAATATCAAACCCTCTTACCAAAGAGTGAGATTTATCTAATTTAAAAGGTTTATCAATTTCAGGGGAAGTAATTTCCCTAGAAGCAATATTTACTGAAGGTCCATTAGGAATGGAAACAAAGAAACTCAATGATTCCAAGTTACAAGTAGGTGGATTTTCAATGTTCAGTAGAAGATTTGAGCTTGCTAGATCTGGATACTTTAAGTCTCGCAAATCAGCTAAGAGATTAAAGATAGGCACTTGGAAATTCTCTGATGTAAATTGTGAGCTTAGAGTTTTAAGAATGCTCTCTGCAGAGTTAAATGATCTTAATTCTAAAGCCTTGTAAAAAACCTCAACTCCAAGCATAAAAGAATCTTCTTCTAATGACTGATTTTGTAAATATTTTTTAATTAGAAGATCATCAAATTCTTTATTATCTGAGATAGTTCTGTAAATTGATTCTGATTGCGTTACTTGCAACCATGAGCCTAATAAAGGGTTAGGTGAAATGAAATTAATAAAAAATCCACCAAAAATAAAAAAAGTAAACAAAAATATTAAAGACTTCTGGCTTGATAGCGGTTGAAGTAAATAGGAGATTACAGGCAAAAGCAAAATAGATAAAATGACTATGATTATTAGCATCAAATTCTGCGCTTTACAAAAAAGATTACTAACACTAAAGCAAGAAAAATAAATGGTCCGAACCATAGAAAATAATTAGAGCCTTGAAGTGGAGGTCTGTAGTCTGAAAAATCACCAAATCTTTCTGACACATAGTGCTTAATTTCTTCATCAGTTGAGCCATCAAGAACTAACTGATAAACCTTTTTCTTTAAGTCTCGTGAAATGGGTGCATCAGAACTAGCGATGCTTCCGCTAGTACATTTTGGGCATCTTATCTCTGATATTAATTCGTAAAATCTTTTTTCCTGAAGCGAATCCTCGAACTCATATACCATCTGATTAAATACAGAGGTGGATAAGGAAAAGCAATAAATAACTACAAGGAGTTTCTTGACATTCATGAGCTTCGCTTGGCTTTTTGTATTAAAGGTAAAAAAATTGTTTCCCATTTTGATTGATTCATTTCGCCCTGAATATGGCCAACAACCTTATTATTAATTAGCAAGTATGATTCAGGTGCTCCAGTAACTCCAAGATCAAAAGCCAAGTCACCTCTTGGATCATACATGGAGAACAAATAAGGGTTACCATGTTTTTCAAGCCAAGCATTTGCCTTGGCATCGTTATCCTTGTAGTTCAAGCCAATAATCTCAATGTCATTATTTGAAAGTTTTGTTAGAAATGGATGTTCAACAAGGCATGTAATACACCAACTCGCCCAAACATTGACAAGCTTAATCCCATTCAAAGACTCAGCTTCAACAGGATTTCCACTTAAATCATTTAATTGAAATTCTGGAAAATTTTTTGCTTCAAAATTAGCAAAATTAATCTCTTCCTCGACCAAAAGCACTTTTGCAAAAAAAATTAGGATAAGAATTGGAAGAATGACAATCAAAAACCTGAGGAGCTGATTCATAAAACTTTCTTTTTAAAAATTGTTAGCAACATCCCAAGCACCATTAACGCTGCTGAAAACCAAATCCACTTTATGAAATAGTTTATTTTAAGTGAAAAGGTCCAACTACCATTGTCGAGCTGATCACCAATAGTTAAGTATGTATCTTTTAATATAGATGCATGAATGGCTGATTCTGAAGTAATCTGGCCTCTTGTGGCATATTTTCTTTTTTGAGGATTTAGAAATATCTCTCTATCATCATGCATTAATGAAATCTCAGCAGAAATAACATCATGATTTGAAGCTTTTAAAACTCGAATATCATCAAAAGAAAATTCTTGCACTGATTCATTCACCGAAATAGATTGACCAGGAGCAAGATTTAAGTTTTTTTCATAACTGAGAATGCTATTCATAGACACGGCAAAAAACAATAAGCCAAGGCCAACATGAGCGACTGCACTGCCTTTATTAATATATTTTTTATTGAAAACATTATTAATGGTTCTAAAGAGGTAGCTAAAAAGAATCAGCAATCCAGAAAAAATTCCTATGTATGCAAGAATGGAAAAAACTGCGGTGGCCCTCCATATAAGAAACATAGAAAGCAAAGATAATAATGTTGGAGCAGTCGCAGTAACAAATAAGACCCTCAGAGACATTGAACGTTGCCATAAAGCATCAACCGAAATCATAATAAATACGGCAGCTATTAAGATTAATGGGGAAAAAATTGTGTTGTAATATGGTGGACCTATGCTGATCTTTTCCCCGCTTATAGATTCAATAATAAGAGGGTAAGTAACACCAAGAAATATAGAAAATATACTAGTAACCATCAATATGTTGTTCATTGATAAAAATGATTCCTTGGAGCCAGTAACAACCAATTTTGAAGAATTCAAGGCTGGAAGTCGATATGCAAAAATTGACAGAGCAAGGAGCGTAATCAAACCTGAAAAACCTAAAAGATACAACCCTCTTTCAGGATCATTTGCGAATGAATGCACGCTATCAATAATTCCAGATCTTACAATAAACGCACCAAAGAGACTTAATGCAAAAATTAAGATGCCTAAAAACATGGTCCAAGTTTTAAGGACATCTGATTTTGAGGATGCAAATAATGAGTGCATAAATGCTGTGGCTGCAAGCCATGGCATAAGAGCAACATTTTCAACAGGATCCCAGAACCAATACCCTCCCCAACCTAATTCATAATACGCCCACCAACTTCCAAGAGCGATCCCGATGGTAAGAAAAATCCAAGCAACAAAAGACCAATTTTTTATATCCTTTTCCCATTGCAATTCAAAATCGCCATTTAGCAAGTAGGCTGAAATAAAACTGAAGGAAATTACGAATCCAACATACCCTAAATAGAGCATCGGAGGATGAATGGCTAAAGCAGGATCTTGTAAAACAGGGTTTATATCTGCTCCCTCAATAACCCCAAATGGCAAAATTCTTTCAAAAGGATTAGATGTTAAGAGCAAGAATAACAAAAAACCTAAAATGATAAGACTCAACATTAATAAAGTTAATTTTTTTAAAGGGTGATCTTTGTCAAGCGAGTTTATAAATAAAATACTCCATGCTGTTAAAAATACTATCCACAAAAACATTGATCCTTCGTGGGCACTCCATATAGAGGTTACCTTATAAAAAATTGGCAGTTGAGAGTTTGAATGACTGGCTATGTATGCTATTGAAAAATCATCGCTTATCGCAAGATAAACATACATACCAAATGAAATAAATACCAACCAGCAAGCTTGATTAAAAAGTCTCACTGAGAGAATTAATTGATTTGGGTGAAATTTATTAAGAGAGAAGAAAAGATTAAAAATTAATACTAGACTCAACAAAACAACTGCTGATAGGGATAGAAAGTGTGAAATCTCACCAATCATACTTTGTCTTCTTCCATGTATAACTCTGGAGGCATATAATTTTCATCATGTTTAGCAAAAATTTCTTCTGCCTCAAACATACCATTTATAAAATACCCTAAGGCAACAACCCCACTATCCTCTTTAAATAGATCAGGCGGGATTCCGTCAAAGGTTACTGGAACTTCTTTCACAAAATCAGTAACTTGAAATTTAATAATAGTTCCATCTCTCTTGATAGAGCCATTCTTTACCATTCCACCAAGTTTAATCCTGTAACCAGATTTTAACTCCGCCTGAAGCATCTCAGAAGGTGTGTAGAAAAGATCTAACTTTGAATTCAAAGAAAAAAGAATTAATGCAATTCCGCCTGCAGACAAAAAAAGAATAATGATTAATTTCCAAAGACGGTTTTTTCTAGCTTGAAGCATTTTTTTTATTTATTTTTTTTTGTATATCTACAATCCTTTTTTTTGCAATCAGAAAGCTTAAAAAAATAATAGATATGCCAATTAAATATACTGACCAAACATAAATACCATGACCATCCATATCCAAAATTTCATTAAAATTATCAAAAGCTAAATTAAACATGTTCTAAAATCCATTTTTTATTTTTTTCTCTCGTAAATATATAAGAACGGCTACTTAAAATACCAAGGGCAATAAGCGTAAAACCCAAGCCAATTACCGAGATAAGTAATGGATATAACATTGATGGATCAATTGAACTGCCTCCTGAGACTGAAATTGATGCTGGTTGATGGAGTGTTGACCACCAATCAACGGACTTTTTGATAATAGGGATATTCACCACCCCAATAACAACCAAAATTGACATAAGCCGATCAGCCTTTTCTAAATTAGAGAAAGACCCATGCAAGGTTAAAATTCCAAGATACATAATGAACAGTATTAATGTTGATGTAATTCTTGCATCCCATTGCCACCAGGTTCCCCAGGTAGGAATTCCCCATATTGACCCTGATAATAAGCCCATGAATGTGATCATTGCGCCTATTGGTGCTGCAGATTTAATTAAATACGCTGCTAACTTTACACGCCACACAAGGTGCATTAGTGCACAAACAGCCATAAAAAAGTAAATTAACTCAGCAAAAATTACAGATGGTACATGAAGAAATATAATTCTATAGGAATTTCCTTGAACTGCATCTTGAGGAGCAAATAACAAGCCCCATGTCCATCCAAGTATTAACATTGAAACCCCAACTATTAAAAAAAATGGATATAGTTTTTCTGTAATATTTACAAAACTTTTTGCAGAGGAAAATTGATGAATAAATGCTGTAATCACAACCAGTATTATAAACCTAAGTTGATTAATCTATATGTGTTTTTAAGGCCGCAGAGATAATTAATGGCATGATGGCTGACATCAACAACCCTATACCTGTCATTAAGGTAATAATTGCTACAAAACCATCTCCAAATTGAATGCTCCTTACTGCGGTTCCAAGCAAAATGATAATAGGCAGTGCAAGCGGTAAAGAAGAAAGAACTCCTAACATTGCACCCTTATTAATTGATAAAGCATTACCGAAAGCAAATAAATTAAATAGCAAAAGATTTGATAGGCTGAGCAATAAAAATACGCTGGCAAAACTACCAATGGCAACTCCATTAGCAAATGAAAACAATGCCCCTATAAATGCAATGGGAATTCCAATCAAACACACATAAACAAATATCTTTGAAAGAACAAGTTTGTAGAAGTCCTTTTCAATCAGAAATTCTTGCTCAAGCGATCCATCTTCAAAATCCTCTTCAAACATGCCCTCTGTTGCTACAAAAGAAGTCATTAACAAAGAGACAACAATAATCGAGAAATAAAATTTAGCTAAATCAAATTGAGAGATATCTATGCTCAACGGAAATGCAATAAGAACAAGAACCATAATTAATAAAGGCCCTAGCCAAGATTTTAACTTTTTTGAAAGCTTGAAAGATTCTGCTTTGACTAATCTAAGCATCATTTGCTCCTATATCTAGTACTCTACAATCAATCATTGGGTTTATATGTGAAGTAAGGATCAGGCTAACTCCCTCAGATAATTTTTCAATAAGGAAACTGGTTAGTTGGTCAGCTGTTGCTTGATCCAAGCCAACTAAGGGTTCATCAAGGATAATCAAATCTGAAGATCTAGCCAAAACTCTTATCAAGGCTAACTTTTTTTGCTGCCCATAGGATAAACTCGCTGTAAGCTCATCCTGCAGATCAAATAAACCAAATTTTCTTAGCCATTCAAATGCAATTTTTAACTCAGCATCATTGAATAGCAATTCTAAATTCTCCAGTGGTGTAAGATAATTTTTTATTGCATTTTTATGACCAAGATAAGATATATTTAAATCTTGAGCATGTGTCTCAACAAAACCTTTAGATGGCGATGTTATTCCCAAAATGATTCTCAGCAGTGTGCTTTTTCCAGACCCATTACCACCTTTAATATGCAATCCCTCTCCGGAATTGATATTAAAAGAAAGGTTATGAAAAAGCTTATTTTCATTTATCGAATAAGTAATATTTTGAGCTGATAAAAGCTTCATGCAGTTCTAATATAAAAGTGATTTTGCCCTTATTGTAAGGGAAGGAAGTGGTTTTTGTGGATCTAATCTTAGATAAAATCTTTTAGCTAATTCAGCAAATGGGTTATCGCCGCTATCTCCAAGCCCTCCTACTGAAAAATATAATAATTTTGAAAAAAATATACCTTGTTCTAATTGAGGCACTTTATTCAAGAAGGTATTTAACTTTCTAATCCTTTGAGATGCTCCTTTAAACTTATTCCCAAAATGATACCAACCCCAAAACTGATACTCGCTTCTAGAAAAATGAATAAGCTGCTCTCTAGCAGCCTTTCTAGGGAAAGCTCCAGCAGGGATTAAAGATATAACTGATGAATCTATATCAGCAATTTTTGAATCTAATATTGACGGAAGCTCCTGTAAGGATTTAAAAGGACAAAGCAAACACTCTGCCCCTTTTTCTATTTGATAAGATTTAACTCTTGAGAGCCTCTCCTTGGAACCAATGATTACATAGCTAACATTAAGGAAATTCTCTGACAAACGAACTTAATCTGCTTTAGCTAAAGCTTGGTCAATGTCAGCTAAAATGTCATCGATATGCTCAAGCCCAATTGATAATCTAATATAGCCCGAACTAATTCCGCCTGAAGCTAACTCCTCTTCATTTAACTGAGAATGAGTAGTACTCGCAGGATGAATAGCCAAACTTCTTGAATCACCAATATTAGCAACGTGATAAAGCATCTCTAGTGAGTTGATAAACTTTTTACCTGCTTCATGGCCGCCTTTTATTTCAAAGCCTAGCAGCCCACCACAGCCATTGGACAGATATTTATCTGCTCTTTCCTTAGGTAAACCAGAAGATGTACCAGGATAAGCAACTCTTTCAACCATTGTGTGTTTGCTGAGGTGCTCTGCAACCTTTTGTCCATTTGATGAGTGCTCCTTCATTCTTAAATGCAATGTTTCTAAACCTTGAATGAACATGAAAGCATTAAAGGGACTCATTGCGGCCCCCATATCTCTTAACAATGTGGTTCTTGCCTTTAAAATATAAGCTATTGGCCCCAATGCCTTAACTGCTTCAGTCCAAACTACCCCATTGTAATTAGGATCAGGCTGATTAAGCTTAGGCTGTCTTTCGGGATGAGCCTCCCAATCAAAATTACCACCATCAATCAATACTCCCCCAATAGATGTTCCGTGACCGCCAATGTATTTTGTTGCAGAATGAAGAATAATTGCTGCTCCATGATCAAACGGGCGGCAGATCAAAGGTGCTGCTGTGTTGTCCACGATCAATGGAATGCCTAATGGCCTGCCTAGGTCTGCAACCTCTTGCAATGGAAAGACTTGGAAGCTTGGGTTCGGAAGTACTTCACCATAGTAAGCTCGAGTTTTATCATCTGTTGCATCAAGAAAGTTTTGTGGATCACTTGGATCAACAAATCTAACCTCAATCCCCATGTCGGAGAATGGATTTTTGAACTGATTATAGGTTCCGCCATACAGATGAGATGATGCAACGAAATTGTCACCATGACTGCATAAATTTTGGATAGCATAGGCTGAAGCTGCTTGCCCTGAAGCGAGGCCCAGAGCTGCTACACCTCCCTCTATTTCAGCAACTCTTTCCTCGAAAATTGCATTAGTAGGATTCATAATCCTTGAATAAATATTTCCTAGCTCACTTAAAGCAAATAAGTTTGCAGCATGATCAGTATCATCAAATTGATAACTAGATGTCATGTGTATTGGAACAGCTACAGAGTTAGTATTTTCATCTTTTCTCCAGCCAGCGTGCAATGCAATAGTTGCAGGATTTGTATATTTTTTATCGCTCATTATTTCTCCAATTAAATTTCAAAAAGAAGGCCAAGCTAAATAAGATGCTCATACTAGAATCTATTTTTAGCAATATTTATATAGCGCCTAGAAGCCAAACAAAACCGCGCTGATGTAATTATAAACATATTTGTAAATTTATCTTTAAAAAATAATTTATGTAGTAAAACTACTTAAAAAATAATTAATTTTTCTTATAAATAAAGGTTTTTAAAATTTTATTGACAATTTATACGAAATAAATTCAAATTCACTACATCTTTAATAACTAAAAAATAAATGGCAAAGAAATATGTAAATTTTAGAGTCGGTGGTTCCCCCTATAAAGTTACCGACGATTATTCGGTTTGGACAAACGACTTGCTAGGTAAAATTATAGCGAGCAAGACCGTAATCCAACCAGGCAAATCTACAGTGGGTCATAGATTAAGCGACTCAGATGTTGTTTACATTATAGTAAATGGTAGAGGAATGATGGAGGTTGTTGAATATATGAATTCCATGGAAGGACATGGAACCGATCCAAGTGAAGGTATCGAACACCAAGATTCATTTTCATTAACGGCAGGCGATGTGATTCTTGTCCAATCAGGCGATTTTGTGAAAGTAGTCAATGAATCTGAGCACGACCAACTGACATATCTTAGAGTCTTTGATAGAGAAGGTTGGAGAATTTAATTTACTAAGGCGAGTGAGATTCTGTCTCTAAAAGTTTGATAGCTTCATCAATGGTGTACGTATTAGTTTTGTTTTCACGCAAATTCCTAATAGAAACAGTTTTAGCAGACATTTCTTCTTTACCAATCACAGCCATAAGCGGGACTTTAGCATTGCTATGTTCTCTTATCTTATAACCAATTTTTTCGTTTCTATTGTCAAGCTCAACTCGTAGATTAATTACATCAAATTTTTCTTTCAAACTCATAGCATATTCATTCACTTCTTCGGTGACAGTTAAAATTGATAATTGAGTTGGAGCCAACCATAAGGGCAATTTACCTGAATAATTTTCGATTAAGATGCCAATAAACCTCTCAAAAGAACCAAGAATTGCTCTATGCATCATGACAGGTTGATGCTTGGCGCCATCTTCTCCAATATACTCAGCATCTAGTCTATCAGGCAGGTTAAAATCAGCCTGAAAAGTACCACATTGCCATTCACGCCCTATTGCATCAGTTAAAACAAAATCTAGTTTAGGCCCATAAAAAGCTCCATCTCCTGCTTCAACGGTATAAGGGATATCAAGTTTTTTAATTGCATTTTCTAATGCAGTTTCTGCTTTATCCCAAACTTCATCTGAGCCAACTCTTGTTTCAGGTCTAGTTGATAATTTTATATCAAAGGATTCGAAGCCAAGCTCGGTATAAATCTCGGACAACAATGATATGAAGTCAGCTGTTTCGCTCTCTATTTGATCTTCAGTGCAAAAAATATGGCCATCATCTTGAGTAAAGCCTCGAACCCTCATTAGGCCATGCATGGTGCCCGAAGCTTCATACCTATGACAGGAGCCGAATTCTGCAAGTCTCACTGGAAGGTCTTTGTAGGATTTAAGACCCTGATTATATACCTGGACATGACAGGGGCAGTTCATGGGCTTGAGAGCATTTACTCTTTTTTCATTAGCATGCTCTTCATCAATTTCTGTGATGAACATATTTTCACGATATTTGTCCCAGTGGCCTGAAGCCTCCCATAGTTTACGATCAACAACTAAAGGAGTGTTGATTTCTTCGTATCCATTAGCAATTTGCTTATTACGTATATAGTTTTGCAAAGCTACATATATTAACCAACCTTTTGCATGCCAAAAAACCATTCCAGGTGCCTCTTCTTGCAAATGAAACAAATCCATTTCTTTGGCAAGTTTGCGATGGTCTCGCTTTTCAGCCTCTTCTAAAAGAGTTAAATATTTTTTTTGATCTTTTTCATTTTTCCAAGCCGTTCCATAAATTCGAGACAACATTTCATTTTGTGAATCGCCTTTCCAATATGCACCCGCGATCTTTGTAAGTTTAAAAGCTCCAACTTTATCTAAACTTGGTAAATGAGGGCCGCGACATAAATCTATAAAGCCGGTATCACCTTGATTGTAGAGTTGAAAGTTATCCTCTTGCTCAGAGTCTTCGATGATCTTAACCTTGTAATCTTCTTTGATATTAGCAAAATTCTTTATCGCCTCTTTCTTTGAATGAATCGTTTTGGTAATGTCAGATTTTTCAGCAACAATCTTCTCCATTTCTTTTTCAATTTTTGGTAAATCGTCTATAGAAACCCTCTCATCAGATAAAAAATCATAGTAAAAACCATTTTCAATGGTTGGGCCGATGGCTAATTTAGCTTTTGGGTAAAGATTTTTTATAGCACGAGCTAACACCTGAGCCGCAACAGTATGCCGCATAATTTCTAGACCTTCATCTGAATCAAGTGTAAAAATAGAAATATCGGCATCCTGATTAACAACGTCACTCAGGTCTCTTTGCTCACCATTTACACTAAAGGCAACAGCAGCTTTAGCTAGACCAGCGCCAATCATGTTTGCAATTTCAAACCCGCTAATACCAACAGGAGCTTGCTTCTGAGATCCGTCAGGGAGTGTAATAGTGATTTCTTTGCTCATGGAATTAGTCCTTGCGCCCTATTCTAATATTTTTAACTCGAAAGGTATATTTTCAGTAGCTCTTTCTATTAAACAATCTTTAATTTAACATGAAGAAAGGTTTTAATTTAGAAAGTTTAGGAGTCATTATGGCAGTGAGTGTTTTACTTAGCGGAACTTTGAAGACTGGTTTGGTTGATCAGTTTTCAGGAATTTGTACCGAGGCTTTTCATGTCACCCGTGCATTTGATGGGTGTCAAAATATTAATCTCACATTGCATGTTGAAGATCCTCATAAATTTGTTCTTACAGAGGTTTGGGATTCAAAAGAGCACTATGAAAAATATTTAGCTTTTAGAACAGAGGATGGGACTGTTGGCGCTATTGAGGAGATGTGCGTTGATGGGCCAAACATAGATATATTTGATATTACAGACGCTTAATACAAGCCTTCTTAGTTAAACGGATATAACAACTCCCTCCTAAGGAGTAGTTCTAGGTTCGATTCCTGGAGAGGGCACCAAATTTAGGAGAAAAAAATTTTAAAAAAAATATTAGCTCTACTGACAATCATTGCTTTGATTGTGATCTTTATGTACAAAGATTTGTATACTCGATTGACAGTTATCGGGACTCTTTTTTCAGGAGAAGAGCAGTATGAAAATTTAAATAGGTTCTATAAATTCATTGATTCATCAACTTTATCGCCCTCTTCTAATCCTTTAAATTTTCAATCCAGTAAAACTATATCTTTACCAGCAAGCTTTAATTTCAATGATGCAGTAATTGGAGCTGAGAATTTTCTCCAGCGAACAGACACTAGCGCTTTATTGATTCTACAAAATGGAAGAATTCGATTTGAAAAGTACTGGTTAACTGGAGGAGAAAATGTTCAGTGGATGTCTATGTCTGTTGCCAAAAGCTTTATTTCTGCTCTAGTTGGCATTGCAATAAGAGATGGTCATATCAACAATATAGAAGAGGCAATTTCAGATTATGTGCCTGAATTAAAAAATTCACCATATAACAACGTGCGTATAAAAGATGTGCTACAAATGTCTTCCGGCGCATCATGGAACGAGGATTACAGTGATCCTGAATCAGATATAAATCGATGGGCTAAAATTTTTGCTTTGGGCGGTTCGTTCGATGAATTTATTCAAACCTTAAGTGATGACTTCAAACCTGGAACAAGAAATCATTACAATTCTATGGATACTCAAGCTCTTGGCATGTTAGTTAATCGGGCTACGGGAAAAACAATTACTAACTACATGACAGAAATGCTCTGGCATCCGATGGGTGCTTCTAATGAGGGTTATTGGCTACTTGATTCTGAAGGCATGGAAATGGCATTTGCTGGACTAAATATCACAGCAAGAGATTATGCAAAATTTGGAGAGCTTTACCGTTTAGATGGCAAATTAAATGGACAACAAATTGTTCCTAAATCTTGGGTAAAAGATTCGATCACCCCAGATGGACCACATCTAACTCCAGGGGATAATCCTCTTTCTGATTATCCCTTGGGATATGGCTATCAGTGGTGGGTGCCTGGAGGTGACAAAGGTGAATTCATGGCAATTGGGGTTTACAACCAAATGATTTATGTTGCACCAGAATCCAACATGGTAATTGTCAAATTATCTGCTAACAGCTCATATGGGACTGCTGAAGACACAGATATGGCGAGCGAACTTGAGACAATTGAATTTTTTAGAGCTATTGCAAACAAGAGCCTTTAATTAATTTACTCTTTATTTTATAAAAAAAGATTTAAAAACAGTCCAAAGCATCCAAAACCATATGGATGGTTAAACCAGCTCCAATTAATCTAGTTTTTGAAAAAAAAATCATAGCTATGTATATGCCAATAAACCAATACTGATGGAGGGGATGAAATCCTATGCTGCAACGATTAGCGTCGTAAATTGGGCTCGCAAATAAATGATCCAAGTCAACTAGGATGGTTGCTATCATTATTAAATAAGACGACTTCCAATTTTCTTTAAAAAATAGAAAAGCAATTAATAAGGGAGCTATGAAATGCAGAGCTAGATGAAACATATGCTCATTATTTTTCTATTTCTGAAATTCCCATGCACATTTGTAACTAAATAATTCTTTCAGGCTCTTGAATTTGGCTCGCAAAAACTGCAGCAACAAGAGCAAAACATCCCATAATATTGAAAGCTACAAAGTAAGTATCTTGGAAACCTATCAATATGCTTGTTATTAGAATTCCAATTGGTTGAAGCGGCGAAATAATTGGAGATGATATACCTCTGGCTTTCCCAAGATTATGTGCCCCAAAAATTCTTAGGTAACACGCAGTCATAAGAGGAGTTGCAGCACCAAAACCTAAACCAAATATTAATGCGCTTATAAAAAATATAATTGGTTCATTAAAATAAGTAATTCCAAAGATTCCAATTGCTTGAAGGAACATCGACATCATCGAAGGATATGCAGCTTTCATCATGTCCATGAGATATCCAAATATTATTTTTCCTAGGACTCCACCAAAAGCAGATAAAGCATAAGCAAAAACATATTGTTTAACAGGAAGACCTAAAAGATTCCAAGTTTCATCTAGCCCCATTTTGCTTGCATGAACGGGCAAAAAAGCAAGCACACCCATCATTGAAAGAAATTGGAAGGCGAATGCTAAGGAAATCATCCAAAAAACTTTTTGAGATATAAGATCTTTTGCGGTTATCTCCTGTGGTAAAGATTCTTCTTCATTATTTTTCTTCATACCATCTTTAACTTGATTAACAGATCTTGGATCATCAATCACAATAAAAAAGATAAGAGGTAACATAATGAAAAGAACTACAGAAGCAAAGATTACATAAACATTTCTCCAGCCCACTAAATCAAGAAGAGGATCAACAACCAAAGGAAGCACAACCCCTGAAAAGGAAATACCTATTGCTGCAATACCTAGTGCTCTGCCAGCATTTTTGTCAAACCAATTTGAGATTAATTTAGCTACAGCTAAATTTCCCATCATAATAGACCCCAGAGCAAGAATGGTCAGATAAATTGTTAGAAGAGACCAAAAAGAATTTATGAAACTTAAAGAGAAAAGTCCTGCGGCATAAATTATAGCCCCGATCATCATAAAATTTTTAACAGAATACTTATCAAGGGCGCGCCCTACGACAATTGCCAAAATTCCCACAGGTATAAAATAGAATGCGGAAACCATACCGAGCTGACTTTCGGTCATACCTAGTTCTGATATTAGGTAAGGCCAAATGACAGGAAAGCTATAAAAAATGAAACCTACAACAGTGAATTCAAGGGTAAGACCCGTAAATACCATTCTCCACCCAAAAAACTTCATTCCCACTCAATAGTTACCATTGGTTTGCTAGAAGAATCATATATTATTCCAATCATTCTCTTTATTCTGAATAAAGATTTACTATTTGATCACCGTTTTTAATATTTTTAATATTTTCAGCAAATAAGCTAAAGGCTCTGGGTATTGATAACAATGAATGAGCTGAATCATGAGCTGAAATAAAACAGTTTGGGGTGTTCCACAGTGGTGATGAGCTCTCTAGCGGCTCAATCTTAGTGGTATCTAATGCTGCTGCTGCAATCTCTTTATCATGTAGCGCATCAGACAGATCTTGTTCATTAATTGCGGTCCCCCTACCTACATTAACTAACATAGCTGAATCATTAAGCTTCTTTAAAACATTTTGATTAATAATATCTCTTGTTTGCGAACTATCAGGAAGTGCTAGAACTAAATAATCAGTCAATGGTAGCAACTCTTCAAAAGAATCCAGCCCTAGAACCTCATCTGCATACTCGTCATCAACTGGATTTCGTCTTATTCCAGTAACCTTCATACCAAAAGCTTTGCCAAGTTTAGCCACCTCTTTGCCTATACCTCCATAACCAAGAATAACTAAAGTTTTATTGGTCAACTCTCCATCTCCACCTAATGGAGTCCAACTTTTAGATTGTTGTAATTCAATATGCTGATCTATTCTCTTATTCCACCTTAAGATTTGTGAAAAAACGTAATGAGCAATTGGAATTGCATAAATACTGCTTGCATTGGCAATTAATATATCTTTTTCCTTCAAGACCTCTTGGAGGATTGGAGCATCCATACCAGCAAATCCACTTTGAATAAACTTCATACGCTTAGATAAATCTAAGAGGGAATTAAAAATTTCTGGAAAATCTCTAGC
Source organism: uncultured SAR86 cluster bacterium (assembly GCA_902593675.1). GTDB lineage: Bacteria > Pseudomonadota > Gammaproteobacteria > Magnimaribacterales > D2472 > D2472. The sequence goes on from CACJJI010000002.1 coordinate 168,509, forward strand.
AGCAAACAAAAATTGGTAGGACATAAAAAAAGCATCTGACTCAGGTACCTTCTCCCACGAAGGGTTAGTTGAATCTTCTGGGTTCAAAGAAATAATCTCCATAGAAGGATCAATAGATAAAAGCTCTGATCGGTAAAATTTATTTGTATCTTCTGAAATAACAATTCTCATTAGCCTTCCTTTAAAATATATTTCATTACTTTTCCTGCTGCATTTGTAGGTAAGGATTCAACAAATACTATCTCTCTTGGAACTTTATAATTTGCCATATTTTCTTTTGACCATTGCACCAAAGTATCTTCTTGGAGTTCATGATTTGGTTTTAATACAACAAATGCTTTGGCAACCTCTCCCATTCTTTCATCTGCAATACCAATAACTGCAGCTTGGGAGATTGAAGGATGGTCACAGAGAATATTTTCAATTTCAGCTGGATAAGCATTAAATCCCCCAACAATAAACATATCTTTGCTTCTATCAGTAATTTTAATATAGCCATTTTGATCAAGTATTCCTATATCACCGGTATGCAACCAGCCCTCTGTGTCGATAGTCTCTTTGGTCGCCTCAGGATTATTAAAATAACCTTTAGTTACATTATAGCCTCTTACTAAAATCTCTCCTGGCTCTCCGACCGGAACTTCTTGATTGTCTTGATTGACACACTTCACCTCTACATCAGCAATAGCACAGCCTGAGGTGGATGCTATTGTTTCATAGTTATCATCAGGAGTACACATGGTAACCACTCCTGTGCTTTCTGTTAATCCATATGCTGTAATGACAGTCTCAAAACCCAATCTTTCTTTCATATCCTTAATAAGCTGAACTGGTATAGAGGCAGCTCCAGTAACCCCTAATCTTAAAGAAGAAATATCTAACTTATCTATTAATTGACTGGTAAGAATTGACTGGTAAAGAGTTGGAGGTCCTGGCAGCATAGAAATTTGATGCTCATTGATTATCTTAATAATTTTATCTGCATCAAATACAGGACACGGGTAAGCCGTTGCCCCCCTCATCACTGAGGCTAGCCAACCAGCCTTATATCCAAAAGTATGGAAAAACGGATTTACAATTAAATATTGGTCATTTTCATTTAAGCCAATATAAGTAGACCAATACTCGAACACTTTAATATTTTGTAAATGTGAAGAAATAACTCCTTTAGGTTTTCCAGTTGTACCTGAGGTGAAAATAATATCAGCCATATCGGTTTCACTTACTTCAGGCAATTCAACATCCAAAGCTTGCTCTTTGATAGTTTCAAAAGATTGAATTAAGTCTTTTGGCTCACTTTCATCAAGCGTAATTTTATGTAGCAAATGAGGTAGATCTTCATTTTCTAGTAACTCAAAGTAATCTGTCCCAAGAAAAGTTTTTACGCTAAATAAAAATTTAGCCCCTGAATTATTTAAAATATAGGCAGCCTCCTTGCCTTTCATTCGGGTGTTAATAGGAACTAAAACTCCGCCAGCTTTATGAATAGCAATTGCTGCAAGCACCCATTCATTCATATTTGGAGCCCAAATAGCAGCTCGATCGCCTGGTAAAATACCAAGATGTATTAAATGAGTAGCAATGTTAGTTGATAGGTTATCTAGATCTGCAAAAGATAACACTTCATTGTCAGAAATTAATGCAGGCTTTGAGGAAAAATTTTCAGCTTGCAGCTTGATTAGCTTGGGTATTGTTAATGTATTTACTGGTTTCAATCTAATATCCTGGCCCATCTATAATCATATTTGTAATACTTTAACCCGATAGATGATTCTGAAAACCTTACACCAGGCAAAGAAGAAATTTCTTCATATAAAACTTTAGAAAGTTTAGTCACATCTTCAGCCAGAATGAACACCATAAGATCATGACGCCCCATGAGACTTGAAACAAACCTAACTTCCTTCATTTTTGAAAGAGCTTTTGCAACAGAGTCTTTAGCTCTAGTTTCAACATCCAACCCTACAAAAGCTAAAGAAGGATTCTCCATGCGATTGATATTATTTATAACAGAGATTTTAATAACTTTATTCTGAATAAGTTTTTGGATTCTATTGCGAACAGTGCCTTCAGTTACTCCAATCACCTTGGCCATTTGATTGTTTGACATTCTTGCATCAGCCCCAAGCAATTGAATAATTTTTTTATCTGTTTGATCAAGCTTCATTTGCAAAAGGCGTCCAGTCCGTTTCAAATTTATACACGCTTGACGCAATTGCAGGTGCAATACTCTTAATTCCAACAATGGATGGCAAGGTTTCATCTAAAAATATTTTTGTTTCATGTAAAGTTTGGGTGGCACATAGAATTTCTATATCCTGAATTCCGCTAACAACATTTACACTGAACACTTCTTTTTGCCGAGAAAGAATCTCTGCAACCTCCTCTAATTTATCACCTTGAACTCTTATACCGATTGGAAGCAAATAGTCATAGCCACATTTTTCAAAATCTGCTATTGCAATGATTTTGCAAAAACCTCCATCAATAATTTTTGTCAGACGTTTGCTAACAGTTACCTCATTTACAGATAGCTTTTCTGCAATGAATTTTGCTGGCGCACGACCATCTTCTTCAAGAATTTGAAGAATCTTGTGATCAAGATCATCGAGTGAAAGCTTCACTTTATTAAAAAATTACAGCGGAAATTAAAATTCTCTTTTTTCTAAATCTAGACCTGGAGGAATATCAGCTCTATTAACTAAAAATTGTCCGTACCATTTTCTTAGTTTATGCAATGGCCCATCGCCATCACAAACCACGGGATCGGGAATATAAATTTTATTCTCCCAAATAGCTACATCTTGTCCAAAAGCAAAATTATTCGCATCAACATAGCCTTGAATAAAGGCAGCCTCATCTTCAGCAGACATACCAGGAACTTTTTTAACCATGACTCCAAAATTAATAACAAAAGAAGTGAGGGTTAAAGGTATATGACTGACCAAAAGTCTGCTTTCAACTTTCGCTCCGTCATGAACAGCACTCATATATGTTGTCATGTAGGCTGGGCCTTCGTATCTGGCTTGGGAAAATAAATCCCTTCCTAGTATCGGGCTGTCAGCTGTCATTTCTTGTATATAGGTATGGTCTTTAGCTTCATTCCAAAATCCTTCAAATGGAGCTTGGTGAACTGGACCAAAATGACCTTTATCAGCCATATTATCGATCAACTCTCTACAATTATTCTTTACCAAAAAACTCGCCATACCATAATCAGACCAATCATCTGAATAGCACTCTTCTATTTTATCAGGAGTAAAATCAGGAGCTTGTTTCTCGATGTCATGCCATACCATAACCATTTGGTTTATTTCCAAAACTGGCCAAGAAGTATCACCGCCAACATTCACCTCAACAGAACTGTCCTCATTTCGAGAAATTAATATTTTATTATTAAATCCAAAAATTGTTTTAGTTTCTCCAATCGGAAAATCTCTTTGATGACCCAAAACAAACCACCCTCTTGGAAACCTATCTGGTAAATCACTCATGACTATCTCCTATCTTAAATTAAACTTTTGTCCATCTGGATCTGCTGGTTTTTGATCTCTATCAAACCAAACATATACCATCCCATTATCCTCACTTACTTCCCATGATCGGGTTGTGGCCTTGGCAGGAATTTTTTTTGCGTATGGAATATCATCACATTGGCCATCTCCTCCCCAACGCCAGGCATGAAAAGGGCATCGAATGCTATTTTCATCAACTTCCCCACAAGCTAATGAAGCTCCCATGTGCTTACAATACAGATCAAGGCCTCTTAAAACAGCATCCTCTCCTCTCCAAACTACAATCTGAGTTGGGAAATCATCAACCTGGATTGCTGTCTTAGAAGGAATGTCCTGACTCTTTGCAATTTTGTACCAACCAGACTCCAAATTGCTAGCAGCAGGATCTTTCTGTTCTGGAAGCTCAGGTGCTATTAACTCTTGATCAGTCAAAATATTCTCCCTGTATTTTTATAACTAATAATAACTATTATATAAATACATCAAATAATCAACGAGTAACAAGTGGATTTGATTTGTCAAATTTATCTAAATTTAGCAACCACTTCTTCCGCTAAGATTAATTGCTCAATATTTTTTGAGGTAGGAACTAAAATTACGTCTGTTGCCCCTGCGGCCTTAATTAACAAAAGAAAATCATTTAAATCATCTTGACTGCCTGAAAAACCTGCTATTTTTGCTAAATCCTTAGCAAGATCATCCCCCATCCAACTTAAATATCTTTCAAGATGAGTTTGAATATCTGATCGAGCACCTTCACCCAAACCAAACCAAAAGCTTGTAACCAATCTTGGAGTTTTGCCTTTATTCTTAAAGGCGCCAATAACTCGATTAAATGAATCTTTAATCTCTTCGATATCTGCATTGAATGAAAACCCAGCTAAACCTTGGGCAAAATCAGAAGACATTTCCATGGCTTTAGGACCAACTGCACCTGCTAATATTTCTGGTCCATTCTTAGAAAAAGTTGTTGGGCCAAGATCAGGGTGATACTCCTTTGACCAAACAGATTGCATCGTTTTCACATGATTTGAAAGTATGCCCCATCTTCTATCAGACCATTTTGAGTCTATAGCATTGTAGTCTTCTTCCCTACCACCAACTCCAACGCCAAGGGTAAACCGGCCTTCTGAAATCATATCAATGGTTGCAAACTGTTTAGCGCTAAGTATCGGGTTATGCATTGTTAACACAGAGATGGTTGCAATAATCTCTACACGCTTAGTCCAAGCAGCCACCGCACTTAAAGTAGAAATGAATTCTGGATTAGGAAATAATATTCTTTCTCCTAGGGCAATATGTGACCATGGGCCAGCATCTATTCTAAGTGTCCAATCCTCTAAATTTTGCCTGGTCAGGCCAGGCTCCATGACCGGAAGGGTCATGCCAATTTTCATGATTTAGATTTCTTTTTTAATAAATCTAAAGCCACATCAACGATCATATCTTCCTGACCACCCACCATCTTTCTTTTGCCTAGCTCAACTAAGATCTCTCTAGTATCAAGATTATAAGTTTCGGCAGCTGATTCAGCATGCCTTAAAAAGGACGAGTAAACTCCTGCATAACCCAATGTTAACGTTTCTCTATCTACTCTAACAGGTCTATCCTGCAAGGGTCGAACGAGTTCTTCAGCAGCATCCATTAACCTAAAAAGATCAGTACCATGGGTCCAACCAAGTCTATCAATTGCAGCAATAAAAACTTCAAGAGGTGCATTTCCTGCTCCAGCACCCATCCCTGCAAGGCTTGCATCAACTCTATTGGCTCCATTTTCAACCGCCACAATAGAGTTAGCAACTCCTAAGGATAAATTGTGATGAGCATGCATACCTGTTTGAGTTCGAGAATCCAAGGCATCCTTGAAAGCTTTAAATCTATCTGCCACATCCTCCATGCTTAACGCACCACCTGAGTCAACAACATAAACACATTCAGCTCCATAAGACTCCATTAATTTAGCTTGTACAGCTAAATTTGATGGAGAGGTCATATGTGACATCATTAAAAAACCGATAGTATCCATCCCTAATTCTCTTGCAAACTCTATATGCTGCTTTGAAACATCTGCCTCTGTGCAATGTGTTGCAACTCGCACCGACCTGACACCAAGATCCCATGCCCATTTAAGATCTTCTTTTACAGCTATTCCAGGTAAAATAAGAGTGGTTAACTTTGCATGATTTAATTTCTCTCCTACAGCTCCAATCCACTCTTGATCGGTGTGAGCGCCAAAGCCATAATTAAAAGAAGATCCAGACAATCCATCTCCATGAGCCACCTCAATAGCATCAACTTTAGCCTCATCCAATGCTTTTGCAATTTCAATGACATGATCTAAGCCGTATTGGTGTCGAATAGCATGCATTCCATCTCTTAGTGTGACATCTTGTATATATAGCTTTTTCATGAATTGAGTTTAATTAATTCTTGCGCTGTTCCCATTGCTGCAGAAGTCATAATATCTAAATTTCCTGCATAGGTTGGTAAGTAATGTCCAGCTCCCTCAACTTCAAGAAAAATTGATGCTTTTAGACCTTCAAACTCACCATAGCCAGGAATTGAACATGGATTATTGGAACCAAATCTTTCAAACTGAACTTCTTGCTTCAAACGATATCCTGGCACATATGATTGAACACGCCCTACCATAGCTTCAATGCTATCTTTAACCAACTCTTGATCAACTGGATCACATAAGGTAAAAACAGTATTTCGCATCAACAAGGGAGGCTCTGCAGGATTTAACACTATGATTGCTTTAGCTCTGTCTGCTCCTCCAACTTTTTCAAGTCCAAGCTTGGTTGTTTGAGTGAATTCATCAATGTTAGCTCTTGTTCCTGGGCCAGCAGACCTGGAAGAAACAGATGCAACTATTTCAGCATACTTAACACTAGAGACTTGATTTACTGCTGCAACCATTGGGATAGTAGCTTGGCCGCCGCAAGTCACCATATTTACATTCTTTTCTTTTAAATGTTCGGTTAAATTAACAACCGGTACACAATACGGACCAATTGCTGCTGGTGTTAGATCTATCATCTGTTTCCCATCATTGATAATTAAATCATGATGATTCTTATGGGCGCCAGCAGATGTTGCATCAAAAAATATTTCCGTATCTTGGTATTCATCCATTTCCATAAACCCTAATAAACCTGATGTTGAAATTGGGATATTCTGAGATTTCGCCATTGCTAAACCCTCAGAATCAGGATCAATTCCAATAACTCCATTTAAGGACAATGATTGAGAGGTTTTAATGATTTTTAGCATCAAATCTGTTCCGATGTTTCCTGATCCGATGATTGCGCATTTTACTTTATTCATAATTAGATAAAATTAATTTCGCAAGTTCCAACCCCCTTAAGTTCCAATGAAAAACTATCACCAGCTACAGCTGGCTCAAGAGGAACTAAAGACCCAGAAAGAATAAACTCACCTTTTAGCAATGGAATATCATATTCACCTAAGGTGTTAGCAAGCCATGCAACTGCTTCCGCTGGATGGCCTTGAACTGCAGAGCCAAGACCTGATGATAAAAATTCTCCATTCTTATGAACAATAACTTCTAACTCATCCATTTGAAATTTCTCAGGAGAGGATGAGCCCTCTCCCAACACAAAAATTCCACAAGAGGCATTATCAGCAATAGTATCTTGAATTTTAATTTTCCAATCATCAATCCTAGAATCAACAATTTCAAAACATGGAACAATTTTTTCAGTTGAAGAAATGACATCTTCTTTGGTTATTCCGGGACCTTGAATATCTTCTTTTAGAATAAAAGCAATTTCAGCTTCCGCCCTTGGCTGAATTAAAGAGCTTTCTATTGAAAAATTTGACTTATTTTTAACATGCATATCATCTGTTAAGAAACCAAAATCTGGTTGATTAACACCAAGCATTTCTTGAACAACTGGGCTTGTAACACCAATTTTTTTACCAATAACTTTTTCTCCTTGGTCCTCTCTCAAAGAAAGAAATTTCCGAGAGATTTGATAGGCATCATTGATATCTATTTCTTGATATTTTTCAGAGAGCGGCTGAATTGTTTCTTGATTTTTTAATGCCAAAAAGAGTTCAGATGCTATCTCATTAATAGTATTTAAATTCATTGATTAAGATGATAAAAATTTAATGCAAGACTCGTTAAAGATTTGCTCTTTTTCGATCATAACCCAATGTCCACACTGACTGAAAAGCATAATTTGAGCATTTGGACAATTTTGACCGATTTTTATTGAGCCTGACAAAGGGATGAATTGATCATTAATACCCCAAAAAGCCAGGACAGGCTGGTGAATTGATGAAAGTTTAGACTCCATATTTGGAATGTCCATTGTGGCCATTACTTGAGTATTCATAAGAGGTAGAATTTCCATTCTATCTTCAATCATTTCCTTACTAATAATTGATTTATCAAATGGGAAAAGTTCAAGCAACCCTTCTATTTTTTCTTGATCCATGCTGCCGCCAAGAAAATCTGATAATAACTTTTTAATGCCAGGCATTTCATCGTATACCTTTCGATCTTCAACCCCGCCTGGCGCCATTAAGATTAATTTTTGTATCCTGTCAGGCTCATTTAAAGCAAGACCAATTGATAAGGCTCCCCCCAGACTATTACCAATCAATGAAAATGAATCAATCTTCAACTCATCAAGAAGCTCAAGTATTTTGCCATTAAAATAGTCTAGCGAATAAATTTCATTTTCTGGTTTGCTAGAAAAGCCATAGCCAGGAAGATCGGGCAAAATGACTCGAAACCCTGCTTCTCTTAAGGCCTTAAAATTATTTTTAAAATTAGTGTGGCCAGAAGCTCCCGTTCCACTTCCATGGAGCAAAACCACAACATCTCCATCTCCTTCATCGTAATAATGAAATGTAAAATTATCGCTGACTTCGAGAAATGAACCTTTAGGAATCATTGAACTAAATCCTAGTTAAAGTTAATGGAAGTCCGTCTTTTGGTCTTGGCAAATGGACATGCATGAATGCAGGATCATAATTGGATCTTAGGTTAACTTTATAGTTTTTTAATAATCTAAATAAATATAGTTTTGCATTCATCATTGCAAAATGCATACCAATGCATTTATGCGCACCACCACCAAATGGAATGTAACTAAATCCATGTTTTTTATGCTCGGCTCTTTCTGGAGAAAATCTCATAGGATCAAACTCTAAAGGGTTTGACCACCATTCTTTCATGCGGTGAGTAAATGGTGGACTGAGCATAACAACAGTATTTGCAGGTATGTCATATCCAGCAACATTTACATCTCTCGTGGTGCGCCTATTTAAAATCATCACTGATGGATAAAATCTAAGAGTTTCTTGAAATACATATTCGGTCATGGTCATTTCTGCCATATCTTCAAATGTAGGCATTTCATTGTTGATACCAAATATTTCTTCACGGACTTTATCTTGCCATTGAGGATTTTTACCAAGGTAATAAAGAATATTAGTCAATGCGCTGGTAGTGGTATCAAATGCTGCAAATAATAAAAAGGCCAAGTGACCATCTATATCGATATCTTCTAAATACTCTCCATCCTCATCTTGAGCATTGCAGTATCTAGTAAACATATCTTGTGCATCTGATCCTCTTCTTTGAGGAATATTTGAAATAAAAAATTTCCTTAATTCTTCTCTTGCTTGCATAGATTTTCTAAATTTTAAAAATGGAAGATCATAAGGTAAGGGAGTTACTAATCCCTCATTGATTGTTGAAAAGAGATAATTAAGCCTCTGAGCTTCTGGGCTTCTTTCATCCAAACCTATGAATACTCTTGCGGCAACATCCATCAATGTTTCTTGAATATTGTCATAGAATACAAATTCCTCATCAATGGGAAGCGCTTGGATACGTCGCTCTTGAATGGGAATCAACATATCAACATATGACTTGAGAGCATCTGTCTTAAATGCTGGTTGCGATGCCCGTCTTGTCTTTTTATGTTTTTTGTCATCCCTGAGCAACATACCCTCAGGGTATAAGGTGCCCAGTGAACTTGCATAACCACCCGCAACACTAAAATTACCCTTGGGATCAAATAAGGCTGCCTCATTAAATTCTGGACCAAGACACATTAAAACTCTTTGATTACGAACCATATCTAACCTAGAAACAGGGCCATATCTATCATAGTGCTTGTTACACATTGCCAAAGTATCTTTAACTAGCTCGACTGTCTTGCCAAGAAAAGGCCAGCCATACTGTCCTGGGAACATAGAAAGATCTCTATTATCAGGAGGTAATTTATCTACATATTCCATTGTCTATTTTATTATGAGTTTTTTTGGACTAATTTCCACCAATAATTTGGGAAAAATCTTCTTATCCTCGTGGCGAATACAGCTTCTTTTGAAGGGTAACAAATAATTTTATTAGTCAGTAAGTCTTTTTCTATTTGATCAACCACTTCCTCTGGATCGCAAAGCATGCCTTTTTTCACTGCAGTATTAATTGCATCAGGCGCATCAGTCTCATCAACAAATCTCATCAAAGGAGTGTCAGTTTGGGCTGGACAAACTACCATAACTCTAATATTGGTATCTTTAACCTCTTTAGCTAAGATTTCGCCAAAAATATTTACGGCTGCTTTAGAAGCACAATAAGCTGACATGTTTTCGAGAGGGCACATTCCTGCAATTGAACCAAAAAGTATTATTTGCCCATTATTCTTTTCAAGCATTGATGGCAAAACATTGCTAACAATATTTACAGTACCCTCATAATTAATTCTCATTAAATTATTTATTGAAGTTGAGTCTAAGTCTTGAATTTTGGCCATTGGCATTACTGCGCCTGCTTGTGTAACTCTATCAATTGAGCCCACTTCTAATTGAACCTGTTGAATCATGGTCCTAACGGCATTTGAATCAGATAAATCACATGGGAAAATAGAGATGTTATTTGATTCTTGCTTTAGCTCGTTTAATCCTTCTTCATTTACATCTACAGCTGCAACATGAACACCTTCAGCAGCCAGCCTTTTAGCAGAAATTCTACCCATGCCACTTGCAGCTCCTGTAACCAATGCAACTTTTAAATCATTCATATTGTTCTCTCCCCATCTCTCTTAATTTCTTTGTTGGCTTAAATTATTCTATACCTACTTGTAGGAATTACCTCAATCTTTTTAAAGTCAATAAATTTCTCACAACTATCCATCATGATCTGAGCATGTTTTGCCAATTGCTCTGGATTATTTTTAGCATCATAAAAAACCTCTGGATCTGTCATAGCCTCAAATGGAAAGCACTCTTCGATAATTGCAATAAATGAAGGCGATGCTTTCTGTAAAGGCCTAACGATTGTATTTTGAACATAAATAAAATTAGATTGGGTCCGAATCGCAATTTCTGTGTGGTAGTTGGTCCAATGATCGAACCACTCAAATGAAGACATTGTTTCTGGCTTCTCTAAAAAAACAACTTGTGAAAACCCTTCTGACCTTGAGCCCAAAGGACTTTTTTTTGAGTTTTCTAAAATAATTGATTCGCTAACAATAAAGCCATGAATTTTTTTTGTAATTTTTTTTAGATGACTTTCGAGTGTATCTGCTAAAAAATAACTTTTTACTTTTATAAATATTACTGCATTTGGCGTGGGTGGATAGTTTGATTGTGCTAAATTATTTGCTGGTAAAACATCAGCATCAGCGATATTAATTTGTAATTCTGAAACTAGCTCGCCAATATCTTTACTAAGGTTTTTAAGAAGCAATTCTTTAAAAGTTTCTAGACTATCATCATCTTTTTTCCAAAGTTGATAGGCTAGTTTTTCCATCTATGCCCTTTGAGATGATGCAGATATCACCTCACCAGTCATATACGAAGAGAGGTCGGATGCTAGGAACAAAATAATGTTTGCTATTTCCCAAGGTTCAGCACCTCTACCAAAAGCTTCTTTAGATTCTAATTCAGCGATCAATTCATCCGAGTTAGTCTTAGACAGATGTGGATTCATTGCAAGGCTGGGAGCTACTGCATTAATTCTAATTCCATGATCTACGGTTTCTAATGCAACACACCTTGTTAAAGCCATCACTCCAGCCTTTGCAGCAGCATAATGAGATTGACCTGCTTGCGCTCTCCAACCTAACACAGATGCATTGTTAACAATTACGCCTTGTGTATCTTTAAGCACTGGAATGGCAGCTCTCATAATTTTCATCGCACCATTAAGAGTGACGTCCATTACTAGATCCCAAGCATCATTGGTCATATTTTCTAGCAAGGACTCTCCCCCAAGCCCTGCGTTATTAATCACACCATTTAAAAATGAATAGCAAGTAATGGCCTCTTTGAACATAGCTTTAATTTCTTCATCATTCGTGACATTGCAAAGACAACCTTTGACTTCGCCCATATTCATTTTTTGCAAACTTTCTATTGCCTCATCCAATCTTCCCTGATGAACATCAGAAATAAAAATATTTGCCCCCTCCTCAAGAAATCGCTTCGCTGTTGAAAAGCCAATTCCGGAGCCGGCTGCAGCTGTAATTAAAATATTTTGATCTTTAAAAAGATTTCTTCCTATGGGATATTCTGGGTTCGTTAGATTGTTCATGAGCAATTCTCTAAAATTGTAACGTTTGCCTGACCTCCTCCTTCACACATAGTCTGCAAACCATATTTAATATTATCTCTTTTCATATTATGAACTAATGTGGTCATCAATCTTGCGCCAGTTGCCCCAAGCGGATGACCAAGGGCGATTGCTCCTCCGTTTGAATTAATTCGATCCATTGGGTACTCCATCTCTTTCTGCCAAGCCATAGCAACAGATGCAAAAGCTTCATTTATCTCAACTAAACCAATCTCATGTAATTGGATGCCTGACTTTTTAACTGCGTACTCTGTTGCAGGTATAGGTGCGGTAAGCATCCAGATTGGATCATCAGCTCTAACACTAATGTGCGCTATTCTAGCCATAGGAATAAGGTTGTTCTCTTTAAGAATTTTTTCAGAAACAATCAAAATAGCTGAAGATGCATCCGCATTTTGTGAAGAAATAGCGGCTGTAATATCATGGCCATCAATCAAAGGATTCAAGGAAGCCATTTTTTCCAATGAAGTTTCTGCTCTTGGAGTCTCATCAGTGTCAAAATCTTGAACAGAAACAATTTCATCTTTAAACAAACCTTTTTCAATAGCCTTCATGGCTTTTTGATGGCTTTGGTATGCATAGTTTTCCATCTCTAATCTGGATATATTCCATTTTTCTGCAATCATCTGTGCTGAATTAAACTGACTTACTTCTTTATTACCATAGCGGTTGACCCAGCCTTTTGATCCAGAAAATGGATCAGCAAAACCTAGTGCTTGCCCAGCAATCATTGCATAAGATATGGGAATCAAATTCATGTTTTGAACGCCTCCTGCAATAACTACATCAGAGGTACCAGACATAATAGCTTGAGCAGCAAAATGAACAGCTTGTTGAGATGAACCACATTGACGGTCAACGGTTGTCCCTGGAACATGAACAGGAAGACCTGCAGCCAACCAACAAGTCCTAGCTATGTCACCAGCTTGAGGTCCAACTGTATCAACGCAACCAAAAATTACATCCTCAACTAACGCGGGATCTAAATCTACCTGATCAAAGGTTGCAGAAAGAACAACAGCCCCTAAATCAGCTGGGTGCATATTTGATAAAGCGCCCTTCTTCTTACCTATTGGTGTTCTCAACGCGCTAACTATGAATGCATCTCGCATAGCTATTTCCCCCTAAAAAGTATATAAAACACCAAGCTCTTCACTAGTGGAAGACAGTGTATTGAAAATTATATCCTGTTGCCTGTCTTCATTACCCCAACAAGCCATCATCGACCAAGCTTTTCTCATGTATATATGAAGATCCATCTCCCAGGTATAGCCCATTGCTCCATGAGCCTGAATACTATTTTTACAGGCAAGTTCAGCAGCTTGAGCACACATAAATTTTGCATGAGCGCAATGTAAAGCGGATTTTGGATTATTCTCAGACAAAGAATACGCAGCTCTGTAAACAGCAGGTTTTGCAAACTCAATTTTTACTGCTACATCAGCCAACATATGTTTAACAGCCTGAAACGATCCAATTGGCTTGCCGAATTGAGTTCTATCTAAAACATAAACTGAGCTTAAATCTATCATTTTTTGGGCCAATCCAATCAACAAAGCTGCTGTCATTAATGCCCCTCTTGCTGAAACGGCAGAATTAATTTCATCAAAATTTTCAGATGTGCAAATAGCGTTATTAATAGAATTTATCTTGAAGAGCTCTCTAGAAGGATCATTAGAGGATATCACTTCAAAATCCATATCGTCTTTTGCAATAAACTTGCATTCAGAATTATCAAACAAAATCAGTCCGGCTGAGTCATTTAAAAACAGTGGGTTCGGAGCTAAAGGATGCGCAAGAGCAATATACTGACCGCCATCATTGTAATTACTCTCAATAGCTTCAGTAATATTTTTAGGCAGGAAAGGAATTGCATCGTTTATTAAAAAAGTTTGCTCTGCCACTGGTTCAGGTAATCCCGCATAACCCATCTCCTCAACCATTAAGGCTAATGTAACTTGATCCATACCTAAACCACCTTTATCTTGAGGAAGATTTGAGTTCAAGACCCCTAGCTCAATCAAATTTTTCCATCGGTCTAGGTTAAATGACTTATTTGCTTGCCAACCATCTCTGATTGAAGAGGGAGTACATTCTTCAGCTAAAAAAGATTTGATAGCATCCTTAAATTGAATTTGCTCTTCTGAAAAAATAAAGTTCATTTTTTTTACCTAGGAAGCCCTAGTAACCTTTCAGCAATAATATTTTTTTGAATTTCATTGGTACCGGCATAAATTGGTCCTGCATAAGAAAACATGAAGCCCTTGATCCATTTAGCAGCATCATATTTAGATTCTTGGGATAATTCTGCGCTTGCTCCCAAGATTTTCAATGCTGTTTGATGCATCATGTGATCAAGTTCAGACCAAAAAATCTTGCCCAAACTAGATTCTGAGCCAATGGAACCTCCATCAAGCATTTTTGATGCAGTATGATAAATGCTTAAAGCATATGACTCTGATTGAGCCCAAGCCTCAACAACCTTAGCCTGAATCATTGGAGAGCAATGGTCTTGCTTTGCAAGATAAAGTTCTAATAGTTTTGCGGCTGTTTGCTGAAAGCGCGCTGGGCTTCTTAGCATTAGACCTCTCTCAAATCCTGCTGTTGCCATTGCAATCTTCCAGCCTTCACCATCACCGCCAAGTAGATTTTCTACAGGAACTTTTACATCATCAAAATATATTTCTGCAAAACCTGGTTCGCCATCCAATTGAGGTATAGGTCTGACAGTAATGCCAGGCAAATCCAAAGGCACTAATATAAAAGATAAGCCTCTGTGTCTTTCAGAGTGTAAATCTGTTCTGAATAAACCGAAGGTCCAGTCAGCATATGCTGCTCTTGAAGACCAAGTTTTTTGCCCATTAATTTTGTAATGATCACCTTCTAGCACTGCTGTTGTTCTGATAGCAGCCATATCACTTCCAGCGCCCGGCTCAGACCAACCTTGTGCCCATATATGATCACCAGTAGCCATTGCGTTTAAAAATTTAGATTTCTGCTCATGAGTTCCAAATTCCATCAATGTTGGGCCGAGTAAAAAAACTCCATTTTGATTCACTCTTGTAGGAGCTTCTGCTCGATAATACTCCTCTTCAAATATTAACCATTGAATTAGGTCTAGACCCCTTCCTCCATACTCTTTAGGCCAAGTAACCATTGACCAATTTCCTTGATTTAATGTTTTTTCCCATTCCCTATGCTGCTCAAAACCTTCTTTAGTATCCAATGATAAAAGTGATGTCTCAGGAACATTGCTCTCCAGCCAAGTGCGCACCTCGTCTCTAAATAGGTTTTGTTCATTTGTAAAATTAATTTTCATCTTTAAAATCTGCGTCTCTTTTTTCAACGAATGCATCTCGAGCTTCTTGAGAATCCCTAGATTTATATAGCTCAAGAGTAAAAGCTTGCTCTGACTTGTAATGCTCATCAACATTGCCGTTCTCAATTTCATTCAATGCTTTTTTAGCTAAATTCATTGCTATAGGACTTTTTGAGGCTATATCATTTGCAATAATAAGCGCTGCTTCTCGAACAGATTCTAGGTCTGGATGCAGCGACTCAATCGAACCGTATTCATAAGCTCTTTGAGCAGAAATAGGTTTTCCAGTAAACATCATTTTTCTAACCGCCTGAAGTGGAAACAGCCTGCTCAAATGAGCTCCACCACCCAGCGCACCTCTATCAATTTCAGGTAAGCCAAAATAAGAATCCTCAGTTGCTAAAACAATATCAGAAGCTCCAGCAAGCAAAATTCCTCCTCCAAGAATAAATCCATGACAGGCTGATATTACAGGAACATTTGAAACATGAATTGCTCTTGCTGTTTTCCAACAACCATCATTAACATCTGTAATTTTTGTTGGATCCTCCTGCAACTCTTTTATGTCTGCACCAGCACAAAAACCTTTACCCCTAGCTGATATTAAAATAACTCTAACATCGTTATTATGCGCAAGATTATCGATGTTAATTGCTAAATCTAGCCATTCAGTTGAAGTTAGGGCATTAACGGGAGGACAATCTAAAATAATTTCAGCAACATTATTGCTGATGGAAGTTTCAACGCTCATGATTTCCCCTCAATCTTTTTAAAGTTTTCAGCAGCAATATTAAATTCTCCCATGATTTCATCAATCAACTCTTTGCATGAAGGTAGATTTGCAATGATTCCTGCAACTTGACCAGATGGCATAGCGCCTTCATGAGGAGATCCTTCGACCATTGCCTTTTGAATAATTGCTGGGCTATTAGCAGACATAATTGATTGTGAGATAGTTAAATCATCTCCTTTAAGCATTGCAAAGAAGGACTTAATAAGATCTCCAAAAGATGCTTTGGTAATTTGCTTATATTTCCAGGCAGAAGTAATCGACATTAAAAATAATGAAATGGGATTAGAGCGATCTATTTTTTTTATATATTTGTTAAAAATAAGACGATGAGACATGCCATCAAATTTTTTTGTTATTTTGATTTCATCAACCTCAGCTGAAACATATGCTTTCTTTGTTTCACCTGGGACAGGACTTTCTTGAGTCATCATAAAGCGAGTTCCCATCGCTATTCCGCATGCACCCCATGCAAGAGATGCAGCTAAACCTGATCCATCCCGAAACCCACCAGCAGCGACGACTGGAATATCAACATGCTCAAGAACAGAACTAAGCAACAAGGTTGTTGGTGTTGATCCGGTATGGCCGCCACCCTCCGAACCTTGTATAACAAGAGCATCAGCGCCTAGCTGCTCAGCTTTTATTGCATGTTTAAGAGCACCAACAGTTGGTATGCAGATAATTCCCTGCTGCTTAAAGGCTTTTATATAATCTGGCGTTGGAGATCTTGAATAACTAACAGCTTTAATTTTTTTATCCAAAACTGCTTGGACGATCTCATCAGCCCCTGGTTGGAACATATGAAAATTTACGCCAAAGGGTTTATTCGTCAAGCTCATTGTTTCATCTATCATTTCAATTGCTTCCTGAGGTCCAGCAGTAGCCAAAGCTAAAAACCCAAAAGCGCCAGCATTTGAAGTTGCAGCAACTAACTGAGGCATAGCCACCCAACCCATTGCTGTTTGAATAATGGGATAATCGCAACCTAAAATGTCAGTTAATTTATTAATAATTTTTCTCTTCTATTTTTTTTTCTTTTTTGTGTCAGGCTTTTTAACTGCTGTTTTTTTTGAATGAGTTTTTTTAGTTTTAGTACGTTGAGATTTGGCCATCTTCTTTGCATCAAAACCTGATAACACATTACCAGTAGTTAAATCATTATGTGCATGAGAAAAATGATGCCATGCGAAAGCAGCTTCCATCCCATTGCGTTTACCCTGAAGATCCTCAACATGATTGATAGCCTGTTTGGTTAAAGTTAAACCCAGTCTTGGCATTGCAGATATTTTTTTGGCCATCTCCATAACGGTTGATTCAAGATTCTCAATAGGAACAACCTTATTAACCATGCCCATTTCATAAGCTCTTGATGAAGACATTCTCTCGCCAAGAAATAGAAATTCTTTTGCGATTCTTGGATTTAACTCATATGGATGAGCAAAATATTCAACTCCTGGAATTCCCATACGTACAACTGGATCAGCAAAAAAAGCATCCTCAGATGCAATAATAAGATCACATACCCACGCCAACATGCATCCACCTGCAACACAGGCACCATGTACCATAGCAATTGTTGGTTTAGGCATATCTCTCCAGCGCCTACACATGTTTAAATAAACTTCTTGTTCTCTAACGTACCAAAACTCTCCACCAGGCTTATTGGTGTGGTCGTACCACATAGATTTTCGGTCGTACTCAACATCAACATCTCTTCCAGGTGTGCCGATATCATGGCCTGCTGAAAAATGCTTGCCATTACCTTTAAGCACAATAACCTTTACCTCATCATCATCTATTGCTTTTTTAAAAGCTTTATCTAAGTCATATGTCATCTTTCCATTTTGTGCATTGTTGTACTCAGGTCTGTTCATAGAAATGACTGCTATTTCATCTTTCTTTTTATAGGTGATTGTTGGTTTGCTTCTAACCATATCTTTATTCTCCAAAAATTGAGTTGCGAATACCTTGAGGATCAAGAACCTCTCTGATAAGGGCAAGTTCCTGATCAGAGGGCATTGTTGTAACCTCTTCTGATTTAATGATTACATCAAAACCAGTATTTGAAATAACATCATCAACACTTACACCGGGATGAAGGCTGATCAACTGCAGTTTATTATTTGCACCATTAAAATCAAATACGCCTAGATTTGTTACGACAAGTTTTATTTCAAAATTACCATTCGAAAGTTCTTGATTCTTGTAACCCATGCTTGAAACCATATCAACCTCGCCTTGAACAAAAGTTTTCTGAGAATGATTCGGAATAAAAATAGAATTTTTATGATGAATCGAGTTTCCAGGGAAACCTCTTACGCCCAATAGTTGAACTTTAGGAGAATTATAGTCACCTATCGCACTAATATTGGTTTGTCCAAAAGAATCTACTTGTGTTGGGGTTACCATGGCGTGTCGCTTACCTCCCCAAAGATTTTCAAAGACGCGGCTGTAACTCATATATCCCTCAACTTGATCAGAAGAAGCGTCTCTCTTTCCCATAGGAGCTGGCTCTGCAATTAAATAGGTTTCGCCATCGGTCATCATTAAGTCAGGATTGAGAGTTAGCTTTGCTAAGCCTGCGGCGATTCTCGGGATCAAACCAATACCTGTTGCAAGGATTTCACCGTCACCTTTCCATGCCTTGGAAGCGGCGCTTATGCATATCTCTGCTAATGAAATTGAGTTTGACATTTTAAAATTGTGGTAACGGTATATTTTCTATTGCTTCGGACCCCCCAACAGAGTCTAGATATTCCTCATGAGTTTTATTCATATATTTTAAGATATAATCATCAAAGGATTTAGCTGAATCTGAGTATTCTTTTAAATGACTCATGTCAAATCCATAATTTGGTGCGCATGATGTTGGATGAGCTCCACAGGGAGAATGAACCACTCCAGTGACAAGACTTCTCTCAAATCTATTATAAATAGCTCCTTCCTTGCCCCCCAACTCTTGAGTAGATACAACTTCTTCAGAAGATACAAAAGTCTTAGTGGCTGCCCTAGCAAAGAGGTCATCAAAAAATGGGTCAGGGCCTATTATTTGAGTATTTCCTTTTTCATCAGATTTATTAACATGAAGTAATGCAACATCCAGATTCAGGGCAGGCATAGCAACAAGTCTTTCAGCATCTGAATAAGGTGATGTAACTAACTTTAATTCTGGGCTATGTTTCAAAACATCTGTACCTAAACCTATTCTGGTTGGTAAAAAAGGTAAGTTCATTGCAGCTGCACGTAAGCCCCACTGCAACATCCCCTCATCTAACTCCATTACTTCAATTTCTTGATTCTGACGAGCTTGACGGAAATGAACCTCCAAAGGAATTAAATCTAAAGAAACAAAACCAAAGATTAGTTTTTTTACCTTTTTATGTGCACAAAGCAAGCCTACGTCTGGGCCACCATAACTAACAACCGTTAGATCTTTAAGATCTGATTGGCATATTGCTCTAATCAAGGACATTGGCTTTCTTCTGGCACCCCATCCACCAACGCCAATGGTCATATTGCTTGTTAGCTGATCTAGCACATCTTGATGCCTAAGCACTTTATCCATAAATTATGCCTCAGGCATATTAAATTCATGCCCCCAGTAGCTTGGAGCTGGAGAATTAGTGGTTTCAAAAGTATCCCAGTCGGGTTGAATGCCATCATACCCAAACTCAAGCATAAACCCAGCTGGAGTTTGCATATAAAAAGAGAACATTTTGTCATTCATGTGTCGCCCCAGAGTTGAAGAAATATGTACATTATTAGCAACAGCCCTATCTAAAGCATCAACAACCTGTTCTGCTGTTTCTACTTCGACCATAGCATGAACAAGCCCTGATGGTGGCGTTGGAGCTTGCATCATTGCAACAGTATGATGCCTTGGATTATCACAATGCATAAAGTATAAAACTGATTCTGGATCATTTGGATCAGGCGAAAATTTCATTCGCATAATATCTGAATCTCCAAAGCCTAAAACATCGGTATAAAATGTATGTGCAGCTTCTACCTCTAATGTCCCAAAAACAACATGACCCAAACCTAAACCATGAGTTACAAAAGCGGATATTTCTTGAGATGATTGAAATGCATTTTGATCAACCGACCTTCCATAGAAAAGCTCAAGGCGATTTCCAGCTGGATCAGTAAAGCTAATTAATTCCTCTACACATCTTTGTTTAGCAAGCTCGTCATTCTCAGAATTAAATTCTATGCCAGCCTCAGCTAGTTCTTTTTGAGCGCTATCAAAGTCTTCTTTACTGCTGAGCTCAAAACCACCTAAATTATATCTATCTGCATCACCTTTTTGGACATGAAATCTAAAAGGACTCTCATCCATTCGAAGAAAAAGATTATTTTCATCACTTTTTTCTTCATTTTTCATTAACCCAACAACGTCCCGGGCATATGTTTCCCAAAGACTAATGTCTGTTGAATCAATGACAATGTAACTCAAAGATTTAATCTTCATAATTAACCCCCTATTTTTATCATTAACAGTATGTAAAAAATATCCACTAATGCTTATGTTTTCATTAATAATTCTATCATTCAATTTATTTATGCATAATTATTCATCTATTTATTACGAAGTATCACGAAAACTATAAAAGTATCCATTCTCAAGGAGAAATTATATAAAATAACTACATGTCTCTAATCAAAGCATTAATTCATCCTGTTACACCATTTCAACAAAATGCGCCTATTTTATATTGTGATGAATCCAAAAAATGTGCCTTTATTGATCCGGGTGGTGACATAGATATTCTTTTAGGAGCAGCAAAAGAAAATTACCTAATCCCTGAAAAGATTCTCCTAACCCATGGTCATGCAGATCATGCAGGTGCAGCCTCTGAGCTAGCAAAAATGCTCTCCTTGAAAATTGAGGGCCCACATCGTGAGGATTTATTTCTGCTTGAGTCGCTTGAATCTCAAGGAAAGATGTTTGGTATGCAAGCTCAAAACTGTACTCCGGACAGATGGCTTGAAGATGGTGATGAGGTGGAATTGGGCAATGAAACCTTGAAGGTTATTTTTTGTCCAGGACATACACCAGGACATATTATTTTTTATCATCCTGAATCAAAGTTAGCCGCAGTTGGAGATGTTTTATTTCGTGGATCTATTGGGAGAACCGATTTGCCAAGAGGCAATCATCAAGACCTATTAGACTCCATCACTAAAAAGCTTTGGCCTCTTGGGGAGGAGATTTTATTTATTTCTGGCCACGGACCTGTATCTACATTTGGACAAGAAAGAAAAGATAATGCATTTGTTGCTGACTCAATACTAAATCAAGCCTAATCTACCCAGAGTTTTACAAGATTCCCTTTGTCATCTTTCATGGAGCCAGTGACTATTAAAATAAAATCTATTATCCACCAAATACCACAACCACCTATTGTGATAATAAATAAAATAGCAGATGCATAACGTCTCAAAAAAAACCTATGCGCTCCAAAAGGCCAAGATAAGACAATAAATAATAAAAATGTTGGTAGAATCCTTTTTTCTGAAATATTTATAGGTTCATTCATATCGACCTCCAGCCAAGCTTGAGCTCATTTTGATAACAATATTGGTGGGCAATATATTGCAAAGAAATGCCAATAGTTTATTGAGCATTCCAGGCACCCAAACACTTCTTCCTTTCATCATTGCTTTAACTGCACCAATTGCAACGGTTTCTGAGTCTTTTTTCATAAAAGCCGGTACCTTATCCATAGCATCTTGCATACCGCTAGCTGTATGAAATTCTGTAACTGTGAATCCTGGACATACATTAGTAGCAGTAATTCCTTGAGAACGATAATTAATATTTATGGCATCTCCAAATCTATTTACAAAAGTTTTAATCGGGCCATAAAGAGCACCCCAACCGGATGATGGTGGGGCAAATGAAGCAAGTGAAGAGACCATCATTATTTTTCCATGCTTTTGTTCTAACATACTTGGAATAAATTTTTTAGTAAGGGCAATTACCGCTATTCCTAAAACTCTTAAAAATTTCTCTTCCTCGTCTTCACCAGTTTCATGAAATTTTTTATTGATGCTGTAGCCAGCATTATTTACCAGAATTTCAACAATATAGTTATTTTCACAGCAAAAGTTATAAATCATCTCTGGGGCTGAAGCATCAGCTAGGTCAGCAGCAATATAATTACAGTCAACATTGAATTCTTCTTTGATAGAGGTAGATATTTCTTTCAACCTATCTTCTCGTCTTGCAGTAAGAAGAATGTTATGGCCTCGCTTAGCAAGCTCCTTGGCTATATCAAGGCCTATTCCAGCGGTTCCTCCAGTAATAAGTGAATATTTATTATTCATAAATTCTCCTGATCTTTTGTTTATAAATCTCTAATTTTAAGCCGTATTTCATAGGGTATATCACCAGTTGAATCATGAGCTTTCTTAATTGCTACAACCCTTGCAAGCCTATCTGAGTCCATTGGTGCAATTTTTCTTACCTTCATATCAATATGGCCTTCCACTGTTTCATACATGGCAGAGATAACCCCATCCTTATCAAATAAGGCTCCGATCATGTGGTACAGCTTTTCATTCACATTTAATAATCTAAACGCTGGGAAAATCTTATCTCCTAAAAGGAATTCTTTTTGAAATCTGTAATTATCTTCTAGAGTAAAACTAGAAAATCCACTTTTTAAATATTCTTCATTTAAGCCAAACTCCTCGCTGGCAAAATCCCAAGCTTGTTCAAAAACTTCTTTTATAAAATTGACATTCATATGACCATTAAAATCACACATATCTTTAGTAACTGTTACGGTTTTGCCTACATATGGAAATAAATCTTTCATATTTTATTTGATAATTAAAAGAACGGATTGTGTAGAAATAGAAACAAATTTGCAAATTAAAAGTTATGTTTTTGTATTGATATTTCGTACAATTAAATTTTTTAAATGGAGAATAAATGACAGAACTTGAAATTATTGCAATAGCAAATCTCGAGATAACCGATGCTGATGAATACAGAAAGTATGAAAAAGGTTTTTTTCCTATTTTAAAGAAGCATAACGGCTCATTCATTACTTTTGATGATGCCCCGAAGCATATAGAGGGAGACTCACCCTTAAAAGGTCGGGTAATATTATTTGGATTTACCACTGAAGAGGATGCGTCTAATTGGTTCAATGACCCTGAATACCAAGAACTATCAGAATTTAGACGAGACGGAACCAGCACACACTCAATAACTTTTACAAAAGTACTTAAGCGATAACTCAACTAACTTAATTTGGAAAAAACTTCTGCCCCAACTGATCTAAGAGCAATAATTATTTCAATTGATTTGCGAAGATCAAATCAAAATGATCTTGAGCAATTCAATTCTAGTGAATTTATTGAACTCGCTAGATCCTCTGGGCTAAAAGTTGAGCATCACCTTTTCTCCAAGCAAAATTTTGTATCTGCAAGTCATTTTCTTACCAAAGGAAAAGCTGATGAACTGAAGGATATTGTTGAATCTGAGAACATTAAATTAGTTGTTCTGGATTGTGAGCTTTCTCCTTCACAAGAGAGAAATTTAGAAAAATTATTATGTGCAAGGGTGCTTGATAGAACCGGGTTGATCTTAGATATTTTTGCTGCAAGAGCTCAGAGTGATATTGGAAAACTACAGGTTGAACTTGCTCAGCTGAGCTTCCTTTCAACTCGATTGGTAAGAGGTTGGAGTCATCTGGAAAGGCAAAAAGGCGGTATTGGATTAAGAGGCCCAGGAGAAACTCAGCTTGAAACTGACAGAAGATTAATTGGCAACAGAATTAAACAACTCAAAAAAAAATTAGATAAACAGCATAATCAAAAAAATTTAAATAGGTACTCAAGAAGAAAAAGTAGTAATAAACTCGTGGCTTTGGTTGGTTATACAAATGCCGGTAAAACCTCGCTATTTAACATACTTACAAAAGGTAGCCTGCAAGCTGAGGATAAGTTATTTGCAACTTTGGACACAACCACAAGAAGAGCTGATGTCAAATTCAAAACTCTGGAAACAGTTCTGTTTTCTGATACTGTAGGATTTATATCTAATCTTCCAACTAAATTAGTTGAATCATTCAAAGCTACTCTAGATGATTTAGCCTCTGCCGATCTTTTAATTCATGTTATTGATGCAGCAGATCCAAATAGAGATATTAAAATTAAAGAAGTAGATTCAATTTTAGAGGAATTAGGCGTTGCTTCTATGCCTCAAATTAGAGCCTTAAATAAAATTGATTTGATTGAGAGTGAAGAAATATTGCCAGCAAATAATCTCCATCCTGAAGTCAAAATATCAAGTGAGAGTGGCGAAGGTCTTGAAGATTTAAAAAATACAGTTTCTGAGAACCTATTCGGAAGTCTGTTATATGGATGGGTTCAATTCTCTCCTATTCAAGCAGCAGTTCGCTCAAAATTATTTGATTCTGGTTGCATCATAGAAGAAAAATTAGATTCCAGCGGTCAGCATCAATCATTAATTTCAATTTCACAAAGCATGCTTGAACAATTTGAAGAAATTGATATTTTTAAAAATTTAAAACCTATCTCACAATAAAAAAAACCGAAAATTCAGCTTTTTTTAAGTTATAAAACTATGAAAAGTCTGGCTTTGCTGGGTCGAAAAATACCTGGCCATTAGATATTTCAGGCTCTCCACATGTGCTAACAGATTCTAATTCAGCTTTTACCTCTCCACCTGTCGCTTCCCATAACTCATTGCCTTGATTCATACTTTCCAGGTTTTCATGAAAATTTCCGAACCAGAAATCTTCTTCCTGCGTTTCATCTGCTGGAATATATAGGCCATACGCATAAAAACCAGTTACTGAAGATTGATCAATTCCATCAAGCCAAGAATTATAGCTAATCAACGCATTATTAAGATCTTCTTGTCCCATGCCCTCATTCAATGTGCATGGGCTGAATGCTGCAGCGAAAGAACCATCTTCTGGAGATTCACCAAAAGCATAAGGATCATATGGAAAAATAAAATCATACCCATCCCTATTTTCACCATCGCATTCAAGGATTTTAGAATTCTGCTCACTCCATGCTATTGCATCTTCATTGATAACCCATTCCTCCCAGGCAGCATCAGCCTCTTCTTTTGAAGACCAACTTAATTCCCAGTAATTATTGAAGGAACTTGCCTCTGGAGATACTGATACATAACCCCAACCTCCAAGCAAGGATTCTGACAATCCAAGACCTCTCCATGAATCAATCATGGCATCAAGAGCTTCTTGGTTGTATTCCTCTCCTGCAGTGCACTGCATAAACTCATTGTATAAAACATAATTAGTCGCATCCCAACTCACTGATTCTTTTTCAGAATTTAAATCCTGTGAATCTTCAGAGTTTGAGCAAGAAATAAGCACCAAAAAAGGTACAGCTAAAAAAATTGTTTTTTTTATGTCAATTCTCATTATTTAAATTTTTAACTATTTAATTTAAACGTATAAAAACGTCTAATACACCTATAATATACATCAAATAAATATAAATAACATAGATTTGAAATCTAAAAAACTAACTGATGCTTTAATCATTGGCGGTGGCCACAACGGTCTTGTTTGCGCTTTTTATCTTGCAAATGCTGGTTTAAATGTATCTATTTATGAAAAAAGATCTATTGTCGGAGGCGCAGCAGTAACTGAGGAGTTTCATCCTGGCTTCAGAAACTCAGTTGCAAGTTATACAGTTAGTCTATTAAATCCTAAAATTATCAAGGACATGAATCTTCATGGGCATGGCTTAGAAATTGTTAAACGACCTATTTCAAATTTCCTACCAATAGACCAATCAACTTATCTAAAGCTAGGCGGCGGACTAGTTAGAACACAAAACGAATTCAAAAAATTTTCTGAAAAAGATGCGGCTCGATTACCTGAGTATTATGATCGAATAGAAGCAGTGGCAGATGTTCTCAGAGACCTTTCGATTAAAACACCGCCAAATCCAAAGCAAGGTTTAAGAGCAGCTCTAAATACTGCATTGCAACTTTGGCCAATAGCTACTAAAGGTAATCAAGTGCACAGGGATGTATATGATCTATTTACAAAAAGTGCTCGCTCATTTCTTGATTCATGGTTTGAAAATGAGCATATTAAAGCTGCATTTGGTTTTGATTCAATAGTTGGAAATTTTGCCAGTCCTGACACGCCAGGTTCAGCCTATGTTTTATTGCATCATGTCTTTGGTGAAGTTGACGGAGAAAAAGGAGCATGGGGTCATGCAATCGGTGGCATGGGCGCAATCACTCAAGCAATGCAAAAAGCATGCAATGATATGGGAGTTGAGATTTTTACAGATGCGTCTGTGGATCGAGTAATTGTTGACGATGGTGCTGCTGTAGGCATTCAACTTGATAGCGGAAATTTAATTAAAGCCAAGAAAATCATTTCTAATCTCAATCCAAAATTACTTTACAAAAAGTTAATATCGGAAAATGATCTCGACCCAGAGTTTAATCGCAGTATGGATGGCTATAAGTGTGGATCTGGAACTTTTAGGATGAATGTTGCTCTTTCTGAATTGCCAGATTTTTCTTCTCTACCTGGTAAAGAATTGGCTGAACACCATCAAAGCGGCATTGTAATCGCCCCAACATTGGACTACATGGACAAAGCGTACATTGATGCTAAATCTCATGGTTGGTCTTCAGCACCAATTGTAGAAATGCTAATACCATCTACGATGGACAATACCCTAGCTCCAGAAGGTAAGCACGTTGCTTCACTGTTTTGCCAACAATTCTCTCCAACCTTGCCAGATGGGAGTTCTTGGCAAGATCATCGTTTGGCTGCTGCAGATACTATTATTGAAACTGTTACAAAACATGCTCCTAATTTTAGAGAATCCATTTTAGGAATGATGATTTTGTCCCCATTGGATTTAGAAGAAAAATTTGGATTGATTGGCGGTGACATAATGCACGGACAAATGTCTCTTGATCAAATGTGGGCAGCTAGGCCATTAATGAACTATGGAAACTATCGAGGACCCCTAAAATCATTGTATATGTGCGGTTCAGGAACTCATCCTGGGGGTGGAGTAACCGGCCTGCCAGGAAAAAATGCAGCTAGAGAAATTATTAAAGATTTATAAATCAAGAATTTGAAGGGATTTTCTCTAATGCAGCAAAATAATCTCTAGCCTTCTCAATGACTTTTGGCGCCAACCAAACTGAGGAAATTAATGTAGGTATAGCCATTAAAGCAAACGATATATCGATAACATTAATTGCTGCCTCAATTGGTATAACGGCAAAAACAATCACAAATAATATAATGACCCATTGATAAATTTTTACTCCCTTTTCACCAAACAGGAACTGAGAGCAAGCTGAACCATAAAATGAGTATGTGAAGATTGTGCTGGCTCCAAAACTCACAACACATATAAATAATACTGCATAACCTAAGGGACCAAGAAGAGCGCTAAATGCTTCTGCAGTCAAAGTTACACCCGTTGAATCTGAGGCAAGCCAAACTCCTGAAATAATAATTAGCAAAGCGGTAGAGGTGCACATAATTAAGGTATCAAAGATTGGTCCCAGCATTGCAACTAGACCCTGTTTGACCGGATCAGATGTCTTGGCAGAACCATGCACAAGTGTTTCAGTTCCTATTCCAGCCTCATTTGAATGTGCTCCTCTCCTAACTCCCATAATTATTACGGCAATAATACTACCTCCAGCAACTGCAGAACCTGTAAAAGCATCTTCAATAATAATTTTGAATGCTGGGATGATAGAATCAAAATTCAATATCAATGCAATCAGCACGGAACCAAAATACAACAAACTCATTGAAGGAACCAACCACTCAGAAACTTTAGCAATCCTAATCAATCCACCAAGAATAATTGCTCCAGTGACTCCAGCTAAAACTATTCCGGCTATCAAATTGAAATTATCAAATTGAAACATAGGAAGATCGCCCATAATTTGGACCAATTGATTGCTCTGAAAACCTGGAAGAGCTCCAATTAATCCGGCAGCCGCAAAAAAATATGCTAAGGGCATCATTGATTGAGGAAGTGCATTTTTAATAACATACATTGGGCCCCCTCGAACTGTCCCATCCTCTGCAACATCTCTATACATGACGGATAAGGTGCAAGTAAAAAATTTAGTTGCAATACCAACAATTGCAGTGAGCCACATCCAAAAGATTGCACCTGGTCCAGCTAACTGAATTGCGATGGCTACACCAGCAATGTTACCTAAACCAATGGTTCCAGATAAAGCAGTTGTTAAAGCTTGAAAATGAGTAACATCACCAACATCATCTTGTTTAGAATGTCTGCCCAAAATTAATTCAAAAGCATGCTTTAAATATTTAAATGGGGTTAACTTTGAATAAAATAAGAAAAAAATCCCAGATCCAACCAAGATAGGAACATTCCAAGTCCACACGAATCCAGCAAGGTCATTTATAAAGTTTTCCATTAATTTAATTTTAAGATTTAAATTCTCATTGTAGAGCTATCCAAAATATTCTGCATGAAAATCTTGTATATCAGGATCAACAAGCGCATCCCTAACTTTTAACTCACGGTACAAATTTAAAGAATCTAAAGTTTTGCATCGACTTAATGCTACATATGCCTGCCCAGTCGCAAAAGCGCCATCACCCAAATCTACCGAACAACTCTCCAAAGTAAGGCCTTGAGCCTTATGTATGGTCACTGCCCATCCCAATTTAAGAGGAAATTGCTTGAATGATGAGACAATTTCTTCTTCCATTTCATCATTGAATTCATCATAAACATATCTCACTTTATTCCATTCTTCACGCTTAACCTTAAATACATCATTACCAACTTTTACTTTGATCACTTTTTTATTTTTATCAGAGCAATCAATAACAACACCTATGGTTCCATTAACCCATCTGCCATCTGGATCATTTTTAATAAACATGACTTTGGCATCCTCTTTAACACGAAGTTCTCTAGGAGCAGGCAGATCATTTTCATTTAACTCGCCTTGCTCTTTTGATTTAGCGGCAGTCGCGGGACCATCAATTAAATTCAACATTTCTTCATTAATTTGTTCCGCGCGGTACTTTCTTGAAGTAATAATTAGTGAAGACTCAGTGTCAAACTCTGGATTATGACAAGTCTGATTAATTATCTTAATAGACTCCTCGAGGTTTTGTCCAAGGCGAACATTGTTAAGCAAATCATAAAACTCTTTATCATCCTGCTGTCTAAAAGAGCTTACGAGCTCAAAAAATGAAGGTTTCTCAATTGCTTGAAAGTTATCTGCGCTAAAAAAATATACCGATTCATATCTTTCAAAAATTGCAGTTTCTTCATTTTCTTTCACCACCGGTGGTAACTGGAACAAATCACCGCAAGCAAGCACATGTATACCTCCAAATGGCTTGGATGAATTACGATGAATTTGAAGGGTTTCAGAAATAGCATCAAGCATGGGTGCTCGAACCATAGAAATTTCATCAATAATTAATAACTCTAGATTTTTTAATAATTTTTTAAAGCGTGGGTCTTTTGATTCTTGAATGACTGGAAAAGTATCAAAACCAATCCTAAATGCTGAATTTATCGTGCTGCCACCAATATTCAATGCCGCAACTCCAGTTGGAGCTACAACCATTTTTTTTAATAAGCACTCATCCTTTACATGCTCAATCAGAGTTGTCTTCCCAGTGCCTGCTGCGCCGGTTAGATAGATAAAATGCTGAGTATCCTCCTCAAGTAACTGCAAAATGTCTTCAAGGGTATCATCAAATGCAGACGCAGGATTCTTAGAATTTAATCGGCTCATATAATTTTAAGATAGGAGAAATTTAATAAAAGATTCTAACAGTTACTATAATAATCATGGGTATTAAAATACAAGAATATGAATGAGTTTACTCACAGAATCGCAACTTTTAATGATATTCCAGCCATTGAAAAATTAATGAAACTTTCAATTGAGCAACTACTTAGTCCCCTGCTCACGACAGATCAATTGGAAGCCTCTTTTGACAGCATGGGTTTAGATGATCAGCTAATAAAAGATGGAACATATTTCATGATCTTCAGCAAAGACATATTTGTTGGTTGTGGTGGATGGAGTAATAGAGAAACTTTATTTGGTGGTAATCATACGCCTAACAGAGATGATCAATTTTTAGATCCTAAAAAAGATTCTGCTCGCATAAGAGCTATGTATACTCATCCTGACTGGATAAGAAAAGGTGTTGGTTCATTGGTAATGAGTTTGGGTGAAGAGGCTGCAAAAAAGCTTGGATTTAAAAAATGTGAGCTTATGGCGACTCAATCTGGAATACTTCTCTATGAAACTCAGGGATATCAGCGAATCGAAAATGTTCTTTATAAGACCAATTCTGGTAAAACAGTGCCAATGGTTCGAATGGAAAAAGAGATTTAGCGCTGGCGGAGAGTGAGGGATTCGAACCCTCGATACAGTAAACCCATATACCTCCTTAGCAGGGAGGCGCTTTCGACCACTCAGCCAACTCTCCGATTTTGGACAGGAATTATAACGCTTTAAAACAAGAAAATAATACTATCTATCGAATTCTATTTGCATGCCAAATGGCAGATCCTTGGTTACCATGCCATCTTGAAAAGCAATATTGCCATTAAGAATGGTCATAAATATCGAAGATTTAAAGCTGTGTCCTTCAAATGGCGACCATCCACACTTATATAAAATATTCTCTTTGGATACTTCATAGGGCTTTTCATGATCTAAGATTGTTAAATCAGCATAATATCCCTCTCTGATATAGCCCCTGTCTTTTACTTGAAATCTTTTGGCTATGTTATGACTTGTCTTTTCAACAATGGTTTCAAGAGATAAAACATCCTGATGATAAAGATCCATTAAAATCTGAAGGCCATGTTGCACTAAGGGTAAGCCAGCTGGAGCTTCTGTATAAGCTCTGCTCTTTTCCTCCCATGTATGAGGAGCATGATCCGTGGCAATAATATCAATTTTGTTTTCTAGAAGTGCTTTGATTAGCGCCTGACGGTCTGATTCTTGTTTAATGGATGGATTGCATTTAATTTGATTTCCAAGCTCAGCATAATATGAGTCATTGAAATACATGTGATGCACACAAACTTCTGCGGTAATCTTCTTTTGGTCAGCCTCACCAGGAGAGAATAATTCCATTTCTTTTTCAGTGGTTAAGTGAAACACATGAAGATCAGCATCATATTTTTTGGCTAAGCTGACTGCCAAAGAGCTAGAGATATAGCAGCTTTCAACGTCCCTAATTAAATGATGGTGCTCAGGAGAAACCCCTTCACCATACTTCTCATGGAATAATTGCTCGTTTCTTTCGACTGTTTTTTGATCCTCACAGTGAGTTACAACTATCAATGGGGAATAATGAAAAATATCGTCTAATGCATCTAAATCATCAACCAACATGTGGCCGGTTGAAGCACCCATAAAGACTTTTAATCCTGCGGCCTGATGAATATCTGCTTTTTTAATTTCTTCAATATTGGTATTGCTTGCTCCAAGATGAAACGAATAATTGGAAACAGATTTTGTACTGGCTAGCTGAAATTTTTTTGTTAAATTCTCATTTGTTGTTGTGGTTGGATTCACATTGGGCATCTCAAAGTAACTTGTAACCCCTCCCGCAAGACCAGCTTTTGATTCTGTAGCAATCTCACCTTTATGAGTTAAACCAGGTTCTCTAAAATGAACTTGATCATCAATGAGTCCTGGAATTACATATTTGCCTTTGAGGTCAACAGTGCTTTTTGATTCTTTATCTATGGAAGATGCAATTTTCTCAATTCTATCTCCTTTAATTGCTATATCAGATTCAAAAATTTTCCCTTCATTGATAAGAGTCCCATTTTTTAATATTAAGTCGTACATTAATCTCCTAAATTAAATGCTGAATGCAAAGTTTTAACTGCTACTTCAAGCTGATCACCTGAGATAACAATTGTAATTTTAATTTCTGAAGTGCTGATCATTTGAATGTTTATCCCAGCATCTGCTAAAGCATTAAATGCAGTGCTAGCGATTCCCGCATGAGAGCGCATGCCAACGCCTACCAAAGAAACCTTACCGATGCCTTCGTCAATGATTAATTCATCGTATGAAATGCCCTGCATTTTTGTTCTTAAAACTGATTCAACCTCAGCTCTATCAGCGTTTCCAACTGTAAAAGTAAAATCTGTTTTTCCAGAAACACTCACATTTTGAACAATAACATCTACTTCAATGCCTGCATCGCTTACTGGGCTTAAAATACCAGAGGCAATTCCAGGAGTATCACCGACTCCATGCAAAGTAAATTTTGTCTGATCTTTTTGTGAGGCAATACCCGTAATCACAGCATCTTCCATTCCCTCTTCCTCCTGTAAAATAAGCGTTCCTGAGCCTGGTTCGAAACTTGATAAAACTCTTACTAGAACCTTATATT
Source organism: uncultured SAR86 cluster bacterium (assembly GCA_902593675.1). Lineage (GTDB taxonomy): Bacteria > Pseudomonadota > Gammaproteobacteria > Magnimaribacterales > D2472 > D2472. Next base: position 201,201 of record CACJJI010000002.1, read on the forward strand.
TGTTCGCGAACTCAACCGCACGTATTTGCATAACTTTAGCACCCTGACCTGCTAGTTCCAACATTTCTTCCATGCTGATTGAATCAAGTTTTTTTGCATTTGGAACAATTCTAGGATCTGTTGTATAGATACCATCAACATCGGTATAGATATCACAGCGCTTAGATTTAATTGAAGCAGCTATTGCTACTGCAGTAGTATCACTTCCACCTCTTCCCATGGTGGTGGTATCACCGTCAGTGTTGACGCCCTGAAATCCAGTAATAATTGGGATATAGCCGTCTTCAATGGTTTTAAAAATAACTGCCTTATCTAGATCAAGGATTTTTGCTCGCGAAAAATTAGAAGTGGTCTTCATACCAAATTGAGCAGCAGACAGCGATTTAGCTTTTAGGCCTAATTGATTCAAGGCAATGGAAACCAAGGAGGCGCTAACCTGCTCGCCAGTAGAAACCAATGCGTCAAACTCTCTTTTATTGGGTTCAGCTCCGAAGGATTTAGCTAAATCAATTAGACGATTCGTTTCTCCGCTCATCGCAGAAACTACAACAACGGGTGAGGCTTCCTTGCTTGCAGTTTTAATTAAATTTGCAACAGCAGATATTCTGTCAGTCGAGCCAACTGAGGTACCGCCAAACTTTAATACTATTGTTTCCATCATGTATGCTTAGAGATTAAGCGATGGATTGTACGATATCAGGAATAGAATTAACAAATTCTTCAAAATTATCAGCTACGCCTGCTCCTTGAGCAAAATCCTTGCGACCACCGCCTTTTCCGTCAGAGGCCTTGGCGATTGCTTGAATAACATCATTGGCGCTCAATGATTCTTGGATATCTTCAGTCACTCCGCAGACCATCACAACTTTAGAATCTTGGTGGCTCAAGATTAAAACGCATCTTTGCGATTGGTTTTTTTTAGAACTATCAACCAGCAGCCTTAAATCTTGGATATTTTGGGTATCTGCCTCTATCAAAACCAAATCAAGGTTCTTAATTTTATGTATCACTTCTTTAAGATCCACTGAAGATTTCGCTGTACTTGTATTACCTTTTTTTAAGGATTTATTTTCTTTAACCAAGTCTTCAACTTTGGAGCTAACCTTGGAAGCTCCAACATTTAATATTCCTTGAACATCTTGCAGTTGAGATCGTATCTCGAGTACTAGTTCTACTGCCTTAGCACCTGTGACAGCTTCAATTCTTCGCACTCCTGATGAAACGCTGGATTCGCTTAGAATAACAAACATACCAATATCACCGGTCCTTGTTACGTGGGTTCCGCCGCAAAGCTCTACCGAGAAACCATCACTCATTGATAAAACTCTAACCTCATCATCGTATTTTTCGCCAAACATCGCCTCAGCACCAGATGCAATTGCATCATCCAGTTTCATTAATTCAGTTTTTACTTCAGCATTGTTTAGGGTATGTTGATTAACCAATAATTCTATTTGTTTTATCTCATCTTTTGTTACTGCTTTAGGATGAGAAAAATCAAAACGTAGTTTAGAAGCATCTACCATTGATCCCTTTTGCTCAACATGACTACCAAGAACATGTTTCAAGGCAGCATGCATTAAGTGAGTTGCAGAATGATTAGAAGCTGCTGAAGCCCTCTTACCAGATGCGACTGCAAGTTTTAATGTCTCACCTGATTTAACTGTGCCCTCATCAAGTTTAATTGTATGAAGAAAGATTTTTCCCTGTTTAATACAATCTAATATCTGTCCACTTCCGCTAGAGCCAGAAAATTCTCCCTGGTCTCCAACCTGACCTCCTGATTCTGCATAAAAAGGAGTTTGATCTAATGCAAGAAAATATTCTTTATCAGAAGTTGCGGAATCTACTTGCAGATCATCATTCCATAAACCCAAGATCTTGCCTTCAGCATTTAACCTGTCATAGCCAAGAAATTTGGTTTCATCAATTGAGGACAAGTCTAATTGAGTGCCTTTGAACTTACTTGCTGATTTCGAATTTTTTACTTGCTCTTCCATACATTGATTAAAACCTGCTTCATCCAACTTTAAATCTTGTTCACGGGCAATATCCGCAGTTAGATCAAAAGGGAACCCAAACGTATCATGAAGTTTGAACACAACATCTCCAGGGATAACCTTTGAACCCATGTTAGCAATTTCTTTCTCTAAAATTTCAATTCCTTTATCTAAAGTTTCAAGAAACTTATTCTCTTCATTGTGAATAATTTCCTCAATTTGTTTCTGGTTGGAAGCAAGCATTGGAAATGCAGACTCCATCTCTCTTGCTAATGACTTCACCAAGGAATACAAAAATGGTTTTTTGGCACCAAGCTTATAGCCATGACGAATAGCCCTGCGCATAATTCTTCTAAGAACATATCCCCTGCCTTCATTCGACGGAGTTATGCCATCAGCAATTAAAAAGCTAACACTTCGAATATGGTCTGCAATTACTTTATGCGATGCTTCTCCAGGAGACTGAATAGCATCCTCAGAGGCCTTAATAAGATTAAGAAAAAGATCCGTTTCATAGTTTGAATTCACGCCCTGCATCACAGCAGCAACCCTCTCTAATCCCATGCCAGTATCGACAGAAGGCTTTGGCAGAGGAGTTAATTTACCTTTAGCATCTCTATTAAACTGCATGAAAACTAGGTTCCAAATTTCTACAAATCTATCTCCATCATCACCTGGTGATCCAGGGGGGGTGCCTTCATATTGCTCACCATGATCATAGTAAATTTCTGAGCAAGGTCCGCAGGGGCCCGTATCACCCATTGACCAAAAATTATCTTCCTCATCCAATCGAACGATTCGCCCCGGATCAACGCCAATTGTTGATGACCAAATTTCTGCAGCTTCATCATCTTCTCTGAAAACAGAAATCCATAATCTTTCTTTGTCCAAATTTAGCTCATGAATTAAAAAATTCCAGGCCAGTTGAATTGCTTCTTCCTTAAAATAGTCTCCAAAACTAAAATTACCCAACATTTCAAAGAAAGTGTGATGTCTAAGGGTGTAACCTACATTTTCTAAATCATTGTGTTTTCCGCCGGCGCGGATGCATCTTTGAGTTGTAGTGGCTCTTTTGTAGGGACGTTTATCAGATCCTAAAAATACATCTTTAAATTGAACCATCCCAGCATTAGTAAATAGAAGTGTATCGTCATTAGCTGGGATTAAAGGGCTAGAATCAACTACTTCATGATCATTTTTTTTGAAGTAGTCTAAAAACTTAGCTCTCAGTTCACTTGTTAACATTACTAAAAACTTCCTCTAAAAAATTAGACATTGCAGTCCACGATCTCATATCACTATCATGATTATAAACTGTTCCCATTTCAATATCGTTAGCTGCAGGATTGGTAAAAGCATGGTAAGTGTTGCCATAGCTAATGAATTGCCAATCAGCCTCTGATTCTGTCATTTCATCTTGCAAAGCCAAGATTTGATCTGAAGAAACCATGGGATCTTTGTCTCCATGCAAAACCAATAATTTAGCATTCACTTTTTGGAACGGCTGATCAGATTGATTTAATAACCCATGAAAACTAATGCATCCTGAGAGCTCATAGCCTGAGCGAGCAAGCTCTATAGCTGCAAGGCCGCCAAAACAAAATCCAATCAATGCTATTTTTGATGCATCAACACCCTCAATAGTTTTACCAAACTCAACCGCACTAATAAGACGCTGCCGAAATAGCTGTCTATCTTTTACAAAAGGCTCAATTAAAGCCTGATTCTCTTCAACGCTGCTGCCATTAATGCCCCCACCAAAAATATCGATCGAGAGAGCTGCATACCCTAAGTTATTTAGTGCTGCTACTTTTTGATCTTCAAACTCAGATCTACCTTTCCAAGTATGAGCAACCAAAACCAAAGGCACGGATTTTGAAGATTCAGGTAGCGAAAGATAGCCTTCACACTCTATTGAACCGTCATAATAATTTACTATTCTTCCTGACATTGGCTAACCTAGCTCGGCCTTATACCTCTTGTAATTTTCAATATAATGATGGGCATTTAGAGATGGTATTGCTTGCTCTTCAAGAGTGAGCTCTTTTTTAATTTTTGCAGGAATACCTAGCACCATTGATCCATCAGGCACCTCCATGCCCTCCGTAATCAATGCCTTTGCTCCAATAATGCAATTTTTTCCTATTTTAGCTCCGTTCAGAATAACTGAACCTATGCCAATAAGTGAGCCATCCCCTATTTCACATCCATGCAGCATAGCCATATGACCCACGGTCACAAATTTCCCAATTTTGCATGGAAATCCCGGATCAGTATGAATGACTGAACCATCTTGTACATTTGTTCCCTCTCCAAGAATTATGGGCTCAACATCTCCTCTAAGAGTGCAATGGAACCATATACTTGTATCTTTTGCCATTTGCACGTCTCCAATTACTGTTGCATCTGGAGCAATCCAAAAATCATCATTCTCTGTTTGTAAAGTTTTAGTATTTAAATCTATGATCATGAAAAATTAACCCTCTAGTATCTCTATATTCGCATCAAAACATACATTTAAAAAGTTTACTGTAATCATGGCAGTTAAGCCCCAGATCTTTTGATCTTTTATGGTCCAAGTTGGTACTTGCCATACACCACCATGTCTTTTAATGATTTCTCTTTTAATATTTTTTGGGTCAAGTAAAAAATCTATTGGGACAGTAAAAATCTCTTGAATTTCCTCATTAGGTTTTAACGTTTGAACTTGATCAACGGAAGCTACAAAAGGATTGACCTCTATTTTATGACGAGAGATAAGATAATTTAACTTACCTAATTCAGTAACATCTTCGCTGTTAAGATTGATTTCTTCATTGGATTCTCTCAAGGCTGTTCCAAAAAGACTGAGGTCCGTTTCATCTGCTTTTCCTCCAGGAAAACTTACCTCACCCGAGTGAGTTGAAAGGTGGCTGGAGCGCTGCGTATAAATTAATTCAGGAGATTCAATAAATTTTCCATAATTTAAAATAGCTATTAAAACTGAAGCCTGAGGTCGACCACTTGGCTTTTCAGAATTAAGTAAATTTAGTTTATACTTGATCACTTCAATCATTGCGTAAGTTTAACTTCTTACGACATTTAATTCTCTAAGAAAGGAGCACTTTTGAGATATTGTTCAAAATGCGGAAGTGATCAAATTGATTTTAAGGTTCCGGCTGATGACAACCTAAAACGATATATATGTTCTGCTTGCGGTTTAATTTATTACACTAATCCAAATCTAATTGTTGGCACGATATGCATCAAAGATGAGCATGTCCTTTTGTGCAAAAGAAATATAGAACCCCGCTTTGGTCGATGGACATTGCCTGCAGGATTTATGGAGAATGCAGAAACTCTTCAAGAAGGAGCATTAAGAGAAACTAAAGAAGAGACACAAGCTGTGCCAAAAATCATAGCTCCCTATACTGCATTTAGCTTAACTCATATAAGTCAAGTGCACTTTTTTTATTTGGCTAACTTGGGTGATGAAAAATTTGGTCCTACTTCTGAAAGCTCTGAAGTAAAGTTATTTACAAAAGATGAGATTCCTTGGGATGAAATTGCATTCCCCACTGTTACTAAGACATTAAAGTATTATTTTGATGATGTAGAATCTGGTGAATTCCCTTTCAGAGAAGAAGCTTTAAAACTTTGGTAGTTAGAAAATTTAAGAGCCTTGACTGAATTTATAGGCATTGATAAATATTTGCATCCAGGGAGAATATTCTTCCCAGTTCGATGGCTTCCATGATAGTTGTTGTGATCTAAAAACTCTTTCAGGATGAGGCATCATAATAGTTGCTCTTCCGTCTCTAGAAGTAAGACCAGTAATGCCCTCAGGGGATCCATTTGGATTTAAAGGATATGAAGAAGCCACGGCTCCATGATGATCTGTAAACTGAACTGCTATCTGATTTTGCTCTGAAAGGCTTTTCAGTGATTCTCCTTTAAATGAAGCTCTACCCTCACCATGAGCAACAGCGACAGGAATTTGCCAACCTGTCATACCAGCCAACAAAACAGATGGCGATTCAGCAATGGTGACTTGAGATAAACGTGCTTCAAATTGATCAGATTCATTCCATAAAAACTCGGGCCAATTTTTGGCACCTGGAATTAAGTCCTTTAAATTAGATAGCATTTGGCATCCGTTACAAACACCAAAAGTGAATGTTTCATCTCGATTAAAAAATTGTTCAAATGAATCTCTGACAGCATTATTGTAGCTAATACTTGATGACCATCCTCCTCCAGCTCCAAGCACATCACCATAAGAAAAGCCACCGCATGCTGCCAGACCCTGAAATTCTGAAAGCATGCTTGGATTATCAAGAAGATCTTGCATATGAACATCAAAAGCATCAAAACCAGCCAACATAAATGCTGCAGCCATTTCATTTTGACCATTAACTCCCTGCTCTCTAAAAATTGCTACCTTAGGCTTTAAATGTTTATTAAATGCAGGTAACTTAGCAGAAAATTTAAAATTATCTCTAGCAACCAAGCCTTGATCATCAAATTTTTCAATTAGATCGTGCTCTTCTTTTGCGCTATCAGGATTATCTCTAGACGATTTGATTGAGTAAGAGGTTTCATTCCATACTTTTTCTAAATTTATTACTGAATCAGAAAATTCAATTTGATTGTTTGAAGAAATTGAAATCTTTGCATCAGATTTTTGTGTTGCACACTTTCGATATTCTATATTTTTTTGTTTCAAAAAATGTAATGCTTGCTCCTCAAATTCATTATGAAATTGAATGACAGCGCCTGTTTCTTCGGCAAATAGATAATGCATCTGGCGTTCATTTTGAAAATTCTCTGGAACAAAAATTTCTATACCAACCTTATTAGTAAATGATAATTCTGCAATAGTGGTGAACAATCCTCCATCAGAAACATCATGTAAAGCAATGATCCAGCCTCGCTTTATTAACTCTTGAATTGAATTAAATAGGGATTTAAATGATTCAACATCATCAATATCTGGAACTATTTGAATGCTGGAAGCGGTAACTTCTTCAAAAATAGAGCCGCCTAATCTTGATTGATCATTCAAAAATAATTGATATAGATCTTTTGAACCATGCTCATTAAATTCAGTTGTTACAGCCAATGATACGTCTTCAACTGGAGCCATAGCAGTAATTACTCCTGACAAGGGACTCTTTACTTCTAGCTCATGATCTTCTTCATTCCACTTTGTTTTCATAGACAAAGAATCTTTGCCTACTGGTATAGCGATTCCTAACTCAACGCATATGTTTGATAGGGCTTCAACTCCGCATCTTAAGGCATAGTTATCTTTCTCATCTCCACAGGCTGCCATCCAATTTGCTGAAAGCCTAATAAGATCAAGATTCTTAACAGGAGCAGAGATTAAGTTCATCAATGCCTCAGCTAAAGCCATCCTCATGGATGCTGCTGGATTTTTAATTGCAAGAGTTGGCTTTTCTCCAATTGATAAAACATCCCCTTCATTACTAAGAAATGATTTGGTGGACATTGAATAGTTTGAAGTAGGCACTTGATATCTTCCTACTAGTTGATCACGAGCAACTAATCCGCCAACAGTTCTATCACCAATTGTAATTAAAAAAGATTTCGAGGCCACAGAGGGGTGCGAAAGAACTCGCTGAATTACCTCAGATAAATCTAAGCCATCATTAACAGAATCATTTACTTGCTCAGTTTTTGGATGATTAACTTCCATATCGGTAATAGGCAAGTCTCCAAATAACATTGATAAGGGAACTTGAACTGGGAATTCATCTCTTTCTGGGTCATAAACCTCTACCGCATCTGATGATGTGGTGTGGCCCACAAATGCAACCGGGCATCTTTCTCTTCGACATATATTTTCAAAAATAACTTTATTTGATTTTTTGATTGCTAAGACATAACGTTCTTGAGATTCATTTGACCAAACCTCCATAGGGGAAAGGCTTGGGTCAGCAACAGGTATCAAGCTCAAGTCAATAGCAACACCTAAATTACAGTCTTTAGCCAATTCAGGAATTGCATTTGAAAGCCCTCCCGCTCCAACATCATGAATAAATTCAATGAGGTTTGGTGATTCAAATGCACATTGGTTAATTACCTCTTGGCATCTTCTCTCCATTTCGGCGTTTTCTCTTTGAACGGAAGCAAAATCTAGATCTTCATCGCTTTCTCCAGACGACATAGATGAGGCTGCCCCACCTCCTAATCCTATGAGCATTGAAGGGCCGCCCAGAACGACAACTAAATCATCAACTTCTATGGGGTTTTTAATGCTATTTCTATCTTTTACCTCACCAATGCCTCCAGCCAGCATAATTGGTTTGTGATATCCATAAGTTTTATTATGAACAAAGGGTTGCTCAAAAACTCTAAAGTAACCAACTGTGCTTGGTCGTCCAAATTCATTATTAAATGCTGCTGCACCAATAGGCCCCTCAATCATAATTTGCAGAGGAGAGGCAATTCTTGAAGGTATATGCGGAGCTTGTTCCCATGCACGAGGAAAGTCCGCTAATCTAAGATTTGAAACATTAAAACCAACTAATCCCATTTTAGGTTTTGCACCAGAGCCTGTTGCACCCTCATCTCTTATTTCTCCACCAGAACCTGTTGCAGCTCCTGGAAAAGGAGAAATAGCCGTAGGATGATTGTGAGTTTCAACTTTTAAAGTTGAATTTATTTTTTCAAAAGAAAAGCTATAGCAATTTTTTAAATTTCTATTCAGCGTCATTACATCAGCGCCTGAAATAACAGCAGCATTATCTTTATATGCTGAAATCAAATCTTGTTTATTTCCTTTGCTTGTTTTTTTAATTAAATCAAATAAAGATTCTTCTTGAGTAATAGAATTTATTATCCAAGCAGCATTAAATATTTTGTGCCTACAATGCTCTGAATTGGCTTGGGCAAACATCATTAACTCAGCATCTGTTGGATTGCGAGCTGCAGATGAATAAAATTGATCTAAATAATCAATTTCTTCTTCAGACAATGCTAATCCTAAATCTTGATTTGCTTTAATCAAGGAATCTTTGGCTGCTTTTGAAATATCAATATGTATCAAAGGCTTTCTTTTTAGAGCAGTGCCAACTAAAGCAATATCTTTTGCACTCATGAAGACTTCTTGTGTCATGCGATCAAATAGACATGACAAGTTCAAATTAGCTACAGAAATATTGTTTTTAATAAAGCAACCCAGATACTTTTCAATTCTATTGACGCCTTGAATACCAACATTATTTATTATTTCGCTTGTTTTAGATGACCACGGACTAATAGTTCCAGATCTTGGACCAATAAAAAAATTAGGCAAAGTAATAGGTTCTTTAGAACTTAATAACTCAAATAATTTTCCATGATCAGAAAAATCTTTATTTATATCTACAGAATAAAATTCATAAATATTTAATTCTGCAATTTGAGAATCATTTGCTGAGTTGAGCTCAGAGCTAAGAGAGGAAATTTTGGACGGCGAAAGACTGGAGGGACCTTGAAGCAGCAAATTAAGATTTTTTGACACTAGCTCTCTAGTAAAATATTGTAAAGATTAATTATAAGGATGTTTAATATTAAAAAAATAAAAACAATGCAATTCCTTGCAAAAAACTCAATTATTTTCATCTTTATTTTTGGTCTGTATGCTTGCACAAAAGAACCTGAAAACACTCCTGTTTCAGTTTACTGCAGCATTATTAACGAAAAATTATATTCATTTTCAAGGCTCAGTGATTTTGAAAAAACGAAATTTGATGAATTAAAAAAATTAAGATTCTTAAAATACAAAAATGATTTTCTGGAAGCCGCCCAAACATTTGATATTGAATGGGAGCTTCTTGCTGCTGTTGCTTTTCAAGAATCGCAATGGAATCCAAATGCTCGATCAGCAACTCAAGTTAAAGGCATGATGATGTTAACGCTCCCCACAGCAGCATCGGTCGGAGTTACAAACCGTTTGGATCCAATTCAAAGTATTTATGGCGGTGCGCAATACATTTCTGATCTCAAATCAAACACCGACTATGGAACATCATCAGGTGACAAAATTGCATTTATGCTAGCTTCATACAATTTAGGGACTACAAACATAAAAAATGCAATTAATGCAATAGATAAAAAACCGAGCGAAGTGACCTGGTTAGATTTGGAAAGATATTTGCTCAATTTAAAGACATCTATGGATTCAGAAAACTATTCTAGAGGTCAGCAAACTGTAGATTTTGTAGAAAGAGTTAGAGATTATTATTATCTCTTGCTGGCTCAAAACTGCAGTGATAGCTAGATTTAAGAATTAAGAAGCTGCCACTTTAAATTTTTGATTTGATCTCTACAAAACGCAGCTTTTTCATACTCAGTTTCTTTTGCATAAATGTACATCTGTTCTTCTAATTTACTAATTGAGGTTGAAATCTCATCAGGCGTTTCATTTTTAATTTTAAAAGGTAGTTCCTTTTCAAAATACTGAGGCTTGGTTTTCTTTGCTTGTTTAGTAACTCTTGCTCCCTCCATTACATCTTTAATGTCTTTTACAATTGATGTTGGAGTGATCTTGTTGTCTTTATTAAATTTGACTTGAATTTCTCTCCTTCTAGACATTTCATCCATGGCTCTTTGCATGGAACCTGTGATCTTGTCGGCATACATGATTGCCTTGCCTCGAATATTTCTTGCCGCCCTTCCAACTGTCTGAATGAGGGTGACTTCTGACCTTAAGAAACCCTCTTTATCAGCATCCAATATTGCAACTAAACTAACTTCAGGAATATCAAGACCCTCTCTTAATAAATTAATCCCCACCAAAACGTCGAAATGACCCAGTCTTAAGTCTCTAATAATTTCAGTTCTTTCTACTGTATCTACATCAGAATGCATATAGCGAGTTCTAATACCATTTTCTTCTAAATAGTCAGTAAGATCCTCAGCCATGCGTTTTGTTAGAGTTGTTATCAGCACTCTTTCTTTTAAGGCAGCCCTTTCATTGCATTCACCAATCACATCATCGATTTGAGAAGTTGCAGGTCTAATTTCAATCTCAGGGTCAACCAACCCAGTTGGCCTCACCAATAACTCAGCCATATTATCGGAATGCTCTAGTTCATACTTGCCAGGAGTTGCAGATACATAAATTTTTTGGGGTGTAACATCCTCCCATTCTTCAAATCTAAGTGGACGATTGTCCAAAGCAGACGGCAGTCTGAACCCATACTCAACCAGAGTCTCTTTTCTTGATCGATCACCTTTATACATCCCCCCAATTTGAGGAACTGAGACATGAGATTCATCCATAAAAACTATTGCATTTTTAGGCAAATAGTCAAAAAGACATGGTGGTGGCTCTCCTGGATTACGCCCAGAGAGATAACGTGAATAATTTTCTATACCTTGGCAGTATCCCAGCTCTTGCATCATTTCTAAATCGTAGGTTGTTCTCTCCTGCAGCCTTTGCGCCTCAACTAACTTGTCATTATCTTTTAAGAACTTAATTCTCTCTTTTAATTCCTCTCGAACCGTCTTTAGGCAATTTAAAACTGTCTCTTTGGGTGTTACATAGTGAGTTTTTGGATAGATTGTTGCTCGAGGTGTTTCATTAATAACTTCCCCAGTTAATGGGTCTATCCAAAGTAAACGCTCTACCTCATCTCCAAATAATTCAATTCTTAGTGCATCTCGCTCTGAATCAGCTGGATATATATCAATCACATCTCCTCGCACCCTAAAAGTTGCGCGCCTAAAATCTATATCATTTCGAGTGTACTGCATTGAAGATAAACGACGCAGAATACTTCTCTGATCAATTGTCTCACCCCTGTCTAGATGCAAAATCATATTCAGATAAGACTCAGGGGCACCCAGTCCATATATCGCTGATACAGTAGCTACAACGATAGTGTCATTTCTTTCCAGCAAAGCCTTGGTTGCTGAGAGACGCATTTGCTCAATGTGCTCGTTAACAGATGCATCTTTTGCAATGTAAGTATCTGAAGTGGGCACATAAGCTTCAGGCTGGTAATAATCGTAATAAGATACAAAATACTCAACAGAATTTTTTGGGAAGAAATCTTTAAGTTCTCCGTATAATTGAGCAGCTAATGTTTTATTTGGAGCCATGACAACAGCAGGCCTTTGGGTTGATTCAATGATTTTAGCCATGGTATAGGTCTTTCCAGACCCTGTGACACCAAGTAATACTTGATGCAACAATCCATCATTTAAGCCATTAACAAGAGTTTTGATTGCTGTTGGCTGACTGCCTGCAGGCTCAAACGGAGATGTAACGGTTAAATTTTTTGTCATTATCCTGTTTTACTTTATGAATTTTAATTTATAATTCTCAACTTGTTCCCTGATAGCTCAGCGGTAGAGCAGTTGACTGTTAATCAATTGGTCCGTGGTTCGATCCCACGTCAGGGAGCCATTCTTTTAGCCAATCATCAATTTTAATCTATTTGTTAAACTCATGCATGGCGTGTTTTTAGCAAAACTTTATTTTTATTTTGATAGGCTTTCGGTAATAATTATTAAATGAAAAGATTACAAGATAAGGTCGCAGTAATAACAGGTGCTGGAAGCGGCATTGGCAAAGAAACTGCGTTATTGTTTTTAGAGCATGGCGCTAAGGTTGTTTTAGCAGATATAAATAAAGAATCCCTCGAAGAAACGTTTGAAATTATTAAACAAAAAAAAATGGATGCAGATGCATGCATAGCTGTTACTGATGTTTCTTTAGAAAATGATATAGAAAAAATGATCAATATTGCAGTTGATCATTTTGGTGGTTTGAATATCCTTTTTAATAATGCTGGTATTGGTGGTGCAGTTGGTCCTATTACTCATATTGATGCTGATGAATGGGATAAATCATTCCAAATGCTTCTCAAATCAGTTTTTCTTGGCTGCAAATATGCTGCAAGAGTAATGATAAAAAATAATGTTGGAGGCTCTATTATAAACACAGCTTCAATAGCTGGAATGGGGGGCGGCTCAGGTCCTTTGGCTTATTCTGCAGCGAAAGCAGGAATTATCAATTTTTGCATTAATGCGGCCATTGAATTAGGTCCAAATAACATTAGGGTAAATGCAATTTCTCCTGGTACCATCAATACTCCACTCCTTGCCACAGCAATTGAAGATAGTAAGCTTGATCAACCTATAAAAGACTTTGGTATGCCAATTGATATAGCAAATACTGCACTTTTTTTAGCTAGCGACGAATCTAGATTTATAACAGGTATAAATATTTGCGTTGATGGAGGCATAGAATTAGACAGATCAGGTTTAATGAAAGATGCTGCTGAGCACTATGCCAAAATGGGCATTGAAAGGGTTGTTGGGATGAACATGGGTTCAACAGGTATTGAGTCTGTTATTGCGGACCTGCAAGAAGACGACTAAGACTTCTTCCAACTAGTTCCATCACTGGAGTCATCAAGCAAAATACCTTGTGCCGCTAATTCATCTCTTATCTGATCAGCTTTTTGAAAATCCTTATTATCTCTTGCCTGATTCCTTTCCTCTATCTTGTGGTTAATCTCTTCATCAGTTAAATTTGCACCATACTGAAAAAAAGCTTCAGAGCTATCATTAAGCAGCCCTAAGACTTTGCCCAATTCTCTCATGGTTGATGCATACATGCTCTGATCTTGAGTATCCTGACTGCTATTGATTGATTTTGCTAATCCAAAGAGAGTACTTAGTGCCTCAGGAGTATTTAAATCATCATTCATTGAATCTTTAAATTCCTTAACACTGTCATCATGCAAATCTGACCCTTCTGATGGTGCAAGCGATAAAGCCTGATAAAGTCTTGTTAAAGCTGATCGCGCTTGATCAAGAGAGTCGTTATCAAAATTTAAAGAACTTCTGTAGTGACTAGAGATTAAGTAATATCGAATGACTTCTGGATGATAAGAAACAAATAAATCTTTTAGCATTGCAAAATTACCCAAAGACTTTGACATCTTTTCACCATTAATTTTTAGCAATCCTGAATGCATCCAATAGTTTGCAAATTGATGATCGGAGGCACATTCAGATTGAGCAATTTCATTTTCATGATGAGGGAAAAGTAAATCTGGGCCTCCCCCGTGGATGTCAAAATGCTCACCTAAATTTTCTAGTGACATTACTGAACATTCAATATGCCAGCCAGGTCTTCCAAGACCCCAAGGAGAGTCCCATGATGGTTCATTTGGTTTAGCACTTTTCCATAGCACAAAATCCAATGGATCTTTTTTAGAGCCATCCTCTTCAATTCTAGAGCCTGGATTCAAATCATCGATATTTTTATTTGACAGTTTTCCATACTCAGGAAATGTCCGCACGGCAAAAAAAACATCTCCACCTTCAGAATGATAAGCATGTCCTTTATCAATAAGCGTGCTAATCATTTTAATCATGCCTTCAATATGGTCAGTTGCACGAGGCTCATTTGTGGGAAGCTCCAACCCAAGCATAGAAAAATCTTCTTGCATGCTCGCAATTGTTCTGTCCGTAAGAGCATCTATTGTCTCTTTATTTTCATTAGCTCTTTCAATAATTTTGTCGTCTATATCAGTAATGTTGCGAATAAAATTTACTTTATAATTTTGATATCTAAGATAGCGGGCAAGAATGTCAAAAGCCATCATCGCTCTTGCATGACCCAAATGGCAATTATCATAGACCGTCATTCCACAGACATACAACCCAACCTCACCCTCGCGTATGGGTACAAAATCTTCCTTCTGATTAGTTAAGGAGTTATAAAACTTAATTGTCATCTATTATTTGATATATGAATCACTTATTATAAAGAACTTAATTGGAATGTAGGTTTTATTAATGTCAAAAATACAAATTGCTGCCTTAATAATTATTGTAACCCTAGTTGCATCAATCTTCTTCCCATCACCCATTAGTCAAAAAGACCAGACTGAATATTATCCAGAGGAGGATCAAATGTCGCTTGTTACTATTTCTACTTCAGCCGGAGACATCCACTTAGAGCTTGATGCTGATAACGCGCCCATAACCGTGGCGAACTTTTTAAAATTAGCTGAAGAAGGCTATTATTCAGGCACAATTTTTCACAGAATCATTGAAGGATTTATGGTTCAAGGCGGCGGTCTGGATGAAAATATGACTCCCAAACCAACAAATACAGATCCAATCCAAAATGAGGCCAATAATGGATTGAAGAATACTCGTGGCTCTATTGCCATGGCCAGAACCATGGATCCGCATTCTGCCACTGGTCAATTTTTTATAAATCATAAAGATAATGACTTTCTAAATCACACAGCCGAAACTTCTCAAGGCTGGGGTTATGCAGTTTTCGGTTCAGTGATTGATGGTATGGATGTTGTAGATAAAATTGCTATAAGCACAACCTCTACTGTTGGCGGCTATGCTGATGCCCCTCTTGAACCAACCATTATTAATTCAGTTACAGTGAGTGAATGAAGTTAGGATTTATATCTGATCTTCACTTATCTGAAAGTATGCCCTCTGTAACAGAGGGCTTTTTTAAATTTTTAAAAACAGCTGCGCAAGAACTATCTCATCTATACATATTAGGTGATCTATTTGAGGCATGGATTGGAGATGATGATGATTCCGAGCTTGCTATTAACGTGATGCAAAAAATAAATCAAGCCACTCGCAATGGATTGGAGATATCTTTTATTCATGGCAATAGAGATTTTTTATGCGGTCAAAAATTTGCAAAACAATCTAATCTCACTCTTCTTCCAGATCCATTCTTTTTAAACTTCTTTGATCTAAAAATTGCTCTCTCACATGGAGATAGTTTTTGCACCGAAGATCTTGAATACATTAAATTTAAAAAAGAAGTTAGGTCACAAGAATGGCAACAGGAGTTTTTGCAAAAACCCTTAATTGATCGTCTCAATATTGCATCAAACATGCGTGATGCAAGTCAAAAAAATAATAGAAATAAAGATCTTGCCATTATGGATGTTACTCCTGCTGCCATTGAGGAATTTTTTGATGAACATCACATAGACTTACTAATTCATGGTCATACCCATAGACCAAATACTCATCAAACCAATACCGGCACTCGAATTGTATTAGGTGACTGGCATAAAACTGGCTGGTGCCTAATGCTTGATGAGCAGCAACAAGAATTAAGAGAATTTACCCTTTAAAACTATTGTTTGTTAGCAAATAATACTGTATAAATATACAGTATTTTAAATCCCATGACTATTAATTATCTCGGTTCAATATCGGCAAATGATCTGCCTGCTACTTTTACAAAATTTTTTGTAGAGCCGGTATCCGTTGGCTTTCCAAGCCCAGCCAATGATTACTTAGAGAGCCCTATTGATCTAAATCATTACCTTATTAAAAATGGTGCAGCTACTTTCTTAGTAAGAGTATCTGGAGATTCGATGCTAGATGCAAATATTGCAGATCAAGCCATTTTAATAGTTGATCGAAGCCTTAAACCAAAGCATGGAAGTATTGTAGTTGCTTCTTTGGATGGTGATTTTGTATGTAAACGATTGCAGCTAAAACCGCGACTGTGCTTACTGCCAGAAAATCCCAAATATAAACCCATCTACATTCAGCATGGTCAAGATCTCGATATTATGGGAACAGTAACTGCAGCTATTAATAAGTTTGAATGAAGCTTTTGGCATTAGTTGATTGTGATAACTTCTATGCCTCATGCGAAAGAGTGTTTCGACCAGATTTAAAAAAAACGCCTATTGTTGTGCTGTCCAATAATGACGGATGCGTGATTGCCAGAAGCAAAGAAGCCAAAGCCATGGGTATAAAAATGGGCGTTCCTTGGTTCCAAGTGAAAGAAGCATATTTAGCTCAAGGAGGTAAAGTATTTTCATCTAACTTTGCCCTATATGGGGATTTATCCAAAAGAGTCATGAATATTCTCGATGGAATGGTAAAAAGAATTGAGATTTATAGTATTGATGAAGCATTTTTAGACTTGCAACATATACAAAACAAAAATCAAGCATATGAGTTTGGCGTTTATTGTCGTAATACTATACGGCAATGGGTTGGCATACCGGTACGCATTGGGATTGCGCCAACTAAAACTCTCACCAAGGTTGCAAGTCATATTGCAAAAAATACAAATGATGGCACAGGGGTCTACTGTCTAAAAAAGCAAAAGGATATCTTTCATATTCTTCAAACATTACCTATTAGAGAAATTTGGGGAGTTGGTCACAACCTCTCCAGACAACTTAATCAATTAGGCATATATTCAGCCTATGAATTAGCGCAAATGGATATTAGGTTTATCAGAAAAAAATTTAGTGTTGTGTTGGAGCGCACGGTTCGAGAGTTAAGAGGAGAACCATGCATCCAAATAGATGATCATTCTGAGCCAAAGAAACAAATTGTTGTAAGTCGAAGCTTTAGAGACAGAATTGAAAGCTTGAGCGAACTTAAATCACTCATTAGTAATTTTGCTGTTCGCGCAGGAGAAAAGCTTAGGCATGAAAAACAAAAATGCTCTCAAGTCTCAGTATTTATTTCTACCAGCAGGTTTAATAAACAACTACAATATCGTGGATTTGATAGCTTTCAACTCCCTTGTCCAATAGATGACACAAGAAGCATTCTAATGGGTGCAAACAAAGTATTAAATACTATCTTTAAACACGGTTATCCGTACGCAAAAGCAGGGATATTGCTAAGTCAATTTTCACATCCAGCCTTTATTCAAAAATCTCTTTTCGAGACAACAGATCAGCTACACTTAAAACAAGATGAAAATTTAATGCAAACTATAGATGATCTCAACAGCATTCACACGCAAATTTACTACGCATCGCAATGTTCTGGAGGGCTATCACCCATACAAAAAAAAATGGTATCGCCTAAATACACAACGAACTGGTGGGAATTACCAACAACTAAGTAGAAAAATATCTGTCATAGTGAGCTTCAGAAAGCTCTAAAAATTCTGAGTAAATCTGCTCTTTAAGCTCAGCAAGATTTATATTTACATGACAAATAATTCCAAATTGACGCAAGTCTAATTCTTGTGAGCCAGCGGCTCGGAGAAGATCGAAGATCCAAGTCATTGGATCTAAGGAATCATTAAAGTTTATTCCTTGATCATTCAGTCGAGTTGCTAAAAGCTCAGCATCTGAAACAGAGAATCTATCCTTTAAAACAGTTAACTTAAAACTTTCAAGCCGAGAATTAACTAACTCCTTTTCTGGGACAGCATACTTGTTCCAATTAATAACCTCATGAACAAAGCGCTTGCAGCCCTTGCATACATTATCACCATAAGTTGTGGAGCATATTCCAAGACATGGTGTAGAGGCTTTGTTTTTCTTCATAGACTGGATAATACATTATTTAATACTAGGAAATACAAAGAAATAAAGAATGGACTTGGGGATTTGAAGATACCGCAGTAAAATGACGACCCAGGGAGAAAATTATGCTTCAAGATTATAAAAAACATTGTGAAGAAAGAGAAAAACAATCAATACCACCTCTGCCCCTTTCTGCCCAACAAACATCTGATCTAGTTGAACTACTAAAAGCAGAACATAAAGAATCAGAATTATTGTTGGAACTTTTAAAAGAAAGAGTGCCTGCAGGTGTAGATCAAGCAGCCTATGTAAAAGCTGGATTCTTAGCGGACATTACAACAGGCGAAACAAGCAGCCCTTACATCTCTAAAAAAGAAGCTGTAATGATTTTGGGAACAATGCTTGGCGGCTATAACATTCAACCTTTAATAAGGTGTTTAGAAAGTGATGAATTAGGTGAAGAAGCAGCCACTGCTTTAAGTAAGACTTTATTAATATTTGATGCATTCAATGAAGTGCTGGCCCTTTCAGAAACAAATAAAAATGCAAAAACTGTTATTGATGCATGGGCTGATGGTTTATGGTTTACGGAAAAACAAGAAATCGCAGAGCAGATCAAACTAACTGTTTATAAGGTACCAGGTGAAATTAATACAGACGACTTGTCTCCAGCAACAGATGCCTGGTCTAGACCAGATATTCCGTTGCACGCATTAGCAATGTTTAAAATGCCTAGAGAAGGTCTAGAGAGACCTCTTGAAACAATTACAGATTTAAAGAAAAAAGGAAATCCTTTGGTTTTTGTTGGAGATGTAGTGGGAACTGGTTCATCACGAAAGTCAGCAACTAACTCTGTACTTTGGCACATGGGCGATGAAATCCCATGCATTCCTAATAAAAAAGAAGGCGGCTTTTGTTTTGGCGGGAAGATTGCGCCTATTTTTTTTAATACTCTAGAGGATTCTGGAGCATTTCCAGTTGAATGTGATGTCTCAAAATTAAAGATGGGGCAAGAAATCATATTTGAACCATTTAATGGAAAAATCTTAGATGCAGATAGCGGAGAAATTTTATCTACATTCGAACTAAAAACACCTGTAATTCTCGACGAGGTTCGAGCAAATGGTCGTATTCCATTAATTATTGGAAGGCAATTAACAGATAAAACCAGAGAAGCTCTAGGCTTAGAGCCAACTGATATATTCACAAGGCCGGATGCTGAAGATGCTTCAGATAAAGGTTTTACGCTGGCTCAAAAAATGGTTGGTAAAGCATGTGGAGTAAAAGGAGTGAGGCCAGGAACATATTGTGAACCAAGAATGACGACAGTAGGATCGCAAGATACAACTGGGCCAATGACCAGAGATGAGTTAAAAGAATTAGCTTGTTTAGGGTTTTCAGCAGACTTAGTAATGCAATCCTTTTGTCACACAGCTGCATATCCCAAACCAGTAGACATAGATACACAGCATACATTACCTGACTTTATTATGAATCGAGGTGGTGTATCTTTAAAACCAGGTGATGGCATTATTCATTCTTGGTTAAATAGAATGTTGCTCCCAGATGGGGTAGGAACTGGCGGAGATAGTCATACAAGATTTCCATTAGGCATAAGTTTTCCAGCTGGATCAGGATTGGTAGCTTTTGCTGCCGCCCTTGGTGTTATGCCGCTGGATATGCCTGAATCAGTTCTTGTAAGATTCAAAGGAGAAATGCAGCCTGGCATTACTCTAAGGGACTTGGTTAATGCCATTCCATATGCTGCAATCCAAAAAGGCCTCTTGACTGTTGCAAAAGAAGGTAAGAAGAATATATTTTCCGGCCGCTGTCTTGAAATAGAAGGTTTGCCAGACTTAAAAGTGGAACAAGCATTTGAATTATCCGATGCATCTGCTGAAAGATCTGCATCAGGTTGCACAGTTCGATTAAACAAAGAGCCAATTATAGAATACTTAAAATCTAATATTGTGATGCTTAGGTGGATGATTGGCAGTGGTTATGGCGATGCTAAAACTTTGGAGAGAAGAGCTCAAGCAATGGAAGAATGGATTGCAAACCCCGAATTATTAGAACCAGATGAAAATGCCGAATATGCAGAAGTGATTGAAATTGACCTTAACAAAATTACAGAGCCCCTTCTAGCATGCCCAAATGATCCAGATGACATTAAACCCTTATCAGAGGTCGCAGAGACAAGCATTGATGAAGTCTTTATTGGATCATGTATGACAAATATTGGTCACTTTAGAGCTGCAGGTCATCTGCTTAAAAAATATAATGGAACAAAAGCAAGATTATGGGTAGTTCCACCTACCAAGATGGATGAGAAACAATTAATGGAAGAAGGTATTTACAATGTCTTCGGAACATCTGGTGCAAGAACAGAATTACCCGGTTGCTCTCTTTGTATGGGTAATCAAGCTAGAGTTCTGGCAAATTCCACAGTTGTCTCAACTTCTACAAGAAATTTTCCTAATAGACTGGGTGATGGAGCTGATGTATTTCTAGCTTCAGCAGAACTTGCTGCAATTGCCTCTGTGCTTGGCAAGCTTCCTTCACCAGAAGAATATTTAAAATACATGGAAGAGATTAACCCGCTGGCTGATGATATATATAGGTATTTAAATTTTAATGAAATAGATCAATATGTTGAAAGCGCAAATACAGCTGATATTCCTGCTGTAAATATCGTAAGTGCCTAATTAGACTTTTCTCTAGCAACTTTTTGGTCATCCCCTCGAGATAACTCAAGATCTTCAAGGTAATCCGAACTAATTGATGTTGGGTATTCACCATTGAAAATAGACATTTCAAATTTTTTAATGGCAGGATTACCCTCTTGGGCAGACGCAATTAAGTCATCTAGATCTTGATAAATAAGCCAATCAGCACCGATTTCTTTTGCAACCTCTTCATCAGTCCTTCCAGAAGCAACTAACTCATTTGTTGCTGCCATATCGATTCCATAAAGATTTTGAAACTTTACAGGCGGGGCTGCAGATGAGAAGTAAACTTTATTTGCACCAGCTTCTTTAGCCATTTCAATAATTCTTTTGCTAGTTGTTCCTCTAACAATGGAATCGTCAACTAAGAGTACATTTTTTCCTTTAAACTCAAGGTCTAAAATATTTAACTTGCGTCTAACTGATTTTTTTCTCTCTTCCTGATTTGGCATAATAAAAGTTCTGCCAACATACCTATTTTTAACAAAACCTTGTCTATAAGGAAGCTTTAATGCTGCTGCAAGTTGTAACGCAGCTGTGGTGGAGCTATCAGGTATTGGAATTACAACATCTATATCATGCTCTGGGTTTAGTTTAAGAATTTTTTTTGCCAGCTTCTGCCCCATTCTCATTCTTGCTTTGTACACAGAAATTTCATCTAAAATAGAATCAGGTCTAGCTAAATATACATACTCAAAGATACAAGGAGTTGGTTCAGCATTTTCAGAACACTGATCGCTATGTAAATTTCCCTCAACATCTATAAACACAGCCTCTCCAGGATATACGTCTCTTAATGTCTTAAAACCTAAGGCAGAGAATGAAGCATTTTCAGATGCAACAATATATTCTTTTTTAGATGGGCCATCTTTAACACCAATTACTAATGGGCGAATGCCACGCGGATCTCTAAAAGCAAGTAACCCAAAACCAGTAATCAAAGCAACTACTGCATAGGCTCCTTGACACCTGATGTGTGTTTTTCTGACTGCTTTAAAAAAATGCTTTTTAGAAGGAAGAATTGCTCTTTGTTTTCCGAGCTCATGGGCAAAGATATTAAGGAGAACTTCTGAATCTGAATCAGTATTGAGGTGACGCATTTCAGCATGAAATAATTCGCGCGCAAGAACTTTAGAGTTTGTTAGGTTCCCGTTGTGAGCAAGACTAATACCGTATGGAGAATTAACATACATTGGTTGAGCAAACTCTTTGCCCGCACCGCCTGCAGTTGGATATCGCACATGGCCAATTCCATAATTGCCAAGCAATTTGTTCATATGCCTCTGCTGAAATGCATCTCGAACGTAGCCCATTGACTTGCGACTATTTAATCTTCCAGCGTCATCGCAAACCACCATACCAGCAGCGTCTTGACCTCTGTGCTGAAGCATTAATAGGGAATCATAGATTGAACTGGCTACATGAGTTTCAGAATATATGCCAACTATTCCACACATTATGTTGTCTCGTAAATTGTGCTGATATCAGGTTTAAGCATAACTGAATTTTTATCTGAGATCATACTTTTAAAAAATTTTTCAGCCATAGGTGCATATTTTTTTAAATATGTGGAACTGTTAGACTCTGTAATGAATTTAGATTGCTTAAATTCAGCTGGTAAAACTAGATAAATCACTAAAATTAGAAGCATGCCTCTAAAAAATCCAAACAATACTCCTAAAAGCCTATCTAAGCCTCCCATGCCTGACCAATGAACTAGGCCTCGTAGTAATTTAATTAATAAACCTCCTAAAAAGATGATGCCAACAAAGACAGAGATGATTGTAAGAATTCTTCTGATCTCAGCATTATCAATATAATCAATAAGATATGGGTCTAGGTACACATATAAAAACATTGATGCTGCAAAGGCAATAACCCACAATAAGAGAGATAGGGTTTCTTGAATAAAGCCTCGAAAAAATGCAATCAGACCAGAGAGTGCAATTATCCCAATTACAAGATAGTCAAAATGAGCTAGGGCTATGGATTCCAAGCCATAACCTCGCCATCTTCTATGCCAGCAATTTTATCAAGCATTTCTTGATTATCCTGTATATCTTTTTGGCTAACAAAAGGTCCCACTAAAACATTGGTGAGATTTTGATTTGATTTATTCTGTTCAGTAAAAGCTGGAAAACCTGCATCATTATAAGATTTCACAACATTAGAAATAGTGGATGAAGATCCAAAAGCACCAATTTTATAAACATATAAATTGAAATCAATCTTATCTACTTTTTCCTTAGCAGATGGAAGCGTATCTTTTGTGTCAATCTCTAGAAAGTTATTCTTGACCTCGTTAAATTCTATTTTCTGTAACTGCTCTTGATCGATTAAAGGTTCTGGAAGTTTTGGGAGATTGATGCTGCTATTATTTTGATACTTAGGTTGAGGCGAAAGAGCAAAAACTAAAATCCAAGCAAGCACAGTGACAGCAATAAAAATTCCAAGCAAACGATTACTATTCATTGTGTGGGATATAACTTTGACAAAATGCTAGATACTTTTGCTCTCAAATCTCTTCTATGCACTATCATATCAATTGCGCCATGCTCTAGTAAAAACTCTGATTTTTGGAAGTCCTCAGGAAGGTCTACTCTTACTGTTTGCTCAATAACCCTTCTTCCTGCAAACCCAACCAATGCTTTAGGTTCGGCTATATTTATATCTCCAAGCATAGCTATGCTAGCTGAAACCCCTCCATAAATAGGGTCAATCATTACTGAAATATATGGTAATTTTGCCTCTTTCAGTTTCTCTAATGCTGCCGAAGTTTTTGCCATTTGCATTAATGAAACCATGGATTCTTGCATCCTTGCTCCTCCACTGGTAGAGAAACAAATCAACGGAGCTTTATGCTTTATTGCAGCATCAACTCCCTGAACAAATTTGGTTCCAACAGCCCCACCCATAGATCCCCCCATGTAACGAAACTCAAAAGCTGCAACTACAATTTCAGCCCCTTCCAGCTTACCTTTACCAATAACAATTGCTTCTTCTTCACCAGTACTAGATACAGCCTCTTTAATTCTCTGACTATATGACTTTGTATCTTTAAATTTAAGAATATCTTTAGTGGTAATTTTAGTTGCAAGTTCTTGAAAACTACCTCCATCAAAGAAAATGGACATTCTTGTTCTGGCGCCAATGCGTAGATGATGATCACACTTTGGGCAAACAAATAGGGATTTTTCTAACTCAGGTTGATAAAGGATAGCTTCACATGCAGGACAATTATTCCAAAGACCATCAGGCACTTTACTCTTAGATGATTCTGAATCGCGATTTGAACCTATAGATGGAATTAATCTTGTAAGCCAATTCATCTATTTATTGCTTCAGATATTTCATGAAGATAATTATATATTTTTTTAAATTCTTTTTGGTTGGATTGATGATGTATCATTTCGACTAGGCTAGAACCAATAACAATCCCATCTGATATTTTGCTTAAATTAGAAGCATCATCAGGCGTTTTGATTCCAAATCCAGCAAAGACTGGTAGCAAAGTTTGCGATTTTATGTAATTTATATTTTCTTCTGTCTCGCTAATGTCTAGGTGAGATGATCCTGTGACACCACGAAGAGTTACATAATATATGAATCCTGAGCTTTTATTACATATTTGAGAGATTCTGTCTTCACTTGTAGTTGGAGCTATTAATGATATGAAGGCAAGATTTTTATTTTTTATACCAAACTTCTCAAGATTGCTCTCGCCAGGAATATCTACAATTAAGACAGCATCCGTGCCAGAAGTATGAGCTTCTTGTAAAGCTTGCGAATTAGCTAAAAAAGTGTTCATGTAGCCCATAAGAATAATTGGAGTTTTAGAGTCTTTTTCTCTAAATTTTTCTACAAGCTTAAAAATATCAGATAGGGAAGTATTATTTTTTAACGCCCTATCATGAGCTGCCTGAATAATTGGACCCTCTGCAATAGGATCTGTGAATGGAACTCCTACCTCAAGAATATCTACTCCAGCATCAACAAATCCATGCATCAGCTCCAACGTTGAGTCCAAGCTTGGATCTCCTGCTACTAAATATGCAACTAGTGCTTTTTTTTTGGCTTTATTTAATGAAAGGATTCTGTCATCTAATCTAGTCAAGAGATATTCCATCCATAGTAGCAACGGTATTAATATCCTTATCGCCTCTTCCAGAGACATTAATTACAATGTGTTGATTAGATTTATAATTTTTAGCAATGTGCTCCAGAGCTGCAAATGCATGAGCTGTCTCTAAAGCCGGCATAATGCCCTCAAGTTTTGTTACCAGATGAAATGAACTTAAGACTTCGTCATCGTCGACAGCAATATATTTTGCTCTTCCAGAGTCTTTTAAATTTGAGTGCTCTGGTCCAACCCCAGGATAATCCAAGCCAGCTGAAATAGAATGCGTATCTATCACCTGACCATTTTTGTCTTGCATAAGATAGCTCTTAGCTCCATGCAGAATACCCGGCTCACCATCATTAAGAGGAGCCGCATGCTTGCCGCTCATTAAACCGCTGCCAGCAGCTTCGACACCAATTAATGCGACATTAAATTCTTCTAAGAAAGGATAAAAAATTCCAATTGCATTTGATCCACCTCCAACACATGCAACAATTGCATGAGGATATTGCTCAAATTGCTCCATGGATTGCTTTCTTAACTCTCTTCCAACAATGGCATTAAAATCTCTCACTATCATTGGATATGGATGAGGGCCTGTTACGCTGCCAATAATATAATAGGTATCCTCTATATTGGTTACCCAGTCTCTCATTGCTTCATTTAATGCATCTTTAAGCGTTGCCGTTCCAGAGTCCACTGCATGAACTTGCGCTCCAAGTAACTTAATCCTATAAACGTTAAGAGATTGGCGTTTTACATCTGCTGCACCCATGTAAATATGACACTCAAGACCAAGTCTTGCTGCCACTGTTGCAGTTGCTACTCCATGTTGTCCAGCACCTGTTTCAGCAATAATTCTTTTTTTGCCCATTGCCTTAGCAAGCAATATTTGCCCAACAGTATTATTAATTTTATGAGCACCTGTATGATTAAGATCCTCTCTTTTAAGCCATATTTGAGGACCAGAATAGTGATCTGTTAACCTTTTTGCAAAATACAATGGAGACGGTCTTCCAACAAATTGGACCAAATCTTGATCAATCTCTTCAATAAATTTTGGGTTATTCTTTAGTTTTGCATATGTTTCATCTAACTCTTTTAAAGCATGCATAAGTGTTTCGGGAACAAACTTCCCTCCATACTCCCCAAAAAAACCATCTGAGTTTGGTAAATCAGTTAAATTATCCATCTTTAAAATTTTTTATTATCTGGTCCATCAAAGTTTTATCTTTCAGTGCGAGTGATGATTCTACCCCAGAGTTCACATCAATACACCAAGGATTCATTGAGACTGCCTCTTTTATATTCTCAGGATTAATTCCGCCTGCTAGAACAAATTTTCTTTCAAGTGAAATTTTTTCTAGCAAACTCCAATCAAACACTTTTCCAGTTCCACCATATGCATCCTTTGAAAATGTTTCTAACAGAATGGCATCTGCAGAAGGGAAATCATCAATTTTTATAAGTGATTGAGAGTCTTGAATTCTAATGGTTTTCCAAAATGATTGGGTAAATTGCTTGCAAAAACTATCTTCCTCATCGCCATGAAATTGTAATATTGGATTTTCAATACAAGTTGTAATCTTTGTAACCTCTTCAACTGATGGATTTACAAAAACAAAAACTGGCGAGGTGCTAAGAAAATTAAAATTTTTTAAAGAAGCCAAAAAATTATCAGGAATTTTTCTAGGGCTTTCATTGGCCATAATGAATCCAACAAAATCAACACCTGCCTCACAAGCATGTTGCAATATATCTATATCACATATTCCACAAATCTTTAATTTCATTTTCTAGGATTAATTAAAAAACTTAAAGGATTGGCAACACTTACTTTTGCATCTAAATTAATCTTTTTGTAGGCAGCACCAGTAAAAAAAAGTCCTTGGGCTTGAGCTGTCTTACCTGCAATAGTTCTATCTTGAGCACTTAAAATAGTTTTCATATTTTTTCCAGAACCTTTAGACATTTCTAATAATGTGCCAACAATAATCCTCACCATATTATACAAGTAAGCATTTGCACAAAGACTAATGATGATAAAGTCATCGTGCTGTTTGATATCAATACTTTGAACAGTGCGAACTGGATTTTTTGCAGTACATTTTGAACCTCTGAAGGAACTAAAATTATGCGTCCCAATTAAATCCGCAGCTTCAGCTCTCATAATTTCTATATTAATTTCATGCTTTTCCCAATATATATAATCTCTTAGAAAAATTGGTTGAGTCTTGCCAGTATAAATTACATAGGCATAAGATCTTTCTATTGCATCAAATCTTGAATGAAAGTCATCTGGTGCTTTTTGAATTGAAGATACTGCAATGTCATTGGGTAAATGAGAATTGAGACCCTTAAGCCATTGGCTGGTTTCTCTGTGGTCCTGAGATGAAAAGTCAAAAATCTGACTTGTTGCATGTACCCCAGCATCAGTTCGACCAGCATAATTAATGCGCTCACAAAGAATCCCAACAGATGAAATGGCTGACTCAAGATGATCTTGAATAGAGGATGAATTCTTTTGAGATTGAAATCCAGAATAATTGGAACCATCATACTGACAAATACCAACAAATCTCACAGTTTATTTCTTCTCTTTTAAAAGTGAACGAGCATTAGCAACAATTGAAGCATCTTTTGAATTAGCTATCAGCTTATCTAAAATTTTCTCTGCACTATCCCAATCATCCATTTCAATGTAGGTTCTAACCAAATCTAGTTCTTGAGTTTCAATGTCATTAGAGATGCTTAAATTGGTTTGAAAGGTATTATTTTCATCCTGCAAGTCTTCTGCCACAGCAGCTCTTGTGAATGCTGGCCGCTTGCTTGATCTGATAAGTATATATGCAACTGCAAAGCCTAGAAGCAAAGATAAAACACCGACCCAAAATAGATCTTTAATGTCAAAAGCTTGAGAATTTTTTAAGTCCCTTGGTTCCAAAGACAGATCAACCTCTGATTGAAATTTAATGATGGATGTATTTTTTGCAACTATTTCTGAAGCATTCAATTGAGAATTATCAATTTTTTTAATTGGATCAGGTTTTGGCTGAAGATCTGAACTATTATCAGAATTTTGCTTGGTTTCTGGATTAGTAAAAATTTCCTGGGGTGCGGTTAATTTTAAAACCGGCCTGATTGTAACTTCTCTTGTTTTTTTATTTCTTATATCCATGAAAGCAATGGATTCCTTTGCAGTAACCTCTGAGGTTGAAGCAACTAATTCTTGAGAGGGTAATGTAAGATCGATATCCCCTCTTACTCTATTAATATCTTCATCAATAAATGCATTAGGATTCTCAAGATAAAAACCCCACATTATTTGATAGATTGAAGCATCATAATTTTGACTGACAGATTGTGAGACGCTCCATATAGTCTCAACCTTAGTGCTTGGGATACTCTGAGGCTCTTTAATCTTTTCGATTTCTTCGCTGCTAGGTTTTTCAAGAGAGAGGGAGTTTGAATCATCAATCTCAGAGTCCTGATAATCAATTTCTTCAGAAAGTATTTTTGCTAAGTCATATCTTTGTGGCTCGCCATAAATTTTTTTTGCTGGCAGTTTAAAAGAAACTTCAGATTTTGCTTTAGGGATGATGTCATTTTGCGGAAGAAATATAAATATATCTTTTTTTAATTCTTTTTTAATATTAAGTCGAAAAGAAATATAGTCTTCTGAGTAATTGCTAGGTACAGCCAAAGTAAGACGTTTATATTCCTGTAGATTCTCAAAAATTCTAAACTCAAAATTAAAATCAGATAGTTCATCATCTGATTTGAAATTAGTAATAGCAATATCATCTTCCCGGAGATTGCTCGTGGAACTAATCCTAATCTTTACTAAAAATAATCCCTCTGGGTTGATTTCTACATTAGGGCTTCCAATAATTGTGATTGCAAAAAGACTATGACTTAGCAGCGCAAATAAAAGAAGAAGTTTTTTCATTTCGCTAAATTAAGACTAAGAAGTTCTTCGCATATCTGAACCGCATTCAAAGCAGCTCCTTTTCCATAAACGTTGTCAGCCACTATCCACATTGAAATCCATGATTCATCATCTAACTTTTGTGAACGAATTCGTCCAACATAAACATCCTCAGTATCAGATGCATTTTCAACAGGTGTTGGGTACACGCCTTTATCAGGGTCATCAAGCACTTTTATTCCAGGTGAATTTTCTAAGATTTCAATAATTTCTTCTCGAGATATTTCTTTAGATACCTTAAAAAATACAGCTTCAGAATGCCCATTAAATACTGGCACCCTTACACAGGTAGGCTGAACTTGAATATTTGGATCAAGAATTTTATGGGTTTCCCAAACTAACTTCATTTCTTCTTTAGTAAAATTATTTTCTAAAAAATGATCACATTGAGGAATAACATTAAAAGCTATTTGTTTAGGATATACAGTTGATTTTTCTGCAGTATCACCAAAATACGTTTGATTATGAAGCTCCTCTATAGCAGCTTTTCCAGTTCCTGAAACTGCCTGATAAGTAGCAACATTTAAAAACTTAATTTCTGCCCGATCATGAATAGGTTTTAAAGCCATGAGTAATTGGGCTGTAGAACAGTTTGGATTAGCTATGAGAGATGGCTTTGTGAGGTTCTTAAGAATAGCTCCATTAATTTCTGGGATAATTAAAGGAACATCATCTTCATATCTAAAATTAGAGGATAGATCAATCACAAAACTTTCAGCAGCAACAAAGCTTCTAGCATATTTTTCTGCAACGCTGGATCCTGCAGAAAATATAATAAATTGTCCTTTGTCTGGAATGAAGTTGTCCAATGATTCAACTTGATATTGATTATTATTAAATTCAATCAATGATCCCACTGTTGAATTGCCAAGAGGCAAAAATTTATCAACAGGAAATGCTCTTGTTTCAAGCAATTGGATAATTTTTGTTCCAACAACACCAGATGCACCTACCAATGCAATAGACACGCCCTTATTCATGCTCATCCTTTAAAATGTTGATTATAGATGGAGCAACTTCTTTGGTTTGAATAAATTCCTTGGAGTTAGAGATATCTTTTGTTCTCAAACCTTTGCTAATAAAAATTTTTATTGCTGACTCAATTCTTCTAGCTAGATCAACTCTTTCAAGAGAGTACTCAAAAGCCATTGCAAGAGACGTAATCATTGCAATTGGATTAGCAATGCCTTGGCCAGCAATGTCTGGTGCGCTCCCATGACATGGTTCAAACATGCCCTGAGACGAACTATTAAGAGATGCAGAGGGAAGCATGCCAATGGAACCGCTTAAAGTAGCTGCTATGTCTGAAAGCATATCTCCAAAAAGATTTCCAGAAACAATCACATCATATTGATTTGGATTGAGCACTAATTGCATGGCAGTATTATCAGCAAGCTGATGAGAGAGCTCGACCTCTGGATAATCAGAGCTCATTTCAGAAACTATGCTTCTCCAAAATTTTGAAACTTCTAAAACATTTGCTTTTTCAACAGAACAAAGCTTCTTATCTCGATTCATGGCAGCTTCAAAAGCGACCTTTGCAATTCTTCTAATCTCATCTTCGTTATAGATCATAGTATTAAAACCATATTTAGGAGTTTCATTTTCAACAATACCTCTTGGCTCTCCAAAATATACTCCGCCGGTTAGTTCTCGAACTATTAGAATGTCTAAATCTTCTATAATGTGATTTTTTAGCGGGGATGCAGATGCAAGCTCATTGAATAAGAACGCAGGCCTAAGATTAGCGAACAAACCAAGAGATTTACGTAATCCTAGCAAAGCTTGCTCTGGTCGAACATCCCACTCAAGATTATCCCACTGCGGACCCCCAACAGCTCCAAATAAAATTGCATCGGAGTTTTGCGCAATCTTAAGAGTTTCATCAGTTAAAGGTGTACCAAATTCTTCATAAGAGGATCCGCCAACTTTTCTCTCTGATATTTGAAAGTCTAGGCTTTGCTCATCGATTAGATAATGCAAAACTTCACTCATTGAAGAGGTAACTTCTTGACCTATACCGTCTCCAGGAAGAATTAATATTTTTTTTGTCATTGTTTCGCTTAGTTACTGTAATCAAAAAGCCAAGGTCTTTGGTTTCTTCTTTTTTGCTCGAAAGCTTGAATATGCTTTTCATGTTTTAAAGTCATATCAACATCATCTAAATTATTAATAATTCGATCAAGTAGGCTATCCTTAACATCAAACATATATGAGGAGTCGTCTTTATACTTGAGCTCTTTTTTTAATAAATCAATTTCAAAGCTAACTGGTGAAAAGTTAGAAACCTCAAAAAGATGATTAATTTGTTCTTTCGAAAGTTTAATTGGAAGAACTGAATTCTTAAAACAATTATTGTAAAAAATATCTCCAAAAGAGCTAGCAATGACTGACTTAAAACCAAAATCTCTTAATGCCCAGACAGCATGTTCTCTACTTGAGCCGCAACCAAAATTATCCCTAGTTAATAAAATTTTAGCATTTGTATAAGGCTCTTTATTTAAAATAAAATCATTGTTCTTAGACCGATCATCTGCAGTCATATCTAATCGTCCTTCGTCTAAATATCTCCATCCATCAAAAAGAAAATCTCCAAAGCCAAATTTTTTAATAGATTTAAGATACTCAGTTGGAATAATTTGATCAGTATCAATATTATCTCTATCAAAAGTTGCTACGATACCCTTAATAATTGAATTACTCATGATGGGTCAGTTATTTTACCGTTTATTGCTGTTAATGCTGCCATCAAAGGGCTCATTAAATGAGTTCTTCCAAGATTGCCTTGTCTACCTTCAAAATTTCTGTTGGAAGTTGATGCACAACGCTCATAAGGCTTTAATTGATCGGGGTTCATTCCTAAACACATAGAGCAACCAGGATCGCGCCATAAAAAGCCCGCTTCAATAAAAATTTTATCAAGGCCTTCATCTTCTGCCTGCGCTTTGACCATACCTGAACCAGGTACCACTATAGCTTCAGTGATATCTTTTGAAATTTTCTTTCCCTCTATTGCAGATGCTGCATCACGCAAGTCCTCAATTCGTGAGTTAGTACAAGAACCAATAAAAATTTTATCAAAACTTAAATCTTGCAGAGACTTTGATCCATCGAGACCCATGTAGGCTTTAGCAAGCAATAAATTCTCATGATTTGATTCATCTACATCCTCTTGAGATGGAATCTCTGCATCAAAATCTATGGTCATTTCAGGAGAAGTGCCCCAAGTAACTTGTGGCTTTATCTTTGAGACATCGATATTAATTGTTTGATCAAAATTTGCATCTGAATCTGATTTTAAAGTCTCCCAATATTCGCAAGCCTGACTAAAGATTAAGTCCGACAAATTAGAATGCTTTTTAACATAATCCAAGGTGATTGCATCAACCTCAACAAGGCCAACCTTAGCTCCAGCTTCAATAGCCATATTGCAAATTGTCATCCTAGATTCCATTGAAGCGGATTTAATATATGAGCCTGAAAACTCAATAGCATGGCCTGTACCTCCAGCAGTTCCAATTAATTTGATTAAATGCAAAACAATATCTTTTGAGGTAACACCTTTTTGCAGACTACCATTAAAATTAATTTGCATGTTTTTTAGCTTAGTGATTTTTAAACATTGAGTTGCTAAAACATGTTCGACTTCGGATGTTCCTATACCCATGGCTAAACAACCAAATGCACCGTGTGTTGAAGTATGAGAGTCGCCACATACAATTGTCATGCCAGGCAGTGTGTACCCAAGCTCAGGACCCATAACATGAACTATTCCTTGTTTATTTGAAGTTATATCAAATTGATGTATGCCAAAATTGTTACAGTTTTTATCAAGCTCAACCACTTGAATTTTAGCCACTTGATCTTTAATTGATTCAGCATTAAATGCATCCCCTCGATCAGTAGGAACATTGTGATCTGGAGTGGCAACGTTTGCATCAAGTCGCCATGGTCTTAGATTCTTGTGCCTTAGCCCTTCAAAGGCTTGAGGCGAAGTAACCTCATGAAGATAATGCCTATCAATGTAAATTAATGACTCGTTGGTATCCTCCGTTTGGACTAGATGCTCATCCCAGAGCTTGTCATATAGAGTAGCAGGCATCTTATTTTTTAAACGGCGTTGATTGATGAATTTTTCCGCACTGAGCTTGGTTTCTTAGAAAGTGATCCATAATAACCAAATTTACCATAGCCTCTGCAATAGGAACTGCTCGAATCCCAACACATGGGTCATGTCGACCTGTTACTTCAACCTCTACTTCGTCACCAGCAGCATTAATGGTCTGGCCTTTTGATTTTATGCTGGATGTTGGTTTGATAATAAACTCTAACTCAATCAGATCTCCATTTGTTATCCCACCCAAGATCCCTCCAGCATTGTTTGATTTAAAGCCATCTTTTGTCATCTCATCTCTTACTTCAGAGCCTTTAAGGTCTAAAATATTGTGAGTATTACCAATACTGACAGATTTGACGGCATTAATGCTCATAATAGCTTTTGCTAAATCTGCATCAAGCTTGTCAAAAACTGGTTCGCCAAGACCAATAGGACAATTTATAACTTTAACCCCAAGCTTTGCTCCAACTGAGTTGCCCTCTTCAATTAGTTCATCAAACATAGAATTGAGAGCGTCTAACTTAGAATCATCGGCAAAAAAATACTTGTTCGATTTAGCATTTTTTAAATTGATGGTGTCTGCTGAAATAGCGCCTATTTGACTAACATAACCCTCAACATTAATACCATGCTGATTAAGATATTTTTTAGCAATTGCTCCTGCTGCTACTCTCATAGCAGTCTCTCTGGCACTTGATCGACCACCACCTCTGTAATCTCGATGACCATATTTTGCTTGATAGGTAATATCAGCATGATTGGGTCGGAAAACATCTTTAATATTAGAGTAATCTTTTGATTTTTGATCTTGGTTGTAAATAA
This sequence comes from uncultured SAR86 cluster bacterium, assembly GCA_902593675.1. GTDB lineage: Bacteria > Pseudomonadota > Gammaproteobacteria > Magnimaribacterales > D2472 > D2472. The sequence continues at coordinate 235,263 of CACJJI010000002.1, forward strand.
TTAGACTGATGGGGGTCCCCAAGGTTCTGCCCTCAAAAACACCTGACAAAATTTCTACAGTATCATCCTCTTTCCTTTGAGTTGTAACATCAGACTGGCCAGGTTTTCTTCGATTTAGTTCAGATTGAATATCTTCAGGCGAGAGCTCCAATTGAGGCGGACAACCATCTACAATGCACCCAAGCGCCTTCCCATGGCTTTCCCCAAAAGTTGTAACTTGAAATAATTTTCCAAATGTATTCCCTGACATACGCGGAATTATAGACCAAAAAGCTTATTAGAGCCTATCTAAGGGTTGATAGGCCGCCATCAATGTTAATTGTTTGGCCAGTAATCCAATTATCTTTGGCAGAAAAAAGGTTGTATATAACTGCAGCAATCCGAGTTGGGTCTCCAATTGTATTGAGCGGATGCTTCTCTTCAGAAGACTTTAATTTTTTTTCATTATCGATAAGGTGCTCAGCCATTGGAGTATCAGTTAGAGATGGAGCAATGCAATTTACCGCTACTCTTGGAGCAAGCTCAGCTGATAGACTCCTAGCAAAACCTTCTAGCGCAGACTTTGAAGCCGCAATGGATGAATGGAATGTCATTCCGGTACTGGCGGCTACAGATGAAATAAATACTACTGAGGCACCATTGTCTTTTTTTAGATTAGGCAAAACTTTTTTAATGATATTAAAGGCTCCTTCGAAATTAATACTTAAATCTTCTCTGATATCTGAAATATCCATTCTTTGAATTGATTTTAGTGAAATTGAACCAGGACAATATAGCAACCCATCAATTGATTCTGGTAAAGAGTCTAAGTCAGACAAATCACCATTTGGATCTAATTGAATAAATTGATTTACTGATATATCAATTGGTGATCTCGAGGTAGCAATAATGTTATCCCCCTGTTGAGTAGATAACTGAATAACCTCTTTACCAATAGCGGAGTTGCAACCTATTATCAAGATATTTTTTTGCATGATTGTAAAATATTTTTTATGAGAAACTATTACAATGATATTTGTGATGATAAAAAAAATTTCAAGTGCTGCCATACTCTTTGCTTTCATAATTCTGATGCAAGGCTCATGTGCAATAACTAATAAGAATTCAACATACAAAATTAGCAATCAATACAACGTTTCAATTGATAGAGATTTTTGGGGCATTCCATATATCAAGGGTAAGACTGATCAAGATGTTGCGTATGGAATAGGTTTAGTTCATGCAGAGGATGCATATGAGGACCTTGTTGAGTTAATGCCTTTGTACCGAGGTAAAAATGCAATTTACAATGGTCTTGATAGCATCGATACAGACTACCTAGTCAGATTATTAAAAATTCATTCCAAGGTAAAAGATATTGGGAAACAACAACTCTCTCAAAATATACTTTCGATGGCTCAGGCATATGCGGATGGTGTCAATATGTATGCGAATAAACATCCAGATAAAGTAGACCTATCTATTCATCCTGTCACCCAGGATGATGTGCTTGCGGGATCATATATTCAGCATCTATTTTTTGCTGGTTTAGAAAGAGATTTAGCGCAAATGACTGCGCAAGATGAAACATCAATTCCAACGGGTTCAAATGCAATAGCAATCAATTCTACGAAAACAGATTCAAATGCCTCATACCTACTTATTAACTCTCATCAACCCTTATCGGGACCAGTGGGTTGGTATGAATTAAATATTGAGAGCGAATCCGGATGGCATGGGCATGGTGGCAACTTTCCAGGATCTTTTTTAATAAATGTTGGTTTTAATAAAAACATTGGTTGGGGCGCAACTGTAAATCGTCCTGATGTTATGGATATTTTTGAACTAATAATAAATCCAAATAATGCCGATCAATATTTAATTGATGATAAATGGGAATCATTTGAAATCGAAGAGGATAAGTTAACATTTAAACTTTTTGGTTTTTTGAGATGGAGCACAAAACAAAAATTTAGATATTCAAAATTTGGTCCTGTAATAGAGATTAATGGAAAATATTTTGCTCTTAGGCATATTAACCAGAGCTCTTTCAATGAAATAGAGGGTTGGTATGAAATAAGCAAGACAAAAAATGTATATGAATTTGAGAAGCAACTTGCGAAAAGAAAAATACCCAGCTTTAATTTTGTGACAATGGATTCCGATAGAAATATTGGATATTTTTATAATGGAAGAATCCCGAATCGGAATGATGCCTTGAAAGCAAGACAGATTATAAGCAGCTCTAGCTCGAAAGATATTTGGGATGAAAAGGACTTAGTGAATAATCTTCCCAAATTTATTAATCCTTCAAATGGTTGGATTCAAAGCACAAATCAGAATCCATTTTCGGTAATGGGGGAGCATTCTTTAAAAGAAAAATCAATGAAAAAGAATGTACATTTTGAACAAAGACTTACAAATAGATCTTATGTTGCTAATGAGCTTCTTTCCATTAATGAGAGTATTGATCTTGATAAATTTATTGCAATTAAGTTTGATAACTCCTACTCAAAAAATTCACGGCAATATAAATACCTAGAATCGATTATAGAATATGACACAAATCTTAAGCTGGCATTGCAAAAATGGAATGGAAAAACTGACTTTAACAATACTTATGCTGCCCTAGGTATGTGTTTTATGGCTCAAGAATGGATTTCAGAAATGAATAGTAAGCCTACACCAACTTATCAAGCGGCAAAAAAAGAATGCGACAGCTTATTTAAAGAAATTCAAAGAAACTATACCGATCCATGGAGTAAAATTAATACCATTTCAAGAGGATCTAGAACCTATCCAATTCAAGGCTCGGTCGATACACTAAGAGCCGTTTATGGATCACCAAACTCTGATACTAAAAGTTTAAACATGTCAGGAGGTGATGGTTTATTTTTTATTATTGCCGAAGAAGACAGCGGCAAAGTAATTTATGGCATGCATAACTATGGATCATCAAGAAATGAATCTTCGGTTCATTACTCAGACCAGACATTTTTATTTAGCCAAGAAGCCCTAAGGTTTATTCCAACAAGTCTTTAAAAAGAGTTTTCTTTTACAGCAAACAATTGTTGAAAATCTAGGACGCTCATAGCCTCAAGCTGATCTTGATCAAGGCATTTTGATAAAATGGAATTTACTTTTTCATCTTCAAAAATCTTTCCTAGATTATTCTTAAATTTATTTTCTAGAACTGGGATTCCTTCCTCTCTTCTGCGCTTATGACCTATAGGATATTCGACCTCGATAGCATCTGTTGAAGAGCCATCACTGAAGAATATTTGAATTTTATTTGCTATAGATCTTTTATCAGCCTCTAGATATTCATCTGTATATCTTTTATCTTCTTTGATTGTCATCTTTTCTCTGAGCGCATCCACCCTTGGATCACTGGCAACATCATCTTCATAATGTTCTGCTATAAGATCTCCGTGAATTAATCCTATTGCGATCATGTATTGCAAACAATGATCTCTATCGGCTGGATTATTTAACTTACCAGATTTAGAAATTATTCTTATCGCAGACTCATGTGTAGTAACTTCAATATTGGAAATTTCATCCAGTCTATCTTTAATTTGAGGATGAAGTGTAACTGCAGCTTCAACAGCTGTTTGCGCATGAAATTCAGCAGGGAAACTAATCTTAAAGAGAACATTTTCCATAACATATGAACCAAAAGGTTGGCTTAAAGAAAGTTTTTCACCCTTAAATGAAACATCTTCAAAACCCCATGTTGGAGCAGACAAAACACTTGGATATCCCATTTCTCCAGAAAGAGTAATGAGCGCCAGTCTAACCGCTCTGCTAGTGGCATCGCCAGCAGCCCAACTTTTCCTAGAACCAGCATTAGGAGCATGACGATAGGTTCTTAGACTTTGCCCATCTACCCATGCTTGACTAACAGCATCCATAATTTGATCAGTATTCCCGCCAAGCAACTTTGTAACAACCGCCGTTGATGCAACTTTTACAAGCAGAACATGATCGAGGCCAACCCGATTAAAACTATTTGTAAGAGCTAATACTCCTTGTATTTCGTGCGCCATAATCATGCACTCCAATACATCTCGCATTGTTAATGGGTCTTTACCAGCAGCAACATTTTCTTGAGAAACGTAATCAGCTATTGAGAGAATAGCTCCCAAATTATCTGAAGGATGTCCCCATTCTGCGGCCAGCCAAGTATCGTTATAATCAAGCCATCGAATAATGCATCCTATATCAAATGCACCTTTCACGGGATCAAGTAAAAAATTAGTTCCTGGAACTCTTACACCATTAGGCACATTGGTGCCAGGAACAATAGGACCAAGCATTTTTGTGCATGCTGGAAAAGTTAATGCCAATAGGCCACATCCAATGGTATCAATTAAACAGTTTCGAGCAGTTGAAAGGGCAAGCTTGGAACTAATATCTTGCTTTGATACATATTCTGCAATTTCTAGAAGCAAAGAGTCAGGACCTGACCTTATATTCAGCTCAACATTATTTGACATGATTTACTCCCTATCTTCGATGTCAATCCAAACAGAAGTCTCGGGACCTGTATATTCTGCGCTTGGTCTAATAATTCTATTATTGGCTCTTTGCTCCATACAGTGAGCAGTCCAACCCGTTACTCGTGACATTACAAAGATTGGAGTAAAGAGTTTTGTTGGAATTCCTAAATAGAAATAGGCAGAAGCATGAAAAAAATCTGCATTGGGAAATAATTTCTTCTCATCCCACATTACCTTCTCGACTTCTTCTGAGACCTGATACAAGGAATCATCTCCGTATTCTTGAGATAACTCTTTAGAAAATTCTTTTATTACAGCGTTTCTTGGGTCTCTTTCAGAGTAAATAGCATGACCAAAACCCATGATTTTTCCCTTGTTAGCAAGCATATCCAAGATATTTGCTTTTGCTTCATCTCTTGTCTTCCAGTTTTCAATCATTTCCATTGCAGCTTCATTAGCTCCACCATGCAGAGGGCCTTTTAAGGAACCTATAGCGGCTACAACACAAGAAAAAATATCTGACATTGTGGATGCACAAACTCTAGCAGTAAAAGTAGATGCATTAAATTCATGCTCAGCATATAGGACCAAAGAAGCATCCATGACTCGCCTATGAAGATCTGACGGAGACTTACCATGAAGTATGTGTAGAAAATGACCGGCCATTGTATCTTCATCATTTACCAAACTAATATCTTCACCATCATGAGAAAACTTATACCAGTAAGTAACTATCGATGGCATGGTTGCAACCATTCGATTGATAGAATCCATTTGAGCATCCATAGATTCCTCAGGCTCGAGATTTCCCAGCATCGAACATCCGGTTGCCATTACCGCCATTGGGTGAGCTGAGGCAGGGATTTCTCTAAGAACTTTCTTCAATGCATCTGGAAGATCTCTTAAACTTTTTAATAAAGATTTATAATCTGATAATTCTGACGCATTTGGCAATTTGCCATAAAGAAGAAGATAAGCAACCTCCTCAAATGTTCCTTTTTCAGCTAATGTCTCAATTTTATGGCCTCTATAAGCCAACCCTTCTTCTTGCCCAACCGTACAAAGTGATGTCTCACCTGCAACTTGACCTCGGAGCCCAGCACCCTCTAACTTCTTAACCATTTACTTATTCTCCTTCCTTTTAAATAATTCATCTAACTTTTGTTCAAATGAATGATAGTTTAAATACTCATACAGTTCATCTCTTGTCTGCATTTTATCAATTGAATTTGCTTGAGATCCGTTTGCAATAATGTCTAGATACACGCCCTCTGCAGCTTTATTCATTGCTCTAAAAGCAGATAAAGGAAATAGCATTATATCAACTCCAACTGATGCAAGCTCCTTTGCAGTAAAAAGAGGTGTTTTTCCAAATTCAGTAATATTTGCAAGAAGTGGAACTTGTAATGCATCCTTAAATTGCTTGTAATCCTCTAAACTAGATACAGCTTCTAAAAACAATCCATCTGCTCCAGCTGCAATGTATTCTTTGCATCTATCAATAGCACCTTCTATTCCTTCAGATGCATAGGAATCAGTTCTCGCCATAATGAAAAAACTTTCATCTGTTCGAGCATCAACTGCGGCTTTAATTCGATCACTCATTTCAATTTTGTCGACTAGATTTTTATTTGGCCTATGGCCACATCTTTTTTGAGTCACTTGATCTTCAATATGAACAGCTGCAACATCTGCAGAAATCATCTCTTTGATAGTTCTTCCAATGCTAAATGCACCACCAAAACCAGTGTCAATATCAATCAAAAGAGGGAGGTTTGTTGCTTGAGTAATTCTTCTTGAATCTTCAGCAACATCATTTGAAGTTGTGATGGCTAAATCTGGCAGTCCAAAAGATGCAGTTGCAACCCCTGATCCAGAAAGATACAGGGCTTTATGGCCGGCACTTTCTGCCATTTTCGCACAATATGCATTGACGGCACCAACTACCATCAAAGGATTGTTTTCTGCTATTGCTTCTCTAAATTTTTGCCCCGGAGTATTCATTGATTCGTATTGTACTTTGCCAGGGGTATGTTTCCCAAATTAATTATAAAATTTGATGCCTCTGATAATTCGATCTTTATTATTTTCCTGGCGCCACTTATTTGTATCCCTTAAACTGTAAACGCAGCCACAGTATTCTTGTTGATAAAACTTTTCTCTTTTTGAAATCTCAATCATTCGAGATGCACCGCCTTTTTTTCGCCAATTAAAATCCCAATAATGAACATCTTCATAGCGCTGTGCAGCCCTTAAACCCGAATCATTGATTTGTTCCATATTTTTCCAACGAGAAATTCCAAGCGTAGTCCCATAAACCTTGAAATTATTTTCATGGGCGTATAGAGCAGATCTCTCAAATCTCATATCAAAACATTGAGTGCACCTTTTGCCTCTTTCAGGTTCATTTTCTAAACCTTTTATTCTCTCAAACCAATTTTCCTCATCATAATCCGCATCAACAAAATCGAATCCTAGCTTGTCACAAAATCTCTTATTTTCATCCTTACGAATCTCATACTCTTCTTTCGGGTGAATGTTTGGGTTATAAAAATAAACTGTTGTTTGGATATCTGATGCTGCTACAGCCTCCATAATCTCTCCGGCGCATGGAGCACAGCAACTATGAAGCAAAAGTTTTTTCTCATTACCAGGCATCTCTAGCTTTGGTCTTGAAAAGTTATTAAGTGAAAATGGATTATCCATAAGTGTTAATTATAGCTCCTTAAAGCACTTAAGAGATTTGAATATGCATTAAAAGATGGGATTTCAGGCATTGAACTTGATATAGCTTCAGGCGCATTGATAAAGAAGCCTTGATCAGCGACCTCGAACATTTGCAAATCATTGAAGGAATCTCCTGCAGCTAAACATCTATAGCCCATAGACTGAAAGCCTAAGATTGCTTGTTTTTTCGCCTGGAGATCTCTTAATTTATAGCCAAGAATATTATCCTCAGTATCAACATCAAGAGTGTGACAAAGCAAAAGAGGATAACCAAGCTTTTCCATTAACGGATATGCAATTTCATGAAAAGTATCAGACAAAATTACAACTTGAAACTCTTGCCTTACCTGATTTAAAAAATCTAGAGCCCCATCAAGCAAGTCTAATTTCTCAGTTGCCTTTATTATGTCCGCTAACTTTAGATTATGCTCTTTCATTATTTCAATTCTGTAATCCATTAGATCAGAATATGAGGGAATATCTCTGGTGGTTTTATTTAACTCAGAGATTCCAGAATCAGCAGCAACTTGTTCCCATATTTCTGGAGTAAGGGTTCCCTCCATATCAAAACAAACTATATCCATGATTAATTCCTATTTTTAATCCCGAATGGTACATGAGCTGAAGTTACTTTTGCAGATGCATCCTCAATATTTTGTTGCTGGTCATCAAAAAAAATATCGGCTTCAAATGATTTTAAAAATTCTGATTTATTCATGCCTCCTAAAAAAAGAGACTCATCAATTCTAACTCCCCATTTTCTAAGGGTTTTAATAACTCGCTTATGAGATGGAGCTGATCTGGCAGTAACAAGGGCTGTTCTAATAGGATTTTCACCTCCGTCTAATTCGGATTGAAGTTTATTCAGCTCAACTAAAAATGATTTAAAAGGCCCAGCCTTCAACATAGATTTTTTCTTTCGTTCATTATCTAAAAAAGCTTTAAGCCCCTCTTCCTGAAAAACTTTCTCAGATTCATCAGAAAAAATTACTGAATCACCATCAAAAGCAATCTTAAGCAAATCGCCATCTTTAATTTTTTTCTTGGTTTTTGATGGAATAATTCTTGCAGATGGGACATTATTTTCAATAGCCATTTTGACGTCGTCTTTACTACTAGATAAAAATAAATCTACTCCAAATGCTTTCACATACTTATATGGGCTTTCCCCGCCGCAGAATACAGCTCTACTGATATCAAGTTTGTGAGCTTCAATTGAATTAAAAACCCTAAGACCAGTGTCTGCAGTATTTCTAGACAATAGAATGACTTCTATTCTATCAGCAGACTCATAACGCTCATTAATTTTTAATATCTTAGTTACGAGGTTAAATGCCTCTCCTGGGTAAAGTATTTCGTTTTCATTTTCAATTTGATGAGTGCGATAAGCCTCAACTCCATCACTCTCAAAGATTTGATGGCTTTGACTTAAATCAAAGAGTGCTCTTGATGAAATGCCGATTACTAATTTTGAATTCATATTTTAAAGAGAGTTGCAGTTATCTACCAAAATTTATATACTGTAAAAATATACAGTATAAATAATATGAAAGAATTAACAAAACAACAAACAAAAGTTTTAGCTTGTGTAGAAGTTTATCTCAATAAAACTGGTTTTCCACCGACTAGAGCTGAAATATGCAAAGAGTTAGGCTTTAAATCTCCCAATGCGGCAGAAATGCATCTTAGAGCTCTTGAAAAGAAAGGCTATATTTCAATTCAAAGTGGCTCTTCAAGAGGAATATCTATTGTCAAAAGCCAGCAATCTTTCGAGCAAACTGGAGAGCAAATGCCAGTCATTGGACTTGTTGCAGCTGGATCTCCCACCCTTGCTGAAGAAAATATTGAAAAAAGAATCTCTTGCGACCCAAATATGTTTTCTGACAGTTTTGATTATTTTTTGAAAGTGAAAGGTCTCAGCATGATTGAGGCAGGAATTCATGAGGATGATTTGGTAGCAATTAAAAAAACTACAAATGTAAAAAATGGTGATTTAGTTGTTGTTAGGCTTGAAGATGAGGTAACTTTAAAATATTTCAAAAAAACCAATCATAGTCTTGAGTTAATTCCAGCTAATAAAGATTTCTCAACAATTGAAGTTGACCTAAGAGAACAAGAAGCATTTGTTGAAGGCAAGAGTGTTGGTTTAATTAGAACTCACTAATGAAGAACTACTGGTTTTTTTCTTAAGCTATTTTTTTCACTATCAAAAAAATCATCGAAATCGATTGAATTACCGCTAACGCTCTCTATTCCAGCTCTAATCATTTCTTTGGCAACTGAAAGTTCTGCACCATTTAAAAATTCCTTTGATTCGCCTGAGAACTCAATCTTTACTATTGGATTATCATGATCATCGGATCTCCTTAAAACAATTGTGCCGTCAGGAAGTTGGGTAAGCTCTAGGTAATTAGACATAAATATTTATTATTAAACTGTAACACCCTTCTCGTAAATATTGAAAGGTTTCGATATTGATATATGAACTAATTAAGTTTATTCAAGGAATATTTATTTAGAAACTTCAACCCACTTATCGCCATTATGAGAGGCAGTATTCCCAGTTTTTTTGCCATCTTTCTCAGAAGCAAGATAATGAGTATCCTCAACCTTATTATATCTAATGATATATGGGTTCCCATCAATATCTTTTTTAGGTGCATCTAAAAGATGTATATGCTTACCTTGATCTTCTAGATACTTACATGCATCAAGTAAGGTCTCCTCAGTTACTGCTTGATTAAATTCCTCAACAGATGGCGCGCGAGTTTCTCTGTTTTTTGGATATTTACTGGCCGCTAAAAAAAGTCCTTTCATGCTATCTCTTAATAAATAAATATCTTCAAATTTAATGCAAGGAATGTTGGTAGTAATTGGTTCCATGACAATGGGTTTTGGCTCTCCATTTCTTTGAAGTGCTCTGGTTGCACCACAATCATCATTCATGCAGCCAAAATATTTTCCAAACCTACCAGTTTTTAGTTGCATTTCAGATCCGCACTTATGACAAGATAACGTTGGGCCATCATATCCTCTAATTTTAAATGTGCCTTCTTCAACTGAAAATCCATCACAATCAGGATTGTTCGAACAGACATGCAGTTTATGATTTTCATCTAAAAGATAATTGTCCATACTCAGATCACATTTTGGACAACGGCGTTTTGTAACTAAATGCTCTGCTTCCTCTTGATCATCAACACTAACAGCCTCATCGCCTGAGATAAGATTCAAAGTTTTTTTGCATTGCTCATCGCCTGGTAAACTATACCCAGCACATCCTAGAAAAACTCCATTACTAGCATTTCTAATAGTTAATTTATTTTTTTTGCATTCAGGACAATTGATATTTGTCATCGTGGGAAGATTGGGAATCATACCATTTTCTTCATCCATTGCTGATAAAAGGTCATCCTGAAAGGCAGAATAATAAGAGTTTAAAACTTCTTTCCAATTCAACTCACCATTTGCAATTCTATCTAACTCATTTTCAAAATTAGCAGTAAAACTGTAATCCATGATGTCATCAAAGCTGCTTACAAGCCTATCAGTAACAATCATTCCAATTTTTTTAACAAAGAATCGTCTATTTTGGATCTCAACATATCCTCTATCCTGAATCGTAGAAATAATATTTGCATAGGTAGAAGGTCTTCCAATTCCTCTTTTCTCTAATTCTTTTACTAACGCTGCTTCAGAAAACCTTGCTGGAGGCTTAGTGTACTTTTGCTTATTATCTAAATCCCTCAGGGTTAATTGCTGATTAACTTCAAGTGGGGGTAAAATATTCGCCTCTTGATCATCAGACTTTGACTTTACAATTCTTGTGAAGCCATCAAACACAACTTCTCTTCCAGTTGCGGAAAAAATATATTCTTCTAATTGTATTTTTGCGTTAGTAGCCAAATATTCTGCATCAGGTAATTGTGATCCTATAAATTGTTGCCAAATTAACTCATATAATTTTTTTTCCTCATCTGACGAGGAGATTAAACCTTCTGATTTGGTTGATGCATTTGTGGGCCTTATTGCCTCATGAGCTTCTTGCGCATTTTCACTTGAAGAATATATTCTTGGAGCATTAGTAAGATATTCGTCTCCAAGATTAGTTTCGACATACATTCTTGCGTCAGCAATTGATTCAGGAGACAAAGCAGGAGCATCTGTTCTCATATAAGTAATAAGACCATTTTCATAGAGTTTTTGGGCGGTTCTCATGGTTCTCTTTACATTAAAACCTAGCTTTGTACTTGCCGCTTGCTGAAGTGTTGAAGTGATAAAAGGAGGTTTTGGTTTAACCTTAACTGGTTTTTGGGTTACCTCACTTATAAGCAAATCTGATGATCTAATCAATTCTTCAATTTTTTTTGACTCCTCAGCTTGCAACAGCGGATCTGATTTTTTTCTATTCAGATTAAATGCGATACCATGATTTTTATCATTTTGTGCGTTAAATGAAATCTCCCAAAACTCATCAGGCTTAAACTTTTGAATGCTATGCTCTCGTTCTACCAAAAGTCTTAATGCTACAGATTGGACTCTTCCAGCTGATAAATTACGGGCAATTTTTGCCCATAAAAGTGGAGATAATTCAAAACCAACGACTCTATCTAAAAACCTTCTTGCTTGTTGAGCTTCAACAAGATTTGCATCTATCTCTTTTGGATCTTCAAAAGATTCTAAGATTGCATCTTTTGTAATTTGATTAAATCTAACTCTCGAGTAATTAAATTTGTCTGCTCCCAGCGCTTCTTGAAGATGCCAAGCTATGGCCTCACCCTCTCTATCAAGATCAGTTGCAAGATAAATTGAATCTACAGACTTTGCTGCAGTTTTTAATTCTTTAATAACTTTTGCTTTTTCAGGAATGATTTCATAATTTGCTGTCCAGCCATTATCAGGATCAATTCCCATCCTTCTAACGAGTCGTTTACGCTCATTAATTTTTTTTAGCCTTCTCTTCTCATCATCGGGAAGATCTTTAGGAATGGTATTTCTTTGTGCAGGTTTTTTAGACTTTCCCTTTGGAAGATCTCTAATATGACCAACGCTAGACTTTACAATATAGTCAGAACCTAAATACTTAGAAATAGTTTTAGCTTTAGCGGGTGACTCAACTATAACTAGGGTTTTTGACATATATTATTCAACTAAAATTTGTAAAAATTCATATTTCTAATAAAGCTTCTTTTATTTTAAGAAGCTCTTCAATACCAATCAATTCATTCCAAACGATTGCTATATTGGACTGATAAAAAATAATTTCAAGTACAGAAGATGGTAATTTAGAAATTTTTTTCTCGATCATTTCAAAATTTTTTTCATATTTAAATGAAATTGGCTTGTAAAGTTCAAGCTTATTTTCTTTTCTCAGATAGTGTAAATTTTTTAATTCTGAAGAATTTTTAATTTGATATATTGCAACCTCAGGATTCCAATTTTTGAATTTTTTTCTTAGCTCATTGGTTGATCCAATCTTAAATCCTTCTTTTGCAGCTTGAGTTCTAACTCGGCTGAGAGACTTCATTTTTTTTGATGGCTTCAAAAAACCGATTGCACCAATTAAAAAAAGAATGACAAAAATAGCAATGAAAGGTTCCATAAAACTTTATCTAAGCAGCTTCCCTACAATTTTAGGGCCGTGATAAATAAAACTTGTATAAATTTGAACCAAAGAAGCACCTTTATCCAATTTTGAATTAAAACTTTCTTTACAATCAACGCCGCCTACTCCAATTTTAAGTAAATTTGGAGCGTATGAATGAGCTAATTTCAAAAGCTCATTTGATTTTTCTAGCAAGGGTTTGCCTGACAACCCTCCTTCGAGATTACTTCGACCATAATATCTTAAATTATCTTTTTCAATTGTGGTATTAGAGGTAATTACCCCATCAAATTCAAATTTCTTAATTGCTTCTATGATTCCAGTAATAATTTGCTCATCTTCATCTGGTGAAAGTTTAATAAATATAGGTTTATGATATTGCTTCTCTTTACGAGCTAAATTTAAAGCCTCAAATAAAGGCAAAAAATTTTCTTGTTTATGCAACGATCTTAAATTAGGTGTATTAGGTGAAGAAATATTAACTGTAATATAGTCAGCATATGGGAAAACTTTTTTAAAACACTCTATGTAATCATCAACTCTTTTCTGGCCCTCTGAAGTCTTGTTGGCACCAATGTTGACACCCAAAATTCCATTAAAATTCCTCAACTTTATCTTTTTAACTAAATAATCAACTCCTTTATTATTAAATCCAAGCTTATTAACAATTGCTCCCTGACCAGGAAAACGAAAGATCCTTGGCTTTGGGTTGCCTGATTGAGCCAGAGGTGTAACTGTACCTACCTCAATGAAGCCAAAGCCCAATGCGCCTAGACAGTCAATAAAATCACCATTTTTATCAAGCCCCGCTGCAATTCCGAGTCTATTTTTAAAAATTAAACCTTTGAATTCGAATGACTCTGACGAATCTTCATAGGGAAAAAGAATGCTAATGAGATTATATTTATATAGAAAATTTAGAGCATTTAGAGCTATGGAGTGAGATATTTCAGGAGGCAGTAATCTTAAAAGAAATAATGCAATCCTCATCTAAAAGTATCCATATTCACCTTAATCATCAAAAAGTTCTTTGGCGAGATGTTTAATGGCATTCACATAACCATGCCTAGAACCACAGTCAAATTTTTTACCTTCATATAAATGTCCCACTACTTTTTCATCATTGAGCATTAGCTTAATTGCATCTGTAAGTTGAACTTCGCCACCAACACTGGGCTTAAGATTTTTTAAATACTTAAAGATGTTGCTAGAAAGAACATATCTTCCAACCACTGCTAGATTTGAAGGTGGATTGGTTTTTGGTTTTTCGACAATATCGTTTAAAAAAAATGAGGTTTTTGTCGAGGAGGATTCATCAATAGAGATGACGCCATATTTTTCTATTTCATTTTGTGGAACCTCGTTTACACCAACGATGGAACATTGGTGTTCATCATATGATGAGATCAATTGAGACATACATGATGGATTATTAATTATTAAGTCATCTGCTAGAACTATCGCAAAAGCCTCTTCTTGAATTAAATGCTCTGAATGTAAAATAGCATCACCAAGTCCATTTTGTGTTTTTTGTCTTACATAAGTGAATTTAACATCCCTAAAAATATCTCGGTTAATTTTTTCTAAAAAACCATCTTTACCAGCATTTTGAAGCTTTTCTTCAAGTTCAAAGTTTTGATCAAAATGATCCTCTATCGCTCTTTTGGTATGGCTGGTAATAAATATAATCTCAGCAATGCCAGCATTCACAGCCTCTTCAACAGCATATTCTATTAATGGCTTGTCAATAATTGGGAGCATTTCTTTTGGAATCGCTTTAGTAGCCGGTAAAAACCGGGTACCTAGGCCTGCTACAGGGAATACTGCTTTAGTTATTTTGTTCATGCTAATTAAAACTTTAAAGTGTATCTAGCTATTATGCCAAGTATAAACCCAGCTATCATACCAACTAAATGAGCGATATTTGCAACATTTCCAAAACCAAAAATCTTTAATAATCCTGTAAAGCCAATCAATAGCCAAATAAACATAAAAATGTATAAGGCATTTGGCAGATCATACCTTTGACCCCTGTTGTCTAGATCCAATATAAAACAATATCCTAAAAGGCCATAGACAGCTCCACTCAGCCCCCCAAATAGATAATCACCAGTTATAAAATATTGTCCAAGATTGCTCGACAAACCTGAAATTAAAAATAAAGTTAAAAAGATTCCTCTCCCATCAATAATTTCAATTCTTGATCCCAGTATATAAATCCATAGACAATTAAATATTAGGTGAGTAAGTGAAAAATGAAGAAAGGTTGGAGAGATGAGTCGCCACCATTCCTGAGAAACTATGTAAGTATTCTGAAATGATGGATATAAATTTGATCCACTACTTTTTAGAAAAAGAAATGGCTCAAGCAGACTGCTAAAACCAAAATTCGTAATAAAACTAAGTAATACAGCAATCGCAATAATAAAAAAGTATGGAGAGTTAGTATTCAAATTTAATGGTTTTTCTTGGCAGTAATATCTAAGCTCCAACCAAGTTTTTCTCTACAGGCCTCATAAAAATCATTATCTGATGGATGAATAATTTTTAAAGATGAATCCTTTTTAGAAATATGAATAGATTTATTATATTCAACAGGTATGTCTTTTTGACCGTCTACACAAACCATAGCATGCTCTAAAGGCCCTTCGATAAGTTGAATTTCCAAAGATTTCTTGTTCGAAACTATTAAGGGTCTAGATGAGAGGCTCTGTGACATCATTGGGATAATGTTCCAAATATTTAATTCTGGATGAACTATTGATCCTCCTGCAGATAATGCATATGCAGTGGACCCGGTTGGAGTTGCAACGATTAATCCATCTGATCGTTGTTCATATACAGTTTTCCCATCTATCAATAGTCTGTATCTCATAAGCTGAGCATAAGATCCAGAATGAATTAATACTTCGTTAAGACCAAAAACTTCCTTGTCTGAGAATTTCGCTTCAACTAAACTTCTTTCTTCAAGGATATAGTTGCCCTTGAAAACATCATTGATGACTGATTCAAAGTTTTCAATATTTACATCAGTTAAAAAACCAACAGCACCCATATTGATTCCTAAGATTGGGATCTCATTTTCGATAAATTTTCTTGCCGCTCCCAATAAAGTACCGTCACCACCAAATACAACTATTAAATCAACAGAATTATTAAATTTTTCAAGATCGACAATGTCTACCCCTTCGTAATCAATCTGATCGGTTGAATAAATAGTCTTAGTGTTTTTCATCAAAACACTAAGCAACCCACCTACAATAGAGGATTCACTTGATGAGAGGCTTTTTTTTGAAACAATGCCTATATTTTTAAACATGCGAGCAATTATACTCTCTGAAGTCAATTTAAAAGCAAATTTGTGAATACATTTAATGAAATTATTAGGCTAGTAAAAGCTAGTGACCGAACAGTAATTTTAACTGGTGCTGGTATAAGCACAGAATCTGGGCTGCCTGATTTTAGAAGTAATAATGGTTTTTGGACTAAAAATAAACCTATTCAATTCAAAGAATTTTTGTTAAGTGAAGAAAAGCAAAGGTTATCATGGGAGAGAAATATTGAGCTCCATTCGCTTCTTAAAAACATAAAGCCAAACATAGGGCATGCTTTTGTCGAAAAAACCATTAGATTGCAAAAAAACAATTTTTTAATAACTCAAAACATTGATGGGTTACATCAAAAATCGGGGGTCAGTAAAAATAAAATCATAGAGATTCATGGTAGTGCCATTGAAGCTGCATGCTTGGAGTGTGAAGCAAAACAAAATATTTTAGATTTCCATGATGCTATTAAATCTAAAATTCCATTACCAAAATGCTCTGTTTGTGGTGGCGTTGTGAAGGTAGCCACTATCTCTTTTGGTCAGCCTATGAATGAAATCGATATGATGCATGCCTCAAAAATTGTCGAGGAGAGCGATTTAATGATTGTTATGGGCTCATCTTTAAAAGTAATGCCTGCAGGAAAGCTGCCTAATTTAGCAATGCAATCAGGGTCAAAGCTTATTATCTTAAATAGAGAAAAAACCCGTTATGACTCAAGTGCAGACATAGTAATTAACGATGAGTTACAGAATATCTGTAGCAAGCTAGTTGAGGAGCTTTAGTCGTGCATTAGGGCTGCCCTGCCAAGAATTTTGCCATTTTTGAGGTCTTCCAAAGTCTGATTTGCCTGAGAGGCCGGTCTTTTTTCCACAGGGATTGGATCCACCTTTCCAGATCTTACAAGCTCCATCAGCTCATGCATATCACCTGGACTACCAGTGTAAGAGCCTTGCACGCCTCTTTCCATGATTGGGATTAGAGGCAAAGGGAGTTTTAACTCGCCTCCATATAGCCCTACGATGATATACTTACCGCCTTTTCTTAAAAGGTTAGTTCCAAATGCAGTTGACTGTTCTGAACCAACAAAATCTATGGCAACAGATGCATTGCCACCAGTGATTTCAAAAACTTTCATCATTGCATCCTCGTCCATGGGATTGATAGCAGCTGATGCACCATTTTCAAGAGCTAATTTGAGCTTTTCTTTTTCTACATCTACAACGATTGGATTGCAGTTGAATGCTGCCTTGGCAATCTGTAAACCCATCATGCCTACACCTCCAACACCAATGATAATTAAATCATTGTCAGAATTGTAAGGAGCTCCTTTTTTAAGAGCGCTATAAGCTGTTAGACCTGAACAGGCATAGCTACCAGCTAAATGTTCAGGTGTATCTCCTGCATCATGTAAATATTTTGAATCTGGCACTACAACATGATCTCCAAAACCCCCAGGCTGCATAACGCCAATAACAGGGCCTGTATTACATAGATGTTCATCGCCATTAGCACAAACGTCACAATTACTGCATCCAATCCATGGATAAACAATCCTTTTATCTCCAACATTAATGTTAGTTGCCTCTGGCCCCACTGCTACGACTTCTCCAAAAACTTCATGGCCCAATGTGAATGGATTGGGTACAGGAACAGGTAATTCGTTGCCGCCACCTAAATCAAATGCACCCGAGTGTATGTGAACATCGGAATGGCAGACTCCGCAAGCTATAGTTTTAATAATTACCTGACTTCCAGTTGGCTCAGGTGTTGGGGACTCTACTTCTATAAGTGGCTTTCCGGCCTCCGGAGCTTGGTATGATTTCATATTTTAAATTACCAAAAAAATGATTACTTGATTATAATAACTGCTCTTTTAATAAGCGCAAGCAATCAAAAAATATGGAACATTTAGAACATTTTAGACAAGAAGTTAGGGATTGGTTAGAGGAAAACTGCCCTCCTTCCATGAGGACTCCGCTCGTGCCTGAAGAAGAAGTTTGGGGCGGCAGAAATGCAGAATATGTTAATCCTGAATCGAAATTATGGCTTGAGAGAATGGGCAACAAAGGTTGGACTGCTCCCAATTTACCAAAGGAATATGGTGGCGGGGGTCTAGACAGAGATCAAACCAAAGTCCTTCATCAGGAGCTATATAGAATTAAAGCAAGACCAGCGTTAAATAGCTTTGGTATATGGATGTTAGCACCATGCATAATTGAATTTGGTTCAGAAGAGCAAAAAAGAGAACATCTTCCAAAAATCATCAAAGGAGAAATTAGATGGTGCCAAGGTTACTCCGAGCCTGGTTCAGGATCTGATCTGGCTAGTCTCTCTACTAAGGCAGAGGATATGGGCGATCATTATTTAGTTAACGGTCAAAAAGTTTGGACTTCCTATGCTGATAAAGCAGATTGGATATTTGCTCTGGTTAGAACTGGTCCAAAAGAGCCAAAACATAATGGAATTAGTTTTTTACTTATTGATATGGCTACTGAGGGAGTTAGCACCAAACCAATCACACTTATCAGTGGTAAATCCCCGTTTTGTGAAACTTTTTTTGATAATGTTAAAGCTCCAAAAGAAAATCTAGTTGGTGTAGAAAATTCTGGCTGGACGATAGCAAAAAAACTCTTGCAACATGAAAGAAACTTTATTTCCAATTTTGGTCTTGCTGGAGGCGGGACTGGGTCTGGAGCAGATGTTGTAAACATTGCTAAAAAATATTTAGGTGAGACTAATGGCCAAATAGCCAATCAAGCTCACAGAGAAAATATTACATTACATAAGATGAAAGAGCATGCATTTGGATTAACCTTGCAGCGCTCTGGAGATGAGGGTGCAAAGGCTTCAGCAGCATCATCAATGTTCAAATACTACGGTACTGAACATAACAAAGATCGCTACGAGCTAATGATTGCCGCCATGGGAAATAAAGGCTTAGGTTGGACAAACGAGGGTTTTTCAGATGATGAGCAAGCCATAACGAAAGCGTGGCTGAGAACTAAAGCTAACTCAATTGAGGGAGGGACTTCTGAAGTTCAACTCAATGTTATTTCTAGAAGAGTTCTAGATCTACCTAACTAAGGAACATATGAAATTAATACTTTCAGAAGAACAACAGTTTTTAAAAGATACTGCTCAAAGTTTTGCTAGAGATAAAACGCCTGTAACTCATTTTCGAGAAATGCGAGATAATGAAAATAGCCAATGCTGGGATGAGTCAGTATGGAAAGAAATGGTCGAGTTGGGCTGGTCTGGGATTCTTGTTCCTGAGAAATTCGGTGGTTCAGAATTTGGGATGGCTGGTATCAGTGTAATCATGCAGGAATTGGGTAAAACTCTTACACCCTCTCCCATATTATCGACATCCGTTCTTGGAGTCTCAGCGATCAATATGCTTGGCTCAGATATACAAAAAGAAAATTATCTGCCAAAAATAGCAGCTGGTGAGCTAACGACCGCATTAGCAATTGACGAAGGCAATCATCATGATCCTTTTGCCATTGAAGCCACTGCGGTTCTTGATGGAGATGGGTGGATATTGAATGGAAAAAAAGTATTTGTTGTGGATGGCGCAAGTGCTGATACTGTTTTGTTAGTTGTACGAACTTCTGGTAAATCAGGAGAATCAAATGGAATCTCTGTATTTGCTGCAAACAATGATAGCCCTGGGCTAAATATAACAAAGATTGCAACTGCTGATTCTAGAAATTATGCAAACATTGAGATGTCTGATCTTAAATTAGACCAAAATGCCTTATTGGGCGAGCAAGACTTAGCCGGTGAAACCCTTGAGAAAATTCTTGATTTAGGTCGCATTGCTATTTCAGCAGAGATGTTAGGAAACACCGAAGAAGCTTTTGAGGTCACAGTTAATTACCTTAAAGAAAGAAAACAATTTGGTGTGCAGATTGGGTCATTTCAAGCGCTTCAACACAGAGCAGCAAAAATGTTTTGCGAAATTGAATTAACAAAATCAGCTGTGATTGCTGCCATGCATGCTGCAGATGAAAATTCAAATGAGCTAGAAAGACTTGCAAGCCTTGCTAAGTTTCAAGCTGGAGAAACACTCCATCTAGTAAGCAATGAAGCAATCCAAATGCATGGTGGTATAGGTGTAACTGACGAATATGATATTGGTTTCTATCTTAAAAGAGCTCGAGTGGCCGAACAGATCTTTGGAACCTCAGAATTTCATCAAGCCAGGTATGCAGATATAAGCGGTTTCTGATGTCCTCAATCAAAACCTTGCTCGTGACAATGCGCATGCTTCGAGACAAGGATAATGGATGCCCATGGGATATCGAACAAACCCTTGAATCTCTGTCCCCGTGCGTTGTAGAGGAAGCGTATGAGGTCTCAGATGCCATCGCTAACAAAGATTATGAAAATCTTAAAGAGGAGCTTGGAGATGTTTTACTTCAAGTTATATTTCAGGCAGAGATAGCCAATGAGTCAGACTTATTTAACTTTGATGAGATAGTTGATTCATTAAATAAAAAATTGATTAGAAGACATCCTCATGTCTTTGATGGAGCCTCAAAACCTCTTTCAGCTAAAGAGCAAACCCAAGCATGGGATGAAATAAAAGCACAAGAAAAAAACCAAAAGGATATACACAAAACCTTTGCTGATATACCTGCATCACTCCCCCCAATCTTAAAAGCAAAAAAAATACAAAAAAAAGCTGCCAAAAAAGGTTTCGACTGGAAAGAAAGCATTGATGTTATCGAAAAGGTTGAAGAAGAGTTAAAAGAGCTCAAACATGAAATCCAGCAAAATAACAAAGAAAATAGCCTAGAAGAATTAGGAGATTTACTGTTTTCTATCATTAATTTAAGTCGACACTTAAAAATCGATGCAAGTGAAGCTATTAATCAAGCCAATCATAAATTTGTAAAGCGCTTTAGGTTGATGGAAGAAGAGATTGCTAAAGATAAAAAAGAACTAGACAATCTTTCGCCTGAGGAGCTAGAAGAATTTTGGGTTAAAATAAAATTGCATGGGTAAATTGAAAAGTTTTTTTATAGGTATCCTGACCTTTATTGCAATTTTAATTATTCTCAGTTTTTGGTTAGTCCCCCTATCAATCACAAATATTCCTAGAATTATTCCTAATAAAAAGTTGAAGATTTATTTAGGCTCCCTTTCAAATAAAATGGGTAGCGCGGCTGTTGCTAGCATCACAACAGCTCTAAAAATATTGCATAAACTTGAATGGGATTTTCAAATCCCTAAGGATGTGAATACTGAGACTTGGTACATTGCTATGAGTAACCATCAATCATGGGCTGATATATTTATTTTAT
This sequence comes from uncultured SAR86 cluster bacterium, assembly GCA_902593675.1. GTDB lineage: Bacteria > Pseudomonadota > Gammaproteobacteria > Magnimaribacterales > D2472 > D2472. The sequence continues at coordinate 256,711 of CACJJI010000002.1, forward strand.
TAGCTGCGGGGCATAAAAAAATACCTCTTCTAAAGTTCTTTATGAAAAAGGAATTGCAATGGATACCAATTATTTATTTAGTCCATAAAACAGTAGATATGCCATTTTTAAATAGACATTCGAGAGCTCAAATTCTGGCAAATCCAGAATTAAAAAAAGTTGATTATGAGAATGCAAAGAAAGCTGCAAAAAGATTTTCTAGAAATCCCTCTACAGCATTTAGCTTTGCTGAAGGAACTAGATTCACTTCCGAAAAGCATTCTGCACAGGAATCCCCCTACTCTAAATTACTAAAACCAAAAGTAGGAGCTCTGGCGATTGCATTATCAGGAATGCCTCAAGTCAATACTTTGGTTGATTTTACAGTCATTTATTCATCTGAAAAAAGATCAACATGGGACTTCCTTTGCGGCGACTTAAGCAAAGCAAAGGTAGTGGCAAAGACATATGCTTTGCCTGAAAATCTTAAAAATAGATCTTTCGAAGAAGAAGATGATTACAGGAAAAGCTTCCAAACATTCGTTGATACAATCTGGTTAGAAAAAGAACAAACGATTAAAGATTTAAAGTTCTAGCTTATTATCAGCAACCAACCAACCGTTTTGATCAATGTAAATCCATTTCCCAGAATTCATAACAACACTTCCAAATGAAATTAACACATCTTCAAAGCCATGGTTCTTTTTATTTGTTTTTTGGGCAACCACCCCTTTAGCAAAGATACCTATAGGAAGATTCATCAGCTCCTCAACGTCTCTAACGCAGCCATTAACGACAATCCCTGCCCAATTATTTTTTACTGCAGATTCTGCAATTTGGTCTCCAATCATGGAGGCATGAGTTACACCAGAAGCATCTATAACCAAAACCATATGTTCTCCTTCTCGAGAGAGAACTTCTTTCACAACAGAGTTATCATCTGAGCAAGAAACTGTATATATCTCTCCTGAAATTGAGTGCCTGCTCCCAAAGGATTGCAATGCGAGTTTGCCAATTTGAATTTGCTCGGAATGTTGATCAGACAGGTCTGGCAAAGAGGTCATAACTTTAATTTTTCTATAGTGTTTAATTTATCAATTATATCTATTCTTCTTGCATCATTTTCTAAGTCTGCCCAAGAAATTGATCCTGAGGCTTTTAATTGAGTTACCTTTTCTGACTGAGAAATTTTTTCTTTCTCTAGAAAATTGATTGCATCTAAAGCTGCAGGTCTATCATTGCAAACCAATACCATATCACAACCGCTCTCTAATGCTTTACCCACTTTTGCTTCAATGCCTCCCACATAATCTGAGCCCTTCATTGAGAGGTCATCACTAAAGATTGTTCCTGTAAATTCCATTTTATTTCTTAAAACATCTTGCAGCCAAAATTTTGAAAAGGTTGCTATCTCTTTATCAATACTTGAAAAAGATATGTGAGCCGTCATTATCCCACCAAGTTGAAGCTTTAAAGCATCAAACGGACGCAAGTCATGACTCTCTAGTTCTGATAAAGATCTAGTATCTTGAGAAAAAGTTAGATGGCTATCAGCAAAGATACCGCCATGTCCTGGAAAATGCTTACCAGTAGCCTGCATTCCAGCTTGATTCATACCTTGAATAAAGGCGCTTGCAATAGCAATAACCTTGTCTGGATTATCACCTATTGATCTATCACCAATAATAGAGCTTCTAGAATCATCTAGATCTAACACAGGTGCAAAACTAATATCTAGTCCTGATGCAATCACCTCTGAGGCCATTAGCCAACCTAAATCGGTTGCAAAGGGAAGGTTTTTATCACTATCTGAATTTAGAAATGCAGCTAGTTTTTGCATAGTCGGTAAAATTGTATAGCCTTCTTTTAAACGCTGAACCCTTCCCCCCTCTTGATCTACTGCAATAAGAAGCTTTGGATTTATCTTTCTTATTGCTCCACATAACTCTTGAACTTGATCTCTTGAAGAGATATTCCTTGCAAATAAAATCACGCCCCCTACATGTGGATTAAGTACTAATGTATTTTCTTCTTGAGTAAGCGAGGTTCCATCCAGATCGAGCATTAGCCTCCCAAGAAAAGATTTGCTCATAATTTTTCTGTTAGTGAGGTAATTAATGCTTTGGTTACCTCAGGATCCCCTGAGAAGATTGAAGGGGCTAATCTTGAGGCAATAGAACCATATCGATCAAAAATGATGTTTGAAACTTCATCTGGGGTTCCAGTCACGGCGATGCTATCTAAGATTTCATCTGAAATGAGATTTGGAATATCTTGCCATAATCCTTTTTTAGTCAAGCTATTAAGCTTTGGCTGAATACTTTCCCAGCCATGTTGCTCTAAAACTATTTTATAGGCAGGAGTAGAACCATAAAATCCAATTTGTGACTTGCAAGCATCCCTTGCTCTAGCAATTTCTTCATCGGTTGTTCCCGTTGCAACCATAACACCCACAGAGAAATCGAATTCTTGATTTTCTGACAATTCAAGACCCTTTTTCACAGATGGTAAAGTAATATTTTCTAGAAACTTAGTTGTATGAAAAGGATGCACAATAAACCCATCGCCAGATTCAGCGGCAGCTTGAGTCATCAGTGGTCCCACGCCTGCAACATATATTTTTGGAAGACCAAATGGATTTTCTCCTGGATTAAAAAAAGGAGTCATCAATGTATGCTTATAAAATTCTCCTCTAAAATCTAGATCTTTCCCTTCGTGCCAGCATCCCCATATGGCCTTTATGGCACCAACCATTTCTTTCATGCGTTTTGCAGGTGAAGACCAGGGCATGGAGTATCTCTTCTCAATATGAGGTTTTATTTGAGAGCCCAAACCAAGGGTGAACCTCCCTTTGGACATCAATTGTAGATCGTATCCTATATTAGCCAAAGTCATGGGATTTCTAGAAAATGCTACAGCAATTGAAGTTGAAAGTTCTAATTTTTCTGTTGCTAAAGCGGCTGCTGCAAGAGGGAGGAATGGCTCATGCGGTCCCTCAAACGTGTATGCTCCATCGTATCCAAGATCCTCAAGGTTTTTGCTAACTTTTGAAGCCTCAGCTGGATCTCGTGTAATCATCGAGCAGTCGACTTTAATTTTTTTCATATTGTATTATTTTCACTTAATCATGAATGATTATGATGGATGTATTCCATTTTGTGTATCCCAAGTGGTAATATAAAAATCAGTCTATTACCTATTATGAAAAATAATGAACTCAAAAATTTGTGAACTTCTTAATATTGAATTCCCCCTTGTTGCATTCACGCACTGCAGAGATGTAGTTGTAGCAGTCTCAAAAGCTGGAGGATGTGGTGTTTTAGGGGCGGTTGGTATGACCCCTGAGCAGCTAGAAGAAGAGTTGAAGTGGATTGATGAGCATATAGATGGGCTGCCATACGGTGTGGATGTTTTAATCCCTAATAAAATGGCAGATCAAAATCAAAAATTTGATGCTGAGAAATTAACCTCAATGATACCGCAAGAATATGCAGATTTTAGGGCAGATGTTTTAGAGAAGCATGACATTGAAGCTGATGAATTAAGAACAATTAAACCGGCTGCAACTTATATGGCTGAAAATACTAAGGCAGATGGTGCAAAAGCTTTGCTGGATGTTGCATTCAGTCACCCAATTAAAATAATTGCAAATGCATTAGGCGTTCCACCTGACTGGATGGTGCAAATGGGAAAAGACAATAATGTAAAAGTTGCTGCTCTTTTAGGCACGGCACAACACGCGATTAATCAAGTAAAAGCAGGTGTAGATATTTTGGTTGTTTCAGGCACAGAAGCTGGCGGACATTGTGGCAGCGTTTCAACCATGGTCTTAATCCCTGAAGTTCATAAAGCTATTCAGCCCTATGGGGATGTTCCAATTCTTGCCGCAGGAGGAATAGCAACTGGAAGACAAATGGCTGCTGCAATGAGCATGGGAGCATCAGGTGCTTGGTGTGGGTCTGTATGGTTAACAACAGCTGAATCTGAAGTTCCGCCCGTAATTAAAGAGAAAATGGTAGCTGCAACTTCAAGTCAAACTACTAGATCAAGAAGCAGAACAGGAAAGCACTCGAGACAACTTGTATCTGAATGGACAAAGGCATGGGAAGCAGATGGAGCTCCTGAGCCACTTCCTCTGCCTCTTCAACCCATGGTAGCTGAGCCAGCTTTAGCAAAAGTGAATAAATTAGCAGAAGGCGGCCATGAAGGTGCAAAAGAGCTCTCAACATACTGGGTGGGTCAAGGCGTAGGATTAATGAATCAAACAATCTCAGCAAGTGATGTTGTGCAAGAATTTAAAGAGGATTTTATTGAAGCCTATGAAAGATTAGCTAATTTTGTTGGCGATTAATTATTCAGGTTCGGCATATCGAATAGATACAGCTCTTTTAAATCCATCTCTATCAAAAAGCATATCTGTCCAACGTTTGATATTAGGCTTAAATGCTTCCTCTATTTGAAGTGACTTAGCTAAATATATTGCATAACTCACACATATATCTGCAATGGTAAATCTATTTGAACACAAGTATTCTCTTGATTCCAAAGTTTGCTCAAGCAACTTTAATCTAGCAACAAACCATCTTCGATATCCTTCTGCTGCTTTATCGGCAACACCTATCTCTTGAAGGGTATATCTCAGTACTACAGTTTGAGGAAAGGTTAAAGTTGCATCAGAGTGAGCAAGCCAATTTAAATAATGATGATAGTCAGCCTCATCACTATTAACACGCAAGTCTGTGGGGCCATATTTTTCCACTAGATATTGGCACATGGCAACTGATTCTGTCATTTCTACCTCGCCATCAATAAGGTACGGGATAGTGCCAAGAATATTTACATCCATGTATTCTTTGTGCAAAAACCTTGGTGGGAATGGCATCATTTCAGTCTCATAACTTAATCCCATTTCCTCTGCAGTCCACATCGGCCTGACGCCTCTAGAATCATTACAACTATAAATTTTGATGCTCATTATTTTGCCCTCATAAAGAAAAACCGCAATTTTTAAAATTTTTTAAAATTAATTTCAAAAATGGTAATTATTTGTATATTATATTACCACTCAATTTTATTAAATAGAAATGCTTAGAAAAAACATAGCTCCCGAAATTAAAACAAATATTGACATCAATTCTGATGAATTTATTCATAACAAAAATGTGATGTTAAAGAAAATAAATTTTCTTGATGAACTTTTAGACAAGGCTGAATTGGGAGGCGGTGCTTATCATCACGAAAGATTGGCAAAGCGAGGCAAAATGCCTGTAAGGGAAAGGGTCTTTAATTTACTTGATCCAGATACACCCTTCCTAGAGATTGCTCCATTTGCTGCCTATGGGACAGACTTTACTGTTGGAGGTGGATGTGTAGCTGGAATTGGGATTGTTGCTGGTACAGAATGTGTAATCTTTGCTAATGATCCTTCAGTTTTAGCTGGTGCAATGACGGTTTATGTTGGAGAAAAATGGAACAGGGCAATGGAAATCGCTAGAGATAACCGTCTTCCTTATATTAATTTTGTTGAATCTGCAGGAGGAGATCTTCGAATGGGTACCGGCAAGAAAGGAGATCAACCTCCAATCGCGCCCACCATAGGTCATACTCATTTTGCAGCAACTGGAAGATATTTTTATGATCTAACAGAACTTTCTAAAATGCGTATCCCAGTAATATCAATTGTTTTTGGCTCATCAACTGCCGGTGGCGCATATCAACCAGGCATGTCTGATTACAATATCTTTGTTAAAGATCAAGCCAAAGTATTCCTTGCAGGACCTCCTTTAGTCAAAATGGCAACTGGTGAAGTATCAGATGATGAAACCTTGGGTGGCGCAAAGATGCATTCGGAAGTTTCAGGCCTTTCAGATTTTTTAGCTGAAGATGAAATGGATGCCTTGAGATTATGCAGAAATGTTATCTCACATTTACACTGGATAAAAGAAGGCCCTTCTCCCCTCCCTGATGCTGACAGTCCAAGTTTATCTCAAGAAGAATTATTAGGTCTTGTTGATGAGGAACTCAAAAGTCCACTTGATATTAGGGAAGTGATTGGTCGAATTGTTGATGGATCGAGGTTTGAAGAGTATAAGCCGCTATATGGCAAGACTATGATTTGTGGATGGTCAATGCTTCATGGATATCCAGTAGGCATATTGGGAAATAATGGGCCCATCTACCCAGAAAGTGCTGAAAAAGCTGCAACCTTTATCCAATTATGCAATAAACGAAACATTCCATTAATTTTTCTTCAAAATGTCACAGGGTTTTTGGTGGGAAAGGATTTCGAGAGACAAGCTATTATCAAAAAAGGATCTCAGCTTATCAATGCAGTATCTAACTCTAATGTTCCTCATATCACAATTATTATTGGGGCATCATTTGGGGCAGGTACATACGCTATGTCAGGGAGAGCATATAACAACAGATTTACCTTCCTCTGGCCCACAGCAAAAATTGCTGTTATGGGTTCTAAGCAGATTGCTGGAGTAATGTCTATTGTGCGAAGAGGTCAAGCTGCAAGAAAAGGTGAAAAATTTGATGAAAAACAGGATGCTGAAATCGTAAAGATGGTTGAACAAATGTCAGACCAGATGTCAGAGGGCCTGGTTGCAAGCAGTATGGTTACTGATGATGGCATCATTGACCCAAGAGATACAAGAAGTGTTATTGGATTTTGCCTATCGATAGTTTCTAACTCTTCAATTGATGGAGCTAAAGAATATGGAGTATTTAGATTATGAGATTTAATTCAATTCTTGTTGCTAATCGTGGAGAGATTGCCTGTCGAATCATGCAAACCGCTCAATTTATGGGTATTAAATGTGTAGCTGTTTTTGTTGATGCTGATAAGGATGCTCCATTTGTAAAGATGGCTGATGAAGCTATAAAGTTATCTTCTGGCTATATGGATGGCTCTGCCATTATTGATGCAGCTAAACAATCTGGAGCAGAAGCAATCCATCCGGGATATGGATTTTTATCAGAAAATGCAGCCTTTGCTAGAAAGGTTAAAAGCAATAAATTAATTTGGATTGGCCCATCTCCACATGTAATCAAAGTTATGGGTGATAAATTAAAAGCTAAAGAAATAGCAGAAAAATCTGGGGTTCCCACCCTACCAATGACCTCAAATACTAAAGATGTTAAAAGTATTGGCTACCCGATCTTGATCAAAGCTGCCGCTGGAGGAGGTGGTAAAGGAATGCGAATTGTTGAAAAAGAAAGTGAATTAAAAGATTCAATCGTAAGTGCCAAAAGAGAAGCTCTTTCGGGTTTTGGTGATGACAGAATTTTTATAGAAAGATATGTAGAAAAATCACGTCATATTGAAATACAAATCTTAGGCGATGAACACGGCAATGTTGTTCATTTAGGAGAACGTGAATGCTCTATACAAAGAAGGCATCAAAAAATTATTGAGGAGTCGCCTTCTCCAAGAATTGATCCCTTTTTGCGGGAGGAGATGGGTCAAGCAGCTATCAAATTAGCTAAAAAAATTAAATACTGCTCTGCAGGAACTGTTGAATTTTTGTTTGATGATAAAACAGATGAATACTGGTTTTTAGAGGTAAATACTAGACTGCAAGTTGAGCACCCAGTTACAGAAGAAGTTACAGGAATAGATTTGGTTGCTGAGCAAATCAAAATAGCGAGAGGAGATGAGCTTGAATTTGCTCAAGATGATATTGACTGGCATGGACATGCAATTGAAGCAAGATTGTATGCTGAAGATCCTGGAAATAACTTTTTACCTGAAATAGGAACCCTACACGCATATGATATTAGCCTAGCTTCAGAGGTAAGATGGGATTCAGGCGTGGAAGAAGGTAGTGTTATTGGAACAGATTTTGATCCCATGTTGTCTAAAGTTATTTCTTGGGCCCCTAATAGAATTGATGCCGCAAATAAACTGGCACGCGGACTTGAAAAGGCACACATGGGAGGCGTGGTAACAAATCGTCAATTTTTAATTTCTTGCTTAAGAAATGAAAGTTTCTTAAACGGAAATACAACAACAGACTTTATTGAACGTGAAGCTTTAGAAACTAAAAAGAATCTTTCTGTAAATGAACTTCATCAAACATCGACAGCAGTTGCTTTATGGCTAGCGCAACAAAATAGAGTTTCTGACCCTGTTACAGGTTTTATGCCTGCAAACTGGACTAATGGAAGAATGCCGCTTCAAAGGATTAAATTACTTTTTGTACAAGACGAGATCGAAGTAAAGTATAAATTAAATAAAGATAATTTATATGAGGTTATGGGCTCCATTTGTGAAATTTACCATTGCGATAGTGCTGGCATTGATTTGGAGATAGGCTCTCACAGATTTTATGCTCATATAACTGAGGCAGGAAGTGAAATCATAATAAACATGCCATTTGGAGACGTTAATGCATCTGTTCTACCCAGGTTTATACAACCAGGTAATGACATCCCTGAGGGAGGTTTGATCGCTCCAATGCCCGGAAAAGTTATTGATGTAAAAGTCAAAAAAGGCAGTAAAGTGAAAGCTGGTGATACTTTGGTAATTATTGAGGCAATGAAAATGGAGCACTCAATTAAAGCAACTGAGACAGGCAAGATAGCCAAAGTAATGATTCAACTGAATGATCAAGTTGATAACGGTGCTGCCCTTCTCATTCTTGAAAAATAATATGAAATCTCAAGTTGTCCTTTCAAAACAGTCGCCTCAACTTGGAAAGCGTCATCTTGAAGTTATGGACGAACTAGAAAGCATGCTTGATAAAGGAAAGTCATTTTCAACAATGTCTGATCTAGCAAAACAATTGAAAATCTCACTAAGAACTCTATATGAAATTGCGCCAAGCAAAGAGGAATTAATTGTGACAACCGTTGATAGAGTACTAAAAAAACACGGCAAGATAGCTATAGATGCAATGAATGCTCATTCATCTCCTATAAAAAAATTAGAAAGTTTTCTGACAGTCGCTAATCAAGCAGTTGGGCCAAGATTTGAAAGATTTACGCTATCTCTTAGTAGTTTAAGTTCATCTAAGCCAATGGTGGACTACCATGAACAATACATAACTGACCTAATAAAAAATCTTTTAGATGAAGCAAGAATTAAAAATGAGATCAAAGAGATCGATACCCAGGCAACTGCATTATTATTAGGAGGTCTTGGTAGATATTTTCAATCTAAGAAACTCTTGAAAGATTTACACCAAACTCCTGAAAAAACTAGTAACTTTTTAACAAAAATTATTATTGATGGCATCAAAATGGAGAAATCTTGAGCGAAGAAATTATAAGAATTGCAAATTGTAGCGGTTACTACGGAGATAAATTATCTGCTGCTAAAGAGATGGTGGATGGAGGGCCTATAGATGTTCTGACTGGAGACTATTTAGCAGAACTCACTATGACAATTCTTTTTAATCAAAAGATGCAGCGCGGAGACGATAAGGGATACGTGGGTACCTTCCTAAAACAAGTGAAAGCAGTAGCTAAATCATGCAAAGAGCAAAATATTAAAATAGTTACCAATGCCGGCGGCTTAAACCCCTCTTCTATGGCCAATGAAATAGAAAAAATCTTAGAAGAGCTCAATATTTCTCTCAAAGTTGCATATATAACTGGGGATGATTTGATGCCAAGAATGGACTCCCTAAAAGAGGAAGGAGAATCATTTTTAAACATTGATAAAGATATTCCGATTGATAAATCAGGATATCAAACACTAACAGCAAACGCATATCTTGGAGCCTGGGGAATTAAAGAGGCATTGGATGAAGGCGCTGATATTGTCGTATGCCCAAGGGTGACGGATGCTGCAGTAGTAATTGGTCCAGCAGCATGGAAATTTAATTGGAAGAGAGATAATTATGATGCATTGGCTGGCGCATTAGCAGCAGGTCATATTATTGAATGTGGTTGCCAAGCAACCGGTGGTAACTATTCTTTTTTTAAAGAAGTACCAAGCTTTGATAACGTGGGCTATCCAATAACTGAAATCAAAAATGATGGAAGTTTTTACATTACCAAACACCCAGGTACTGGGGGCTTGGTATCTAGGGGAACTGTAACTGCACAGCTTTTATATGAAATTAGTACTCCCGCATACTTGAACCCAGATGTTATAGCTCATTTTGATACCTTAAATATTGAGGAAGTGTCCAAAGATAGAGTTTATGTATCAGGTTGCAGAGGAAGCTCGCCAACTAACACTCATAAAGTTTGTATTAATCTTGCTGGTGGGTATAGAAATGGTATGGAGTTCATTCTTACAGGCATAGACATTGAAGCAAAAGCTCAAATTATTACTGATGCACTCTTTAACTCTGTTGGAGGCAAAGAGCAATTTGAAGAGGTTTCAATTTTATTAGATAGGACTGACAAAAAAAATCCAAATTCTAATGAGGAAGCAATGGCTTCTCTAAGAATATCGGTCAAATCAAAAGATCCTGATTTAGTTGGAAGAATGTTTACAGCAAAGATGATAGAACTTGCTTTAGCAAATTATCCAGGGTTTTTTACTGGAGGCGGAGTGAGATCAGGTGGGCCTGTTTTAGTCTACTGGCCAGCTTTAATAGATAGCAAGCATATAAAAGAAACTGTTCATATTGATGGCAAAGAAATTGATGTAATGCCAACCAATCAATTAGATTTAGAAGAAACTTATTATCAAAAACAACCAATTGAAATACCCCCTCCTCCATCAGGCAAAACCATCAACAAGCCTCTTGGAGAGCTTTTTGGAGCCAGATCTGGTGATAAAGGTGGTTGTGCGAATATCGGTGTATGGGCAAAAAGTGAAAATGCATTCTCTTTTTTAAATAATTTTCTAACAGTCGAAAAGATCAAAGAATTAATGCCTGACTTAAGAGAATTTGAAATAGACAGATATGAGCTTCCAAACATACTTTCGCTAAATTTTTACATCCATGACATATTAGAAGATGGAGTTTCTTCTAATACCAGAAAAGATGGTCAAGCTAAATCTCTTGGAGAATACTTAAGAGCTAAGTATGCAGATATCCCTAAATCTTTATTTGAGGAAAAAATATGAGCATAGATAAATTATCTTTAGAGGGTTTGGATTTTCAAGCAACGAAAATAAATATTCAAAATAATATTTTAACTATTACATTAAATCGACCTGAGAAAAAAAATGCATTAAATAATGTGATGGTAAATGAGCTTAATTATGCGTTAGCTTATGCAAAACAAGAAAGAGAAATTAGGGTTGTTGTGATCGATGCAGAGGGGGATATTTTTTGTGCCGGAGCTGATTTACGAAGAGCAAAAGAAGAGTCCAATGTCCCAAAAATAGAAGGAGCGGATGACATCAGCTTCTCTCTGAGAAGACTGCACAAACCCGTAATATGCAAAATTCAAGGATCAGTCTTGGCAGGAGCATTATTACTAGTAACAAATGCAACTCATGCTATAGCTGTTGACTCAGCTAAATTTTCAGCGCCTGAGATACACAGAGGCTTGTGGCCTTTTATGGTCATGGCTGGATTATTCAGAGTAATGCCTAAAAGAGCTGGGCTTGATTTTATTATGCGTGGTCAGCCCATTAATGCCAATAAAGCTGAAATATGGGGGTTAATCAATGAGTCTGTTGCAGCTAATAGACTGGATAAAAGAGTTAGTGAACTAGCTGAAGAATTAGCCAGTCTAGCCCCAGGAACCATGCAATTTGGTCTAGAAGCATATGAAAAACAAGATGCGTTAGACTTTGATGAAGCTCTTCCATATTTACAAAAACAAATTGCTAAATGTTTTGAAGGTGAAGATGCTAAAGAAGGTATTGCTGCATTTTTAGAAAAAAGAAAACCAAATTGGAAATAAATAAGGAAGATTCATGGATTTAGAATACGGGCCAGAATATCAAGACTTCACACAAGAGGTTCAAAGCTTTTGTAAAAAATATGAAGGGCTCTCTTTCACAGATGGTTCTAATAATCCTCTTGGAAGTTCAGGTGGATCTGGTGGCCCCAAAATGTCTAGGTCTGAATGGCAAAAAATCTTAATTGAAAATGGCTATTTTGCGCGCTCAGTCCCCAAAGAATACGGAGGATATGGTGGCGAAGCAGATATTCTAAGAAGCAGGATTATTGCAGCAGAATTTTCAAAATCTAAAACTCCTGGAGCAATGGGTGGTCAAGGGATTGATATGTTAGTTCCCACTTTATTAGAAATGGGTACCGAGGAACAAAAACAAGCCTATATCAAGCCCACACTGCATGGAGAGATGATTTGGTGCCAAGGTTACTCGGAACCAAATGCTGGAAGTGATCTGGCAAGTTTACAAACCAAAGGTGAGTTGGTTGGTGATGAATGGGTGATTAATGGCCAAAAAATTTGGACCAGCACTGCACAATACTCACAAATGTGTTTTTGTCTTGTCAGAACTGAGCCAGATGCTCCAAAGCACGCTGGAATAAGCTACTTATTGATCCCAATGGATACTCCAGGCATTGAAATTAGACCACTTGTTGATATGACTTTGAAGGCTGGATTTAATGAGGTCTTTTTTACAGATGTAAAAATTCCAGTTGGCAATATTGTGGGTAAAAGAGGTGAAGGCTGGGCTGTTGCAAATGCAACTTTAGGTCATGAAAGAGGCTCCTTAGCCCCACCAGATGCAACCATGAATAGAGTAAATATGTTGATGCATCTAATGAAAGAAGAAACACTTGATGGCAAACCACTTATTGAGCATCCAATTTATCGAGATCGATTGATGCAAATTCAAGGCAAGGTTTTAGCCCAACAATCTCATGCCTTAAGACTGTTATCTGCCAAGCTTAACCCAGGAGCCGATGTCAAGATAGGTAAAATGATTCAAAAGCTTACCGGAACAGAGCTAAGACATGAATTAGAAGGTCTTGCGATTGACGTGATGGGTGAGATTGGAACCTTGTATGAAGATAGCCCGCATCTTAAAAATGACGGTACTTGGCAATTCATATACATGTACTTTCTAGGTCTAATTATTGGTGGAGGCACCAGTCAAATTCAAAAGAATATCATTGCCGAGCGAGGCCTAGGCATGCCAAAAGAACCAAAAGTAGAAGGAGCATAGAATGTATTTTGGCTTATCGGAAGAACAATCCTTTTTTCAGGACAATGTAAGAAAATATCTAGAAGAGCATGCCACGATAGATAACATTAAGCACATCGCTAGCGGTGACGAGAAAAATCTTTCAGCAGAGATTAATCAAGGCCTTCATAACCTAGGAATAAATGGGCTCTTAATTCCAGAAGAATTTGGTGGTCTAGGTCTGGATTTACTCTTTGCAGCAGTTGTTTCAGAAGTTTTGGGAGGTAGTGTCGGCCCTACTCCATTTATTGCGCCCTATGTCATGGCGCCAACAGCTATTAAGCATGCGGGCAGTAAAACTCAGCAAGAAAATTATCTTTCTAAAATTGCCACCAATGAATATCGTTTTGGAGTTGGTTTTAGTGAATTCATTGGCAAAAGGAATGATGCTGGAATTTCTTTTTCGGACAATACATTAAATGGAAGAGCTATGTTTGTGCTCGATGCAAATGATGCTACGCATCTATTGCTTGCAGATGAAAAAGGTCAGATATTTGTTATAGATACAAAATCTGCAAACATAGAAATAGTTCAACTAACCACAGTTGATAAAACCAGACAATATGCAGAAGTGATTTGTAAAAACTTAGAGGCAGAACTACTAGAAAATTCTTCAGACTCAGTAGAGCCAATCATCCAAGCAATTGATGCTGGAAGGATTATGCTTGCAGCAGATTCTCTTGGCGCATCACAAACCATGATAGACAAGGCAGTTGATTATGCTAAGGAGCGAAAGCAGTTTGGGAGAGCCATAGGATCATTTCAGGCTGTAAAGCATATGTGCGCAGAGATGGCTGCTGACCTAGAGCCATGCTATGCACTGGTTTGGCACGCTGCGCATTGCCATGATCATTCTCCTGATGAGGCGAGATTGATGGCCTGTCATACAAAAGCACATGTCTCTGAAATGAGTAAAGGCATAGCCAAAAAAGCTACCGAGGTTCATGGCGGCATGGGTTTCACAGATTTACTCGGCCTGCATTACTGGTTCAAACGAATCGGATTAAATCGTCAAATTCTTGGCAGCCCAGAACTTGTTCGTGAAGAAGCATATAAAACTCAGGTTTAAATTAAATTTCTTGTAATTGCTTCTTCTAAGAGATGTAATCGGTCATTACCAAAAAACATTTTTTCTTTATAGAAAAAAGTGGGTGAGCCAAATCCCCCGCGCCCAATTAATTCATCAGTATTTTTGATCAATAGATCTTTAGCCTCTTGTGATGTGATAAATTTTTTAAATGCTTCAGTATCTAAATTTGAATTCTTGGCGATGCTTAATAATAAATCTTCTTGACTAATGTCTTTACCTTCACTCCAATAGGCTTGAAATACATTATTAGCAAACTCAGCCAGTTTACTTTCTTTGTTTGCAAACAAGCATCCGCGCATTGCCTTTACGGAATTAACGGGAAATACTTCTGGAAAGCTTATGCTAATTCCTCTAATCCTGGACCATAAATGTAAGTCCTCATTTGAGTAATTAAGCTTTAAAGGATTAGGCTTTTTTCTAAACTCATAAACATCTTGATTAACCGTATTAAACACTCCTCCAACTAGGACTGGCTTCCAGTCTATTTCTAGCTCATGCCTTTGTGATAATGATTCAATTTCAACAAATGCTAAATATGTCCAAGGGCTTGAACAGTCAAAGTAAAATTCTATATAGTTAGCATTCATAATTAATAAATATTGTAAATTAATAATCTTGTATAAACAGAAAAAAGCTATGAGCTTACTAACAATACTATTGCTTAGCATTAGCATTGAGGCAAAAATAAATATACCTGCATCAGTTGAAAAACAAGAGCTTTGCCAGGAAATTTATCAAAAGATGGCTAACGAACATTTTTTTAATGATAAGGACTTGAGTTCTATTAATGCTGAAATATTTGATGCCTTAGTCGATCAGCTGGATTCACAGAAAATATATTTCACAAAAAATGAAATTGCTTCGTTTAAGAGAAAATTTTCTCAATTTGATAATCCAACTAGCTATCAAAAAAAATACTCAAAATCCTTCCTTTGCTCTATAGACTTAAAGTCAGAGTTTGCATTTATAAATCTATACTTTAACCGGTTAATTGAGGCAACTAAGTATCAACTCAAAGAGGTTACTAAAAAGAATTTTGATTTTACAAAAGAAGAGATGATGGTTATTGATGATGATCAAAAAAAATGGCAGAAGAATAAATTTGAGCTTAAGAAAGCATGGAGAAGACTAGCAAAAAATGATGTATTAACATCCATGCTTGCAGAAAAGGATTTAGATGAAGCAACAGAAACTATTGAAAAAAGATACAAAAATCGACTTAGAAGAATCTCTCAAAGAAATGAAGAGGACATTTTTTCAATTTCTATGAATAATTTGACATCTTATTTTGATCCACATTCCTCCTATTTCTCTCCTAAGTCAGCTGAAGATTTTGAGATGGCAATGAGTCTAAGGCTTGAGGGAATTGGAGCTTTGCTTACAACAGAAGATGATTACCCAACCATAGTGAGTGTTGTGCCCGGGGGCCCAGCAGAAAAAACAGGAAAAATTAATCCAGATGACAAAATAGTAACCATATCTCAAGTTGAAGAATCTAATTCAACTCCAACTGATGTTGTGGGCTGGAGAATCGATGAAGTAGTTCAATTAATTAGAGGTAAGGCTGGCACTAAAGTCGAATTGGAGCTAATTCCAGGAAAAACAGAGGATCTTAGTGAAAGGAAATTTGTAACCATTACACGCGAAGAAGTGAAATTGGAGGAGCAAGCCGCAAAATCTAGGAT
Organism: uncultured SAR86 cluster bacterium; assembly: GCA_902593675.1. Lineage (GTDB taxonomy): Bacteria > Pseudomonadota > Gammaproteobacteria > Magnimaribacterales > D2472 > D2472. The sequence goes on from CACJJI010000002.1 coordinate 272,543, forward strand.
CATTGAAATCGAGAGAAATTTGCAAACAATAAAGGTCGGCATAATAGATTTACCAACCTTTTATATAGATTTCAAAGCATGGCGAAATAGAGATCCTGAATATAGAAGCAGCTCAAAAGATGTTGAAACCATACTAAGAAATTTTACTAATCAGCAAGTTGATGCTGTCTTAATTGATCTTCGAGGTAATTCTGGCGGCTCACTTTTTGAAGCCAATAAATTAACTGGATTGTTTGTCTCCTCTGGAGCAACATTGCAAGTCAAAGAGAGCGATGGCAGTGTGAGACCATTGGGAGATGCGAGAGCCAAGCAAATTTGGAAAAAACCATTAGCGGTTATGGTTGATAGATATTCTGCATCTGCATCAGAAATTTTTGCAGGAGCTATTCAAGATTACCAAAGAGGGATAATCATCGGGCAAAAAACATTTGGCAAAGGGACTGTCCAAAAATTAGATAATTTGAGCTCTGGGCAAATTAAAATTACTGAATCAAAGTTTTACAGAATTACTGGGGCTGGTATGCAGAGTAAAGGCATACATCCCGATATTACATTACCAAGCACTTGGGATGTTGAAGAGGTTGGTGAAAGTTCATATGATTCAGCACTTCCATGGGATGAAATTAAACCAGTTCGTTTCAAGAAATTTTCCATGAGGTCATCTATGATCTCTCAATTAAATGATGAGCATTTAACAAGAGTCAATCAACATCCTAACTTACAATACATCCTTGATATAAGAAAAAGATATGAGATCCAAAAAAATAAAGAAGTAGTTTCTTTAAACTTAATAAATAGGAAAAATGAAAAAGAAGAAAGACAATCATGGGCTTTAGAGATAGAAAACAAAAGACGCGCCTCTCTTAATTTAGAAACTTTTAGTTCTTTTAAGGCCATGGAGGATTTCAATGATGCCAAGCAAGCTGAAGACGGAGAAAAGGATTCTGAGATAGACGTTGATAATGATTATCTCCTAAATGAAGGCATGCAAATACTTTCAGACTATACAATATTTAATCAAAACATTTACCTATCTAAAGCCGCATAAAATATGAAAATTGTATCTTTTAACATCAACAGTATAAGAGCTCGCCCCCATCAACTGATTCATCTTAGAGATACCATTGATCCTGATGTAATTGGAATACAAGAGACTAAAGTAAATGATCCAGAGTTTCCAGTTGATGAAATCAAAGAGATAGGATACCACCCTGAGTATTGGGGGCAAAAAGGTCACTACGGGGTAGCAATTCTAAGTAAGCAAAAAGCAGAAAATGTCCAAAAAGGTTTTAAAGGTGACTCAGATGATGACCAAAAAAGATTTATTCAAGCTACATTTAAATGGAAAAGAAATAAAATTACTATTATGAATGGATACTTTCCTCAGGGAGAAAACAGATCACATGAAACTAAATTTCCGAAAAAAATCAAATTTTATGATGATTTAGAAAAGCACATCAAAAAGCTTAAAACTGTTGAAGAGAATTTAATTGTAATGGGAGATTTTAATGTTGCACCCTCTAAATTAGATATAGGTATAGGTGAGCAAAATGTTAAACGCTGGCTACGTGACGGCAAAACTGCTTTCCTGCCAGAAGAAATTGAGATGTGGAACAAAATTAGAGACTTAGGTTTTATAGACTCATGGAGAGAACAAAATCCTGAAGAAGGATCAATTTATTCATGGTTTGATTACCGCTCAAGAATGTTTGATGATAAGCCAAAAAGAGGACTTAGAATAGATCATATACTTGTATCAAAAAAACTCTCTAATTTCATACACAGCACAGGAATAGATTACAAAGCTCGAGCTATGGAGAAACCTTCAGATCACTGCCCTGTTTGGGTAGAGCTCAAAAAATAAGAGTTTTATAATATTGTAAATTTAATTGTCATGGATTTTGATAACTTCATTTCGCCGTCTACTAGAAAGAAACTATATAAGCGTGATGATTTCCTAGAATCTGCTGATAAGGAAAGAATTGAGATCAAAAACAAAATTCCAAGATTTGCTCCTGACCAAAAATATGCCCTAGCATTTGGACGTCAGTGGAAGAAATATAGCAAAGTCCAGTTAGATTCATTTAATCAATCAACAATCTCTGAAGAGAGAGTTAAGGTTGCGCTAAATTGCCCTTTAGCTTCTCTAAAAGGTTTAAAAGTTTTAGAGGCAGGTTCTGGAGCTGGTCGCTTTACTGAAATACTATTGAAGTATGGTGCAATTGTCTATTCATTTGATTTAAGTGAAGCTGTGGAAGCAAATCTAGAAAACAATCATGGAAATCATGACCTTACAATTTTTCAGGCTGATATTGAAAAAATTCCATTTAGGGATAATTATTTTGATGTAAGCCTATGTCTAGGTGTAATGCAGCATACAAAAAATTCATTTTTAAGCTTAAAGGAGCTAAATAGGGTTACTAAAAAAAATGGAATAATATCTTTTGACCATTATCAAAAACATGCAGGGCAATATCTTTCTCTATATCTCATCTATTGGGTAATTATAAAAAACCTAAATTCTTCAACTCAATTAAAAGTAACTGAATTCTTAACAAAGATCTTCTTCCCAATTCATTGGTTTTTTAGAAATTTCCCCTTAATACAATTTTTGCTTAGACGCATAAGTCCGATAAGTTTTTATTATGGAATGTTTGATTTAACTAAGGATCAGCATATGGAAGTTTCTATGCTTGATACTCATGATAAAAATACTGATTATTATAAGAGAATGCTTTCGCAAAGCGAATTAGAGAAACTTATTAAAAAATTTAATTTTAAATCTTATAAAGTGTTTAAAGGTGGTACTGGCCTGCAATGCATTATTACGAAATAGCCTCAACCTCTTTTTGAAATAAAGAAATTTTTAATAATATTACTGCACTCTTCTTGAAGAAAACCATATTCATAATTTACAACATGGTTCAGGAAATTTTTTTCAAAAAAACTATCAACTGATATAATTGCTCCGGATTTAGGCTCTGGAGTTGCAAAATACAAATTTCTTAGCCTTGCATCAACAATTGCTTTAGCGCACATATGGCATGGCTCAACAGTCACATACATATCACACTCAACCAGTCTATAATTTTTTAAAAACAATCCAGCTTTATTGATTGCATTAATTTCAGCATGGGCTGAAACAGAGTGTGATGAAATGTTTTGATTATGGCCTGAACCTATAATTTTTGAATTCTTTACAATTATAGCTCCGACAGGAACTTCATTAATACTTTTTGCTAATTTTGCTTGCTTTAACGCCTCCCTCATGAAAGCTAAATGAATCTCATGTTTTTCCAAAACAAAGATTATTAGAAAAATGTTGCCCAATCCTCAATGGGACTTCTTTTAGATTGTAATTTATTAATTTTTGCATCCTTATCCTGAAAGCCAATTGCCATGCCACAAAACAACATTAAATCATCATCAACACTAAAAAATGACTTTATACTATCTTGTTTTATTGACCATGCCTCCTGTGCACAAGTATCCAGGCCATGCTCTTGTGCTAGCAACATAAAAGTTTGCAAAAACATTCCCAAATCTGACCATTGAGGGGGGCCCATTGATTTATCTATAAAACAAAAAATTGCTGCAGGTGCGCCAAAAAAAGTAAAGTTCTTTAGAACCTGATTGACTCTAGCATCTTTATCTTCTCTGGGAATTCCAAGCAAAGAGTACATTTCCTCTCCAAGCTCATATCTATAGGTTCTATAGGGTTCTTTAAGCTTATGTGGATAAATTTCATAAGCTGGAACCTCGGGTTCTTTCCAACTATCTTGAAAAGAGAGAAAATCTTTCATGCTTGCCTCGTTGATTACATAAATATGCCAGGGTTGCAAGTTTCCCCCAGAAGGGCTTCGAGATGCTTGTTCAAGCAGTGACCTTAATAATGAATTTGGAACTGGGTCTTTAAGAAATTGTCTTACAGATTTTCTGAGTAAAATTGCTTCGGATACTTTCATATTTTTTTAATTATAGTTCTCTGGTATACATATTTAATATGTAATTTAGTTAATATCTTATTGGACCATTTCAAGCAAGTACCTATTCTCTCTGGAAAGCTCAGAGAATGGACCTAAGGCTTCAACATTCCCATCATTTAATATGCATACTTCATCAAAGTAATTTAAGATTCCAGCTTTGTGTGTAATGCCAATTATCATCTTGAAACCAGCTAAAGGTATATTTTTAAAAATCTCTTCTTCAAGGCTTAGATCCATAGCATTGGTAGACTCATCAAGAATTAGTATATTACCTCCTTTAAAGAACGCTCTAGCAAAGCCAATGCATTGTTTTTGCCCCCCTGATACGAACTGATTACTATCCGATATTACGGTATCAAGACCACTTGGAAGCTGATTAATAACTTCATTCAAACAAGATAAATTAATAACCTCTTGCAATCGCTCCTCGTTGGCACTGGAATCGTTATGCAAAGCTCCAAATAAAATATTTTCTCTTAAAGTTCCCTCTATGAGTTTTACCTTTTGAGGGATATAAGAAAAATTTTGTTTAATATTGCTTATATTAAAATCACTTAGCTCAACCTCATCAATAAAAATTTTGCCCTTTTCAGGAGTTAAAAACCCCAAGATAATATCCAACAGAGTTGATTTTCCAGATCCACTTGGCCCAACTATTGCAATATTTTGGCCAAAGTGAAGTTTTAAATTTATTTTTTCCAGAATATTTTTTTTATCATGGAACGAAAATGAAACATCTTGTAACTTTATTGATTCCTTTATGATTAAATTGTTTGAATCTTTCAAATCAGACTGATTTTTTATTTTTTTAAAAATGCTAGTTATGTTTTTAAGCTGGAATTGCCTTGCAAGAATCTCGTGATAAAAATAATACATGTTCTGAAATGATGGTAATAACTTTAATGAAGCTACCCCATATACAGAAATAGCTGCAAAAAATGTTTGGTTATCAAAGCTTGTTCTACTAAAAAAATAAATGCTTATGACCAAAGCAATAAGAATGAATGCATCAATTATAAATCTTGGGATTTGAGAAAGAGATTGATTTGAAGCTTCAGAATAAACCAAGTTTCCATCAGTTTTTCTGTAATCTGAAATAAATTTTTCTTGAGCATCGTAAAATATAATCTCCTTAATTGAATTAAATGTATTGGATAAAATTTTTAATGAGCCATCCATCATTTTTGCAGTATTGACTCCATGTTTTTTAATGACTGGCTGCAAACCAACAATAATTAACAAGTAAACAGAGGAAAGCACCATCACGAGAACCATTGTCAGAATAGGATTGTAAACAAATAAAAAAGCAATAATTAGAAATGTTAGAAAGAAGCGACTAAATAAATGAAGACAAAACGATATCAGAAAGCCAATTTGCCTCCCGTCATTTAAAATTTTTGCAGTTAACTCTGAAGCATGAGAGTTATAGAAATCTACCCAATTAGAATTTAGGTAATACTCTATGATATTTAATCTGAGTCTACTTCCAATGAGCTGCCCAGAGAAGTTTACAGATCTAATGATTAATATTGAAAGGCATAAAGTTGCAATTGAATATAGAGCTAGACAGATACAAAAAATATTTATAATGCTAGCTTCAGGAATCTGAAAAAAGGTTATAAATGAATCTATATATGGTAGTTGTTGGATCGCTTCTGTGAGATTATCTAAATTTACTAGCAAAAATGAGATCAAAGCTAGTCCAAAAACCTCCATAAATGCAATAATTACTAACATTAAAGAAAGCTTTGCTAATCTAACCACATCAGCCTTAGGCAAAATAGTAATAAGAGATTTAAAAAGAAAAGTCACATTGTGATTATAAAGTGTTTAAAAAAATAAATAGCAACTTATATGAAAATTTTAAAAACTATTAATTACTAGGTTAGTATAATTTTATGCATCCCATTAAATTAACTTTTCTACTTCCTTACCTCGGGATAGGCGGTGTTGAAATGCATTTTTTGCATCTCTCTAACTATTTTACGAAATCTTATAAGGAAGTTGAAATTCTCTACCAAAATGAACTTGATGATGGATCATATAAAAGAAAATTTAATAAGAAAGTTTTATTTAAGCAAATAAACCTTAAAGGCTTTATAAAATCTATATCTATATATTCTAATTATCTTGACAATAGTAAGCCTGATCTAATTATTGTTGCGATGTATATGGAAGCAATAAAAATTATCCTTGCAAGAGCAATTTCCTCCCATAAACCAAAAATTGTAATAAATGGATCTGCACACTTCTCGTCTCTTATTAAATTTTCAGATTCAATGGTTATTAAATCTTTCCTAAGACCAATGGCAAAAATATTTTATCCACTTGCAGATTTCTTTGTTTGCCAATCTGAGGGTATGAAAAGTGATATTACATCTCAAATAAACATACCTCCCGAAAGAATAAAAACAATTTTTAATGCAGTAATAGAGGATCAAAATATCTTTCAATTAAGTGATATTGCTTTTGATCCTTGGGATTCTTCACTAAATAAGCCATACCAAATCATTATGGCTGGAAGACTTGTCGCCCAAAAATGCATTGCTGAATTTATAGAAATTTTTAATATCCTAAGAAAAAATGAGAATCTTCGACTCTTGATAATGGGCGAGGGAAATCTCAAGGGTCAGATTGAAGAAAAAATTGAAAAGTATTCACTCCAAAATGATATTAAGATTATTCCTTTTCAAGAAAATTTTCATTGCTATTTAAAGCAATCAGATTTAATGATTGTTAACTCAAGCTATGAGGGGCTCAACAATATGATTATTCATTCATTGGCTTGTGGAACTCCAATAATTTCAAGAGATTGCCCTTCTGGTCCATCAGAAATTCTTGAAGACGGAAAATTTGGTCATTTGGTTGCACTGGGTGATGACAAAAAAATGATAGAACTGATAAGGCGGGAAATGAAAAAATCATCATTCAATTCTCATGACCTTGTTGAGAGATCTTCAGCTTTTTCTGTCTCCAAAGCAGCATCAGAATATAATAAAGTTTTTTTAAAGTGTTTGAATGTAAATAATTAATTTATAGGTTTTTAAAAATTTCAATGAAAATTTGTTTCGTCATAATTGAATTAGATTACTTTATTTCTCATAGACTTGACCTCGCAAAAAATCTTGCAATGTCACATGAGATTTTTGTAATTACAAATATCGAAAATGCTTCTCATGAAAAACTAAAAGAAATTTCTAATTATGGAATTAAACTTTGCCATCTTCCTGGCAGGAAAGGATCTTTAGATATCTTGGGCTATTTTAGATATCTTAAATCGCTCAAAAACTTGATTAAGTCCTTTAAGTTAGATTTTGTTTTTTTTGTAACTCTTGAAATGAGCACTTTGGGAGCTTTATTAAATAATTTCCAAGAAAATAGAAAATTTTATTTTTTGATTACTGGTTTAGGTCCATATTTTTACAGCAAAAAACTTAAATATATTTTATATCGCTTAATTCAAAGAATTATTTTTATACTTCTTAAAATAAAAAATAATTATATGTTTATTTTTCAAAATGCGGATGATCAACAAATTTTTATAAATAGAAAATTATGCGATGCATCTATGTCGACTATCATTCAAGGTAATGGCATTGATACAAATTACTATAAGTATCACAAAAGAAATATTGAATCTGAAGTTATTTTTTTATTTGCTTCAAAACTGATCTACTCAAAAGGAATTATTGAATATATTAATGCAAGTAAAGAGCTTGCAAAAAAATATCCAGATATTAAATTTCACATAGCTGGTAAATACGATCCATCGAACCCTGATTCAATTTCAGAAAAAGAATTTAAAGCAATTCAAGATAGCAAATATATAAAATACAAGGGGTTTATAGATATAAAAATAATGCGAGATTGCTTATATGAATCCTCTGTTTTAGTTCTCCCATCATATGGCGAGGGATTGCCTAAAATTGCGTTAGAAGCCTCAGCCACTGGGTTACCATTAATTCTTTCTGACGTTCGAGGCTGCAGAGACTGCATCATTGATAGAAAAAATGGATTGCTCATCAAAGCTCAAAATAGCACTGATTTAAAAAATGCTATGGAAAAATTTATCAATCAAAAAGAATTGATAAATATCTATGGTAAATTTTCTTCTGAAGTTGTGAAAAAAAATTTCTCCATAGACATAATTAGTCAGAAATTTCTTAAAATCATTGATTAGCAAATAATGAATTAAAAATTAGGCTTAAATTTTTCCACCCAACACATAAAAAAAATAATGCCAGCCACTCTTTCCTCGTTATTATGCATGGGTCCAAGAGAATTTAATAAATTATAAATATTTTTCTTATTGAAAATATGCGGATCAGCATTTTCAACTTTTTGATGAAAATACTCTCTCCATTTATCTTCTGAAAAAAGAGACTGCAATGGCATAGAAAATCCTTGTTTGCGTTCAATATTAAAATTATCTGGAAGAACCTTTCTAGCTAGTTTCTTTAATAGTATTTTTCTTTTAAATTTTGAGACCTTTAAAAAACTTGGAACTTCATCAAAAGCAAACTCAATCAGAGAAGGGTCTAGAAATGGAGATCTGATCTCTAAAGAATTTGCCATGCCGGCCCTATCTACTTTGACTAATAAATCCTCTCTAAGATATTGCTTGAAATCATGAAAGGTTGCTCTATCAATTAAATTATGTGAATCTAAAAAGTCATATTTAAAAATCTTATTGATTTTTTCAATCCTAATATTTTGATTATTAAAAATTTTTTCTCTCTCTCTTGAAGAATAAAATTCTGAGATATTTGGATAGTCTTTAGATAAATCTGTTCCATAAAAACTTATAGTTTTTTTTCCTTTTAATCCTATGGGCAGGAATAGTTCCATAATTCTTGAAAAATTTTTCAACAAAAATGGTGGGATGTATTTAGTTTTATTATAAATATTTAAAAGCTTGTTATAGTGAGGGTAGCCGCCAAAAAGCTCATCACCTCCATCTCCTCCAATGGCAACTTTGCAATAATTTGAGACTGATTCAGATAACAAATATGTTGGTATCATTGAGGTGTCGAAGATGGGGTCATCATAAAAAAAAGATAGCTTCTCAATTATGTTTGGCTCAATTTCTGAAGCCTCGATCTCATGATGATTACAGTGAAAATGTTCAGCAATCTGTCGAGCATAATGAGACTCATCGTGCTCAGAATAACCAGAGAACTTTACATTAAAAGTTGTAAGATTTTTTCTATTTCTAGATGCAAGTGAGACCAAAAGACTAGAATCAACTCCTCCGCTTAAGAGCATTCCAACAGGAACATCTGCATTCAACTGCTTATCAATAGAATTTTCTAATAAAATCTCTAGTTTATTTAATAAATATTCTTCGTTTTGATATTCTGAAGGATTACGTAAGATACGCTCATTAAATTTACCTTTCAATGACCAATATTCTTCAATATTCAAAATACCTGAATCTAATTCATATTCAAGAAAATGCCCTGCATCAAGTTTTGATATATCTGAAAAAATAGTTTCAGAATTTGGCGAATAACCTTTTGAGAATAAATGATTTAAGCTGCGTGTATTAATATCTTTTTTTATCAAATCAAAATCTAACAGTGGTTTTATCTCTGAAGAAAAAAATAAGGAGTCTCCAATCTGGGAATAAAATAAAGGTTTTTCTCCAGCCCTATCTCTCGCCAAAAATAACTTATTATCTTTCAAGTCAAAAATAGCAAATGCAAACATGCCCTCTAATTTTTTAAACAGGTTTTTTCCCCAGGCCTGATAACCATTGAGAATGACCTCAGTATCAGAGGTCGATTTAAATTTATAATTTTGATTAATTAACTCTTGCCTAAGATTTTGATAATTATAAATTTCTCCGTTAAAAATGATGCTCATATTGCGCTGCGAACTCAACAATGGTTGATTAGCATTATGAGATGTATCAATAATCGAAAGTCTTTTGTGCGCTAGAGCTAATTTTCCATCCTTGCTAAACCAAAACCCAGTATGGTCAGGACCTCTGTGATGGATTTTTTCAATTGCAGATTTAATAACTTCCTCATTTAGCGTATCTACATTTTGATCAAGCACATATCCTAGAATTCCGCACATATTTAGCCTATTAAGTTATTTTCACAGAAAAAAAATTTGTTATTTAAAAATCTAAATATGATCTTACGTTAAAAAATCAAAGACTGTAATATCAGAGTTACTATGACAATGATGAGTAGCCAACCCGTTAAAAATAAAATTTGGCTTTACATGTTTAATTCTTTTCTCAATAAACTCATCTTCGGTTAGTTTTAAGATTTCGTTAATTGAAAACTCAGCTCCATAACGACCAAAATTCTGTTTTTGAGAGACTCGAAAAATTTTATTGTTTTTGTGCAGAATGCCTCCATTGCGCGCAGAATTAGAATTTACTATCACAGGATTTAGAAGATGTGGTTTCCATTTTTTAGATAAAGGATTGTTAGAACTAAAAATATATAGTTCTGAGCATGCTTCAGCCCCTCCCTCTGGATTAATATTTGTAAAAAGCCACCATTTTTCTTTGTGCTGAAAAATCATTGAATCAACAGCAAAAACATCTCTCATTAAAACTTGATTTAACTTCCATTGATGAGGGAATTCTAGAGACTCATATATTCTTATGTCATTATTTTCACTCGTTTCGGGGATCATGAAGATTTTTTCCTGAAACATAAATAAATATGGAAAAGACATATGAAATGATTCGTCTATAATTTTACCGATTCTTATAGAACTTTTTTCTTTTAATTCATATGCAACTATAGATCCCTTCAAAGTATCAAAACTATATTCCTCAGCCAAACAATAATTTTTTTTATTCACCCTAATGATAAAAGGATCAGCTAAATAGCAGTTATTAGAATTCTTTATTTCATTCATTTCAGTTTTACCGAGATTTTCCCAATCTGAATATATAAAACCAACCTTCCAGAATTTTTCTCTATTTAAAATTTTATTTTTAACATTATTAAAGCGCTGAACAAATAATGAATAGACATAAATTATTTGTTCAATTAAAGTAGGAGCCTTCTCTAGATTGAATAAACTCGGCATTCGATCTAATTTCATAGTATTTTTCATTAACGAATCATGCAAAATTAATAGGATATATTTTTTAATATAAAAATTTCTTCTCTTAAGAATATTGAAATGATTAGCTAGAAAATAATTATGTGTTGGAAATGCCCCCCGAAATAATATTTCTATAATATCAATATCTTTTTTTAATCTAAGAATTGAAAACCCAGTATTACCTTTCCTCAAAAAGACTTCTTCGAAACCAAGAGGTCGATAGGATTTATTTTCAGGATCAAAATGATCAAGTGAAATTAAACCGAACTCAGAAAATTGTTTTAATAAATAGCAACATTGATTTAAATTTAACGCTAACATTAAATCAATCTTTTTCTTTTTAAGTATTGATTGATTGGATGAAGAAATTTCCATTTCTGAAAAAAAAGATTCTCTTAAGTCTAAAATAAGTTCCTCATTAGTTACATTTATAAAATATTTAGAACTAGTAGAATAAAAACGCTTGTAATAAAGATTCTCAAAGAACTTAATAATGCTCCATCCTATCTGACTAAGAATGCCCATAAAGTTTTTAAGAAATGAAGTTTGTATAAAGTTATTGTTATAGCTCGTTGGAATTAAGATGTAACTCACGTTAAGATCTGAATGTTTTTTTAACCATTCGATTAAGTCAAATATAGGTTTTGAAATAAGAGAGCTTTCTAAAATTACGCAAATTTCAAATTTTTTATTAATTTTCATAATTCAAGCCTTAGAATGTATCACCCACTCCGCTTGTTAAATTAAAATTTTTGAAATTAGATTCCTCCTGATTTAAAAAGAAAAAAATAAATTTATTTTCATCAAGATTTTTCCAAAATCTAAACATACTATTATTGGCATTTGATTCACAGCTTACCATTTCAACAAAGTGGCATTTTTGCATAAAGATGCCATTCATCAATGGAGAAAAATCATTGGAGGACTTGATATCTATTCCTCCAATAGAAAAAATATTCCATTTTATTCCATACTTAACTTTTCTTTGAATCTTTCCCCAAATTAATGAAGAACCTCTTTTGATTTCTATTATTTCAGAATTAAGATTTTTCTTAAGTTCAATTATTTGTTGTTCATTACAGATCAAAGTATTTTTATCATTAATTTTTTTTGTATATTTTGTTCTTATCCACAAATTTCTTAGAAAAAAGATATTTGGAATCCTAAGCAATAAGGAATCTTGTTCAGAGAAATTCAATTTTTTTACAAAAATAGGTCTAGAAATACTATTAGGTAATCCAAAAATTAATGAAGCTCCTCTCTCTTTAAGAATTTTTTTTGCTTCTTCTTGAATTTTAAAAAATGCTCTTTTGCCTTGATGTTCAGGATGTGTTGCCGACCAGCAACTTTGATAGCAAACAGCCAAATTATCTTCAAATAAAAAATCATTGGCTATGAATGCATTACATCCAATCATGTTCTTGCCTTCAAATGCGCATAAAAACAACGATGATTGTGAGGATGATTTAGGTTGAATATTTTTCTTTAAGAAGCCGGGCTGAAGAGGTTCAGAGCTAAATGCACAACCTATTAGCAAAATTATCTCTGCTTCAATTGTGGGATTATCAATATCTACCTCTTTAATATTAATCATAAATTTTTACTTAACTCCCATTTCATTAAATAAGGAGTCATTAATATTATGAACATCAAACTTTGATTCACAATATTTCCTAGATTCATTTCCCATTTTTTGCCTAAGATCTTGGTCAAGCAACGCCTTCATTGATGATGCTGCATGTAAGTAATCTTTTTTTGGAACCAAAAAACCATTTAACTGATCGATCACAGTCTCTCTGCAACCAGGCGTGTCAGTAGTTATTATTGGTCTTCCCATTGCCATAGCCTCCAATACAACTCTTGGAGTTCCCTCTTTATAGGACAATAATACAAATACACTGCATTCTTTAATTGACTCAATCGGATTTGAAGAATAGCCCATATATTCAATTCCATATTTCTCATTCCATTCATTGATAATTTCACCTTCATCAATAGAATCAACATGATCATCAGGGTATCCAAATAATAAAAACCGAGCTTCTGAATTTTGTTCTCGAATTATTTTTGCAGCTTTCGCAAACTCAAGTATGCCTTTAGATTTTATTAACCTTGCCATGCAAAGAAAAATAGGTTTTGAAGGAAGTCTTGTCACAACAAATTTTTCTAAATTTACACCGGAGCCATTGACTAACCTAGTTTTCTTTGAAGAAACAATTTTTTTTCTTTCAAATAAAAACTTATCATCTGGATTCTGAAAAAAAATAAGCTTGTTGAAATATAAAGAAATTTTTAGAGCTAAGGATCCTAGCTGTCTAATCAATTTTTCTTTAAGGCTCTGATCATCAAAAATATGGCCTGTTCCAGTAATAAATGAAAAAATATTTTGATGTCCAGAAACTTTTGAAGCAATTGAGGAGGCTAAAATTGCTTTATGAGTGTATGAAAAAATTATATCTGGATTTAGTCTCTTAAATATATTGGACAGCTGGATAATTGAATTAAATAAATTAATAATATTAAATCCTTTTCTATTAAGATCTATATAAATAAATTCAATACCAAGATCTATTAAGATAGGTTTTAGATCTTCTCTGATATCAGGCGCAAGAACAAAAACTTTATATGATTTATCTATAAATTTTTTTAAAAATTCCACTCTAAACCAAGCAACAGTATCTCCACTGCCACTTACTAAAATCATTGTTTTCTGATTCATATCAATCTAAACAGTTGAGGCTTACTTCCTAACTCGTAAAAATGTTGCGAAAATTGCACCCAAAATATACCCAGGCGCTTTAACTATATCCAAAACAATTCCTAAGAATCCAACTAAAATCCAATTAAAAGGAAAAAGATAAGTAAGTTTAATTTTATTTTTAATTGGAAAATAAATACCTCTATATACAAACGATGCTCCGATGATGCTAAATAAGAAAATTTTAGTTATATGGGGGATATACCAGATTGAATCTTCAACCCATTTAGCAACAACAGCATTCCACCTATAAATTGAAAAAGTAATAATGAAAAATATAGTTAATTTTAATAAGTTGATTAAAAAAGAGTTATTAGAAAGAGTTCTAAAAAAAACTCTACTGAAAAGAAAAGTGATTAAAATGATTAGAAGTAAGCATATAAAAAATACTTTTGTGATATGGGGAATAAATAAGGGGCTATCCCACCCAACAATATAATTCCATTTAGGAACAATGATAATACTTAAAAGCAAAGCGAGTCCAAAATATATGTCTTTTACATTGTGCTGGATATCAACAAATGAAGTGTACATCTGATAAATAAAAAATTTTTTTAATGCTGGAAATATTTTTTTTGCAAGATTTGAGTACTTTAAATAATGTTCCTGAGGAGAAAAATAATTAAAGTTTGATTTAATGGCATTCTTCCACTCAACATCTCCGCCTGATCGAACTCCTTCCATAATCTTAAATCCGTTTAAAAAATTCACTTTTTTAATTATTGATCCTGGAGCTGTTTCATGCCCTCTACTTCCATAAGTTGATGCGCGTAGAAGTTTTTGAAATTTGGTATCTGCAAAATACTTTGTATTACCAAGAACTACATCGCATTTGTATGTAATAATAAAATCCCAGTAATCTTCAAGCCATGATTTTGAAGGTATGGTGGTTGCATCCAGAAAACCAAGCCATTCGTTTGTTGCTAAATCAGCGCCAGCATTTGTTGCTTCATATGGAAATGCTCTGCCTTTAGGATAAAGATTTTGATATTTACGTAAAATTGGTAAGGAAAAAATATAATTAAGAATTCGATCAAAGGGATATGCTCTTCCAACTCTTAAGTATTTGATATGAAAAGGAGCTGATATAGAGTTGACTCGATTTTCAATGTCATTTGTTGAGCTTGAATCTGCAATTACAACTTCTTTTGGGAGGAGTGTTTGAGAATTAATGCTTGCTAAAAGTTTTTCTAAATCATCTAAATTATCAAGTGTTGGAACAATAATACTAAACCTTGGATTCATTTTTTTTATTATTTGCAAAGCATTCTATTCCTTGTATGCAAGAACAGTCCAAAAAGGCTCTCGATTACTAAATTGTATTTTTTGAAAACCTGCTTCCTTAAGCATTAATGTGATTTCTTCTTTAGTAAAACGCTGTTCTAATCTAGTTCCAAACCGATCTAAGGCGTCTGTTCTAAGGATATAAAATGGCTCACTTCTGTACCAGGTTAAGGGAAAATTCGTAACATCGAATCCAAGTTTTTCAGCTATTAATGCAAATCGAGCTAAAGGCAAATAAATAAATAAAGCAATAATTTGAGAGATGCAAAATTTTATAAGGAATGGTAATCTGCTAACCAATTTTCGAACAAAATCTGAAATTTTCCATAATAGATAGTAACTTTTAGGCTTATTATCAAACCGATAGTAAAGATATAATAAAAATGGCGCTCCAGATTTTAATTTTCTAGAACATGCTTTCAAAGCTAATGAAGTATCAGGGATATGATGCAAAACTCCAAGCGAATATCCAAAATCCTGTGATCCATCTATTAATGAGTTTTCATCAACTCCTTCGCATTCAAAAGAACAATTTTCAAAATTCTCTAAATTTGTTTTAGCTTGATCCAAAGCATCAGCACTTGGATCGATGCAATTAAGAAAACCTACCCGGGGTGCAATAAACTTTGCCCAACGACCTGAACCACAGCCCATATCAAAACCAACTGCATTTTTCAGCTCATCAAATGGAAAAAAATAAAAGTAGCTATTAAATGCTGATTGGAGTGATTCATCATCAATATCTTGATGGTTAAATGCTTGCCATTCCTTTCCAAAATCACTTACAACTTTGTAATCTATATTATTTTTTTTATTCATAGCTATTATTTGTATGTAGTAATTTTTTTGTACAAAGAAATGATTAGATTTCCAAAGATCTCTCTCTATGCAATCTTAGAACTCGTTTTGCAAATTGTAAGCATTTTTTTACAGGAGATGGCAGGCTTTGATATTTAAAGAATCTCTTGAGTTTTATTTCAGCCCTTACTAACGTGCCGGTTTTATTCGAGAACTTAACAAAATTACCATTAAATTCTTTTTTTAACTCTTTACTGGATTTATGCGGTTGATCAATGCCAAAGGTTTTGAGCCAATTTGAAATTCTTTGCTCATGAGTGGGACCGATCATCACATCATCTGAAAAACAGAAATTTTTATATCCCGAATTTTTTAGCCTTTTTCTAATTTCGATTTCTTTGTACGCTTGAGATGGATAGTCCCTAATATCAAAAGTAATCAGCAAAGAGTATAAATCTTGAAATGTATCTCCTTTTAAAAAACTATCAATGATATTTACTTCACTCCCCTCACAATTAGTCTTAATAACAACAAAATCTGAGGGGCTTAAATTTTTTGAATACCAGGAATGAGCATCCACTAAAGTAATAGATTCATAGGAGTCGGAAGTGCCATTTTCTTCCTGAAAAATTGATCCATTTAATTCCCCTGGATTGTATAAACTTTCTTTGCCATCAATATTACTTAAACCAACCTGTTGTATTTCAACTCTAGAATCTAAATCAGCATATTTTTTTAAACTTGGCATGCAGATATTTGATGGCTCAAAACAAATAACTCTATCAAAGGCATACTTTTCTTTTAAAACTTCATTCAAAGTTTCGCCGGTATGAGCTCCTATGTCTAAAAATATTCGCATTTTATTTTCTTTTCAGCACTTCCCAGATTATTTAATTTATTATTATATATTAAGAAATTTATATCACACCTAGAAATGTTTTGATCCAAAAAACTAATTATCAGATATGGCGACCATCAATGTTATTAAATTTTTTTATAATATTTTTCTGAAGGCATACCAAATTAGTATTGTGCTATATAATAGACACTAAAAAATATCACTTAAATCCCTAAAATAAAAAAAATCTTAAAGGTTTAAAATGATTGAAGATATAAAAACATTTTTTTGGTTTCTATTCAGGGGTCCAAAGTTCTACTCAACACTTTTCGCACTAATCTTCACTAAATTCAGGCCTATTAAGGACTCAGAAAAGCACATTGAAATAGCTAAAAAATGGTGCAAAGAAAATTGTGGATCAGCAGAAGATTGTCTGCGGGACATAGGAATCCCCTCATCTGATCTTATGATTCAAGAAGCGTTCACTCAAGAATATAAATCAAAGATATCAAATATTATTGATAGTTCCGACTCAGATTTTGGTGGTCCTGGCCACATTAACTTAATTTATACAATTTGTGAGAAATTATCTATTAAGCATGTAATAGAAACTGGAGTTGCATATGGCTGGTCATCTGCAGCAATATTAAATTCAATTCACAAAAGAAATGGGTCATTAATCTCAATAGATATGCCAATGTTGAAACAAACTGATTACGACCTCATCGGTATTGCAGTGGCTTCAAATCTAAGAAATTATTGGAATCTTAAAAGAGAGCCTGATAGATATGGTCTTCCAAGAGCTATAAATTCAATATCTGATGGAGTTGAAATGGTTCATTATGATTCTGATAAATCTTATTATGGCAGAAAATGGTCTCAAGAAATTATTTGGAAATGCCTAAAAAAAGGCGGAATATTTATATCAGATGATATCGAAGACAATACTGCATTTATGGAATTTGTTACTTCAAAAAATCTGAAATTTAGCGTAGTAGAATTTGAAAATAAATATGTTGGCGTTATAAAAAAGCTATAAATTGGTGAAGATTTTTTAGGTATTCAATTTTTGGCACCAAGTCAACCTCAATGATGACTACTAAGTTTTAAGAGACTCTTCTTAAGTTGATTGGTTAACAAATAACATACCACGCATACTATCCATCCATACCATGAAATAAAGTAACAAATGTTTTGAAGAATTTTTCCATAAAGGGCAGGGTTTTCATTAATAAAATCAACTTTAATAGCGCCTTCAGGTATTTCTTCAACAGTATTTGTTGGATATAAAAAATTAAAGAAGGCAACATCCCCACTTAATAGCGCTTTGAGTGTTGTACTATCATCTGAATCATATGCGGGTTCTAAATTAGTATCTACAAAGAACCATTCATTTTCTATCTTTACTGCTGAGGCAAAATGACCAAATGACTCAGGATATCTAGGGATATTGAATAGCACAGACTTATAATCTAAACCAATAGACTTCATTAATTTTTGAAAGATTAAAGCTTGCTGGTTACATATTGCGCCATCAAATTTCAGAATGTAGTCTAGATCTAAACTTGAAAGATATGTACTATCATTTCTATGTGATGACATGAAATTGAATAGATACAAAAACCAATTATCTTCTAGTTTAATATTTATATTTCGATGAATAAATCTTTCTCTTAGTAAATTATCTGCAAAAATTACGCTTTGCTGAGTTGTAAAATTGTTTTTACTTATTTCTGATAAAAAATATTCCTCCAACAGTTTCATAGTATTTAAGTGCAATAATTTTTTATCAAAACTTTCGTTAAAAATAGTTCCTGTATAAATACTGCCTTCGCTTACTGGTTTAATCCAGTCACGGTCAATTGTGGAAGATTGAAAATATATGAGCAAGATTAACAAGATTGCTGAAAGACATATTAAAGCTTGCTTAAATAGATTTAAAAAAAAGATCATTAATTAAATTAGTAGTTTCTTATGTAAAAATTATGAACCACGAAGGCACTTAAGCTTTTCTTGCAAAACATAAACCATGTATGAAGCAGCATACATTACATAGTATGGTTCAATTGTTGTAACTCTATATCTATTGTAAGCATAAAAAATAATTGCAACTGCTAACATTCCAAAAAATATGGATAATATTGTTAAATGTAATTTATAGTTAGCCAATACATTTCTAAGTATTTCAATATAAGCCAATATGAATATTGGGAGGCTAATCAAGAAAGTGAGCAACCACATATTGAATGGGTGATGAAAGATATTAAAACCTGGGGTAATGAAATTCCTAAAATTTATCCATGCTAACTTGAAAAGCTTGTTTGGATTTTCAAGACTCCAATCAATGCCTGCTTGAAGATATATATCCTGCTGAAACTTATGATTTTTGCCTTCTATTATTGGCTCTAATTCATCAAATATTCTGTAATCCATATTTCTGAGCCTTCTATATTCTAATGAATCTCTTGGTGGAGGATTAGTAACATAAATATAGAAATCATCATTATGACCTGTTAGAAAATGGCCTCCTTGACCGCTCGATGCAATTACATAACTTCCATTTACAAATTTATTATAAACGCCATATGGAAGAGTCATCAAAAACAAAATGCCTACACAAGACAATATATGCACTAATGTTTTTTTAGATAGGCTGAACCTAATTAAAATAGACAACATTAAAAAAGGAAAAGCTAACAGAATAATGGATTTTGT
>CACJJI010000003.1 GCA_902593675.1 uncultured SAR86 cluster bacterium
GCAGATATATTAGTTCATGAGGTTTACTCAAATGCAGGATTTCTAAAAAAAACAAAAGACTGGCAGGTATATCATCAAGGGCATCATACCTCCACGTTTGAAGTCGGCGAGATAGCCTCTAGAGCGAAACCAAAACTATTACTTCTATCTCATATACTGTTTTGGGGCTCCACAGCAGATGAGATTCTGAAAGAAACACAATCAACATATAAAGGTGAAATAAAGATCGCGGAAGATTTGATGATTATCGAATAATGGTGGAGCTACGCGGGATCGAACCGCGGACCCCCTGCTTGCAAAGCAGGTGCTCTCCCAGCTGAGCTATAGCCCCACACGAGGGAACAATTGTACAAGATATCTTTTTCAGTGCAACAAACTATCTGTATAAAAAACTATGCTCTCGCAAGGGATTGATGATGCCCAAAACTTGAAATATATTAAAACTTAGGAGTAGAAATATCTTCAAACTTGGGAGCTTGGGGAAAGAAAATTACCATGTTTTCTCATCATCAACCCCTCTTGAGATCGGCTCCTCAATGGAGGCTACCTTAAACCCTGTGTTCGTCTTAGGGAACATGTGTGAAGGGTTCAGGGAGTAAAGCTACCACAACTTTGTAACGGCAGCCCCCATTGAGAATTTGATTAAAACTTATAACTGAAACCTAGTTTTATAGTCCTTGGTTTTTGTGATCTTGCGCCCTCAGATGGTGCTCTTGAAATAATATCTGCATCATCAGAAACATTTTCAATAATCGCAAATATATCTATTGATTCATTAAGAGCTTTTCTTATGTTTAGATCAATAATTGTATGAGCATTGATTTTATTGTAAGTGCCGCATGCTGCTATTGAACATGAACTGCCTACATCAATTAATCTCATGTTTCCACTTAGACCATTATCAGTAACAAATCCTGCAACTAATGACATTGACGAACTAGGAACATATGGCAAGTCATCGCCTGCAGCAACTACACCAAAGTAGTCACTCTCGGAACTATTCTTAAAAGTAGCATCTGTAGAGGTATAAGTTAAGGCTATAGGATAACTGACTCCATCACCGTCTAATATCCACGAACCACTAAACTCTATTCCCTCAACATCTGCTGCACCACCACTGAAAACGGCAGATTCATCAGGATTACAAGAAGCCCCAGTGACATTAGTGCATTCAGCTGCAAGGTTTGAGTATTCACTAGAAAAGTAGAATAGCTCTATGTCAGTTGTACCTTCTGAATATCTAATACCAAGCTCAGTATTATCAGCTTCCTCTGGATCTGCTCCAAACATAGGAGTCATGCCTTCATGAAAACCTGCAACCAGAGTAATGTTGTCACTCAGGTCATATGTAGCGCCAATGCTTGATGTTTTATGATCATTTGTAGCAAAGGTATCTCTATTGTCAGCTTCGCCTGTTCTAACCAATGTTAAGTTTGGTCCTGCGCGATCTGACCATCTTCTGTGACGTTGATCGTAATCCTCAGATCTGTAACCTAGGGTTACATCTAGCTTGCCAAAATCCATAGTATCTTGAAGGTAATATGAAGTTGCACTAGATTCTCTTAATCTGTTATTACTATTATTTAAGCCAATATAACCATACAAAGCAGACAAAGAACCATCTGCAGCTTGATCTGCGTATTCGTGAGCCTGAACTCTACTCTCTGAATCTTCCATGTCTCTGTAACCTAAAGTTAGGTCATGGATTCCCAATGAAGTGTTAATGGTAAATTGATAACCTTCATTGGTGTAGTATCTGTTGTTATGCTTATACTCAATTTCAACTGGAAGCTGACCATCAAGAATGGCCTGAGCATTTGCACTACCATTATTAGCAGCACTGATTAGTTCATTAATATCGTCTTGCTCACCATGTTCTTTGTCATTGTTAAAGTCACTAACTTTAAACCAATCTCTATGATAATCGTTTTGCCATGAAGTAAATTGAACATTAAAATTTTCAAAGTCACCAACATAAGTTAATGAAGTCTGTTCACCGTCATTCATCATTTTATCGTAAGCAGTTGCTCCATATCTTACTCTTGGATTTGCATTAAAACTTGCCTGTGAAAGACCAACATAGGACTGATTTGATGTCTCATCAAGATCTACCATTTTTAGAGTTAATGAATGAGCTCCGCTTTCATACCTAGCTTTAAAAACAAAGTCTGATTTATCAAATCCAGTATCACCGCCAACATTCGCAATAGAATCAAAACCATCACTTTCATGCTCATGAACTTCCACTAAAGCACCGAAGTTACCACTGGTTCCTCCATAATATGCATGAGTTCTCATCATTCCATTTTCACCTAATTCTTGAATAAATTTACCTGAAGTAGAGCTAGGAATAGGAGTGCTGATTAAATTTATAGCACCTCCAATAGTTTGAGGTCCTTGAGAAACAGCAGCAGGCCCTTTTAAGACTTCAACTGAGTGAATTCTCCCGGTTGTTGGAAAATAATATGCTGATGATGAAGTATAAGGAGAAGGAGCAACTAGCACACCATCTTCCATAATCGCCACTTTTGCAGATCTTTCTATAGCCGTGCCTCGAATAGAGATATTTGGTCTAAGTCCGTAGCCCTCTTCAGTTCTCATGTAAATACCAGGAACTGCTGTGAGGATTTTCTGAATATCAGTATCCATAGCCTTTAATAGATCATCATTTGAAATTACTTGTCCTGATCCAGCCAACTTTCTAAGCTCTTCCGCTGAACCAATAATTGTTACTGACTCGATAATTTCCTCAGTATCTTCATCTGCAAATGCTGGAGCAAAGAATAGGATTGATAACAATCCCATGATGAAAAAATTTATTTTTGTATGCGTGTTAGGCCAATTTTCCATTTAAATCTCCTTGAAAATGCTCAAGAAGACAGTAAGTCTAATTGAGAATGGTAATGATAATCATTCTCATTTAGATTTACAAGGTTTTTTTTATTTTATTTAGTTATTTCCTTTAATGGCAAAATAAAGCCCCAGCGCAAATAAAAAAATCTGCTCACTCATAAACAGTTTTTGTGTAATAAACCAGTCAGAATGTGCTAAATAGAATGCTCCTGTCATGATAACAAGCACTGCACCGCCGGCTAATCGAGTTACTAGATGGCCTGCTCCACCAAGAAAGCCGCCTAAGATTACTGCAGCCCCCGCACCAACCTCTCCAACAGCAACAAGACTTGCAACAATTTCAGGCGCTGCTATTCCCATACTTTCAAACCACGTAACCATCTTCTCTGGAGGCAAAGGAAATTTTCCTAACCCATGAAGAATAAATGAAACCCCCAAGACTAATCTTAAAATCCAAGGCGCTAATCCCTCAAAGGGTCTAGCAACGCTGTCTAAATAATTTGAAATACTCATATAACCTCCGTTTTTATTTATTGTAGCTGATGTCTTATTAAGAATTGCAATATTTCAATCTATCCTTATATTTATAATCAAAGGAGAGAAATATGTTTAACCCATTAAAAATGGCAGGTGATATGAAAGGCATGGAAAAAATGCTAAAACCTGCCTTAGAAAAATTTATGCAGGAATCTGGTTTTGTGAAAGAGTCTGAGTTAAGGAAACTGGAGAAAAGAGTTGCGGAACTGGAAGCGAAATTAAAAGATTAATTAGTTATTCTCATAATAAAATAAGCGCTCTATGTCATCTTCACTTGTGGACTCTCCATATTGAATCTCGATAATATGACAAACTTCTTGACTAGGGTTGATTAGCTGATGCCACTCGCCTTGCTTTACATGGAAAACCTCTTCAGTTGATAGCTTTGTCTGCTGGATATCATCTGGGCCATCTAGGCTATGCTTTACTTTGCATGAACCTTTGCTAACAAACCATATTTCATTTCGTTTTTGGTGCCTTTGAAATGACATACCCTTGCCAGGCTCTAAAATAAGTTCCTTCAGCTTGATTCGATGATCGTGAAAGAGATTATAAAATTTACCCCACACTCTTTCTTCACTGTCAAATTGCCAGTCTTTTAGAATACTACTTGAAGAATTAATTTTATTATCTCCACCGACTCCAAATTTAAAAGTTATGCCCTTCACACTCATTTCAGGGATATTTTCTGCTTTTCGGTCGCCCCCATTGCAAAAGATAATTTCATCTTGCGGGTAACTTAATTTAATTTTTTCTAATGCTAAACAGCAGCTGCCTAGTCTATCGTCATCAAAGCCAAGAACTTCATCTACTATCTCTAAATTTGAAATTATTATTTCTCTTTCATGAAATGGCATAAAAAACTTGCCTTTTTTATTTTCAAGCCACTGATCACTATTAAGTGCAACGATGAGATAATCTCCAAGCTTTTTTGCAGATTTAAAATACTCTATGTGACCAGAATGTATTGGATCAAAACCGCCACTGACAACTATTCTTTTAATTTTATATATCCTCCAACCAATGGATTATACAAGCAACTAATTAAAATTTCTTAGAGTAAAAGTAACGGAAACGTTAAATTTTGATTAAGGGGTTGAAAGTAATCTTGTCAGGAATCTGATCTGCACCGGGAACTTCTCTAGCGACTAGGAAAGGCTTTAATGCTTCAATGGCTTTAGGTTCATCATAATGGCCGATACTTGGATGAAGATGATGTATAAAATGTAGCTGCATTGAGTGATTAACAAATCTCGGCATCCAATGAGACCAAAATCGGGTATCTTTATACCTACCAGCTGATGTCCCAAGATGAGGATAATAAGAAAAAAATACTGTTGTATAAACTGAGCCTATCTTGGCAGGTAACCACCATAATAAAAGAGTTTCCAATGGATAGATGATAACCAGAACCATCGGTGCAAGTTTAAAAAGCATGGCAAGTGGAATTGCTTGATGAAATGCATTCACAAAAGCTTTGTCGTTTGCAAAGACTTCAACATATTTTCCAAACTGAAGTGTTGAGCCATCTAAAACATTTTTAATAACTTTAAGAACAGAAGTGTTATGCGCATTTGCGTAGTCAGGGTCTTTCTCTGGATCATTAGTATATGCATGATGTTTCATGTGAGTGATCCTTAAAATATGATAGGGAAACTTAAGGGTTATAAGAGAGATATGACCAACAAAACTATCTAGCCATCTCAGTTTTGGATTGCCTCTAGAATAATTACCATGCTGAGCCTCATGTGAGGGCAGATAAGCGAAACATGCGCATAGACTTGCTATTAAAAATCCTGTCAATAAATCTAGCAAACCATTCAAGACTAATGGCCATAAAGAAAGCCATATAGCAGCCTGCCCTAAGCCGATAAGAATCATTTCCCACTGAAATCGTTGAGAAAAGTTTTTAGCTATAGCTTTTTCTCTTTCAAATGAAAAATCTGCAGCAATGTCTGGTGATTCTCTCAAAGCCAGGCTCCTCTAATTTTGGCAACAAGTCCAATTAGGGCTCCTGCACCAAAAGCAAAGACCAAAACATAGGGCGAATCATCAAACAAATTAAATTTTTGAAGGACTGCATTGATGACACTTCCTAAAAAAATTAGGCCAAACCAAACTTTATTCCAATTTGAAATGTGATCAAAAATTTTTTCTACTATCATTGAATATCCATTATGAGCCTATAAATGATATTTTGTCATTTATTTTATGATATATCTTGAGTGATATTATGAAGCTTGATATCAAATGTTAAAACAGAATTAGGGGGTATTGTGGGTCTGCCCTCTTCTCCATATGCCAAATCTGGGTGAATAAAAACTCTCCAAAAATCACCTTCTTGCATAAGAGAGATTAGCTTTTGACATCCCGGAATTAATTGTGAAAGCTGAATAGTTAGAGGTTCCCCAATCTCAATAGAGCTCCAGAATATTGTGCCATCCACTAATGTTCCATGAAAATCTGCCGTAATTGTATCTTCGAGTTTTGGTCTAGATGTATTACTTTGAGAAGATTCTAAAATCATGTATTGAAGTCCTGGCTCAATTTCAATGACCTCAGAATTTAATAAATTCTGCTCCAAAAATAATTCGCTCTGCTGTAAATTCATTTCTATATTTAATGGTTTACTGCATGCAGAAATCAAAATTATTGTTGTTAACAGGATTAATATATTTTTCATCTTTTCAATTATGCCAGAATATAGCCTCTAGCATCTCTGGGATTTAAGCTTTATGAAATCTTTGTAACAGAAATCTTCCAAATCTCCTCTAGATGCTCTATGAATTCAATCCATTGGTTGAGTTTATCTATATGAAACAGATTGCTGCTAAATTTATAACCAAGTGACATTTCATTGATTTGGTTTTTATCTAATTTTAAACTCTTTACTAGTGAAGCTATATCAAAGCATGGATGATTCACTCCAGAATATTCCCAATCTAGAAAGTAATACTTTTGATTCCAGATCAGATTTGCTCGATGAAGGTCATTATGCGAAAGCACTTTATTTGCTCCATCTTGTAATAATTCGTTATATAAATTTAAGGCTTGATTAAATAACAGTTTCTCAGATGAGCTATCCAATAAACTTTGATATAAAATCATTGAATTAGAGAATATATCTATAGAATTCTTAGGAATTGGATGGCTGTGAAGAGAATAAAGATAGCTGCCTAAGTCATATAAAGCGTTTGTATTTAATTGCTTATCAGTAAAAAGGGGTTGTTCGCCAGAAATATACTCCCATATCAAGATGCCTGCTGCAGTATCACTGTAAAGCACTTTAGGAGCCAGGTCTAAATGACTGATATCTTTGAGTAAATTCACCTCATGCTGCCGATCAACTGCTAGTCTTGATGCAGGTGAAAGATCAACTCGTATGACTGCCTTAACATCATTGAGAACGCCCAAATAAACAGTTGAAATTGAGCTTGAAGATAGTTCATGCTCTAAAGTATACCTTCCAGGTATAGATTTAATTTTCTCAAGAGCTGACTGCATTATTCTCTTTAAGCACTTTACTCCACAAACGGAAACCAAATACTATTATTACTATATAGACTCCAAATAAACATGCTGTGAGCCAAAGATCTCTTGAAATAAATAGTAGTATTGAAATTGAATCAATGACTAACCAATATAGCCAATTTTCAAGTAATTTTTTTGCAACCATATACGTTGCAACTACTGCCCCCCAAGTAACGAAAGCATCTAAAAATGGAACTGCTGAATCCGTAAATGAGCTAAGCAAAGTTCCTGAAAAAAATGACAGCATTAATATAATAGAAAGTGCAAAAAAATGATTTAATTTACTCCAGGTGTGTACGACAAAATTTTCTTTGTTAATTGCTTCCTTTTTCCATTGTGACCAACCATAAAAACCCATAAATACATAAAAAATTTGTAAATATGCCTCCATATATAAGCCCGCTGAACGCATAATAAAAAAATATAGGATGGAACTAAGAATTCCTGAAATCCAGCACAAAATATTTTGTTTGACTGCTAAGACAAGATACAAAATAGCAAAAATAACCGCTGCTATCTCGACCCAATTCTGAACAATATAATTAAAAATCATATCTCACTGAAAGGCCGACGTGTCTTGGATCACCGTGTCGTTCATATAATGTATCTTTGAAGTCAGGAGCCTCATTTCCAAAATAAAATCCCCTTACCGAATAATATTCATCAAAAATATTTCTAGCCCAAATGGAATATGTCCATCCTCCAATCAAATAATCAAAATTTATATTTGTTAGCGAATATGATTTAGATTGGTTGTTATGCGAATCAGAATAATAAAAGTTGCTTTTACCAACTGCATCTAAAGATAATGATGCTCTATTTGTAATGGACCAATTCATTCCAAATGCATAACTGTTTTTTGGCGCATGCGCTTGCGCCCTGCCCTCAAGATCAGATCTAGATTTCCAATTATTAATCTCAGTTCTTAAAAAGCCCAGTCTTGCAAAAAAATTAAGAGACTCTGTAAACTGCATGTCAACATTGACTTCTAATCCTTTGTTTGTTCCCTCAGCTGCATTTTGCGTTAAGAATGAAAAAGTATTTGGGTCTGTTGGATCAACTTGAGTGGAAATTAGAACTTGCTGGTCCTCTCTATCAGAATAAAAAATTACAGCAGCAATATTCATCTTTGTATTAAAAAAATTAGAATTAAAACCAACTTCATAATTTGTTAAAAATTCCGGATCATAATACAAATTAGTGTTATTAGATTCTGGTTCTAGTCCAAGATTTAGATTAAAACCGCCTTGATTAAACCCCCTTGCAACACTAATAAATATATTTGCAGCATCAGTTAAATTTTTATTCAATGAAATTTTTCCACCAGACATCTGGTCAGCAGGATTAAATGACTCTCCAAATGAATCATAATAATTTGATTCATAGTCCTCCCATCTAGCTCCAATAGACAATTTGGTAAATTCATCTAAAAAGTAATCTAAGCTGCCAAATATAGATAAATTATCTGAAGAAAAATTACTTGAAGATGAGGAGTTGCTGGCATACGGACCAAAAGGATCTGATGGATCGCCATAAACTCCATCATCATTCTTAAAATTAACTTCTTCTACATCAAGATAGCTAATACCAAGAACCCACTCAGTTCTTTTGCTTGAATTGAAGTCTGCTGCATCTGAGATCAATCTCAATTCTTGGCTAAAGGTTTCTCTATCTCTTAATGTTTCTGAAAAATAATCATAGGTAAAAGGCGCATGTGACTCAGCATTGCCCCAATCCGCGTCATAGCTGAGAACTACATCTGTATCTGTAATGCTGGTGATACTCTGAAACTCATATCCATCGAAGTTATGAAAAATCTTCATGCTATAAGCATTCGTTTTTTGAGAATCCATGCCCGGTCTGTCCGAAAGAGTATTTAAACTTCCATCTATGGTCCAAATATCTGCAGGATCATCTAAATCTATTTGAGTTATAAGAAATTTAAGAGTTGTTTTATCTCTTAACTTCCAATTAATTTTTAGCCTATATGTATCTTCATCTTTTTTGGAAG
This sequence comes from uncultured SAR86 cluster bacterium, assembly GCA_902593675.1. Lineage (GTDB taxonomy): Bacteria > Pseudomonadota > Gammaproteobacteria > Magnimaribacterales > D2472 > D2472. Next base: position 8,933 of record CACJJI010000003.1, read on the forward strand.
TATTAGATTTACCTAAAAATAAATTCTTTCTAAATCCATCTGAGTAATCGCTCCTTAATGCAACTCGGTAGGTAATATCTTGATTGAACTGTGTGGGGCCTCCAAATGCTATTCCTGCATTGCGGGTACCATAAGTTCCCATAGTAATTTCACTCACACCCTCAAATGCTTCAGTTGGTTCTTTTGTCTTAATATAAATTAGGCCAGCTAGAGCATTGGAGCCTATTCTTGATCCCTGAGGTCCTCTATGGACCTCGATTTGATCTACATCAAAAGTTGTTGCAATGCCCCCATGGCCAGAGTAATCAATATCATCAATCAAGAATCCTACTGCTGAATTGGGCGTTCTCTCATATCCAGATCTTTCTCCAATGCCTCTAATTTGAAAATGTCTTGCCCTTGAATCACTTGCAGCAAAATTTAGGTTTGGTATCAAATAAGAAAGATTTTCAAAATGCTTGATTGGTTGTGATTCTATAATTTGATTATTAAGAATGACGATACTTGAATCCTCTTCAAGCACATTTATTTCACGCCAATCTCCTTTTACAACTATTTCTTCAATATCCTGAGAGAAGCTGGTAATGCTAAAAAAAATGAAAAAAAGTGAAAAAAAATTATGTTTAATAATGTTCATGCAATTCCTCCGCCATTATTGTATGGATCAGGTTCAAAGGGTTTCAATGAAGATCTCAGGTTAGAAAAACCACCCCTTTGCAATTAGATTTTATAATATTTGAATTTAGCTTTAAAAGATACGGCTACTATTCATCACTAAGGTTTTTTTGATAGGTCTCAGTTAACGCCATAACTGACAGCAATGTTAGGAATGAAGCAAAAGATATATAAACAGATACCCAAAAAATTCCATAGTTATTCCAAAGGAAAGCAGCAATTGTTGGGGCAAATGCTCCACCTAATATTGCGCCAAACTGATAACCAAGGGTTGCTCCAGAATACCTTACTTCGGTAGAGAATAACTCAGTAAAAAAAGCCGCTTGCGGTCCATACATCATACCAACAAATATCAGCCCAGCTGAGATGGCTAAAACTACTAAACCGAAGTTTCCAGTATCGACAAGCGGAAATATTGCAAAAGCCCACAGACCCGTCAATACTGCGCCAGCCATAAATATTCCCTTCCTTCCATGCTTATCAGAGTAGGAAGAAAATATAAACTGGCAAGGGACCATGATTGCAGATGCAATCAATACTGCGGCTAACATATCATCTCTTGAGATTTCTGCGCTTGATACACCATACGCCAGCAAAAAAGCTATCAATATATAAAAAGTTACCTGAATTGAAAGAAAAGCCCCAGCAGCTAAAGATATCCGACTTGGATATTTTTTAATCGCTTCAATTATGGGAGATCGTCTGATAATTTTATTGCTATGCTGACCATCTCCTGTCATTGCCTGGAGTTCTTTAAAAGCTTTTGTATCCTCTAAATTGATTTGTATGTACATGCTAATACCGATCAGAACTGCGCTTGCAAGAAATGGAATCCGCCATCCCCAAGAATAAAAGGATTCCTCTGAAACAAGAGAGCTTGTAACGATGAATGCAAGATTAGCTAAAATTACTCCCACTGGCGCACCAGCTTGAGCAAAGGCTCCATAATAGCCTCTTTGATTTGGAGGGGCACTTTCAGTTACCAGCAACATGGCTCCTCCCCACTGACCTCCAATTGCGAGACCTTGAGCAAAACGTAAAGAAGTAAGAAGAATTGGAGCAGTCACTCCAATCATTGCATAAGTTGGCAACAACCCAATTAAAGTAGAAGAAACTCCCATTAAAATTAATGCAATTACTAATGTTTTTTTTCGACCGACTCTATCTCCATAATGACCAAAAATAATACCGCCGATTGGCCTTGCAATGAAACCTGCTGCAAAAGTTAATAAAGATAAAATTAAAGCTGTTGAAGGAGTTGCTTCTCCAAAAAAAGCTGTTGGGAATATTAGTGCGGCGGCTGCTCCATAAAGAAAAAAGTCATACCACTCTATGCTCGTTCCAGCCAAAGCTGTCAATGCAACCTTTTGCATGTTTGATTTTGAATGATCTTTATTTTCCATCACAACAAAGTATTGTAAATGCTGGTGAAAGTAAAATTTTTTTGATGAAACATTGGCATGCAATTCCTGCATCCCTGTAACTTATAAAAGTGAAGATATCCTTTCTTTTGCCCATTTAATTCCAAATTTATGAAAAGAATAATCCTGAAAGCTTAAGTGGGGTAGAGATAGTACGCTCAAATCTGGTATAAAAAGGTTTTCGGTTCTCAAATCTCCCTTGAAGAAATAACAAGACTTGTTTGCAGAGTTGATATAGTCAAACTTATCCTCTTCTTCTAGTTTGTTGCCATCAAATTCATTTCCCATAATCTTGTGCCAAAAAAGGTCCCTTGCCATACTGCCATTAGCAATTATCAGTTTTGGTTTAACGATAGAAAGAAAATATTCTTGAATTGGCCAAAAAGTTTCCCTTCCATCCCTTTTTAATTGCTTTTTTGCTTTTGCAGCTGGCTTAATTTCTTCCTCATTTATAGGATTTCTAGGTTGATATTTTTGTTCTCCAGGAGATCGTATAAATGATGTGTTAGTTGAAAATGTTTCTTCTAAATTTATTTCTAAGTCTCTGAATACTGATTTTATTGTCTCTTGATGTTCGCTATTTCCCCAATCACCCTCAGTATATTCGTTCTTTTCTTTGGAAAGTTTCAATTGGTTTAAAATGGTATCAGGATAATCAAGTCTATTGCCACCAGGATTAGTTCCCAAAAAATAAAAATTTCCTTTACTGAGGGTTGAATCTCCTGAATAAATAATAGAACCAGACTCTTCTTCTAAGCCAGTTTCTAAGAGCAAATTTTTAAGTTTTAAAATCTTATCTTGCATATCTTCTATCCATATTATTAATTGCAGTAAGGTGGATCAATTCATTATTTAAAACTAGGGCATTTGAAGTAATTTGAGAGTCTCTGTCATAGATACTAAATTCTTCTCCAAGCTCTTTTTGATTAATTACTTCTTTGCCATACATAAGCTGAAGCATAAAAGAATTAATTTCTTTTTCAGGAGATCTTGAACTTCTTCGATAATTTTCTATTAGTTCTATTAGGTGACTCTTATATAACCTTTCTTTATATTTGCTAAAAATCTCATTATTTATGAACAAATCAAGTCCTATATATTTGCCTGGAATCATTACCAATAATCCAACTTGATTATCTTCCTCTTTAATCTTTTTACGAAGACTAGATAGCGATTCTTCAAATTTCTCATAAGTATCATTAACTGAGCCAGTTCTTGAGGATACTCCCATTCTCATTTGTTTATTTTGAATTGATGTCCAAACATTATCTTGAATTGAGCCAGATTGTTGATTATGTTTTGTAGAATTATTATGTAAGTCCTTCACACCCTTAGAATGATAATTAAACATATTTTTGCCTCTACTAAATGCATTTGTTTTATATGCCCATCTTCCCTGTTCAACACAGCTAACTTTGATCTCTATTGATGAATTATCTGGAACAAACACTGACTCATTTGCTACACGATCTTGTTTGGCCCCATCAAATATTTCTCCATTTAATATTAACAATGGTTTGTTTGATAAATTTTCTACTAAGAGAGAATTTACTCTTTCTGTTTCATGGAGACAAAAATAATTAGAATTATTTTTATCTATGGTTATGAAGTCTGCTGTTTTCCCTTTATTCGACAAAACTGGAATAAAAAATCCATCATAATTTTCAAATCTTTGTATTTTTGAAAAAAATGGTTCCTTTAAAAATAATGATGTTTGATTTGACTGAGGCTGAAGATTATTTAAATGCATAACTCATTCAACTGATATAGATTGCCGTCGACATAGCTGCCTCTTTTCTTTCTAGATTTATATTGCCGTTTGTACCTATCAAAAATTTTTATACATGCCCAAGTTAATGAAGAATCTAGTTTTGAAATCTCTAGAAGAATCTGCTTCAACTGTTGATGAACAAACTCTCGGCTATTGCTCTGATACATTGACCAGATGACATTTTCATAATTAGAAAACCTGTGCAGTATTGTATAAACAATTTCTTGATCCTCTTTAAAATAACTTTTATGCGCGGGTCTATGTTTTATCTGACGTTTTACAGTCTTTTCGATCATATTTAGATCGATATTTGGATGCAGTTTGAATACGTATGAATTTTCCATAATCTCTACTTTTACCCTTCTAGAATTTCAAATATAGAACCATATATGGACTCATAATTAAGCCTCCCCTCGGTAACCTTAATTATTTGCTTTGCTTGTGCAATAGAGGGCTGCCTATAACCATATCTCCAGGATTTGCAGGAAGCTTCGGAGCATTTAAAGTCTTTAGAAGCTTTTTTGTAACCTAAAAATTTTATATATCTTGAAAGAGTAATTTCATTCAATCGTCTTTCTTTAAAATTTTTACTTTCTGCCATTATTTACAATTTCTTGAATTTTCGTGTTACAAAAATCTGCATATGCTTGATGAGGGTTTAAAAATGTAGAAACATTTTTCTCAACATCACTTGATACTTTTGTGTGGCTTTTCTCAATCAGCAAACGAAGTTGATCTATTTTCTTTCTTCTTTCCAATTTACAGATTTTCTCAAGCAAATCATAAGTAGCTTTATCTACTGTAAGAGTCCTGTAGCCTTTATTAAAATCACCCATAAAAAATTTCTCCATATGTACAATCTTGTGTTATTATTTAGTTATAAAAATATTAACAAATGATTATAATACACATTTAAAAAATAATTACAAGTGTAAAATTAATAGATATATGATATAATTTATAAATGTATTCAAATAAAAAAGAAATTCAAAATAGATTGCATTTAATCTTCTCAAAAATATCTAGTTTCAATTCTAAGGAAGGATTTGAACTAGTATCGGATATTTTTATGAACGAAGTTCTTATAGGGACCGCCCCAAGAAGCTCAAGTTTTCATAAGTCAATTGAACTTGCATTGATGCTTCTTTCTAACAATGAGTTAAGTAATATCTTTTGGAAGTCTTATGCGCAAACCTATCTGGTAAGCAGTTCTAATATTTATTTTGGTGATTTAAACATAAGTCATATTAGATCTTTAATTTCAAAAATGGAAAAAGAATCTAAGTCAAATGAAAGCTTAAAAGAGGCACTAGAAAGTTTTGAAAGATTTATTATCAGCAATGGTTTGCTAAAGAATTTATCAAAAAATTATATAGAATTTAATCCCAATCTAATAATAAATAATATTGGAGCAACTGCTGCTCTCAATGACTCTGAGCATTTACTAGGTCCAATAATTTTCCGCGGAAAATCAATGTTAAGTAGAATGATTTTTAATATATATGGCCTAAAAGTTGTTTCGGGTAGAGGGTTAGAAGACTACATTCACCCTGAATCAATTCCAAAATCAGATATTAATTATTTAATAAAAAGAAATCTCATTAAAGATATTCCTCATGAATATAAAGAAAATTATAAAAATTATTTTGAGAAAGATCTTTATGATTTTAATAGCCCGCGCAGAGAATATATTTATTCTTTTATTAAGACAAAAGAATTGGAAGAGAAAATCTCCATGGAATCATATGGATTTGATGAGGCTGAGGATGACTTAGAGATAATAGTTGGTTTCAAAGAGATATTGGAATTTAATCTTATTCATTTGTATTACAGATTAGAAGATTCATCAAATTTTCCTGATGCTTACATGGTTGAGGGTGCAATAAGGCATGCAATCAATACCCTAAGACAATTGATTAAATATAAATTTGATTTATTTCATAACGAGGATATGGAAACTATCTCAGTTGAAGGGTTAACCCTAATTGCAGGCCTATCAAATCAAGAATCAGTAAAAAATATCTTAAATCAAAGTAATTCTGAATTAAAAAAAATAGCTATTACTAAAAAAGAAAAAAACCCTTTTGGACATTTCGAAACCTATAAATCTGTTGAAATTGAGCGCAATTCAGCTATTCAATGGCTTAGAGATAGCAAGAGGAGATATGAAGTGTATGAATTAATTGAAGACGAAAAACCATTGAAAAATATTGACTATACCTTCATTTCTGAAGAAATCGATAAAGCGAAAGAAAGGATTGAGAAGTCAAAAAAAGAAAAGATAACATTTAACGATAGTGATAGATTTGCCCGAACTGATAAGGAAATTTTTGGGAGAGTTGCGCAACATAACAAAGACAGATGGGAGTGGATTGGCAAAGGTAAAACTTTTAAAGAACTCAACGAAAAAAATTCAACTTACAGGAAAAATATTAAAAGGAAAACATATCAGAAGAATAAATCACCCATCAATCATGACATTCTCTATGACCTAAATAGTGGTTATATTAAGCAAATAAAATAATGGTGGGTCTGGGTGGACTCGAACCACCGACCTCACCCTTATCAGAGCAAAGACTTTTTCTTATATTTGCTGATTCCTACTGATATCTAGGTTGGCAGCTACAATTCTCACCCAAATATAAGTAAATATTGAGACCTATTTCTTAATGCAAAGTCACGTCTTCTTCATAACAAAAGATGTCACATAATTTGTCATTTATAAGTTTCTTTTCAGACATTTGTGAGTGAAATACAGAAGCTATTACACTCACTCCGTGCTCAGGACTTGATGTGAACTTAAATGCTATATCCATTGTTTCATTGAGCAATCCAATAATAACTGACTCAACACATAAGTCTTTTTTTGCACACTCTTTAATAAATCTATCTATATTGATTTGTGTTTCGTTAATTGATTCCTCACACAAGTTATCAAAAATGTTTTTCTTATTACTCATGATTTAGAAGAATTAATCTATATCCCTAATTAGAGGCATTAGTATTGGTGCAATTACCTTGCCCATCTTTAGTGAGTAGTCAGATAGCTGACCGTCATTTTCTTTATGCTCTGTTTTCATTATCAAGCCTAGTAATGCCAAAGCTGTTTTGTATTGAGAATTTATAAGCTGAGTTTCTTGAGGATTACCCTTTAGATAATTTTTTAAATATATGTTGTCCATATTTGCGTAAAAAAGAGGGTTTTCTCCATCAATAACCTTTAATGAATGTTCTTTTTGCATATCATTTTCTTCCCAATCTTCTTTATGAATTTCAATAATATCTGGAATTGAAAGGTTATTCTTTTTCTTCCTCTCCCTTGGCTCTCCAGTTGGTCTTTCAGTTTTTTTAACCTTTTTTAAATAAAACTCTAGTCTAAATGGCTCAATCCTTTGCACATCAGTTATCTCCAGGACACATTTATTTTCTTCTTCATTTAGTGGCGGAACTGTAAGAAACCACTTTCCATTACTTCCTCCTAGAGCCACACCAGTAGCATTTGTAATATCTTTATCATTAATACTAAATTTGAAGGATCCTGAATCTTTTGGTCGCGTTAGATAGTCATTAGGGGCGTCTGTAGAAAGTTCTATCCTCGCTTTTCTAGTCTCTTCGGTCTCTCTGGGTCTGTCTTTATTATATTTTTTAGTAAGCTCAAAGAATGTTGGAAAAAAGCTATCATTAAACTCAGAAATTTCTTCTTCACCTCCCTCATTGAAGGGGTTCGTTAAGCCTCCACCAATATTTAATATTTTTGCTATATAAGGTTTGTTACTAATCAGCTTACTTAAAATATTTTTAAATTCTGTTTGATCCTCAGTTCTTCTTGCAATCTCATTCTGCCTCCACTTGTTAGCAAACTCCTTAAGTCCTGCATTATTTCTAATGTTGTATTCAATTTCTTCTTTTAAGCGATTTGTAAAATCATTCTCATACAACTGCTCTCTGTTGCTCTTAAAGAGTTTTTCAATAAATTTATTTGAAACCTCTGAGCAGTCAATTGTTACAATTAAATTCTTTGCAATTAATTCATAACCAACACTCTTTTTTGAGAAAAACCTTCTTGGAAGAAAACCGTTAGTCTGTCCATTGATTGTAAATAAAACTCCTTCGCCATATCTTTTCATGCTCACTGGCTTACCAGTTGACTCACTGTACTTATTGAAAGCATAGATATGTCCAGAGAAAGGCTGATCTTCCACATTAAAACGAAATCCGGCTTGAAAGCCAATAACATCTGATCTATCTGAAGCTAATCTAGCATTTAAACCAAACAATGTTGTTTCAGCTGAATTTGCATTATAGCCAGCTCTTCTCTCATAAAGTCTTGCTGGTATTACAGGATTAACAAGCAAGGTATTTAGTTTGTTGTAAAGGTCAAGGGTTATATTTGTTGCCATTCCTGAAGTATCAAAATCATACATTTTTATAAATGTTCCATATTTAAATGATTCCCCATATGGATTAGGATATTTTCCTGGATATAGATTTAGATCATCAGCTTCAAAGCTTGGGATTTCTTCGTCAATTCTTAAATACATCCATCTACTATTTCTGTATTGTTCAGTTGGCTCCACTTTTCTAATTAATGTAAAGCCCCATTTACCATCGCCATCACCAAGCAACGGATTTCTTTTTGAAAGAATGAGTTGTAACCCATCACAAGAACAAAATGGAAGTGCTCCGTGAGAACCCATTCCAAACTTTCCTTGAACAAAAGGAATTTTTACTTTGTTATTTTTTGTTAGTGAAAGAAATGTATCTTCAAAATCTGTATGGTTCTGACCTTCGGCTTTATCAATTACTGTGAATGTAGGTTTTGCTCCCTGTTTTTTTTCTCCAGTAGCAACTAATCCACAGTATTCTTCTGCAATTTCTGTTCTTTTGGATGCGCTTACATTTATCCAATTCCCATCATCAACATTAAATAGATTTATCATTGCTTCTTTAACATTTTGAGGATAATTATCATTTGATGGTTGAATATTTTTTTCTTTCACTTTGAGCATTAATGAACTGTCGCCACAGTTAATGAGTTTTTCAAGTAACGCATTGGCTGGATTTGATTGTTGATTTCCAACCACTGAATGAGTATTGATTGCAGAATTTCCACCCAATTCTTTCCAGTTATCTTCATCCCATAATTTTTCTTTCTTAAGAATGTTAACTACATCTTTACCATACTCAGATTTAGCAATTGCTAGGCAAAGATCTTTTTTAGCAGATCTAGTCATCTTTAATAGAAAAGTTTGTCTTTTTTCTTTTGTTGAAGGAGCTTTTAACTTCATTAAGCTCAGCTTGAAGGGTAGAAACTATCCTTTTTCGTTCCTCGTCAGTATAAGAATAATGCCTTGTGTCAGCTAAATTTCCTATGAGTCGTATTCTTTTTAATGCTGAATTAACTCTTTTATCAACAAGCCTTAAAAATCTGTCTCTTTTTATATCCATGTTGTAATTAAATAATATATAACAAAAATAGTCAATATATTGTCACATTATATTTATATAACAATTTAAATCGTTATGTAGTAAATAATTGTTTAATATAAAAGATATATATGCAAAAAAATTTTTCATTAATATGAATATTTAGCTTTTTTAAAGGGTTTAGGCAATAAACTATCAAGTAGAGATATACAAAAATTAATTATGAAATTAATTCTCACCCACTTCTCACCCGCTTTTTTTGTTTTAAGTGGCGAAAGGATTTAAAGGCCAGATTTGCTATCGCAGGCATGAAACCCGCATTCTTAAGCCTTTTTCTCAGTCTAGGAATGGTGGGTCTGGGAAGACTTGAACTTCCGACCTCACCCTTATCAGGGGTGCGCTCTAACCAAGCTGAGCTACAGACCCAATAAATTGGGAAAAGCGATTATAAACTAAACAATGATCTTGGGAAACAAGCTGATGAATTAATCCAGCTTGCCTTCCTCTCTAAGTTTTTGACGAATTTTTGTAGCGCTTATTTCAGTTACTGAACTATCAAATACCTCTTCTTCAAATGTGTATCCAACTCCTCGACCGTAAGTAATATTAACAATGTTAGGCACAAGCATAATTTCATACTCTTGCCCCCTTCTGAAGCCGTCCTTCAAAAGTCCTGCTTCAATATTTTTACAAACTTCATCCCAATTAAAAGGATTATCATCTTGACCATCTCCTCCGGATGCACCTTGTACATCTCGAACTTGAATTGCTACCTGGCCTGTTTTAGCTATACATCTTTTGAATAATGCTTGGTGGCCATCATGCCAAGGTTGCCATCTTCCTAGCATCTGCACAGTTGGTTTTTTCCAATCAAACATTTTTTAAAATCTCCTTGGCAACGTCATCATGGTTGTGTTCATTCCACTCAGTAATATGAAAATCAACTCTATCAGGATTTTGAAAAAGCTTATTAGTATCCTCGTATCTTCCTTCTTTGATAGTATCCATCCAGATCACAAGATCGGCATCAAAATTTTCTCGAGTTTCTTTGGTTGGGCATACGAAGTCACAAACAACATATCGGCCATGTGATTTTTCAAAATCTGCAAAAGCCTTCATTCTCATAGACTGTCTTTTTCTACCTTCATCAGAAAAATCCCAGTCATTGGACATCTTTCTTACTTGGTCAGCGTTATACCATGCGGCATTTAACAAAGGCACTAATCTTTGAGTAAGATAGGTTTTTCCACTGCCAGGCAATCCCATTACTAGTATTTTCATTTTGTTTAGCTTCCTAATTGCGATTTATTTTTTACAGACTCATATAAACTAAAATATAAATAAAATAGAGGCATTAATGTTCCATATTTCACTGCGGTTGATGCAATTAAAAACCACAAAATTCCATCAAAGCCCATCAAGCCTCCTAAAAATCCAAAACTGAGCTGAATGCTCATAAAAATTGAAGTAAGAGTAAATAGTTTTGTTGCAAATTCTTCAGTTAAATTCCATGACTCTCCAAAAGAATCCATCACACCCTTGTCTTCAAACATTATAAATAATGGAAATAATCCGAGGCGGCCATACAAATAAAATCCAGGCAGAATTAACATCAAAAATCCAAGCCCATATGCTATGGAGTGCAAAATATTAGACCAAAGAAGCGGAAAAAACTTCTTCAAACCAGAAAAAAGAGCTTGATATGGACTCATCTGCCCATCATTAGACAATGAACGAAAGGCCGCCATGCAACCTCCGCTTAAAGCAACCGAAAGAACAAGGGATGCCAGCACCAAAAGTGATACTTGAGCAGATATTTCACCAATTGCTTCTAGTGCAGCAGTATCAGAGCTTGATTCAATGTCTAAAGAAGCTACTAGGCTAACCAAGGCAATTTCAAGAGTCATGACCGGGAGACATAAGATAAATAAGTATCCAATGTTCTTTAAACAAAAACTAATAGAAGATAAAAATTGCTGCATATTTATGTATTTAATTGATGATTATATTATTAAATCTAAAGAGTTATTTTTTTAAATTTTCTTTTCCCCACTTGATAGACGGCTGAAGTACCCGCAGAGATAATATGTTTTGTATCAGTAATTTTGTGTTCATCAATTCTAACTGCTCCCTGCTTAATCATTCTCATTGCCTCTGAGGTGCTGCTGGTCATTCCACAATCTTTTAAAAGATTTGTTAATGGAATAGAGCTCTTTGATATGCTGATAGATACTTCTTCTATCTCATTAGGGATATTCTTTTTTTGAAACTGATTTATAAAATTTTCTTCTGCAAGGATAGCCGACTGGTCATCATGAAAGCGAGTAATTAGCTCTTTAGCCAGATCTATTTTTATATCTCTAGGATTTTTTCCATTAGCCTGGTCGGTCTTAAGGTCATTGATCTCGTCAATCGTTTTGAAGCTTAGCAACTCAAACCATCTCCACATAAGATCATCAGAGATAGACATAATTTTTCCAAACATCTCGTTCGCAGACTCATCTATGCCTACATAATTATCTAATGATTTAGACATTTTATTTTTTCCATCTAGCCCTTCAAGAATGGGAACTGTAATGACTACTTGAGGCTCTTGGCCATATGCTCTTTGAAGCTCCCTACCTACGAGAAGGTTGAATTTTTGATCAGTGCCACCAAGCTCTATATCAGCCTCAAGTGCAATGGAGTCGTTGGCTTGAATCAGTGGATATAAGAATTCATGAAGGGCTATAGTCTGATTAGACTTATATCTTTTATTGAAGTCATCGCGCTCAAGCATTCTGGCTAAATTGTATTGGGAGGCAAGCTTTATAATTCCTTCTGCACCAAGCTTTTTGCTCCACTCAGAATTAAATCTAACATCAGTAAGCTGTGGATCTAATATCTTAAAAACTTGTTTTTTATATGACTTTGCATTTTCTTTGATCTCTGCCTCATCTAAGGCTGGCCTAGTTTTATTTTTCCCAGAAGGATCTCCAATCATTCCAGTGAAATCGCCAATTAAAAAAATTATTTGATGGCCCAATTGTTGAAAGTGTCTTAATTTATTAATAAGAACCGTGTGCCCAAGATGCAAATCTGGCGCAGTAGGATCAAAACCAGCTTTAACAATAAGCTGTTTTTTTGATTTGAGTTTTGCTATTAGTTCGTCTTCACCAATAAGCTCATCAATACCACGTTTAATTAAATTAAGATTTTCTTTCATGAGTAATCATTTATTATAGTATTTAATCGAAAAAATGTTTGAAATCATATGACTGAATCTCCGAAATCTCACTTTGTATTCAAGCCAGTCGTAAGAGGAGTAGCTATTGAAGGAAGTTCAGCCCTATTTCCAGTTGGGAAAGTTTACTGTGTAGGTAAAAATTATGCTGATCATGCAAAAGAAATGGGTGGTAAAGTAGACAAAAATCAACCATTCTTTTTTAGCAAGCCTCCTCAGGCTATTACCCAGTTAGCAAATATTCCCTTTCCAACTCTAACTGATGACCTGCATCATGAAGTTGAGCTAGTCGTTTTTTTGAAATCTGAATGCTCAAGTATATTGCCATCAGAGGCAAGTCAGCATATTTTTGGATATGCGGTTGGAGTAGATCTTACTAAAAGAGATATTCAAGCCGCTGCAAAAAAAACTGGGGGGCCTTGGGACTTAAGTAAAGGGTTCGATAATTCTGCGCCGATATCAAAGATTCAAAAAAAAGAGGGGCTGCTTGTAAGGCAAGGCGAAATATCTCTTAGAGTAAATGGGCAAATTAAACAATCTAGTAATCTCTCGAACATGGCTTGGAAAATTGATGAATTAATTAGTTGGCTATCAAGGTACATAACGCTTAAGCCTGGAGATATTATTTTTACTGGAACTCCTGCAGGAGTTAGCAAACTAAATCCTAATGATAAAATTGAAGCAGAAATAGAAAATATTGGATCTCTATCATTTAAACTTATCGGGTAAATTTAACTACTGTGACAAGCTATAGACCCAGCGCCAAAACTTTACCCTTTGTATTATTGGGATTATTTGGAATCTTATATATTTATGATGCTGGGTTAGAACAAGAAAAAATTTTACCAGAGATTGTTTCAGAAACTATATCTGTGCCAACCCAGAATACGCCTGGTGTTCAAACAAGAAAGATTCATATTGTACAAGAGGGAGAAAACCTATCGGTGATATTTGAAAAGTATAATGTTTCATTAAACAACACATATAAAATATTTCGAGAAGATAAAACTAATGAGATTAAAAATATACTTCCAAATCATAGATTAGAATTTTTAGACTTAGACGGAGAATTACAAAAAATTATTATCTATAAAGGGCCTCTTTTGTCTTATGAGGTCGATTTGTTTCCCGAAATATCAATTGAAAGAATTGATAGAAAGCCAGAGCTAATTAACACTTTTAAAACAGGAGTGATTGAATCGTCTTTTTATTTAGCCGGTCTAGAAAATAACGTTCCTGAAAGTGTGATTATGGATCTAGCTTATATTTTTGGATGGGATATTGATTTTGTTTTTGATATAAGATCTGGAGATAGGTTCAAGCTTTTATATGAAACTCCATTTGTTGATGGGCAACAAATTGAAAATGGCAGCATTTTATTTGCAGAATTTTATAACCAAAATAATCGATACACTGCTATAAGGTACGAGGGGAAAAATAAGAAATGGGAATACTTTAATATGGATGGTGGCAGTCTTGAAAAAGCTTTTTTAAGGGCGCCGCTTGATTTTGCCTATGTAAGCTCACACTTTAACCCTAATAGAAGACATCCGATTCTTAATACTATCAGGGCTCATAATGGAGTTGATTACGCCGCTAAAAGAGGAACGCCTATTCGCGCCACAGGTGAGGGGGTCATTCAATCAGTTGGATGGAAGAGTGGGTATGGAAGAACAATAGTTATTAGGCATGGGGGAGAAATAACAACTTTATATGCTCATATGGAGAAGTATCACCCAAGTATGGCAAAAGGAATGAAGGTTTCCCAAGGCCAGACGATAGGATACGTTGGTGATTCAGGGCTAGCTACAGCTCCACATCTTCATTATGAATTTAGAATCGGTGAAAAAAGAACAGACCCACTCAAGGTGGCACTTCCCTCAGCAGCTCCGCTAGATAAATCTAAAATAAATCAATTTGAAATATTCAAGAATAATTACATAGAAATAGCAGACAAGTTATTGCCTAAAGACCCAAATGCGAAATTCTTCAGATAAGATTTTTATTGGCACCATGAGTGGCACCAGCCATGATGGAATTGATATTTGTGCTATAAAATTTTCTAATCAAATAAGCTTATTAAAATTTAGCTCCTATAATTATGCTGCGAGTTTAAATGCTGATATTTCAAACGTAATGCAACAACAAGAATTAAGTCTTGAAAAGTATTATGATTTAAATCACAAAATTGGCATTGCTTTCAGCGGGTCAATAAAAAAATTTCTTGCTCAACATAAAATTAGTAAAAGCAGTGTTGCTGCAATTGGCTTATCGGGTCAAACATTATTTCATAAGCCAAAAGGTAAATATCCATTCTCCATTCAGGCCGGTGATCCCAAAATTGTTGCAAATAAATGTGAGATAGATGTTGTGAGTGATTTTAGGAATGACCATATTAAATTTGGCGGAGAAGGCGCGCCACTTGTTCCAGAATTTCATCAAAAAATTTTTTCAAAAAAAAATATGCCTTTAGTAGTGCTTAATATTGGTGGAATTTCTAACTTCACTTACCTTAACGGAAGAGAAAACTTTTACGGTTCTGATTGTGGTCCAGGAAATGCGCTTATGGATATTTTTTGTCAAAAATTTCTCGATCGCCCCTTTGATAAAAATGGTGAGCATGCAAAAAGTGGTAAAGTGCATATTCCCTCGCTAAATAAAATGTTAAGCCATCCTTTTTTTAAAAGGCGTCATCCTAAATCTACTGGAAAAGAAATATTTAATATTGAATTCATCCCCAAGCAGCTTCTGAAAAAATCTTTTAATGATATTTTGGCAACGCTGACAGAGCTCACTGCTATCTCTATAGCAAAGTCTTTGATCTCATTAAAGAAATCGCCCTATCAAGTTATTGCCTGTGGAGGTGGGGTAAAAAATTCTTTCTTAATGAGCGCAATTGAAAAACATACAAAGCTATCTGTTACCTCAACTAGTGAATATGGTTTTAACCCGCAAGCAATAGAGGCTATGGCGTTTGGATGGATGGCAAGACAAAGAATTTTTAACAATCCTTTGATTGTTAAAAAAAATAAAGTGTTGCTTGGAACTATAACTAAATCTAGATAGTGAATGACTCACCGCACCCACATGTAGTCTTTGCATTTGGGTTTGTAACCAAAAATCTTGAGCCAGAAAGGTCTTCAACATAATCCAATGTGGACCCATAAAGATATGGATACGAAAGAGAGTCTAACAAAATAGTAAAGCCATCAAAATTAACAGTATCATCATCTCCCTCAGGACTGTCATCAAATTTAAATCCATATTGAAAGCCTGAACACCCTCCGCCTGTAACATACACCCTAAAATAAGTCGATTTATGGCTAGGCAAAAGTTCTTGAATACGTTTTACAGCATTGCTACTAAGATTAATTGATGTCATTTCGGAGCTCATGAAATACTTATTTTATAGGATTAAAAATACATTCAACAACATTAAGCCTAAAATATTTTTCTATCCAAGCCTTGGAGGGGCTAAAATGGAACCTTATGAGCTTATATCTTGTTTTTAAAGTCCTACATATTCTATTCATGGTGTCATGGTTTGCTGGTATTTTTTACTTACCGCGCCTGTTTGTTTATCACGTAGAGACTGAAAATCAAGAAACAAAAGATCAACTAACCATAATGCAAGAAAATTTAATTAGGTTTATTACCCCATTGGGTTTTTTAGCAATATTTTTTGGATTATTGATGGGGCTTCTTGGCTCTGATTGGATCGGGTTTTTATCTCAAAACTGGATTATTGTTAAACTTTTTGTAGTTTTGGTTTTGGTTTTCTACCAAATTTTATGTTGGAAGATTCTCAAAAATCTAAAATCTGGCTCGCACAATTGGACCGGCTTAAAGTTACGTGTTTTTAACGAGATACCAGTCTTGCTATTGCTTATAGGAATAGTTGCTGCTGTCTTTAAATTCTAAAAATCCCAAGTAGAAATTTGTTACAATCTTCAGCATAATCTTTGGTTTCTATAAAAAACTTTTACTAAATACTTTTGAAAAGAACAAATTCAGAATCACTTTTTGAGCAAGCTCAATCGCTTATGCCGGGTGGGGTAAATTCTCCAGTTCGAGCTTTTAAAAATGTTGATGGGAAGCCAATTTTTTTTAAATCTGCAAAAGGCCCGATTTTGACAGATGAAGACGAAAATAAATACATAGATTTTATAGGTTCTTGGGGTCCAATGATTCTTGGTCATTCAAATCCAATTATTTTAGATGCAATTAAAGCTCAGCTAGAACTTGGAACAAGTTACGGTGCACCTACAAGCATAGAAAATAGTCTTGCAAGAATAATTAAGAGTCAAGTTCCTTCAATGGAAAAATTGAGAATGGTTAACTCTGGGACTGAAGCTACCATGAGCTGCATTAGACTTGCTAGGGGCTTCACGGGTAAGAATAAAATTATTAAATTTACTGGTTGTTATCATGGGCATGTTGATTCATTGCTTGTCAAAGCAGGCTCTGGGGTCTCTACTTTTGGCTTGCCGGATTCTCCAGGGATACCAAATGAGTTAGCGGCATTAACATATAGCTGTCCTTATAATGATATTGAAGCCTTAGTTCAAATTACTAACGAAATTGGTGATGGCCTTGCTGCGATCATTGTTGAGCCTATTGCTGGCAATATGGGGTTTATTCCAGGAGAGCCCAAATTCCTGAATGCTTTACGAGAGTTATGCGACAAACACAATTCTTTGCTTATATTTGATGAGGTTATGTCAGGCTTTCGTGTGGGGCTTGGAGGAGCACAAGCTATATATAAGATTCAACCTGACTTAACAGCTCTTGGAAAAGTCATAGGTGGCGGTCTTCCTGTTGGAGCATTTGGAGGCAAGCAATCAGTTATGGATCAACTCGCTCCATTAGGTCCCATATATCAAGCAGGTACATTATCCGGAAATCCTTTAGCAATGAGTGCTGGCATTGCATTAATAGATGCTTTGATTGAAAAGAATCCATTTGATTCATTAGAACAAGCTTCTTCAGAAATAATGACTCATACAAAAAATCTAATGAGCGCTAAAGGTATTCCATTTTCAACCTCTTCTGTCGGAGGAATGTTTGGTTTTTTCTTTAGTGAAAGTTTGCCAAATAATTTTAAAGATGTTGTACAAAGTGATGATGAAATGTTTAAAAAGTTCTTTTATGCTGCTCTAAATAATGGGATATACTTTGCGCCTTCGAAATATGAAGCTGGGTTTATATCCTCCACTCACGATCAGTCAATAATTGATCAAACAAAAACTAAGATTGAAGATGCAATCAAGGAATTATAAAAATGAAAAATGATATTAGCGCAATTGGAAATGCTCTCGTGGATACTGTGTTTAAGGTTGAGCATAGCCTAATCACAGAGCTTGGCCTAGAAATAGATCAAATGACCCTATCCAGTGCTGAGGAACACGCACCAATAATAGAAAGACTTATTGCTTCTGGAGCTGACACTGTTTCAGACTGTGGTGGGTCTGCAACCAACAGTCTTGTTGCAGCAGCAAGCTTTGGTGCAAAATGCTTCCACTCTTGCAAGGTCTCTGATGATCAGGATGGGGTAAGGTATCTAGAAAGCCTGAAGGAAGCTGGAGTTGGTCACAAAGGAAATATGGCTCCTGCTAGCAGTATTCCCACTGGAAAATGCTTAATCCTAGTTACTCCTGATGCCAAAAGGACAATGACCACTGCGCTAAATGTAAGCTCATTGATGGATGAATCTGATCTAGATCTAGATCAGATTGCAAATTCTAAAATTTTCTATGTTGAGGGGTACATGGTCACAAGTGAGGAAAATTATAAAGTTACCTTAAAAGCTCTTAATCATCTTCAAAAATTCCCAGAAGTAAAAATAGCTTGCTCATTATCTGATCCAGGAATTGTTATGGGATTTAAGGATAAATTCCATGAAATAGAGTCTTATGGATTAGACTATATTTTTGGTAATGACGATGAGGCCATGGCATTTGTTGGTGCAGGCAATGTTGATGAAGCATTTACCAAACTTCAAGAGAAATCATACACTTCAGTAATTACTATGGGAGAAAAAGGTAGTGCGGTGATTACGAGCGATGAAATAATCCATACTCCTAATGTTAATATTGAACCAATTGATACGAATGGTGCTGGAGATATGTTTGCCGGGAGTTTCTTATACGCACTGCTTCAAGATAATGATTTAAGGTCTTGTGCTGAATTTGCAAATTATGGAGCCTCTAAGGTTGTAGAAACTTTTGGGCCTAGGCTTAACCAAGAATCATACAGGGAAGTATTAAATAATTTCAAAAAAAGCTAGCTTATTGCTCCGCTTTCTGATAATTTCATGCGCCTAAAAACTTTAATTAATTAAAATATGCCTAAAAAAGCAGATATAAAAAAATCTACTGCTAAAAAAAGCAAAAAAAGAACAATAAAAAAAGCTCCTGCAAAAAAAGCTCCTGCAAAAAAAGCTCCTGCAAAAAAAGCTCCTGCAAAAAAAGGTCCAGTCAAAAAGGCTTCGGCTAAAAAAGCTCCAGTCAAAAAGGCTTCGGCTAAAAAAATAGCTACCAAGAAAAGAACTACGCCAATCTCTTCTTACAAGGGTCGTAAAGGTGAAAAATATATGAGTGCTGCAATGAAGAAGCACTTCAACGCAGTTTTGATTGAGTGGCGCGAGCACTTGAGAGAAGAAATGCAAAAAACATTCGATCACTTGAAAAATAAAGGTGAATCATATGCCGATCCAATCGATAGAGCATCTCAAGAGGAAGAGTTTGCTTTTGAGTTGAGAACAAGAGATAGAGAACGAAAGCTTATTAATAAAATTGCAGGTTCACTAGAGCAAATCAAACAAGATGACTACGGATACTGTTATGCTTGTGGAATAGAAATAGGAGTTAAAAGACTTGAAGCTCGTCCAACCGCTACGCATTGTATTGACTGCAAGACGCTTGATGAAATTAAAGAAAAACAACTTAGTGGATAACTGCCAAGCTCATAAATTTTTCTTTTAAGCTTTTGAATAAAAAAAATAAAGCATCTTCAGCAAAAATTCCAAAGATTCTAAAGGAAGATAAATTCAGCCCATTTGCAATTGAGATTGTCAAAAAATTAAAGCAATCTGGATTCCAAGGCTATCTTGTTGGAGGGTGTGTACGTGACTCACTGGTTGGAATCAAAGCAAAAGATTTTGATGTTTCGACAAATGCTACTCCCGAAGAAGTCAGAAAGATTTTTAGATCATCTAGAATTATTGGTAAAAGGTTTCGCTTGGTTCATGTCTTTAGTAAAAATGAGTTAATTGAAGTATCTACCTTTAGAGCACATGCATCTAAAGAGAATAATAGCTCAGGAGTTGTTAAGGATTCTGAAGGAAAAATTCTTAGAGATAATGTCTGGGGAACTTTAGAAGAAGACTGTATAAGAAGAGACTTTTCTATTAATGCTCTGTATTTTGATCCAATAGAAAAGCAGTTATGTGATTTTCATAATGGTCTTCAGCACATTCAAAAAAAAATCCTTGTCTCGATTGGTGATCCGCTAATTAGATTTGAAGAGGATCCTGTTAGAAGCTTACGTGCAATTCGGTTCAGCTCAAAATTAAACTTCAAAATCTCTAATGATGTAAAAGAAGCCATATACCAAAAAGGGCATTTACTAGGTAATATTTCTAATGCAAGGATGTTTGATGAATTTTGTAAAATTTTTCTTACGAAAAATGCACTTAACAACTTTAATAAACTAGAGTCTTTTGGAGTCTTAAAATATCTGGTTAACTCAGATGATTATTCACAAAATTCTTTTAGCTTGAGATTTCAGCATGCGGCATTAATTAATACTGACAATAGATTAAAGGCATCCAAATCTGTTACCCCAGGATTTTTAATTGCTGCACTACTTTGGCCAAGACTGATCGATGCTGCAAAGGAAAAAGGAGTTTTAAATCTTAGAAAATTCTTTAGAAGTATGGACAGGATTATAAGAGAGCAGCAAACATTAACTGCTGTACCAAGAAAATTTCATGGATATATTAAAGATATTTGGTCGCTGCAATTAAAACTTGAAACACGTTTAGGTCATCAGCCCTATAAAATTTTAAACCATCCTCGATTCAGAGCTGCTTATGATTTCTTACTCCTAAGAGAAGAGGCAGCAGGTGATTCTCAAGGCATGGGTAACTGGTGGACCCAGTTTCAAAAGGTTAATAGACCTGGAAAAATTGCATTACTTAAGTCATTGAGAGAATTAAGAAGCGGTCCAGTTGAGAAAAAATTTGGTTTCTTGGAAGAGTTAAGCTAATCTTTAACAAACAGATTAAAAACCTTATGGAACCTGCTTTACAGGAAGCTCCGCTTCCAAAATATATTGCAATTGAAGGACCAATTGGCGTTGGAAAAACTACGCTCGCCCATAAGATTGCAGAGACATTTAATTACGATGTTTTTTTAGAGCAGCCGGCAGAAAACCCTTTCCTTAAAAGCTTCTATAGAAACCCCAAACAGTCAGCGCTGGCAACTCAATTATTTTTCTTGTTTCAACGAATGCAACAAATCGAAGATCTAAAGCAACGATCATTGTTTGAGCCTGTCCGTGTTGCAGACTTTTTAATTCAAAAAGATAGATTGTTTGCAGAGGTTACCCTATCTGAAGAGGAGATGGGTTTATATGACAAAGTATATGAACATTTAACCCTGGATGCGCCCTCTCCTGATTTAGTAATCTATCTTCAAGCTCCGGTAGAAATTTTATTGGAGAGAATTAATAAACGCGGCAACCCTGATGAGAAATTCCTAACCGTGGATTATCTTGAACGGTTGAATGATGCTTATTCAAAATTCTTTTTATACTTTGAGAATGCTCCTCTGTTAATTATCAATGCAGCAGATATTGATCTTGAGGGAGGCGGCTCAGACTATGACATGCTTATTAATAAGATCATGTCTGATCCAAGAGGTAAAAATTTTATTAATCCCCAGCCATCTATTCTGTAAATTTTAAGGCAATCTAGTGGCAGAAAAAAAATATCTACCTCCTAAAAATCTTGTTAATCCATTCATAAAAAATTTAGACGAATACAATGAAATGTATCAGGAGTCTATAAGCGATCCTCAAACCTTCTTTGGAGACCAGGCTGAAAAAAATTTATCCTGGGTGGAGCCTTTTGCTAACGTTTATAATGGTGAATTTGTAAATTCAAAATGGTTTGAAGACGGCAAAATTAATATTGCTTATAACTGCATTGATAGACATTTAGAAATACAGGCAGATAAGACTGCACTTATCTGGGAAGGAGATGATCCGGATGAATCTTCAGAAATTAGTTATGCTGACTTGCATAAAAATGTATGCAGATTTGGAAATATTTTAAAAAATTTAGGTGCCTCAAAAGGATCTAGGGTTTGTATATATATGCCAATGATCCCAGAAGCAGCATTCGCAATGTTGGCCTGCGCAAGAATTGGTGCTATTCACTCAGTAGTATTTGGAGGATTTTCTCCAGAATCTTTAAAAGATAGAATTTTAGACGCAAATTGCACCATAGTAATTACGGCAGATGAAGCAATAAGAGGTGGTAAAAAAATTCCTCTCAAAGACAATGTTGATAGAGCACTATCAGAATGTCCAAAGGTTTCGCATTGCCTTGTTATCAAACGAACAGGTGGGGAAATTAGCTGGACTGAAAATAGAGACAAAGACTATGAAGAAATGTTTGCTGGAGCATCAAATAACTGTCCATGCGAACCAATGGATTCAGAGGATCCATTATTCATTTTGTATACATCTGGTTCGACAGGAAAACCAAAAGGTGTCATGCATACAACCGCAGGGTATCTACTAGGGGCGCACCTAAGCTTTAAATATCTTTTCGGATATGAATCTAACGATAAATATTGGTGTACTGCAGATGTTGGATGGATTACAGGCCACACTTACATTCTCTATGGTCCCTTATCTAATGGAGCTACTAGTTTGATGTTTGAAGGCATTCCAACATATCCTACTCCCTCTAGGTTGTGGGAAATTTGTGATAAGCATCAAATCTCCATTTTCTATACAGCGCCAACTGCACTAAGGGCCTTAATGGCTCAAGGAGATCAATATGTCCAAGAAACAAGCAGAAAAAGCCTTCGTTTGCTTGGAACTGTTGGAGAGCCAATCAACCCAGAAGCATGGGAATGGTATTTCAAGGTCGTTGGCAATGAAGCTTGCCATATAATTGATACTTGGTGGCAAACAGAAACAGGCTCAGTTTTAATCTCTCCTATAGCAGGAATCACTCCAGTAAAACCAGGATCGGCAACTTTGCCATTTTTCGGTGTAAAGCCAGAACTTGTAGATGAGAATGGAGTTGTTTTGGAAGGAGAGCAATCAGGCAATTTAATCATCACGCAATCATGGCCAAGCCAAATAAGAAGTGTGTACGGAGATCATCAAAGGATGATAGATACATATTTTTCTACCTATGAAGGCGCCTATTTCACTGGCGATGGCGCGAAAAGAGATCAAGATGGATATTTTTGGATCACTGGTAGAGTTGATGATGTGTTAAATGTTTCTGGACACAGGCTTGGTACAGCAGAAATAGAAAGTGCATTGGTGCTTCATGAGAAAGTTGCTGAAGCTGCGATTGTTGGCTTTGAACACCCAATAAAAGGTCAAGGCATCTATGCGTATGTAACGCTAATGGTTGGGGAAGAAGAGAATGAAAAACTGATAATAGAGTTACAAAATTTTGTTGCTAATGAAATTAGCCCCATTGCAAAACCTGACCTTATTCAATGGGCTCCAAGCCTTCCAAAAACAAGATCTGGAAAAATTATGAGAAGAATCCTAAGAAAAGTTGCTGGGGGTGAATTTGATAATCTGGGTGATACTTCAACCTTAGCCGATCCAGGCGTAGTTGATGATTTAATTAAAAATAAACTAAGTTTATAAGTAACTAATCAATAAACATCCTACTCCAAATACTGAGGTCATTATTACTAAATAGTTGTTTAAAGATTCAACTTCCATTAATTGAATTTCATCTTTAGATTGATAAAAAAGCTGAGGTTTTAATAAAAGTGTCATTGAGTTTATTGCATGCATAAAAAATATAACAAAGAGAAACCAATGACTTTCCTCAATGATTGCTGCAAAACTTAGGAGTAAAAAGGGTGCATCAAAAATAAGAAGATGATTTCTATTTCTGGGATTATAAATAAATCTAAAAATATTAAATTTTTCTTTAATTAGCCATAGATGTAACAAAGCTGTGCTTAGATACAGGCAGCCTAAAATAAAAGCAAACATCTATTTTATATAAAAGACCAAGTTTTTTCTGTTGAGTCATATTGAACCATCTCATCTTCAAGAAGTTTGTATAGGTGGGCTTCTAGACTCCAAATTGCAATAGGATGAAGCTTGGGATCAACGTCATCATAGACACTTTCAACTAAATCCTTAGAGGTAACGTTTGAAAAATTTTTCAACTTAGAGATCACTTTTTTTTCCCTTTCAAGTCTATGATCAATAATCCAGTCAACCACCGCCATTGGTTCTTCAAGGAAGTCGCCATGGCCTGGTCCTATTTTATTAAAATTGTAATTTCGTAATAACGCCAAAGAATTTAAATAATCTTTCATAGATCCATCGGGGTGAGCAATGACAACCGTTGAACCGTTCATAATATGATCTCCAGTGAGCATGACTTTTTCTTCTTGGATTAAGTAACAAAGGTGGTTTGATGCATGCCCTGGGGTATGAATTGTTTCTATGGTGTATTCATCTGTTTCAATTAAATCACCATGCTCGAGAATACGATCTGGTTTAAAAGTTTTGTCTTGAAGAGAGTCATCTTTCTCAAGCAGCCTGCCCATCAAAGGGACCCCTAGCATTTCTCCCAAAACTTTAGCTGCGGGAGAATGATCACGATGGGTATGAGTAACCAAAATTCTTTTTATTTTACCTTCGCCAAGCTTAACCAAGTTTTCTATATGTGCATCAATTTTTGGCCCTGGATCAATTAAAGTTATATCATTTCGACCAATAAGAAAACTATTGGTTCCAGGGCCTGTGAACACACTTCCATTAGAAGCTGTTACCCTTTGAATAAAATCTCTAGACATCGTCATACCCCTCATCTCCAGGCAAAAATCCAATCCAATTGCCATCTTTTTTAATAAATTTTGGGAGTATTGGAGGAATTTCTTCATCTTTTAAACTATCAAAATAATCAAACGCATCTTTGCTTGAAGAAAATTGACTCAGAGTTTTAATATTTTCTATAGTTGGAATAATCATATTCATTTCACCTTGTTCCAATCTTTGAAGGGCATCTTGAGGTTTGATCCAAGTGCTCTCTGTTAATTCAAAACCATCATGGCTAGCGAGTTGCTTGGAATCTACCTTAGCAAGAAAAAATCTTGTATCAAATCTTTTTGGCTCAATGGTTGGCGTTATCCAATGAGCACACGGCACAATATCTTTGGCTCTTAGGTTTAATGCCTCAGAAATACAAATATCTTTGAAAGATATTTCTTGATTATTTAATTTATCTCTTAAAGCATTTAGCTTAAATGTATCTTGAATTATTGAGTCATTGGTCTCTGTCAATAGCACTCCTACCTCTTCAAAACACTCTCTTATGCATGCTATCCAATATGCTAGGCCATCCTTTTCAATTCCTAATTTTCTAGATGCCTCTGAATCAGTCATCCCCTTACAATAAGAATATAACTCAGGAGTGGAATCCTCTTGGTCTAATTTACCGCCTGGAAAAACATATATACTTCCAAAAGCAGATCTACTGCTTCTCTTGACCATCAATATCTCAAATCCACTTTCTTCTGCATCTCGCATTAAGATTACTGTAGCGGCTGGTTTAATAATTGTTGTCATTGCTTGCATGGATAGTATGGAGTTTTATTATCCTTTAGAATACTCATGAATGGAAATTACTGACTCACTTTCAACCGATCTAAAAGATGCCCCAAACTGGTTTCATTCTTCTATATCTAATAACCCAAGACAAGAAATTCTCTCTCATCAACTTGGTAATATTAAATATCAGGCATGGGATAGAAAAGATGCAGAAAATATTGTTATTTTAATTCATGGAACTGGTGCTCATAAAAGATGGTGGGATCCAATAGCTCCACTTATTAATAGAAACTGCACTATTTTTGCTCCAGATCTACCTGGAATGGGAGAGTCTGGTCATAGAACAGAATATAATTTTGAAGGCTTCAGTGAAGCATTGGTGGGAATATTACATCAAGAAAAAGTAGTAAATTCTCATCAAAAAATATTTCTTATAGGACATTCACTTGGCGGGCATGTAGCTGGATTTATGGCTAGCGAGATGCCAGAAGTATTTAATGGATTGATAATGATTGACTCTCCTATTCGACCTCCAACATATGACTATAATAAACATCAAAGCACTGGTCCGCTAAGAAAAATCAAATATTATCCTGACAAGGTTTCAATTATCAAAAGGTTCAGACTGATGCCTCCCCAGGACTGTGAAAATTGGTGGTATCTTAGATATATTGCAGAGCATTCGGTTTTCAATGATGAAGACGGCTGGCGATGGCGATTTGATGATAGGCTGTTTGCTACTCTTAGGCGCCTACACAATTATGAATTTAAATTTCAGTGCCCAGCACTTTTTGTTGCTGGCGGTAAAAGTCTATTATTAGAATCAAAAATAATGAAATACATTAGAGAGGCATTTAAAGATACTATGATTGTTGAAGTAATTGAGGATGCAGCTCATCATGTCCCACTTGATTCACCGCTGCAGCTAGTCTCTCTTATAAATAATTATTTACAGGAGTGGGAGAAAGAAAAATGAAAAAAAGAACAATAGCTATTTTAGGAACACTTTCATTAAGTGTTATTGCATTTTTATGGCTTGGAAATAACAACAATATTGAACCTCTAGATGGATGCAAAAGCAATGAAGAGCTAAAGGTCTATTGTAATTTTATGAATCCTGAAGATTTAGCTCTTACCCCAGATGGTAATTTTTTAATTGTGGCTGAGTTTGGGGGAATGGCGCCATTGGTTGAAATGACATCTGGTAAATTAAGCTTTTTTAATTTAAAAGATAAAAGCAGAACTAGTGCAAAAATAACTTTTGGCAAAAATGAATGGGGCTCTGATGACTGCTTCAGAGATCCAAATATTCCATTTGGCCCACATGGCATTGATTTGGTTCAAAGAAAAGATGGAAAGCTGCAGCTTGCAGTTGTTAGTCACTATCCCAATGAAAGCATAGAAATGTTTGAGTTATTCCAAAAAAATGATTGGATGCTTGAGTGGAAGGGCTGCATCGATGTGGATGGTCAATATTATTTTAATGATGTTTCCTTAGATACATCTGGAAACTTCTATGCCTCTCATATGTTTGAATCTGACTTTTCTTTAATGAGAGCCTTGTGGAATGTATTTGCAAAATCAGATACAGGCATGGTTGTAAAATGGACTAAAGATAATAAGCTCGAGGAATTAAGCTACACGGCTGGATCTTTTCCAAATGGCATTGCATTAGATCAAAAAAATAATAGTCTAGTTGTAAATTATAACCTTGGGGATAAGACTATTCTCTTTGACTTAGGCTCCAAACAATCTTTGGGAGTCTATAAACACAATTCACCTGACAATGTAATTATTAAAGATGGCTTTGCGTGGGTTACTAATCATGATCACTCAGTTACAGAGTCTTTAGGGTGTGGCGAAGTTGTAAATTGCACTCTTCCATTTTCAGTTAACAAACTATCTTTGTTAGATCTTTCATTGGTTGAGTCCTTTAAATTTAAGAGTAGCAATATGGGGGTTGGAACAGTTGGCCTGCCCCACAACGGATCCTTGTGGATTGGCTCTTACCACTCAGACAGATTAGCAGAAGGAAGACTATCTATTAGTGATTAGTATTTATACTGCGGAACAGGTTAAAGATTTCGAGAAAAATTCTTTTGTTAAAAAAGGTGATGACCTGCTTGCAATGATAGAGGCTGCTAGGCAGTCTGTTGAGATATTAAATAAAACCTACTCATCTTCTGACTTCTTGATTTTATGTGGGCCTGGCAATAATGGTGGCGATGGATATTTTATAGGCATGGGTCTAGGCAAATTAAAAAAACGTGTCAAATTTATAGATGTGCTAGACGATATAAAAAAATCCCCCCTATGCGAGCATGCATTTAATAAGGCAAAAAATTTAGAATTTGTTAGCTCAAAAGCACTTAAAAATATTCCCAGCTCAACAGTTGTAATAGATGCAATATTTGGTATAGGTGGAAGAATAAATTTGAGTAGTAAGCTAGAAGAAATATTATCAATCTGTGATAAATTTGAATCTAAAGTAGCGATAGATGTTCCTACTGGAATTGACTCTAATACTGGAGAAATATCTAAAGCATGTTTTAATGCAGATAAAACAATTACCTTTATTGCTTATAAGCTTGGACAACGAATTAATGAAGGTAAAAATTATTGTGGCAAGCTAATTTTAAAAGATCTCGGACTTAGTATGAATAAAAATGTAAGCCCAGCAGTGAACGAATTCTCTTTTGAAGATATCAAAAAAAATATCCCGATAAGAAAAGAGAATGCGCATAAGGGTGATCATGGCAAGCTTTTGATAATTGCTGGAGACGAAGGTTTTGGTGGGGCTGGCATTATGTCCTCAGAGTCTGGACTAAAAACTGGAGCAGGACTTGTAAGATTGCTTACTAGAAAACCTCATGTCTCTGCAAGCCTTGCAAAAAATCCAGAAGTAATGGTATCTGGTTCTGATAATGCTCAAGATCTAGAGGCTAACTTAGAATGGCCTGATGCAGTTGTAGCAGGTCCTGGTTTATATGAAAACTACTGGTCAGAACAGATACTATACAAGCTTCTTTACTCTGTAACAGATAATGAAACCCCTACCCTGTTAGACGCAGGAGCTCTTAGATTACTAGCCCATGAAAGTTTTTCTAAAATAACACTTCACAGTCAAACAGTGCTTACCCCTCATCCTGGCGAGGCGGCAGAAATGTTGCAGATCACTGCAAAAGAGGTTCAAAAAAATCGAATTAAATCGGCAAAAGAATTGCAGAAAAAATATGGTTGCATCATCGTACTTAAAGGCAATGGAACAATTGTTTGCGATAAAAATAATGTCTATCTATGTTCTTCTGGAGGTCCGGAATTAGCTGTTGCTGGCTCTGGTGATGTTCTCTCTGGAGTTATTGGGTCATTAATGGCTCAGGGATTAGCTCCAATTGATGCTGCAATAACGGGCGTTGGAATACATGCTCAGGCTGGTGAAGAGTTTGCCAAAGATGTCGGCAAAATAGGTTTAGCTGCTGGCGAGCTGATTCCTTATATAAGAAAATTCCTGAATTAATATTTAATGCTTAAACTAAGATTAAAAAATGAGTCCAATACATTGCTTTTGGGAGCAGCTATTGGAAGCGCTATTAAGAATCTTGATTTTAAAAATTTTGAGATTCATTTAAATGGTAATTTGGGAGCTGGAAAAACTACCTTGGTGAGGGGCGTTTTACAAAATTTAAATTGGAGAGATGTGGTAACCAGTCCCTCATACACCTTATGTGAAGAGTATGAAATTGATGGAAGGCTATTATTACACATTGATCTATATAGAATAAATTCCATTGAGGATGTAGAAGTATTAAATCTTGATAGAGAGATCGCTATGCCAAAAATTATTTTTATTGAATGGCCAGAAAATCTTCAGACAGAAAGAAATGTGGACGTTATAATCGATCTAGAGCATGACAATCAGGCAAGACATGCCTCAATAGAATGCAAGGATACTAATATTGAATCCAGTATTAAAACTTATTATGAAAATGAATAAATTGAGATATCTTCTTGCAATTCTTTGCATTTTTACTATTTCATTGGAAGCTTCCAATCGAGTATCTTTTGGGAATATTTCTGAGCTTGAATCTGGAAACTTAAAAATAACATTTAATCTCGATAAGGTTGCTTTAATTAATTCATATGCCCTAGATGACCCTTCAAGGATTGTGATTGATTTAAAAGATGTCTCTCTTAATGAGCCAATAAAATCTTCATCATTCTCTCCCATAAAACTTATCAGGGCTAGTGAAGTTGGCAGTACTACAAGAATTGTGATTGATTTAAAGGGATCTGTGTATTGGAAAAAACCTTGGCAAGTTAAATTCAAGGATCGAGTGGATTTAATTCTAGAGATAAAAAGAGATAAAAAGATCTCAAAAAATTTAAGGGACATTATTGTAGTAATAGATGCAGGTCATGGAGGAAGAGACCCAGGATCAGTTGGTAAAAACATTCTAGAAAAAGATGTGACACTTTTAATTGCGAGGGAATTAGAGCGCACCCTTAAAAATACCTATGGATATAAGCCAGTAATGATCAGGTCAGATGATCGATATGTGGGCTTGGATGATAGATATCAAAATGCAAGAAAACTAGGTGCTGATTTATTTGTTTCCATTCATGCTGATGGCTTTAGACTATCCTCAGTTAAGGGCGCATCTGTTTATGTATGGTCAGAAGAGGCTTCCTCAATTACAGCAGCAACCCTTTCAAAAAACAAATTAACCACTAGCCCAGAAGTAAAATCAAAGATTGGTAAACTGGATGTGAGAGATTTTGATGAGGATGCAGCTAGAACTCTTTATCAAATAGCATACGAGGCTAAGATAGATAACAGCATTATCTTAGCAGAAAAAATTTTAGAGCAATTAAAAAGAGATCCCTATACAAAGATGCATAAACCAAATGTAGAGTTTGCTGATTTCAGGGTATTAAAATCCATTGACATACCTTCAGTCCTTGTAGAGTCTGGATTTATTACAAATCCTGATGATGCAAGAAGGTTGGAGGGCAAGGCAGGCAGGAGAATGATTGCCAGAAGCATTTTTTTGGGGATTCATAACTATTTTAAAGTTAAACCTAAGCCAAATACTTTCATGGAATCTCAACCAAAATTTGTTGACTATGAAATCCAAAAAGGAGATGTGATCTCAGAAATTGCTATCCGTTTTGGTGTTACCATTAATGAAATAGTCAATTGGAATAACTTAAAAAATAAAAGCATCTATCCTGGTCAAGTAATTCAAATATCTATCTAATGTGGAATCTAAAAAATAAAACAATTGTTATTTCAGGTGCAACAAATGGCATAGGAAAAGCTGCGGCCATTGAACTATCTAAAGAAAATCCACAGCTATTTTTTACATATCGAAATCAAGATCTTGCTAACGAGCTTCTTGCTGAAATTAAAGCCATATCCCCAGATACTCAAGTTCATTCAGTGTATTGTGATTTTTCAAAACAAGATTCCATTAAAAAATGTGCGGATGAAATTAATGATTTGTGTGGGGAAATTGATGTGCTCATCAACAATGCTGGTGTTGTAAATACCTCTTATCATGAAACTAGTGAGGGCATTGAAAATACATTTGCAGTTAACCACCTTGGATATTTTCTCTTTACTAATCTGGTTCTCCATAAATTAAAAGGAGAAAATGAGACAAGGATTGTGAATGTCTCATCTGCTGCTCATTCATTTGTAAAAAAAATGCAATGGGAAGATATAAATTTTAAAAATAATTTTGGGCAAGGCTTAAGACCTTATGGACAATCAAAACTAGCAAACTTACTTTTCACAAGATATCTTGCAATTAAACTATCTACAGAAAATATTTCAGTTAATGCTATCCACCCAGGAGGGGTAAATACTTCACTTGGCAGCCAAAATAAAGCTTGGTATAGCAAACCCCTAAGATTAATTCTAAGGCCCTTCTTTAGATCACCATTAAAAGGAGCTGAAAGCATTATCTATCTTGCAACCAAGCAAAATGATGGGGTGACAGGTGAATACTTTGTTGACTCAAAAATACATAAATCATCTAATTACTCAAAGAATCTTGAAGAAGCACACAAGCTTTGGAGCCTATCAGAAGAATTGGTAGGTCAAACTTTCAATATTTAAAACTCTAGCGGATCAACATTTATACTCCAGCGAACCTTATTAGAAATATTGTTTTTATCTTTAGAAAGAGAATGTGATAAATGAGCTAAAAGTTTATTTAGACGGGTTCTTGTATTAGCTTGAATAAGTAAATGATGATGATAGGAGCCTCTAACCTTAGATTGAATAGCTGGAATGGGGCCAATAAGTAGGCACATGCTCGAATCTATAAATTGCTTTGCATGATTCAACATTTCTATATTGGTTTGGGCTTTTGGTGATGAAGCTTTGATACTGGCTTCAAAAGTATATGGAGGTTGATTGGTTAATTGGCGTTGCTTCATTAAAGATTTAGCAAAATTTAAATAATTTCCACTCTTTAACTGCAATAAATTTTGATCGTTCACATACCTAGATTGAACCAAGACGGTTGCATTCCCATCTGAACGTCCCGCCCTTCCGGCAACTTGAATTAGTTGCTGCCCCATTTCCTCTACAGCAGATGAGTTTAAGCTTGTGATGCCTTGATCAATATCGATAGCTACAACTAACTCTAGATTTGG
This sequence comes from uncultured SAR86 cluster bacterium, assembly GCA_902593675.1. Classification (GTDB taxonomy): domain Bacteria; phylum Pseudomonadota; class Gammaproteobacteria; order Magnimaribacterales; family D2472; genus D2472. The sequence continues at coordinate 40,944 of CACJJI010000003.1, forward strand.
AAAATCATGCCCCTTAATTAACATTTGTGTGCCTATCAGAATACCTGTATCAGAATTATTTATTTCTGAGAGTAGTGTTTCCAAAGAGCCAGCCTTTGTTGTTGAGTCTCGATCCATTCTATGAATAGATATCTTGGGAAAAAGTTCTTTTAATGTTTCCTCAAGTTGCTCGGTGCCTGTGCCAAGAAAAGAGAGTTGCGCTTTGGAGCAGTTTGGACAGTGAGTTGGAATACCAAAAGCTGAATCACAGCGATGACAAATCAATCGAGCGGCTTGATGATGAAATACTAGGCTTGAATCACAACTATTACACATGGCTTTCCAGTCACAATAAGAACATATAAATTGCGGCGCAAAGCCTCGCCGGTTAATAAATATCATGGCTTGTTTTTTTTGCTTTAAGGTTTGACTTATGGCCTCTATTGCCTGAGGAGCTAAACCGCTAACTAACTGCACATCATTAATATCGAGGATAGTAAATTTTGGCGGGTTTTGTTGGGTGACTCTTTTAGTTAAGCTGATAGTTTTAAATTTCTTCTCTTCAACCAGTTTAAGTGTTCTTAGGGATGGAGTGGCCGAACCTAAGATAATTGGGATTTTTATTATCTGTGCTCTTTTAATTGCAATGTCTCTCGCAGAAAATTTAAAGCCTTCTTGTTGTTTGTATGAAGCGTCATGCTCTTCATCGACAACAATGAGTCCAAGCTTTGGTGCTGGCATCATTACAGCAGAGCGCGTGCCAATAATTACTTTAATCTCACCACTACGAAATTTTTTCCAAGTTTTATATCGAGCAGATGGTGTCATTTTGGAATGGTAAACCCCTACCAAATCTCCAAATTGATCTCTAACCCTGCTTTCCAGTTGAGGGGTTAAAGCAATTTCAGGGGCTAAAACCAAGACCGATTTATTGTTTAATAATTGTTCATAAATGCATCTTATGTAAACTTCTGTCTTGCCCGAGCCTGTTACTCCATGTAAAAGGGTTGGCACGAATCCTTTTAATTCATTCAAAAACTTTACAGCTTTAATCTGTTCAGAATTGAGAGTTGTTTGAAACTCTGAGTTGTGTTCTATGGTTTCTTTATTACCCTCTACAGTTTCAGCCTCAAAAGTATTCTTTGTTTGTCTGAGATTTGTTGGCAAAAAGGAGTTAATTACCTCACCTATTGGATGCAAATAATAATCAGATGCCCATCTAAAAATTTTTAGTTCGGTTTTAGAAAATATTGGTAAATCATCTAGGACCATATGAATGGGTTTGGTCTTGATATCGGTCTTGCTAATGACCTCAGTCACAATGCCCAGCTTGTTGGTTCTGCCAAATTTAACAGCGACTCTGGTGCCTGGAATAATCTGCTGATTTGAGTGATAGGTAAAGGTTTGCCTTAGTGGGACAGCTATAGCGACATTGTAAAAAAATTTACTCATATGTATTTGTAAACCTACCTGTATTTGTTATAGTGCTCATCCAAAATTTATTTTAATATGAAAAAAGGCATACATCCTCAAACCCGTGAAGTACTATTCCATGATGTTGGAGTAGATAAATACTTTCTTATTCCTTCAACTGTTAGCACGACTCAAACGAAGAAATGGGAGGATGGCAATACATACCCATATTATGTGCTTGATGTCTCATCAGCTTCACATCCTTTCTACACTGGTAAACAAAAAATGCTTGATTCTGGTGGAAGAGTGAAGAAATTCCAAGATCGTTTTGGCGCATCAGGTGCTTCAAAGCCTAAAGCTAAAAAAGCTGAAGCTAAAGCTGAGGAAACCGCTGTAGAAGAAATAGCAGATGAGGTGGTAGAGGCTCCTGTAGAAGAGGTTGTTGAAGAAACCGCCAAGGAAGCTGAAGTTGAAGATGTTGTTGAGGAAGCTCCTACAGAAGAGGCTTCTGATGATAATGCTGAAGCAGAAACTGATACTGAATCAGATAGTGAAAGCGAAGAAGACAAATAAGCTCTTACTCAACTCCCGAACTACCAAATCCTTTATTGCCCCTCTCTGTTTCAGAGAAGTCTTGAACAACTCTTAGTTTAGCCTGCTTAATTGGTACAAGAATCATCTGAGCTATTCTATCGCCACTGCTGACTAAGAAATCTTCAGTGGATCTATTCCAAAGTGGCACTTTAAGCTCACCCTGATAGTCAGAATCAATTAATCCCACCAAATTTCCCATAACAATTCCGTGTTTTGAGCCAAGACCAGATCTTGGAATCACCAAAGCAGAAAGAGTTGGATCTTCTATATATATAGAAAAACCTAATGGAATTAATTTGCACTCTTGAGGTTTTAGCTTAAAACTTTCTTCAACGCATGCTCTCAAATCTAAACCGGCCGAGCCTTCTGTAGAATATTCTGGCAATGGAATAGAATCCCCAATGAGCGGATTAAGAATTTTAACTTTTAAATCAATCATTTTTGAGTTCCTTGGGAGTGATTAATGATTCGAGATTCAATATACCAGCATCTATATTCTTCCAATAATTAAAATTAGTAATTTTTACAAAAGCACAAGTTGGAAATTTAACAATGGATTCATTGGTTAATGACTCTACAAGAATATGCATCCCGGGATTATGTCCTATGATCAGTAAATTGTTTATCTCCTCATCTTGCTCTTTAATTAACTGAGAGAGGCTTGATGCTGATGCATGATAAATAGATTCTCTATAAGTGGTTGTTGGAATAGGATCAAAAGAGCTCAACACTAGATCAAGAGTTGATTGCGTTCTTTCACTGGGACTAGATAGAACCAGATCAAATGAAATGCTGTGTTTTTGTATGTATTGAGACAATAGAATTGCATTTGATATTCCTCTTTTAGATAAAGGGCGATCAAAATCTCCAAGTGCTGCATTATCCCAACTAGATTTAGCATGCCTAAGTAAAAATAAATTTTTCATTCTTGTTAATTCTATCTTGCTAAGACTCTATATGTCCTATAAAATCGCGTTTCTATGAGTAAAGTATGTCAAGTAACAGGGAAGATGCCACAAAGCGGCAATCACGTTTCCCATGCGAATAACCGAGTGAAAAGGAAGTTCTTTCCCAACCTTCATACACATAAATTTTGGGTTGAGTCAGAGAACAGATTCGTAACTCTGAAGCTATCTACTAAAGGTATGCGCATCATAGATAAAAAAGGCATTGATGAGGTTCTCAAAGACATGAGATCTCGCGGCGAAAAAGTCTAATTAATAAACCACTGATTCTGAAAAATCTCTAGGTCCGCCTAGTGTTTCCCTATCGCTCTTGGGAGTGCAATCATCTATATCCTCAACTCCATATTGGTTTCCAACTTCTGCAGCCAGAAGTGTTTTTCCTGACAATGTCATGAGTTTTGGATCATCATATAGCCCGTTAATCACCAAGCCAGCATATTCTTGACTGGCAGCACCTTTCAAAAACTCTGCATATTGCTCTCCATGCATTTCGCTGACCTTCTGAGTTTTCTCATCTTTTACTATTCCTGACCAGAGGGATAATGAGCAAATTTCATGAGGCTTAAGATCATAGGCCATGTCGAATGCCATTTTATCAATGCCAGCTTTTTGTGCACCATATATGGGCCCATGCATATAGCACATAGCTCCATGAGAAGAAATTTGAACTATTAACTTGCCTTTGCTTTCAATCATCAAGGGGGTTAATGCATGTGATAAAAGATAATTAGACTTTAGTCCAACATCCATCAATGACCAAAGATCAACAGATTTTTCCCAATAGGGTTTTGGTTGCACTAAATCATCATGGATCTGACAGGCTGAGTGAACTAACAGGTCTAGCTGACCGAACTCTTTTTCAATATAGGCAGACAGTTCTAAAATTTCTTTTTGATTGTTTAGGTCTATTGAATAGGCGATGCCATTTGCATCCTTTGCCTTAATCTTTTCAACTGTTTCATCAAGGCTGCTATTAATCTCAAAGCCAAACTGTTGGACGGTTGATCCTTTCTTTTGGTTCCTGGCAGCACAAATAATGATATCTCCATTTCTGGCCATTCCTTCTGCAATACCTTTGCCTACTCCCCTGCTAGCTCCCGTTACTAAAATTACTCTTTTATTTTGATTGGTCATATTGTTCTCCTGTTAAAATTGTAATAGATGATCTATCTTGCCTCCAAATCGCCTCGAAGAACTGAGCTTTTGCAGCAAGTTGGTATCGAACATAAAATCATCGATATTGAGGTTGACGAAAACATTAATACCTCTAATTCTCCTCAAGAAAATGTCAGAGCATTATCAGTATTGAAATGTCAGGAAGGTGTTCGCAAGGTTATAACTGAGGACATGCCTTCTTTTCCAGTGCTTGCTGCTGATACCATTGTCGTTTTAAAAGATAAGATTTTTGGGAAACCAGAATCAGAATCTGATGCTATCGCCATGCTTCTAAAACTCTCTGACAAGACTCACGTAGTTATAACTGCTGTGACTGTTGGGATAATAAATAAAGAGCAAGCTAAGTTTCACACTATCAGCGTTTCATCAGATGTTGAGTTTGCAAAGTTAACTGGGGATGATTGTAAAGAGTATTGCAAAACCCAGGAGCCGTTTGATAAAGCCGGCAGTTATGGGATTCAAGGGTATGGATCTGCTTTTATCAAAAAAATTAATGGCAGTTATTCCAATATTGTTGGTTTGCCAATACATGAGGTGGTTGAACTTTTAAAAGAATTGGGGATTTCTTATTGGAATAAAAAATAGCCTTTTTAAATTTTTTGAATGCCAGATGCATGCAAAATAAAATTTTTCTTTAAAAAGCTGAGCTTATCTACCACCTTTAAGCCAGAGTTACGACCCAATCTGAGATAGGGATTATCTTGTTGGAAAAGATTGAAGAGGAAATCGACGCCCCTAATCATTGATGCATTAAGGGTTTTTCTTCTTAGCTCATATTTCTTTAGCAAAGCTAATTGTCCTATATCTTTTTCTGCATTAATTGCTCGCTCAATTTCTTCAGCAAGAATAATCGCATCCGAAATACCCAAATTAATACCTTGACCAGCTAAAGGGTGAATGGAATGAGCTGCATCAGCGATTACACAAACACCTTTATCACAGTATTCATCTAGGTGATGAGCTGAAAGCGGGAATGAGAGCAATTCGCTAGTTGCTTGTATTTTACAAGACAGTTTTTTTTCAAACTTTTGTAACTGAGTGGAAAGATTATCTAATGTTAAATCATGAGCAAGCTCTTTTGGCATAGACCATACTACGGAGAATTGATTTATCTCAGTGCCATTCTTATATGGCATTAATGCAAAAATTTCTTTTTCATGAAACACTTGAATTGCCTCTTCAGCATTCAGTTCTGGAATTTCAACCAAGAATGTTTTAGCTACCTGTTCATAATCTTTAGAGAAATTTTCTGACGCTATCGACTTTGCCAAAGTGGAATTTCTGCCTTCAGCAATTACGAGAAGATTAGTTTCTAAGGTCGAGCCATTACTTAGAGAGGCCTGAATGCCTGATTCCATTGATTTAAAAGAAGTGATCTCATCGCCAATAGATATTGAGCTTTCAACCTTTTTAATCAAAGCTTCTCTTAAATCATTGAAACTAAAAACCTTCGCCAAATAATCAATGTTGGCCTCATCACAATTAAATGATAATTTGCCAGATCCATAACCATCAAATATATTCATTCTTTGAATTAAAGAAGAGGTAGTTGAAACTCCGAGACAATCAAGTCTTTCACTAGCGCTTAAGTTTAAAGTTAAAGACCTAATGTGATCATTTTCTGAAGAAGCAAAAGGCTTTTTCTCAATAATTTTAAAAGGTATTTCTCTTGCTGCAAGCTCAAGACCTAGAAAGGATCCTACAATCCCTCCCCCAGAAATCAATACAGATTGCGACATACAAACTTTAAGCCATTAATGCTTCTATCTCTTTAGGATCAGAAGGAACAAAAGCAGTGAGATTTTCATTGCCTTCAGCAGTCACTAAAATATCATCTTCGATCCTAATGCCTATTCCTTTCCATTTATCTTCAACGTCTGAAGATGATGAAATGTAGATACCTGGCTCTACCGTGGTAACCATGCCGGGCTTGAACTTCATATAATCACCATCTTCCATATAATCGCCAGCATCATGAACATCTATGCCTAACCAGTGGCCTATTTTATGCATGTAAAAATCCTTAAATGCTCCAGCCGCATGAAGTTCCTCCATTGAACCCTGTAATATTCCAAGATCAATTAGCCCCTGCGTAATTACCTTTTCTGAAATTATCTGTGCATCCATAACGTTATTATTTGTAGAAATTGCTTCAATACTTTTCAATTGGGCCTCTAAAACAACTTCATAAATAGCTAGTTGTGGAGCAGTAAACTTACCGTTAATTGGATAGGTTCTAGTAATATCTGAGGCATATAATTCAAATTCACATCCAGCATCAACTAGAAGCAACTCCCCGTCTTTTAGTGGTTTTGAGTTTTCTACATAATGAAGAACGCAAGCATTTTCTCCGCCAGCTACAATCGGTGTATAAGCAGAAAAACGTCCTCCTCTTTTTGAGAATTCATACTGATAAAATGCCTCCATTTCTTGCTCTGTCATACCTGGCTTTACAAATTTCATCGCCTCAACATGCGCTTCAGCAGAGATTTGACAAGCCTTTTTCATTATTTTGATTTCATCTTCATCCTTGATAAGTCTTTGATTACCAACTTTGGATGATGCATCGGCAATATCAATGGCTGAACTGTGCCTATCTTTTGATTTAGCAGATTTAATCCATTCAATAATATCTGCATCCAATGTCTGGCTCTTTCCTACAGGATAAAAAACTTGATTGTGGCCGGCCAGCAGATCGGGAAGTCTTTGATCTATTTCGGTATTATTAAAAGCAAGATCAAAGCCATGATCTTTCATGGCGCCCTCAGGACCAGCTCTGTAACCATCCCAAATTTCCTTTAATTCATCTTTTTCTGGAACAAAAGCAATTGATTGAACGTTATTTTTTTCATTAATTAGAAGTACCAAAGTTGATTCAGCCTCATTGAAACCAGTTAGATACCAAAAATTGCTATCTTGCCTAAAAGCATGAGATGAATCTGCATTTCTGTATTGCATTGAAGCGCCTGCAATCACCACGGCGGAATTTTTAGGTAACATTGAACCCAATTTAACTCTTCTTTCTGAATATGTGTTTTTCATGTGCTAATTCTACTCTTTTCTCTTTCAAACTTCCCTATTTACATACTAAGACTTAAACTTAGCATATCTATATGAGTGAAGATTCAAAAAGTTCAATTAGTATTTTAATAAAAAGCACAGAAAAGCTTTTAAAAAGGTTCAATGAACAAAAAGGTATTATTGATGCTTACATCAAAAAAGAGAGAGAATGGAAGAAACATAAGCTTATTCAAGCAAATGAAATCAAAAAGCTAGAAAAAGTGAATACCAAGCTAGCCAAAATTATCAAATCACATGAGAAATAAAGAAATTTTAGATCTAATGATCATGGGCAAAAAGATATCGATTGCTTGTCCGCCAAAAGACAAGGAAGGTTTAATCAATGCAGCTGAAATATTAAATGAGCATATAGAATCAATTCCGGATAAATCAAATGCCTTAATTTTGACGAGCTTAGATTTGGCTTTTAAAAGTCAACTTCCTCAAGAAGGAAGCACGCTTTCAAAGACTGAGGAAAAAAATCTCAACGATCTCATTGCAAAAATTAAGCAATCTATGAGTTAAAATAATCTTCTTTTATAAATCAGCTGATCTATAATGTAATCAACTGGTTCATTCGCCAACTTATCGAGATTCTTTGAACCGATAATATAATTAAAGGTGATTTTCCACTGCTGTTGTTGTGCATTACCATTGAGGGAAGCCTGATGCAGTATGAGCTTCACCACCTGAGCTTTCGGTTCAGGTAACGATGAGTAGCGGTGAATTGGTTATTAGTTAATTGAAGCGTGAAAGCCAAATATAGAAATTCTATTCTCCAAAAAAGAAATGCTTTAGGTTTAACTGAAGCTTCAAACCTCTCAAACACAATTTTAAAAATAGCCGACTTAGAATTGAACTTGAGTATGATCAAAACTTTAGGAAGTTATTTTTCTACAAAGAATGAAGTCAATCCAGAAATTCTTACTCACACAAGAGTTAAAAAGAACCTTTTAACAACATTCCCAAGAGTTGGGTCCAATCATTCAATGCGTTTAATTGCCCCTCAGAATTTAAAGCAACTCTGCAAAAATAAATATGGCATTTTCGAACCATCAGATGGAGTCGAAATACACCCAATTGATCATGAGATTATAATCATTCCAACAGTTGGTATAGATAAAAATGGTTATAGGCTTGGATATGGTGGAGGTTACTATGACAGGTTTTTAGAATCTGTTATTCAAAGCAACAATAGGCCCCTATTAGTTGGTTTAATTTATGATTTTCAATTTATTGATGACTCCATCAGTGAATCACATGATTTAAAATTAGATATAGCATTTTCAGAGCTTCAAATTAAAAAATTTACTTAGCTATCGAATTTCTTTTTTAAATTTCCAATTTAGCTGCAAAGCTAAAAATATCATTTGCAAGAATATCGGGGTTCTCTAATGCTGCAAAATGGCCTCCTGGATATTGATTCCATTGAACAATATTGTAAATCTTTTCTGCCCAGGCTCTTGGTGGTCTAGCAATTTCATTTTCAAAGATAGCTCCAGCCATCGGCTGAGATACTGGATTAAATGTAAATCCTAATGGGCCATTCTCAAAATAAAATCTTGCTGAGGAAGTTATAGATTCTGTATACCAATATAAAGATACGATAGCCAAAATCTCATCAAGCGATACAACCAGTTTGTCTGTATCTTCTTTTGTCCAGCCATGAAATTTCTCAATGATCCATGCAGCCAAGCCAACTGGAGAATCATTTAAGCCATATCCAACTGTTTGGGGCTTAGTACTTTGAATTGCGAAATATCCGTATCCTGTTGCTTGATATTTTTCTATATTTTTCATGCCCTCAGCTTCCTCAGCCGAGACTCCCTCCAGGGGGTCTTGTCCTTCGGGTGGAAAAGCTATAACTAAATTTAAATGAATGCCTAAACAATTTTCTGGAAAAAGTTCTGCTATCCACTTTGTTATCATTGAGCCCCAATCCCCTCCCTGAGCAATATATTTTCCATAACCTAAAGCAAGCATTAACTCATTTTCAAGTTTAGCAACCTCCTGAGCATTCATGCCACGCTTAGTGGGCTTATCTGAAAACCCATACCCTGGGATTGCCGGGCAGACTACATCAAATTCTATTCCATTTTTGCCATCTATTAATAGCGGCATCATTTTAAGAAATTCTTGAACGCTTCCTGGCCACCCATGCGTGAGCAACAGTGGAATTGCATTTTTTGAACCAGATTTTTTGTGCAAGTAATGAAGCTCAAGCCCTGAGTTGGTTTTATATTTAAAACTACCAGCTTCATTTAATTTTGCTTCATGTTTTCTCCAATCAAAACTATCCCTCCAAGTTTTGACTGCTTCTTGAAGGTAAGATTTCTTTGTACCAAGAGCCCATCGATTATCATTAATTTCATCGGGCCATCGAGTTAAATCTATTTTTTTATTTAATAGTTCGATTTTTTCATTAGGAATAAAAATTTCAAATTCTTTAATCACTATCTTAAGAACTCCTTGTAGGCGGTATTGTCTGTTTCTTCAACAAAACTATAATCTAAGGATTTTAGATGCTTTTCTAGGGCATCCTTAGACTGACTTTTATCTTCTATGCCAATCAGCACATTGGCAAATGCAGCTCCAAGATTTCTATAATGAAACAAAGAAATGTTCCATTTTGAACCAAAATCTTTTAAGAACCCCATCAAAGCTCCTGGCCTTACTGGAAATTGGCACCTATAGAGTCTCTCAGAATCTGTTTCTGAAATAATGCTCTTATGCCCTCCTACCATATGTCTAAGGTGGTCATTAGAAATTTGATTCTTGGTTAAATCGCTAAATTTAAACTTGCTCTTTGAAAGCTTGCTTTTGATTTGTTTGAACGCTTCTTCGTTTTCAGTTTTTATTCCTACAAGAACATGAGCATCTGTCTTGTTAGCAAATCTATAGTTAAACTCTGTGATCTGAGATCGCCCAAATACTCTGCAAAGCCTTAAAAAACTTCCAGGCTTTTCTGGAATCTTGATGCTAAGAAGCTTTTCTCTATTTTCTCCAACCTCTGATCTCTCAACTATATAACTCAGTCTTTCAAAATTAACATTTGCTCCACTACTAATAGCTAGTAGGCGTTTATTTGAAATTTTTGAGGCATATTTTTTGAGTCCTGCTAAAGCAAGAGCTCCAGCAGGCTCAGAAAGAACTCTTGTATCCTCAAAAATATCTTTTACAGCAGCACATAGCTCATCAATACTTACAGTAATCACTCCATCGACGCATTCTTTAATAACATCAAAGTTATGTTTTCCAATGCGCTCAACTGCCACTCCATCAGCAAATAATCCAACTTCTCGCAACCTCACTCTTTTGTCGGCCTTGATTGCTTCAACCAAACAAGCTGAGTCTTCAACTTCAACACCATAAATCTTTGTCTTTGTTTGAGTTTGAGCTGCCCATGCACTTATGCCTGCTAAAAGACCGCCTCCACCAACCGGCACAAAAATAACATCTAGGTCATTGTGCTCATCAAAGATTTCTTTTCCAACTGTGCCCTGCCCAGCTATGGTTAATGGATCATCAAATGCCTCAATAAATTCAAGTTTTTGTTCTTTTGCCATTTGTCTTGCTTTTTTGGATGCTTGATCAAAATTATCTCCATGCAACAAAACTTTAGAACCAAATCTTTTAACAGACTTTACTTTTATCTCAGGCGCAGTGACCGGCATTACTATCAAACATGGGACCTTTAATTTCTTGCATGCATTCGCAACTCCTTGAGCATGATTACCAGCAGACGCTGTTATGACTCCCCTTTTTTGTTGCTCTTTATCTAAATGAGCAATCTTATTGTATGCGCCTCTAATTTTGAAAGAAAAAATTGGCTGCATGTCTTCACGTTTTAGATAAACATCATTCTTCAATTTACTGGATAAGTTACCAGCAAAGGTTATGGGTGTTTTTTCAGCAACATCATATACTTCAGATTTGGCAATTAAATCTAAATATTTGTTAGAAGATTTATATGAGCCTGATTTTTTTATTTTAAGTCGCATAATTATTTAAGTATTATACCCATAATGAGCAATTCAAAATTAAATGCATCAATTGAAGCTATAGAATATATCAAGCCAAAAATTGGTCTTGATTCAATTATTGGAGTTGGCACTGGATCAACAGTTAATTTCTTTATTGAAGAGCTCGCAAAAATTAAGAATACATTTAAAGGTGCAGTATCTAGCTCCGAAGCTTCTACGCAATTATTAGAAAATTCTGGCATCGAAGTATTTGAATTAAATGATGTGAATGAAATTCTTGTATACGTAGATGGAGCGGATGAGGTAGACACCTTTCATAATCTTATTAAAGGTGGGGGTGGTGCGCATACTAGAGAGAAAATTGTTGCATCAGCTTCAAATGAATTTGTATGTATTGTTGATGAATCAAAATTAGTCAAAACTTTAGGCAATTTCCCTCTTCCAATTGAGGTAATAATTAAAAGCAGAAGTTATGTAGCAAGAGAAATTGTTAAAATTGGAGGGGAGCCAGAACTAAGAAAAGATTTCTTGACTGATCAAGGCAATCAGATTTTAGATATCAAAAATTTGAAAATTGAAAATCCATTAGATCTAGAGCAAAAGATTAATTTAATACCGGGAGTGCTAGACAATGGATTGTTCGCAAAATGCAAACCTCAAAAAGTAATTGTAGGAAAAGACTAAAGTACTGCGGTAATTGCAGACACTAGTTTCTCAGATTCTGGTGTTACTCTTGATTTGTAGTGGTCAATGACTTTACCGTCTCGACCAATTAGATATTTTGCAAAATTCCATCTGGGCTCTTTGCCAGAAGCTGCAATAAGTTTTTTGTAGAAAGGGTGAGCGTTCTTACCTTTTACCTTGGCTGTAGCAAACATTGGGAAGTCAACCCCATATTCAGTGCTACAAAATTCTGCAACTTTAGCTTCTTCTGAAAACTCTTGCTTAAAATCTCTGGATGGGATGCCTATTACAACAAAACCATCATCTTTATATTTAGAATAAATTCTTTGCAGTGCTGCATACTGAGGTGTATAACCGCATCTGCTAGCAACATTTACAACTAATACAACATTCCCAGAATATTCACACAAGTTTTTCTCATCATCTGAATCCAAGACCCTCAGGGTGCTATTTAAGATATCAGAACAAGCAAATGCTGAGGTTGTAAATAATAAAAATGTAAGGATAAAAAGGTTTTTCATCCTTTGAATATTACACTAATGGAGAAATAGCGTAAACAGATGAAATAAATATAGAAACTAATGCAACTAACTCAACTTTTTCAACTAACTGTGATTTCATAACTAACCTTTTTTTTAAGAGGTGGAGGGCGTTAGCCCTCCATAATTCCAGAGAATTACCAACAAATCATAGGGGGAGAGAAGTGTTGGTAAATGTTATTATATATATTTATATTAATATATCAATATAATTGATAAATAAATTTTAATTATTTTTATATATAAATATTTTCTATTTTTATAATAAATATGCTTAGAATAAACATATTTCAGCCCAAAGCCCTAAAAATATATATAATTTCAGATTAATTTTTAATCCAGAGATAATTATGACAAATGAATTGAAAGGTAAGGTTAACTATAGTGTTAATGGAAATATTGCTATTTTAGAGGTAGATAACCCACCAGTTAATCCGCTGAGTAGCGGTGTTAGAGCGGGTTTAGCAGAATATATAGTCAAAGCCAATGAAGATGATGCAATTGAGGGTATTATCCTTACTGGGGCAGGCAGATCTTTCATTGCTGGAGCAGATATTTCAGAGTTTGGTCAAAAGTCTGATGGCCCTGACCTTCACACAACTTTAAAAGACATAGAATTTAGTAAAAAACCTGTTTTGGCTGCTATTAACGGGACTGCTTTGGGTGGCGGTCTAGAAACAGCCCTTGTATGTAACTATAGAATGGGTACAAATAAGGCTATTGTTGGTCTACCTGAAGTAAATTTGGGCTTATTACCTGGCGCAGGGGGCACACAAAGGCTTCCAAGGCTAATTGGCCCTTCGCAAGCTTTAAAGATGATGATTGCTGGTACACCAATGTCAGCTAAAAAAGCTCTTCAGCAAGGCATAATAGATGCAATATCAGAAAATTCTCTTATGGAGGATGCGATTGCATTTCTTCAGGAGAAAATTGGGTCAAGTGAGCATCCCAAAGTAAGAGATAAAAATGAAAAAGTTCTCGAAGCTAGGGGTGATGAAAATGTTCTAGCAGAAGCTAAAGCATTGGCAGCAAAAACTAGAAGAGGTCAATTTGCTCCTGGTCAAATTATAGCTTGTGTTGAGGCTGCTATTAATGAAGATGATTTTGATGTTGGCATGAAGAAAGAGTCTGAATATTTCCTAGAGTGTTTAATGAATCCTCAGCGTGAAGCCATGATTCATATTTTCTTTGGTGAACGCGCTGCTTCAAAAATTTCTGATATTCCAAAAGATACTCCTCTCCTCCCAATAAACTCTGCTGGTATTGTTGGCTCAGGAACAATGGGTGGAGGAATTGCAATGAATTTTGCAAATGCTGGGATACCTGTTTTAGTTCTTGATCAGGATGAAAAAAATCTAGAGAGAGGCATGGGAGTCATAGAAAAAAATTATCAAATGATGGTGGACAGAGGAAGAATGTCTCAAGAACAAAAAGATATGGTGATGGGATTAATAACTCCAACGCTAACATATGATGATCTTGCTAATATTGATATTGCTGTTGAAGCTGTTTATGAAAATCTTGACTTAAAACAAGAAATTTTCAAAAAATTAGATACTATCACCAAAGAGCATGCCATACTTGCATCTAATACCTCAGGACTTGATATAGATGCAATAGCTGCATCTACTAGTAGGCCTGGGAAAGTAGTGGGTACTCACTTTTTTAGTCCAGCAAACGTGATGCGTCTGCTTGAAGTTGTTAGAGGAAAAGATTCTTCAGATGAAACTATGGCAACTGTAATGTCCCTTGGTAAGAAGATGGGCAAAGCAGCTGTTGTATCACTAAATGCTCCTGGATTCATAGGAAATAGAATGTTAGCTGGATATACATATCAAGCAAATATGTTATTGCTAGAAGGCGCTCTTCCAAATCAAGTTGATAGCGCTTTAGAATCATTTGGTATGAGCATGGGACCTTTTAGGATGATGGATTTGGTTGGTTTAGATCTTGGATGGAGGGCTCGTAAGTTAGCCAAGATGGAAACTCCGCTAGCTAATAAAATTTCAGATGCACTATGTGAGCAAGACAGGTTTGGTCAAAAAACCTCCAAGGGTTTTTATAATTACTCAGAAGGCTCCAGAGCTCCAAATCCTGCTCCAGAAAATGAAGCTATATACAAAGAAATCTCAGAACAAAATAAAATTGAAAGAAGAGAAATTTCTGATCAAGAAATAGTTGATAGGTGCATATTAGCTCTCGTTAATGAGGGAGCGCGTATTCTAGAAGAAGGCGTGGCCCAAAGATCAGGTGATATGGATATAGTCTACATAAATGGTTATGGGTTCCCTATATGGAGGGGTGGTCCAATGTTTTATGCTAATCAACAAGGTTTGTCTGAGGTAATTAATAAAATGAAAGATTTTTCAGCATTAGATGAAAATTTCTGGAAGCCAGCTCCAATGTTAAAATGGCTGGCAGAGGAATCAGGCACCTTTGGTGAGGCTCCTGCTCCTGAGGAGCGAGCTGAGCTACTAAGCTTTAGAAACACTAATATGGGCGGTGTATAGGGTTAAATAGCTATAAAGAGATATTTACAGCAGTTTTTGTTGGAATTATCCTAAAAAGCTCTAAAACATCATGATTTAGCATCCTGATGCATCCGTGCGATGCTTTTTCACCAATCAAGCCTTCTTCATGGGTGCCGTGAATGTAAATAAATCTATTAAATGAATCGACATTTCCACCTCTGTTAAAGCCCTCTGTTAAGCCTGTTAACCACATAATCCGAGTTGTAATGAAATCATCCGGGGAATCAATGGCCTCATGTATAATTTCTACCTTTTGAGAAATATGCTCACGACTTACAAAAAATTGATATTTAGGGACATTAGTTCCAATTTTTGTGCTAACCTCATGCCTTCCTAAGGGAGTCCTTAATGAATTCTCTATTTGCCCCTCGCCATATGCAGAACTTGATATTGGATAGCTTCTAATAACATTGCCATTATTGATTAGGTAAAGCCTTTGCTCCGAAATACTTACTTCAACACTGTAATCTCCAAAAAGTGAAAAAGATAAGAACGGTAATAAAATTATAGTTAAAAGTTTCATTTCCTTAATTTTATTATAAGCACAACAAACATCATAATTAAAGCTAAAATAGGCGAAATAATATAACCATATAGATAAAAGAAGCTTGAGTTTAAAGTTTTATAAATCCTTCCATCTAGAGAACCTCTCACTCCTTTGTCCAATAAAGAAACAATAGTTCCATTATTATCAACAATTGTTGATATACCATCAGAGGTACCCCTTGCCACCCACTTATTTGCCTCTAAGGCTCTAGCCCTTACTATTTGAAGATGTTGATAGGGTCCATATGAACTTCCAAACCAAGTATCATTGCTTATATTAACAATAAAATCAGATTCTCTTATTTCATTTAAATAGCTTAAAGGAAATGCTATATCAAAACAGATCATTCCTAAGATCTTATAATCTCTAAATTCAAGCAGCTCCTGATTAGAGTTACCAGCACTTAGAGAAGACATGGGCATATTAAAGAATTCAATTAATCCTCTCAATATACTTTCAAAAGGTACATATTCTCCAAAAGGTACAAGATGCCTTTTCAAGTAAGTTTGATCTGAGCCTAATATAGTCATTGAATTATGCAACTTATTGCTCGAGTATTTCCAAGAACCAGATAGAACTGTTAGTCCCTCTTCTATTCTACTGATGAGCTGATTCATTCTTGGGTTTGATTCTAAATATGGCAACGGTGATTCTGGCCAAATTATTAAATCTGCATCACTGCTATTATTTGTTAAATTTATTAGTGTATCTTCTATGTCCAGTTGAGATCCTGCCATATATTTTTTGAAAGGGTCTAAGGATGGTTGAATGATTGAAACGCTTAAATTTTCATCCAGGGATTTATTTAGATTTATTTGATGTGGAATCAAAATTGATAAGCATAATATTCCTAAAAATAAAAAATTTTTTTTATTCTCAAATATTGAGAGAGCAATCAAAGATGCAAAAAAATAAATGATGTACGAGGCACCATACACTCCGAAAATTGGAATCATAATTTGTCCTAATGTGTCTAGAAGTACTAAGCCTGGTAATAGCCATGGAAAGCCACCTAATAATAAAAATCTAGAGAGCTCTAATACAATTAAAACACTTGCTAGAAATAAACTTTTCAAAAAAATATTTTGAGTAAATTGGATTAATCGTACAGCTGCAAAAGGGACAATAAATACAGCAGATAGCAGAATACCCATTAATAATATAATAATAGAAGATAATATAATATTAGTGTTTCCATAATAGTAAATACTTACTATTAACCATCCTGTTCCGCTTATCCAATACCCAAGCCCCCATGAAAAAGCATACTTGCAGGCATCAATAAAATTTTTTGAATTAACTATAAAAAAAATTAAAATTGCTAATGTGAATGGGAGAACCAGCTTAATATCAAAAGGACTGAAAGCTAGGGTTGATAACGCGCCACTAAGACCTAAAAATATATATGATACGAAAGGGGCTTTATGAATTTGTTTTAATGGTAATGCCAATTTTCTTTATCTTTCTTTTGTCTGCAGCCGTCACAGCTAGGATCATGTCATCTAAATCAATCTTGTCTCCAACCTTTGGAAGAAATCCTAATTTATTTATAAATAAACCAGCTAAAGTTTCAGCATCTATACCATTAAAATTTTTATTAAATTTATTTTCAAACTCTGACAGCTCAAGCGTAGCATCAGCGATATATTCATACTCGCTGACTTGAATAAGATCCTCTTCATCAGAATCATGCTCATCTTCAATTTCACCAACAAGCTCTTCTAAAATATCTTCTATGGTAACTAATCCTGATATGGTCCCATATTCATCAATCACAATGGCCATATGAGATCGATCTTTTTTAAATTCTTCAAGCAATGAATCTGCTTTCTTCGATTCAGGAACAACTTTAATATCTCTTATTAAGTCACTAAAATTGAAGTCTTCCAGTTGCTTGTTAATGGTTGGAAGTAGATCTTTTGCAAGCAAAATGCCCTGAACTTCATTTTTTGCAGGCCCAAGGACAGGGTATCTAGAATGGCCCGAGTCAATTATTCTATTAATCATGCTTATGGGATCTTCATCAGGAGCAAGTATTACCATCTCAACCCTTGGTACCATTATCTCCTTTACAGTAGTATCTCCCAATCTAATTGCTCGCTCAGCAATAAATTGAGCCTCTTTATCTATTAGCCTTGCGCTAAGTGCATCTTCCAGCAAGACAGACACATCATCTAAGCTTGATGGCTTAATCGTAAAAAAGCGTTTAATTTTGTTTAAAAGGCTCGACGGAGGTTGGTCTTTTTCAGTATCTTGATTTGTCATATTAAATAAGGATTAGCTATTTTAAAAAACTTTAAGTATTTAATCTCTTGTGCTTCCATTATATTGGCGTCTTGGTCTTCTGTGTGATCAAAACCTAGTAGGTGCAGTATTCCATGAGCTAATAAATGCATCATATGATCCTCTAGGTCTCGATTCAAGTTCTGTGACTCACTTTGTATGAAAGGGAGGCTCATAGCAATATCACCAAGCTCTCCTGAAATTTTTTGAATATCTTTGCCTGAAGGAAAAGATAAAACATTTGTATCTAACGCTTTAGATCTAAAATCTCTATTAAGCTTTATCATTTCCTTGCTAGATATTAGCTTAAGATTCACTGTTAACTGATCTTGATTTTGATCAATCAAAATGTGTTCAGTTAAAAGATCTAGCTTTGATACTAGTTCACTAGAGATCTCTCTGAAGTCATGGGTTAAAATATTAAGACTCAATTTTTTATTTATCAAATTGATCGTATGCATCAACAATTTTTCTTACCAAAGGATGTCTCACTACGTCTCTAGAATTAAAAATTGTAAAACCAATGTCTTCAATCTTCTCTAAAACTTTTAATGCATGAGAAAGACCAGACTCAATATTTTTTGGCAAATCAATTTGAGTCATATCCCCATTAATTACAGCATATGAACCGAAACCCATCCTAGTTAAAAACATTTTCATTTGATCAACTGTAGTGTTTTGGCTTTCATCCATAATAATAAAAGCATTATTCAGAGTTCTCCCCCTTAAGTATGCCAGGGGAGCGACTTCAAGAATTTCTTTTTCTAGCAATCGTACAACCTGCTCAAAACCCAGCATTTCGTATAATGCGTCATATAGTGGTCGAAGATAAGGATCAACTTTTTGTGACAGATCTCCAGGAAGAAATCCAAGTTTTTCGCCAGCCTCTACAGCAGGTCGTATCAAAATAATTTTTTTTACCTCTTCTTGAATTAGCATCTCAACTGCTTTTGCTACAGCTAAATATGTTTTTCCCGTTCCGGCTGGGCCAACCCCAAAGTTAACCTCAAAATTTTTCATATTGCCCAAGTAATCATTTTGATTTTTTCCTCTGGGCTTAATTATTCTTTTTGGCGTCTTGATGGAGTATTCTTTTCCGCTTGATGAGGTGGGGGAAGGGTTAATTTCATCATTATTGGTTATCGCCATCTGGATAGTTTCCTTAGAGAGCTCAATTCCTTGAGCTGTAGTTGCATACAAATCTTGAATTGCATTAGAGGCTTTCTTAATATTTTCTTCATTACCTGAAATGCTTACCTTGTTTCCATTTTGAAATATTTTGACTCCAAAACCTTTTTCAAGAATTTTAAGATTGCCATTTAATTCTCCAACAAAAGATTTAAGGTTTTTTGTATTTGCTGGTTCAAGCTTAAGTTGAGTAAGAGTTTGATTGATTTCTGCCATTAAGCTTTAAGAAACCCCCTTAGAATTTAAAATCTTGCCTGTCAATGAACGCTGGTATGCCTTGGTAATATCAATATCTACTAATTTACCTAGAATATTGATATTTTGGAAGTCAAAATTTACAACTCTGTTGCACTCAGTTCTTGCTTGTAATTGATTGATATCTTTTTTTGATATGCCTGTAACCAAACATCTTTGAATGGTACCAACTAGATCATTGCTATAATTTAATTGCAGCTCATCAATACGTTTCTGAAGAATGTATAAACGCTCTTTTTTTGTATCTAATTTAACTGAGTCTTCAAGCTGAGAAGCGGGTGTACCTGGTCTTGCAGAATAGATAAAGCTGAATGATGCGTCGAACCTAATTTCTTCAATAAGGTCCATGGTCTGCTGAAAATCAAAATCACTTTCATTTGGAAACCCAACTATAAAATCAGAAGAAATTTTAATATTTGGCCGTACCTTAAGCAATCTATTAATTATTTCGATATATTCCTCCCTTGAATAATTTCTTTTCATTTTTGTAAGAATTTCATTTGAGCCTGACTGAACAGGTAAATGCAAATGACTTACTAGCTGCGGAACATGCCCATATGCATCTATCAAATCACCAGTCATCTCTAGTGGATGAGAGGTTGTATATCTAATTCTTTCAACCCCGTCAATGCTGCCACATACTTCAATTAAATCTGATAGACCCAAAACTCTTCCATGCAATGAATATTTATATGCATTGACGTTCTGCCCAACAAAAACAATTTCTGAAACCCCTTGCTCAACCAACCTTGCTACTTCATCAAATATTTGCTCAGGCTTTCTGCTTACTTCATCGCCTCTGGTATATGGAACAACACAAAAAGAACAATATTTTGAGCAGCCCTCCATAATTGATACAAAGCTAGATACACCGGTAGCATCCGGCTGGGGCAATGAATCAAATTTCTCCTCAATTGGGAAGGATACATCAACAGCTTGGATTTTATTTTCTTCCTTGATCAAGGAGGGGACTTTATGAATGGTTTGAGGCCCAAAAATTAAGTCAACAAATGGAGCCCGCTTATAAATATTTTTACCTTCTTGGGTGGCCACACAACCACCAACTCCAATTTTCAAATTTGGATTAGACTTTTTTAATTTATTAAGCCTTCCTAATTCAGAATAAACCTTTTCTTCAGCTTTCTCTCTTATCGAGCAGGTATTAAGTAAAATAATATCTGCGTCATCTGGGTTGCTTGTCTCTTCGATGGTTGGATCTTGTTTAAGAATCTCTAATGTTTTCTGACTGTCATACTCATTCATTTGACAACCATAAGTTTTAATATAAAGTTTTGTACCCATATACCTAATTATGAAGAAGAAAACTACATATAAAATAATTTTTATGCAGCTTGGAGAAATCTACGAGATTTTTGCTAAACAAATTTATCAAAGTGACATGTACGGTTTCATAGAGGTCGAAGAGTATATATTTAATCAAAATAAACAGCTAGTAGTTGATCCAACATCTGAAAAATTAGAAAAAGAGTTTAAATCTGTTGAGAGATCATATATTCCTATCAATTCAGTAATTAGAATTGATGAGGTTATTGAGTCTGGCGAAGCCAAGATCAAACAAAATAAAAGCCAAGTATCTCCTTTACCTATAAATATACAGCCTGCAAACAAACAAGATTAATTCTGGAAGAATAGATTAATTTTTTGCTTAGCATTCATGCAAATGACTGTTAATATTTTGTTATGAAAAGAAGGCAGGCTCTAAAAATTTCTTCAATTGGAGCAATCAGCCTTTCAGCATCAATAGGTTCCAGTTGCACAAAGAATGTATATTTTTTTCATCATGGGGTTGCCAGTGGAGATCCGCTAAATGATAGAGTGATTTTGTGGACTAGAGTAACCCCTCAACAAGCTGGACCCGTAGAAGTAATACTTGAAGTCTCGGAAAATAAACATTTTTCCTCAATTATTTTTTCAGAGAAATTACAAACTTCTTCTCTGTCAGACTACACAATAAAATATGATTTTTTGGCAAAGCAGTATTGTGATAGTGATAGAGGTTTTTTTTATAGATTCAGAGCAGGAAATGCAATCTCAGAAATTGGCAAGTCAAAAACATTTTCAGAAAATACAACAGCTGCAAAAATTGGAATTTTCAGTTGCAGTAACTTTCCTGCAGGATATTTCAATGCTTACCAGGCTGCAGCTGAAAGAAATGACTTAGACCTTTGGCTTCACTTAGGGGACTATTTGTATGAATATCCTATGGGAGGTTATGCAACAGATAAGGCAGAAAAATTAAAGAGAGTTCCTGAGCCCTTGCATGAGATGGTTACTCTTTCTGATTACAGACTGAGGCATGCTCAGTATAAAAAAGATCAAGGCTCCAAAGCTCTGCATAAGCATGCACCACTAATTGCTGTCTGGGATGATCATGAGTTTTCAAATGATGCGTGGAAGCATGGAGCAGAAAATCATTCTAAGGATGGGTCAGAAGGAGATTTCTATGCTCGAAGATCAGCTGCTATCAAGGCTTACTATGAATGGATGCCAATAAGGGAGCAGCAAAATAAAAGAAGAATATTTAGAGAATTTAAGATTGGCAAACTAATACATTTGATAATGCTAGATACCCGACAATTTGGAAGAGATAAGCAAATTCAACCAAAGGACTATTTAACTGAATCTGGATTCAATCAAGCAAAATTTTATAACGATCTAAATTCTGATAATAGAAAACTCCTTGGCACTGAACAACTGGATTGGATTGAGAGTAGAATTCTCAATTCAAGTGCTGTATGGACTATTTTTGGTCAACAGGTCTTAATGGCAAAATTGAAATTTCCTGATATAAGTAAAATGCTTAAATCAAAAGAAATTCCAAGTTTTCTTAAGCCTTATTTGAAATTTTTAGGCCTTGGCATTCCTTCGAACCTCGATGCGTGGGATGGGTATCCTGCAGAAAGAAATAAACTTTACAAAGTAATGAGTAATGCTAAAAAAGGATTCGTTAGTCTTGCTGGAGATACCCATAATAGTTGGGTTTCTGAACTTAAGGATAAGTCAGGCAGTAAAGTGGGTATTGAATTGGGTGCTCCCTCTGTAACTTCGCCTGGCATTTCAGACGTATTAAATTTAGATGAGATGAAATTTGTTGAAAACATTGTAAAAATTAACAGTGAACTTCAATGGATGGATCCCACAAATCGAGGATATTTATCTTTGAATTGTATGGAGGATAAAATCATAGCCTCGTTTAATTACATCAAAGAGTTAGAAGAAATTAATTCTGATATTAGCTCGTCTAAGTCTTTTGTTCTTCACCGAGAAGGACTTGAGTTAGAGGAAATTAAAGCCTAGCTCAATCAAACAGCATTTGTTTATACAACTTTAATTCATTGATGGATTCTTTGATGTCATCCTTGGCTCTGTGTGAGCCTTGTTTTTCATATGTCTGAGCATCATTCATCCATCTTGAAATCAGTTCCTTGACTGAAGAAACATCAATATGCCTGTAATGAAAATATGATTCTAAATCAGGCATATATTTTGCTAAAAATCTTCTATCATGAGAAACAGTATTTCCGCACATTGGAGACTTCTTGTTACCAACATATTTTGAAATAAACTCTAAAGTTTCTATCTCTGCAGCTTGTTCAGAAATACTACTTTCATGAACTGACTTAATGAGACCAGAGTTTCCATGCTGTTTAGTATTCCATTCATCCATATTTTCAATCAGCTCTTTAGGCTGACTGATAACTAAATTTGGACCTTCTGCAACAATGGTAAGATTACTATCTGTAATGATAGTAGCAATTTCTATGATTCTCTCTTTGTCTGGATCTAATCCAGTCATCTCAAGATCAATCCAGATTAGGTTTTGATTTGATTTCTGAGCAGACATATATGTTGTTAAATTTTTACTATAGTGTATTTTGAGCCCAAGATGATAAAAGTTCAAACCGGTCAAATAGTTGAGTTCTATTCTAACTCCTGTTCTGTAGTATCAGGGGGCAAAGAATTTAAATGCAAAATCAGAGGAAGAATTAATCTTGTTGTAGGAGATCTGGTTGAAATAGAGGTAGCTTCTAGCAATGATAGCCTTGAGGGTATCGTAACAAGACGTTTGGATAGAGCCACAGCTCTTTATAAATCAAAAGATAAAGTAAAAAAGGCAATAGCCGCCAACATTACACATATTGGAATTTTGGTAACCAAAAACCCTAAAACAAATCTTGAGTTCATCGATAAATGGATAACAATCTCAATAAATGCTTCGATAAAGCCTTTCGTAATTTTTAATAAAATAGATTTATTGCCAAATGATGAGTTTAAAGAGATTGAAAAAATCTATGAAGATATAGGAATTAAAACATTTCAAATTTCTGCAAAACTATATACAAACATAGATACATTAAAAAACTACCTACATAAAAAGACTGCAATATTTGTTGGCAACTCTGGTTCTGGAAAATCAACTTTAACTTCAGCCATTACCGGTAAAAGAATATTATCTAAAGCCCTTTCTAATAACCAAGGTGTTCATACTACCTCATTATCAACGCTTTATAATATTGACGAAATGAAGATCATTGATTCTCCAGGAGTTAGAGACATCGACATTGATCATTTGAATTTAAAAGATATCATCTTAGGATTTCCAGAAATTTTGAATCATTCTTTAAACTGTGTTTTTCCAAATTGTTCTCATCAAATTGATGAGGGATGTGCGGTTCAAGCTGCGCTTAAAAATGATGATATTCAAGAAAGTAGATACAATAATTTTATCTTTTTAAGTAATCAAGAGAAAAGTAGATGAATGAGAAAACACATTTTGGCTTTAAAGAGGTAGATGTTAATAAAAAAGCTGGTCATGTTGGAGAGGTCTTTCATTCCGTTGCTGAAGAATATGATTTAATGAATGATGCCATGTCTTTTGGCATGCATAGAATTTGGAAAAAAATATTAATTGAGCTCTCTGAGTTGAGTGAAGGCTCAGTGGTTCTTGATATTGCAAGCGGCACAGCTGATATTCCAAAATTAATTAATAAAAAATTTAAATCTGTATCGGTGCATGTAACAGATATCAATGAATCAATGCTTGCTCTCGGCAGAGATCGTGCAATTAATGAAAACTTTTTTCATAACTGTAGTTTTGCTTTAGCCTCTGGAGAAAGCCTACCTTACCAAGATCATACTTTTGATTTGGTGACTGTTGGGTTTGGGTTGCGCAATTTTACCGATAAGCTTAAGGGGCTGAAAGAAATGAGGAGGGTATTAAGGCCCAATGGTGTCTTGCTAATCTTGGAATTTTCTAGGCCGACAAATTCTTTTTTTTCTAAAGTTTATGATTGGTATTCATTTAACATCATACCCAGATTAGGCAGTCTTCTGGCTAATGACTCTGAAAGCTATCAATACCTGGCTGAGTCAATAAGAATGCATCCAGACCAAGAAACTTTAAGAGGCATGGTTTTTGAGTCAGGTTTCACGGAATGTAAATTTTACAATCTTGTGAATGGGGTTGTTGCAATTCATAAGGCCAAATAATAATGCATGTCGCATTAAATAAATTTTTACAAGAACTGGAATCTTTATCTCCAGGGTTTTTTAAGCAAATTGAGTGCCTGTATCCTCTTAAATTTAATATTGAGGTCTCATCGATGGCAAAGTTTTCTATAACTTTAGATCATGATGCTGAAACCTTTAATTTTTCTGAGCATCCAAAACCAATTTTTTCCTTGCAGCTAAATATTTTTAGTGCCTTAAATGCATTAAACAATCGAAAGATTCCAACGCAATCTATTTCAGGCGATGTTGAGACTGCGTTGATTTTATTTGGCGCTTTGGCAAATATTGATATTGATATGGAGCTTTTAGTTTATAAATATTTTGGGGATATTCCGGCATTGATGTTAAGAAAAGTTATTGCTAATAACTCACAAAGTCAGGAAGTTTCTGTACAAGAGAATAAAGCGAGTAAGATCCTTAGGTCTTTTAGAGATATTTCAATCAGGCTTGATAGACTTGAACATGTTTTAATAAATTAATGAATATTCTGCTTACAATTTTAGATTGCTTAAAAATTTTGTTTCAAGCATTTAGGCATGGCATTGTAAATATACCTGTTGATAATAGTAACTCTGCTGCAATTAAGGCAATAGGCCTATTGAATCCTTTTTTTGTAATTAATCGAAAAGTCCCCCATGGATTAAGAATTAGAAATTTTTTAGAAAGCTTAGGTCCTATGTTTATAAAATTTGGTCAATTGCTATCAACGAGAACAGATGCCGTATCTATTGAAATAAGTTCTCACTTAAAGGGTCTGACTGATCAATGTAATCCATTTCCAGCCCAGCTTGCCAAAGAAATAATTGAAAACAGTCTAAAAATTAAGATTGATGATGTTTTTGAAGATTTTCAAGATGTGCCCTTAGCTGCTGCTTCATTGGCTCAAGTTCATAAAGCAAAACTAAAAGGCACATCTGAGAATGTTGTGATTAAGGTCCTGAGGCCTAACATTCATAAACAAGTTCACAGGAATGTAAGAGTAATGAAGGCTGGAGGTTTTTTAGTCAACTTATTTTATAAAGAGAGTGGCAGACTAAAACTAAAAGAGGTTATTCATGATTATGAGAAAACTATTTTTAAAGAGTTAGATTTAAAGGTTGAGGCAGCAAATACTACCGTTACTAAGAAAAACTTTTCTGATTCAGATCTATTATTTATTCCAAAAGTTTTTTGGGATCACACCACAGTAAATGTCTTAACGCTTGAAGAAATCGATGGATTAGCATGCACGGATATTCAAGCTATGGATGAGCTTGGCATAGATAGAAAAATTCTTGCAGAAAATGGAGTAAAGATATTTTTAGATCAGGTATTTAGAGATAATTTTTTCCATGCAGATATGCATCCTGGAAATATTTTTGTAAGCAAGGTCAATGTAAGTCAGCCCAGCTATATAGCAATTGACTGTGCCATAGTTGGATCACTTAGCAGAGAGGATCAATACAATTTAGCAAGAATGTTGCAAGCCACATTAAAACAAGATTACTACAAGCTTTCTGAGTTATTTATTGGTGCTGGATGGGTTTCTAGTCAAACCAATAAAGCTGATTTAGAGCAAGCATTAAGAGCAACATGTGAGCCCATTTTTGAAAAGCCACTTTCAGAAATTGAGTTTGGAAATTTATTGCTTTATTTATTCGATTCAACGAGGCAATTTGGTTTATCTGTTCAACCCTCTTTGATACTTTTACAAAAAACACTAATACACATAGAGGGTATGGGAAGAGAGATATATGCTGATCTTGATTTCTGGGGCCTTGCTGAGCCCTATCTTGATCAATGGATTAATAAGCAGTTCAGTCCACTGAAACTCAAAGAGTTTCTAGAGAATAATCATTATGAAATTTTAGATAAGGCCTCTTCTCTGCCAGGCGAAATTTTTAACTTGCTGGACAACATTAAATTTATAGCAAATGATGGGAAAAAAAATATTGATCTCATTAAAAACCTTGAAGCAAGTCTGCAAAATCAGCGAAAATGGCAAAATCGAACTATACTTACACTTATAGGTATTATTATGATTCTTATGGGGACAATGTTGACATAGGGATCAGGAGTTAATTATGGGAATAGGTGGAATAAGCTTTTGGCAGATATTAATCATATTGGTGGTGATACTAATTTTATTTGGCGGTAAAAAAATTAGGACCATGGGCTCAGATCTAGGAGAGAGCCTTAAAGGATTTAAAAAAGCTATAAAAGATGATGGCTCGGCTAAAGATACTGAGTCTAAATCAGACGATCAATAAAAATTGTTACAGATTGGATTTCTTGAGATTCTAATTATCCTGCTGGTTGGGATATTAGTTATTGGTCCTGATCAGCTTCCAGGATTTATAAAATCTATAATAAAAACTTTTACCAGATTCCAGAACAAATTTTTTGAATTTAGATCTTCTATTGAAAGGGATATTGGCGCTGAAGATTTGAAGCAAGATATTTTCAATGAACTAAAAATGGAAGAGTTTAAAAAGGATGAAGATGGCCGATCCAAATGACATGACATTCATTGAGCATTTAAAAGAATTGCGCTCAAGAATAATTAGAATGTTTTTGTTTGCGGGATTAATCCTGGTATGCAGTTTGCCATTTACTAACTACATTTATTCTTTTATCTCGGCGCCATTAATGGAGTTGATGCCCTCTGGTAGTAGCATGATTGCAACTGAAGTAGCATCCCCATTTCTCGCACCTTTAAGGGTTACAATTTATTCAGCCTTGATCATATCAGTGCCTTATTTTTTTCTAGAGCTGTGGGGGTTTGTTTCTCCTGGTTTATATAAAAAAGAAAAGGCATTTGTAGGTCCTTTAATTCTCTCCTCAATAATACTTTTTTATATAGGCATTGCGTTTGCCTATTTCATTGTAAGTCCTATCATCCTTAGTTTTTTTATGTCCTCTGCTCCAGACTCTATCCAAGTCATGACAGACATAAATAAATATTTAGATTTTATATTAAAACTTTTTTTTGCTTTTGGTTTTGCATTTGAAATTCCTATAGCAACCTTCTTAGTTATCACTACTGGATTGGTTTCAAAAGATCGCATCAAAACTATGAGGCCATATGTAATTATTAGTTTTTTTGTTATTGGAATGTTTTTGACGCCGCCAGATATTTTCTCTCAACTATTTTTAGCTATACCTATGTGGCTGCTATTTGAGATGGGGCTTTTAATATCTCGAGATCCAAAAAGTTAGTCTTTTGGAAAATCTACATTAAGTCTATCTATCCAGGTATCTGAAGATGGCATTTGAGCAGATAAAATCATTTCTAATAATTCTTTTGGGTCATCATGAACGAGGATTTGATTTTGGTTTTCAATTGAAACAAATTCCTCATCAACGGAATGCTGTAACCAGCTAAGAAAACCGTCGTAGTAACCATTAATATTTAATAAACCAACGGGTTTATTAATGCCTCCCAGTTGATTGCTTACCATCACCTCAAGAAGCTCATCCATGGAGCCTACGCCACCAGGCAAAACAATAAAGGCATCGCTCATATCTAAAAATTTCTCTTTTCTTTCAAAAAGAGAGTGAGTAATGATTGTTTCATTAATATTGGGATTGGTGAGTTCGAATTCATGAAGCGATTTTAATGTAATGCCAGTAGCTTTTCCCCCGTTTTCAATGGCTGTATCTGCAACGACCTTCATTAAACCAACGTTGCCACCCCCAAAGATAACTTCAAGATCTCTCTCTGCCATCATTTTTCCAATTTGCTGAGCGGCAATTTTATAATCTTGGGATTTGCCAAGATGGGCGCCACAAAATACTGATATTTTTTTTATTGTCATGATGGGAGTCCTAAAATATGTTTTGCAATTATGTTCAATTGAACCTCTGAGCTTCCTCCAGCGATAGTATAAGCCTTAGAATAGAAAAAAGACTTAGCAATTTCTTGCTTTACGCCCTTGCTTTTTTCAACTAGTTCAAGACCTCCTAGACCAAGACTTGCAACATTAAGCTCCCACCTAGCCTGAGTTTCCTCGGTACTAATGTATTTCAATGTAAGTGCGGCGGGGGAAAAACCACTCTTTGACTCAATGCCAGTTCTTGCCATTGTTAAATCAATTAGATGATTTCGCATTTCATGTTTAATGATTTTTTTATGCAGCTTGAGTTTTCCTGGCGCACTTGTTCCATTGTTATTTTTGTAAGTTTTAATAGGTTCAATATCAACAGCTCCTTCGCTACCAAGGTCTGCCATCATAGTCCGCTCAAATTCGAGGAGTCTCTTTGCAACTTTCCAGCCATCATTTTCATTAGAGATTCTATGAGATTCACTGGCTAAAACATCATCAAAAAAAACTTGGCAAAAGGGGGATTGGCCGCTTAAAAGTTTAATTGGCTTTATCTCAATATTAGGTTGCTTTAGGTTTAGTAGAATAAAAGATATGCCAGCTTGCTTCTTTTCCGTTTTGGCTGTTCTGACCAAACAATACATCCAATCAGCTTTATTGGCCTCTGAAGTCCAAATTTTTGATCCATTTATTATGTACTCATTGCCCTTGAGTTCTGCTGAGGTTGAGACATTAGCTAAATCTGATCCAGCTCCTGGCTCAGAAAATCCCTGACACCACCAAATTTCACCTTTTGAAATTTTTGGTAAAAATTCTTTTTTTTGATCATCGGTGCCAAACTCTAATATCACAGGTCCTAACATCGAAATACCAAAATTAATCTGGGGAGGCCTGCATCCAAAAAATTTTAAGCGACTTCGTAAAATCTTTGCTTCCTCAAAAGATAAGCCTCCGCCTCCATATTTTTTAGGCCATTCTGGTGTACACCATCCCTTCGATACCATTGCATCAAACCAAATTTTAGAATCAGCTGTTGGGAATTTAATCTCAGAAGAAGCCCATACTTGTTCAGAAACAGGCATTGGGGTTCTCATGGATTTAGGACAATTTTCTTCAATCCAAGCATCAACTTCTTTTGCAAAAGCATCTAATTGATTACTCATAAACTCATATCTTAAACGAAAAAGTTACAGGCCCAGCATTAACTGAATGGATATCCATATCAGACCCAAAAATCCCTGACTGACAATGAATAGGGCATTCATTTAGCCTGTCTATCAATAAGTCATAAAGATAATTAGCTTTTTCTGTGCTTGCCGCTCTATGAAAGCTAGGTTTATTGCCTTTATGCGTTACTGCTGACAAAGTAAATTGACTAACAATCATCAGTTCTCCGCCTATCTCCCTTAAACTTGCAGACATTGAGCTGCTATCTCCTTGAAAAAAAGAAAAATTAATAATTTTAGACATAAATTTTTCTATAGCCTCTTCGCTATCATCTTTTTCAAAGCAGACGTAAGCTAAGACTCCCTTACCGATTGAAGAATAAATCTTAGAGTCAATATATATCTTTGCAGATGATACTCGCTGGGCTAAAGCTTGCAAAAGAGTTAGGCTTAGTTTTCTAGGCCTAAATCCCACGCGCCATTAGCGGCAAGCTTATTCATTAATGCTCTATGAGAAAGAGCATCTTGAGCCAGAGCAATATTTTCTTTCTTGCCAAGCCAAGCTTTCAAAGATGGTTGTTGTAAAGCTCTTCCGTAGGAGAAACTTAGCTTCCACGGAAAACCACCGATCTTATTCATCGCATCTAAATGAGCAGTAGCATCAACGTCAGATTGACCGCCTGAAAGAAAAGTTATACCTGGAAGATCTGAAGGAACATTCTCATTAAGACATTTGACAGTCATCTCAGCTACCTCTTGAACCGATGCTTGGATCTCTGCAGTTGATCCTGAGGTCACCATATTTGGTTTTAAGATAGTGCCAGCGATATTGACTCCTTCTTCCTTTAAACATTCAAAAAGTGACTTTAAAGATTTGCTAGTTGCCTCATAGCATTGGTCAATTGAATGACTTCCATCCATTAAAACTTCCGGCTCTACCATAGGAACCATATTATTGTTTTGAACAATCTTGGCGTATTTGGCTAGTGCCTGCATATTTGCTTCAATACATTCATCTGTTGGCAAGCTCTCAGATATCTTAATAACTGCTCTCCACTTAGTAAATTTTGCTCCTAATGAAACGTATTCTTTACATCTTTCATTAAGCCCATCGAGGCCCTGCGTAACTGTTTCCTCAGGAGAAGATTCTAATGGGGCTAGACCCTTATCAACTTTAATGCCAGGCAAAGCTCCCTGACTTTTAATTAATTCAACCAATGGCGTACCATCTTCAGCACTTTGTCTAATTGTTTCATCAAATAAGATAACTCCGCCTATGTTGTCTTGCATCCCACTAGCTCTGAAAAGCATTTCTCTGTAATCTCGTCTGTTAATTTCTGTAGATTCAACGCCTATAGAATCAAAACGCTTGCCACAAGTAGGATTACTTTCATCAGCAGCAAGAATTCCCTTCCCGTCTGAGACAATATAATTAGCTATTTCTTCTAGTGTATTCAATGACATAGTTCTCTCCTTTTCAAAATTTAAAGCCCAGGGCAGACAATGATGGTAGCTCTTTTCCCTCCATAAATTCAAGAAAAGCACCGCCACCGGTTGAGCAATACGAGATATTACTCTTGTCTATAAACATCTTAATGGCTAAAAGAGTTTCTCCTCCTCCAGCCAAACTATAAGCATTTGAAGATGCAATTGCTTCAGCAAGTTGTTGGGTGCCTTTTGAGAAAAGTTCTTGCTCAAATACACCAACAGGCCCATTCCAAATAATTTTTTTTGCCTTAGAAATCTTTTCAAATGCTTTTGAGTTAAGAATTTGATCAAGTATCATCTCATCATCTTGAATGGCATCAATTCCACATACCCTTGATTCGCTTGAGTCAATACTTTTGCTTACCACCACTTCTTCAGGCAATAGTATTTTATTAGTTGCAAGTAGATCCGTAGCATGCTCAATCATAGAGTCTTCATAAAGTGAAATACCTATGTTATTTCCACTCGCTTTTAAAAAAGTATTGGTGATGCCACCTCCAGTCAGCACTTCATTTGAGATATTTAAGAGACTTTTAATAACCTCTAATTTTGAAGACACTTTTGCGCCCCCCACTATGGATAAGGTAGGGGTTTCTTTAGAGTTCATTGCTTTAATTAATGCATTTGTCTCCTCTTCTAATAAAAGTCCAGCACAAGAAGTTTCAGATGAGTTGATAGCACCAAAAGTTGAAGCATGAGAACGATGGGATGTTCCAAAAGCATCAAATACATATACATCAGCTAAATTAGAAAGTTGTCTAGATAGATCTGCATCATTATCAACCTCGCCTGACAAAAATCGAATATTTTCAATCAAAGAAATATCATTATCAAAATTAACATCTTGCAAGGATTTGAATAATGGAACCCTTGTGTTAAAAATTTCGCCAATTCTTTTAGCCACAGGAAGCAATGAAAATTTTTCTTCAAAAATTCCTGATTCCGGCCTACCAAAATGTGAAATCAAGATAATTTTTGATTTTTGTTTTTTAAGATGCTCAATGGTTGAAGTGATTGCAAGAATTCTAGTATCGTCCAGAACTTTGCCATCTTTTACGGGAACATTTAAATCTACTCTAAGAGCGACTGTCTTATTGAAGACATCTGTATCGCTCAATTTCCTCATTTTAAAAGTAGTTTTTTTGCTTCTGTAATTATATTGTTTTCTGTAAAACCAAACTTTGCCATCAACTCGCTTGCTGGAGCACTTTCACCGAAAGTATTCATGCCAATAACTGTATCAGTAAGATTGATCAAACCTTGCCAAGAATCAGGATGCAGAGCTTCAACAATGAGTTTAGGCATCGAAGGATCTACAACACTATCTCTATATTTCTTATCCTGCTGGTAAAACTTATCAAGGCATGGCATAGAAACAACATTTACCTTAAATCCTTGCTCTCTGATCGATTTAGCAGCTGCGATAATTAACTGAACCTCGCTACCTGATGCTATTAATGTAATGTCAGCATTATCCTCATGAGCAAGAAGATAGCCTCCATTTTTTATCTGACCAATCTGATCTTTAACTCTTTGAATATATGGTAAGTTTTGCCTTGATAAGATAAGGCTATGTGGGGTCTTTGAAGAAGTTATTGCCTCTTTCCATCCCACTGCTGTCTCAATAATATCTGCTGGCCTCCAATTATGTAAGTTTGGAGTTGCTCGCAAAGTAACAAGGTGCTCAATTGGTTGATGAGTTGGGCCGTCCTCTCCTAATCCAATAGAATCATGGGTATAGACAAAAATATTCGGAATCTCCATAAGTGCAGCCAATCTAACAGCATTCCTGGCGTAATCCATGAATACTAAAAATGTTCCACCATATGGTTTTATGCCCCCATGTAATAACATTCCATTCATGATGGTCGTCATTCCAAACTCTCTTACCCCATAAAAAATATGATTTCCTTGAGGATTATCAGGAAGTAGTTCAGAGCTAACTGAAGAAAAAGTATTGTTTGACCCGGTAAGATCAGCTGACCCTCCTATGAGCTCAGGCAGTTGTTCACAAAAGAAATTCAAACAAACCTCTGAGGCTTTACGGGTTGCCATATCTTTTTGATCGGCGGCAATTAATCCCTCAATAAAGTCTTCATAATTTTGTTCAAAGTCATTCGGCAAATCATTATTAATTAATCGTTTTAGTTCATTAAAAAGCACTGGATGCTTTTTAGAGTATTCATTCATTAGTGAATCCCATTCAGAGTTCACTTTAGAGCCATCTTCTATAGCATCCCATTCAGATTTGATGTTCTCTGGAATATCAAAAGGACCATGCTCCCACTCCAACTGATTTCTTGTTTTTACAATTTCCTCATCGCCTAAAGGAGAGCCATGAACGCCTGACGTTCCTGCTTTATTTGGTGATCCAAATCCAATTTCAGTCTTGCAACAAATTAAGGTTGGTCGACTTGATTCTGCTTGTGCATTTTTTATCGCCTCTAAAATTTGTTCTATATTATGACCATCTACTTCAAGCACTTGCCAGTCGTAACTTTCAAATCTTTGGGCCGTATTGTCTGTAAACCAGTTCGTTATCTCCCCATCAATAGAGATTCCATTTTGATCATAGAAACAAATTAACTTGCCCAATCTATGAGTGCCTGCAAAAGAACATACTTCATGAGAGACTCCCTCCATTAAACAGCCGTCACCGAGAAAGGTATATGTATAGTGATCAATTGGCTGGAGTCCATCTGGTTGGTTAAACTTGCTTGCCAGCACCTTCTCAGCCAGGGCCATCCCTACTGCATTTCCAATGCCTTGGCCCAAAGGACCTGTTGTTGTTTCCACTCCAATTTCTATATCTAGCTCTGGGTGCCCAGGGGTTTTAGAGCCTAGCTGTCTAAAGTTTTTTAAATCTTGAATGCTTAAATTATAGCCGGTCAGATGAAGTAGGCTGTATAACAACATTGAACCGTGTCCATTTGACAAAACAAATCTATCTCTGTTGAACCAGTTGGGATTTTTGGGATTATGTTTTAAGTTATATTTCCATAGTGCCACAGCAATTTCAGCCATCCCCATTGGCATACCAGGATGGCCACAGTTGGCTGCTTGAACAGCATCTATTGATAAAAACCTAATAGCGTTAGCGAGTTCTTTGTGCATTTTTTTGCAAATAGTTTAGAACATATCAATCATAATATGTGCCAAGAATTATTTACAGGAGTATTTAAGATTATTTTGTAAAAGAGTTTTGTTTAATTCGTGCGCCTGTCTAATATTTTTATACTAGATTGCGTATAACTCATCCAAAATTTTTCAGCATAATAAAATAAGCCAACATAAAGACC
Source organism: uncultured SAR86 cluster bacterium (assembly GCA_902593675.1). GTDB lineage: Bacteria > Pseudomonadota > Gammaproteobacteria > Magnimaribacterales > D2472 > D2472. Next base: position 75,429 of record CACJJI010000003.1, read on the forward strand.
TGTGCTGACCGCCAATTTTAAATCAAATGGAATAGCGGCGGCGTATGTTTCAATCAAAGAGCCTCCACTTGCCAACCACACCGATCCATTAACCACAACATGCCAAATCAAAACAGAGCTAATAGTGCCCCAAAATAAACTTTTACTAAATCGACTCACAGTAGGGGTGATGAGAAAGACTAGAAGCATGGTTATAAGTATTAATGCATTTACCGGCTCTAGGAATAAATTTGTTGCAGCAACTATAGATACAGGCAAAAGATATTGAATGCGAAGATTATCTGTAAGTCTTGGTATAAATACTGCTAATGCAAGCAAAGGTGAAAAATTTGCTGGGAGACCAATAAACCTACTAACAATTATTAATAAAGTTATTAAAATTAAGCTTTTAAACATTAACACTCCTTGTTAAACCATGTTAAATACAATTCACCAACATTATAGCGGCACTAGAGATCAATGCCTTTTCGAGCCATAATGCCTTCGTTGTATGCATGCTTTATTTCTTTAATTTCAGATACGGTATCAGCCCATTCAGTTAGAGCCGATCCTCCTCCGCGCCCTGTTACTACTACAGATTGCTCAATAGGGCGATTCTGTAGTGAGTTAATTATCCTTCCTTCATCAAGATACTTAAAACTTAACATATAAGTAAGCTCATCTAATACCACCAAATGATAGCTTTCATCTTGAAGCATAGATTCTGCAATTGCCCAGCTTTTCTCTGCAGCGGCAGTGTCAAAAGTTCTATCTTGAGTTTCCCATGTGAAACCAGTATTCATTTGATGAAAGGTTACATCCGGGCATTTATCACGAAGGTAAATTTCTTCTCCAGATAATTGTTGTCCCTTTATAAATTGAACAATCCCAATCTTGTAATTGTAGCCCAAAGATCTCATTACCATCCCGAAAGCAGAGGTTGACTTTCCCTTGCCATTACCTGTCAAGAGGACCCCAATACCTCTTTTAATATTTGCTGCATCAATTGATGCATCAATATTCTTCTTAAGCTTTTTCATTTTTTTCTTATGAAGATTATCTTTTGTTTGGTTTTGATCTTTTATATTCATTTAGCTTATTTCGATATTCACTGTAACAACTAATCTAGGTTTGTTCACTCTCATAATCTATATCTGATTCCAAAATGGGCTCCAAAACCAAGCGGTTGATAGCTATATATTTCTTCATAGCTCTCATCTAATAAATTTTCTAAGCGAAGATAAGCTTCTAATTCTTTGCTGATATTTAAGCTTGCGCTTACATTAAAAAGAATGAATTTAGCTAGTTTTACTTTGTTTGGAAAAACAATATCTTCCTGGGCACCATTGTATTGAATATTTGCATTAATATTTAAGGAATCGCTTTGGCGCCATGACAAGTTTAAACTTGAAATATGACGAGGTCGTCTTACTTCGTTCTGATATTTTCCATTTGCATCAAGTTCTTTTGAATCAGTGAAAGTATATGAGCTGCTTAAAGTTACTTTTTCGCTAAGCTGGCCTGATGCGGTAATTTCTATCCCATTTCTTTTGCTAAGTCCCGATTTATTGCCTGCTGTGTATCCAAATGTTATTGGATCAAAAACATTTCCATCTATTTCATTTGCTAGTTCAGCACGAAAGATAGTTGCTGATAAATTTAGATTTGCATTAGAAAATTTCTTATCAAAGCCTAATTCCAAGTTAGTTGACTCCTCTGGCTTCAAAAATGGGTTGCCAATGAAATTAGTATAAAAACCAAATCGCTCTGTAAATGTTGGATTTTTAATTGCTGTGCCATAGGCGCTTCTTAATCTGGCTTGACTGGTTAAGTCATAGACTGCCTCAAATCTATAGGTATTTGAATTCTTAAATTCAGAATTATCATCCCAACGCGTGCTTACCGCTAATGTAATCTTGTCTGAAATATCAGCCCGATATTCAAAGGCACTGCTGTTCGTTTTTTTTCTTTGATCTTGATTGGGATCAAATACCCCATAAACTCCGTAGTCATTAATTATACCGCGCTGTCTAAATTTTTCTTTTTCATGCTCTATTAAAACAGAAATCCTTTGAGCTAATTGATCCCAATGCAATGAGCTTATAAGTCTTATTTGATCTTTGGTAGAAGAAGTTGCAGTACCCAGCAAGCCATCTTTGAAATCCTGATTGTCATTAGTTGATTGTGCGAATGAAAAGTGATGACGCCATTTTTTGTCTGGATTCAAATAATCCAGTTTGAGACCCACTGTGGTATTTTTGAATTCTGCAACTCTATCTTGATCATCAAGCAAGCCATCAAAATTTACATCTGAGTCATATTGATTGATTCCATTTGAACGTCTAGCTGAAAAAGATGTTTTAATTTTTTCGTTAATCCTCAAGCCTGATTTAAATGTTAAATTTTTATTTTCATATCCATCCTTTTCGTTGCCAACTCGAGAAATATTATCGCCATCTGTTTCAAGTTTGCTTAAACCAAGTTGTACATCAAAGTTATTATTTCTTAAGCCGAAGCTAACTCCATTATTTTTTGTATCAAAACTTCCGTTCTCAGAAAAAATCTTTAAATTTTTTGGCTTGATAGCGTTTTTAGTAATTATATTAATAACTCCAGACAAAGCATCGCTGCCAAACATTGAGCTTTGCGGACCCCTAATAACTTCTATTCTTTCAATATCTTCCGCAGCAAAGGTGCCCCAATTTAGCTCATCGTTCTGAGCTGCATTATTAGCCTCAATTCCATCAATTAACACAAGCAAATGATTTGCCTCACTGCCTCTAATTCTAATTTGAGTCTGAGAACCCTGAACACCGCTTTTACTAACAGCTAATCCTGGGACATTTCGAAGAAGATCACTAATGCTTGATACGGGCCTATTAATGATTTGTTCATTGCCAATAATAGTAATGGCATTAGCAGAGCGCTCAGCGCTAATAGGTACCAGTGATGCATAAACTAATACTTCTTCAATGCTATCAACTTGGCTTTCGGCATTTAGAATTTTTGAAAAAGATAATAAAACAATGTAACAAATGCAAGAAAAGACTCTCAATTTAATCTCCTTCATGCTTAGGCATGTTTAGATAAATCATTAAAATGCTGGCTTCGCCAAACTTATTTCCATTTTGGTAGACCTAATAACCAAGAACTGGAGCAAGCCAGATTTCATTTTCATCTATGCTCTCATCTCTAGAATTTGAATAGTCTTCAACTTGATCTTTATCGATCCTGCCTAATTGGAAATAATGAGATTGAGGATGCGCGAAATATAAACCACTCACACTTGCAGTAGGCCACATTGCTAAAGATTCAGTAAGAGTTAAATCTATATTTTTTTCAACATCAAGCAGCTCCCAAATATTTAATTTAAGACGATGATCTGGACAAGATGGGTAGCCAGGAGCAGGGCGGATACCTTGATATTTTTCTTTAATAAGGTCTTCATTTTTAAGGTTTTCCTCTGCTGAATAACCCCAAAACTCACAACGAACTTTTTTATGAGCCCACTCTGCAAAAGCTTCAGCAAAACGATCAGCTAAAGCTTTTAAAATGATTGAGTTATAGTCATCATGCTCAGCCTCAAAACGTTGAATGTGTTCATCGATGCCATGACCTGCTGTAACAGCAAAAGCCCCTATATAATCATCCTTTTCATCGATGAAGTCTGCCAAAGAGTTTGAGTCTAAGTCTTCGCGAGATTTCTGTTGACGCAAACAATGCAATAATAATTCTTCATTAGTTCTATCTTCCCTTAATACGGCTATAGCATCACCGATTGATCTTGCGGGGAATAAGCCTATGACACCTTTAGGATTTAACCATTTTTCCTTTATAAGCTTCTCAAGCACTAGCTGAGTATCATCCCATAATTTACGAGCCTCTGGCCCTTTTACAGGATCAGATAGAATGTCAGGAAATCGCCCACTAAATTCCCATGCGTTAAAATATGGCATCCAATCTATAAACTCCTCAAGCTCTTCAAGGCTTGGATTAAGCTTAGTTATCCCAAGCTGTAATGGTGCAGTCGGCTTAAAAGACATATCTATAACTGGTTTTCTAGACTGCGCTTCTGGAAACGGTCTAAGTGGTGACTGAGCTCTAGAAGCATAAGCTTCTCGCTTATTTGAATGAGCTTTAGCAAGCTCTTTTGCATATTCATCATGATCCCCCACTAATCTTTGTGCCACGCCAACAGCTCTGGATGCATCTTTTACATAAACTACTGTTCCGCTATATGAAGGATCAATTTTTACTGATGTATGTGCAGGGCTTGTAGTTGCTCCACCAATTAATAATGGGATTGAGAGGTTTCTTCGCTCCATCTCTTTTGCAACTCCAACCATCTCATCCAGAGAAGGTGTTATCAACCCCGATAATCCGATCAGATCACAGTCTTCCTCTTCCGCAACATCTAAAATCTTTTGAGTTGGGACCATCACGCCTAAGTCGATCACTTCAAAATTATTACATTGCAAAACAACGCCGACGATGTTTTTACCTATGTCATGAACATCGCCTTTTACTGTAGCAAGAACCATCTTGCCATTGCTTTGCATTTCTTGACCGCCTTTTTCCTCTTCGATAAATGGAACTAAATATGCAACTGCTTTCTTCATAACTCGAGCAGATTTTATAACTTGGGGGAGAAACATTTTGCCAGCTCCAAATAAATCTCCAACTTTGTTCATCCCATCCATTAATGGCCCTTCAATTACTTCAAGCGGTTTTTCTACAGACAATCTAGCCTCTTCAACATCTTCGATCACGAAGGTATCTACACCGGTAACTAAAGAGTGATTTAATCTCTCATTCACACTGAGATTTCTCCAGTCTTGATTTGAAATGCTCATGGATGCGCTCTCATCACCAGCATATTTAGGAGCTAAATTTAATAAGCGCTCAGTTGCATCCTCTCTTCGATTTAAAATAACGTCCTCGACTGCCTCTCGAAGCTCCTCTGGCAAGTCATCATAAATAGCTAGTTGTCCAGCATTAACAATTGCCATTGTTAGGCCATTCTCTATTGAATGGTATAGAAATACAGAGTGCATGGCCTCACGAAGAACATTATTACCCCGAAAGCTAAATGACACATTTGAGAGACCACCAGATAAAGATACTCCTGTACAGGTTTTTTTTATTTCGGCACAGGCCTGAATGAAAGATAGACCATATTCATTATGTTCTTCTATTCCAGTTGCAACTGCAAAAACATTTGGATCGAAAATAATATCATGAGGATCCATGCCAACCTCTTTAACCAAGATGGTATAAGCACGCTTACAAATATCAACTTTCCTGCTAAGGGTGTCTGCTTGACCCTCTTCATCGAATGCCATAACAACAACTGCCGCACCATATTTTTTAACTAGCTTTGCCTGCTCCATAAATTGCTTCTCGCCCTCTTTCAAAGAAATTGAATTAACCACCGCTTTACCTTGAATGTGTTTTAGACCTTCTTCTATGATTTCCCATTTGCTTGAATCAATCATAATTGGAACTCTTGAAATATCTGGCTCTCCAGCAATAAGATTAAGGAACTTAATCATTGCTGCCTTAGAATCCAACATACCTTCATCCATGTTGATATCGATCATTTGAGCTCCATTTTCAACCTGTTGCCTAGCAACCTGAATGGCAGCTTCGTAATCATTAGACTCTATAAGTTTTCTAAAAATAGCCGAACCAGTAACATTTGTTCGCTCTCCAATATTAATAAAAAGGTTATCTTCCTTAATTTCTAGAGGCTCTAATCCGCTTAAAAGCATTGATTTTGGAGATGCTGGAATTGCTCTTGGAGTGAAGTCATTAACCAGAGCCTTGATAACTTCAATGTGTTCAGCGGTTGTTCCGCAACAACCACCTACAATATTATATAAACCCTCTTCACCAAATTCTTTTAAAATTGTAGCCATCTCTGAAGGAGTTTGATCATACTCGCCAAATTGATTTGGCAATCCTGCATTTGGATGAACGCTGACATAACAATCGGCAATTTGAGAAAGCTTTTGTAGAAATGGTCTCAACTCGGATGCTCCTAAGGCACAATTCAATCCTATAGATATTGGTTTAGCATGTCTCACAGAATGCCAAAATGCAGTGGTTGTTTGCCCAGATAGTGTTCTGCCCGATGCATCTGTAATGGTTCCCGAAATCATAATTGGGATGTCTATTTGGCGTTCTTCAGATACTAAATCTATCGCAAACAAAGCAGCTTTTGCATTGAGAGTATCAAAAATTGTTTCGACCATAATAAGATCTGCTCCGCCATCCAATAAAGCCGATGTAGCCACTTTGAATGTTTCAACTAATTGGTCAAAATTAATATTTCTAAATGAGGGGTCTTCTACGTCTGGGCTTAATGAACATGTTCGATTAGTTGGCCCCAAAACCCCAGCAACAAAAACTTCCCTAGAATTTTTTTCTTTGAATGTCTCTACACTTTTTCGAGCAATTTCTGCAGCAGAAAAATTAAGCTCATGGACAAGATCTTCCATATCATAGTCAGCCATTGAAGGACCATTAGAGTTGAATGTATTTGTCTCAATAATGTTTGCTCCGGCTTCCAAAAATTCTTTATGAATTTCTTCTATGATCCTTGGTTGAGTGATGCTTAAAAGGTCATTATTTCCCTTAAGATCTATAGACCAATCAGCAAATCTCTGACCTCTATAGTCATTTTCTTGCAAATCATGAGCCTGAATCATAGTGCCCATGGCGCCGTCTAAAATAACTATCTGAGAGTCCAATAAATTAGTTAGCTTTTGTCTTGATAAAGAGTTGAGTTTATTAACCATTAATATTTAGCCAACCTAAATAAGCACTTCGAACATTAAATAAGCTAATGCTTGTAGTGGTTTAGTTAAATCCTGGGAATAATTTCCGTTTTAGCACTTTCTTTACAATCGCGGCAATAGGATCAAATCACGATTAGCATTCATAATAAAGATATTTAAATTTTTGTAAACCCAGCAACTCAAAAATTTGAATTTTTTTTCTAAACCAATTATGATTCGCCCACTTAAAGTGATTTGTTCCTGCTTGCATACTTAAACTGCTAAATGGGACACCTTAACTAGGTGAAAAATGAAAATTTCGTATGAATTTTATCCTCCACAGGATTTGGACTATAAAAAAGTTGTTAATGAATTTTCTAGGCTGAATCGCTATAGGCCAGATTTTATTTCTATTACTTATGGCGCTATGGGAGGCTCTCAGCATAAAAGCATTGGCCTCATAAAAGCTTTCATGGAAAAAAGCGATATTGATATAGCTGCTCACTTAACTCTTGTTGGCAAAAGTAAAACTGAAATAAAAAAAATTATTAATCAGTTTATTGCTCTCGGTATTAACAAAATAGTCGCACTGAGAGGTGACAGCCCCAATGGTAAATTCAAGGCACATCAAAATGGTTTCGATAGCACTGCAGATTTTGTTAAGTTTTTAATTGATTCAAATTTGGAAGTTTTCGTATCTGCGTATCCTGAACCTCACCCTGAGTCTGAGAGTTTTGATTTTGATCTTCAATTACTAAAAAGTAAAACTCTTGCTGGGTCTAAACAATGCATTTCTCAATTTTGTTTTTCTATGGATAACTACCAAAAATTAATTGATCAGTTGGTAAAAAAGAATATTAAAAATGAGTTAACAGCTGGTATTATGCCTATTTATAACATTGATAGTCTTTGTAATATGGCAAAAAAATGTGGTATCAACATTCCTGCTGGGATTATTAATCAGTTTTCTGATGATAAAGAGCGCAATGAGCAAGCTGCTGTTAGTATTTGCATTAATCAAATAAAAGACCTTCAAAATATGGGTGTAGATAATTTTCACTTTTATACCCTTAATAAATCATCGCTTTTGCTAAAAATTTTTGATGAATTATCATTTACTAACTATGGAGAAAAATTATGAGTTATATATTTACATCTGAATCGGTATCTGGCGGCCATCCTGACAAAGTTTGCGATCAAGTTTCTGATGCCATTTTGGATGCCTACTTAGCTGAAGACCCAAACAGCAGAGTTGCATGCGAAACAATGATCAAAAATAATATGGTGTATATTGCTGGAGAGATTACGTCCTTAGGAAGCCCCGACCTCGAACCAATTGTAAGAAAAACAATTAATGATATTGGCTACAACAACGATGAATACGGGTTTAATGGTGATACTTGTGAATTTACTAATCTTGTCTTTGAACAGTCTCCTGATATATCTCAAGGAGTCACCGAAGGTGAGGGTGAAAATTTAGAGCAAGGAGCTGGAGACCAAGGGTTAATGTTTGGGTATGCATGCAAAGAGACAGAATCATTGATGCCCCTTCCTATAGACCTTTCTCACAGATTGGTAAAAAAACAAGCTGATGTGATGAAAAGCGGAGAAATTAAATGGCTAAGACCTGATGCAAAGAGCCAGGTAAGCGTTATTTACTCTGATGATGGCAAAACAATTGAAGGTCTTTCCGCTGTTGTACTTTCAACCCAGCACGATGAAGATGTTACTCAAGAAGAAATCAAAGCCGAGGTTATGGATAAAATTATTAAGCCTGTTGTTCCTGAGGAGTGGATTCTCGATTCTACAAATATTTATATAAATCCAACGGGTAAATTTGTTATTGGAGGCCCAGTTGGTGATTGCGGTCTTACAGGAAGAAAAATAATTGTAGATACTTATGGAGGCATGGCCCGTCATGGTGGTGGTGCTTTTTCTGGAAAAGACCCATCAAAAGTAGATAGATCTGCAGCATACGCTTCAAGGTATGTAGCTAAAAATATTGTGGCTGCAGGACTTGCAGATTATTGCGAAATTCAAGTTTCATATGCTATTGGTGTGGCAAAACCTACATCTATACATGTTGAAACTTTTAATAGTGAAAAAATATCTAAAGAAGCTATAGTAAAAATAGTTGAAGAAGAGTTTGATCTAAGGCCAAAAAGTTTAATAAATATGCTTGATCTTAAAAGGCCAATTTATCTTCCAACCGCAGCATACGGACACTTTGGAAGATCTGATATTGATTTAACATGGGAAAGAACTGATAAAGCAGATCAGATTTCACAGTAATATTTAATTTACTTATAAAAAGGGTGCATTTACGCCCTTTTTTTATGTAGAATGCACCTTCTAATAATTGGAGTATAGAATGGAAAATGACTTTAAAGTAGCAGATATGAGCCTTGCAGATTTTGGCAGAAGAGAAATATCCTTGGCAGAAAATGAAATGCCTGCACTGATGGCTTTAAGAACTAAGTACAAAGATGCTCAACCTCTCAAGGGTGCAAAAATTATGGGTTGCATTCACATGACAATCCAAACAGCTGTTTTGATTGAAACGCTGGTAGATCTAGGAGCAGAAGTTCGCTGGTCTGGATGCAATATTTTCTCTACACAAGATCATGCTGCTGCTGCAATAGCTGCTGCTGGAATACCAGTTTTTGCTTGGAAAGGCCAAACAGAAGAGGAATTTGATTGGTGTATTGAGCAAACAATTATAAAAGATGACAAGCCGTGGGATGCGAATATGATTTTAGATGATGGTGGAGATCTCACCCATATGGTTCACACAAAATTTCCTGACATGCTTGAAACCATACATGGTATTTCAGAAGAGACTACTACTGGCGTTCATAGACTTAAAGCAATGCTTGAGAGTAATAGCCTAAAAGTACCTGCAATTAATGTAAATGATTCAGTAACTAAATCGAAAAATGACAATAAATATGGTTGCAGACACAGTTTAAACGATGCAATAAAAAGAGGCACCGATATGTTTCTCTCTTCGAAGAAGGCATTGGTTGTTGGATATGGAGATGTTGGCAAGGGATCTGCTCTTAGCCTTGCACAAGAAGGCATGATTGTAAGAGTTGTTGAATCTGATCCTATATGTGCCATGCAGGCTTGCATGGATGGGTTTGAAGTTGTTTCAACTTACAAAAATGGCGTTGTAACCAGAGATGTAAAAGATATTAACCATAGTCTACTTGAAGATACCGACCTCATTGTAACGACTACCGGAAATGTAAATGTTTGTGATGAAGCAATGTTAAGAACTGTTAAAAACACTGCTGTAATCTGTAACATTGGCCACTTTGATAATGAAATTGATACTCAGTTCATGAGAGATAAGTGGTATTGGGAGGAAATCAAGCCTCAAGTTCATAGAGTATTTAGAGATACTTCTCCAGCTGAGACTCCAGACCTTCAAAGCAAGGACTATATTATTCTTTTGGCTGAAGGCAGACTTGTTAACCTAGGAAATGCGACTGGTCACCCTAGTAGAATCATGGATGGATCATTTGCTAACCAAGTTTTAGCTCAAATGTATTTATATGAACAGGGTTTTGCAAATGTTAATGATGCTGACAAACAAAAAGAAATGTTAACAGTTAAGGTTTTGCCTAAAAAACTAGATGAAGAAGTTGCTGAGCTCATGGTTCAAGGCTTTGGCGGAACAATCACTAAATTAACTGGCGAACAGGCTGAGTATATCAATGTTCCTGTCGATGGGCCGTTTAAAGAAGAAGAATACAAATACTAATCTAATTAGTTTTTTTTCAATAAATTACTCATAATAGGCGAATGAAAATTCGCCTATTTTTCTTTTTAGCATTGGTTTCTTTGGTTGTGTCGGGTTGCGGTATGAAAGCGCCCATACCATCTGAAATTCTATTTAATATTTAAATTCCTTTATGGATCATTTTCATTACAAAGAAGAGGAGCTATATGCTGAAGAGGTTGCATTAAAGAATGTAGCAGATAAATATGGAACACCAGCTTTCATATACAGTAAAGCGACACTTGAAAGACATGCTCAAGCATACATAAATTCCTTCAAGTCCATGAATGGGCTTGTGTGTTTTTCAGTTAAGGCATTATCAAATATTTCAATTTTAAAAATCTTAAAAAATTCTGGATGCGGTTTTGATATCGTTTCGGGTGGTGAACTTCATAGGGCACTACTAGCTGGCGCAGATCCAAAAAAAATTATTTTTTCAGGGGTGGGAAAGTCAAAGGCTGAGATGGTGGCAGGCATTGAGAGCAATATTCTCTCTTTTAATATTGAGTCCGATCAAGAACTAACTCGACTTGATATGGTTGCAGCAGAAATGAAGAAAGTAGCCCCTGTGGCAATAAGGTTTAATCCAAATGTTGATGCCGGAGTTCATGAGTTTACAAAGACAGGACGAAAATCTGACAAGTTTGGTGTCAGCATTGAGGCTGCAAAAGATCTTGTAAAAAAATGTAGCAATAGTGCCAGTCTTAAACTTGTAGGTTTGACTTGCCACATTGGATCACAAATTATGGAATTAAAAGGTTTTGAGGATGCTGCTAAACAGGCCTTGGAACTTTTAATTGAGATTGATAGGCTAAATATTAATTTAGACTTTATAGATATGGGCGGTGGCCTAGGTGTTAATTATGTGGGAGAGGAGACCGTTCAGCCATTTGAATTAATAGAAAGTTATGAAAAAATATTTGCAGGTAGAAATGAAAGGTTAATACTTGAGCCAGGGCGTTCAATTTCGGCCAATGCTGGCATCATGCTAACAAGGGTTGAATACAAAAAAAATGATTTTCTTATTGCAGATGCTGCAATGAATGATTTACTGCGTCCAGCTCTCTATCATGCCCATCATGATGTTTGGCCTATAAAGAAAACTAATAATACTGCATCCAATGTAAGTCTTGTTGGGCCTATCTGTGAAACGGGAGATTTTTTAGCAAAAAATTTAAATATTGGAGCGTCAGAGGGAGATCTTTTGGCGGTTAGAACAGTTGGTGCATATGGTTTTGTGATGAGCTCTAACTATAATTCCAGACCTAGGGCAGCCGAAATCCTTGTAGATAAAGATAAGTTTCACTTAGTACGAAAAAGAGAAGATTTTTCTGACCTAACTGTTCTTGAAGAGGGGCTAGATGATCAAATTTAAAAAAATGCATGGCAATGGAAATGACTTCGTGGTTATTGAGAACCTAACCAAAGAAAGTTCATTGTCTAAATCTCAAGTAATCAAAATGGGAGATAGAAAAAAAGGCCTTGGATTTGATCAACTAATTACAATCAATCCGCCAAAAAAATCTGAACATGATTTTTATGTAAAATTTTATAATTCTGATGGATCAGAAGCTGATATGTGCATGAATGGAGTGCGATCAGTGGGAGCATTTCTATGGGAAGCTGGCCTTTCCCCAAAGAAACCTCTATTACTTGGAACCAAATCAAAGCCAGTGCTAGTAAAACCTACTCATTCTAAAAAAGTGAAGGTTGTCTTAGAACTGCCCTCTCAAGAAGAAATTCCAAAAGCAGAAGCTAAGTTTTTAGAAAAATGCGATCTTAAGAAATATAAATTTATAAATGCTGGTAATCGACATTTGATAATAGAAGGAAAGAAAATCTCTTCTTATAACCTCGATGAGCTTTCCTCGAAGCTTAGAAAAAGAAAATTTTTTACAGATGTCAATATTTCTCTTTTTACTAAACATTCAAGTAATCTTGAGCTTAGAACAAATGAAGCAGGAGCTGGTGAAACCTTGTCATGTGGATCTGCTTCTGCAGCAACTGCAAGCTTCAATCTTAGCAATGGACTAACTGTGAAAATTATTTCTGCTGGAGGTGAGCTGAGCCTTAGAAAAATAAATGATAAGCTTGAAATGATAGGGCCGGCTGAATTTATCTGTGAGGGAATATGGCTAAGAAACTAGATGCTAAAGATGTAGAGCTTTACTTACTAGAAAATACTGATTTCTTTCTTTCAAGAGAATCTCTTGTAAGTGAGTTAAGTTTTAAGCACGATGCAGAAGGAGCAACTTCATTGCTTGAAATGCAAGTAAGAAAGCTGAGAGATGAGCAATCAAGGCTGATGAATATGCTTGCTAGTTTTGTTTCAACTGGGAAAGAAAATGAAGAGCTGTTCTTTAAGTCTAAAAATTTAACCTTATCATTAATTGCTTCTGAGAATTTCGCTGAGGTAAAGAAAACTGTTGAACTTTTCTTTCATGAAAAATTTGCAGTTGATTCATGTATTTTGGAGATTCTCTCAGATTCTGAATTACAAGAACTGGAAACAATAACTGGATTAGATATGAATAAAGATGCGATTCATATGGGTCCTTTATCTAAAGAAAAAATGGCAGCCTTCTTTTCTAGCGAATCAATTAAATCTGCGGTAATAAGCGTAATGAAATTAAAAAAGGGTTTTGGTCTTCTTAAAGTGGGGTCCAATGAGCCTACTAAATACCTTGGAGATGGAGACACAACGTTTATAGAGTATATTCGAGATATTATTATCAGAGTCCTTGAATCAAAAGAGGCATGAATGATAAAAAGTATTTTCTTTGTTCGCTAATTAATAATTATTTAGATTTTTCAGAAAATATTAAAGGCCTTAGCAAGAACACAACAAAATCATATCAAAGAGATTTAACAAAGTTTTCAAAATTTTTAGAAGCATCCAGCATTAATGAGCTTGCGGGCATCACAGAAGAAATGTCCTCAGCATGGGTCGCAGATCTTTTTCAAAATAATGTTAGTGCACGATCCATTCAAAGACATATATCTTCTGCCAAGGGTTTTTTTAATTATCTAAAGAAAATTAGCTTAGTAACAGATTCACCATTTGAATTAATCAACTCGCCAAAATCTCCAAACCATTTGCCAAATATCTTATCGCCAGAAGAAGTATCTCAGTTGCTTAATTTCAAACCAAAAAATGCCCAAGAAAAAAGAGATTTGGCAATTATTGAGCTTATTTATTCAAGTGGCTTGCGAGTATCAGAAGCCGTGAACTCAAATATAAATGATTTTGAGGATAATAAAAATTTTTTACGGGTCTTGGGTAAAGGCTCTAAGACTCGTCTAGTGCCGGTTGGACGTTATGCGCAAACCGCTATAAATGATTGGATTATTGAGAGAGATAAACTTTTATCAAAAGACGATGCTTTATTCATCAACCTTAGAGGCAGCAGAATCACCACGAGAAGTGTACAAGAAAGAATTAAAAATATTGCTTTAATGCAAGGATTACCGCCTGTAAACCCGCATATGTTGCGACATAGCTTTGCAACTCATTTGCTGGAATCAAGCGGAGACCTGAGGAGTATTCAAGAATTGCTCGGACATAGTTCTTTATCTACAACTCAAATATATACTAGGCTTGATTATCAACATTTAATTAAGGTGTATGAAAATTCTCACCCCAGAGCCCATAAAAAAAATGCCTAAGATTAAACTTATTACCTTTGATTTAGATGATACTTTTTGGGATATAAGGAGCACCATTATTAATGCAGAAATGAATTCTAGAAAATGGTCTGAGGATAAGATTGGGAGAAAAATAGAATGGGGCACATTTGAAGATTTTATGAAAATTAGGAGTCAGCTGGTGAAAGAAGATCCATCCCTGGAGTATGATTTAGGAATGCTAAGAAAGAAAACAATTGCATATCACGTCAAAAAATTTTTCAAAAATTCAAAAGATTTGAATAAATTTATTGAGGATGCTTATAACTTTTTCCTAAGGGAAAGGCACAAAGTAACTTTCTACGATGATGTGATTGAAGTTTTAGAAGAGCTATCTTCTAAATATAGGCTAGGTGTTCTGACAAATGGTAATGCTGATGTAAATAAATTAGGAATAGGTCACTTATTTGATTTTTCAATATCTTCGATGGATGTAAAAAGCAATAAACCAGATCAGGCTCATTTTGTTAAAGCCCGAGAACTTTCTCAAGTAGATTTTAACGAGACTCTTCATGTTGGAGATCATCCGGTGAATGATGTTTTGGGAGCAAGAGAGCTTGGCATAAATACAATGTGGTTTAATCTAAATAATCTCAATTGGGACATTGACAATAATCCACCGATTCAATTTACTAAATGGTCTCAATTTAAAGATTTGGTCGAAAGCAGCTATGGCAAGTAAAGATTCTTTTGATGCTTTCATTAGCATTCTTCGTGACAAAATTGATGCCTATTCTGAGAATGCAAGTCAACCGAATGTAAAAATTATACAAAATGAATTAAAAGATAAGTTTGATGATTTAGCTAAATCGCAAGGGTATGTATCAAATGATGAATATGAAGCCCTTAAAGAGCTAGCCAAAAGACTAGAACAAAGGGTTGCAAGACTAGAAGAGTTATTAGAATCTAAAACTAAATAGTATCGAGCATATACTGAACAGCTATGCCTATTTCTTCTTTAGTGCAGTCTGCACAAAGCCCTTTAGCAGGCATGCCATTTATTCCATTGTAGGCATTGTTAACAAGCATTTCATAGCCTTTAGCTTGTCGTGCTTCCCATTGAGCTTTATTGCCCATCATTGGCGCGCCTGCAATACCTGCATCATGACAAGCTGCACACCCACTTGAGTAGATTGATTCAGCAGATCTTGAAGCGCCGCCCGCAGCAACATTCATTGCTGTAGCCTGACCACAAGATTGACCTTCTAAACAAACTGCAATAGAGGAGCTCAATCGTGAACTAACTAATTCATCATATTTTTTACCATTAAAAAATAAAATAACTGCTAGGGTCACAACAAACACTGGAATAAATTTTTTCATAATTTTTAAATTTTGCTCTAAGAAACTGGTTTTTGGATCTTGATCACATGATCAACCACTTTGAGCATTTTTGAGTGGCCTCCTTTGGCCTCTATTCTATACTTTCCATCTACAAAAATCATTGGGGTTGCGGTAACTTTAAACTGTTTTGATAGCTCTATTGCTCGCTTAACTTTTTGTCTAACAGAAAAAGAGTTCATGTATTTAATAGTCTCGCTTCTATCTGTGCCAAGTTTTTCAAGGAAGTCTATAATGACTCCCTCACTGGCTAAAAAATTACCTTCTTTGTGTATAGCAGTAAAAACAGCTGAATGAGCAGTATCGCCTATGCCCAATGCTTCAATGGTGTAAAAAAGTTTTGCATGCAGCTGATGAACAGGCCCCCATGTAACAGGCATTTTTTGGTAATTAACAGATTCGTCCTGTTGTTTTGCCCATTTAGCAGTAATGGGCGCCAGATTAAAACAATGCCCACAACCATACCAAAAGACCTCGACAACATCGACTACGCCATCCTCTTTTACGGGTAGTGGCCTTGATAGTGATCCATAATCTCTTCCAACCCTATATTCTGAAGCAACCGAAACAGAGAAAACAAGAAGCAAAAAGGAAGATAGGATTAAGTTTTTTTTCATTTTTGATATAGTCCATGCATATAGTTAGCTAGAGCTTCTATGTCTGAATCTTTTAAATTTTGAGATGCTGATTGCATGACTAATGCATAATCGCCTGCATCCCTTGAAAGATTTCTGTACTCTTTCAGAGTGGTAATTAAGTAACCTTTTTGCTGGCCCGAAACCCTTGGAAAGCCTGCTTGAGCATTGCCTGCCCCATTTACTGAATGGCATGCCGTGCATGCTGGTATGCCTCTTTCTAGATCTCCTGCTCTGTAAAGACTTTCTCCTAGTTCCAATAGTTCAGCATCATCTTTTGCTTGACCCACGGCAGGAGATTGAGAGCTATAAAAAGCTGCTATATCAAGAAGCTGATCGTCTGAGAGAGTTTTAAGATATGGAATAACAGCCATCATTAAGGCATTTTCTCGATCGCCTTGTTGATAATATTTAAGTTGATCACTTATATATCTTTGATTCTGTCCAGCAAGACTGGGCCAGTCAGAATTAATGCTTTGGCCTTCAGTTCCATGACATGCTGAGCACGTTGCAACTAATCCTGCTCCCGCTTGAGCATCTCCAGTGGCCAACAAATCAGGCATCTTAACTTCAGCTGCAAAGATAGCCAAAGAGGTCATGCTTAAGCCAATGATAAAATAAGTTTTTAACATAAATTGTACGTTGTGGTTAAGAAGGCATATTATATGTCGTGCGTGGCCTGAGATAAATGATCTTATGAAAAATCCTTTCAAAAATACTGCTTTTTTATTTGGCGTAACAAAGCAAAAAAATCTTCCAGAAGATACTGGAATAGAGGTTTTATTGTCCGGTCGATCAAATGCGGGCAAATCAAGCGCATTAAATGCTTTAACAGGTAATAAAAAATTAGCAAGAATAAGTAAAACTCCTGGAAGAACAACTGAGATTAATTTCTTTGAAGTGGAAGATGGATTTAAGCTTCTTGACTTACCTGGCTACGGTTTTGCTAAATCAGGTCACTCAAGAAAAAAAGATTGGGGACCATTGCTTGGAGAATATTTTAAAAATAGAAAAGCCCTCAAGGCAGTACTAATATTTATGGATATAAGGCATCCACTTAAACCAATTGATCTTGAAATGATTGAATTGTGTGAAAGTTTTGATGTTGCTTATGTTCCTGTGCTAACTAAATCGGATAAGGTATCTAAGAATATTTTAATGAAAACAATTCAGCAAGTGAGCAAAGCAACTAATGCTATAGAAGTTTTGGCAATTTCATCCTCAAAAGAAACTGAGATTGATAAATTAAGGAAGATTCTGATAGGATTCAGGAATGACTAATTTATCTTTTCAGTCTCAAGACTGCAAAATCACACTTGCTGAGGGGTTAGAGGAGTATCGAGCCTACTTACAAGCAAATGGCAAAAAACAGCTTGTTGATGAGCCTGGTTCAACAATTATTAGAGATCATGATGCAACTCATGTTATTTTTGGCCTAGATACCTCTATAGAACAAGAGTCTATGTTAGATTCATGGGTTATAACAGGCACTAGTTGGAAACTTAAAGAATTATTAGCCTACAACAAACTTCCTGAACTCAAACAGCTATATAAAGATTTTTGGCATGACCCCGGTTACTTTAAATTAGTCTTAGCGGCTGTGAAGCTTACTCCTATAAAATTTAAGATATGGAAACGCACCAGGCAAATGAATAAGAAATGGCCTTTTGTATCACCTGACTCCTTAATGAATCAAAGGGTTTGCGATTTACGCGAAGAGTTTGGAATCAAGATACTTACTCCAGAAGAACGATTAGTTAAAAAACCATTAATTTGGTCTGGAACTATAGCCAGTTAAATCATTAATGAGCTTCATTCCAATTTGCTCCTGTGTTTGCATCCACTATTAAAGGGATGTCTAATTTAACTGAGCCTTCCATAAGACTTATAATATTTTTGAGTGCTTCATCAGCGAAACCTTTTTTTACCTCAAAAATTAGTTCGTCATGAACCTGCATAATCATTTTTATATCTGAGTTGTTTTTTCCTATCCATTGGTCTACATCAATCATTGCTTTTTTAATAATATCTGCTGCAGAGCCCTGTAATGGGGCATTAATAGCGGCTCTTTCAGCAGCTTGACGTCTTAGTCCATTCGAATCATTAATAGCAGCCACATGGAGCTTTCTTCCTAAAATAGTTTCTACAAAGAGATTTTTCTTAGCAAGTTCTTTTGTAGTATCCATATACTTTCTAACTCCCGTGTATCTCTCAAAGTATGTATCAAGATAAGCTTGCGCTTCATGCCGTGGAATCCCAAGCTGCCTGGTTAATCCAAAAGCAGACATGCCATAGATTAATCCAAAGTTAATGGCTTTAGCGCTTCTTCGATGCTCTGGTGTAACCTCTTCAAGGGAAATATTAAATATTTCTGAAGCGGTTGCTGAATGAACATCTATGTTGTTATTAAATGCATGAGTTAAATTCTTATCTCCAGATAGATGAGCCATAATTCTTAATTCAATTTGCGAGTAGTCAGCGGAAATCAAAACATTACCTTTCTCAGCTATAAAAGCCTCTCTAATTTTTCTTCCCTCCGCAGTCTTAATGGGAATATTTTGAAGATTGGGTTCAGTTGAAGATAATCTTCCGGTTGATGTAACAGCCTGTTGATAGGAAGTATGAATCCTTTTTGTAACAGGGTGCTGAATATCAATAAGACTGTCTGTATAAGTAGACTTTAATTTTGCTAAACCTCTGTATTCAATAATAATTTTTGGAAGATCATATTCTTCAGCCAGTCTCTGAAGAGTATCCTCATTGGTTGAAGGTTGGCCCTTGGGAGTTTTTTTCAGAACAGGTAAATCTAATTTGTTATAAAGAATCTCAACGAGTTGCTTTGGAGAATCCATATTAAATTCTTCTCCAGCCATTTTAAATGCAGCTTTTGATAATTCTTCAATCTTAGTTGCTAGCTCATCTGAGTATTCTGATAGCATCAGCCCATCAATCTTTGCTCCATTGGTTTCAACCCTAATAAGAGATTGAAGCATTGGATACTCAATGGATGTAAGAAGCTTGGTAAGCTTGGGTTGGTCTTTAAGCATTCCATTAAGGTGGTTGAATAGCCTTAAGGTTATATCGGCATCTTCTGCAGCGTAGAATGTTGCAGCTGGAATCTCAACCTGAGCAAAATTAATTTGCTTTGAGGCAGAGCCTACGACCTCCTCATACTTCATAGGCTCATAATTTAAATAATATACAGCTAATCTATCTAGTCCGTGTCTAGTGCCAGTACTGTTCAGAACATATGACATCAACATAGTGTCTCCGAGGAATTCATCGACATTGATGCCATGTCTATTGAGCATAGGTAAATCAAATTTAAGGTTCTGACCAACTAATTTTTTTTGATTCTTTGTGATAGCAGCACCAAGGATTTTTTGGATTAGATTAAGGGGTATTTGTTTGGGCATCCCATCATAAGAATGTTTGATGGGTACATAACAACCTTCTCCTTCATTGCATGACAATGATATACCTATCAAATCTGCGGTCATGGTATCCAAGGAGGAAGTTTCGGTATCAATTGAAAAGGCTTTACATTTATCAATTTTTTTGGCCCAAGCTTTTAAGTCTTTTTCTGTTAGAACAGTTTGATACTCTTTTCTTGATTTTGGAGCATCTGTGGTTAGGCTACTGGAGCTTGAAGAGGACTTTATCCAAGTTTTAAATTCTAAAGACGAAAATAATTTATTTAATTCTTCTTGATTCTCTTTGGCTTCAAGCAAACTCTCCAGAGAAACCTTTAAATCAACATCTTTTTTTAGAGTTACGAGTTCAACATTCCTGTCTAAATTTGGAATTGAATCTCTAAAATTCTGTCCTACAACGCCTGTTAGTGAATCTGCATTGTCAATAATCCCTTTTAAAGTTTTATATGCAGTTAGCCACTTAACAGCCGTTTTAGGTCCTACTTTGGGCACGCCAGGAATGTTGTCTGAAGTATCTCCAACAAGCGCAAGATAATCGATAATTTGCTCAGGATGAACTCCAAATTTCTTTTCAACGCCTGCAACATCATAAATTTGATTGTTCATAGTATTCATCATCTTTACGAGCGGATCCTCCACCAGTTGCATGAGATCTTTGTCCAAAGAGGATATGATCATGGGTATGCCTTGCTTAGAACCCATCACAGCCAAAGTTGCAATAACATCGTCAGCTTCTACTCCTGGGATCTCAATAACCGGCATTCCCATTGCATTACATATTTCTTTTAACGGGGAAAGCTGCTCTCTTAAATCCTCAGGCATTGGAGGACGATTGGCTTTATAGTCTTTATAAATTTCGTGACGAAAGTTTTTCCCCTTAGCGTCAAAAACCGAAAGATAGAAAGAATCAGGGTTCTCTTTGCGTAAGTTACGCAACATGTTAGTGACCCCTTTAACTGCGCCTGTTGGAAGGCCGGTTGAAGTTGTCAAAGGCGGCATAGCATGAAAGGCCCTATATAAATAAGAAGAGCCATCTATCAAAAAAATTTTTTTTGCAGGAGTATTCATTAAAATTTATTATGTCATTAGGTTTTTATATAAGCCATGGATAATATAAGATCATCATGCATTTAATTCCGCTTGAAAAAATATGAATATTCTAAGAAAAATTCTACTTTTACCGCCACTTGTTAACTGCGGACTGGGCATTGGTTTGATAGTTGGAGCGTATATTTTTGAAGTTTTTGGTTATTACGATCCATGTCCTTTATGTATTCTTCAGCGCTGGTCTTTTGGATTAATAGCTTTATGCGGGTCTCTATTAATAATTCCAGGATTATTTTTAGCAGTCAAAAAAGCCCTTTTTTTTCTAGCAAGTTTGTTTTCCATGGGAGGCGTAGTCATTGCTGGTAGGCAAATCTACTTGCAAAATCTTCCTAGTGATCAGGTTCCAACTTGCGCCCCCCCAATGGACTTTTTAATGGATACCCTTCCAATTTTTGAGGTAGTACAGACTGTTCTTCTTGGGGATGGTAATTGCGCTGAATATGAATGGAGATTTATTTTTAATTTTGCTGAGTGGGCATTCATATTCTTTGTTTTCTTGTTTTTCTATAACCTTTACTTTTTATTCAAAAAGTCAATAAAGATCTAAATTTGTAGTATTGCTACATGCAAAAGTTTGATTTAAAGCCTTAAAAGAGGCATTTGCTAGTTTATTGACAATAATTGCTAAATATTTTCAAATCCACTACATCAAATTCTCAAGTTATACTTCTCTCAAAGATGTAGAATATTGTAGAATCTTAAAAGAAATAATTTTATGGAAAGTAACGCGGTGGCTGAAACATTAGAACTAAATACCGAAGACCTCATCAAAGCTGCTATTGAAAATGGGGAGGGGGTAATTGCAAGCAACGGAGCTCTCTCTTTAGAGACAGGAGCTCGAACTGGACGCAGCCCAAACGATAGGTTCATTGTTAAAGAAGATAGCACCTCGCATTTAATAGATTGGGGTGAAATTAACAGGCCATTTGATGCGGATAAGTTTTCACTTCTTTGGGATAAAGTTGATGCATATCTAGCAGAAAAAAATCGCTACCTTTCAAATGTTCATGTTGGAGCGCATGAAGATCATTACATCCCAGTTCATGTGACTGCTGAAAGTGCCTCTCATAGTATGTTCTCTCAGTTAATATTTATAAGCCCTGATGAATTTAATCCTCAAGCAAAAAAGGAATGGCAGATAATGAGCGCCCTAAATTACGAGTGCTCCCCTGAGGAAGATGGAACTAATTCCGAAGGATGCGTAATTATCAATTTTGCAGCTAGAAAAGTCCTACTTGCTGGAATGAAATATGCCGGTGAGATGAAAAAATCAATGTTTTCTGTTCAAAATTTTTTAATGCCAGAAAAAGATGTCCTGCCAATGCATTGTTCATCCAATGTAAATAAAGATGGAAACGTTTCACTTTTTTTTGGGCTTTCAGGAACGGGAAAAACAACTCTTTCTGCTGATCCAACTTGTTCACTCATTGGAGATGATGAACATGGCTGGGGTGTAGGCACTGTCTTTAACTTCGAAGGCGGTTGCTATGCAAAAACCATTGATCTTTCAGAAAAAAATGAGCCTGTTATTTGGAAGGCCATTAAACATGGCAGCATAATTGAAAATGTATTTTTAGATGAGACTGGCACCCCTGATTATTCAAACACATCTTTATCTGAAAATGGGCGTTGTTGTTATCCACGCTCACACATTGATGATGCTGTTGAATCTAATTCTGCAGGTGAGCCTGAAACCGTAATATTTTTAACTTGTGACCTAACTGGCGTCATCCCTCCTGTTTCTATCCTTTCAAAGGAAGCAGCGGCTTATCATTTCCTGAGCGGGTATACTGCTAAAGTTGGGTCTACTGAAGTTGGGTCTACTGAATCAATTGGCACTACGTTTTCTACTTGTTTTGGAGCACCATTTTTCCCCAGACCAGCTGGAGTATATGCAGACCTCTTAATGAAAAGAATTGATGCCTTTAACTCAAAAGTGTTCTTAGTCAACACTGGTTGGACTGGAGGCCCACATGGTATTGGCTCAAGGTTTGATATTCCGACCACAAGAAGAATAGTTAATGCCATTCAAAATGGTGAATTAAATGATGTTGAAACAACTCATATAGACGGTCTTAATTTAGAAGTACCTGTGGCAGTAGATGGGGTTGACCCAAAGGTTTTAACTCCAAAAGAAACATGGTCAGATCATGCTCAATATGATGAATATCTTAAAAATCTTATTGAGCAATTTCAGGATAACTTTAAAAAATTCTCAGTAAGCGAAGCAATAGTTGCAGCAGGTCCGTCAATTTAGTACCAGCGCATGACTTCGGATGCGTTCAAACGCTCTTTAAAAACTCATCAAGAAAAGGGGTTCTTTAAAAATCTTAAAATCCTACGCGGAATTGAAAGAGAGTCTTTACGTGTTACTCAAGAAGGGAAAATTTCTCAAAAAAATCATCCCACGAACTTAGGTGCTCCTCTGACAAGTAAAGATATAACTACTGACTTTGCAGAAGCACTGGTGGAGCTTGTAACTCCCACATTTGAATCTGCAGAAGAGCTTTTCGGACATCTTAGTCTTCTGCATAAATTTCTTTATAGTCAGATGGGAGAAGAAATATTATGGAATTTCTCCATGCCGTGTGCATTTCAAAATGAGCAAGAAATAAAAATTGCTGAATACGGCAAAACCAATAGCGGATTATTAAAACATATTTACAGAAAAGGTTTGAGGTTAAGGTATGGATCTATCATGCAGTGTGTATCAGGGATTCACTTTAATTTTTCTTTATCAGAAGATTCTTGGGCACCTCTAACTCGCAGTCCTAATCAGGGCTTTATAAATCAAAAGTACCTTGGAGCAATTAGAAACATAAAAAGAAATTTTTGGTTTTTGCTGGAGCGCCTTGGTGCCTCGCCTGTAACTCACGAGTCTTACTTGCTAAATAGAGAGCATTCCCTAACTAAGCATGGAAAAAATGATTTGTTTTTACCGCATGCAACATCTTTA
The DNA here is from genome assembly GCA_902593675.1 of uncultured SAR86 cluster bacterium. Classification (GTDB taxonomy): domain Bacteria; phylum Pseudomonadota; class Gammaproteobacteria; order Magnimaribacterales; family D2472; genus D2472. The sequence goes on from CACJJI010000003.1 coordinate 99,128, forward strand.
AGAATGAGTGATGTTGGTTATCAAAGCAGTATGCAGAATGCTCTAAAAATTAACTACAACAATTTAGATGAATTTATAGATGCAATAATCAAGGGAATTAAAACTCCGGTAAAGCACTTTGAAGATATAGGGTTGCTTGATGAGAAAGGTGTGCCACAACAAATATCTACTGGAATTTTACAAATTGAGAACGAGTTATATGACACAGTTAGACCAAAAAGATCTGGTCCAAGCGGTTCTCGCCCAGCAACTCTTTTAAAAAATGAAGGAATAGAATATTTAGAATTAAGAGGAATTGACATTAACCCTTTTATTCCTGAGGGCATTGATGAAAATAAAATTAAACTTTTAGACATTTTTATAATACATTCCCTAATTTCTGAAAGTCCTCAAGTTTCCGACAAAGAGATCGAAGAAATAAGAACCAATCAAAAAATCATGGTGGAAAACGGAAGGTCAGAAGATGTCAAATTAGAACAAAATGGAGTCTCAACTCCCCTCAAAGAATTAAAAAAGATCTTCCATGATGAGCTAATACACGTTGCAACTGCAATGGATGAATATTGTCCGGGATATTCAAATGCTTTAAGGGCTGAAATGAGCATCAATTTGCTGCCAAGCGAAAAGATTATGAATGATATGGAGTCTCAAAATTTATCATTTCAAGAGTATGGTTTGATCCAAAGCAAGAAAATTGCCATGGAACAAAAATCTTTTACTGATAATAATTTTTTAAAGTTTATTCATAATGCTGATCAATCTCTAAAAGATTTAAAAAATCTTAGTAAAAATGCGGACATGGACATTAATAAATATGTAGAATTATATAATTCAAAAATTTAGGAAATACTATGAAAGCTTTGCAGTGTGTAGAATTAGCAGGTCCAGAAAAACTAGTCTTTACTGAGGTGGATGACCCGAAACCCGGCAATGGGGAAGTCTTGGTAGAAATTAAAGCTGCGAGTGTAAATTTTCCAGATGTCCTAATGATTCAGGGGTTATATCAATTCCAACCTCCTATGCCGTTTATTCCAGGAGCGGAGTGCTCAGGAGTAATAGCAGAAATTGGCGAGGGAGTAGATTCGTGTAGCATAGGTGATCACGTTTTTGTTATGGCGGGAAATGGTTGTTTCGCTGAAAAGCTTGTTGTTGAAGCTGCAAGAGTAAGTCTAATCCCAAAAGAAATGGACTTCCCTGTAGCTGCCGCACTGCCAATGACCTACGGAACATCTTTGTATGCTTTAAAACAAAGAGCAAATCTCCAGCCAGGAGAAACTTTATTGGTGCTTGGAGCAGCTGGTGGCGTAGGCTTAAGTGCTGTAGAACTAGGTAAATCAATGGGTGCAAAAGTAATTGCAGCGGCTTCATCAGAAGAAAAAATTAAAACATGTTTAGAGCATGGTGCCGACGAAGCTTTTGTATATCCTTCTGGCAATCTTGATCGAGATCAACAGAAAGAGCTTTCTAATAAAATCAAAGAACTCACTGGTGGGCTTGGGGCTAATGTAGTTTATGATCCGGTGGGGGGGCCTTTTAGTGAACCGGCTTTAAGGGCAATAGCTTGGGAAGGTAGATTTCTTGTTATTGGTTTTGCGGCAGGAGAAATTCCAAAACCACCTCTAAATCTTGCCCTCCTAAAAGGTTGCCAAATAGTTGGCGTTTTTTGGGGTGCTTGGACAACTATGTTTCCAAATGAAAATATGAAAAATTTTCAAGAGTTATTTGACCTTCATGCTGCGGGTAAAATTAATCCTGAAATTTCTGATAGATTTTCTCTTGAAGAGTCAGCGGCTGCTATTGCACATTTAAAAGATAGGAAGGCTAAAGGCAAGGTAATAATTGATGTTTAGAAAGGCAGGGGTTTTATTCCTTTGCATAACGCTAACCCAATGCTCAGAAACGATAGACCTAATGGATAGACCTCTTCATAAAAATGATAGCTCTTTACAAAATGAAGAGCATAGACTGCTCCCAATGGATGGGGCGCATAATACAAGAGAGCTTGGGGGTTATAAAACTACTGATGGCAAGTCCATCAAATGGGGCATGTTATATCGCTCAGATAAGCTAAGCGATATCTCAAAGACTGATCAAAAATACCTCCAAACCCTTGGCATCAAAAAGATTGTTGATTTCAGGTCAGAGGAAGAGAAAACTGAAGATCCAGACATTATCCCAGAGGGAATAGACTATATTGAGATGCCAATTAGTGTTGATGGGGCGATGAGATCAAAGATAGAGGCTGTGTTAAAGGGCGAAACACAGAAAGAAGTAAAAAGTTTTTTAGTGGATGCAAATAGAGAATTTGTTACCAGCTATACAGATGTATATGAGAATTTTCTAAGGGGTCTTATAGATGAAGACGCCCCAACATTATTTCACTGCACTGCTGGCAAGGATAGGGCTGGTTTTGCTGCTGCAATTACACTCATTGCTTTGGGGGTTTCTAGAGAGACTGTAATTAAGGACTACATGAAGACCAATGCTTTTACTCAAGAAAGAATTGAGGAAATTTTAGATCAAATAGAATTGATGAGTCTTTATCAAACCGATGCCGAAATTTTGCGTCCCTTAATAGGCGTTGAACGTATATACATTGAAACAGCTTTTAAAACTGCAGAAGAAAAATATGGCAGTTTAGAAAATTTTATAAGAGTTGGTTTAAATATTTCTGATAAAGATATTCAAAAGTTGCGAAATAAGTTTCTAGAAAGTTAGCGGGGCGTCACGACCGACTGATAAGTGAGGAGAAACTTCTCCTCATCAAATGGGGGTCTAAAAAATCCAACATATTGCCCTTCAGGATTAATTAGCAAAATATTATTTGAGTGGTTTTCTAAATGCTCCATGTGATCAGAATGCATATTCTTTGGAGGCTCAACTACCATTACATTTAATTGTGTTGCCATGCTTAAAAGCATCGGCCTGTCACCCCGGGCTCCGATAAATGATTTGTTAAATGCTTTAGCATATTGATCTACAACATTGGGAGTATCATTCTCAGGGTCTATGGTCACAAGAAGCGTCTGCTTATTGTTTAAATTAAAGCCCTTTGAGTCTAATGTTGAGTATAGATTTTTAATTAAAGACATTGCAACGGGGCACTCTGCAGGACAGCGAGTATATCCAAAGTAAATTAAAGTCCATTTTCCTTTAAAGATATCTTTGTCGAGCACAACATTGTCAGATGTCAGGATTTGAAAATTAGAAAACTCCTTTGGATTGGGAAATTGATAGTATCCGTTTACCAAAAGCTCAGGTGCAGATAGGTATCTTGGAGTGGTTAATTTATTAATAAACAAAGACAAAACTGCAATCATGAATAAAATGATTAAAGCCAATGAAATTTTAATGTTCTTGTTCATATTTAGGCTATGAAGTGATCGATCAGCAAGGCAGCAAAAATTAGAAAAATATAATATATGGAGTAAACAAAAGTTGGAAAGGCTTGAATATTGTCTTCATCAAAATACAAACGAACTGTGTAGTATAAAAAAATAATCCCTAAAATTAATGCAGATAGAAAATAAAAAATCCCTGACATCATAACTACAAACGGCAGTAAACTTACTAGAATTAAAATAATTGTATAGAGAATAATTTGCAGTTTTGTAAATTGGACTCCATGCGTCACTGGAAGCATTGGAATGTTTTCTTTTGCATAATCATCTTTTCTGTGGATTGCAAGAGCCCAAAAGTGTGGGGGGGTCCAGGCAAAAATGATTAATACCAACAAAAGAGAGTTTGGATCAATCGAATTTGTAACTGCTGTCCATCCTAGTAATGGGGGAGCTGCGCCCGCCAAACCACCAATCACTATATTTTGTGGTGTTGCTCGCTTTAAGTACACTGTATAAACAAAGGCATATCCTATTAAAGAAGCTAAAGTGAGCAACGCAGTTAGGGTATTCACATAGATTACCAAAATAGCTGCTCCAAGCGAGCCTAAAATAAATGCAAATATTGAAGCATTTACAGGACTAACCTCTCCTTGAGGAATAGGTCTGTTTTCTGTTCTATTCATATTAGCATCTGCCTTTCTGTCAATGATTTGATTTATTGCCGCCGCTGAAGATGCACATAAGCCAATACCAAGCATTGCTAGTGCAATCAAGGATAACGGGGCGAGGGTTTTGCTAGCCAACAAGGATCCTACCAAGGCCGTAATTAACATCATTAGAACTACGTTGGGTTTACATAGTTCATAGTAGTTTTTAATTGTGTTGTTCATCTTTCCAAATCACAAGATTAACCATTAGGGTTGCTAACAGTAATAATGCTGCGACTAAATTATGCGCGATAGCGATATACAAAGGAAGCACGTATATAACATTCATAATTCCTAACGAAATCTGAGTAACCAATATTACCCCTAACGTAGAAGCCAGTGGGGCTGCATTAGAAAACCAAAGCTTAGTAATTAAGACCATGAAAATTAGTGTCAGAATTAATGCGCTGACTCTATGAGAATAATGAATTGCAACCCTTGCTTCATTATCCAGCAAGCCATATAAATAATTAGGGCCAACTTCTTGAGACAAGTTAAACCCATCAGAAAAATTCATCTCAGGCAGATATGTTCCTTGGCATGTTGGGAAATCAACGCAAGCCAATGAGGCATAATTCGTACTCGTCCAAGCCCCTAGGAAAATTTGAATTAAAAGGGCTAATAAAGCAATACAGCCTAATGTTTTTAAATGGCCAATCTGATGATTTTTAATTCCATCAGTGGTATTTAAAAATAAGTAAAAAAATAAGCTTAAAGTAATAAAGCCGCCAAACAAATGGCCAGTTACAATTATGGGCAAAAGCTTCAAGCTAACAGTAAGGTAACCAAATAACCCCTGACAACAAATAAAAAACAAAAGAAAAGATGCTATGGCTTTTATTCTTGCTGGCAGTTTATGCTTGAATGAAAAAGCAACTAATAATATTGCTATAAATCCGAGAGCAGCTGCAAAGTATCTATGCACAACCTCTGGAATTGCTTTATCAATTTCATATGGAAATTGGGGGTATCGTTGCTCAGCTATTAAAATTTCTGCTTCAGTTGTTGGAAATACTACAAAACCATAACATCCTGGCCAATCTGGACAGCCAAGACCTGCATCAACAAGCCTTGTCCATGCACCTAATGCAATCACGACAAATGCAAAACATAACCCAAAAAATGAAAGACCTCTAACTAAACTCATATTAAAACCTTTAAGTCCTTTAAAATTAATTTAGGATCCATGGAAACTGGAAAAAACATAACCGCCCTACCATATGGATCAATTATAAAAATTTTTTGTTCGAGAAAAAAATTTTCATTGCCTGCATCTAATAACTTTTTATATAGTTTTCCTTCAGCATCAATGATGACTTGAGTTCTTGGGTAATCAGTTAGCTGAACTTCTAGTATTTGCATATCCTGAGAGAAGACTACTCTTTTTAATTTATTAATGTCTCTATTAAGGGCTACATTAAGTTGTCGCATCAAATAAAGCGCATCCTCAAGCTCTGCACCTTTAAAGGCATAGGTAGCAAATAGCCATTTACCATCTTCAAATTTTAAATTTTCTACACCATCAATAAGACTGAGATCGGTTGCATCAAAATATTCATTAAAAAATATCCCATTGTTTTTAGTATATTTTGGTGAATAGCCTGATTGAAAAGATAATGTTGAGACCAACAAAACTAAAAGTGGTGTTAATAAAAGAATTGCTAAAAATAACTTGCTTCTCATGATTCTCTCTTAATTGCATACAAAAACATTCCTGCTAAAACCAGGCTCATGGTAAACCATTGAAGCGCGTAGCCAAAATGTTTAGTTGGGGTTATAACAAAGGGTGATAACGCAACATGCTCATTCATAAAAAGAGAGTCAGGATCTAAAATTAGCACCATATCAGAAAATTTTTTTTCATAGGCTTCTTGAATTATGCTCGGTGATTTGGTTTGAGAAACTAAAGGCCACTCACTGGTTAATAATTCATCACCTGCTAAAACTTCTTTCTCTGGTTTAATCAAACTTCCAATTATGCGCAATTTGGCAGAATTAAAATTTATATTAGGTAGATCATTTCTTGTTTTACCTTGGGAAATCCAGCCACGATCAACAAATATTGCTTGGTCTTGGTCATAATAAAAAGGGGTGTATATTTTATAACCTACCTTTCCATTATTAATTTGGTTGTCTATTAAAACCTGTTGATTGGAATCATAAAATCCTTCTATATATACTCTACCCCATTGCGAGGAAGAACCAGAAATAGGCTGTGGAGCTTTTGCTTGCTCCAAATTAAATTCATTAATTAGGCTTTCTTTAAATCCAGCTCTTTCTATCTGCCAGAAACCTAACAAAATGAAAACAACAATGAACACACCTGAAAAAGCGGTTAGTGCTTTATTGTGTTTTAAATGTTCAATTGTTAATAAATCTTTCATTATAAAAGTGTTATAGTTCAAATATGTGGCTTAAACCTCTTATTACAGTTGTTATTATCTTAATCTTTTTGAGTTTATTCAGTAGTCTCTTTTTTCTTTTTAAAGATCAGGGGCGAGGCAAACGTTCTGTATACAGTCTTGGCTTTAGGGTTAGCCTTGCAGCATTATTACTAATCTTGGTCTCATATGGCCTATATACTGGAGAGCTAGGAAATACTGTTCCTTGGGGCTCTTAATTTAAAGTATATAAACAAAAAGAAACAGCATCACCCAAACCACATCAACAAAGTGCCAATACCAAGAGGCTGCTTCAAATCCAAAATGGCTATGAGGATCAAAGTGATTGTAGAAAACTGATCTAGATAACATTACAGCAAGCATAAACCCACCCATCATGACATGAAAGCCGTGGAACCCTGTCAACATAAAGAAAGTTGACCCATATATTCCAGAGTTAAGAGTTAAACCATAATGAGCATATGCTTCATAGTATTCAGCTGCCTGCAATCCAACAAATATCAATGCAAGGGTAACAGTTACACCAAGCCAAATATTAAAACTTTTCTTGTTATCATTTTTAAGCGCAAGGTGGGCAAAATGCACAGTTACGCTCGAGCTAAGGAGTACAATTGTATTCCACAAGGGCAACCACTTTAAGGCATTGCCCCAACCCGGCCAGCTCATGTTCTTGTCCGCAAGAGCATACGCTGATCCAGCATCTGGAGTAGACATAACAGGCCATGAGGCCTCAAAACCTTCCCAAAGCATATTTGCAATGCCTTTCTCGCCGTCACCCCCGAGCCATGGGACAGCAAAATTTCTCACGTAAAATAATGCTCCAAAAAAAGCAGCAAAGAACATTACCTCAGAAAAAATAAACCAACCCATACCAAAGACAAAAGATTTTTGGAGTTGAGCACTATCTAAGCCTGCAATATGTTCTCTAATGACTGTTCTAAACCAAAAATATAGAGTTGCCGCAAAAACCGCAAATCCTGAATAAAGAATATATACAGAAATGCTCTCAGGTTTTCCAAGATCATTAATTGTGCCAGCGGCACCCATCACTAATAAAAAAAGAGCTATTGCAGCATATATAGGAAATTTACTTTGTTCTGGTACATAGTATTTCTGATAAGTCATATTGAAGGCTCCATTTCATGACCAGCATGGTGATCGTCATTATGATGTTGGGTAAACTCAACATCGTTATAATCTGTAACATCAAATATTGTATATGAAAGAACGACGCTATTGATTGAGCTTGGTAGCTCATCATCAAAGATAAGCCTAACTGGCAAAAGAGCTTCTTCGCCCGGTGCAAGCTCTTGTTGTTCAAAACAAAAGCATTCTAATTTTTTTAAATGCGCGGCTGCGTTTGATGGAGCAACGCTTGGTATTGCCTGAGCAACCATTTTTTTGTTTGTTGTATTTTTTACATAAAAAGTAGCTGTGTGATACTTTCCAGTCTTAATTTGAATGTTGTCTTCAGAAGGTTTAAATGTCCATGGCATTTCTTCATTATTATGAGAAACAAACTGGACTGAGACATCTCTACCATTATCAATCTCAATATTTTTAACATTGGTAGCTCTAAGCTCAATCTTTCCATTAAGACCAGTTACTTCGCAAAACACATTATAAAGAGGGACCAAGGCAAACGAAAACGTAAACATTCCTAGAACAGCAAAGCAAAGAGTTCTTATCGTTTTTTTTGATCCTTCGTTCATTAATTAACCTTCGGCGGTGTTGTGAATGTGTGGTATGGGGCAGGTGACTCGACAGTCCACTCAAGACCTCTTGAACCCTCCCAAACTTCTGGTGTTGCTTTTTTACCGCCCATAACAGTTTTGAGCACTATAAATAAAAACAAAATTTGAGAAGCGCCAAATAAAAACGCACCAACAGAAGAAATCATATTCCAATCGGCAAATTGGAGTGCGTAGTCAGGAATTCTTCTTGGCATTCCAGCTAGACCAATCCAATGTTGAGGGAAGAAAGTTACATTGACACCTATAAAAGAGAGCCAAAAGTGTAATTTTCCAAGTCTTTCGTCATACATATTTCCTGTCCATTTTGGAATCCAATAATAAACGGCAGCCATAATTGAGAAGATTGAGCCTGGAACAAGAACATAATGAAAATGCGCCACCACAAAGTATGTATCGTGATATTGAAAATCAGCAGGAGTAATTGCAAGCATCAACCCAGAAAAGCCTCCTATTGTAAACAAAACAACAAAGGCTATAGCAAAAAGCATTGGGGTTTCGTAAGTAATTGAGCCCTTAAACATTGTGGTCACCCAATTAAAAACTTTTACACCAGTTGGAACAGCAATCAACATTGTTGCCCACATAAAGAACAGTTCTGCAGCCAATGGAAGGCCGACCGTAAACATATGATGCGCCCAAACAACAAACGATAAAATTGCAATCGAAGCCATCGCCCAGACCATTGACGCGTATCCAAATAACTGCTTTCTTGAGAAAGTTTCAATGATATGAGATGCAATACCAAAAGCTGGAAGGATCATAATATAAACTTCGGGATGCCCGAAAAACCAAAAAATATGTTGAAACAAAACAGGGTCTCCACCGCCCGCAGCATTAAAGAAGCTTGTTCCAAAATGAATGTCCATGAGCATCATTGTTACAGCTCCTGCAAGAACTGGCATAACTGCTATTAGTAGGTATGCTGTAATTAACCATGACCATACAAAAAGTGGCATTTTCATCAAAGTCATGCCTGGCGCTCTCATATTCATAATGGTTACGATCACATTGATGGATCCCATGATCGATGATGCTCCCATAATATGGACAGAAAATATAAAAAAGGTAACGCTCGGAGGTGCGTATGTTGTAGATAGTGGGGCATAAAATGTCCATCCAAAATTAGGGGCTCCACCCTCCATAAACAAAGATGATAATAAAACTAAAAATGCAAATGGGAGTATCCAAAAGCTTAGATTATTCATTCGTGGGAGCGCCATATCTGGAGCGCCCACCATCATTGGTACAAGCCAATTTGCTAAACCTACAAAAGCTGGCATAACAGCGCCAAAAACCATTATTAGTCCATGCAGTGTAAGCATCTGGTTGTAGAATTCTGGTTCAACAATTTGCATACCGGGCTGAAAAAGCTCTGCTCTTATAACCAGTGCCATTGCGCCGCCAATTAAGAACATTGCAAAACTAAACCATAAATATAACGATCCTATATCTTTATGGTTTGTGGTGTATAGCCACCTAGTCAGTCCTTTGGTAGGACCATGATGATGATCATCATGATTGTGGGATTCAATTACTGCGCTCATATTACTTCCTTTTTCTTAAACTTTTGGTTTTTTATATTCAACAATATCTTTGGGAACAACGATTTCTCCATCGCCATTTTCTGCATTACCCCAAGCTTGTCTTGTATAGGTGATCACCGAAGCCATATCAACCTCTGAGAGTTGATTTGCAAATGATTGCATGGCTGCTCCCTGAACACCCTCCATTAAAATCTCAATATTTCTAGCTTTATCATTTAGAACAATGTCACTGCCAGCAAGTTTTGGAAATATACCTGTGATGCCCTGGCCATTAACTTGATGACATGCAACACAGTTTTTTAAATATATTCCCTCTCCCCTTTCAGTTAGCTCAGACACGCTCCACTCTTTTTCAGTTAACTCCGCCATTCTAAATGCAGCTTCTTTTTTTTCTTGAACCCATGCATCATATTCATCTTGAGGAACAACTTTAACTACTACTGGCATGAATCCATGGTTCTTTCCGCATAACTCTGTACACTTGCCTCTGTATGTTCCTGGCTTATCTACGATAGTCCAAGCAGTATTTATGAAGCCCGGAATTGCGTCTTGTTTTATGGCAAAATCTGGCATCCACCAAGAATGGATCACATCATTTGCTGTAATTAAAAATCTTATTTTTTTGCCTACCGGTATTACTACTGCCTCATCAACTTCTTCGAGATAGAATTCTCCTTTTGGAGTTTTGTTATATATTTCATCCCAATCAGTTGTTAGATTTTGGAAAAAATCTATGTCATCTTCTAAATATTTATATTGCCACTTCCATTGGTAGCCAACTACCTGAATATTGATATCTCCCTCTGTATCATCGTAAATTTTTGTAAGAGTATTCGATGCGGGTATTGCCATAAATACCAAGATTAAAAATGGAACTACAGTCCAAGCTAATTCGAGCTTTGTGTTTTCGTGGAATGAAGCAGGGCTAGGGTTTTTTTTCTTAGTAAATGCAAACATTGAGTAAAACATGATTCCAAATACAACAAGACCTATAACCACACAAATCCAGAAAATTAGCATGTGTAAATCAAAGACTTCTTTACTTATTGCTGTAACCCCTTCTGTCATATTTAGGTCATTCCAAGCAGCAAACATGTTGCTTGAAAACAAAGTTATCAACCCGGAAAAAAGTGTTTTGTTGACGCTTGTGGTAGCTTTTCTAAACATTAGCAATCCTTCGCTTTCTATGAAGCTTTTAAAATAAATAATTGATATATGTAATTATAACTATAAATTATGTTTATTAGAAGCTTTTTAACATTAAAGCTTGCAACAAACTGGTTCTTTTTGTGTGGCTATGATAGCTGTAAATTTTATGAAATTCTAGGATTTTTTAGGTCTAAAATCTTTAATATTAAAGACCTTTGGCTCTTTTAGTTTTAGGTCGTTATCTCTGATATCTGTTGGTTTATGCTCCTTAAAATCACAGTTAAGGCAATAAATTGTTTGGTCATCAGGAGTTATCGCGATCTTGTCTAATTCTTTGCAGCTTGGGCATACTGCACCAGCAATAAATCGAATAAAATTTTTAGTCATTAACTTTGGTTAAATCAATATTTGATATGTCAGGAAATGTATCAAACCACAATTGAAATGAAAATGCTGCCTGAGCAATAAGCATACCTGTTCCATCAAATCTATTTTTTGAAAACTGGCTAGACCAAGAAAAAAATTTTTCCGATGCTTTGCCATAACTTAAGTCATAAAAAATAGTCTCTTTATTAAGTTGATCTTGAATATCCCAATCAAAGGGGCCTGATAAAGCAGCTGAAGTTGCATTAATTAATAAATCTATAGGCTCATCATTGTGCTCAAAAGGCTTAAGCTTAAAAGAGGAAAACTTTTCTAATAAGACTGGAATTTTGTTAGGCGATCTATTATCAATCATAAGTTTTGCTGGATTCATCCTTGCGATCGCTGGTATTATGCTTTGGCTTGCACCGCCTGCTCCAAGAATTAAAACTCTCTTGTTGCTGATTTCTATATTCTTATCAGAACAATCTCTTATAAACCCAAGTCCATCTGTAGATGATGCAATGATTTGCTCATCTTGATTTTTACTAAGGGTATTAGCAGCGCCCAGCAGCTCGACCTCACCAGATAAAATATCAGCTGCATGAACACAATTTAGCTTATGTGGCAGGGTAATGTTCAATCCATGGCCACCTTCATTAAAAAAATCTTTAATAAATTCTATTAAATCTTTTTGAACAACATGGAAAGGTTGATAATCGATTTCCATTCCATTCAATGCCCCAAACTTAGAATGTATCAAAGGCGACAATGAATGGTCTATTGGATCCCCTACCACTCCCAGTTTTATTTTTTTGCTCACTTATATTCTCTCTTTCCAGCTCTTATTAAAGTGTAAAACCAAAGATTTATTTTTCCTTTTAATTTCTTTGCTGTTTAAATAAGGCCAACTCACCAAAGGAGGCAAAGAAGCTAATATAGACTCTGTTCTCCCATTAGACTCAATTCCAAACTTTGTACCCCTATCAAACAAAAGATTAAATTCAACATATCTGCCCCTTCGATACAATTGAAAATCTTTGTCATCTTTAGAAAATCTTGCATTTCTGCGGCTCAAAATGATTTTTTCATAGGTATTAATATATGACTCGGCTGTTTTTTCCAATAAGGATAGGCTTGTCTCAATATCTTTATGCTGAAGCTGGTCAAAAAAAATACCTCCTATGCCTCTTTTCTCATTTCTATGCGGAAGAACAAAGTATTCATCACAGTTTTTTGCAAATTTTCTATAATATGTCTTATTAAATTCGTCTAATGTTAATTTGGCTTCATTGTGCCAGAGTGATGCATCTATATTAGAGATGATATAAGGGGTTAAATCATACCCGCCGCCTATCCACCAATTTTTGATTATAGAGTTCTTGCCTAATTCCAGAAATATCCTTATGTTCATATGGCTTGTTGGGCAATATGGATTAAAGGGGTGAGAGATAACAGAAACTCCAATCGCGCGAAATTTAGAAGAGCTATTGGATTTTGATTTTGTTGCCAGAGAAGAAGCTGGTAACTTACTCCCCGAAATTGAAGAAAAGTTAATGGCAGCCTTTTCTATTACATCACCATTTATAGATATAGATTTTCCTCCTCCACCCTGTTTGCGATTCCAAATTTCGGCCTTTCGTTGAGATGCTTTTATGTTTAAAGAATTCAACTTTTTATCTATGCTTCTTTGAACAGATCTAAGCCTTAATTCAATCAATGCAAGATTATTTTTAGTCAGCTTATTCACGAATATATTTCAAGGTTTTTAGGTCTATTATTGAAGATGGTTTTAAAGCATCTCCATTGTCATGAGCATACACTGCAACATATGAATCATCGAAGATTTTTTTTACCTCATCAAGCGAATTGGGGGTTGGAAAATTGCTTATATTTGCAGAAGTAGAAACCATCAAATCATTAAATGTATTAAGTAAATTTGTGATAGGTAAGTGATTACTTACTCTGATTGCAATAGTATTATCATCAGCTTTTGTTGATAATGATAAAGATTCATTTGCTTGCATAATAACGGTAACGTGACCTGGCCAAATAGACTCTAAAAATTCAATTTTTGATGCTTCTAATTCAGCGGAACAGTCTAATGCAAAGGATATTGATGGAGCCAATAAAATGAAGTTTTTATTATCAGATCTTTTTTTTAAGAGAGAGATTTTCTTGCAAGCACTGATATTTGACGCATCACAACCCAGGCCCCAAACCCCCTCTGTTGGATGGATTAAAATTTTACCTTCTTTTAGCCAATTAGATGCATCGGCAGGAGATGAAAATTCCTTCAAATTAATTATTGAATTGACTCATTTGCGGCCAAAACATCATCGTGCATTTTGGATTTATACTCAACGAGCATAGCTGCAATTTTTTCATCTGAGGTACCTAACATTTGCACCGCACACAATGCAGCATTTATTGCCCCAGATTTTCCAATTGCAAAAGTAGCTACTGGCACGCCCTTTGGCATTTGAACAGTGGCTAGCAATGAGTCCATTCCATCTAAGTCTCCTCCTCCAAGAGGGATGCCTAAAACCGGTTTGGTTGTTTGAGCTGCAATTGCGCCTGCTAGATGAGCAGCCATACCTGCCGCAGCTATAAATACTTTCGCTCCATTTTTTTCAGACTCCTTTACTCTCTTTACAACTTCTTCGGGCGTTCTATGCGCAGAAAGTATAAACATTCGATGAGGCACATTAAATTCATTTAGAGTGTCTGATGCAGCTTGAACAACTGGCAAATCTGACTTAGAACCCATAAATATTGAAACTGAGATGTTATCGGACATAAAATAGCTCCTTTTGCTACAAATAAAGATGTTGATTATAAAGAATGAACATATAATGTGTATATGCCTAGATTGAAAGTTTTAACATTTCCTGACCCAAGACTAAGAAAAGTTGCTGTGCCTGTTACTAAATTCGACAAAAGTCTAGAAATTGTCACCTCTAATATGCTTGAAACTATGTATGCAGAGGAAGGCATAGGTCTTGCAGCAACTCAGGTTGATATTCACGAGAGAATTATAGTAATGGATCTATCAGAGGAAAGAAATGATCCAAAAATATTTATTAATCCTGAATTTAAGATTTTAAATGACAAAAGTCTACTTTCTTTTACAGAGGGCTGTCTCTCAGTGCCAGGAATAACAGAAGAGATAACCAGGCCAGATAACATACATTTAGTCTGGCAAGACCTTAAAGGCGAGAAACATGAAGCAGAGCCATCGGGCTTGCTTACTGTATGTATTCAGCATGAAATCGACCATTTGGAGGGAAAACTGATGGTTGATTATCTCTCTCCTCTAAAAAGAGACAGAATTAGGAAGAAGGCATCTAAATAGAAGAAATTTACAGAATTTAATTAAATTTATAAACAATATGAAGATTTTATTTGCTGGATCCCCTGAATCATCCGCAAAGATATTAAACTCCATGGCAAACTCAGGATTTGATGTTGTTGGGGTAATAAGCCAGCCGGATAAAAGATCTAAAAGGGGCAAAGGTAAAGAAGCATCTTCTGTGGCTGCAGAAGCTTTAAAACTTGGAATCCCAATTTTTAAACCCAATAAACTTGATGTTTTATTCAAACAAGAAATTGCGCACTTGGACTTTGATTTCTTGGTTGTTTCAGCATATGGAAAAATACTCCCTGAATGGATGCTTGATGCGCCAAATATTGCGCCAATAAATATTCATTTTTCTTTGTTGCCGAAATATAGGGGGGCCTCTCCAATACAGGCATCGATATTAAATGGTGATAATAAAACTGGGATATCAATTATGAGAATGTCTAAGGGAATGGATGAAGGGCCAATTTACAGCTCTTATGAAATTGAAATATTAGAATCAGATAACAGAGTAGATCTTGAAAATAAACTTGTCTCACTGTGTATTAAAAATCTTCAAAATGATTTGCATAATATTTTAAATAGTAGGCTAATTCTTATTAAGCAAAATAATAATGATGCTAGCTATTGTTCAAAAATAGATAAATTATCTGGCAAGATAGATTTCACAAAAGAAAGAACTAAGGAAATATTTCAAAAGTTTAAAGCGTTTGTTGGATGGCCTGGACTCTATTTTGAAAAAAATAATATAGCAATAAAAATACATGGATTAAAGGAATATAATGGCAATAAAGAAGCTTTAAAAGAAAACAGCTTTAGATTTATAGAAGAAGGAATTGCAGTTAAAACAAGTGACTCTGTGTTAGTTATTACTCACTTACAGTTTCCAGGAAAGCGTATTATCTCCGCATCAGATGCCGTAAATTCACACGCAAAATTTTTCGAGAATTAATTTAATTTCAGCAATTCTTCCAATTCACCAAAAAGAGGTTTAATTTATAACAATGAAAATTTTAATACTTGGCGCTGGAAGAGTTGGAAGCAGTCTTGCGTCTACTCTTTCAAGACAAGAATATGAAGTAAGTATTGTCGACTTAAATAAAGATAAGCTTTTACGCCTTCAAGAAGATTATGATTTAGCAACAGAAATTGGTCATGCGTCGCACCCAATAACCTTAGAAAAAGCTGGCGCAGATAAAGAGACGATTGTGTTGGCTGTTACAAATAGCGATGAATGCAATATTACTTCTTGTCAAATTGCAAAATCTAAGTTCAGTGTTAAAAAAACAATTTGCAGGCTTTCTGATTCGTCCTATCTTGAATCTTTAGAAGCATTTGGGAAAGATAATATTGATATTGCGATTGGCCCGGAAAACGAAGTTACAGAACATCTTGTTGACCTAATTAAGCACCCAGGTGCTGAACAAATTGAATCATTTGCAAATGGCTCTTTAAAGGCTGTATCTGTGAAAGCGAAAAAAGATGGCATGTTAGTAAATAGAGAGCTTAAAAGCATAAAAAGTGATATGCCAGAAACAGATACTTTTGTGCCTGCAATATATAGAAAAGGAAAGCCTTTAATACCTGATGGTAAAACAATTATCAAAGAGAATGATGAAATATACTTTTTGGCTGCAGAAAACGATATTGATGCCATAGTTCAAGAGATGAGGCTGCAAGATACCTCTTCATCACGGATAATGATTATTGGTGGCGGCAAAATAGGGTTCGCATTAGCAAAAGCACTGGAAGATAACTATAAAATTAAAATAATAGATCCAGGCGCAGATAGATGTGAAATACTTTCAAGGGAATTAAATAGGACAATTGTTCTGAAAGGTGCGGGGTCTGATGAAGAGCTCTTAAAGAGTGAAAATATAGAAAATATAGATATTTTTTGTGCTTTAACGAATGATGATGAGACAAATATCATGTCAGCATTTCTTGCCAAAAAGCTTGGGGCTAAAAAAACAATTATTATTGTCAACAACTACACTTATATAAATATACTTCCCAAAAATTTTGTTGACATAGCTCTCTCACCTCAACGACTAACTGTCTCAATGGTTTTGCAGCATCTTGCAAAAGGCGATGTGCCTCAAGAAGTTATTTTTAAAATGCAGAGTGGTGCTGAGGCGATCGAGGGAATAATTCATAAGAATAAATTTACAGAAGGGTTTTTTGATAAACCCATTTCTGAACTTCCTCTTCCAGAGAGTTGTGTTATTGCTGCGGTGATAAGAGGGGAAGAGGTTTATATGCATTCAAAAGATTTGCTCCTTAAGCCTAATGATAAAATTATTATTTTTATTCTCGGGAAAACAGATAAAGAAAAAATAGAGAATCTTTTTTTAACGAACTAATGAATTTCAAATCAATTTTTAATTTGTTAGGCATTTTGCTAGGAATATTTAGTCTTTCATTTATACCGCCTTTGGTGCTTACTTTTGTATATAGCGAGTCTGGCACAGAGATATTTTTGTACTCTTTCATATTTTTTTCTATTTTAGGCACATCAATATGGGCAGCCACTCGTCAACAAAATTTACCTCTGAATATTTCTGATGGTTTTATTATTACTACTTTATTTTGGGTTGTTCTGGCTTGCGCTGGGTCAGTTCCGTTTTACTTTTTTGGTCTTGGCATCAGCGATGCAATTTTTGAATCAGTTTCAGGAATTACGACAACTGGCGCTACAACGATTGTCGGTTTAGACAACCTTCCAAAATCAATTCTTTTGTATCGGCAGCTTCTTCAATGGATAGGTGGAATGGGTTTGATAGTTTTGGCCGTAGCAGTAATGCCAGCTCTAGGAATCGGTGGGGGGCAGCTTTATAAAATGGAGCTTCCAGGAAGCCATGGCAATCAAAAACTTACACCAAAAATAACAGATAGTGCTAAAGCTTTGTGGAAAATATATGTTGGTCTCACATTATTATGCGCAACATTATATTTGCTTTCTGGGATGAGTTTATTTGACTCAGTTGCCCATAGCTTAAGCACTGTTGCGGGGGGCGGATTTTCAACACATGATCAAAGCATTGGATTCTTTAATAGCGCATTAATAGAAACAGTTTGCATTATTTTTATGTTACTTTCAGCTGCCTCGTTTGCTGTGCATTACGCAGCAATATTTGGAGGAAAGCCCTTGAAATATTTTTATGATTCTGAGTTTAGGTTTTTTATGTCTGTTGTACTGCTGATAATTCTAGTCTCATTAGCTATTCATGTTATAAGTAACTCATATCCGGATGTTTTTTCTGCCATTGGTTCAACTGTTTTTCATACTGTTTCGATAGTTACAACATCAGGTTTTACTACGGAAAACTTCTCTCTTTGGCCAGGTTTTCTACCATATCTTTTGCTAGTTGGTGCATTTATGGGAGCATGCTCTCAGTCTGTTGGTGGTGGGATTAAAGCATGGCGAGTATTAATTATGATTAACCAAGCATACAAGGAAATATTAAAGACCATCCACCCAAATGCTGTCCACACCTCTAAGATTGGCACCAAAGTAATTGATGCAAAAATTGCAGAAAAGGTTTGGGGATTTTTTTCTATCTACGTATTTATATTTATGTTTCTTCTCATGGCAATGCTCGGCACAGGATTAACCTTTGAGACCGCATTTTCTGCAGTTGGTGCGTGCTTGAATAATTTGGGTCCGGGTCTAGGTGATGTTGCTAGCAACTACACACAAGTAAGCGAACTTGGAAAAATTATTTTGTGTTTTGCTATGATTCTAGGAAGGTTAGAAATCTTTACACTGCTTGTGCTATTTACGCCTGCTTTTTGGCGCCGCTAGATTTTGTAGATATCTTTAGGCTCTTTTGAGAGCTTTCTAAATTTTTTATATTCCCAAGAATATTCTTCTGGAGATTTTTTAATCTCATTTTCCATTTCTAAGTTCATAATATCAACACCATTATTTGTATAGATCTTCTTGTCAGGTTTTTTGAAATTTATAATATGGCCAAGACCGTTTTCATAGGATAAATATGACATAAGAATTTTTTTGTTAGATTTCCTTGCTAGCTTTGGAGCAAGGGAAAACGAATAACACTCGTGGCCAAAAAAAGTTGAATAGACTCCAAGTCCGTCAGCTGGAACTTGATCAGATGCCATACAGGTCATCTGATTTCTTTCTAAAGAATGAAGAATAGATTTTACTCCTCCTATTCCGGTTTCAACCATTTTGCAATCTCCTTCTTCTCTAAATTTTTTTACGAACTTATTGATGGGTCTTAATTTAATTTTTTTATAAAGGGTTGTGTTTGGTCTTTGAGAGCTAAGCCACCTAAGCAAGAAATCAATGCTTCTATTATGAAGAGCAAAAATTATTAGGCCGCTCTCCTGATTAGGATTGTGGAATAAAAATCTATTGTTAATTTTTTTTGTTTCATAGATTATTTTTTTGCTGGAACGAGACCAAGTGTATAAAGTTTCATAAAAACTTTTTAATGTTTCTTTGTAACTTTCTTTAGCGAGCAAATCTAATTCATGAACCGATAGACTCCTGAAAGCAATAGATAAGTTTTTCTTAGTCACCCTAAATAAAGGCAGAAATCTTAAGATGAATATGGGTATAACCTTAAATACAGTATCAAAGATGAAGAATGCCAACCTCAGAGGAAAAATGGTAAAAATATAAAAAATTATTTTCATGCAAACTTTTCTTTCATTATTATCCTTTAATTAACTATTTTATAGCCTTATCTAAGAAGAGTTGCACAAAATCTATATAGATATGAATAAAATAACTGCATAATATAGTCTTCTCGAAAATGAAATATAAAGGTTTATCTTGACAGCAAAAACAATGGAAGAACTGGTAGCTCTCTGCAAAAGAAGGGGATTTATATTTCAGTCAAATGAAATTTATGGTGGCTTACAAGGCCTATATGATTACGGACCATTAGGCGTTGAGCTCAAAAATAACTTGAAGCAGTCATGGTGGAGAGAAATGGTTTTTGATAGAGATGATGTAGAGGGCTTAGATGCGTCAATATTAACAAAGCCAAATGTCCTAAAATTCTCAGGGCACGAAGACACTTTTACCGACCCACTTGTAGATTGTAGAGACTGTAAATCTAGGTGGCGAGCCGATCAACTAAAGTTAGATAAATGCCCATCCTGTGGATCAAAGAACCTAACAGATCCAAGGCCATTTAATCTCATGTTTAAAACATCCGTAGGCCCGGTAGAGGACAAAGATTCTTTTGCTTATTTAAGGCCCGAAACAGCGCAACATATTTTTACAAACTTCAAAAACGTTGTAGATTCAACATCTAAGCAACTTCCGTTTGGAATAGCGCAAATAGGCAAAGCTTTTAGAAACGAGATTACTCCAAGAAATTTTGTATTTAGGGTAAGAGAATTTGAGCAGATGGAGCTTGAGTTTTTTGTCGATCCTGGTACAGATGAGCAATGGCATGAGTCCTGGGTAGAGTCAAGATTAAGTTGGTGGGATGAGCAAGGGGTGAGTAGAAAAAATCTTGAGCTTTATCACGTCCCTGAAGATGAGCTTGCTCATTATTCAAAAGCGACGGTTGATATAATGTATAAATTTCCTCACGGACTAGAAGAGCTCGAGGGTATTGCTAACCGAACAGACTTTGATTTGGGATCACACAGCAAAAATCAGGCTGATTTGGATATTCAATCTAATGTTTTAGAAAACAATGAATCAAATGCAAGGCTAGCAACACAAGACCAAGAAACAAAAAAATGGACTGTTCCATATGTGATTGAGCCATCAGCAGGGGTTGATAGGGGTGTTCTTGCTGTGCTCAATGAAGCTTATAAAGTTGAAGAACTTGATGATGGTAAAACTAGAACGGTTCTAAATCTCAAACCTCACCTTTCGCCAATAAAAGCAGCAGTTATACCGCTTAAAAAAAATCACGAAGGTTTGGTAGATACGGCGTCAAATATAAAAAAAGATCTGCAAAAACTTAGGCTCGGCAGGGTCTTGCTTGAAAACTCAGGAAATATTGGCAAAAGCTATAGGCGTCACGATGAAATTGGAACACCATTGTGTATAACCGTAGATTTTGAAACCCTCGAGGATGAGTCAGTAACTGTTCGAGATAGGAATACAATGCAACAAACAAGGATAGAGATATCAAAACTCTCAAAGTATTTAGAGGACATGATATTAAAGTAGACAAAAGTTTATATTTTATAGGTTAAGATAATTAATATAGTTATATTTTATTTTATTTTTTTGATAAGCCTTGTTTTTGTCTCTTTAATTATTCTAATTTTATCTTTCTTCCTCTCCACACCATCTCTTCAATATATTGGAAAAATATGGATTTTATTTATTTTAAAAAGCCTTAAGTTTCTTTGCGGCATAGGTTGGACAATTAAAGGAATAGAAAATATCCCCAGCAGTCCATTTGTAATTGCATCTAACCATCAAAGTCCTTGGGAGTCTTTTTTTCTTCAAACATTATTTTTGCCAACCAGCAGCATTATGAAAAAAGAAATTCTTATAATTCCTTTTTTTGGTTGGGCTATTTCTAGACTTAAACCTATTTCAATCAACCGGAAGTTAAAACTAAAAAGTCTAAGAATGGTTATTGAAATTGGCAGTAGAAGAATTAGAGATGGTTATTCAATATTGGTTTTTCCAGAGGGCACAAGAAAAAAACCTGAAGATGGAATAGGAAAATTTGGAAATAGTTGTGGGGTTTTAGCTGCTAATGAATCGGTTCCAATAATACCTATATGTCATAATTCAGGCAAATACTGGATCAATAAATCATTTAAGAAAAAAAGCGGTGATATTAACGTGGTGATTGGAAAACCTATTTTTGGTAATGATCCAAAAAAACTTACAGAAGAAGCGCGTTCTTGGATAGGTAAAACTTATTCAGAAATCTACTAGATATCTAGATTTGATACTGAGAGGGCGTTAGTTTCAATGAACTCTCTCCTGGGCTCGACATCGTCTCCCATTAAAGTTTCGAACATATCGGTCGCTTCTTGAGCATCTTTTATATCTACCCTCATCATTCTTCTATTCTCTGGATCCATTGTTGTTTCCCAAAGTTGGTCTGGATTCATTTCACCCAATCCTTTATAACGCTGAACATCAATACCTTTGGTGCCTGATTTAGAAAACTCTTTTATGGCTTGATCTTTTTCATCTTCATCTGACGCATAAACAAATGACTTGCCTTTGCTTATTTTATATAAAGGGGGCATAGCAATATATACATGCCCTCTTTCTAAAATATCAAAATACTGCTGATAGAAAAAAGTTAAAAGCAAGGTTCTAATATGAGACCCATCTACATCTGCATCTGTCATGATTATAATTCTATGATATCTAAGTTTTTCAATATCAAAGTCTTCTGTTCCGATACCACAACCCATTGCTTTAACAAGGGTGCCAATTTCTGCAGATGATAGCACTTTATCAATTCTTGCTTTTTGAACATTAAGGATCTTTCCCTTAAGCGGAAGAATTGCTTGATATTTCCTATTGCGGCCTTGTTTTGCAGAGCCACCCGCTGAATCACCCTCAACCAAATATATTTCTGATAGGGCGGGATCTTTCTCTTGGCAGTCTGCAAGTTTTCCAGGAAGGCCAGCTAACTCTAAAACGCCCTTTCTCCTTGTTATTTCCCTTGCTTTTCTAGCAGCCTCTCTTGCTAAGGCAGCCTCTGAAACTTTAGATAGTATTGCTAGAGCTTCTTTAGGATTTTCCAATAAAAACTCATTAAGGCCTTTATTTAAAACAGCGCTTACTATCCCTTCAACTTCTGAAGATACTAACTTCTCTTTTGTTTGAGAAGAAAATTTTGGATCCGGTACTTTTACAGAAATCACCGCAATTAGCCCCTCTCTTACATCCTCTCCCAATAATTCAACTGGTGAGTTTTTATTAAGCTCTTCTTTTTTTACAAAAGCCTTTAAAACACGGGTTAGGCTTGATCTAAAGCCAGATAAATGAGTTCCACCATCTTTTTGAGGAATATTGTTTGTATAACATAGGACGCTCTCGTTATATGAGTCATTCCATTGCATTGCAACCTCGACTGTTACCCCCTCTTGCCCGCCTTCACACTCAATTGTTTGACATAGCGCTGGCTTTCTACCTCTTAGGTAGTCCACATAACTAGATACACCGCCCTCATTCTTGAATTTTTTAGATTTACCAGTTCTAGCATCTGTAACCTCAATACTAACCCCCGCATTAAGGAAAGAAAGCTCCTGCACTCTTTTATTTACCCTATCAGCCTCAAAATTTATTGAGGTAAAGATTTTGTCAGATGCGGTAAATGTTATCTCTGTTCCTGTTTCTTTAGATGCTTTAATCTTTTTTAATTTTGTTTTGGCCAAGCCTTCACTGTATTTCTGTTGATACATGCCGCCATCTCTACATATAGTTAAGGTAAGCTCTTTAGAAAGGGCGTTTACAACAGATACACCAACACCATGGAGGCCCCCAGATACTTTATATGAATTGTCGTCAAATTTACCACCAGAGTGAAGAGTTGTCATAATTAGCTCTGCTGCTGGGACTCCCTCTCCTTTATGGGTGTCTACAGGTATACCTCTTCCATTGTCTTTAACGGTAATTGATTCATCTTTGTTTATTATGATGTCTATTTTGGAGCAATGGCCTGCCATCGCCTCATCTATGCAGTTATCAACCACTTCAAAAATCATATGATGAAGACCAGAGCCATCATCTGTGTCTCCAATATACATTCCAGGTCTTTTTTTAACAGCCTCAAGGCCCTTTAAAACTTGAATATTTGAGGAATCGTATTTTTTATCTTCTGATTTCTTTTTTGGCATTTTTTTTATTTTAATTGTTCCACGTGGAACTTTCTAAATAGTTGTTTATCAGTGTTTATTTTACTACCAAATAGGTCAACAATGTTTGAAAAAACGAAACGATTTTCAATATATTTTAAGGTTGGCAAAAAACACCCTAACATCTCAGAGTCTAGCTCTGATGAAAGGTCATCAAGAAGAAGAATAGGGCTTAAGTTAAATGACCTTCCTAAATATATATTTTGTGAAAGAGACCACAAAATTGATAGCAGTTTTTGCTCGCCACGTGAAAAAATATCTTTTATAAGTGAGTCCTTACTTTCAAATATAACATCTGCCTTATGGGGTCCAACAGTTGTAATTTTCCTTTTTAGATCAATATTATTTGCGCTGGCAATACTCTCCATGAGGCCAACTTTATTGTCGAAACCAGGTTTAAGGAATATATTTAAATCATAAAAGATTTCAGCTCTTTTGTTTTCATGGATTAGCTTATCAACTAGATCATCATAAATTTCTTTCACTTCAGTAATTAAATTTTCTCTCATAATATTTAACCTTTCCCCATGATCTGCCAAAAGTTGATCGTAGGCTTTTGCTTGTGCTATATCACCGAATTTTAATGCAGAGTTTCTCTGTTTTAATGACCGAAAATATCCAAACCAGTCTTTTGCATAATCTGGAGAGGCAACAAAAAGCCCCCTATCTAGCTGCTTCCTTCGATATTCTGGAGCGTTATCATTATAAAAAAAGGTCTTACTATCAATCGAAAAAGAGGGAAAAGCCCTAACAAGCTCACTAATAGTCACCCTGGAGTTATTAATTTTTATATTGATAGGTTTGGTTTTAGATTTTTTTACCTCGAGAATTGAACCGGAATTGTCGTCATAAGCCTTTATAATAAAGGCTTCGGCGCCTTTTTTAATAAGGGATTCAAGATTAGATGTTCTAAATGATCTGCCTGAGCTTGCGATATAAATAGATTCAAGGATTGAAGTCTTTCCACAGCCATTTTTGCCATAAAACAAGGTGGATTTAGAAGATAGATCAATAGACAAAGAATCGAAGCACCTAAAGTTTCGTAAATCTATCTTTGAAAAAGCCACTAACCTAAATAAGGAGTGGCATTACGACATATTTAGGGCTATCACTTCCTGGGGGTGTAAGTAGGCAACTTTTATCTGACCCGAAAAAATTAATATGGCATGTATCAGTTTGCATGTGCGACATTATCTCTTGGAGGTAAGTAACATTGAATGCAATATCTAATTCTTCACCGCTATATGAAGCTGGAAAAAATTCTTCAGCTTCTTCTTGCTCTGGATTGTTTGCTGAAATTCTCACACCATCGGTAGAAGTAATTAATCGGATGCCTTTATATTTTTCACTTGATAGAACTGATACTCTGCTTAAGGTTTCTGAAAAATCTTTTACATTAATCTCTAAAACCGAACTTTCGCCCGAGGGAATTACCTGTTGATAATCTGGAAATTTACCATCTATTAATTTGCTTTTAAAGATTAGACTTCCTACTGTGAGCTCCAATGAAGCCTCATTAATTTTTAATTCAGCATCACCATCTTCATCAGATAAAAATTTTGCTATTTCATTAATTGACTTTCTTGGGATAATTCCTGAAAAAGAGTTATCAGATTGGGTGGGGAGATTTGCAACTGCCAACCTATGAGCATCTGTGGTGACGGCAGTTATTTCTCCTTCTTTAATTGATAAATACAAGCCATTTAAATAATGTCTCCAGTCCTGATTGCCCATGGCAAAAGATGTATGTTTTATAAGATCTCTTAAATCCTTTGCAGGGATAATGAGTGGGGAGTCTCCAGAGTCAATATCAAAAACAGGGAAGTCAATACTGGGAAGTGTTGATAGTGAGTACTTACCATATGTAGTTTTAATGTTTAATTTATCCCCGTTTAAATATAGATTTATTTCCTCTCCATCTGGGATTAATCGGCAGAGTTCATTTAATTTTTTTGCTGAGGTTGTTGTTTTGCCTGGTGATTCTTGATGAGATAAAGGGCCGCTTGTTGTAACTTCAGACTCAAGATCAGTTGCTGTTAATTTGAAGGCATTTTCATCCACCTCCA
This sequence comes from uncultured SAR86 cluster bacterium, assembly GCA_902593675.1. Lineage (GTDB taxonomy): Bacteria > Pseudomonadota > Gammaproteobacteria > Magnimaribacterales > D2472 > D2472. Next base: position 124,647 of record CACJJI010000003.1, read on the forward strand.
ATAGGACATTAGCAAGTATTGGAAGTGTTTGTCTTTTTTCTACTACACCCAAGGTAGTATTAAGAGCTGAAACGATGTCCTCTTTTTTAACGGTTATTTTCATTTAGTTTGTTAAGGTCCTGTTTAGATTTCTATAATCTTCTTCAAGCGAAGGAATTTCTTTTCTCAGTTCTTTAATCTTACTACAAGCATGTAAAACAGTTGTATGATCTCTTCCGTTAAATGCTTCTCCAATTTCAGGAAGGCTGTGATTTGTTAATTCTTTTGTTAAGGCCATAGCCAGTTGTCTTGGTCTTGTTATGGATCTGCTTCTTCGTTTTGATAAAAGATCAGATAATTTAATGTTGTAATATTCCGCCACGGTTTTTTGTATATTGTCTATACTTACCATTTTTGCAGAAATAACAAAAAGATCTTTTAACGCCTCTTTTACAAATGGGATGTCTATATCTTGATTTGCAAATCTTGAGTTTGCAACCACCCTTTTCAACGCCCCTTCTAACTCCCTAATGTTTGATCTAATCCTTTGGGCTATATATATAGCGCAATCATCTGGTAGGCTAACCCCCATTGAGTTAGCCTTACTTAATAGCACTGCGGCACGCGTTTCAAGCTCTGGCGGCTCAATAATAACAGGCAAACCCCAGCCAAGCCTTGATTTTAAGCGCTCTTCAAGCCCATCTATTTCTTTGGGATACTTATCACAAGTTAAAATCATTTGATGATTGCGATCAAGAAGCGCGTTGAATGTATGAAAAAACTCCTCTTGAGACTGCTCTTTTCCAGCAAAAAACTGGATATCATCAATTAGGAGGGCTTCCGCGTTCCTATAAAACTCTTTAAACTCGCTCATAGCCCCAAGCTGAAGGGCTTTCACCATATCTGCAACAAATTTTTCAGAATGAACATAAACTATCCTTTTTGAGTTATCTGACCTAAGTATTTCGTTGCCCACAGCGTGCATTAAGTGTGTTTTTCCAAGGCCCACCCCGCCATAGATAAATAATGGGTTGTAATCTCCTTTAGGGTTAGCCGCAACCTGTTTTGCGGCCGCTAAAGCCATGTGATTAGATTTTCCTTCTACAAAAGTATTGAAAGTAAAGCTTTGAACGAGCCCAGGTGTGTTTTCCTCTGTGACGTTAAGTTTATCAACAAATGTTGACTTATCCAGGGTTTTAAATTTTACATTGAGGGATTCATTAGACTTATTTACTAAGCTTTCGATGATTTGGCCTAAGTTTTCTTTTACATATGTAAGAACAAAATCGTTTGGAGCGCTGATTTCAAGATCATTTTTATTAATATCGGCTCGCAGGGGTTTAATCCAGGTGTTAAACTCTTCTTGTGACAGTTTAGCCTCAAGTTTTTCAGTGCATTCAGACCAAAATTTCAATTTATAAGACCTCCAGTAGAAAAGTTAGTCTAACAAAAACTAACAAGATATCTACAGCATAAGCATATGTATTTTCTGTGGATAACTTGTTGGTATCTAAAGGTTTTATTTTTGAGCTTTTTTTCTTTCAATTCACTCACAATGCTTTATAATTTTGCACTTATTTTTGAGTAATTATGAAAAGAACATTTCAACCCAGCACACTAAAAAGAAAACGCACCCATGGTTTTAGAGTAAGGATGTCAACCAAGGCTGGTAGGGCAATTATTGCCAATAGAAGAAAGAAGGGTCGCAAAGTATTAACTGCTTAAAATTTTAGGCTTCGTTATTTCAAAAAAAATTTATCATTCAAACCATGCATCAATATTTTTTGATGTTAATTCTAAAAATCAAAAACTGAAGATTGTTGTTAAGAAGAGAGATTATTCTTTAGCCATTCATCGCAACAAAGTTAAGCGCTGGATAAGAGAGATTTTTAGAAAAAATTTGTTGGGTGAGGGGTTTGTTGTGGTTGTGAGAGGGGGTTTTTTAGAGGCTGGTTTTAAAAATGCTTCTTGTGATTTTGGGCGTGCGTTAGATAATTTTGTAAATAATTCACAAGGCGATTAATATGAAAAAGTTTTTGATATTTTTGATTGATTTTTATCAAAAATACTTGAGTTTTTTGCTAGGAAAGAGTTGTAGGTTTGAACCAACGTGCTCTCAATACACAAAAGAGAGTATTGAAGCACACGGGGTGTTTGTTGGTGGCTACTATTCGATAATAAGAATTTTAAAATGTGGTCCATGGTCAGTTGGCGGGGTGGATGAGGTAAAAAAATGAATTTGAGATATATATACATTGGCTCTGTTGTTGTTTTGTCATATGTTTTATTTTTGTCATGGAACGCAGAAAAAGAAATCAAACAAGAGTTTGTAGAAGCATCATTAATAGAGCAGAACAAAAGCGGAGAGCTTTTGCCCGCTGGAGAAACGGTTGGTTTTGTTCAAATCCAAAACGAAAAGCTTGATGTTTTGGTTAGCCCTTCTTCAGGAAAGATTTGGCAGGCCAGGCTTAAAGAACACACATATTTAAATAACAAAGAATCACAAGGTGTGAGGCTGTTTGGTTATGATCTTCTTTCAGGTTTTAAGTTTTATTTAAACAGCGGTTTTGTCTCGGAGGGTGAGGGTTTTGAGGTTGTAGGGGTAACCCCGTCTTCGGTTAGTCTTGTCTCGTTGGATGGACAAATATCAAAAACCATATCCTTAAAAGAGGGGGATTATGAGTTGATAATTAAAGATGGTTGGGTGGGAGAGCTCCCAGCCGATGTTCCGACCCCTTATATTGCGATGTATAGAACGGATGGAAGGGCTCTTGACGCTAGGGATAATTTTTTTGAAAACAGCTCATATACCGGGGTGGCTTTTAATACTCCAGACGAACCCTATGCAAACACAAGGCTAAGAAGTATAGATGAAGGGGTTGAGTACTTTCAGCGCGGGGGATGGGTTGCTTTTATACAAAAGTATTTTATGGCTGCAATTATCACCCCCTCTGACAGAATTCAAACCTTAATAGCCTTGCCCCCATCAAATGGATCAGACACATATGTTATGGGTGCTATTTCGAGAGAAACCAAGGCTAGTGAAATAGTGTCAGGTGTTGAGCATAGGGTTTTTCTTGGACCAAAAGTTAGGTCAGACTTAATAACTAGGGCTCCAGATTTGGAGCTAACAATTGATATGGGCTGGTTTTGGTTTTTAGCACAGCCTTTAATGATGTTGTTGAGCATGATTAATGTTTTGGTTGGGAATTGGGGCGTCTCTATAATTTTATTAACGTTTTTAATTAAGTTATTGTTGTGGCCTGTATCAGCCAAGGGGTTTTCAAGCATGGCGAAAATGAGAACAGCTGGTCCAAAATTAAAAGAAATCCAGGAAAGATATAAAGATGATAGGGCTAAATTAGGGACCGAAATGATGGCTCTTTATAAGAAAGAGGGTATTAACCCTGCTGGAGGCTGTTTTCCGTTGTTGCTTCAAATGCCGGTATTTATAGCGTTTTTCTTTTGTTTGCGTGAAAGTGTAGAGCTTAGGCATGAATCATTCTTTTTTTGGATCCAAGACCTTTCAGCCCCAGATCCATTTTTTATATTGCCTGTAATATTTGCGGGTCTTATGTATTTAACACAACAGCTCAACCCCCAACCCCCAGGGATGGATCCGACTCAGGCCCAAATCATGAAGTTTATGCCTGTTATGATAGCGGCAATTTTTATTATTATGCCTGCGGGCCTTGTTTTGTATTCTGTGGCAAACAGCGCAATATCTCTAATTCAACAAAGAGCTATGTATAAAAAATATGGGGCCTCGGATTTCTCTGGACCAGGTGCTACTTAGGGGTATATTTTTTTGATCTTCGCTCTTGCAACCCCAATAGCGCAATCTGCAATAGGTGTATTCAGGATTTCTGGAGCGGGGTGTTGTGATGTTTTTAATGGGGCTTTAAACAAACCTATAACTAAATATAGGGAGGTTTTTTTGCGTGATGTTTTATGGGATGAGGTTTTAATAGATAGGTGTTCGGTTGTGTTTTATTCCGGTCCTCATAGTTACACTGGAGAAGATTCTGTGGAGGTTTTTTGTCATGGAGGCCTTTCTGTCATCAAATCCTTAACAGGTGTTTTTTTGGGTTTGGGGTTTAAAGAGGCTGGCCCGGGTGAATTTTCAAAAATAGCTTTTGAAAATGGAAAATTATCCTTAAATGAAGCAGAGGCTGTCGCAGACCTTATTCACTCAGAAGATGTTGATAGGGGTCATCTGTCTTCAGAGGCTGTTGCTGGAAAATTGAGCTCCATTATTTCAGACTTGGGTAATGAGGTTGATGGATTAAGGGTTTTTGTTGAAGGAAGTATAGATTTTTCTGATGAGGATTATGATTTTATTCTTGAGGGGGGCGTGGAAGAAAGATTAGTAAAAATAAAATCTTCGTTGGTTGACTTAATTGACTCCTCTTTGGTCTCGACAAAAAAATTATCTAAAAATAGGGTATTGTTTTTTGGGCCGCCTAATACAGGCAAATCCTCTTTGTTTAATCGTTTGCTCGGTTTTGAGAGGGCGCTTGTATCAAGTCAGCCTGGAACAACTCGGGATTTAATTGATTCAGAAATGTTTTATAACAGTGTAAATATGGAGTTGGTTGACTCTGCTGGCATAAGAGATACGAGTGACTCAGTTGAGGCTGACGGTGTTGCTCTTTCTAACAATGAAATAGAAGACTCCGCCCTGGTTTTAATTGTTTTAGATCATAACACCGAGGTTTATGTTGAAAGTTTTAAATCTATGATGGATAAAAAAAACCACTTACTAATATTTAATAAATCAGATGAAAAAAACCCTATTGATCAATATGACTGTGTTGTGTCTGCTAAGTCAGGAAAAGGTGTGCAAAAATTAAAAAAAATGATTTTTGATTCTATACAACAAAGTAAAAATGTCTCGAAAAAAACTTTTATTATCAGAGAGCGTCATCTTGCTTTGTTTAACACAGCTCTATCTTCTTTGGATGCTTGTATAGAAAAAATTTCAAATGAAAAAGATGTAGACGTCGCCGCTGAGGACCTTAGGTTAGTTAGATCTTCGTTTGATGAGTTCTTGGGTATTAAATACCCAGACGAGTTGCTTGGTGATATTTTTAATGATTTTTGCATAGGGAAGTAGATAAAATGTGGGTATTTTGTGGTTAATTTTTTTATTTTTTTTGTCCACAGGTTATTTAACAAACTCATACAGTTTATGAGGTTTGGTTTACATAGTTTGTTAATGGTCATGCGCCTTTCTGGCCCTGGGTTTAAGAACTTTATAAACAGAAAAAGACTCCTCAATAATAACAACAATAATATATTGTTGTTATAAACTTCTTATATATATGTTTGATGTAATAGTAATTGGTGGAGGGCATGCTGGGGTTGAAGCAGCCCACGCTGTTCACCGTCAGGGGCTGAAATGTTGCTTGGTAACATTTAAAATCGAGACGATTGGTCAGATGTCTTGTAACCCAGCAATCGGTGGCTTGGGAAAATCTCATCTTGTGAGAGAAGTTGATGCCCTGGGAGGAATTATGGCTTTGGCTACAGACCTTTCAGGTATTCAATCAAGAACCCTAAACACCAGAAAAGGCTTTGCGGTTCAAGCCCTGCGTGTTCAATGTGATAGAGATAAATACAAACAGGCCATTCAACAGCTCTTGTCTGACACAGATATCACAATAAAAGAAGGCGAAGTTGTAGATATTTTGATTAAAGAAAACATTATCCAAGGCGTTGAGTTGAGCTCTGGAGAACAGATTATTTCCACAAAAACCATCCTCACAACAGGAACCTTCCTGAATGGTGTTATGTTTAAGGGTGGTGAAAAAATATCCGGCGGTCGGGTTGGTGACGAAACATCAATACCACTATCAAAAAAACTATATGACCTTAAGTTACCCATGGGCAGATTAAAAACAGGAACCCCTGCAAGGATAAAACTTTCAAGCATTGATTTAAATCTTATGGATGAGCAACCAGGTGACCCAAACCCTCCATCGATGTCTATCCTCCAACCACCAACAAAAAAACTTCCTCAAATATCTTGTTACATAACTCGAACCAACAAAACCACACACAAAATTATTTCTGATAACACACATCTTTCAGCAATGTATTCTGGAAAAATATCTGGAATAGGACCAAGGTACTGCCCATCTATAGAGGATAAAATTAATAAATTTAGCGAAAAAGAAAGCCATCAAATTTTTATTGAACCAGAAGGTCTAGAGAAAGATCTCGTTTACCCTAATGGAATTTCCACAAGCCTTCCAATCAAAGCACAACAAGACTTTGTTAAATCAATAAAGGGGTTAGAAAATTGCGAGATAGAAGAATTTGGTTATGCGGTGGAATACGACTTTATTGACCCCAGATCATTGCGACCAACATTAGAAACAAAGTTTATTAAAAACCTATATCTTGCTGGTCAAATTAACGGCACAACGGGTTACGAAGAAGCAGCAGCACAGGGTCTCGTGGCTGGCCTAAACGCAGCCCAAGCTATTTTGGACAAACCAGAGGTAATATTTGATAGAAGTGAAGCCTATATTGGTGTGTTGATAGATGATCTAACCCTGCATGGCGTAACCGAACCATACAGAATGTTTACTAGTCGTGCGGAGTTTCGACTAATGTTATCGCAGGACACAGCATGTCAAAGGCTGACAGAAAAAGGGCACTCTTTAGGGCTCGTAGATGAAAAAACTTATAAAGAATACGAAAAAAAAGAAAAAAATTATCAAGAGTTTTTAAAAGAAATAAAAAACATCAAAACAAAACAAAATAACAAACCGGCTACGGGCAACGACTTACTAAAAAGAACGGACCTAGATCCAGTAGAGGTGAAGAAGGTTTTAAATATTTCAGAAGATAAAAAAGAACTTTTTGAAAGAGCCGCGAATGAAATTAAGTATAGTGGCTATATTGCGAAACAAAAAAGAGAAGTTGAGAGCTCTAAAAAAAATGAAATGGCGACAATACCAAACCAACTGGATTACACACACATAAAAGGCTTGTCGAATGAGGTTATTGAAAGATTAAACAAACACAAACCATCAACCCTGGGTCAAGCTAGCAGGCTTGAAGGCGTAACACCCGCCGCAACCAACTTAATTGCAATAACCATCAAAAAAAACAAACAACCTGAAAAGGCCTAGTCCAATCAAAAGCGAAAACAAAACCAATGATCTAATAAAAATTTTTATAAAAGAAATTTTAAAATTTAACAAAGCGCATAACATTGTTGGCCGTTTCTCAGAAGAAGAAATACTTTCGCTGGATGTTCTTGATTGCGAGACTATACTTGAGCACATAAACCCCCCACAAAAAGTACTAGACATTGGAAGCGGCGCGGGTCTGCCCGGCCTAATCATTGCTATTAACCAACCCAAGACACAAATAACCATGTCAGAGAAAAACAAAAAGAAGGCTTATTTCATTAGAAAAATGATTCGCACCCTTCAACTTACAAACGCCACAATTTTAGACAAAGCAACAACCCCAAACCTTATCATCCAAAATAAATTCGATGTCATAACAGCTAGGGCGTTAGCCACAGCGCCATCAATAATAAACATGGCCGAACACCTTTTAAACAGGGGAGGAAAATTTATTTTAATGAAGGGCTCCTTAGAAAAAATAAACGAGGAGGTTGCCCAGCTGAACAATAATAAATACTCTTATACAATCCACAAAACAAATACATTAAATACAAACAGACACATTTTAGAAATAAACCAAAAATGAAACACGTTATCGCCATTGCCAACCAAAAAGGAGGGGTTGGAAAAACAACTACTGCAGTTAACCTGGCTGCGGCACTTGCTGCGACAAAAAGGAAGGTTTTATTGATTGACTTAGATCCACAGGGGAATGCGAGCACAGCAGCCGGAACCCCCAAAAATGACAGAACCTTATTCCAAGTTTATTCTCAAAATCTCAACATAAACGAACACATAATCAAGTCTCCAAGTGGGTACGACGTCATACCTGGTGGAGAAAACCTTATAGCGCTTGAGGTTTATATAAGAAATGAGAGCAAACAAGGCGAGCTAAAAAAACAACTAAACCCACTCGAGTACGAATTCATTATAATGGACACCCCACCATCACTTAACCAACTAACACTTGAATCATTGTTTGCCGCAACAGCAACACTTATACCGCTTCAATGTGAATACTATTCGCTGGAGGGGATTTCATCACTTATCAACACCATTAATACCCTTAAAAACAAAAACCTAACAGAGAACAGGGTGTTTGGGATCATCAGAACCATGGTAGATATGAGAAACAATTTAGCAAAAGAGGTTTCTGAAGAATTAGAAAAGCACTTTCCAGCCCTGGTTTTTAACACCCTAATACCAAGAAATGTTAAATTAGCAGAGGCGCCGAGTCATGGAACCTCGGCAATACAATATATGCCGTCATCTTTTGGCGCTAAAGCATATTTAGCCCTAGCTGGCGAGCTCATTAGGAGAATTGAAAGTGGCAGATAAAATACTTAACACAGGCCTAGATGCGCTCCTTGGAGATGTTGCCGCCCCAAACACACAATCCATTAAGGAGATTGAGTTAAACCAAATTAAACCCAACCGCTTTCAACCAAGACAATCGTTTGATGAGCAAAAAATAAACGAACTTTCACAATCCATTGCAAAACACGGGATTTTATCACCCATTCTTGTAAGAGAAACAGGAGCAGGAGGCTATGAATTAATTGCTGGTGAAAGACGATTGAGAGCGGCAAAACAAGCCGGCCTAACAAAAGCTCCATGTATGGTTGATTCAGCCGAAGATCAGCTTTCTTTAGAGCTTGCGCTTATTGAAAACCTGCAACGGGAAGACCTTAACCCCATTGAAGAAGCTAGGGGTTATGACCGACTAAAAAGAGAGTTTTCCTTAACACAAGACAAAATTGCTGAAGTTACAGGTAAGGCCAGAAGCTCAGTGGCTAACTCTATGAGACTTCTAAACCTCCCAACCTCTGTAATAGATCTTTTGTATTCTGGTGACTTAGAAAAAGGCCACGCCAAAATTCTCGCATCCATGGAACCTAAAGAAGCAGAAGAGCTTGCAAAAAAAATAGTTTCTTTGGGTATGACAGTTAAAGATGCCGCCTCTTCAAACAAACCAAAAACAACAAAAAACAAAACAAAACCCAAGAATAGAGACTTATTAAACATAGAAGAAGAGCTTTCAGAAACCATTGGTCATAAAACCCAGATCGATCAACAATCTGCCTCACGAGGAAAAATATCTATCTCCTATTCATCAAAGGATGAAAGAGAGTCTATTATCAGTAAATTATTAAAATTAAAGAAAAATTAAGCTTGTTCTTCAGACTATAAATTTTTATAATCAGCCCCGTAAAAAAACATACTTAAATCAAAATTAATATACTAAAAAATAACCTGTTGTCTGCGCTAGGTCTTTTGATCTCAGTTGCATTGTTTCCAATGATTGCTCAACCCATTTTTATTGGATACCTGTTTGCCTTAGCAGCCGCAATTTATCTTGCAAGCAAACCACAAAACGAAGTCTTAAATCTATATCTTGCTTTTATATTTCGGTGGTCAGTTTTTATAATTTTTACAATTCTATCTTTAATGTTTATAACAGAAAAAACTCTTCTAGCCGTCTTTCTGCTTGTATACTTAAACTCAACTTTTAACCCCAAACCAATTACTGCATAAAATGGCTTCAGCATCAGGTGAACAAACAAGCGCAGAATACATTCAACACCACTTAACCAACCTTGTGTGCGGCAAAACACCAGATGGTTGGACGTGCGACCATTATGCAGTTGATCAAATGGGTTTTTGGGCATTTCACGTAGACTCTCTTGGCTGGTCGATATTTCTTGGGTTGGTTTTTGTGGGTTTGTTCCGCCTTGGCATTCCCAAGCTGTCAACCGAGGCCCCAAGCGGGATTCAAAACTTTGTAGAGATGTGTATTGAGTTTGTTAACGAAAATGTCCAGAGCATCTTCACCTCAGCAAAAAACAACCTAATAGGCCCAATGGCCTTAACTGTATTGGTCTGGGTTTTTCTTATGAACTTAATGGACTTGGTTCCTGTAGATTATTTGCCCACCCTTGCAGGCAAAGTTGCTGAAGCAACAGGCATGGTTGAAAATTCTAAAGATGCATATTTCAAGGTGGTTCCAACCACTGACCCCAACATCACTTTAGGGATGGCGTTAGCTGTTTTTGTTTTAATTATTTTTTACAGCATCAAAATCAAAGGCTTAAAAGGGTTTTTGGCAGAGCTTACTCTCCACCCTTTTGGAAAGTGGATGATGCCAGTTAATTTGGTTTTAGAAGGTGTCAATCTAATTGCCAAACCTATTTCGCTTGGTTTGAGGTTATTTGGCAACCTATATGCTGGTGAAATGATATTTATTTTGATAGCCCTAATGTTAACCTTTAGTTCTATATCAATAGGTTTGCTTGGGGTGGGCCTTCATTTAGTATGGGCCCTTTTTCATATTTTGATTTTAGCCTTACAAGCTTTTATTTTTATGGTGCTAACCATTGTTTATCTGGCAATGGCGCATGAAACAGAAGACCACTAGGTCTTTAATTTTTAGGAGAAAAGAATGGAACAATCACTTATATATATAGCATCAGGTCTTATGATTGGTCTAGGTGCTGTGGGCGCCGCTATCGGCGTAGGTGTATTGGGTGGTAAGTTTTTAGAGGGCGCAGCTCGTCAACCAGAACTTATCCCAATGCTTAGAACTCAACTTTTCATTGTAATGGGTCTTGTAGACGCCGTTCCTATGATTGGGGTTGGTTTGGGTCTTTACTTAATGTTCGCTGCTTAAATAAATAATGAATATTAACGCAACACTCTTGGGCCAAACTTTAGCATTTGTTATTTTTGTAGCAATTTGCTGGAAGTACGTATGGCCCCCAATCATTGCGATAATGGAAGAGAGAGAAAAGCGTATAGCAGATGGTTTAGAGGCGGCAAAAAAAGCAGATGATTCCTTAGAAGAGGCACAACTTGCCTTTGATCAAGAGATGAATAAAGCAAAAGCAGAGGCCGCTGAAATACTAGAAAAAGCCAACTCTAGAGCCTCTCAAATCGTTAATGATGCAACAGAAAAAGCAGAGGTTGAGGCTGAAAAGATTTTATCTTCAGCATCTAAAACAATTGAAAACGATGTTAATAAAGCCAAAGAAGAGCTAAGGCAAAAAATGTCAGAACTCATTATCGATACTTCTGAAAAAATACTGGGTGATGAAATTAGCCCAGAGAAACACCAAGAACTGCTTAAAAAAGCAGCCTCAGAGTTATAGTAAATGATTGAGTTGTCTCCACTTGCCAGACCATACGCAAAAGCCATCTTTTCTGCGGCTCTGGATGCTGGTACTCATGAAGCGGTTGCAAAGGACCTAGCTTTATTATCAGCGGTCTCTCAAACACAAGAGGTTTCCAGACTAATTGAAGATCCGGAGCTCTCAAAAGAAAAAATTGCTCAAATTATTATAGGTTTGGCAGATGGTGAAGTAGGCAACCTTGCCAATAAGATGCTAGAACTTCTCGCAGATAATAAAAGACTCAACCTTATTGAAGCAATTAACAACAGCTATCAAGAATTAATAGAGCAACACAACAAAACCAGCTCAATAGTTGTTAATGTTGCAAACCAACCCTCCGAAGATAATAAAAACATTATCATCGAAAAGCTCCTCGCAGAACATGGAGAGGGTTCCAAAATAGAATTTTCAGAAGATCCGTCAATTATGGGCGGTCTATCTATCAAAATCGGAGATGAAACTCTGGATCTATCCATTAAGGGAAAGGTCAAAAAATTAGTCAACCAATTAAATTTTTAAGGTGAAAAAATGAGCCAATTAAATCCATCAGAAATTTCCAGCGTATTAAAGGAAAAAATTTCAGGCCTTGATCTTTCAGCGGAAAGAAAAAACGAAGGTATTATCGTCAGTGTTTCAGACGGGATTGTCCGAATTCATGGCATGGGCGATGTTATGTACGGTGAGTTGATCGAGTTTGAAAATGGGGTTCTTGGGCTAGCTCTAAATCTCGAACAAGATTCTGTAGGTGCTGTTGTTCTTGGTGACTACCTAGGCTTAATTGAGGGTCAAAAAGCTGTTTGTACTGGAAAAATCTTAGAAGTACCTGTTGGTGAGGAGTTATTGGGAAGGGTTGTGGATGCTCTGGGAAATCCAATTGATGGCAAGGGTGAAATTAAAACAGAGTCAACCGCGCCAGTTGAAGTTGTGGCTCCAGGAGTTATTGCCAGACAGTCTGTTGATCAACCCGTACAGATTGGTCTCAAGGCTGTTGATGCGATGGTTCCAATTGGCCGAGGTCAAAGAGAGCTTATTATTGGCGACAGGCAAACAGGCAAGACTGCTGTTGCGGTTGATGCAATCATCAACCAAAAAGGCACAGGCATTAAGTGTATCTATGTTGCGATAGGACAAAAACAATCAACTGTAGTAAATGTTGTTAAAAAACTTGAGGAGCATGGAGCTCTGGAACACACAATTATTGTCTCTGCCTCAGCGTCTGATCCGGCCCCAATGCAATATCTGTCTGCATACTCAGGATGCTCAATGGGCGAATACTTTAGAGACAAAGGAGAAGACGCCCTGATTGTGTATGATGATCTTTCCAAACAAGCGGTTGCATACAGACAAGTTTCTCTACTTTTAAAAAGACCCCCAGGAAGAGAAGCATATCCAGGCGATGTGTTTTATCTTCATTCAAGACTATTAGAAAGAGCTGCGAGAGTAAACGCAGACTACGTAGAAAAAGTTACAAACGGAAAGGTAAAAGGCAAAACGGGGTCTTTAACCGCGCTTCCAATTATTGAAACACAAGCTGGCGATGTATCAGCTTTCGTTCCTACAAATGTTATTTCAATTACTGATGGCCAAATTTTCCTAGAGACTGATTTATTTAATTCAGGTATCAGGCCTGCTATTAACCCAGGTATTTCTGTTTCTAGGGTGGGTGGCGCTGCTCAAACCAAGATCATGAAAAAACTTAGTGGCGGGGTAAGAACCGCACTTGCTCAGTATAGAGAGTTAGCTGCTTTCTCTCAATTTGCATCAGACTTAGATGATGCTACTAAAGCTCAGTTAGCTAGAGGCATTAGAATCACAGAGCTCATCAAACAAAAACAATATTCACCGATGAGCGTGGCTCAACAGTCGCTTAGCATCTTTGCCGCTGACAGGGGTTATATGGATGATGTTGAGGTTGAAAAAATAGGTAGTTTTGAAGAGGCATTGCATGGCTACTTCACATCTGAAAAAGCTGACCTTGAAAAAAGCATTAATGAAACAGGTGACTGGAACGATGATATCGAAAAACAATTCACTGAGGTTGTTGAACAATTTAAAAAAACTCAAACATTTTAATTTATAACTAATGGCTAATACCAAAGAAGTAAGAAAGCAGATTGCGAGCATAAAAAGCACGCAAAAAATTACTTCGGCTATGGAAATGGTTGCGGCTAGCAAGATTAAGAAAACACAAAATGAAATGCAACTTGGCAGGCCTTATTCTGAGAAAATCAAAGAGGTGATCTCTCACATTGCTAATTCAAGCTCTGAATATTCACACCCCTTCTATGAGCATAGAGAAACCAAGAAAGCATGCTTTTTGGTGGTGAGTTCTGATAAGGGCTTGTGTGGGGGTCTTAATATCAACTTGTTCAAACAAGTGATCAGCAAATCAGCAGAATTAAAAGAGCAAGGAATTGAATCAAACTTCGCATTAATTGGTTTAAAGGCTGCTAGTTTTTTCAAATCTGTTGGCGGTGATGTGGTTGCTAATGTTCAAAAGTTGGGGGACAAACCAGATCCAGATGCATTAATTGGGCTTACCAAAACTGTTTTAGACCTTCATAGAAATGGTGAGGTGGATCAAGTATATCTATGTGGTAATGGCTTTGTAAATACAATGACACAAGAGCCAAAAGTTGAGCAACTGATTCCCTTGCCAACCGAAGAGACAGATGAACTTACACCAACACATTGGGATTATATTTATGAGCCAGAAGCTCAAGAATTATTGGAAGGCTTAATGACAAGATACATTGAGTCGCTAATTTATCATGCCGTTATTGAAAACAGTGCATGCGAGCAAGCAGCAAAAATGTTAGCTATGAAAAATGCTACCGAAAATGCTGGTGATTTAATTAAAGAATTGGAACTGTTATACAACAACGTAAGACAAGCAGCCATCACTCAGGAATTATCTGAGATTGTTGGTGGAGCGGCTGCGGTTTAAGGAGAAAGAAATGAGCAATGGTTTAGTAACACAAATTATCGGAGCGGTTATCGATGTTGAGTTTGAAAAAAACAACATCCCTCAGGTATACGAAGCTATTAAAATTACAGATACCGGCACTGTGCTTGAAGTCCAGCAGCAACTTGGAGACGGAATAGTTAGAGCTATTGCTATGGGAACAACCGAAGGATTAAAAAGAGGCCTAACCGCTGAGCGAACCAATGCTCCTATTTCTGTTCCAGTGGGTGAAAAAACGCTAGGTCGAATTATGGATGTATTGGGCAATCCTATTGACGAGTGTGGCCCCATTGGTGCAGATGAGCAAATGCCCATCCACAGAAAGCCACCAAGCTATATGGATCAATCTTTATCAGATGATCTTCTCGAGACAGGCATTAAAGTTATTGATTTGATCTGTCCTTTTGCAAAGGGTGGAAAAATTGGTCTGTTTGGAGGGGCTGGAGTAGGTAAGACAGTGAACATGATGGAGCTTATTAACAACATTGCAACCGAGCATTCTGGGCTTTCAGTTTTTGCGGGGGTTGGCGAAAGAACCAGAGAAGGAAATGATTTCTATTATGAAATGCAAGAATCAGGGGTTGTTAATGTTGAGAAGCCAAGCGAATCTAAAGTTGCCATGGTTTACGGCCAAATGAATGAGCCCCCAGGAAACAGGCTTAGGGTTGCCCTAACAGGGTTAACCATGGCCGAAAAATTCAGAGATGAGGGAAGAGACGTTCTATTGTTTATCGACAACATTTATCGATACACTCTTGCTGGTGTTGAGGTTTCGGCCCTTTTAGGAAGAATGCCATCAGCTGTTGGATATCAGCCAACACTGGCAGAAGAAATGGGTGCTTTGCAAGAAAGAATTACCTCAACAAAAGACGGTTCTATTACTTCAATTCAAGCCGTATATGTTCCTGCGGATGATTTAACAGACCCATCGCCCGCAACAACATTTGCTCATTTAGATGCAACAGTGGTTCTTTCAAGACAAATTGCTGAGCTTGGTATCTACCCAGCAGTTGACCCGCTTGACTCGACAAGCAGGCAGTTAGATCCACTTGTGGTTGGAGAGGAGCATTATAACGTTGCCCAAGGTGTTCAAGGCGTTCTTCAAAAATATAAAGAACTTAAAGATATTATTGCTATTTTGGGTATGGATGAATTATCCGAGGAAGACAAGCTGGCTGTAGCAAGAGCCAGAAAAGTTGAAAGATTCCTTTCCCAACCTTTTACTGTCGCAGAGGTTTTCACCGGTTCCCCAGGCAAATATGTAAAACTCGAAGATACCATCAAATCATTTAAAGGCATTCTTGCTGGAGACTATGATGATCTCCCCGAGCAAGCCTTTTATATGGTTGGAACAATCGAAGAAGCTGTAGAAAAAGCAAAAACTTTATAATTTATGTCTACCATTAAAGTCAGCATAGTTTCATCAAGTGAAGAAATTTATTCTGGCGAAGGAACTATGGTTTTTGCTACCGGATCTCTTGGTGAAATAGGCATTGCTCCTGGTCATACACCCCTTTTAACTGGGCTTGCCCCAGGGCCAGTACGAGTTCAAAACGGCGATGATGAAAAAACCTTTTTTTGCTCAGGCGGATTCATTGAAATCCAACCTGATTTGGTCACTTTTTTGTCCGACAGAGCTGAACGCGCAGAATCAATGGATGAGGCTGAGGCTATCAAGGCTCAAGAGCTTGCAGAAAAAAATATGCATGACAAAGAGTCAGAGTTAGATTACACCAAAGCTGCAGCACAACTTGCTGAAGCAGCGGCACGAATTAAAACCATTCAAAAGTTAAGAAAAAACAAGTAAGGTACTTGTATCAAGCTTAATTCGTTATTACGTTGAATATTCATACTATTATCCTTGCAGCTGGCAAAGGAACTCGAATGAACACCAATTTGCCAAAGGTGATGCAACCCCTTGGCGGCCATACCCTAATCTCTCACGTGATTAAAACCGCTAAAGCAAACAGCAAAAATGTAACCGTTGTTGTGGGACATCAAAAAGATCTTTTAAAAGAACACATAACTGGCATCGATCCAAACATTCAAACAGTAGATCAAAATGAACAACTTGGAACCGCACATGCTGTTAAAGTAGCCACTCATTTGATAAAGGACAAGGAAAAGGTTTTGGTTCTATATGGCGACGTTCCCCTAATCAGCAATGAGACCATAGAGGGACTTATTGGTTCTGCGCAAGAGTGCACGCTTTTATCCATGATGCTAAATGACCCAACTGGCTACGGTAGAATAATTACCAATGAAGAAAACCTAGCCCTAAGAATTATTGAGCAAAAAGATGCGTCTTCTGAAGAAAAAAAAATTCAAGAGGTCTTTACGGGCATTTTATTGGTTGATGGCAGCCTTTTAAAAATTGCTTTAGATGAAATTAACAACCAAAATGCTGCTAATGAGTACTATCTTACTGACTTGGTAGAGATACTTTCTGCAAAAGGGGTTAAAATAAATTGTATTCAAGCTGATCCCGCTGAAGTTGTAGGGGCAAATAACAAGCATGAATTGCATGAGTTAGAGTCAATTTTAAGAAAAATGAGCGCTGAAAAATTATTAGAACAAGGGATTACTCTCCTAGATGCAGCTCGCATTGATGTTCGGGGTGAAGTTGAGGCTGGCAAAGATTGTTCTGTAGACGTCAATGTAATTTTTGAAGGCAAAGTTACTTTAGGTGATAACGTTACCATTAAATCAAACGTTGTCTTACAAGATGTTTCTATCGGAGATAATTCCACTATCGACTCTTTCAGCCACCTATCATCTGCAACGGTAGGTTCTAATTGCAACATAGGCCCTTATGCCCGTCTTAGAGAGGGCTCTGAAATCGGAAACAATGCAAAAGTTGGAAATTTTGTTGAGACCAAAAAAACCAAACTTGGAGATGGCGCAAAAGCCAATCATCTAGCATATTTGGGCGATGCTGATATTGGCGATAGGACAAATATTGGTGCTGGAACCATTACTTGTAATTATGATGGCACCAACAAACATCAAACAACCATTGGTGAAGAGAGTTTTATTGGAACAAATTCTTCGTTGGTAGCGCCAGTAGAGATTGGCAAAGGCGTATACGTTGGGGCCGGTTCTGTAATTACCAAGGATGTGCCTGATGAAGCCTTGGCTGTAGCTCGAGGCAAACAGGTGACCAAAGAAGATTGGGCAAAAAACAAAAAATAATATGTGTGGAATTATAGGAGCGGCATCATCTCGCAACGTTGGCAAGCTATTGGTCCAAGGCCTTCATAAAATGGAGTATCGCGGCTATGACTCAGCCGGTATAGCCCTCCATCAAAAAGACAGTATTTTCAACCTAAGAACTTTAGGCAAAGTTAGCTTGCTTGAAGATGGAATGATTGAACAACGCCCAAAAAGCAAACTCGGCATTGCGCACACACGTTGGGCCACACATGGCAAGCCTTCAGAAAAAAATGCACACCCTCATGCATCCAGCGGAGAGGTTCACATTGTCCACAATGGAATCATAGAGAACTACCTTGAGTTAACTGCAAAACTAACCAAAGATGGTTATAACTTCCAATCAGAAACTGACTCAGAAGTCATAGCGCATTTACTTCACCAACATTTTCAGTCCTCGGGTGATCTACTTCTTGCCATGCATGATGCAGTCAAAGAGTTAGACGGGGCTTATGCCATAGCAGCCATACATATTAATGATAAGAGCAGGCTCATCATCGCAAGAAACAAAAGCCCGCTTTTAATTGGTGTTGGTTTAGAAGAAAATTTTGCTGCTTCTGATCCCTTGGCCCTTTCTCAGCTGACCAATGAGTTTGTTTTTCTTGAAGACGGGGATGTTGCGGAAATTACAAAGCAAAACTTCCAGGTTTTTGACGGGAAGAATTCTCCTGTAACCAGAGATATAACTGAAATAGATATAGCT
Source organism: uncultured SAR86 cluster bacterium (assembly GCA_902593675.1). GTDB lineage: Bacteria > Pseudomonadota > Gammaproteobacteria > Magnimaribacterales > D2472 > D2472. The sequence goes on from CACJJI010000003.1 coordinate 142,815, forward strand.
GTTAATGCCGTTACCAAGGGTGAATATTCTCATTTCATGGAAAAAGAAATATATGAACAACCCGAAGCGGTTGCCAATACCATCAACGGGAAGCTTGGAGAGGAGGACGTATTAGATAATATATTTGGTCTAGGCTCGTCTGAAGTTTTTAGTAAAATCAAAAGGATTCAGTTTGTTGCCTGTGGAACGAGTTTGCATGCAGGGAAGGTGGGAAGATTTTGGTTCGAAAAAATAGCAAAAATTCCTTGTTACGTAGATTTTGCTAGCGAGTATAGATATCGAGATCCACTTGTAGAAGAGGGCACATTGTTTGTGACCATCTCTCAATCAGGTGAAACGGCAGACACTTTGGCTGCATTAAGATATGCACAAGAAAAAGATTATCTGAGCACTCTATCAATTTGTAATGTGCCAACCAGTTCGCTGGCCAGAGAATCCGAACATGTTTTATTCACCAATGCCGGTCCAGAGATAGGCGTTGCTTCAACCAAAGCATTTACCACCCAACTTGCAGGACTTATGTTGCTTGCCATGTCGATAGCAAAAAGCCTGGATGGAGATAAAGAGGTAAGAAAAAATCTTGCCAACGAATTAAGATCTTTGCCTGAAATCATTAATGAAACACTAAAGCTGTCTGATGAGATCTCGGGCATAGTTCCTAACATTGCTGATAAGCACAATGCGTTATTTTTAGGTCGAGGAATGTTTTTCCCAATTGTGCAAGAGGGCGCATTAAAGCTCAAAGAAATTTCGTACATCCATGCTGAAGCATATCCAGCAGGCGAGCTAAAACACGGACCATTGGCATTGGTAGATGATCAAATCCCAGTGGTTGCTTTATCGCCTGAAAATACTTTAACTGAAAAATTGGTGTCTAACCTTGAAGAGGTAAAAGCCAGAGGCGGAACGCTTTATGTTTTCGGCGGGCCCAATTCTAAAATTAATCTTGAAAGAGGGGTTTATATTCAAATGCCAGAGTGCAGCGAGTTGCTTGCACCCATTATTTATACCATCCCACTTCAAATCCTTGCCTATCAAGTTGCATGTCAACGTGGAACTGATTTAGATCAACCCAGGAACCTAGCTAAGTCAGTCACGGTGGAGTAAGTTTAAACAGCGATTTAAGGAGACCATTATGAAGTACACAGCAATATTAGTGTTTGGGTTTATAGCAACCTCTTGCTCTTTTACCACTGAAACCGAGACTAATAATTACTACTCTTTGGGAATTGATCCCGATCAAGCATGCATACTCAAAGATTATTATTTAGAAAATAATAAAACAATCCCAGAATCTGTAAAAAAGATACTGGATGAAAACAATATCGAGTGCTAAGAAATCACTGTTTAAACTCAATCAGTGACCGTGGAGTAGAACATAACAGTTAATTAACATGGGTATATTGTTATCAATTCATATATTAGCTGGAACAATTGCCCTTCTTTGTGCTGCCCTGGCAGTTTCATCTGAGAAAGGAAAAAAATTCCATGTTCTTTCAGGTAGAACATATTTCTGGTGCATGGTTGGTATTTTTTTAACAGCTATTCCAATGTCAATTATTAACAGCAATACCTTTTTATTTCTAATAGCAATTTTTTCTTTCTATTTAGCTTTTGCAGGCATGCGTTTTGCTAAAAATAGAAAAGGCATAGCGACGACAATTGATTGGATCGCGGTTAGTTTAATGATTTTATCTGGACTGGGGATGTGGGCATTGGCTATAACTTACTTCATAAGCGACAATTCTCAATATATAACACTTCTCGTTTTTGGATTTATTGCACTAGCGCTCGGATATCGAGACTATAGAAGCCACAAGAATAAAACAGCAACAGGAAAAGAGAGAATTGCAAAGCATCTAACCAATATGATGGCTGGAACCATAGCTGTTATTACTGCTGTTTTAGTCGTCAATGTTAATATTGAACCTATATGGATATGGTGGTTATTACCGACGGTGGTGATTACGCCAATCATCTCTTACTGGAATAAAAAAACTTTGTCACCGTGAAAAAGTTATTCACTGTTTCAATACAATCCGTTACAGTAGAATGATCTAGGGAGTTGACGTCTGTTTAAGCACATTCACATTGTTGCCTGCTCGCCGCGATCCGGTACCACTCTCTTGCACGAGGCGATGGTCACCTGTTTTCGGACAAACAAGCATTATGACCATGAGATTCGCTTTCACCTCGTAACCGCAAAAAACAACGATGTGGTTATCACGAAACGACCCAAAGATACGTTGTACATGCCAGGAGTCATCGACGATCCTAATCTCTATGTCATTTACGTAACGCGCGATCCGCGTGATGTCATCGTTAGCCGGCACGGCAAGAGCGAGGATATGTACTACTCGAACATTAGGCTTTGGCGTGAATTGCATGCCTGTGCACGCTCATTGTTCGGCCACGATCGTTTTCTCAATATCCGGTACGAGGATTTCGTAAATAACCCTGACGCCACACAAAGCCAAATCACTGCAAAATTTCCATGGCTTGAGAAAAAACACAAATTTTCTGAGTACCATGAACACGCGCAGGTGTCTGAAAAGTCAAAGGTTGCAATGCGTGGCGTCCGTCGTATTGGACCGACCAGTGTCGGTATCTGGCGAAAACATCTCGGTCGCATCGTTCAACAGCAGGCAATCCACGGCACAATGACACCAGATCTGGTCGGTTGTGGATACGAATCATCGCCGGATTGGGAAGTTGTTCTGGACGGCGTTTTACCGGATAAATCTAACAGTTGGTATCCGGAGAAAAAACGTATTTGGCAGAGAATTTCGCAACCCATTGATGCTTCGAGAAAAATAGCTATCTATCGGCGCAAGAAAGGACTTAGTCGAATCAGCAGAGCAACCAATGATCGTTAGCCATGCAAAGAAGTTTATTTTCGTAAAGACCCGTAAAACCTCGGGCACAAGCATGGAGGTTAGTCTGAGCCAAGTCTGTGGTCCCGATGACATCATCACTCCGATATCGTTTGAAGACGAACTCGTCAGGCTCGACATGGGCGGCACGTTACCTCAGAACTACGCTGGTCTTCGAGAGCAGCGATATCGCGATATGATAAAGGCACGCAAGATGAAATTTTTACGCGCCAGACGCCGTGGCAAGTTTTTCAATCATATGCCGGCTGTTGCGATTCGCGAGCACGTCGGCAAAAAAACTTACGATGATTACTTCACTTTTTCGATCGAAAGGCATCCGTACGAAAAGGTTGTATCACATATCTATTATCATGCGCGCGGAAAAAAGAACTGGAGTTTTGACAAGGAGCTTGAGCGTGTTCTGAAGAAGAAGTATTACGTCAATTATCCAACCTATTCAGACGGTGAAAAACCTATTGTCGATTTCATTGTCAATTTTGACAATATGCAGGAAGACCTCACGACCCTCGGCGACAGGCTTGAATTTGATATTGTCGCGCACTATCCACAAACCAAACACAAATTCCGAACTAACAGAAGGCCTGCATCCGAGCTGTTGTCGCAGAAAGTAAAGGACCAAATATATAAGAACTGCAGGATCGAGTTCGATGCAATGGGTTACGAGCGTTAGCATGATCACGACAAGACGAAAACAATCCTTCACTGTAGAATACTTTATGATTCGTATTGATAAAAAGTAAAATGGATTATTGGTTACTGATGATTGCGGCTTTCCTTTCTTTGGCAGGAATGTTGTTTCATGGGTTCATCGGGGGAAAAATTTATATTAGCAATGTAAATGATAGCGATATGGAGGCATTAACAAAATCGTTAAGCATTGTTTCTTGGCATGTGTTCACCATCTTTCTTTTTATAAGTGCTTTAACTTTAATTTATATAGCCTATAACCCAGAATTTGCTATAGCTGCATATCCGGTAATTGGCATCAACCTTTTAGGCTCGCTTTTATTTATTTTTCTTGGTTTGGGAAGACATAGAGCTTTATTAAGAATGCCAGGTGCTTTTCTAATGGGTATTACGGCATTGCTTGCTTGGCTGGGAATATGATGGAGCTCAAAGGGTTATATCTATTGGAAAATCCCCCAATACGAAACTTAAACAACTCCATAACAGCGGAATAAATCATAATGGAAATAAACTGGATAGCAGTCGGTTGGATTATAGACATGACCCTTAATGGTTTAGTGTGGCTCATTATCGCAGCCTTTTCTTTATTATTAATTGACATGACTGACTCATGGACAAGAAAAGCTATTAAATGGATGGATATAGCTGATAAACAGATAAGAAAATTTATAGATAACTTATTTGAATGGATTGAAAAGAGGAATCTTAAAATAATCAGCAGCATTATATTGTTAATCATCTTTGGTATTCTTGCTCAACTAGGAATAATACCTAAGCTGATAACTTAATATAAAAGGACATTCAAAATCGTGATTTGCATCAAGACAGAAATCCCAAAAGAAATCTGCGAAATAGATGATGAACTAAAAGCAATCTATCATTCACAGGATACTGTTTGCATATGGGTCTTCAAATCTAGAGAAGACAGAAATAATTTTATGAACGATACTGTTGGTATGAATAAGGAAGAGAGAGAACAATATTTTTCAGATAATTATGGATAAAATACTAAGTCACTGTTTAAAAACACTCTGTCAGGTGGAGTAAAATAAAACAGTGAATAATATAATAGAGGGCGGATGTTTTTGTGGCTCAGTTCGCTATAGTTTTGAGCTCAACAATTACCCTTCTTCAAATTGCCATTGTTCCATGTGCAGGCGTATTTCAGGAGCTGCTTTTGTTTCTTGGATGGCTGTTCCAAGGGCTTGTTTTGAATACACCAAAGAGGATCCTAAAAAATTAATTTCCTCTTCTCATGGAGCTAGATATTTTTGCCAAGAATGCGGGACTCCCCTAGCTTGTGCTCTTGATGAAGATCAAAAAAATATTTATATCACCATTTGTAGTCTAGATGAACCACAAGAATTTGAGCCAAAAGGTGATATCTATGTTGAAGATATGCTTGATTGGATAGAAAAATAAAGGAAAACCAATGGAAAAATTTTTAATTACAACTGGAAGAATATTGCTTGGCTTATATTTTTTATATCCCGGAATTACAAAAATTCCGCGCTATGATTTTATGCTTGAATATATGGCTCTTCACAATGTACCTCTTGTAAACATTCTGTTGCCAATAACCATTGTATTGCAGATAGCGCTAGGGTTGATGCTCATCACTGGATATCGCATCAAGGAACCGGCAATAATCCTTGCAGCTTTAACCATATTCATAAACTTCGGAATGCATGATTTTTGGAACGAATACCCCAACACAGATGCTGGTAGAGAAATGCAAAATTTTGTTAAAAACCTAGGGATTTTTGCTGGGTTGCTTGTATTAAGTGCAAGCCATAATATTAGCCAATGGAGGCTCTTTAATAACCTCTGAGAGAAAACAAATGAAACCTTTAATATTAGATTCAGCGCTTGGCACAGAACTTGAAAACCGTGGCGAGTATCTCCCCAGCTTCAAAACCTCTATTTGGTCAGCTTATTCCTTAATACATAATCCAGAAGTTATTAAACAAATTCATATTGATAATATAGAAGCCGGTGCAGATGTTATTACTACATCAAACTATCAAGCTACTCCTGAATTGTTAAAACGTGAGCCGTCAGCCCCCCCGTATGAAGATTTAGCAAAGCGATCGCTAGAATTATGCAAAGAAGCAGTAATTAAAACTGGAACACAAACCAAGATAGCTGGATGTTATCCTCCAATTCACGTAACTTTTAGACCAGATTTGAGTCCAAATGAAAAAAAATTAAGAAAGTTCTATGAGACATTGGGCGAAGTGTATAGAGGTGAAGTGGATGTCATTATTTGCGAGACCATGGCATCAATTTATGAAGGTATGATTGCCGCATCCACAGCAAAAAAATTCTCTGATACGGTATGGCTAAGCTGGACTACCAGAAGCAACAAGCTTAATAGGCTGCCAAGCACCGAGCTGTTAGATCTTGCAATTAGCGAGGGCCTTAAATTGGATGTTGATTGCCAATTGGTCAATTGCGTTCATGCAGATACAGCAAGCATGGCAATTGAAAAACTAAAAAAAGAAAAAAGCTTTGGGATATACGCCAACTCTTCAATCTACAAAAAAAATAAGTTAGAGGGGTTTGTGAGCGATTCAGATGAATGGCATTATCACAATCATCAACCCATCACTCCTGTTGACTACAAGGATTTTGTGATAGATTGGATTAACAGCGGGGCATCAGTAATTGGTGGGTGCTGCAGAACAACAACTGATCACATAAAAGAGATTAAAAAAGTTGTTGAAAAATTATGAGATGAACAATATTAATTGTTAGTCGCAGATTCAGCCCGATTGATCAGCACATAATACAGTGGCGTGAGCAAAACACTAAAGGCAATCACCTCAGGGCCGATAAGCTCAAACAAAGCAAATGTAATGAGGCCTCCCACAAAAAGCAAAAATAATTCTATGTAGCCTCTTAAATACCCCTCATGATAGGCAGCTTTGATGATTAAAAAATTAATAGGCAGGTAGAGTATGGCTGCCGTTATGGCTCCAGGACTAAAGTCGTAAAAATAAAAACTATAGAAAATATGAAAAAAGGCATTCACGACCTGAGTGGTCATCAAAAAAAACAACACTATATGGGCACTGCCTCTGTTATTTTTGATTAAGTGCACAAAGACAAATATTAAAAGAAGCGCTATTAGTCTTATCAGAACCTCTTCTGTTGGAAGGGGATTATTATCTGGAAAATAGGCAAGCCGCCACTCCCTAAAATTAAAAAGTATGTGTTCTTCAAAATGATGCAGTGCGTATATTAAAGGTCCAAGAACAATAAGATTTTTAAATTCCCTCATGGCTTTAAACAAGCTTATTTTTTTCGTTTTACCCACTCAAAGGCTGCGCCAATTGCAACACCCAAAGCTATCCAAACAGGCTCATTTGTTACAACAAAAACCGCAGCGCCAATTGCTACGCCAATGCCAATCCACTCACCTTTATTAGATCTTAAATTCTCTTTGTTATCTTTCATTGATTGATGAACCACCAATACATAAACATAGTAAATATTACAACAAACCACAGCATAAAATTACTATTTCTTTTCATATATTTTCTCTATACCTATCATTGAATTACAAGGCTTCAAATCTCTATATTAAAAGGCGAACATTCCGATCACAGCAAAAATAAAACTCATTATTGTCACAAGCTTAATCATATGTTTTAAGGCAGTTTAAATAGTTCCTCAACAGTGCAATCAAGAGTTTTCGCTATCTTTAATGCCAGCACTGTGGAGGGAACATAGATGCCATTCTCAATGGCATTAATGCTTTTTCTAGAAACCTCAGCGCTTTCAGACAGTTCTTGTTGTGTTAAGCCAGAAGATTTTCGCAGGTCCTCTAAATTATTTAAAAGCTTTTCGTGGCTCTTACCCATTTCGTGATTCTCTTAAATCACCAAGAGCAAAACAAACCAAAAGCACCCCAAAAATTAGCCATGCAAAAGCTGCGATTTGATAAATCATATTATTGGCCAGTGCAAAGCTCCAATTAGACCAATCCTGCATGGAGTATAGAACAAAAATACCAATCCCATTGATTACATACCCCGCTGTAGCAAGTTTGTAATATCTAAGCGCATTAAATTCATCATACAAAGCATTATTAGATTGTTCGTCACTTAGAAAGTAGTAAGAAAATGTTAAGTACCCAGATCCCAAGAAAACCAAAATGCCAGGAATAAACATCATGTCATGATTCATGAGGTGCCAAGCCAAACCAAAGCCAAGTAATTCAAGCAACAGGTAGGTTGCAAAAAAAACTTGAACAGCACCACATATAAAAAGCACTAAAAAACGTTTGAAAAAAGTCATTTATTTCTCCTCAAATTCTTCAACAGCATCAGAGAGCTCTTTGGCCTCTGTATTCTCAAGTTTATCGCCTACATAATTCTCTAAAAAAGCACTAGCTAGGTAGCCTAGTCCAAAGGCAATAGCAAAACTTATTCCCCAAGAAATGTGCCATGAGTAATAAAGCACATAAAAGTTGATAAAACCAATTCCTACGCCAAGGCCCTGTGAAATTTCAGCCCAATTTTTAACTACTAATTTATTCATTCTCACCGTTTTATTTTTTTTCAAATGCATCAACAGCACTTGTAAGTTCCTGGCTCTCCCTTGGATAAAGATAGCCAGCAATAAGCTGACCCACTCCAATTGTAGTTACAAGCGCTCCAACACCTTTCAAAATTGAGCCAAGAAAAAAGACACCAAAAAGAAAAAGGCCAACGCCAGTAAAAAGCGTAACCACACCAGCTCTTCTATAATCAATTGGCTCTTTTTTTCTTTCATCAAGCATGGTTATTAAGCCCTCAAGCTTTGAAGGATCATCAATATTTTTAGATATCTCTAATATTGTTTTATTTTTATCCTTGCTTTCAAAATACAGCCAAATAAAAACTGATACAGGTATTATTATTCCTGTCATTATTCCCAATACAGGCACTATTGTTTCTGGACCCATGATGTTCCCCTACCTTTTTTCGAAGTTATCAGCGGCTTTGTTAACCGCCTCAACTTCACTTGAATGCTTGTAACCTACATACATGCAAATTAGACCTAGCCCGATAACCATTAATCCTGTGCCTTGAAATAACAATCCTAACGGATCATATAAAACAACGCCAAATAGACTAAAGCCAAGTCCTACATACATGATTAAATTTCCCTTTTCGTTGGAAGAGTGTTTCATTATTTTCTCCTTGCTAAAATGTAACGTAAACTTACCATTATTATTTTGGGAAGTAAAGGTTACATTTTAAAAAAATAAAAGAATTTTTAGATTGATAATTAGCAAGAAATGAAATAATTGTTAATTTAGTTTATATTAAGCGTATGTGTGATTGCTGTAGCTGTTGTAACTGCGATTGTTGCTCATAAGCAACAATTAAAGTCTTTCTTTTATAAGTTCTTTTTAATGGTCTGAGCACCTCTATATCAAAAATAAAATGCTAATAAAGCAAATACCTATCCGAAACGACCTTAAAAATTACATGTACCTAATGGCATGTGAAAACACATCTGAGGCTATAGCCATAGATCCATTGGATCATGCCTCATGTCTTGAGACGGCAAATGCAATGGGATGGAAAATAACAATAGTGGCTAACACCCATCACCATCACGATCATATTGGTGGCAATGGTCCCGTGATTGCTGCGACGGGCGCTGAATTAGTTTCTCATAAAGATGCAATGGATGCGATACCCGATGTAAATAGAGGCTTGACCGCTGGAGACGAGTTGCAGTGTGGCGACGTTATTCTAAAAGTATTGGACACACCTGGACATACTATGAGCCACATCTGTTTATATTATCCTGGTAATGCAGATGAGCAACCTGCATTGTTTTGTGGAGACACATTATTTAATGCAGGAGTAGGCAGGTGTGATTTTGGTGGTGAGCCTAAAATCCTCCACAAGACTTTTGAGGATCATATTTTCCCACTTGCTGATGATGTTCGGATTTTCCCAGGCCACGATTACATTGAGAACAATTTAGAGTTTACTCTTGATCGTGAGCCTGATAATAAGACTGCACTTTCTCTGCGAGATAAATTTAAAAATGGCTTGGATGCAGAAAGTTTTGTTAGTGATATTGGTTTAGAGCGCCAAATCAATGTTTTTTTTAGACTTAATGAAAATCAAGTTCGGGAAGGGCTTGCGTCAAGCCTTGATCTAGATGTGGCAAGCCTAGATAACCAAAAAACTTTTATTGGTCTGCGCAAACTAAGGGATAGTTGGTAGAAACTAAGATACCACTTGACGAGTATGGTTTAATGGTTGCAGTAAATGAGTTTGTTCAATAAAATCAAGCCCTCAAATGATATGAATACACAAGTAAACGCAGATAAGGCATCAATTACACTGTCATTGGCATGCATGATTCATTGTCTTTTAATGCCTTCATTCTTAGTTTTGACCTCCGGTTTTTTTGCTCTATCTATAGACAACGAGCTTATCCACAAGGCATTTCTGATAATAGTGCTCCCGGTCAGTTTGTATGCTTTGATCACCGGTTATAGAAATCATAAGACTCTTTCGTATTTTTATTTAGGCGCATCAGGTTTATGGCTTCTTGTTTTTGCGGTTTTTTTTGGAGATGGCGTTTTAGGAGAGCTTGCTGAAAAGTCTTTAACTTTGCTGGGTTCAATTATAGTTGCCTCTGCGCATTACAAAAATTATAAAGCCTGCAAAGAACTTGATTGCTCCTGCCATGAGTGATGGCAAAAATCACTTTAAGAAAATTTCATAGATACATTAGCTTGCTAATAGCAGTTCAACTCCTTTTATGGACTGTCTCGGGCATCTATTTTTCATTCAATAAAATAGAAAACGTGCGCGGTGAACAATACCGCGTTGCTAAAACAGACTCCCAAATAGTTAATAACTTACAATTAGAGAAGCTAGATTTTGAATCTGCAATGCAGATCATAGAAGAAGAAACAATCCTGCAGCCACAAACCATAGAAATTATTGAAGAACCAAAGCGTGGTTCAGAATATCGAGGACGAAAATTACCTTTGTATAAAGTCACCTCCCTTTCCAATGAGGGCAAAGAAATCAATGTTTACCAAGATCCATATAGTGGGGAAATCGTTGCCATACGATCTACTCAATGGAGAATATGGGATCTGATGTGGGGTCTGCATATTATGGATTGGGTAGATAGGGATAATATTGATAATTTATTGTTAAAAATTTTTTCATTTATTGCTTTATTTACCTCTATTTCAGGCGTGATATTATTTTTCAAAAAATCATGAAACTTCTTTTAATATCATTGGCTTGCATTTCAATTGGTCTTTTTGCGGAAGACGGAGAGCCAATGCATGATCATTCCAAAATGGAAAAAATGAACTCAAAACATCATTCCATGAGCCACACATCAGCTCCAATTGGGATCATGGGAGGCATGCATCATGGCGGATTTATGTTCTCCATTAAGCAGGGATTAATGAAGATGAATGGCAATATCTTTGATGGAAAAAACATAAGCAATTCAAAGATTTTAGAGATGCCTAATCCACTAGGCAACATGCCAGCAAACCTCTCTGTGGTTCCCCAGAACATGGACATGAAAATGACAATGATTGATGTCATGTATGCCCCATCAAACAATCTAACATTTATGGCGATGGCAACATATGCGTCTAGAGATATGCAGCTTAATTCATACTCTCCAATGATGGGTAGAGGGTTGGTGGGTCAATTTAACACGTCTTCAAGCGATCTTTCAGATATTTCTTTCAGTACATTGTTTCATATCAGCCAAATCAAGAATTCAAAATGGCATGGAGAGATTTCATATAAAAAATCCATCGGCAGCGATGACTCAATGGCGCAAGTATTAACTCCAATGGGCAAGAAGATGAGCATGATTATGCCCTATGCTATGCAGCCTGGGGATGGCTCATCCAGCCTAATCTTTGGCCTAACTAACACCAGAAAACTTAATGAAGATATCACTTGGGGCACCCAATTAAAAAGAAAGATGGTTGTATCAGAGTCTGGTTGGTCTTTTGGAGATCAGACCGAGTTTAATTCATGGATACAGTATCCATTTTCAAAGCAGGTTTCCATTTCTTCCAGGTTAAAGTTTGTCGATCAAGACGCTTTGTCTGGAAGAAACCCATCAATCATGGCGCCTGTTCAAACAGCAAATCCTAAAAATTATGGAGGGACAGAAGTATTTGTTGGTCTAGGTATGAATATTAATTTAGATATCTTTTTCAGAGGGAATGACAGCATTGGCATTGAAATACTAAAACCTGTTAATCAAAATAAGAATAATCTTCAAATGAAAGCAGATTATCAAGTCATCATCGGCTATCAAAAAAGCTTTTAATCTCAGAATGCAAAAAGCAGTAGATGTGTTTGGAACTTGGGCAGAACAAGGCAAAGATATTGGCATGGAAAAAGGCCATGCAGCAGCGGTTAGTGAAATGCTCGATTTTGCAATTAAGGAAAGGGAGCTTCTTAATGAGAAATTTTCCTTTTTAGATTTGGGCTGTGGCAATGGTTGGGTGGTAAGAAAAATAGCTGAAAACTCAAACTGTAGTTATGCCCATGGCATTGATGGGGCCCCTCAAATGATTTCTAAAGCAAGAAAGCTAGGAGGCGGCGAAGAATACTTTCTTGCGAATATTCATGAGCATGAACCCACACAAAGGTATGATCTTATTCACTCTATGGAAGTGCTTTATTACTTAGAAGATCCAGCCTCTACATTAAACAAGATAGCTAACTCTTGGCTTAATGAAGGTGGAAGAATAATTGTTGGCATAGATTTGTATTACGAAAATATTGATTCTCATTCCTGGGAAGAAAAAGTAGGCACCAGAATGCAAATGTTTAAAGAGACAGAATGGGTCAATTTTTTTAGGCAAGCAGGCTTTTCTGATGTAGAGAGCTGGCGCGCAAATCAAACCCAAGAATGGGCCGGAACACTAGTTTTAACAGGCAAAAAGAATTGATAAACTTAAAGATACTTTTTGAATGACTTTAAACAAATATAATAATTAATTTTAAGTATTTTTGAGGAGCCACTTATGAAAATATTTCCATTAGCTTTTGTAATAACTTTTATGATCTTTACACCCAGCAATCTTAGGGCTGCAGACCATGAAGATGCTATGAATTTAGATCAAGTGACGCATGCTTTTGGGTGGAACTTTGAAGAGGTTGAAATTCAAACACAAAAGGTTTCAGAGGGTCTGTATGTGCTCTTTGGGGTGGGTGGCAATATAGCTGTTTCTATTGGTGAGGACGGAGTTTTGATTGTTGACGATCAATTCCCTCAGGTTATGGATAAAATTCAGGCAGCAATCTCAAAAGTTGGAGGCGGAGCAGTTGATTATGCTGTTAATACTCACTGGCATTTTGATCATGCTGAGGGTAATAATGCATTAGGCCCCCAAGGGACTAAGATTGTAGCTCATGCTAATGCGCGAGCAGACATGGCAAAAGGAGGGGTAATTAATATGGTAATTGCCAAATATAAGCAGCAGCCATATCCTGAGAAAGCTTTACCAGTATTGACATATGATCACGGAATGCAGATTTACTTTAATGGCGGTGAGATTGATTTAAAAAACTTTGCATCAGCTCATACCAACGGAGATACAGCAGTCTTTTTCAAAAAACAAAATGCAGTTCATTTAGGAGATGTCTTTAATAATTCTGGTTATCCATTTATTGATGTTGGAAGTGGAGGGAGCATTGACGGAATGATTAAGTTTTGTGAAGACACCCTTAAGCACATAAATGAAAGCACCATAGTGATTCCTGGACATGGACCAGTTACAAATACAGAAACTCTAAAGGAATACATTTCTATGTTAAAAACTGTTCGCTCAAGAGTTGCCGCATTAATAGAGGAAGGAAAAACGTTACAAGAAATCAAAGACACCAAACCAACGGAGGACTTTGATAAGGTCTACGGTCCAGAAACCAGCTCGCTTGGTTTTATCAATCGAGTGTTTGCTAGCCTAAGCGAGTAAGACTTATTATTTTTTAAAAATGTTTAAAAGCCTTGATCACTTAATCATCGCCGTTGAGGATTTAGAAAAGGCCACACATAACTATCAACTCATAATGGGCACGCCTCCAGTTTGGACTGGTATGCACAAAAGCCTTGGAACCAGTAACGCCCTGTTTAATTTTCAAAATACCTATCTTGAGCTCTTATCTCCATCAGGTGAGGGTTTAGGCGCAGATTTAATAAATCATTACTTAAAAGATGCTGGAGAGGGTTTAATTGGAATGGTATTTGCAACAAAGGATATTAACGGTGTTCATCAATCTCTTCAAAATCATGGCTTTCCTTTAGGCGAGCCTACAGATGGTGAGGGGATAAATTCCGTCGATCAAAAAATGAGAAAATGGAGAAATTTATTTTTACCCCCAGATTTAACAAGAGGCATCTTTTCTTTTGTCATCGAACACACTGAGGGAAATCTTCCTCAACCCAAGGGCATAGAGCCATCATCTCCTCACAAATTAGACCATGTGGTAATTAATACTAATGACGCAGATGGCTTCATTGAAATATATCAAGACATTTTTAATATTCGTCTCGCCCTTGACAAAGTTATTGAGCATTGGCAAAAAAGGATGCTCTTTTTTAGACTGAATAAAACCACCATAGAGGTTATCGAACAAGAAGATGGTTTGCCGCCCAGCGACAAGATGTGGGGGCTGGCCTGGGATGTAAAAGACATAAAAAAGGCTCATCAGCGACTTTCAAATGAGGGGATTGAAGTCACGCCAATTCAAAAAGGCGTTAAGGAAAAAACTTTGGTTTCTACTGTAAAGTCTCATACCCATAACATTCCCACACTTCTTATTCAGCATTTAAATTAAATATCATGATTGAAATAATTTTATACACGTTACTTTTATATTTTTTGCAGCTATTCCTTCCGGTAATTCTTAAACGAAGAATGTCGGAGGAAATGTTTCAAAGATCAAGGCGTGCAACAGAAAATTTAAAAGAGTCGTTACCAGCATTTTTAGCATTAGCCATTCTTTCAATTATCTTCGATGTTCAGGCTAATGATGTCTCCGCATTTTTCTGGCTTCTTCTAAGAGTGATTTTTGCAGCAATTTATATTTCGGGCTTTAACCTAAAGCCTGCAAATGAATCTGGGCATCAAGCTCAGCCCTTAAGAAGTTTTGTTTGGGCTTTATCAATCGTTGCTTTATTTGATATGGCTATCAACTTTATTTGATAAAATTTTTACTTGATGAAAAAATTAATACTCTCTTTATACATACTCATCTTTCCAATCTTTTGGGGCTTACTGTCTGCTTCTACCATTGATGCTACCGTTCATTCAGAAAAAATTGTTTTAGGCTCAGGTTGTTTTTGGGGGGCTGAAAAGGGGTATGAATCTTTGCCTGGAGTCATAGACGCGGTTTCTGGCTACGCTGATGGCAAGGACGTTAAAGCTTCATATAGAGAGATTTCTAAGCTTAAAAATAAGTTTAACGACAATAATCATGCTGAGGTTGTTGAGGTTACTTATAACAAGAACTTAATTTCAACTGAAGCGCTTCTAATGCATTTTTTTGAGTCTCATGATCCAACTCAGGTCAATCGACAGGGAAATGATATTGGTACTCAGTACAGATCCACTATTTTGTATTCAACAGCTCAGCAGAAAAAAGTAATTGATGAAGTGCTTCAGACTTTTCAAGGGCTTCTATCAGCTGCAGGTTATGGCCCCATTGCAACTTCTGTAAAACCGCTTAAAAAGTTTTATAAAGCAGAAAAATATCACCAAGACTACATAGCAAAAAATCCTAATGGATATTGTCCAGATCACTCAACAGGGGTTAGATTTATTAGAAAAGAAACAGCGCCAAACCTTGATAATGCGAAATTACTTCTAGGCAAACAGATTATTGTTATTGAGGCTGAAGGCTATTGTCCGTATTGTGAAAAGTTTAGAGTTGAAGTTATAAAAGACTATTTTGGCGATATCCCGCTAACATTTAGGCTAGCCAGTCAGCTAGACGGTTTAGCGATAAAGTCGCCTACATGGGCCACTCCAACTATCCTATTTTTAGAAGACGGCAAGGAGGCATTTGGTTTTCAGGGATATCTTAGTCCAAAGGAGTTTTATCAAGCACTTGGTTATTTTAAGCTTGGAGACACAGAAGCCTATAAAGTTGCTTTCCAGAAGGGAACAGATGCAAGGTTTTGTAAAGAGTATGAAATCTTTAAAAATACTCCAGATGGCGTTTTTGTTGATAAATTAAGTGGCGCTCCATTATTTGATACCAAAGATAGATTTAATTCCTCCACCGGATGGCTTTCATTTACTGCACCAGTTGATGGTGCGGTATACACAAAGCCTGATAACAGCTATGGAATGAGAAGAACAGAAATACGATCAGTAACCTCTGACATTCATTTGGGCCATGTTTTTTCAGATGGGCCAAACGGCATGCCAAGATATTGCATCAATGCTACTGTACTCGAATTTAAACCTAGAGATGATTCAAGTTAGATTTTTAAAATATTGCAAAATTTTTAACTAGGTTTACAATCGATCGTAATTTGATCCTATTGCCGCAATATAAAAAAGATAGTGCTAAAACGGAATTAGTTCCCAGGATTACATAAAAGCTGAATGTTAACCATTGGTTTAACTTTTGTTTTTAATTTAGAGGTAAGTAATTATGAAAAGACAGTTAATAGATAGATTAAATGATGGCCCAGTGATTTGTGCAGAGGGGTTTTTATTTGAAGTAGAAAAAAGAGGCTATTTGGCTTCTGGGGAGTTTGTCCCCATGGTTGCATTGGAGCATCCAGAGGCGCTCGAGAATCTGCATAAAGATTTCCAGCATGCAGGCTCAGATGTTGTTGAGGCTTTTACATACAACGGCCACAGAGAAAAAATGAGAGTAATTGGAAAAGAAGAATTATTGGAACCTTTAAATAGAGCGGCACTTAAAATAGCAAAGAAAGTTGCTGATAATCCAATTGATGGTGGCGAGCCAAATTTGATGGCTGGCAATATTTCAAACTCAAATATTTGGGCTGAAGGTGATAAAGATTCACAAAAAGAGGTCTATAGGATGTTTAGCGAAATGGTTGATTGGGCTGTTGACGAAGGAGCGGATATGCTCGTAGGTGAAACATTTTATTATGCTGAAGAAGCATATGCAGCGCTAGAAGTTATTCAAAAGGCTAAGCTTCCTTCAGTTATAACCATTGCTCCAATGGCAGAAAATATCATGAGAGATGGAGTATCAATTATTGATACCATGAAAGAATTAGAGCAAAGAGGGGCAGATGTTGTTGGTATGAACTGTTTCAGAGGCCCTGATACTATGATGCCTTATCTTAGAGAGGCGAGAGAGGTTCTTAAGTGTCATATGGCGGCATTACCACTCCCATTTAGAACAACAGATGAGTATCCAACATTTTTTAATTTGCCTGATGAGCATGGATGCACTTGTCCAGCACCTCATGGCAGAACATTTCCAACTGCTCTTGATCCTTTATATTGTAATAGATATGAAATAAGAGAGTTTGGTAAAGAAGCAGCAGCATTAGGTATTAATTATCTTGGTGTTTGTTGTGGAGCCACTCCTATGCACATAAGAGAAGTGGCTGAAGCAGCAGGCTTAACAGTTCCTGCAAGCAAATACAGAGAAAAGATGGAGAACCATTTTATGTATGGCACCAATGAGAGAACTGCAAAGCATATGCAAGATTATGGAGATAAGGCCTAGCATCTCATCGAAAAAATATGCTAAAAAATTAAAATCATCTTAACCTATATCTTTTGTAGGTAATATTTTGACTGACCTGACTGTAAATGAAGTTTACGCAATTGGTGCACCAATTGTGTTGGCTATGATTTTTGTCGAGCTTTTAATCTCTACTTGGCAAAACAAGAAATACTATAAGAAAGAAGATACTCTTTGCACTATTGGCCTGCTTACAGGCAATATCATTGTAGCTTTTTCCATTAAAGGGCTAACCTTAGCTTTTCATTTTTATTTGTATCAATTTAAGGTTCTTGAGCTCGCTAGTATTTTGCCTTTGTGGGCAATGTGGGTCTTAACTTTCATCATGATCGATTTTGTTTTTTATATTTACCATAGAATGTCACATAGGGTTAGGTTTCTTTGGGCAATTCATCTTAGCCATCATTCAAGTGAAGAAATGAATTTTGCAGTTTCTTTTAGGCAAGCATGGTTTGGCCCTATTTCTAAAATACCATTTTTTATGGTGCTTCCACTGCTTGGATTTGATCCAACAATCATTGCAGTAGCTGGAGTTATGAGTACTTTATGGGGAATAGTTGGTCATACGCAAATTGTTGGGAAGCTTGGTTTTGTCGAGTGGGTTTTTAATACCCCATCTCATCATAGAGTGCATCATGGCTCTAACAAGCAATACATAGATAAGAATTATGGAAATCTTTTAATAATTTGGGACAAAATGTTTGGAACCTTTGAACCTGAAGAAGAGCCTGTGAAGTTTGGCTTAGTCAATAATGTAAATACTTATAATCCCACAAAGATAACTTTTATGGCTTGGGCATCCATGATTAACGATATTAAGAATAAGAATAATTTTGGCGAGAGGTTAAATACATTTATTGAGCCGCCCAGCACCCATATAAAAAATAAAGTCTAGGGGATCTGATCACAAAAAACTTTTTGACTTCTTACGTTGTAGGGTTATATTTTTAAAACTATGAAAAATTTTAATAAATTAATATTTAAAAAAATTCAGCGTGGATCATTTAAATTTAAGCCTGTCGTTTTTATTGGCTTATTTTTTTTAAGTGTACCGGCTTTTTCTTATAACTCAGACATACAACAGTGTGTAGATAAAATTGATCCAGCTGAAAGACTTAGCTGTTACGATTCTGTTTTTAAAGAAAAAAAACCAATGCAAGAAGCATTAATTATTCCCCAAAAAAAAGTAGCTATAAAAATCGATGAACAAAAGGAAAAGGATTATGGTTTAGAAAAACCAAAAGAAGATTTTTCTATCACATCAAAAATAGTTAATGTAAGCAAACGTGGTAATTACAAGATTTATATTAATCTAGACAATAACCAAACTTGGCGAAGCGTAAAAGATTTCTATGATCGAGCTCCAGTAAGTAAGGGGCAAACAGTTTCTATTTCTGAGGGTTTCATGAGTGGCTATGTCATGAAGGTCGAAGGAAAAAAAACCAGTTTAAGAGTTAGGAGGGTTAAGTAAAATGGAAACAAAAATTCCACCACCTATAGTTACCTTGATGTTTGGTTTAGCAATCTATCTTTCTAGAGAAATGCTTCCTGTAGTTGAAATTCTGTATTCAACTTATCTTGGAATTTTTCTACTTTTGTTGGGTTTTTTTATTCTAATATTTGCTGTTCGATTATTTAGAAAAGATAATACAACCGTCAACCCCCTGAGCCCTGAACAAGCAACAAAGTTAGTTACAGATGGGATTTTTAAATATACTCGCAATCCAATGTATCTTGGTATGGCACTTATATTAAGTTCAATATCTGTATTTTTTAATCTTTTAGGTGGCATTTTTCTGGTCGCTTTATTTTGCGCATACATAACAAAGTTTCAAATTATTCCTGAAGAGAGAGCGATGAAAGATCTTTTCTCTCATGACTTTGAAAAATATATTAAATCAACCAGAAGGTGGATTTAGTCCAGTAATAGATGCCTATAAAGCCCTCAAATTTCTTTCTTTTGTGGGTTTTTGGATTTTTTTTGCTTTTGTCATTTGATTTATTTGTTGAGGCATTTATCTTTGAATGGCTTGATTGGAACGGAACCAACAAAAATGATTGGTTTTTTGCTTTATGGTGGGGTTTCGTTGTGGTTTGGGCTTTGTATGGCTCTTTAAAGCTTTACTCTATTTGGAGGGCACCCGACTAAGGTTTTTGAAATGAAAAAGCTATTAACATACTTATTAATGTTCTCTATGTCTGCATTATCTGAGAATGGGATGAGTTCGACCAAGGAGTTTAATTTGGATAATCAAATTTATAAAGTGCTTACCCTGAATGAGTGGGATAAAGCTCAGGCTTCAGGAGTGATAATTACTGAACTGGATATAAAAGATGGTTTTATACATCTTTCTACAGCAGCTCAACTTAATGCAACCTTGTCTTTGTATTTTGCAAAAGAAGAATCAGTCGTACTTCTGCAAGTCGATCATTCGCAAACCCATGACCGAATAAAATTTGAGGCCCCGATTCCTACTGGTAATAGAAGCGGCTTATTTCCTCATTACTATGGCGACTTAAATATTGATGCTGTTTCACAGGTATGGCATTTAAAACGCAGCGCTTTTGAAATGCCTATAGAGGTGGTACTTCAAGCCGAACAAGGCGCTAATTCTTGATGCTTTGCTGTAGAATTAAACTTTTTATTGGAGATAAAACATGAAACTATTTTTTGCATTAGTATTATCAATATCCATCATGCCTATTTCAGAAGCCGCTCATCATGAGCCCAAATCTGCTGATGGAAATAATCCATTTATTCTTATTGCAAGAATTCATGTTAAAGAGGGAATGGTTGAAGAGTATCTTGATATAGCCAACGAAGTTGATAATGCAGTGGAGCTAAGTGAGCCTGGCATGTTATTCCACAATTTCGATGCTGATCCAGATGATCCACTTGCCTTCACATGGACTGAAGTATATTCAAACAGTGAAGCATTTATCAAGCATGATGCAAATCCACCAGTTCAAGATTATGTCGCGAAACATGCTGAGCTAGCCGATGGTTTTACTATTGAGATTTATGGCAATGTTTCTCAGAATGTTATTGAGACTATCAATCGTCTCGGAGTGCCTTTGAAGCATTTCAAAACAACTAGAGTTGGTTATGTTAGGGAGAAAAATTTTAAAGAACATTAATTTCAGATTACGAAAAAATGAAAACATTAAAAGAAGAAGTTAGGTTTAATTGCCCGGCAGAAGAGCTTTGGTCCGTCCTCTCTGATGTTGGAAGATGTGATTGGGTTCCTACAATTGACGAGATTACGTTAGAAGGTGACTGTAGACATTTTGAAATGACCGGGATGGGACAGATTACAGAAAAAATTTTAAAACAAGATCATGCAAACATGACTCTTCAGTATTCTGCTATACAGACTCCTGCACCCATTGAACATCATCTAGCTACCATGCAAATAGCACCCCTCAATGATCAGGAGTGCATGTTGAACTGGACTACTGAAATCTCTCCAGATATTTTTGCAGATGGCATTCACCAAGGAATGCTTGTATCGATTGAAGGCATTAAAAAAATTATTTAAAAATGATCTGTAATCTCTGCAGGTCTGATGCTGTCTCAAGTTTTGAAACCTTCGACAGTAAAACATATTGGAGTTGTAATATTTGTGGATGCAAGTATTTAGATAAAGCATATTTCATCAGCGCATCAGAAGAAGAGCAGCGATACTTAGAGCATAATAATGATATTCAAGATAAAGAATATCGAGCGTTTTTATCAAAACTCTTTGATCCACTTAAAGAAAAATTATTCCATGGTTCTCATGGATTAGATTTTGGCTGTGGTACAGGGCCAGCGTTAGCAGATATGCTAACTCAAGAAGGTTTTAGGGTTTCTCTGTATGACCCATTCTTTTATCCCAATCAGGACGCGCTCTCAAAGCAATATGATTTTATAACTTGTACAGAAACAGTAGAGCATTTTCATGATCCATTTAAAGAGTTTAATACTCTTAATGACCTATTAAAACCAGGAGGTTGGCTGGGTGTGATGACTTCTTTTTTAACTTCAGATGAGATGTTTGAGAATTGGCACTATCGAAGAGATCCAACCCATGTAACTTTTTATTGTGAAAAAACCTTCGAGGTGATAGCCTCTCAAAGGAACTGGACATGTGAAATAAAATCAAAGGATGTAGTACTCCTGCAAAAAAACTATGATTAAGGCGCCTACTTCATTTATTCAGCGTATAAAATTTATTGGACCAAGCATTATTGTGACTGGCAGTGTTGTTGGAAGTGGTTCGATAGCCCTATCACCATTGTTGGGAGCAGCAACTGGTTTTGCCTTGTTGTGGTGGCTATTGTTAAGTCTTTGGAGCAAGCCGCTGATTCAAGCCGAGATTAGTCGTTATGTCATAGCAACCAATCAGACTTTTCTGGAGTCATTTTCAGATATGCCTGGGCCAAAAACAAACCTTAATGGCAAGCAAGCTTCGTGGTTGGTTTGGTTTATGTTCATTGGTGTGATTCCATCTGTTGCAGGCATGGGCGGTCTTGCAGGCGCTGTTGCAGAAGCAGGCCACCTAATGATCCCAATGTTGAGCACTGAAATATGGGTTGCAACTGCATGCTTCATCACATGGTTTATTTTATATCTAGGAACTTATCAAACACTTGAAAGAATTCTACTTGGAATGGTGTTCTTTTTTTCAGTGGTTACTTTAATCATTGCTATTTCAATGCAATCAACTCCCTATGCAATTTCAAGCCCACAAATTATAGGAGGCCTTACATTTTCATTCCCATTTGAGCACGCAGCTTTAGCTCTAGCAGTTTTTGGCTTCACTGGAATAAGTTATGGAGAAATTATGGCATACACCTATTGGTGCTTAGAAAAAGGTTATGCCAAACATAACAGCGATCAAGATGAAGTCAAAGCTTGGATTAAAGTAATGCAAACAGATGTTTGGGCAACAGTCTTTTTTGTAACTATTGGAACTCTTCCGTTTTTTCTTTTAGGTGCAGCCGTCTTAAATACCTTGGGGCTTTATCCTCCTCCTGACGGAGATATCATTCAAACCCTCTTGAATATGTTTACAACAATTTTGGGAACTTGGGCAAAATGGTTTTTTATTCCATTGGCCTTTTTTGTTCTTTTCTCAACCTTGCTATCTGGAACCGCAGCATTCACCAGAACAATTTCAGACTATTTAATTTCAATTGGCTTGGTTGTCGAAAAAGAAAATACAAGAATACATTTAATTAAAATTATTGCATTTGTTATACCGTTGTTCTCAGCCATTGCTTATTTTTTGCTTCCTAATCCAATCACTCTTTTGTTGATTGCGGGTATTTGGGCAGCACTGGGGCTTCCTATTATAAATATTGGCGCTTTGTATTTAACAGGCAAGTTGAGCAAGGACTTGCAGCCCAAATCAATAACGAAAATTATATTGTGGGCAACTTTAATTTTACAGATTTCAATGGCAATGCTAATTTTATACAGCCAAATCATAGGGTTTAATTAGCAATAAATTTTTTAAAAATATCTTTTATGGCATAAAATGCCGGACTATTTCTTAGATAAAAAATGAATCATTTAGAAAAAAGACGATCCTATATTCATCCAGAGGGCTTTAAGTTTGCAGCAATCTCCTTATCGCTCTCAATAATTCTAACATTGATTTCGCAGGCTGCTTCCGCAGTTGGTTTTGTTTTAACTTCTTTTATTCTTTGGTTTTTTAGAGACCCTAAGAGAGATACACCCCAAGATCCTAATTTTATTATTAGCTCAGCGGACGGCAAGGTGTGCTTAATAGATGAGGCTTATCCGCCGCAAGAGACTCCACTTAAACAAGAAAAAATGAAGCGTATTTGTGTTTTTATGAATGTATTTAATGTTCATGTGAATAGAAGCCCTGTGCAGGGGGATGCAGAACATATTATTTATAAAACGGGCCAATTCCTTAATGCGAGTCTTGATAAAGCTAGTGACAAAAATGAGAGAAATAGTTTGATCATAAAAACTGAAAATGGAACCCAGATTGTGGTTGTTCAAATAGCAGGCCTAATTGCCAGAAGAATTTTAAGCTTCATCTCACCAAATCATAGACTTCTTCAAGGAGAAAGATTCGGATTAATAAGATTTGGTTCAAGAGTGGATATATATATGCCATTGGATGCAATAGAAAAATGCAAAGTTGGAGATAAGGTCATTGCAGGAGAATCAATTTTGGCAGCACTAAGATAACAAATGAAAAAATTAGATTTTAAAGTTCTTCTGCCAAACGTTATTACATTGACTGGCCTGAGTTTTGGCTTGAGCTCAATAAGATTTGCCATTGAATTAGATTTTAATTTAGCCATTGTCTGTATTCTGTTTGCTGGACTATGCGACGTCCTGGATGGCATGCTAGCAAGGCACCTTCAAAGCGAATCCGATCTTGGAGCTCAGTTAGATTCATTATCAGATTTCTTAAGCTTTGGAATTGCACCTGGTTTGTTGATTTACATGTCTATTTTTAATCAAGATCATGGCATCGGTGCGTTTGCTGCCTTGGCCTTCATAATATTTTCTTGCTTAAGGTTGGCCTTATATAATGTGAGATTAGAGAAATCCAAGACAACAGATGGAGAGCCTGAGCACTTTTTTAGTGGTATTCCAACCCCCGTTGGAGCGATTCTAATCATGTTGCCATTAACGCATTCATTTATGGGTTATAACTGGGCCTATGAAAACCTTAATTTTGTAGCGGGCTATATTATTTTAATAAGCGGCTTACTTGTAAGCAGAATTCCAACTTTTTCAATAAAGCGAAAGCGAGTATTCATCCAATCCAAGTTAGCGTTTCTAGTTATATTTTCTATCATCGCGCTAAGCATGATCAACTTTCTTTGGATTACCATCAATGTCCTAGCCTTAATTTATTTGCTGACCATTCCTCTTTCTATAATAGCTTGGCAAAGCGGCTCAAAGTAGAAGCCCCATTTAAAACAGGGCTTCTATAAAGTTAACTATTTGGTGTACTTGTAATAACCTTCTGTGGGTATCATTAAATGCGCATAATCAGTGCCTGCAAACATTACATAGGGCGCTCCGCTCATAAAATCAGTAGAAAATTTTTCGATGGTAGCTGGATCTTTTGGCATTAGCATTAAGTGAGGCCCAGATTCAATCCACTCGCCTGGAGTTGAATCTTCTTTGTTGAAGACTCCGGCCTTAGTGTTATCTTCTCCCATATCTCCATTAAGCATCCACATGAAACTATCCCGCTCCATTTCAGGTTTTTTGCCTTGCATATATGCCATCATCCATTTCATACCCTCATCGTCATGACATACTGCCATAGCCTCGTGAGGATTTTTCCAACCTTTTTCAGGATAGGGTCTTGGATTTCCAGATTGACATGTCCAGCCATTACTGCCTTCTCTAATAACTTCTCCACTTGCACCTATGATTGCAGCATTATCTCCAATAAAAGAAGGGGCGGCGCTTGAATAAGCCCATATTTGCCATTTGTCTGAGGTATGAGGTCCATAAGGCTCATAGGCAGCTATTGAGACAGAAATTATCAACAGCGAAAGTAAACTAAATTTTTTATACATTTTTATTTCTCCTGTAAACACACTATAGTTATTCATAGAGTAGGTTCTCTATGAATACGTTTCTTAAAATTATTGCATATTTTTGCATTGCCACAACACCCATCCAAATTTTTATTGTTTTATTGGGCATTCAGGTTGTGCTCTCATCTGATTATAAGGTCCTTACACTATCCAACATTGAATTTATTAAACACTACTTCACATTATTGCTACCAATAGTAGATTGGTTTTACTCATGGTTTTGGAATGCTTGGCTGAATTTCATTTTTTCATTACCACTGATTCTTTCTCAAACATTTAAAGCAATTATTAGTACCTGGCTCGGTTTTTGGCTACTTAAAAAAATCAATTAATTTTATGAAAAAAACACTTCTTATCATTGCGTGCCTACTTTTAGCAATTGTTGCCTGGGTTTTCCCATATATCGATGAATTGCGTGACCAAGGCTTAACAGTTGAAACGGCATATGGTTATTTCTTTGGTGGGCCAGATCACCCCTTTAACCCCAACGATGCCGTTCCACAACTTGATTACTCAAAAGAAAGTTCTTGGGCATCTCATCCTCAGATAGTCGATGAGGCTGACTTAATTCCCGCTGGGGAAGTTGGTATCGATCAATTAAATTCGAAGGTAGATGTTTTCTTTGTTCACCCAACCGGCTACTTAAAAGGACATCATTGGACTGACCCTTTAGAAGCAGAGTCGGCCACAAAGGAGAATACTCAGTGGATGATGGCCAATCAAGCTAGCGCCTTCAATGGTTGCTGTAGCATTTATGCACCTCACTATCGTCAGGCATCTATCTATAGTTATTTTGGGACCGATGAACTTCGAGAGGAGGTTCATGGATTTGTTTATCAAGATGTAAAAAAATCTTTTGAGTATTTTATCGATAACTTCAGCAATGGAAGACCGTTTATTCTTGCAAGTCATAGCCAAGGCACGCACCATTCTATTAGATTACTAGCAGAAGAAATTGATGGAACAGATTTATATTCAAGGATGATAGGGGCTTATGTTATTGGCGGCACAATTTCTAAAGATAGAATGAATGAAATGAGCGAAATTTCCATTTGTGATAGCCCAACACAACTGAGATGTATGGTGCATTGGGATACATTCAATGTAACTTATCTGAACAAGGAAATGCCAATTTATAAAAATAATATTTGTGTTAATCCTATCACTTGGAAAAATGAGGGGGCCATATCTAATCTTTCTGATGCCAAGGGTGCCGTCTATGTTTCGGGTGAATTTGCATTAGACTTTACCGGGGATGATGGCCCTAAAGGGGAAACTTTTGGGCCCTTGGAGGCTCCAATTAAGCAATATGTTCAAGCTCAGTGCAAGAATGGGTTACTTTTTGCAACAGATCAGACGGGAACCAGATTTCAGGCATTTGGTGGCTCAGCAGGAAACTATCATGGTTTAGATTATGCGCTTTTTTATATGGATATTCGGGAGAACGCTAAACTTAAGGTTCAGACTTACCTAGACAATATTTCTCAATAAAACAAAATTTATCTATGTCAGCATATTTATCATTATTAGGCGCAATTATTTTTGAAGTTGCGGGAACTCTAATGCTTCCACTTACAAAGGAGTTCTCTGAAAAGTTACCCACTTTAATAATGAGCCTTTGTTACTTTGCTTCATTCTATTTCTTAACGCTTGCCTTAAGAGCCATTCCTCTTGCAATTGTTTATGCTTGCTGGAGTGGCTTAGGAGTTTTATCTATTGCCGTCTTGTCTTATTTTATTTATGGGCAGGGATTAAGCTGGCAGGCTATATTAGGATTATTCTTCATAGTAAATGGAGTAATTCTTGTTAATATATATTCAACTCATTAATTAGGTATTCAAGACAAAATGGCAGATTCAATTGCAACCCTATCTCAGGAAAATGATATTTCTATAATTAAGCTTGATGACGGTAAAGCTAACGCTTTTTCATATGACATGCTTTCTCAAGTAAATGAACTTTTGATAAAGGTACCAAGAGATTCAGGAGCACTTGTTATAACTGGTAGAGAGGGGTTGTTCTCTGGCGGATTTGATCTAAAAACATTGGCAACAGGCGATATGGAAAAAATCACTAAAATGGTTCAGTTAGGATATCGCCTTCTTTTAGAATTGTTTTCGTTTGACCGACCAATTGTTGCAGCTGTTTCCGGGCATTCAATTGCCCTTGGATTATTTGTAACTTGCTCTGCAGACTATCGTATTGCTATTGATGGAAAATATGTATGTCAGGCAAATGAAGTGAGAAATAATATGGATATTCCGCCCCAAATTATGGAAATACTCAAAGCCAGAGTAAATAAAAAATATTTTTATCCAGCTGTCTACCATTCAGATACTTATTCAGTCCAGGACTCTATTGAAGTCGGTTATATCGATGAGGTTGTTTCTGAAGATCAATTTATGGAAAGGGTCATGGAAAAAGCTAAGGAGTTAGCAACACTTCCTCATCCATTTTATGCAAATACTAAAAAAACTGCTCAAGACGATGTAAGACTAAAAATCGCAGATGCGATAGATAAGTATGAAAATCTAACAGGCATCCAAAAATAGAACTAGACATTAAAACCATATAGACTACCCAAAATGAGCAAATACAAAATTTTCATTCCCGATCATTTGCGTGCATATAGACCTAGACCTCTTAGATGGCTGGGTAAATTTTTAATGAAAGTTACGGGCTGGAAAACCACAGGCCATTTACCAAAAGATGAGCGGGTGGTGTTAATAGCTGGCCCCCATACTTCAAACTGGGATTTTGTTCTAGCCATGTCACTGATCTTAAGTTTAGATGTCCATATTCACTGGGTAGGCAAGCATTCTATTTTTAAAAAAGGCTTTCGAAGGCTATTAAGGAAAATGGGAGGGATTCCGGTAAATAGAGCGAATCCAGAAGCTTTAAAAAATGAAATTTATAATGTTACTGAGAAATACAAGGGTTTTATAATTGCTATTGCACCCGAGGGCACAAGAAAGAAAGTTCAGAGACTTAAATCAGGTTTTTTACGAATTGCTAACGAAACCAACAGCAGAATTATGATGGCAGGAATTGATTTCTCAAATAAAACTATTGAGCTTGGAGATTTTTTTAGTCCTTCGGGAGATGTTGAAAAGGATTTAAAATTTATTCAAGAGTATTTTTCAAATTTTGCAGGGAAGCGTCCCGAGCTGTCATAGCCTCTTAATATTTTTTTATCTGAGTAACAAATGTTAAAAAAATTATTCCTTTCAATCCTTATTATTCTTTTTCTACTGCTATCAATAGCTTTGTATAGAACTTTTAGTCATACACCCCCAGCTAATGGAATTATTACAGGTGAAGTTATTTCAATTGATGAGCTTAGAGCAAGTCAAAACTTAGCTACATCCATAAGATTTAAGACGATTTCCTATCAAGACAAAGAAATGTTTCCTTACGAGGAGTTTAATAAATTTATTAAGTGGGCTGCAATAACCTATCCTGAGTTTCATCAAGCAATGCAAATTGAACAGCTTGAGCACTCATTACTCTTTAAATGGCAAGGAAGTGATTCAATGCTGGCCCCAATTTTGTTTGAAGGCCATCATGATGTTGTGCCTATAATCCCTGGAACTGAAGACCTTTGGGAGGAAGATCCATTTGCTGGAGTAATTTCTAACAATAGAATTTGGGGTCGAGGTGCACTCGATGATAAAAGCGGAGTAATTGGTTTAATGGAAGCCGCCACTTACTTAATTAAAAGTAATTTTCAACCTAAGAGAACAATATATTTTAGTTTTGGTCATGATGAGGAGGTTGGTGGCAGCGGCGCAGCCTTGATAACAGAAAAGCTTAGGCAAGAAGGCGTTCAACTTTATTGGTCGCTAGGCGAGGGCTCATTTGTGAATAAAGGCTTCTTTCCTGGTATAGATAAGTTTATTGCTCCTATTAATGTTGCTGAAAAAGGTAGTGTAAATCTAATGATTATTGCAAAGGCCAAGGGAGGACACTCCTCCACACCACCAAAAAAAACAGCAGTCACAATTCTTGCGGAAGCTCTTGTAAAACTTGAAAAAGAACCATTGCCTGGAAGCTTGGAAGGGCTTAGTGCCGCTATGTTTAATGAAGTCAGCAAACATATGCCATTTGGATATCGTTTTTTATTTGCCAATAGATGGTTATTTGGAGGGATTCTCGACTCACAACTATCCTCAACACCAGTCATTAACGCGATGATTAGAACAACAACAGCTCCAACCATGTTAAATGGAAGCATCAAAAGTAATGTTCTTCCAATTGAAGCAACAGCCCTAATTAATTTTAGGCTTCATCCCAGAGATACGACAGAAAGCGTAACTAATCATGTTAGGAGAGTTGTTGGATCAAATGAGGTGGAGGTTAGATTTTTAGGAGGCAGGGAAGCGTCTGAAATATCATCTTGGGATTCTCCCGGATTTAAAATAGTCTCTTTTGCCTTAGAAAAAGTTTATGGTGAGATTATTCCAGTTCCAGGTCTAATGATCGCGGCATCCGATACTCGACATTACTCAAAAATTGCAGATAATTCTTTTAGATTTAATCCTTTTTATATCGTTCCAGAGGATATGACTGGCATTCACGGAACCAACGAAAGCATAGAGATTAATAGCTTTATTTCAGGCATTAAAACATACGTTGAAATTATCAGAGAGGGCTCTAGCAACTAGGGCTACTTATGGGCACAACGAGTCTGGCTTTAAAAGTATATTTAATTCTTGGTTTTGAGCTAGTGGTTTTGTATGGTTGCATGTTTTTTATTATTCAACAATGCAAGAGAGCTTTTTACGCAAATAAGACATTTCTAGGTATTGCTTTTGCAGAGGCCATTAACCAAAACAAGCAGACAGATATTTGTATCGTGCAAACCAAAGCCACCACCTTGTTTTTCTTTTGGCTAATCTTGTTCGCCATCATCTCAATGTGGACAGCTACAGCTTTCATAATTTTTTCAGCCTCATTCATTCAATTTATTTTTATGACTATCAGCGCCATAGGTTATGGCACTTTTATTGGTTTTATGATCATGGACGCGGATGAAAACGATGGCATGGTTGGCCTTAAGGCCGCGACTTTAACAACAGCTGCAATGTTTGTTGTAGTCTCTGTTACTGGAATAAACTTTGCAAATCTAATCTTTGTACCAACAATTTCCCTTTTAATCTTATCCCTAATTATTTGGGAGTTAATTGGTTTAGTTAGGGGTATTTCAAGGCTTGCAAGCAAGATAAAAGCAGTGCTTGGAATTATTACCTTTTCGATGTCTTTGCTGGCATCTATTAGCAGAGTTAATGTGATCTCTGAGGAAGGTTTAAATGATTGGAATACAGCTATAGATCTTGCCTTTGGCATGTACCTAGACATAATTAATCTTATTTTGTATTACATAGATTTGATGAGTAGCTAGTATTTTAAAGAAATGAATCCACAATATAGATTGCATACCTTTTCTAATAGCAGCAATAATGAAGCCAAACTTAAGTCAATTTATCATCTAAATCAGGCAAATACTCCAGAGGTTGGCTCGCTTGAATCTATGCAGCATTTAAAACAATTGATCGATTTTAGCGCATACAATTTATTAGCATTGAAAGAGGATGAGATTGTTGGATTTATAATTTGCATGCGAGAAGGCTCTGCTTATGGGTCTGAAAATTATAAATTTTTTACCCAGAGGCTAAAAAAGTTCCTCTATGTAGATAGAGTGGCAATTGATGAGAGACACAGAAGAGCAGGCTTGGGAAAAGCTATATATGAAGATATTTTTACTCATGCCAGCAATGATAATTTGCCAATAGCATTAGAGGTTAACACTCAACCCGTTAATCAACCCTCATTAAATTTTCATGAGAAGATGGGCTTTGATCGAATTGGCGCTAAAGACTTTGATGATCATAGCGTTGCTTATTTTATTAAATAATTTATGAAACAAATTTTTTATACCCTAGCTGCTACTTTATTTTTGACTGGTTGTAACAATGCTCCTCAGCCTCCTATTCAGCTCAATGATTTGAGTGATGAAATTTCTGTTAAAACATTGGGAAAGAGGTTAATTGATCTGCCTTTTGGCTTGAATGCATTGGAGCTAAGTGAAGATGAGGCTCAGGAAGTTTTTATTGCCGTCCATGGAGGAAGCAGTGAGGGCTATGAATGGATATATCCCATTAAAACAATTGATACAAAGCAGAAGCATATGCACTTTTATCGATGGCCTGCTAATGGATGTTTTCAAAGCTCTGCAGAAGAGTTAGCAAGCGAGATTAATAATCTATTAAGTCAAAGTAGTTCTTATAAAAAAGTAACATTAATGGGCCATAGTTATGGAGGAATATTGGTTGCCAATATTTTAAAGCATTGGAATGCCGCTACTCCAATAGAGGTTCATGTTGTTGCTTCTCCCTTGTTGGGAATGCCAATGCTTACAAAGATATGTGGCTATGAACCTATTACAATTCTTCCAAAAAATTCATCACTTTTTGAATGGCGGACCCAACATCAACTCGATAGCGCATTCAAAGATCTATTAGAAGACCCTCAGCAAATTAATATCAAGGGCAGTTTAGTGACTGTTCTTCCAGATACTTACAAAGGTAATCGACTGGGACATAACTGGTCGATTAGCTGGGTTGCAGATGAGTTTTTTTAATTCTTTAACTGCTATTTAATAACGTCAAGGCATAAGTTAAACTAGCTTTTTTCTAATAAGGATTAGCATGCCACTTCCAAAAATTTTACAAGATAATTTAGCAATTCCAGTGATTGGCTCACCGCTTTTTTTGGTCTCCGGACCAGAGCTAGTCATTGCTCAGTGTAAAGCAGGAATTGTAGGTTCGTTCCCCGCATTAAATGCCCGACCACAACACGTGCTTGATGAATGGTTGATTAGAATCAAAGAAGAATTAGCTGAAGCAAAAGCTGAAAATCCAGATTTACCAATCGCGCCTTATGCAGTTAATCAAATTTGCCATGCATCCAATGATAGATTAATGGGTGATATGGAGTTATGTGTAAAGCATGAAGTTCCAATCATCATCACTTCGCTCAGGCCGCCTGAAGAAATTGTTGCAGCCGCACATTCATACGGTGGCCTTGTTTATCATGATGTCATCAGCGTTAGACATGCAAAGAAAGCTGCTGAACAAGGAGTTGATGGCTTAATTTTAGTATGTGCTGGAGCTGGCGGGCATGCTGGAACACTATCACCCTTTGCTTTGGTCAGAGAGGTCAGAGAATTTTTTGACGGGACTATTATTCTTTCTGGCTCTATAAGTTCAGGCAGCGCCGTTGCATCCAGTCTAGCATTAGGCGCCGATCTTGCTTACTTAGGCACTAGGTTTATTGCCACAGAAGAAGCCAATGCAGATCAGGGATATAAAGATATGCTTATCGACAGCGTTGCTGACGACATCGTGTATTCTTCTTTATTTACTGGCGTTCATGGTAACTATTTAAAGGGTTCGGTTGAAAATGCTGGTTTAGATCCCAACAATCTCCCAGAGGCAGATAAATCATCGATGAATTTTGGATCCGGTGGCAATACCGATGCAAAAGCTTGGAAAGATATATGGGGTTCTGGTCAAGGCATTGGCTCAATTAAAGACTCGCCATCTGTTCAAAAGTTAGTGCATCAATTAACCGATGAATTTAAAGAGGCCGTTGACGATTTAAATCAAAAATCTACTTACTAGCTCTAGAAGAAATTAGCTTGGCAATGGCGATGCCATCATAAGTCTCCATCTTTTCTGTGCTCACTTCTATCAACTTCAAAACTTTCACCATACCTTGCTTCAAGCTTATCTTGGTTTTCTTTGATGACCTCATATGGATCAAGTTTTAATGCCATACAGGCAGTAGCCCAATACCACATAATATCTCCAAGCTCTCTTTTCATATGAAAAATATTATCTTCAGATGCTGGTTTTCCCTGAAGGAACATTTTCTTCACTATTTCAACAAACTCACCTGTCTCACTTCCCAATCCAAGTGCAGCTGTTAAAAGTCTCGCAGACTCTATTGAAGACGACGAATCAATTTCTTTCATGCGAGCATCTAAACTGCTTTGGTCCAAGCTTGGATCACTAGTTACCTTGGTAACAAAATCACCATAACTATTTAAAAATTCTTTTGCTTCATCACTCATAAAACTCTCCTATTGTTTAAGCGGGCTAATTTTCCAATCAAGGGATTCAAGAAAATTAGATTTAGTGGCTTTTTCCAAATCTAACACTACATTATTTTTTAAGTCTACGCCGCTGATTAAAGCATAATCCTCTAAAGACCTTTCATTGCCAAGGTTCATGGGCTCTTCAACGTTGCCCGCAAACAAATCATCTAGCCTATTTAAGCTTTTTTTATCTAATTCGGTCCATTTAATAGCCCTCTTTTGGTCATCTTCTGGGTCCCAATGAAGCTTTCTAGATATATTGCTGGTATCAGTGTAAAGATGAAATAAAGGCGCATCAGGAATATGGAAAAATGAGTAGCCGTGTGTAAATGCGCGCAATGCCATCGAAAGCTCCTCTCCATAAAAATAATAATTCGGATCATATGGAATTTCTTCTACAAAAGATCCTTTTGTGAAGATGCAACCAGCAGCCATTAATATTCCATGCGTAATTTCATTGCATTTGGTTGGTATTCCAATTTGCCTTGAAAAAGAGCCAGATGAAAACAAGCTATCTTCTCGATACATGATTAACTGTGTAAATTTATCTTCCATGTGCAATCCAAACAAACCTTTTTCAAAATCCATGATTTCAAACCCTCTAGGATAGGAAGTAATGATTGGTTTCTTAAAGTAGCCATCATCAGATTCAATAGAGGAAATTTTAGTTAGTTGCTCGATGAAGATAAGATCCCAGTTTTTGGCAAATTGAGTGTGAGAGTCAATTTGTAAGAAGAAGTCTTCATCATTAAAAAAGCTTTGTGCTCTATGTCTTGCCCAACAAGGGCCTTTTGAAAATAGAGGATCAATATGCTCATAATGAATCTGGTTTCTAAATTCTATTTCTTCTACTTTGATTCCACTATCTGATTGATCACACACGCTAAATACAAGCTTATCTTTATTTTGTGCATTGTTATATGCACTAAATATCGTAGAAACTAACAGAGGATCTTGATAGGATGCAATTGAGATAAATATGCTCATTTTTATGCCATTTTTAAATAGTTAGCATACAATTATTTCTAATTATGACTAAGGAATTTCCAAAAAAAATTGCTGATAATGTAACTATGTTTTCAGCCGATCCTATTTTGTATGTGGTAAATAATTTTCTTAGCAATGATGAATGCGAGGCTTTTATTGATGCATCAAAAGGAAAACTTAAGCCTTCTACGGTTATTAGCCCAGATAAGCATGTTCAGCATGAAAGCAGGACAAGTGAAAATTGTTGGATAGAACACAGTGCCAATGACATAGTTCATGAAGTAAGCAAAAGGTTTTCAATTCTTGTTCAAATGCCAATTCGAAATGCTGAGCAATATCAGCTTGTATATTATAAAAAAGGGGCTCAGTACAAACCTCATTTTGACTCTTTTGATTATGAAACTGAGGATGGAAAAAAGAACTGGGAACCTGGAGGTCAACGCATGATAACAGTAATCGCCTATTTAAACGATGTTGAGGAGGGCGGAGAAACTGGATTTCCAGAGCTTGGTATAAATATCCCACCCACAAAAGGGGATGCAGTAGTTTTTCATAACACTCTTCCCGATGATGCTGCTACTCATCCTCGCATAAACCCTAGATCTTTGCATGGAGGCATGCCTGTGCATAAAGGCGAGAAGTGGATGGTCAATCTTTGGTTCAGAGAAAATCTAAGATATTAGCTATTTTAGTTTTAAAGAATTCTGACTGGTAACAATATTGAATAAATGATCTTGTGCCTCTGGCTTAAGCTGAGCCACGCCAACGGCCAGCACATCAATGATCGCCATATAAGCTAATCTTGATGTCAGGGGCCTTGTTAACCTAGCATTTTCACCCACATCAATATCTAGTGAAATATCACAAATTCTTGAAAGAGGAGTATTTGAAGGCATGAGTCCGATCACAATCACTCCAAAGCTTTTGACTGTTTTTATGCTTTCAACCAAAGCCGCTGTATTACCAGATTGAGAGATGGCTACAACAACATCTCTATCATTGAGTGAATTTGCTGACATAAATTGAATATGAGGATCTGAAATACAAGAAGAGGGTATCTTAAGACGAAAAAATTTATGCTGGGCATCCATGGCGATTGGCACAGATCCACCAAATGCGTAAAACTCTACTCTTTTAGCATTTGCTAGAGTTTCAATGGCTTCCTCAAGAGTTCCTTGATCAAGTTGCGATCTAACATTCAAAATTTCACTGATGGTGCTGTCAAAAACTTTTTCTGTAAGTTCTTGAATGGAGTCCTCGGGATCGATTTCATAGGAATTAAAGTAGTCATCTGCAGCTAGCTGCTGAGCAAGAGTAAGTTTGAATTTTTGAAAGCCATCAAAATTTACCGCTTTACAAAATCTAATTAAGGTAGGCTCGCTAACACCTATTTCACTGGAAGCCTGAGCGGTAGTTAACTCGATAATGGCACTAGGCTTATTTAATATAAATTCAGCAACCTTTACTTCAGATTTTCTCAAGTTAGGCAGTGCTAATTTAATTTCTCTCAATAATTTAGTTTGCATAAAGGTTAGAATAGGCTTCTTAGATTAAAAAATGAACCCCTAATGGATGTTTCTCACATACTAGAAAACTTAAACGATCCACAGCGAGAAGCAGTGACCTCTGAAGATAAGAGTCTTTTAGTTCTAGCCGGCGCAGGTTCTGGCAAGACGAGGGTGCTGGTACATAGGATTGCGTGGAACGTTGAAGCAATGGGTCTTAACCCTTCATCCATCATGGCGGTAACTTTTACTAATAAAGCAGCTCAAGAAATGCAATCAAGAATTCAAGAGTTGCTGCAATCTCCTGTAGGCGATATGTGGTGCGGGACCTTTCACGGCTTAGCGCATAGAACCCTCAAACGATTTTACAAAGAAGCAGGGCTTATTTCTGGGTTTACTATTTTAGATAGCGATGATCAATTACGGATTATCAAACGCTTAGTTAAAGAGGCAGGTCTTGATGATGGGGCATGGCCACCCAAACAAATGCAATGGCAAATTAACAGTTGGAAAGATGAGGGCATTCGTGCTGACAAGGTAAATGACAAGGGGGACTTTTATGCTCAAACGGTCAAAGGCATTTACAAGCATTATGAAGAAGCCTGTCTTAATGACAGCTTAGTAGATTTTGCCGAGTTATTGCTGAAGGCTTATGAACTAGTTAAGACCAATAAAACCGTCAAAGATTTTTTTCATAACAGATTCAAAGCTCTTTTGGTCGATGAGTTTCAGGACACCAACACCATTCAATATAACTGGCTCAAAGAGGTAGCCTCTGAGGCTTCGACCATCACTGCTGTTGGTGATGATGACCAGTCGATTTATGGTTGGCGAGGAGCTAAGGTTGAGAACATTGCCTCTTTTGAGGCAAGCTTTGAAAAAGCCAAAATCATTCGACTAGAACAAAACTATCGTTCTACCAGCGTAATCCTGAGTGCGGCCAATGCACTAATAGATAATAATCAGGACCGTTTAGGGAAAAACCTATGGACCGATTCACTTGAGGGGGAGCCCATCACTCTTTACCAAGCATACAACGAACAGGATGAAGCACGATTTGTTGCTGGGACCATTAAAAACTGGATGGACAGTGGCGAGCTTTATCAAGATGTGGGTATTGTTTATCGTTCTAACGCTCAATCCAGAGCCTTGGAAGAGGCACTTTTGCGAATCAATATTCCTTATCGTATTTATGGTGGTCTTAGGTTCTATGAACGAATGGAGATTAAAAATGCCATGAGCTATTTGAAAGTAGTATTTAACCCGCATGACAATCCTGCATTTGAAAGATCTATTGCCAATCCAACCAGGGGGATCGGAGTTAAGTCTCAGGCAAAAATTAGAGATGCCGCTAAAGCCTATAACTTGTCATATATAAAAGCAGCAGCAAAGCTTCTTGATGAAGGGAAAATGAGTGGCAAAGCTGGTCAGGGTCTTAGAGCCTATCTAGAGCTGATTACCCATTGTATAGAACTCCTTGATACAACTCCTCTGTCGGATTTGATGGAATTGATTATCCAAAAATCTGGTCTTTATCAGTACCATAAAAAAGAAGCTGGAGAAAAAGGTAAAACAAGAATCGAAAATCTTGAAGAGCTTGTTACTTCCGCAAAAAACTTTGAGCAATCATTTGAAAAAGAAAAATCTCACAAAGAGATTGCAGAAATTTTTCTAGATACTGTGTCATTAGATGCTGGAGATACTCAAGCCGATGAGTTCCAAGATGCTGTCCAGTTAATGACTTTGCATTCAGCCAAAGGCCTAGAATTTCCATTGGTTTTTATAACCGGCTTAGAGGAAACTTTATTTCCGCATGGTAGGTCTATTGAGTCTCCCTCCCAACTAGAAGAAGAAAGAAGGCTCTGTTATGTCGGTATTACTCGAGCCATGAAGAAACTTTATTTAACCCACGCAGAATCTAGAAGGTTACATGGATCCGATGTCTTTAATCCGCCTTCAAGATTTTTAAAAGAAATCCCTGCAGTTTTCATCGAAGAGATTAGACCACGCGCATCTGTGACCACTTCTTATGTGCGAAAACCAAAAAAATCGACCATGGACTTTAAAGATGAGGTGGGCATTGGGTTAGGGCAAAAGGTAGTTCACCCTACCTTTGGGCTCGGTGTCGTTTTAAACTATGAGGGATCAGGTGAATCAGCAAGAGTTCAAATAAATTTTGAAAAAGCTGGTAGCAAATGGTTAGTATTAGCCTTTGCTAAATTGGAGATGTTAGGATGAAAAATTTTTTAATTATTGGTTTGGTCTTAAGTTTGCTTATGGCATGTGGCCAAGCTGAACAAAGCTCAGCGGCCAAGGCAAAAGCTCAAAACTTTTCATGGTCATTGGTTACCACTTGGCCCAAGAATTATCCTGGTCTAGGCATGGCTCCAGAACGTTTTAGTAAATTAGTTGAAGAAATGACACAAGGCCAACTTAAGGTAACGGTTTATGGAGCAGGAGAATTTGTTCCTGCCATGGGAGTCTTTGATGCGGTTTCTTCAGGCGCAGTAGAAATGGGGCATGGCGGCGCTTATTACTGGAAAGGCAAAGTTCCAGCTGCACAGTTTTTTGCTGGTGTGCCATTTGGTTTTACTGCAGATGAAATTAATGCATGGGTTAATCGGGGCGGAGGTTTGGAGCTTTGGGAAGAGCTATATAAACCTTTCAACATGAAGCCTATGCCTGGAGGCAATACCGGCACCCAAATGTTTGGCTGGTTTAATAAAGAAATTAATTCACTTGATGATATCAAGGGACTAAAAATGCGCTTCCCAGGCTTTGGCGGTGAAGTCTTCAAAAGAGCTGGCGGCATCCCAGTTAATATTCCAGGAGGCGAGTTATACACCGCCATGCAAACAGGCACCATTGATGCGGTTGAGTGGGTCGGTCCTTACAATGATCTTGCTTTTGGATTTCAACAAGTTGCTAAATACTACTATTATCCAGGCTGGCATGAGCCAGGCTCCATGCTGGAATTCACCATTAATTTAGATGCGTGGAATTCCTTACCACCCCATCTCCAATCAATTGTCACGGTAGCAGCCAAGGCAGTAAACCAAGATTTATTGGATGAGTACACAGCATCAAACAACAGAGCGCTTCAGGATTTAATCACCAACCACGATGTGCAATTAAGAGAATTGCCGGAAGATGTGATTAATGAATTTCGAGCTATTTCTGATGAAATCTTAGAGACTTCTGCTGCCAATGATCCGGATGTAAAAAAAGTTTATGATTCTTTTAAAACTTTTATGGCAGAAGTAAAAAGTTTTCATGCCATTGCCGAAGACGCTTTTGTTGAGGCGCGCACCAACAGTGACGATAGCTCCTGAGTTTCTTAAACTAGGCACTCAAGCCTATGCTGATACTTATGAGCAAATGCGCTCATTGGTAAAAGCTGAACCTTTTAATAATCAAATTTGGCTACTAGAACATCCACCAGTTTATACACTTGGTACAGCGGCAGATCCCAGCCATGTTATAAACCCAGGAGATATTCCTATTATTCAGACTGATAGGGGTGGCGAGGTCACCTTTCATGGCCCAGGTCAGCTGGTCATTTATTTTTTACTGGATATCAAACAAAAAAAAATAGGACCCAAGACGTTGGTAGCAAACTTACAAAACCTTATTCAAAAAATCCTTCAACATTACTCAATTGAGAGTTCATTTGTTGAAGGGGCGCCTGGTGTTTATGTGGGAGAAAAAAAAATTGCATCCATTGGTTTGAGAATTTCAAAAGGCA
This sequence comes from uncultured SAR86 cluster bacterium, assembly GCA_902593675.1. Lineage (GTDB taxonomy): Bacteria > Pseudomonadota > Gammaproteobacteria > Magnimaribacterales > D2472 > D2472. The sequence continues at coordinate 182,126 of CACJJI010000003.1, forward strand.
GAACTTATCATGGCATCAGTTTAAACGTGGATATGGATTTAACGCCCTTTGGTTTGATTAATCCATGTGGCTATGAAGGCTTAGAAGTGACTCAAATCAGTGATTTTGATTCAAATGTCACCCTTGAAGATGTAGAATCAGTCGCAATAAAGGAAATGCAAATATTATTTAGTTAATGGAAATTATCCCAACACAAAAGATTATTAATCGAGATGGCATCAAAGCTGTTAAAAATGGTCAGAAAGCTAACAAGCATGCATCGGTTCCAAATCAGAAGAAACCTGAGTGGATTAGGGTAAAAGCAACTTTTGATAAAAACTTTAATGCCGTCAAACAACAAGTCCAAGACAAACGCCTGAACACTGTCTGCGAAGAGGCTATGTGCCCAAATATTTCAGAGTGTTGGTCTGCAGGCACAGCCACTTTTATGTTAATGGGCTCTGTCTGTACCAGGGCATGCAAATTTTGCTCTGTTGATACGGGAAATCCAAAGGGTTGGCTGGATTTAGATGAGCCAATGCACACAGCTAAGGCTGTTAAGACCATGGGTCTTAAATATGTGGTTCTCACTTCTGTTAACAGAGATGATTTAGAAGATGGCGGGGCAGAGCATTATGCGCAAACTGTTCAAGCCATCAAAGAACTTAATCCAGATACTGCCGTTGAAGCCTTAACTCCTGATTTCAAAGGCTTATCTTCTTCCATCGAGACCCTAGTTAATTGTGGGTTGGAAGTATTTGCTCAAAATGTTGAAACCGTGAAAAGGCTTACTCATCCTGTAAGAGATATTAGAGCAGGGTATGAGCAGACTCTTGATGTTTTAGCAGAATCAAAAAGAATTAATCCAAAAGTTCTCACGAAAACAAGTTTGATTCTGGGTCTCGGTGAAACCGATGCTGAGATAGAAGAGACCATGGACGACCTAATTACTAACAAAGTAGATATTTTAACTTTGGGTCAATATCTAAGGCCCACACTGAACCATCTTCCGGTTGAAAGGTGGGTCACACCAGCAGAATTTGATCGGTATCGTGAAATAGGATTATCCAAAGGATTTTTGGAAGTCGTTTCTGGGCCTATGGTTCGATCTAGTTACCGAGCAGAGAGAGCATTAGAAAAAAATAATGCTGGTCTTTAGTGAGCCATATTAAAGACAGTTACAAATAGAACCCCTGTTCCAAGAACCCCAGCAATACATACCAACCAGTCGACCAAAAAAACTTTAAATAGCTTTGACCAAACCCCTTGATTTGGAGAATTAGAATCAAGTTCATTTTTAAAAACTTCCATGGCAGCATATTTAAACCAAGAAAAAGTTACAAGAAAAGTAATGGCACCAAAGGCAAAAAGTAGAGAGTTTGAATTCACAGGTTTATAAAATAAAAAATGGGAAAATTATTACAATCAATAATACAGCTAACTGAATCAAAATAAAGGGAACAACTCCTTTATAAATATCAGTGGTTTTAATGCTTTCATCTGCCACCCCTCTTAGATAAAACAAAGAGAAGCCAAAGGGTGGAGTTAGAAAGGAAGTTTGTAAGTTAATCGCCATAAGGATTCCAAGCCAAACAGGATCAAAGCCCATCATTAAGAGTGGCGGTGCCACCAAGGGAATAATCACATAACAAATCTCTATAAAGTCTAAGATAAAACCAAAGAGGAAGATGGCTAGCAGAATAAATAAAAGGGCTGTGTATTTTCCACCTGGCATCATCTCAAATATCTGATCTACCAAAAGATCACCACCCACACCTCTAAAAATTAATGAAAAAATTGAAGCACCAATAAGAATGCTGAAAATCATCGTTGTAACTGTCGCAGCTTTGTAACTTGTTGCCTTTAGTAGCTCTAGATTTGCACTTCCATTGAGCCCAGCAATAATAAGAGCTCCAAAAGCTCCAACGCCTGCAGCTTCAGTTGGTGTTGCTATGCCTGCAATAATAGACCCAAGGACTACAAATATTAAAGCTGCAGGTGGAAGCAGAGTTTTTAAAATGTTTGCTTCACCCTCAATTTCTTCAATGGGCATAAATTCTTTTTTTCTATTAACAATGATCGTGTAAATTAAATAGCCGGTCACAATCATGACGCCTGGGATAATTGCGCCAACAAATAAGTCTCCTACTGAAACAGTTTCTTGCGAAAAGACTCCCATATTATTTTGTGCTCTTTGGAAGGCGTTCGACATCACATCGCCAAGAAGCACTAATGCAATAGAGGGAGGAATGATTTGACCCAATGTTCCAGTGGAGGCAACCAGGCCTGAAGCAAAATCTTTGTCGTAGCCTTGTTTTAACATGGCAGGCAGAGACATAAGACCCATGGTCACAACGGTTGCTCCGACAATACCAGTGCTAGCTGCCAATAGAGCACCAACAATAATAATGGAGATGCTTAAACCTGAATTGGTATTTTTAAAGACAATCGCCATATCTCTTAACATCTTGGCTGCAATACCTGATCTTTCTAAAACCACGCCCATGAAAACAAACAGGGGCACAGCAAGCAGAGTTTGATTGTTCATGATTCCAAAAATCCGCATGGGCAGGGTTTTAAATAAATTAGGATCAAAAAAATCTAATGCGATACCAAGCAGTGCAAATAAGATTGAGGTTCCAGCAAGCGTGAATGCAACTGGATATCCAAGCAGCAGGGCAGCACAGATGAGAACTATTAAAAGAATTGGGATTATTTCCATAATCTATATAGCTCCCTTGCTCCTGCTAAACCTAGAACGAGCGGAAATAACAAAATAAATGATTTTTGAATGTATACAATTTTTAGACCGCCTGGCTCAGTAGAGATTTCCTGAACAGACCAAGAGGCTGAAACGAAATCTATGGCGTAATATCCTAAGACACCTATCATTGGCAAGAGAAAAAATATTATCCCGAAAGTATTAACTGCTTTTTTATAAATAGGCGAAGCATTGCGATAAAAAATATCCACTCGAACATGCTCATCTGCAGAATAGGCCCAACCAGCGCAGCCTAAAAAAATAAGGGCATGGACATACAAAGCCAATTCCTGGATATCCACTCTTCCAATCCCAAAAAAATAACGACCAACGACAACTACCATGACCAATATCAACAAAACAGGTATCAGGCGTGCAAAAAATCGTCCCAAGTAATCACTCATGCTATGTATATTAAAGAGATTTAGTTAAAATAAGAACCATGATCGTTTTATTATCACCAGCCAAGACTCTTGATTACACCAAAGAATTTGATGTGGAGCCAACCGCTCCAGCATTTTTATCTGATTCAGCAAAATTAATTAAAGAGCTAAAAACAAAAGAGCCCAAGGACATTGCCTCATTGATGGGGCTCAGTGATAAGCTGGCAACGTTAAATTTTGATCGCTATCAAAGCTGGTCGGCAGCTAAAAAAATGAGCGCTGATAGCCAGCCAGCCTTATTTGTATTTCAGGGAGATGTATATCAAGGTTTGCAAGCGGATACTTTCAATAAAAAAGATATTACTTTTGCGCAAAAACATTTACGAATTTTATCTGGCCTCTATGGCGAGCTGAGACCTTTAGATGTTATCAAGCCATACAGATTAGAGATGGGCACAAAACTATCGAATTCTAAAGGCAAGAACTTGTATGAGTTTTGGGGCAACAAAGTTCAAGAAAACATCTTGAAGGAACTTAAGGCTAATAAGTCCAACCTTATTGTTAACCTTGCATCAAAAGAATACTTCACCGTGGTGGGTTCACTGCCTAAAGAGGTCGAAGTTGTCTCTCCTGTTTTTAAAGATTTTAAAAATGGTGAATACAAACTCATTAGTTTCTATGCAAAAAAAGCACGCGGTTTCATGAGCCACTGGATGATTAAGAACAAAGTTACTAAGTCTGAGGACTTAAAGAATTTTGATGCCGAGGGTTACAAATACTCGAAAAAACTTTCGACTGAATCAGAACCAGTTTTTTTAAGGAACTAAACCGTCTTTTTCCCAAAATGAATGTGTTGGCTCTAAGTCATCGTAATTAGCTTTTGATTTTTCCATAAAAGCTTTCATCGCAGCCTCCATGTCTTGCCCACTAATTAATGAAGAATTCCAAGCAGCATGGTAATCAAGGGCTTCTTTGACGCTGTGATCGCGTGCGTAGTTTATTTGCTTTTTAATTACTCGAGTAACCAAAGGTGATTTAGAAGCTATTTCTTTTGCTAATTCCAGTGAACCTTTTTCAAGCTCTTCTTTGGTCTCAAAAACCTTATTCATAAAGCCTAATTCTAGTGCTTCGGCTGGAAGAAATTTTCTACCGGTATAAGCAAGCTCTCTGACCGCTCCGATAGGCATCAAGGTCGGCAATCTTTGGAGTGTTCCAACGTCAGCTGCAATCCCAATATCAACTTCAGCAATTTTAAAAAAAGCATCTGATGAACAATGCCTGATATCACATGCAGCCACCATATCAATTCCACCTCCAACACATGCTCCTTGAATGGATGCGATGGTTGGCATGCGACATTCTTCTAAAGCTGTAAAGGTATCTTGCAGCTCGAGCACTTCATGATAAAAAGTTTCACGCATTCGAGCAGGATCTTTTTTTGGGCCGTCCTTATCTGCAGGGGCAAAATTTGCTAAATCCATGCCTGCATTAAAGTGCTTGCCTTCTCCTTTAAGTAAAATAACTCTAGCTTCGGCATTCTTATCTAATTCTTTCACTATTTCTGGTAGCTCTTTCCAGAATAATCGAGTCATCGAATTAAATTCATCGGGGCGATTCATCACCACATGAGCCACGTGATCCTTAACGCTGACATCAAAACATGTGTATTTACTCATTTGAATCTACCTCATTTTTGATGTTTTGAACTATCTCTCTTAGCTCATCGACTAATTCGAACGTTTTGTGATGAGGGAGGACTACTTTTCTCTCAGTGCTGAGTTTTTTAAGTCCATTATCTAACTCATCTAATTTGGTGATTATTTCTTTGCTCATGGCTACAATAGGTTTCTAAACAAAAAATTATAATAGCTTGAATCTATGAAAGCACGTCTCTGGCAAAGTTTATTTCTTTTAAATGCTCTGATCACAACAGAACTGAGTTTTGCAGATGACGCAAACAAAGATGTTAGAGACCTCAAAGAACAAAATATCATGTCTGTTCTTTACCAACAGACGGCAGCCGAAAGACTGGCGGGAAGTCTGCAAACTTTTAGATCAGCTAAGCAAGCCTTAGACAATGCACTTACAGATCCATCTTGGAGCGCTTTGCCAGGACAAGATATTCAGGGAAAAAAGCCAGCCATCATCGTCGATGTCGATGAGACAGTTTTAGACAACACTGCTTATGAAGCCCGAATGATTCTTGATGGCACCAAGTATCCTGAAGGCTGGGTCAGTTGGGGCAAAGAAGCATCTGCTGCCGAGGTTCCTGGAGCAAAAGACTTTCTGAATTATGCCGCTGCAAAAGGCGTAACAATTTTTTATATCACCAACCGAGTGGTTGAATTAAAAGAAGCCACCCAAAATAATCTTACTAAGCTCGGCATACCCTGGGATCAAACCAAAGAGACAATTTTAATGCGTGGAGAAAATAATTGGGGTTCTGACAAAGGCTCAAGAAGAGCATTGGTGGCTCAAGAATACAGAGTCCTATTGATGGCAGGAGATAATTTGGGTGACTTTGTAGATGCCAAAGATAATAATTTGAGCCCGCAAAACAGAAAAGCCATTGTTGAAGAGTATGCAGATTATTGGGGCGAAAAGTGGTTCATGCTTCAAAACATTGCTTACGGCGATTGGGAAGGTGCTCTTTATGATTTTAATTATTCACTATCCCCTGATGAGGTGCATAATACTCGTATAGAATCATTGGAACCCCTTAGATAAGGCCATGAAAAAATCCTTGCTAATTTTTAGCACCTGTATGCTCTTTGCTTGTGTGTCTAGAGATAATATAGAGCTGGTCGCTATTGGCTCTGAGACACAACCATCCACGGCTCTTCAAAAAGCCTCAAAATCAAAAGCAAAAAACGTTATTTTGTTTATTGGAGATGGCATGGGCCCCAATCAGGTTGCTTTAGCAAAATTTGCAACCGGTGGTCCTGACCATAGGCTGTCTTTTGAAAATTTTCCGATCACTGGCATTGTCTATAATCATTCTGCTCAAAGTCTTTATACCGATTCAGCTGCATCTGCCACAACTTGGGCTACAGGAGTTAAAACAATTAATCGATATTTAGCAGTTGATGCTGAGAAAAAATTTCTACCCACTATTCCCGAGCTTTTAAGCGCAAAAGGTTTTAAATCCGGTCTGGTTGCAACCTCATCCATTACTCATGCAACACCTGCAGCTTTTTATGCGCACATTGATAGTCGCTACAAAGAAAAAGAAATCGCAAAAATGCTACTAGATTCTGACATAGATATCGCATTGGGCGGTGGCCAAGAATTTTTTAATGTCACACCATCAGCAGATACCCCTTTCATGATATATGACAAGAAACTGTTAGATAAAGATTTACTCAATTCCAAACAACAGGTCATAGGCCTTTTTGCTGAAGACGGATTTGATAGAAGACAAGGAACCCCAACTCAGCTTGAAATGACTCAAGTTGCTCTGAATTTTCTTGAAAACAAATCTCAAAATTGTGCTGGATTTTTTTTAATGTCTGAAGGCAGTCAAATCGATTGGGCAGGGCATGATAATGATGCTCAATACATGCTGGTTGAATTTGATGATTTTGATGCAACTGTTCAAGCTGCAACAGACTTTGCTATTAAAAATCAAGATACCCTGATTCTTGTGACCGCAGATCATGCTACCGGAGGCTTGGTTTTACAGCGCCCGAAGGGTTCAAATGTTAGAGCGCAATGGACCACTGGAAGTCATGACCTTTCACCGATAAATATTTATGCTTATGGCCCAGGCTCAGAGCTGTTCAGTGGGGTGATGGATAACACAGAAATCTTTGAGCGTATATTGCAGGCTCTCGATTATGAGAATCTAGATTCAAGTAATTGCAGCAACTAAGTCTTTAAGACTAGGAAATGTTTCAATGCCATTTTGTAAAATTCTATTTTTGCCTGGTGTGATCCAGATCACTTGTTTGATTCCTGCTTTAACTGCAGCTGTGGCCACTTTAAAATCATCATCAATAAATATTGCATCTTCAAAATCTAAATTTAAATTATGTCTTGCTAAAACCCAGAATTCTTTTTGTTCTTTCGGGTAACCGACATGCATACTGTAAAAAATTGAGTCAAAAAATTTTAGAAAATCTTGAATTTCAGCTTTGTATTCCTGCACCCTTGGATCTCCATTGGTAAGAATGTGCTTAGGATTTTTTAAAACAGATAATTTTTGCAGAGCCTCATGTGACCCTACTAAATAAGAACACTTCTCTTCTTTTGCTTTAATAATTTCCATGCAGTCAACATCAAGCAGATCATCCCAATAATTTAGATCATAAAAATTTAGAGTCCCTCTTTGTGCATCTATTTCTGCTTGAATCTTTTCTTGAGCTTCTTCTATGCTTTGGTTGGCTTTATCTGCTACATGTTCTGGCAGCCATAACTCCCAAAACTTTATATCGTAACTAAGATCTAAGATAACTCCGTCAAGATCTGAGAGAATTGCAGTGGTAGAATTAAGCTTTACCATTAAAGAAATGCTATCTAAAAATTTAGAACCTATTATCCCTCAATTAGAGGAGTTAACGCGTAGTTTATTTCCTGAGATTCTAAAAATTTATCAGAATCCAAGGTCTAGTGCTCAAGAAAAAAAAGATGGATCTCCGGTGACAGCTGCAGATATGTATGCTCATAAAGCTATAGTTAAGTTTCTGAAGAAACACTTTCCTGATATTCCAGTTGTTTCAGAAGAGAATTTCAAGCAAACAAATTACAAGCCAGCAAAAGAGTTTTGGATAATTGATCCTATTGATGGAACTAAAGAGTTTGTTAATAAATCCGATGAGTTCACAACCAACATTGCGCTTATTCAAAATGGAAAACCTGTTCTGGGTGTGGTCGGTGCGCCAGCTTTTGATCAAGTTTGGTCAGGCATAGCAAACCAAACAAGCAAGAAAATGAAAGTTGATACTAGAAAACGAGAAACCCTTCGGATAGTTACCAGCAGAAGTCATAGAACGGTTATAGATACTGCTTTTTTAAATTTTTTAGATAAAAAAGGAAAAAGATTGAAAATTATATCTAAAGGCAGTTCCCTTAAAATTTGTGCTTTGGCAGATAATAAAGCTGATATTTATCCACGATTTGGTCCAACTTCTGAATGGGATATAGCTGCAGCTGATGCTGTGCTTCGATCTAGAGGGGGAGGTATTTTTCAGATAGATAGCCATAAACCTCTTGAATATGGGAAAAAAGACAGCATATTAAACCCTATGTTCATAGCAATAAGAAATTTGAACGAAAAAAGGACAATTTTGTCTCTGATAGGTGGTTTTAGTAAAAATTTGCTATAATTATCTGTTCTTAATAACTATGGTTTATAATTAGTTATTATTAAAACATATATATGGGTACAGACTTACAAACAATAACGCTTTCTACTCCAGGCAAGGACATTGAATCCTATTTGTCTTGTGTCCATGCTATTCCTATCCTGACTGCTGAACAAGAACAAGAACTAGCGCAAAAGCTTTATGAGAACAACGATCTTGAGGCTGCTCGTCAGCTTGTTTTATCACACTTAAGGTTTGTGGTGCACATCGCAAGATCATACCAAGGCTATGGCCTGCCTCTGGCTGACATTATTCAAGAAGGTAATGTTGGGCTGATGAAGGCCGTTGATCGGTTTGATCCTAACAGAGGAGTCAAGGTTGTATCTTTTGCTGTGCATTGGATCAAAGCCGAAATTCATGAATACATTCTTAAGAATTGGAGAATGGTAAAGATTGCAACAACTAAAGCTCAAAGAAAACTTTTCTTTAACCTCAGAAGCAAGAAAAAAACCCTTGATTGGTTGACGCAAGAAGAAGCCGAAAAGATAGCTGAAGACCTCAATGTGGAGGTAAAAGATGTCTTGCACATGGAAAATCGACTGACCTCGCATGACTCAGCATTCGACGCTCCAGCTGGCAGTGATGATGAGGGCGATGTTCTTTCTCCATCTCAATACCTTGAAGACAAATCATCCAGTCCAGAAATACTTGTTGAGGCCCAAGAAGTCTCTGATCATAATTCACAAGAGCTTTCCATGGCTTTATCAACCCTCGACGATAGAAGTAAAGATATTATTGCTAGAAGATATCTTGCAGATGAGAAAGAAACCCTTCATGACCTAGCTGATGAGTATAATGTTTCTGCAGAAAGAATTAGGCAAATTGAAAATGGAGCATTGAAAAAACTCAAAGCCGCCATGTCTAACGCAGCCTAAGCAAGGCATTTTCTTATTAATCAAGATAAGCCATACCTAACAAGTTTTGTAAAAAGACTTGGTCGCATAACTGCATCCCAAAAAAGCGCATTAAAATCGTTGGAACACCATCATCTATCAGGAGCCGATGAGCTCTTAGAATTAAAGCAGGGCTTTGAAAAAATTATTCTAGAGATAGGATTTGGCAATGGAGAAAACACAGCTTTCTTAGCAGCCGAAAACCCGAATGCACTAGTCGTTGCATCAGAAGTCTATCTTTCAGGAATAGGCAGCCTTCTTAATAGCATCGCTCAGAATTCCCTAAATAATATAAAAATTTATGATGATGATGTTCGTGAGCTGCTTTTAAAACTTCCAAATGAAATTTTTGATGAAATTTATATTATTTGCCCCGATCCATGGCCAAAAGCTAGGCATCATAAACGCAGGCTAATTAAGCATGACTTTTTAAAAGTTTTAGCCAACGTTTTAAGGCAAGAGGGGACGGTATATATTTCAACGGATTGGGAAAATTATGCTGAGTCTATTGAGGAAGAGGCAGAAAAATCTAAAGAAAGTTTCTTATTAAAAAAAATTTCTAATGAAGGCATGCCCATCACTCGCTTCCAACAGAGGGCAAAAAATGAGGGCAGATCGATACATACTTTTTTATTAACCGTTTTAAAAAAATAGTTGAATTGTCTCATTGAGGAATTGATACCCCTTTTGAGTAGCTCCAATCTTATCTTTTAACAGCAAGCCCTCATCAACACCTCTTTGATATTTTTTTAAAAAACTTGCAGGCAGATCAATCGTTAAGTCTTGATGTTGCAGACCATCTTTAATTCTAAGCAGATTCATTGCTAGGTCCATATCAAGCTCATTGCCTGCAATTGTTTTTAATTCAGCCGATTTTTGATTTTTTATGTAACTTTCTAAGGGTTTTATTTTTCTATATCTGATTATTTCTTGCTGATTTGATATTTTGCTATGTGACCCTGGTCCGACCCCTAAGAAATCTCCAAACCGCCAGTAATTTAAATTATGTTGGCTTTGATATCCTGGTTTAGACCATGAAGAAACTTCATATTGCTCAAAACCATTTTTTTCAAGAAGATTTTTTGCAATGACTTCCATTTTCTCAATCGCTTCTTCACCAGGCAGCAACAGCTCTTTTTTATAAAAAATAGTATTTGGTTCAATTGTTAATTGGTACAAAGACAGGTGATTTACATTTAAAGCGATAATTGTTTCTAAATTTTTAGCAACTGACTTAGGTGTTTGCTTTTCAATGCCATAGATTAAATCAATGCTTGAATTGATGTCTTTAAGTGTTTTGGTAGCTTGAATCGCAGACTTTCGATCATGGTTGCGTCCTAAAGCTTGCAATTCTTGATCACTATAGCTTTGGATTCCCAGTGATATCCGATTAATACCTACTCCCAATAATCCTTCTACTTTTTTTTCAGAAACATCATTTGGATTCATCTCTAAAGTTATTTCAGTTTCAGAGGACTCAAGCCTATCTTTAACAGAATCTAATATCTGTTTGATTGATTGGTTTGAAGCAAGTGAAGGAGTGCCACCACCAAAATAAACACTTTTAAATTTTCTATTAGCTATGAAATCACTGGAATGTTTAATGTCTTTGATGATTGCTTCTGCTAGCCTTGCGTCGTTTCCATTTACAGGTTCAGTGGTAATAGAAAAATCACAATAGGGGCATTGTGTTTCACACCAAGGTAGATGCACATAAAGGCTGAGAGGCATTTTATTCAGAAGCAAACCCTTCAATCTTTCTTTTTAACACTTGGATAGCTTTTCCTCGATGGCTAAGCAAAGCTTTTTCTTCTGTACTCATTTCACCCAAAGATAAATTGCTATCCTTTGGGTAGAACATAGGGTCATAACCAAATCCATTGGCTCCTTGCATTGTTGTTTTTACAAAGCCTTCAAGCAGTCCTGTTGCAATCAGAGGGAAGGGGTCTGCAGAAGCTTGTACCAAAACTAAAACGCAAACAAAGTATGCCTTGGTTTGATTTAAATCTAGCGCCTCAAGTTCTTTTCTTAGATGTTGTCTATTTTCTTCGTCCGTTGCATTCTCATGTGCATATCTAGCAGATCGCAATCCTGGTAAATTATTTAAGGCTGGTATTATCAAGCCTGAATCATCTCCCAGAGATACCATGCCAGAGGCATTATTTGCTACTCGAGCCTTTTGGAGGCTGTTTTCAAAGAATGTTTCACCAAGCTCTTCTTCTGGTGTAATGTTTAGCGAGCTTTGTGAAATTATTTTAAAGTTGGGCAGCAGCAGAGCAAATTCTTTTAATTTGCCTGAATTATTAGTTGCAACAACAATGGTTGGTTTGTCAGCCAATGAGATAAACTGCCTCAGCAGCAAATAAGTTAGGAAAAGTGTTAGCCAGCCACGAAGAGCTGCCTCGACTATTCAAATACACCTTCTTTTTAATATTAAAAGATTCTTCTGCACATAAGTCTTCGAAATCTGCAATTGTACAAAGATGAAGATTTTTTGTTTCATACCATTTAGCAGGGAGTTGAGCTGAGGAAGGCATTTTGCCTTTTAATAACCCCAGCCTGAGTTCCCAGTTTCCAAAATTAGGTAAAGTGATCACACACTCATTTGCAACCTGCAAGATGTTTTGCATGGCATTCCTAGGTCTTCTTAGACACTGAATGGAGCTAGCCATAATTGCAACATCAAAACCCATATCTATGAAGTTTTGGATACCAGCATCAATATCTTGTTGGATCACAGAGACGCCGTTGGCAATACATGAATTAATTTTCTCTCCATCAATCTCAACCCCATAACCGGCTACAGATTTTTTTTCGGCCAATCTTCTAAGAAGAGTGCCATCCCCACAACCAAAATCTATAACCATTGAATGATTGGGTATCCAATCTAGGACAATTGATTGAAGCTGATTATTCATTTGAATTTAAAAAGTTTTTTAGCGCAGCAGAATACCGATCAGAGTGAAAGAGAAAGCTATCATGACCGTAATCGCCCTGAAGCTCTATATAGGTGCTATTGATGCCCGCCTTGATGGCAGACATTTGGATTTCGAATCCATACTCTTTTGGGAACAGCCAATCTGAATCAAAAGATGTAATCAGTAATTTAGCTTGAGCGTTTGCGAGACATGTCACCAAATTATCATCAAAATCTTTTGCTGGATCAAAGCTATCCATAGCTTTGGTCATCAAAATATAGCTGTTCGCATCAAAGGTTTTAGCAAATTGCTCACCTTTGTATTGAAGATAGTTTTCTACCTCATAGTTTACGTCAGCATCTATTTTATTTTCTGGGTCTTGCAACTTTCTGCCAAACCTTTTCCTCATATTAGATTCAGACAAATAAGTGATATGACCTAGCATTCTTGCAGCCTTTAATCCTTTCTGAGGTGATTTACCTTTAGTGAGGTAATTACCGTTGAGAAAATTTTCATCCTTTTTAATTATTTCTCTGGCTACCTCATTTAATGCAATGTTTTGAGTACTTATTTTTGAGGAGGCTGCAATAATTGCAGCTTTTTTAATTCTAGAAGGGTATGATACTGCCCATTGAAGAGCCTGCATTCCACCTAAGCTTCCACCGGCAACCATTTCCCAGCAATCAATACCGAAATGATCAGCCAATAGTTTTTGAGACTCGACCCAATCACTCACAGATACTTCAGGAAAACTTGCGCCATAAGGTTGGCCAGACTCAGCATCAATGGAAGTCGGTCCAGACGAGCCATGACAGCCGCCAAGATTATTCAGTGAAACAACAAAATATTTTTTTGTATCAATTGTCTTACCATCTCCAATGATTTCATCCCACCAACCTGGCTTTTTTTCTCCATCTTTTATGCCAGCTGCATGATGATTGCCAGAGAAGGCGTGACAGACTAAGACAGCATTACTTTTATCTGAATTAAGCTCCCCATAGGTTTCTGTCATTAGCTCAAAACCAGACAGAACATCGCCAGATTGCAGTGTTAGAGTGTCTATAAAAGATATTTTCTCAGATACTGTTTTCATAACAAAGAACGAATAATTTGAATGAAAGAAGTATTAATTAGATTTAGCACTAGCAATCCAATAATGGGAGTAAAATCTAAGCCGCCCATAGGTGGAAGAAATTTCCTAATAGGACTCAAAATGCCAGCAGAAATTTCCTCAATAAGTTGCAATAAGGGATGACTATTTCCAGGAGCCACCCAACTTAGAACAACTGAGCCGATGACACAATAAAACAATATTCTAAACCCAGAATTCAAAACATCTATGAAAGAAAGATAAAATAGGGTAAGAGTTTCATAACCAGACGAGTAGGCAAGATAAAAAGAAGCAAATTTCAGCACCAGGGCTAAAGCAATTGCAGCAAACAGAGGCGGCAAAAAGAAGAAAAGGTTTTTTGAGACTGGTTCTAAATATGTCGCGAATATTTTAACTATTGGATTGAAGTAGTTAACCCGAAAAAGCCGGAATATTGACAACATAACAAACGCATAGCTAGCAAAACCCAAAATCACTGCTACTGTGCTAATCATATTGTCTAATGTATTTCTTATTATTTCTCATTACTAATTTCTATGGATCTATCTTCAGCAGCTTGAAAAGCATCTTGTAAAATCCTATCAAGATTATTTTTTTCAAGAGATTCCAAACCAGCCTGAGTTGTTCCTCCCGGAGATTTTATCTTATTTATTAAGCTTTCAAAATTCTGGTCTTGAGAGAATGAGTCTCCCAAGCTGCTAATAAAATCTTGAAACATTGATTTAGCTGTTACATGATTAGAAGATGCAATTTTTTCTAACTCTTGCAGGTATATATTAAGCACCTGGAAAAGAAAAGCTTGGCCACTCCCAATGATACTAGTAAATCTATGCATTTCCTCTTCACTTTGAAGTGCTAAAACATGACCAACCCTGGTAAATAAGCTGTTTGCATTATTAAATGCAGTTGAGTCATGATCTTCAGCATAGAGGGCTGTTACACCTTTGCAAAAAGCGCATGCCGTATTAGGCATTGCGCGAATTATGGAATGGGGTTGCGAATACTTTTCTATCTCAATTCCTGCAACCACACTTAATATGGCTACTTTTGGTGCCATCTTAGAAATACTTTTTTCGGCACTCAAAGCATCCTTGGGCTTTACCGCCAGTAAAATTAAATCAAAATCCAGTGATGCTAGATTATCTAATTCTATGATTTGTAAATTCTGAGACTTAAGCGATTTCACTCTATGCTCATTTCTTTCAATGCACGCAATGTTAGATGGCTGCATGCCACTTTTTAATAACCCATCAATGATTGCTTGTGCAATATTGCCGCACCCTAGAAAACACACTTTCATGATCTTTTGCCTAGCAAGCTCTCGCCAATTCTTAAAATTGTTGACCCTTTGAGAATCGATTCCTCAAAGTCACCCGATGTCCCTAGAGACAGGTGAGAGCAACTAGGAAGTTCGGACAATAGAGATTGATGTAAGTAAACTATTTTGGTCATAGTTTCTATTTTAGCTTCTTTAGAGGCATTAATCTTTGGCATAAACATTAAACCTTCAAGGATTAAGTTTGGATAATGAGCGATTACTTTGTTCGCAAAATCAATTGTTTCCTCTGGCAAAATTCCTGACTTAGATTCTTCATGATCAATATTGACTTGGATCAATGCGTGAATTTTTTTGCCCTCAGATTCAAGGGCATTATTTAACTTCATTGCAACTTTTTCTCTGTCTATGGAGTGCACCCACTGAGCATGCTTAGCAATCAAGCGTACCTTATTGGACTGGATGGGGCCTATAAAATGCCAGACAATATCATTGGGGCAAGTTGACGATTTTTCAGCTAGCTCTTGTGCATAATTTTCTCCAAAATTATTTATGCCAAGCGCATAAGCTTCTTTAATGACATCAACAGATTGTAATTTGGAAACTGCAACCAGCCTTACCTCATCCTCAGCTCTTTGAGCTTGATGACAAGCTTTTTGAATCTTGCTAGAAATATCTATCAATCTATTTGCTATATCTTCGTGCATTTTTTATAGATAAGAGGCTGCCTACCATTTTTCATGAGCAGCTCTCTAGCATTATTTACTTCAGATTTATTGAGATAGGGGCCTGACATAACCCTGAATAATGGTTTATCTGGCTGCTTAGAGCTAAATGTTTTTTCAATATAAGACTCTAAGCCTAAAGTAAGCAAAGAGCTAAGTTGCTCCTGTGCATATACTCTTTTTCCGTAGGATTCGATTTGGATTAGATACTCACAATCTTCTTGAACAACTATTCCCTCTAGCTCAATCAGCACTGCATCGTTTGCCAACTCTATCGGATACAAGAATTCTACTTTTGGATTGCTGACATTGCCCCTGATATTCACAACATCAGTTTGAAGAATTGCATTTGATGTATATAAAAGCAGAGCACTCATAGCAGCGATTATGAACAGATGTTTTATTTTAAGCGGTTGATTGAGCTCTCTTTTTGCTCGCAAAGATGTCTTAACTCTTTTTGCTTTTGACTTATTTATGGGATGTTTTTTAGCAAAATCTTTCACATCAATTACATGCTATCTAAAGGCTCAATGCCTAACAATTTTAAAGAAGAAGCTATTACAGATTTCACAACGATTAGGGATCGAATAATGTTGTTCTGTTCTGATTCTTGTGCATTCAGGATATTTACGCTGTTATAAAACTGATGGAAGCTTTGTGAAATATCTCTGAGATAATAAACAATAAGATGTGGCTGTAGGTTTTCTCCAGCACTCTTAATCACAAATTGTGCACTTAAAGCCATTTGCAGCAGCTCATCGCAACCATTAAAATCATTATTGTTAAATTGGTCTGGCAATGTCCCACCTGATTCAAGATATTTTTTTTCTACTGAGCAGATTCTTGCATGTGCATATTGGACGTAATAATAAAGATTATCTTTTGAATTAGATCTAGCAACCCCAATATCAAAATCAAGGTGCTGATCCGCCTGTTTGGACAAGTAATAGAATCTTGATGCATCTGGGCCAATATCATCAATTAGTTGTTTGAGCGTATAAAAATTTCCACTTCGGGTGGACATTTTAACCTTTGAGCCATTTTCAAAAAGATTAGCAAATTGAACAAGCTGAACTTTCATTTGTTTTTTTCTATAGCCCATGGCCTCAATGGTTGCTTCGATTCTTTTAATGTACCCATGATGATCTGAGCCCCAAACATTAATAATGGTATCAAAACCTCTATCTAATTTATTTCTGTGATAAGCCAAATCAGCTGATAAATAGGTTCCTCTTCCGTCTTCGCGGATGATGACGCGATCTTTGTCATCACCAAATTTGGTCGACTCCAACCAAACAGCTCCATTTTTCTCATAGGCATGATCTTTCTTAACTTGATCGAGCGCCATAGAAATTTCTGATTTTTTATCTGAAAGCTCTCCAAGCGAAGACTCAAAAAACCAGTTATCAAAGATAACCTTAAATTCAGTTAAGTCCTCTTTAATAGACTTAATTACATAGTCCAAGCCATGTTCTCTTATTAATAACCAACTATTTGAATAATTAGTTTTGATGCGCTCAATCAACACATCTATTTTTTCTTCATCATCAGATGGCAGACTATCCATTAAAACGTCTTTTTGAGCTTGCGATAAAGTTGAATCAATTTCTATGCCTTGAGCAATTTCTAAAATATATGACCCTTTGTATGCAGAGCCAGGAAAATTATCATCATCAAAGCATTCAAATCTCCTTAAAAAAATACTGCATGCCAGAATATCAATCTGCCTTCCAGCATCGTTTACATAATATTCTCTAGAGACCTCATGACCCAATCGTTGCAAGATTCTACCTATGGCGTCTCCATAGGCTGCTCCCCGACCATGACCAACATGCAATGGACCAGTTGGATTGGCTGAAACAAATTCTATTTGTATTTTTTCATTGGATGCATGGGAAGAATTAGCAAAAGAATTTGGATTTTTGTGGGCATCATCAAGTTGATTTAAAAATGCTTCCCGAGTTAAAAATATATTTACAAAACCAGGACCTGCTAATTCCACCTTCGCAATTTCAGGTTGATTCTCTAGCTTCGGTATTAATGCTAAAGCTATGTCGCGAGGATTTTTCTTCGCAAGATTAGATGCAACCAAACATAGATTTGTTGTCCAGTGACCCTTTTGCAAAGAATCTGTCAGAGTGAGTTTATGCTTGCTTAATAATGCTTTTCTTTGATCGGCATGAAGAGATAACTCATTATCAATAAAATCACTTAACGAAGATGAAATTTGGTTATACAAAGTCTATACGCGCCCCGAATACTCGCCAGATCTTGTGTCAACTTTAATTTTTTCTCCCTCTTCAACAAACAGGGGAACTTGGATGGTAACGCCGGTTTCCAGTTCAGCAGGTTTTGTTGCCCCAGAAACAGTATCCCCCTTAATTCCAGGATCTGATTTAGCAATGTTTAATTCAACGAACGGAGGAGCTTCAACTGAAATGGGCTCATCATTCCAAATTACAACTTCACAATTTTCCTGGCCAATAATCCATTTTTTTGCATCACCGACCACATCCTCATTAATGCCAATCTGTTCATAGGTAGAGGAATTCATAAAATGCCATTGTTCTCCATCTGAATAAAGATAACTCATCTCAACAGTCATTACATCTGCCTCTTCTACAGACTCACCCGATTTATATGTTTTATCGATTACTTTCCCGGTTATTAAATTTCTAAATTTTACCCTCATCACCGCTTGTCCTTTACCAGGCTTATGAAATTCATGCTCAAGAATTGAGCAGGGCTGATCATTAATAATAATCTTTAGACCGTTTCTAAATTGGCTTGTTGATATTTTCATAGTGTGATTTACTCTCTTATTGTATTTAAAAGGGGTCTTTTCAATGTATAAATTTTTATTATCTACTATTTTTCTTTCTATCCTAGCTCTTTCATCGTGTTCCAGTGAGCAATCAAATGTTCTAACTGAGTCCGATGCAGAAGCTTTCCTACAAAGGGTTGAGCTTGAAGATAAAACCCTTGGCCCTATTGTAAGCTCAGCCTATTGGATAGGAGCAAATTTTATCACTTATGATTCCCAGAAAGTAGTTGCTGATTACGGCAAAAGGTACCAATTGCTAGCACTAGAACGTGCGAGAGAAGCCTCAGCCTTTGATGGAATTGAGGTTTCAAAGGAAAATCGAAGAAAACTTAACCTCATTAAGAGCTCATTTGTGATGCCATCACCCTTAAATGAGGAGTTAGCTGGTGAAATTTCTTCAATCAGCGCTGAATTAGATGCCATGTATGGGACCGGGCAGCATTGTTTTGCAGACGATGATTGCTATGACTTAGAGGCATTTGAGACCATTATCGATAATTCCAGAGACCCAGCTGAGCTTCTAAAGGCATGGGAAGGCTGGAGAAATATTGGCAAGCCAATGAAAGAGATGTACTTAAGAATGGTGGAGATTGGAAATCAAGGCGCCAAAGATTTGGGGTACGATGGTCTAACTGATTTATGGTTCAGCCAGTATGACATGCCAGCAGATGAGTTTTTAGATGAAACTGATAGAGTCTGGGATGAGCTCAAACCTCTTTATGATGCTTTGCATTGTCATGTTCGTGATGAGCTTTCAAATTATTATGGTGAAGACATTGTGGCCAAAACTGGTAATTTACCAGCCCATGTTCTTGGAAATATGTGGGGCCAATCTTGGTCAAATATTTATGACCTTGTTTATACTCCCGAAATCAATCCATCTGCTTCAGAAATAAATTTAACCGACATACTTATTGAAAAAGATATTGATGAAATAGAAATGGTAAAAATTGCTGAGAACTTTTTTATCTCTCTTGGATTTGAGCCCCTCTCTGATACCTTTTGGGAGAGATCATTATTTATTAAACCCCAAGATCGAAATGTTGTTTGTCATGCATCTGCCTGGGATCTTAATTCAGATATAAATGATTTAAGGATCAAAATGTGCATTGAAAGAAACGCTGAGGACTTTTCAGTAATCCATCATGAGCTTGGCCATATTTTTTATTATCAAGCCTATAGTCATCTGCCAGATATTTTTCAGAGCGGAGCAAATGATGGATTTCATGAGGCAGTAGGAGATTTATTAACACTATCAATCACGCCAGATTATCTTCAAAAAATCGACATGGTGTCTGAGGAGCAAGCTAAACAGGCAAATGCGGATCCAATTTCTTTGTTGATGCAGCAAGCGCTTGATGGTGTCGTCTCTGTGCCTTGGACCTTGATGTTAGATAAATGGAGAGCAAAAGTTTTTACAGGTGAAACCAGCCAAGAAGAATTAAATAACTCTTGGTGGGAGTTAAGAGAGTTTTATCAAGGAATTGGAGCCCCTCGTGATAGAGATCTTGATGCTTTTGATCCAGGAGCAAAATATCATATCCCTGGCAATACTCCCTACACTAGATATTACCTTGCAAAAATCCTTCAATATCAATTTCATGAATCTTTATGCAATCAAATGGGATTCGAGGGGCCCCTTCATGAATGTTCAATATATGATAATGAGCTTGCAGGGAAGAAACTAAGAGCCATGCTTGCAATGGGACAAAGCCAAGAATGGCAAACTGCATTGGAAGCTCTAACTGGGACTAGAGAATTAAGTGGAAAATCGATGCTAAACTACTATCAACCACTCAAGGATTGGCTAGATGTTCAAAATGCTGAGCGCACATGCGGGTGGGAGAAATGATGAAACACTTAATTAACTTAACTATTGCTGCTGGAGTTTTTATTTTTACAAAGCTCTATGCTGATGCAATTTCTTTTAACAGCATTGAGCTCTCAGGAGTAAATCTGGTTGGTCATTTATTGGTCATAACTTTTGTTATTCAATGGATTGCATATATCCCTGCCTTTCTTCTAAAAACAGAAAAGTTTTATGATCTTACAGGCAGCTTAACTTACATTGGGACTGTTTTATTTGCTTTGTATGCCACCGATAGCCTTAATAACCTTAAGCTTGGAAATTTAATTGTTGGAATGGCAATTATCATATGGGCTGTCAGATTAGGCTCATTCCTATTTATGAGAATTCGTAAAGATAAAAAAGATGGCAGATTTGATTCTATTAAAACATCCTTTTCTCAATTCTTTATGACGTGGACCTTGCAGGGCATGTGGGTTTTTATATGCTCATCGGCGGCCTTCATTGCCATAGCAAATCCGACAGGTGTTGTTGTTAATAATGTATTTATTTTTGGACTTTTAATTTTTATATTTGGATTTGCAATTGAGGTATTAGCAGATAATCAAAAAACCGCATTTCGATCTATTCCTGAAAACAAAGATCAATTTATAAATGAAGGGCTTTGGGCTAGGTCTAGGCATCCAAATTATTTTGGTGAAATCACCTTGTGGACTGGAATTACCGTAATGGGCATATCCACATTCGAAGGTATGAACTATTTAGCAATTTTTTCTCCTATCTTTTCATACATACTGCTTGTTTATGTCAGTGGAGTAAGAATGTTGGAATACAGAGGTCATAAGAAATGGGGACATCTTGATGAATATAATAGCTATAAGAAAAATACACCAAAGTTAATACCTAAAATATTTTCTTAATAATTCTTAAATAATATCGTTATATTTTATCTATATTATATTTTTTAGATTGTGAGGCGATTTTATGCAAAATTAGGTACAATCTCACCATTAAAAAAGTTTGAATATTTTCACTACGCTGTTAGACTAGTGAACCATTTTTCCTAGGGAGAAAAAAATGTTAAAGAAAAGCCTAGTAGTTCTTACTATGCTGACTACGTTTGTAGCGGCAACAGAAATGGAACTAGTATTAGAAGTTGGAAGGGATAACACTGAGCTATCTGCTCAATCTCAAGCAAAAATCGATGCAACTGAATCAGCTACTGACAAGTTAGTAAATGAGTTTAAAGTTGTTTCAAAACAAGTTGAGGGTTTAAAACTTTACAACGCTCAAAAAAGAATTCAGATACAAGCTCAGCTTGATTTAATGGATCAGTATGATGAGCAACTTGTCCAGGTTGTTGTCATGCAAAGACAGATCCCACCTTTAGCTCAAAGAATGCTTGAAGGCCTAGAGAAGTATGTAAATCTTGATACTCCGTTTCACATAGAAGAAAGAAAACAAAGATTGGACCTTGTTAGAGCCTCTCTCTCAAACCCAAAAGTTACAGCATCTGAGCAAGTACGACAAATTTTAGAGGCTTATAATATTGAAGCTGAGTACGGCAGAAAACTTGATGCTTACGACGAAACAATTGTGCTCGAGGGACAAGAGGTTGTTGTAAATATTCTTAGGGTTGGAAGATTGGGTATGTTCTTCCAGTCAAAAGATGAAAGAAAAACAGGATATTATGATAATGAAACAGGTACATGGGAAGAGCTACCTGGTAGTTACAGAGTGACTGTTAGGGATGGAATTAGAATGGCTCAAAAACTAGCGCCTATGGATATCATGATGCTGCCGGTTGTCTACAGAGGAGATGCTTCATGAAAATTTTAAATAAATACATTTTATCTTTCGCATTAATCGCATCAGTTTCAACTTTTGCTCAAGAGGCAGCCGAAGGTGAGCCTACTACTATTCAAGGTTTATTGCAGTTAGTTGAGCAGGGTCGAACAACCGAGCAGGCTGTTAATGCTAAACGAGAAGCAGATTTCCTTGCTGATAAAAATAAACAAGCAGCAAAATTAGCTGCTGAAAAAAGAGAGCTAGCCAGACAAGAAAAAATTGCTGATCAGCTTGAAGCTGAGTATAAGAAAAATGATGCAATTTTGGTTGTAAAAGAGGCAGCTTATAAGAAAGAGTTAGGCTCGTTGGTTGAACTTTTTGGTCATTTACAAAGTTCTGCAGGAGAAGCTAGTGCTTTATTTGCTGATTCTTTGACATCTGCGCAATACGGCAGAGAAAGAGAAACATTCTTAAATGATCTATCTGCAAAAATGTCCAGCGCCACAGAGCTTCCTACCATCAGAGAGCTTGAAGGTCTTTGGTATGAGCTTCAAAGAGAGATGGTTGCAGGATCTGAAGTTGTTTCCTTCAATGCTAGCGTTATTAATCTTGACGGAGAGTCAGAGAATTGTGTAGTTACCAGAGTGGGTCTCTATAATGCTATTTGTGATGGCAAGTATCTAGAATACATTGGTAGTAAAGGCCAATATGCATTCTTAGGAAAACAGCCAGAAGGTCGTTATGTAAGCTCTGCCAAAAAACTATCTAATGCTGACGTTGGAGAAGTTATCAAGTTTGGTGTAGATCCAACAGGTCCTGTTGGTGGTAGTTTACTTGCAAACTTGATCCAAAATCCAAGCTTGATGGAAAGAGTTAATCAAGGTAGAGAAGTGGGATATATTATTATATTTGTTGGTTTGATTGGTATTGCAATCGCTTTTTGGAAGTTATTTACTCTCTACACAATGGGTGTTGCTGTTGCTAAGCAAGCTAAATCTAAAACTCACGATAAATCTAATCCATTGGGCAGGGTTCTTGCTGTTGGCGAAGAACACATGAATAAAGATATTGAGACTCTAGAGCTAAGACTTGCTGAAGCAATCTTGGCTGAAAGGCCAGCAATTGAGCGCGGTATTCCGGTTGTAAAAATTATTTCAGTTGTCGCACCATTGGCAGGTTTGTTAGGAACGGTCACAGGTATGATTGTTACCTTCCAGCAAATTACACTTTTTGGTACTGGTGATCCTAAGATCATGGCTGGAGGTATTTCTCAAGCCCTGGTTACTACTGTTCTAGGGCTAGTAGTTGCTATTCCAACAACGCTTTTACACTCTTTTGCTAATTCATCAGCAAGAGGCATTATTAATGTTCTTGAAGAACAAAGTACAGGAATAGTAGCAGAACATTCAGATTCAAAGTAATTAGTTAATGTTTTACGCAATCACTGAAGCTTTTAATACTCTCAGAGACTTTATGTCTGCTGGGGGTAGTGTGCTTTGGTTGATTGCAATTCTTGCAGCCTTTATGTGGGCAATTATCCTTGAGAGAATTTGGTATTTTAATGCTGGTCATAAGGCATACATGGGACAATTAAAATCGGAGTGGGATGCTGTTGCAGACCACACCTCATGGAAAGGTGGGGCTATAAAAGAAAAATTAATTTCTCAGGCAAGAACTGAAGTTAATAGACACCTGTCTTTAATCAATACATGTGTAGCCTTGGCGCCACTATTTGGTTTGCTAGGAACTGTTACTGGAATGATTGAGGTTTTTCAGGTTATGGCTTTTACTGGTGGTGGTGATGCTAGGTCAATGGCCGGGGGGGTTTCAAAAGCAACCTTGCCTACCATGGCTGGTATGACCACAGCTCTTTCGGGTGTATTTGCTACTATATATTTAAATGCAGCAAGAAATAGAGAAGAAACTTTAATTAAAGAGACAATTAAAAATTAGGTTATAGGAGAATATTGTGAGAAGAAATGCTATATCAAGTGCAGTTCAAGAGGAAGAAGCAGAAATTAATATGACACCCATGCTTGATGTTGTTTTCATCATGCTTATTTTCTTTATAGTGACCGCGAACTTTATTAAAGAGCCAGGTCTTGAAATCAATAGACCTGAGTCAGATACATCTGAAACTCAAGAAAATGCAGCAATATTAATTGCTATTGGTGCCTCTGGAGAAATCTGGATGGATGGCAGAAGAATTGATGCAAGACAAGTAAAAGCTAATGTCGTAAAACTCCTTGCCGATAATCCACAAGGATCTGTGGTGATTCAAGCGGATGAAAAAGCAATGGCTGATACAATTATTAAGGTTATGGATGGTTCAAGAGAAGCAGGTGTTTATAATATTTCTCTTGCCTCTGAACCAAAATAGGGATTTATATTGAATACTGTTAATAATAGTTTAGACACTTTTAACCAAACTCTGTCTAAGGTATTTAGCCCGTTAGCAACTTTATATTTCAAAGCATTTAATTACAATAAATATCTTGCTGGTACAGGGTTTGCTGCTTTTATAACTCTTGGCCTATTCTTTTTGATGGTTGCATTAATTAACCTTGGAGATAACAGCATTCCAACAGATAACTCTAGAAAATTAGGCGATGTCATCATGCCTGATAGGGATATCGATACTTTATTTGATAATGTAGAAAAGCCGGATGAGCCTGAAGAGCAGCCAGAAGATATTGCACAACCAGAATTAGATCTCGCTCCATTGGCTGGAGTTGATGTGAGCGTACCAAAACCAAAAGCTAACTTTGCAGGAGGTGGATCTTTCTTTAGGGATGGAGAGTATATTCCTCTATTTAAAGTTACACCTATCTATCCTAGGAGAGCTCAAGAGCGAGGTATTATGGGCTATGCAGTTGTTTCTTTTACCATTACTGAAACTGGAACAGTTGAAAATCCTGAGCCCATTGAGGGTATGTGCGGAGACCCAACTGATCCTGAGACTGTTTATAGACCATGTTCTATCTTTAACTCAGCTGCTTCTAGAGCAGCTGTAAAGCTAAAATATAAGCCAAAAATTGTTGATGGAAATGCTGTTAGGGTTGATGATGTACCTCATAAGTTTACTTTTATACTTGAGGAAACCTAATGTTTAAAAAAATCTCTAGAAATATATTTCTTATAGTTGCTCTTGGTTTTTCCTTAAGTGCAATAGATCTTTCAGCGCAAACTAGAGAAGGAAGAGCGGATGAGCCATCTGTTGGCGGTAGCGAAAGAAAAGCTGGTAAAACTCGTACATATAAAAAGGCTCGTGTATTGCAAAATTCAACAGCTAAAAAAGTTGTAAAGATTGTAGAGGCTCTTGAAAGGCAAAAAATTGTAAAAGTTCCAGACCCAGAAAATCAAGGCAAGTTCATTGAAAAAGAGGAAGATGATCCAGATTGGGTAACAGCAAGAGCCATATTAACAGAGCTTCTTAATAATAGAGCGGAGATGAAAAGTTATGATCGCTCAGTTATGTGGAATTATTGGGGATATATTTATTTCAGCGACGAAGATTATGATCAAGCAATGTATGCTTATGAGCAGCTCTTAAAAGAGCCAGAGGCAACAATACCCCTGAGAACATCATCTTTATTAACTCTTGCTCAATTAAATTTAGTAAAAGAAAGGTGGGATAAAGGGATAAGTTTAATTCTGCAATGGATGGATGAAGTTGAAACTGTTACGGCTCAGTCATATTACTTACTTGCTTCGGCTTATTTTCAAAAATCAGATTTTGTGAGAGCAAGAACGAACATGGAAGAAGCAATTAGGCTTGCAGAGGAAGTAGAAGGTTACAGGCCAAAAGAAGGTTGGTATGTTTTATTGGCTGCATGTTTCAGCGAGCTAAAAGATAAAAAGATTATAAGCGCTCAATATGCTCTCGAGAAACAAGTTGGAATTTATGAAATTTTAGTTAATTACTATCCTAAGAAGCTGTATTTTCTTCAATTAGGCGGAACTTATCAGCAAATGGATAGAGAAGAAGACTATATGCTTACACTCAAAGCCGCTTATGATAAGGACCTTTTAGATAAGGAGGGCGAGTATCTAGCTCTCGCTCAACTATTATTATTAAAGAAAAACCCTTATTGGGCTGCACAAGTTTTAGTATCTGGGCAAGATAAGAAAGTAATAATTAAAGATGAAGATACTGGTGAAGAAGAAGTTGTTCCTGTAGTAAAAGAAAAAGAAAAAACTTTAAAGCTATTGGCTGACGCATGGAGAATGGCGCAAGAAATTGATATGGCTATTCCGGTGTTAGAAAAAGCTGCTAAGATGTCGAAGGATGGAGATACCTATATCTTATTGGGCAATCTATATCTTTTTGAAGATAGAATGAAAGACTCTATCAGAGCTATTGAAGCTGGCTTAAAGAAGGCTAAAGTCAAAAGTCGTTCACAAGCCCTTTTAGTCTTAGGCCAAGCTCATTTTGAACTACAAAATTTTGAAGAGGCTAAGAAGCATTTTAGAGCCGCAGCAAGGGATGAAAATAAAAGGATCAAAAAGACTGCAAATTCTTGGATAAAATATGCTGAAAATGAAGAAATAAGAGTTAAGAATCTTGCATTGAGAAGAGATTTTATTCAGCAATCAAAGGCAAAGGCCAAAAGCTAAGAGCTACTAGCTACTAGTTTTTATATAAGTTTCAACTTTAAAATTATATTCATTTTCACTGTCTTGTTTAAAAGACTCTGTTAAAATTTTTTCCCAGTTACTTAAATCTATTTCTGGATAAAACACGTCGCCCTCTATTTCACACTCAACTCTAGTTAAAACTAATTTATTGACTATATCTTTGCTTTCCTCAAAGACATAGCCGCCTCCTATTAGAATTATTTCTTCACTCCCCGTATTGTCATTATTCCACTGACTTGCCAATTTAATTCCATGGTCAAGACTGGATACTACTTCTATGCCCTCCTGAGGATTTAATGTAGATGAGATCACTATATTCTTTCTATTTGGTAGGGGTCTCCCAATCGATTCAAATGTTTTTCTGCCCATGACGATCGCTTTATTTTGAGTATAGGCACTGAAATGTTGAAGATCTTTTTTCAGTTTCCACGGCAGATCATTGTTCACACCTATTACGGAGTTATTAGACAAGGCGACTAAATGGGAAATAATCATAAATTTATATTGCCATTGGAGCTTTTAAGGCGGGATGAGATTCGTATCCATCTAATACAAAGTCATCAACAGAATAGTTGTTAAGTGAGTCTATTGAATCTATATTAGGCATAACTAATTTTGGGAGCTTTTTAGGCTCTCTGCTAAGCTGCTCTTTAACTTGGTCGATGCTATTTTTGTATATGTGCGCATCTCCGAATGTATGTACGAATTCACCAGGAGTCAGATTTAAGATATTCGCTAAAATGGATTGAAGTAAAGCATAGCTTGCAATATTAAATGGAACTCCTAGGAACATATCTGCACTTCTTTGGTACATTTGACAGGAGAGCCGACCACTTTTTGAAATATAGAATTGAGACATAACATGGCAGGGGGGCAAGGCCATAGAATCAATTTTTTCAACGTTCCATGCGCTCAATATATGTCTTCGTCCATTGGGATTAGATTGAAGATCATTGATCAGTTTTTTAATTTGATCAACACCTCCCCAGTCTCTCCATTGCACCCCATAAACTGGACCTAGTTTTTTAGTCGTCTCAGTATTTTCATAGCCAAGCTCAACACCTTGATTGTCTGCATTGTCTGTCCAAATGGTCGAGAATTTACTTAAATCGGTTAGCTCAGATCTATCTTTTTTAAATCGAATTTCAGCTAGCCTGCGCTCATCATCAGAGCCCTCTAGAAACCACAATAGTTCTGATACCACTCCTTTCCAGGCAAGCGACTTGGTTGTAACTGCCGGAAAGCCATCTTCAAGATCAAAGCGGATTTGATGACCAAAAGATGAAATGACCCCTGTTCCAGTCCTATCTCCACGATCTTCACCGTGTTGCAAAATATAGTCTAAAAGCTCAAGATATTGCTTCATTTCTTCTTAATGATTTTCTTAGTAATATGAGCCCAATTATAACCATGGGTATGCTAAGAAGTTGGCCCATGCTTAATTGTAATGCAACAAAACCCATGTGAGAATCAGGTTGCCTAAAGTATTCAATAAAAAATCTAATTGAACCATAGGCCAATAAGAAACTGCCGCTGATAACTCCATGTTTATTATTTTTAGAAGTAATAAACCTAAGTAAAATAAAAAGAAATAAGCCTTCAAGAAATGCTTCATAAAGTTGAGATGGGTGTCTTGTATAGCCATATGGGTCTGTTGGGAAAATAAAACCCCAAGTTCCATCAGTCGGCCTGCCATAGAGTTCTCCATTCAAAAAGTTTCCAATTCTTACCATGCCGAGTCCAATGGGCATTGCCACACAAATAGAATCAGCCAGCCTTAGAAAAGAAATTTTATGTTGATATGAGTAGACATATAAACTAATAATGACTCCAATCAAACCACCATGAAAGCTTAAGCCACCTTCCCATATAAAAAATAAACTAAGGGGATTAGATGCCAGTTGATCCATGCCATAGAAAAACATGTATCCGAATCTACCACCCAGCATGGCACCAAATATCAAACCGTATAAAAAGACAATATCATTTACCTGATCATTAGTTAGTTTTAATTCTCCAATAATGTGGTGATTTTTAAGATATTGAAAAATGAAGATCGCTGACAGGACCCAGGTTACAGCATAATACTGAATTCTTAGCCAACCAATTTCAATAAGGCTAGGGTTATTAAAAAAATCTGATAGTTCGATAATCAATTTGTAACCACCATAATCCCTACAAAGATTAAAAATAAACCAAAAGAGACTTTAAGAGTTTTCTCAGAAACTGAGTGACTAATATTTGCTCCAAGCTTAGCTGTAAAAATGCTAGCTAAGGAAATGGATATTACCGCTGGCCAAAAAACATATCCAATAGCTCCTACAGGGAGATTTGCATCAGTGTTATGTCCATAATACATATACCCAATAGCTCCTGCAGCCGCGATGGGAACTCCACAAGCTGCAGCAGTTCCAATTCCCTTGCGAATATTATAGCCTCCAGCAATCATTAGTGGAGTTGTAAATGAGCCGCCCCCTATACCAATAATTGCAGACAAAAAACCTATCCAGGCTCCATGAACTGGAACAATAGACCTGCCCATAGAAATAAGTTTTTTATCTTTTTTTGCTAGGGTTTGTGTTAGCCCTGAGATCATTTCTATGCCAATAACAATTAAGAAAATTGTAATTATCCATTTTAGGTATTCGTTCGAAAGAGTTGCTGCATATCCAGCCCCTACAATAGCTCCCAAAATCATACCCAGGGATAGAGGCGTAACTAATGACCACTCCACACTTTTTTTATTATGATGAGAAAGAGCAGAAGAAATGGCAGAAAAAAATATACTTGCCAATGACGTCCCTATTGCCATCAGTACGATAATCGGACTTTCAAAATCCATGCCATAAAAAATAAAAATAAGGGATGGGACCAATATGCTGCCTCCACCAATCCCGAACATGCCTGCAAGCAAACCCGTACATGCACCAAGTAAAAGGTAGATTAGAATTTCAATCATTGTGCAGTTGAATGTATTTAGGCAGGAACTCAGACAAGACACTTCTGTAAACATCTCGTTTGAATGGCACAACGCTTGCTAGAGAATGCCAATAGGTAGACCATTTGTATTCTACGAATTCTTGAGGCATTTCATTTAGAAGGTTTATTTTTAGTTCTGCATCAGCTTTAAACATATACCATTTTTGGATTTGACCTTTAAAATTCTTTAAACTTTTAGGTCTTGGTTGGTACTTCTCAGGCAAGTCATAGTGATACCAATGCTTGCTTTTTTGAATAACCTTTACTTGATTCTTCTTAATGCCCACCTCTTCAAATAGTTCTCGGTATGCTGCCTTGATGTGAGATTCGCCAGCATCAATTCCACCTTGTGGAAATTGCCAAGTTTTTTTCCCTTTCCTTCTACAAACTAAAAGTTGGTTTTTTTGATCTAAGACAATTAAGCCAACATTTTTTCTGTAAGATTTATCATTCATGTTAGATTAACCCCTTATGAGCAAGCCTGATTTAGCAATTTTTGACTTAGATAATACCATTCTAAACGGAGATTCAGATTATTCGATGATTAATTATTTGGTAGATATTAATCTTCTTGATGAGGCCGATAAGTTAAAAAATGATGAATTTCTTCAAGACTATCAAGACGGCAGTTTAGATTTTAATGAGTATACGCATTTTGCCTTAAAGCCTTATCTAGGTATGACACAAGATGAAATCAACGAAATAATATTACCTTTTGTAAAGACAATAATTGAACCCATGATTAATATTTTTGCTCTTAAATTAATTCATGATCATCATGATAATGGCCATACAATTTTGCTTGCAAGCGCTACAAATGAACTAATTGTTAAACCAATAGCTCACAGACTCGGTATTAATCATGTCATAGGCACCAAGGTTGAATTTAAAAATAATCAATGCTCAGGCGAGTTTATTCCCCCATCAGCATTGGGCTCAGGAAAATTAAAATTAGTAAAAGCCTGGATGAAAGATCATCAATTCGATGATTTTTCTGGAGTTACATTTTATTCAGACTCGATTAATGATCTTCCTCTCTTGGAAGCTGTCGAATTTCCAAAGGCTGTAAACCCAGACCTAAAACTTGAGGCAATATCTAATGAGAGAAAGTGGGAAGTAATTCATTTGCCGAGAATTTAACTTTCTTCTTTATAATCTGACATGGACGGACAAGAGCACATTAGATTTTTGTCTCCATATACGTTGTCAACTCTTCCAATGGGGGGCCAATATTTATTTCTACCTTTTGGATCCACAGGATAGGCTGCTATAGAACGAGAATATTTATATTGCCAGTCATCACTAGCTAACGTTTCAGCAGAATGAGGAGCATTTCTTAGAGGGCTCTCCTCAATAGAGTATGTTCCATCCTCAACTTGTGCAATCTCATTGCGAATACAAATCATTGCTTCAATAAATCTATCTAACTCTGCCAACGATTCACTTTCAGTTGGTTCAATCATTAAAGTCCCAGGAACGGGAAATGACATAGTGGGAGCGTGAAACCCAAAATCTATTAATCGCTTTGCAATATCATCAACCTCAACCCCGCATAACTCTTTTAATGGCCTGACATCAATAATACATTCATGCGCAATCAATCCATTTTTACCTGTGTATAAGATCTCGAAGTGAGAGCTCAATTTATACGCAATATAATTTGCACTAAGTATTGCTACTTGTGTAGCTTTTCTTAGACCTGCTGCTCCCATCATTTGAATATACATCCAGCTAATTGGAAGAATGGAGGCACTTCCAAAATTAGTTGCTGAGACTGGTCCAACATCCTCTGAGGAGGATTTATATGTCAAAGGATCAGCTGGTAAATGAGGCATCAAATCTTTTCCAACACCAATTGGACCAACGCCTGGGCCGCCCCCGCCGTGCGGAATGCAGAATGTCTTATGTAGATTGAGATGTGACACATCGCCCCCAAACTCTCCCGGCTTACATAAACCAACCATAGCATTCAAGTTGGCTCCATCGATATATACCTTGCCACCGTGATCATGAATGATCTTACATACTTCAGTCACTGTCGTTTCAAACACTCCATGAGTTGAAGGATAGGTGATCATAATGGCAGCCAATTCATTAGAATATTTGGTAGCTTTTTCATCAAGATCCTTTAGATCAATGTTACCTTTTTTATCGCAATTTACTGGTATCACTTTCATGCCAGCCATTTGCGCAGAAGCAGGGTTTGTTCCATGAGCGGATTCTGGAATTAAGCATATTTTTCTTTGCTCATCACCATTACTTCGATGATATGCATCGATAGCCAATAAGCCAGCATATTCTCCTTGGGAGCCTGCATTTGGTTGTAAAGATATGGCTGAATAACCTGTAATCTCAGAGAGCTTAGTCTCAAGATCATCTATAAGAATTCTATAGCCAGCCGTTTGATCATGAGGGGCATATGGATGAATATTTGAGAATTCTTCCCAGCCAATAGGGATCATTTCTGATGTTGCATTTAACTTCATGGTACATGAACCCAATGGAATCATTGCTCTATCCAGAGCAATGTCTTTATCACAGAGTTTTCTTATGTACCTCAACATCTCTGTTTCAGTTCGATACAAGTGAAAGACTGGATGAGAAAGATACTCAGATGATCTTTGGACATTAACCGGAAGACCAAAGCTTGAAATAATCTTTTCATTTTTCGGCAAAACCCTAAACAGTTTTATAATGTTTTCGATCTCCTGGTCTGTAGTTGTTTCATCCAATGAAATGCTTAGATGATTTTCATCTAGCATTCTAAGATTTATCAGTTGATCTTGAGCTGTCGAAAAAATTTCTTGAGTATGAGATTCGCTAAAGACAGTAATAGTGTCAAAAAAGCTAGAAGACTTAAGGTCATATCCAAGCTCATTAATACCTTTTGCCAAGGCAATTGCTCTAGAGTGCAAAGATTGAGCAATTTGTTTTAGCCCTTCTGGACCATGATATGCAGCATAAAAACCTGCCATGATTGCTAACAGCGCTTGGGCAGTACATATATTGCTTGTAGCTTTCTCTCTTCTGATATGTTGTTCTCTGGTTTGTAGGGCTAGTCTATACGCTGTTCTGCCAGCCGCATCAATTGATGCGCCAACTAATCTGCCAGGCAAGGATCTTTTGTATTTTTCTTTAGTAGCCATAAAAGCTGCATGTGGTCCACCAAAGCCAAGAGGTACCCCAAATCTTTGCGAGCTTCCTATTGCTATATCAGCTCCCATCTCACCTGGACTCTTTAACAAGGCTAAAGCCAGCAAGTCTGTTGCCATTATTACCAGGCCGTTTTGTGCATGCACACTATCAATTTCTTTAGAGAAATCAATCACCTCTCCATCGTTTCCCGGATATTGAAGCAAAGCTCCAAAATACGTCTCTTTATCCAAATCAGTTAATTGTTGCGGATCGCCAACTATTACCTCAATACCAATTGGTTTTGCTCTAGCAGTTACTACAGAGATTGTTTGAGGAAAACAGTTTTGATCTATAAAGAATCTTTGGGATTTAGATTTGCACACTCTATGTGTAAGAGTCATTGATTCTGCTGCTGCAGTAGCCTCATCAAGTAGGGATGCATTGGCTATTTCAAACCCCGTGAGATCTCCAACCATGGTTTGAAAATTTATGAGCGCTTCTAATCTGCCTTGGGAGATTTCTGCTTGATAGGGGGTATAAGAGGTGTACCATCCAGGGTTTTCGAAAACATTTCTCAAAATAACCTTGGGGGTCACCGTTCCATAATAGCCTTGACCAATAAATGAGCGATACACAGTATTTTTTTTTGATATTTCTTTGAGCGCTTTAAGGGCTTCTTCTTCAGACATAGCATCACTAAGCTCAAGCTTTTCTTCTGTAAAGATATTTTTAGGGAGCACAGACTTTGAGAACTCTTCCAAGCTCTCATAACCAAGTTGATTCAGCAGACTATCAATGTCTGTCTGACTTAGGCCAATATGTCTTAGTGCAAAGCTATCAAAATTATCCATATTACAGAGTACCTAACTCCACCAATGAGGTTGTATTTGCGGAGACTCAGTCTTCGCAGACGTCACTATAATCTTCAGGCGAAAGTAAATTATCTAACTCACTTAGATCAGAAGGAGTTAGTTTATAGAACCATCCATCCTCATAAGGAGAAGAGTTTATTATCTCTGGCTGATCTTCAAGCAATGAATTTACTTCCATGACTTCTCCAGAAAGAGGAGAATATACATCAGAGGCTGCTTTGACTGACTCAACAATTGCAGCATCAGTTTCTGCATCCAAAGTTTGTCCAACTTCGGGCAATTCAACAAAAACAATGTCTCCTAAAAGATCTTGAGCATGATCACTTATACCAATGGTAATTGTGCCGTCTGACTCCACTCTTGCCCATTCATGAGATGATAGAAATTTTAGGTCGCCAGGTATATTTTTCATGGTTGCATTTTAACCTTTCTAATAAATCTAGGCGATACAAATTCTATATTAAGTGCCTTATTTCTTATAAAAACCTTCCCATTTTCTTGATAACCCTGATCTACTCTTGCAAGACCAATGCTGGATTGGAGTGTAGGAGAAAATGAGCCACTTAAAACTTCACCCTTGCCTTGCTCATGAGTGATCTCATAACCAGATCTTAGGATTCCTCTATCTCTTAGGATAATCCCAACTATTTTTTGTGATTTGCTTTGATCAATTGATAAGAGGGCATCTTTGCCAATGAATTGACGGCTTTCATCACTCATATCGATTGTCCAGCCTAAATTTGATTCATATGGATGATTATTAATTGTCATATCATTGCCATATAAATTAAGGCCAGCTTCTAATCTAAGGGTATCACGAGCCCCCAAACCAATAGGCACACATCCAACCTCCAAAGCTTGATCCCAGAGATCATTGATAGCCATGTTTGGAACAATTAATTCAAGACCATCTTCCCCAGTGTACCCAGTTTTTGCATACAATCTGTCATCATCAAACATGCATCCAAATGATTGGAGATTATTTGCTTCAGCATGAATTTCCTTGATTGCCAAAATTTTACTCATCGCCTCGGGCCCCTGTATAGCAAGTATGCCCATATCAGACCTCTCAATTACCTTCACACCAAATTCAACAGCATGCTTCTCGTACCATTGTCTATTTTGGTCTCGCGTTGAGCAATTTGAAACAAGTCTAAATTTATCATTTGCATGATAGATAATGAGGTCATCCAATATGCCGCCTTCTTCATTAAGTAGAACTCCATAAATTGCTTTGTTAACTCTAGATATTTTTTTAATATCATTAGCAAAAATTTTTTCAAAGAATGCAATTTGATTTCCACCATCAAAATCAAAAATTGACATGTGAGATACATCAAAAATTCCAGAAGTATTTCTTACTGCATTATGTTCTTCGATGAGAGATGTATAGCTAATTGGCATTTCCCAATTAGAAAAGTTGACCATTTTTGCACCTAATTCAATATGAGATTTATTGAGGGCAGTTTTGTTCATTATTTATTAACATGGGATTTTAAATTAATTGAATTATAGCAAGTTTTGAATGTCTAATTTTTCCATTAACTTTGCAATTTCTTTGTGTTAACCTAAATGAGAATGATTCTCATTAAACTAAAAAATAAGGAAACAAAATGGCTGAATTTATAATTGTTTTTAGAGAGGTGTTAGAGGCATCTTTGGTTGTCGGGATAATTTATTTGCTAATTGAAAAAACTAACCAAACTGCTCATTTTGCTAAGCTTTGGTATGCTGTTTTTGCATCTATCTTAGCAAGTATTGT
The DNA here is from genome assembly GCA_902593675.1 of uncultured SAR86 cluster bacterium. GTDB lineage: Bacteria > Pseudomonadota > Gammaproteobacteria > Magnimaribacterales > D2472 > D2472. The sequence goes on from CACJJI010000003.1 coordinate 217,340, forward strand.
AGTTGGATTTATGGTCATACAAGCTAAAAATGCTCTGGGCAATAACTCTACTCAAGCCTTGTTTGAAGCAGTCTTTTTATACTTAACTGCGTTTTTAATTTGGTACGTAATTTTTTGGCTATCCAAAAATGTAAGTGATAAAAAAGTATTAGAGAGTCAGGCCTTAAATGCTATGGAGATATCTTCATGGGGCATATTTTTGGTTGTTTTCTTTGCAATTTTACGAGAAGGTTTTGAAACAGCTATTTTCTTAATCTCAAGCTTTTCAATCACAGGGACTTTTTCATACATTGGATTTATTGCAGGTGCAGCCCTTGCTATTTTAATTGGCTATTTGATTGTTACACAGGGTAGAAAGATCGATTTACGTGGTGTATTTAAATACACAACTTTATTACTTGTTTTTCTTTCTGCAGGCATGATTGCTTACGGCACTCATGAAGCAGAAGAATATTTAGTTAAATCAGACAAGATAGAGAAATCTGAGATTTATCGTGTTTGGGATATCTTGGAGCCAACTCAATCTGTTGAGACCGGTAAAACAATTTATCACCCGCTCCATGACAAAGGATCGGTCGGGCTATTCTTAAAAGGTTTTTTTGGTTATAACAGCAACCCTAATATTCCAGAGGTAATTTTATGGTTTTTGGCGATGTTATTTGGGCTAAATATGTGGAGACGTTTCTACTATTAATTAAGAGTCAAGCTGATCCATATTTTTAATTGCTTTTTCCATTTGCCTTTCCCGAGTGGCGTGCTCATTAACGGCCTTAAGCATGGCATCAGCTCTTTTTTGGAGGTCTTCTGTAGAGCTGCCAAAGTTTAAAAACTCTTTTTTAAGTTTGCCAAATTCCAGCATGATATCACTGGCTCTTTCATTTAAAGCTATTGTCCTAAAGCCCATGTGGACACTAATTAAATAGGCAGCAAGAGAATTTGGCCCCATAATCAATACTCTATGATCTCTAAAAACTTCTTCTCTCAAATTAGCTATTGAGTCTATGAGCTGCATTAGTGATTCGCTTGGAATGTACATTACACCAAGTTCAATAGTTACGCCTGACTGCATATATTTAACATTAATATCTTGTGCGTCGTTTTGAACGTGCCGCTTAATATCATCTTTTGATTTTTTTACCAATTGTTGATCTTGTGCATCCGCTGCAAGAAGATAATTATCAAAAAGACCCGATGGGAATTTTGCATCTATAGGTAGCAATAAGCCTTCTGGAAGCTTGATGGCAAACTCAACTCTTTTACCTGATCCAGGGATGACTTCTGCATTAGTTATAAATTGATTGGGATGAAATATATCCTTAATTATTGCTTCAAGAGACCATTCACCAAACTTACCCGCTAAGGTCCCCCCTGATAAGTATCTATTGAGCTTATTCAGTGGGTCCTGAAATGATTGAATGTCTTTTGTTAGATCAAATAAAGTGGCTTCCTGTCGCTCCACAGCTTTATCTAAATCTCTTAGAGATTCTTCAGACTCGGAGTTTTTTGAGCCATCTTTGATATTTAGATAGATTAAGAATCCTAAAAGCAGGATTATTATTACCAAAAGAATCCATATATATGTCACTTATAAATTTATCCTATAAAATATATTTACTAATATACCCAATGATACTATGGATGAATCTCTGGAATCTAAATTTGCCGCTTTAAAATCTAAAAACCTTAAGATTGATTTAACTCGCGGTAAACCTGGCTCTGATCAGCTAGATCTTTCAAATGACCTTTTAAGTCTTGGGGTGTCTGCTGAAAGCCCAAGTGGGGTAGATGTCCGTAATTATGGAGATCCTTTAGGCATACCAGAAGCAAGAGAATTGGGGGGTGCGTTGCTATCAGCCCCCTCAGATAACACACTGGTTGGAGAGCAATCTAGTTTGCTGCTTATCTATCAACTTATTCTGGCAAATTATCTATTTGGTTTAGAAAGACCATGGAAGAACCAAGAAAATTTGAAGTTTATTTGTCCTGTTCCAGGCTTTGATAGACATTTCAGATTATTAGATGATTTTGGAATAGAGATGTTACCAGTTCCCCTAACTGGATCTGGCGTTGATACTCAAAAATTTAAAGCATTGCTTGCAGAGCATGAAAATATCAAAGGTATCATCTGTGTTCCACGTCACTCTAATCCAACCGGTGATATTTATACAGATGAAAATATGTCTGAGTTGCTGGAGGCAGGAAGATCTTATTCCAATGATTTTTTGTTTATCTTGGATCACGCGTATTTATTGCATGACTTTTCACCAACTTTAAGTCAAACGCCCTCATGGGAGTTAGCGAAGAAATTTGATGCCTTAGATCAAACAGCAATTTTTTGTTCTTTTTCCAAGGTCACATTTGGTGGCGGCGGATTATCTTTTGCTGCAGCCGGCACTAAGCTCTTTAACCTCTTGGCAAGACAAAGAGGGTCCATGATTGTGTGCTCTGATAAAGTGAATCAGATGCGTCATATTGAATTTCTTAAAAGCAAGCAAGATGTTTTAAATCATATGAACAAGCATGCAGATATTGTCAAACCAAAATTTGAAGTAGCCTTTCAAGCATTGGACTCCTTAAGCTCAGAGATAGGCTGCTATAAAAAACCAACGGGTGGATATTTTATTTCTTATAACACAAATAAACCCATTGCTAAAAGAGTTATAGCTCTGTGCGAAGAGGCTGGAGTTTTAATTACTCCTGCTGGATCAACTTACCCTCACTTTGATGATCCCGCAGATTCAAATATAAGATTGGCGCCAACTTTCTTAGGTTTAGAGGACTTAAAAGAAGCAATGGAAGTTTTTACAACCTCTTTGCAAATAGCTTCTGAGGAATAGATTAGTTTACAGCTCTTGAGAGGGGCACAAATTTACCATCTTCAAAGTGAGAAAATAAATTTTTAATTTCTGGATGCTTTGGCAGTTCTTCTGAGGCATCATCAAGCAGATTTTGTTCTGAAACGTATGCAACATAAAAGATATGACCATTTTCAGCAAAGAGATGGTAAAAGGGCTGATTTTTTTTAGGACGAATGGAAGTTGGGATCGATTGATACCACTCTTCTGTGTTATTAAACTCTGGATCAACATCAAATATAACCCCGCGAAAATCAAGGAAACGATGCTTTACAACTGCCCCAATGGCAAATTTTGTTTCAACTAACTCTTGTTTTATATTATCCATATAATTAATTTAATCATATCAAATTTTGGAGCAAACCATGTTAGTAACCAGCACACCGTCAATAGAGGGCAAACAAATTGATTCGTATCTTGGGATAGTAATGGGAAGTACCGTAAGAGCTCGGCACCTAGGAACTGACATCTTAGCAACATTGAAAAATATAGTTGGAGGTGAATTGAAAAGTTATTCAATCCTTTTGGCTCAGGCAAGAAAAGAGGCGATGGAAAGAATGATTAAAAATGCTGAAGATATGGGCGCAGACGCCGTGGTTAATTTTAGATATGAAACTTCTACCATAGCAGCAGCTGCTTCTGAAGTTATTGCATATGGAACGGCTGTAAAGTTTGAAGATTGATTCTGTAAAAATTTTTGGTGAGCGGCATACTGGCACCAATGCTATTAATCTTTTTATAAGAGAGAATTTTGATCTCACTTTTCAGTATTACGATTTTTTAGGCTGGAAACATAGACTTGCTCCAAAAAAATCTGAGTGGGCTAAGCATGATACCTCTAATACTTTATTTATTTTTCTCTTCAGAAATCCTTATGCTTGGTTAAGGTCAATGTATAAGGAGCCTTACTATCATCACTACCTCAAAATTAATGATAGATCTTTTGATGAATTCCTAAAATTTTCTATAGAAGACTATGAAAATTCTATCTGTCTATGGAATCAAAAAAATGAGAGCTACCTTAGAATGTCAAAAGAAGTAAAGCATAGCATCAACATTCGCATAGAAGATTTTAGATTAGACCAGGAACGTATCCACTCCTTAATAGCGAATGCCATAGGTCAAAATTCAAGGAAACTTGTTGAATTAACCAGCTATATCAATGGAAGAGGAATTGAAGAAAATAAAAGCATTGATTCTTCTCTTGCTATTCCAGAGCTTACAAAACTAGAAAAAAATTTTATAAATTCTTACCTATCTCGATCAATTATGAGAAAGATAGGATATGATTTTTTATAAATATTGCATAAGAGAAGAGTATGAATAAAACTGAAAAAACAGCCTTTAGAGAAAGTGTCATTGTCGTGATGATGGGAATGATTATTAATTTCCCCTTGCAAACTTTTTTGCTTTGGCTGACCATTGATAATTGGAGTTGGACTAACACACTTCTAATTTCTATTTTTACTCAGGCCGTCCTTACCCTTGTAGCTTTGATTAGGGTTTACTCAATACGCATGAGGTTTACGAGGGGCAAGTTTTAAGTATTTTTGATAGCAAGCTGCTCTTTGATTGAAGCATGAGATTCTTTAGTAATTTTATATCTAGCATAAAAGAAAACAGCAATTAACCCCCAAATCATTGCAAATGGACCATCAATTAATCCCAAATTAAAGATTGTTTCCTTAGGTATTTCACCAGGCACAGCATTTTCAGGAAAAGCGATAAAATCAAGCGCAACCCCAGCGATAACATGACCAATGCCATTTGATGTCTTGCTAAAAAATGCTCGGGCTGCATAGAAAACGCCTTCTTGTCTAACTCCAGTATTTAGCTCATGTTCATCCGCTATATCTGCTAATGCTGACATAACACTTATATGCAAAATGGAGCCACATGCAGATGCAATAGACCCGAGGCAAATAATCATTAGCACCAATTCCCACGAACCTCTTTCTGGAGCAAATCCAAGCAGAGCAATATTAGCGGATGCTGACCAAAAAATAGTGAGGCCAAGAACCGTGGCTACAATTACAATAGGCTTATCAAATCTTTGATGAAGTTTTGCTGTAAGGACGAACCCAAAGGCATAACCGATGATATTATTAATTATCAGCCATCCAATTTGGATTGGAGATAATTCCCAAAAGAAGGTTCCCATATAAATTCCAAGAGTTTCATGAGTCCCAATGAGCATGGATAGAAAAAACATACCAATAAGTAATCGAGCATAGTTTCTATTGCTAACAGCCCCGATAATGTCTTTAAATAAATCTGTTATTTTGATGCGAGATTCATCTTTAGAAGGCTGCTTTAAGTAAGGTATTCGATCTTTGGTGAAATAGGCTGAAGAGAGAATGCAAAGTGATATCAATATCATGCTAAAAATTGCTATGGGTGTATAAGACTCTTGATAAAGCTGACCAATTTTTTCACCTGCAAAGTAAGGAAAAATTAAAAACCATACAAATATATGCATGATAATGACACCCATATATCCAAAGAGATTGTTGTAGCTCATCACTCTACTTCGTTCAAAGTAATCATCAGATAGCTCCGCTCCTAGAGCTAGATGAGGAACTGCAAACAAGGTAATACTAAGCCTAAGTAAAATGGTTGAAAAAATTAGCCACCCAAAGAGGCCATACTCTGATAACCCCTCTGGTGGGAAAAACATTAGATAGATTGCTATGACCGTTGGAAAGGGAGCTGCAAACATGAAGGGATGCCTTCGGCCTAGCTTAGATATAAATCGATCAGAAATAGACCCCATAATAGGATCAGAAACAGCATCAAAAATAATCGCGATTAAAACCGCCAAGCCTGTCAGTGACCCAGATAGTCCAAGCACTTGATTGTAAAAAAAGAAGGTCAGGCCAGCAAAGATCCAATTTGTTGCACCTTCCCCGGTGGCTCCTATCCCAAAAGCTAATTTTGTTTTGACTGTTAGTTTATCTGGGCTCAAGTTGATCCTTTTGATTCATTCTAGCCTTGAAAGCTCGCTAAGGTAAAATAACTACATGAAATTAAAAATGTATCAAGTTGATGCTTTTGCCAATAAATTATTTTCAGGCAATCCTGCTGCAGTTGTCATTCTAGAATCGCCCCTCAAAGATGATGTAATGCAATTAATAGCTGCAGAAAATAATCTATCCGAAACAGCATTTGTAAGCATCAATGAAAGTCGTTTTTCAATCAGATGGTTTACTCCATCAATTGAAGTGGATCTTTGCGGCCATGCTACATTAGCGAGCGCGCGCATACTATTTGAATACTATCCGACTCTTGCTGGAAAAGAAATTAATTTCGATTCCAAGAGTGGAAACCTAAAAGTTACAAAGGATGGTAGGGGCCTATGTTTGAACTTTCCTGCTGATTATCCGATCGAAGTGGAATCAAACTCATTATTTTTTGAGATATTAGGCATTGAGCCATTGAAGTTACTCAGAGGCAAAGATGACTATTTAGCAGTGTTTAGTAATCAGCAACAAGTTGAAGAAATTCAGCCCAAGTTTTCTCTTCTTAAAAAACTCGATGCTAGAGGTCTTGTAATTTCTGCTCCGGGAGATGAGGTAGATTTTGTTTCTAGATGTTTTTACCCCGAAGCAGGCATTGAAGAGGATCCTGTAACAGGATCAGCGCACACGATGTTAACTCCTTATTGGGCTACTCAGTTAAATAAAAATGAACTTGATGCGCATCAACTCTCCAAAAGAGGTGGCAAACTTAATTGCAGTTTAGCCAATGAAAGAGTTTTGATTTCGGGTGACAGCGTAATTTATTTTGAAGGGACTATTTCAATCGTTTAAACTCTAACTTTAATAATTTCGGAGAGAACTTATGACGACTTACATTATTGCTGCCTTGTTGCTTGCTTTACTTCAAACATGGCTTATTCCAGCATCTTTCAATATGAAGAATTTTCCTTGGCTGGGCTCGAATAGAGATGAGCCTATGCCTCATGAGTTAACAGTCATGGCAGGGAGAGCCATGAGAGCAAATACAAATTTACAAGAAACTTTGCCTATATTTTTGGCATTGGCTCTTTTATCTATGCAGCTATCTATCGATGTAACAGGACTTGCGTGTTGGTGGCTCGCATTTAGGGTAGGGCATGTTGTTACATATATTGCTGGCTTTGCAAGAATTAGAACATTGCTTTGGCTTGGTTCAATTGTTTGCTTGGTAATGATGGCAATGGCATTAATTTAGAACAGTTTTGATTTCAAAAAAAAGGGGGCTTTGGCCCCCTTTTTTAATTAAAAAAAATTATCCTAGGTTATCTTATTCTCTAACTATTAGGATTGATTAAGAATTTTTCTCCTGTGGCTTGTTTTGCATACACCATCAAGGCTTCAAGAGTTAGAGCTTTTTCAAGAGACACTTCTTGAGTATATTTACTTGCAAAAGTAGTTTTGATTTCGTTTGCAACCCGTGCCTGAAGTTCACCAACTTTTTCAAAGCCAACTTTGCCTAGAAACGGCGTTAATAAAAATCCGCCAATCCCCCAATACATTCCAAAGCTTCTATTATTTGGCAGTGTAATCCCTGACTGATTGAGTGCCCCATAAATATAGACTTGTTTATGATCAGTAGACCCATAGGGGCTATATTCTGTCGCATTTTTTCTTGCTGCAACTTCCATGCAGGTAAGGATTTTTCCAGCCAATTCTCCGCCGCCAGTCGCATCAAAGGCAAGAGTAGCCTTTGTTTCAGTGATAGCCGATGTTAATTGCTCCATAAAGTCATCATCAGATGAGTTACAAACAAACTCTGCGCCAATAGATTGCAACAGATCAACATGTTCTTGCTTGCGAACAATATTTACCAGCTGCACCCCATCATCTACACATATTTTTACAAGCATTTGACCCAAATTAGAGGCCGCGGCTGTGTGGACAAGAGCTGTGTGTCCTTCCATTTTCATGGTTTCAACCATGCCCAGAGCAGTGAGAGGATTTACAAAGCTTGATGCGCAATCTCGAGGCTCAGTTCCTTCATTCATGACCATGCAGCTAGCTGCAGGTAGACATCTATATTGAGAATACATTCCGCCTCCAACAACGCTTACGACCTTGCCTAGTAATTCTTGTGCATTTGCTCCAGCTTCGATAACCACTCCAGAGCCTTCGTTACCTACTGGCATCGGTTTATTGAGTCTTGGTTTCATGGCGCCCATAATTGCTTCTGGAACATCCATTATGATTTTTGAGTCTTCAGCTTTGAGTGTATTAATATCACCCGGCCCAATTAATAAACCCAAATCAGAGGGGTTAATGGGAGTCGCTTCTACTTGAATTAGTACCTCATCATCACCCGGAACAGGACGCTCAGACTCAGTAATGGCTATTTCTAGTTTTCCAGCATCAGTTACAGTAGAAGTAATTTGTTTATTTGTACTCATTTTATCTCCTCAAGTGATTTAAATAGTAATATCTATAAAGCACTATACAACTTAGAGCATGCTTGAAGTCAAGGAAAATCATTAAATGAGCGATTATAGAAATCATATTGGAATTATAGGGGGAGGGATAGCAGGTTTAACACTTGGATGCGCTCTTTTAAAACAGGGTATTCCAGCAATTATCTTTGAAAAGATGCCAGAAGAAACTTCGCATGGTGCTGCAATTAGCCTTTCTTCGAATGCATTGCGCTTGCTAGATAGACTAGAGATTTATAATGATTTAAAGAATCAATCATTCGTTCATTCTGCGGCTTCAATTCAAGGGCCGCAAAAGGAAATATCCTCATTCCAAACACCAGAGGTTTTAACAACACGTCGACAAACATTAATGTCACTGCTGTATTCTAGATACATAGATCTAGGTGGAGCGATTTTGCACCATCATGATTTTGCCAGCTTTGATTTGGCTAAATGCGAAGTTAAATTTACTAATGAAAATAAATACACCCTTAAGCACTTAGCAGCATGCGATGGCATACGATCATCAATCCGAGATACTTTTTTTGCAGCTAATCAAGATCCTAAATATAGTGGTTATAGTGCCTGGAGGGGGATAGGTAAATCCAACCTTCAGAAAATCCATTTTGCACTTGGCCCTGACAGTCATATCGTTAGTTATCCAATCAATAAAGAAGGAGATGTTAGTTTTGTTGCAGTTAAGAAAGAAGGTTATCAATTTAAAGAATCATGGAAAGAAGAGGGCTCAGTTAAAGATTTACAGGATGATTTCTCTATTTATGACTCTAAAATATTTCCAGCACTTGAAGATTCAATGCCTTTATACAAATGGGGTATATATATCCGACCACCTTTGAAATCTATGATTGCTAAAAATATAACTTTGCTTGGTGATGCTGCTCACCCAATGGTTCCATTTTTAGGTCAAGGTGCTTGCATGGCAATTGAAGATTCTTATTCATTTGCAATGGCTTGCAAAGAAAACATTGCGAACCTGTCAATTGCTCAACAAGTTTATGATTTTGTAAGAAGCCAGCGTACCAAAAAAATACAAAGACTTTCAATGATGCAAGGAAAGATTTATCACATGAAAAATCCATTATTAGTAGCAGCTAGAAATGCTGTGATGAAATATACAAATATTCCAGGAAATGATTTAAAGAAAATTCATGATTATGACGCTCATGATGAAATGCAGATTTATTTAGCTTTTGGTGATCTGAGGTATATTAATTCTGGAAAGGGCTAAGGGCTATTAAGTAAATTGGTTATATTCAATCGCAGAGTTCTTATTAATAGTTTGATTTGAATCAGGCATAGGGTACTTCAATCCAGAAGCACAATTAAAGAGCACAACTTTTTCGTCTTCATTAATTATTTTTTTCTCAAGAGCTATTTGATATCCAGCTGCAGTTGCAGCACCTTCAGGGCAAAGCAACAATCCATCCTCTTTGGAGATCATATCTCTCATATTGATAACGTGCTCGTCTTCAACGGCAAGAGCACAGCCATCTGATTGACGAATAGCATCAAGTATCAAAAAATCACCAATGGCAGCTGGCACCCTAATACCTGACGCAACAGTTTGGGCGTTATCCCATAAAGGAGCATGCTCTAAACCTTGATTAAAGGCATTAACAATTGGTGCGCACCCTGTCGATTGAATAGCAATCATTTTAGGAAGTTTGCCTGTAAGCCATCCCAGTTCTTTTAATTCTGCAAATGCTTTCCACATTCCTATAAGGCCTGTGCCTCCACCTGTAGGATAAAAAATTGCATCTGGCACAGTCCAATCCATTTGTTCTGCAAGTTCAAAGCCCATAGTTTTTTTGCCTTCAATTCTATATGGTTCTTTAAGTGTTGAGACGTCAAACCAACCCGCTTGCTCTCTTCCTTCAAGTACGATTTTCCCACAATCATTAATTAGTCCATTGACAAGATATGTATCGGCTCCCTGAAGCTGAATTTCCCGAACATTTACCTTGGGTGTATCGTCGGGACAAAAAACCGTTGCTTTAATATTTGCTTGTCTTGCATAAGCTGCCAATGCAGCTCCAGCATTTCCATTAGTAGGTATTGCCAGGTGTTTAAGCCCAAATTGATGTGCCATAGATACAGCAAGGGCCAAGCCTCTGGCTTTAAAAGAACCAGTTGGGAGTCTCCCCTCATCCTTAACAATAATATTTCCTTGCTTTCCACCTAGTCCATCTGAGCTTTTTTTTAGAGGAATTAGAGGGGTTATAACCTCTCCCAAAGAAATTCTAGAAGCAGCGTTTGAGACAGGAAGCAATGCTTGATAGCGCCAAAAACCTGGCGCTGATTCCATACACCAACTATCTTTGTAAAGTTCCTCTTTAATTTTTTTAAGATCATATCTAACCAACAATGGCATTCCATCATCTGAAAGATTATGAATTTGATCTGCTGGATAAATAACCCCTGTCTTAGAACACTCTAAATGCAAAACATATGATTGCATTTATCTATCCACGCCACCAAATTTGTCAGTGGCTAAAATTAGCTCATGAGTAATTTCTTTTTCAAAAGCTGAGTGACCTGAAAAAGGCGCGATAACCAAAGAAGCCTCTGGCCATCGCTCTGAAAGTTCATAGGCTGTCCCAGCCGGACACACAATGTCATATCTACCTTGCACAATAATGGTTGGAATCGATCTAATTTTTTCTACACCATCTAATAGTTGGTTTTCATCATTTAAAAAACCTTCATTCATAAAATAATGATTTTCAATGAGCGCAAAAGCCAAGGCAAATTCTGGATTTGAGAATTCTTCAACCCTTTCTGGAGAATAGTCTATGCTGCTGCAAGCAGCTTCCCATTTAGACCAAGCAATAGCTGCACTTAAGCTTTTTTGTTGATCTGAGCCCACAAAAATTTCGTGGTAGGCCTGCATTAAATTATCTCTCTTAGATTCATCAATCAGATTGATGAAATTTTTCCATGCCTCCGGAAAAATACGGCTGGCCCCATCTTGGTAGAACCAATCAAGTTCTTTTTTCCTCAGCATAAAAATTCCACGCAGGACCATCTCACTGACTGAATCTGGATGAGTTTGAGCGTAAGCTAGTGCTAAAGTGCTTCCCCAAGAACCTCCAAAAACTAACCATTTATTTATACCTAATTTTTGTTTCAAGGATTCAATATCCGCCACCAGATCCCAAGTAGTATTATTTGTTAAAGAGGCATGAGGCTTACTTCTGCCACATCCTCTTTGATCAAACACAATGATTCTATAAGCCTCCGGATTAAAGAATCTTCTGACAGCCTCGCTACCTCCTCCACCAGGACCACCATGTAAAAAGACAGCAGGTTTTCCATTTGGGTTGCCACATTGTTCATAATAAATTTTATGCTCACCCGCAACCATGAAGCCAATATCATAGGGTTTAATCGCAGGGTAAAGTTTTAGATGTTCGGTCATGGAAAAATATCTTATTTAATTAAAATGCTGTTAATTTTTTTTGGTAGAGCTTTTAACCAGCTCCTCAGATGAAGCAATTTTAAACCGATCAATATCTTCCCCGAAGAGTTTTTTGGGTGACACAGATTCAAATTTTCCCTCAGTATCTGTTGGGTCAGTAAAGAACCCTAAAACGTAACCGCCTTGAGAGTAACCCATAAGATCTCGAAGTTCAGGCTCTAGCTCTTTTGCTATTGAGGGAGGGCAAGAGAGGTATTGATTTTCTTCCTGTCTTAGCCAATTTGGAGCATAGTGCAAAAAAACACCAAGCCTATTTTCTGACGTTTGATTAGCTCCTCCACCATGCATTACAGATCCAGTATAAATAAATACCGAACCTGCACTCATTTCAGCATTTTCAATTTCTTCATCGAGGGGCAATCTCTCTTTATCCCATTTATGCGAACCTGGAACAACTTGGGTGGCACCATTCTCTTTGGTGAAATCCGTTATGGCCCACACAGTACTAAATTGTGTTTCTATTTTCCTTGGCACATATCCCCCCCATACCCCTCGATCTCTATGAAGGATTTGAGGTGTTTCATTAGGTCCGATAGAAATTGCAGATGTGAAATGGAGTTGGTATCCATCACAGTGGGGTTCTAAAAATTTTGCCGATAAAGCATTGATTGTTGGATCAAGAGCTAACTCACGACACTTGGGCGATCTCGCCATAAGCGCTCCAACTCTTTTGGTTTGAAATCCAGTAAACTCATTATCACCCTCTATATCATTTTTAAGATATGGGCCCAGCTCAGTTTTAATATCATCAAGATCTTTTTTGGTTAACACATCATCAATGACGACCGCCGCATCACGCTCAATGATATCTAGAATCACATCTATATCTGTATCCGGACTGACATGTTGGATTGCCATTGATTTAGTTTAGAGTAAATTTAAAAATCTGTGAAATATACCCATTAATATTTATATTCCTAGTAACTATTCTCCACTAAGCACAGTTCAGTTATAATTCTTTTTCTTTAATTGCCCAGATAGCTCAGTCGGTAGAGCAAAGGACTGAAAATCCTTGTGTCGGTGGTTCGATTCCACCTCTGGGCACCATTTTTTTTCAATATTTTTATAATAAGAAATATTCCACCTCTTTGAAATCTAAATTACCTCCCGAATATGTAATAATTATCTCAAATGAGCCAATCAAATCACTACTCCCTTGCGAGTCCAACCTCATTGTTGCTTGATGATAGTCAAATTATCGAACGCGTCTTTTCTCACATAGACAATAAAACAACAGATTTAGGTAGCGAAGTTTGGAGAGAGCCGGTTAAAAATTATGTAGATCAGGAAAGATTTGATCGAGAAATTAAATTGCTTAGATCCCTGCCAGTCCCGTTTTGCCCATCAAGTGCACTTCCAGAAAAGGGCTCGTATGTTTCAAGAATTGCTGCCGGCACTCCTATTCTTGTAACAAGAGATGAAGAGGATAATGTAAATGCTTTTATTAATGCTTGCAGACACAGAGGCATGCAAGTTGCTTCGGGAAGTGGCTGCAAAAAATCATTTGTTTGTCCTTATCATGGTTGGACCTATGGTTTGAAAGGGGAGAATAGAAATATTCCTGGATCCGACGGTTTTCCTGGCATAGACCCCGCAGAGCATGGACTCAAAAAAGTGAATGCTGTTGAAAAAGGTGGAATAGTGTATGTCTGCCAGGACGGCGAGATCGATAAAAAATTTTTAGATGAAGCGTTGGATTATTTCAATGATGAGCAAGCTCTTATTAATCAGTCAGGGATAGAAGATCAAGCAAATTGGAAAATACTGCATGAAACATTGCTTGAAGGGTATCACATAAAAACCCTTCATAAGGATACGTTTTATCCATATGGATTAGACAATATAAATGTTGTAGAAAATTATGGACAAAACTCTCGAGTTATTTTTCCTTTTAAACGTATTGAGAAATTAAGAGCTCTCGAAGAGTCCAAAAGGGTAATAGATGGAACAATCACATCGGTTTACAGCTTATTTCCAAACGTAAGCATTTCAGTTCTATCGAAGCATACAAATTTAGTAATCTTGGAGCCTATTAGCCCCTCACGATCAAAATGGGTAATTTATACCTTAATTAATAAGAGCAATAAGAAAGGCAAGCTGTCCAAAGATGATGCTATGAGAGATGCAAAATTTGTCGGCGATACGGGTCAGGATGAAGATCGAGAAGCAGCCAGAGCAATCCAAGAAACTTTAAGCACAAAGGCTAATGACCATCTAACCTTTGGTTACTTTGAAAAAGCCATAGTGAATTTTCATACTCATTTAGCTAAATATTTAGACTAGCCTAGACTTAAAATCATTAGGTCACTTACAGAATCACAAACTATTGACATATATTATGACAATAAATAAGCTATATAATATGCTTGAAATTAATTAATTGAAGTTTATGGAAACAAATAATTTACATGATCTGGTGATACGTAATGGCAAGATTTTTGATGGTTCTGGAAAAAAACCATTTTTTGGTGATATTGCCATTGATGATGGAAAAATAACATCAGTTGGGAAGATTCAGAGCTCTGGCAAAGATGAGTTTGATGCAAAAGGTAATTTAGTCACACCTGGTTGGGTTGATATCCACACTCACTATGATGGACAGGTATCTTGGGACCCTTATCTAACTCCTTCAAGCTGGCATGGAGTAACAACTGCGGTCATGGGAAATTGCGGAGTGGGATTTGCACCTGTCCGACCCGGAGATGAAAATTTTCTTATCCAATTAATGGAAGGTGTTGAGGATATTCCAGGCTCAGCATTGCACGAAGGGATTGATTGGAATTGGGAAACCTTTCCAGAATTTTTAGATGCCATTGATAAAAAAGAATTTGTTATGGATGTTGGATTTATGATGGGACATGGGCCTTTGAGAAGTTATGTAATGGGTTATGAGAGATGCCAAAATCAAGTCGATGCATCTGATGAAGAGATCAGCAAAATGTCAGAACTTGTCACTGAAGCCATAGAGGCTGGAGCTCTTGGTTTTAGTACCTCTAGAACAGTTCTTCATAGAGATATATATGGCAAATATGTCCCAGGCACTGAAGCTAGCTCAGAAGAAATGCGCGCCCTTGCATTTGGAGTTGATAAAGCTGGTGAAGGAACGCTAGAAATTACATCTGACTGGCTAGATGAAGAGATAGAAATGTCTTGGATGAAGGAATATGTTAAAAAAAGTGATTGTGGATTAACCTTTCTGCAAACAAAAGGCGATGCAGTAAAAACAATTTTATTTTCTGAGGAACATTTTCTTAAAGGTAAGAATATTCGACCCCAATTTCCGGGTAGAAATGTTGGTCTAATGTTTGGCTGGGAAACTTCAGTTAATCCATTTATGCAATTTCCAGCCTATAAAGAAATCGCTGATCTACCTTTAGATCAAAAGTATGAAATTTTAAAAGACCCTATTTTTAAAGAAAAATTACTCAATCAAGAACCAGATTTTGAAACAGAAATAAGAGCAAGACTTGCAGACAATCCTTCCAATAAAACTAGAGAAGAAATTGCCCAAGATGTTGCACTTCCCACAACCATAACCTCTAACTATAAAACCCAATTCATTCTAGGAACTCCGCCAAATTATGAACCCAAAGAAGAAGATAGCATCGCTTCAATAGCTTTAAGAAAAAATATTTCTGAGCTTGAGGTTATGTATGATGAGATGCTAAAAAATCAAGGAACCAATTTAATTTATGCCGCTTTTACGCCATATGAAAAATACAAGCTTGAGTTTGTTGAGCAGGCATATCGATTAAAGTCATCAGTTGCCGGAGGCAGTGATGGCGGCGCTCATTGTGGATTAATATGTGATGCAAGCATGCCAACAACAAATATCTCGCATTGGGGAAGAGACAGAGAAGCAGGTAGAAAGTTTCCACTTGAGATGTTGATCAAGAAACAAACCAAAGATACCGCTGAGACCTTTGGTTTATTTGATCGAGGAGAAATAAAAGCCGGCATGTTGGCTGACATTAATATTATTGATTTGAATAAGTTAAATGTAAGTCATCCTACAATGATTCATGACCTTCCTTTAGGTGGGAGGCGTTTAGTACAAGACGCTACAGGTTATGTTGCCACCATTAAGAACGGTCAAGTAGTTTCTGAAAATGGGAAAGCAAACGGAGTGTTGCCAGGGAAATTGATTAGAGGAAAGCAAGTTTGTGAAGTAAAAACAGGCATATCAGAGGTTTCACTTTTCGATAAGACAATTCGACTCTTGGCAGTGAAAGTTTTAAGTTTTATTTGGAGATTCAGTGGAAAGTCTATGAAAACTACAATAGTTTCTGAGACTTAAGTAGCTATGAAGCCAGTTTGTTTAGTTTTAGGTGCGGGCGCTGGAATTGGCGGAACCGTTGCAAAAAAGTTTGCCATAGAAGGCTATCACTCATGTTTATGTAGAAGGTCTGATCAAGACGGATTGGATGAATTGATATCGAATATTGAAGAAAAGGGTGGCTCTGCAAGCGGCTACCTCATTAATGCCATTGAAGAAAATGTTCTTGAAGATTTAATTTTAAATATAGAAAAAGATTTGGGGCCTATTGAGGTTCTTGTATATAACCTTGGTGCTCAATCAGGAATGAAGCTTTTAAATGAGACTACTTTAAAAGAATTTGAGTGGGGTTGGAGGATGGCTGACTTAGGATTATTTAGAGTAGCAAAAGTGTTACTGCCACTTATGGAAGAAAGAGGGTCAGGTACATTTTTGGTTACTTCTGCAACAGCGGCTATGCGCGGAAACAAGAATCAACACTCTCATGCCGCAGCAATGGGTGGAAGGAGAATGCTATGTCAAACTCTAAATGCTGAGTTTGCCTCAAAGGGAATTCATGTAGCCCATATTGTGGTTGATGGCATGGTTGATGCTCCGGATACTTTAGGCAAGATGTTGGGAAAAGAATTATTTCAACAACTCAGAGAAACAAAAGGCATGGAGCATGATGGATTGATTCTGCCTGAGAGAGTTGCTGAAACATATTTTCACTTGTCTCAGCAGCATCGATCTGCTTGGAGTCATGAAGTGGATATAAGAGCTTTTTCAGATACAGCTTGGTGGAATCACTAGTCTAAAGCTTTAAAACCAGAAGCTTGTTCAACCTCTTCATTATTAAAGAATTTTTCCATCTGCTCTAGCAACCAAGAGCGAGCATCAGCCTGTGATAAGTCGAGATGCTTTTCATTAATAAGCGTTGTCTGATGAGACTTCCAGGACTCCCATGCTTCCTGAGAGACTGTTTCCATTAACTCTAAGCCCTTTGGTCCTGGCATTGGAGGGACTGTCATAGCTGGTAAATCTTTTTGAAGTTTTTTACAAAAAACAGTTTTGCTCATAATTCTTTAATAACTTTGGTTATAGGTTTAGGTAGCCCATATTCATCTATTCTATCCTTTTTTATCCATTTATATTGCTGATTGGTTTGAATTTTTGATTCCTTTGAAGACATATACGTACTTAAATTTATATTAAGTCTTCTGTGAGTAAGCTCATGCTTAATATTTTGCGTAGCTATTAATTGAAAATCTTGAACATAGTTTTCTAAGGAAACAGACTCAAAGGGAAGCCAAAGGTTTTTCCAAATAGATTCATCTTCATTTTTAGCAAGCAACAATGATTTTTTTGTCTGAATTAATGATAAATTCATCGAAATTACTTTTTTTTTCGAAGCACTTTTATTTTTTTTCAGGGATCTTACTTTAAATGCAGATAAGCACTGAGAACTAACCGGACATATGCTGCAAGATGGTTTTGACGGAGTGCAAATTGTTGCCCCCAAATCCATAATCCCTTGTGTATAAGAGAAGCAATCATCTCTATTAATTAAATCACTAGAGAGCTTCCAAAGTTCAGCCTCTTTCATTGAATTTAAATCTTTATGCAAGAATCTTGTTATTACTCTCTTAACATTTCCATCAAGTATTGGATGAGGATCAAGGAAGGCTAATGACAATATTGCTCCAGTTGTTGATTTGCCAATTCCAGGCAGGTTAATGATTTGATGAAACTCTTTAGGAAATTTATTTCCATATTCTTTTTTAATAATTTCCTTGGATGCGTAGATATTTCTAGCTCTTCTATAAAAGCCAAGACCAGACCATGCAGCCAAGATTTGATCTTCGGTGGCAACAGATAATTTTTTTTGGGAAGGGAATTTTTTAATAAAATTTTTAAAATAGGGTATAACTGTTTTTACTTGCGTTTGCTGAAGCATGATTTCAGAGACCCATATTCTATATGGAGTAACTTTTTTTCGCCATGGTAAATCATGCCTGCCATGGTTCAAGTACCACTGAACAACTTGCTGAGAGAAAAATTGATATTGCTTATTCAAAGAGGTTTTCTTTTGAGATTGGTTCCTTGCTACCATCGAAAGAGTAAATTATTGGCGCACCTGTTGGAATCTCAAGTGCTAATACCTCGTCCTTTGATAAATTATCAAGTTGCATTACCAAAGATCTAAGTGAATTTCCGTGCGCAGCCACTAAAATGTTTTCTCCTTCTAAAAGCTTAGGCAAGATTGAAGAATTAAAATAAGGCAAAACTCTTTCTGCAGTATTTTTTAGGCTCTCGCCGCCAGGAGGAGGCACATCATAGGATCTTCTCCAAATATGAACCTGCTCTTCGCCCCATTCTTTTCTGGCATCATCCTTATTTAAACCAGAAAGATCTCCATAATCTCTTTCATTCAAAGCTTGATTTTTTATAACCTTAATATTTGTTTGAGCTATGCCCTCTAAAATCATTTGACCTGTAATTTGCGCACGCTTCAAAGCAGAAGTAAACATCATGGAAAATTTAATATTTCTTTCTTTGATAAGGATGCCGGCATTGGAAGCCTCTTTTTCGCCAACTTTTGTCAGCCCTGGATCCTTCCAGCCAGTAAATAAATTTTTGGCATTCCATTCACTTTGTCCATGACGCACAAGAACTAAAAAATTTTGCTCTTTCATAATATAAACCTCACCATTAAATATATTTTAAGCGATAATATGCAAATGCTAGAATTCAATTTATTTTTAATAGACTATTGGTACTTCTCTGTTCCTTTATTTCTTTCAATTATTCTATGGTTTCGATCAGAAACAAGGCGAGGCGGTCATCGAGTGGACTGCAATCAGTTGACTAATTTAGTGAATAAGGAGTCTGCCTGTTTGGTGGATGTGAGGCCCAAAAGCGAATTTGAAACAGGAGCAATAGCTGGATCAATTAATATTCCCTTTGAGGAATTAGATAATAGAAATGATGAATTATTAAAAGCAAAAGAAAATCCATTGGTATTAATTTGCAAGATGGGAAGAAATGCAGCTTTGGCTGGTGAAAAGATGCAAAAGTATGGATATAACAAAACTCATGTTTTGAAAGGGGGAATTACCACTTGGCAGCAAGAAGGACTTCCGCTGGTTAAAGTAAAATAATCCATGAATTTTTGTAATAAATTTTTTCCACTTCTTTTGTTTTTTGCTTTTAATATTTCAGCTGATGAATTAACCATTAATATATCGGGGCAAACCAAAGAAGGTGTATTGTCTTTGGCTATTTATGATAATGCTGAAGCATACAATTATTCTGTTAAGGGAGAAAAGCGATCAGAAGAAGGCATATTTTCTGGGATAGAGAATTTTATAGAGCTGAAAGAAATCCATGAGTTTGTTATTGATCTGCCAGAGGGGGTCTATGCAATTGCTCTTTTTGTTGATGCTAATAAAAATTTAAAAATTGACAAAAATTTTCTTGGTATTCCAAAAGAACAATTTGGGTTCTCTAATAATGCTATGGGAAAATTATCCGCACCTTCTTTTGAGCAGGCAAAGTTTGAGGTTCGGGGAGATACTTTGCAAAATATAAAATTAAAATAATTAATAATTTCATCATGAAGGAAGTAATCATATATACAACGAAAACTTGCCCATACTGCTACAAAGCAAAAAGTTTATTAAAAAGTTTGGATATTCCCTATAAAGAAGTTTCAGTCGATTTTAATTCTAAGCTCAGAGCCGAAATGGCATCAAAGGCTGGAAAAACATCTGTTCCTCAAATATGGTTTGGCGAAGATCATATTGGAGGATGCGATGATTTACATGCACTGCATTCAGCTGGTAATTTACTAAAGTCTTTAAGTTAAGTTTGTTGAGCCTTAATTTTTTTTGAAAGAGTATTTCTTCCAAGGCCTAAAACTTTTGCTGCCTCTTGTTTTTTGCCACCAGTTTTTTCTAAAGCAAAATCAATCATGACTTTGTCCAACGCTGGTTCGATGATTTCAAGCATATTCTCTGAATTGCTTAGATAAATTTCACCTAGCCATTGAGAAAAACCTGATTGCCAGTCATCACTTTGTGCTTGAGATGGCTCCCCATTATTAATAATTTCACTGGGCAGATCTTCTAATTCAACATTTAAAGTTGGTGCCATGAGCGCAATCCAATAACATGTATTTTCTAATTGCCTCACATTTCCAGGCCAATCATATTGAGTTAAAGCCAGGAGAGCTTCTGGAGAAAGTACTTTTGGATCATCCATTAATGAATCTGCATGCCTTTTCAAAAAAGCAGAGGATAGATCACCAATATCTTCTTTTCTTTGTCTTAGAGGCGGGACGTCAATTCTGATTACATTCAACCTGTAGTAAAGATCTTCTCTAAAGGTACCAGAAGCAACCAGTGATTCTAGGCTTTGGTGGGTAGCCGCAAGAATTCTAACATCTACCTTAATTGGTTTATCTCCGCCAACTCGAAAAAATTCTTTATTAGATAGCACTCTAAGTAAGCGAGTTTGTGTCTCAAGAGGCATATCCCCAATCTCGTCAAGAAAGAGCGTGCCTCCATTTGCCTGTTCAAATCTACCGATTCTTTGCTCAACAGCACCTGTAAAGGCTCCTTTTTCATGTCCAAATAATTCTGATTCAATTAATTCTTTTGGAATATCAGCCATATTTAAGGCTATGAAAGGCATGTCATGTCTAGGGCTATTTTTATGCAAAGATTTAGATACTAGCTCTTTGCCTGTTCCAGACTCTCCTTGAATGAGAACTGTTGCATTTGTGTTAGCAAGCTTTCCAATTGATCTAAAAACAATTTGCATTGAGGGAGCCGAACCAATAATTTCTGATTTAGACACTTTTTTTGGTTTGGCGTCTTTATGCTCCTCTAAGGCTTTTTTAACCGTAACAATTGCTTCCTCTAAATCAAAAGGCTTAGGTATATATTCAAAAGCGCCCCCTCCGTATGAATCTATTGCAGCCTGCATATCCGTAAATGCAGTCATAATTATGACTGGCAATTTGTCGTAATTATTTTTTACGTGTTTCAATAAATCATAACCATGCATTCCTGGCATTTTTATATCTGAAATAATTAAATCTGGCTTTTCATCATTTAAAGCTTCTATCAATGATTCGCCATCTGCAAAGGTTGCTATTTCAAGACCAGCACTTTTCAGGCCTTCTTCGAGAACCATGCGAATAGCCTCATCATCATCAGCAATCCAAACTTTAGGCACTTTGAGCACCATTGATATTACTGCTAGATATAGGAATTAATATAGAGAACAATGTCTGATCATCTTTCCGATCAAATGATATTGCGCCACCATGGATTCTTACAATATCTTGAGAGATAGACAGTCCTATACCTGAGCCATTTTCCTTACCCGATATCATTGGAAAGAATATTTGGTCTTTAATTTCTGGGTTTATTCCAGGACCATTATCCTTAACAATAATTTCAGCTAAGGTGCTATGAACGGTTCCATTGATCGGTTGTCTGTATGAAATTTTAGTTTGAATGCCGATATAAGGTTCTTCGGCATAATTTGTAGACGCGTGAACCGCATTTTGAGTAATATTTATTAAAGCTTGAATAAATAAATTTTTATCACCATAAATTTCAGGGATGCTTGGGTCATAATTCCTATCTATGATTAAGTTCTCTTGAGATTCAGCATTGCTTAATGCCAACACTCTTTGCAAAGACTCATGTAAATTAAAATATTCAAAGGTTGGTTTTTTTGCTGGAGTTAATATTCTTGTAACAATTTCATTTAACCTATCTGTTTCTTCTTCAATAATTTTTAAAAATTTTTTTGAAAAATCATCAACATATTTAGACTTTAAAATTTGAGCACTACCCTTAATTCCTGACAAAGGATTCTTAACCTCATGAGCTAAAGTTCTAGCCAAGCCTGCAGCTATTTTTTGGGTTGAAAAGCTTCTTGTTGAGTCTATTATTTTATTAAGATTATCAATACTCACCGCTTCTATAAAAATAAGATTTTTTTTCTCTGAAAAAGTTATTGTTAGATCTACTGTTCTTGAATTTCCAGATTGATGAACAATTTCAAAGTCACGCTTGGTAACAGATCCTGTATTCTCTCTAGTTTTTTTGAGAATCTCATTGATTTGAGAGCCTGTTTCTTCATCAAGCAAAGAGGAGATAGTTTTTTCAGTAAATTTTGAAGAGTCACTAATCCAGTTCGCTGCTTTTGCTGCATCATTGATCCACAACAATTGAAAATTATCTCCGTCTAGAATAATAATTTCAGTATTTAAATTATCAAATGCTTTAAACTCTGTGAAATCCATAATTCTTACCTAAAAAATAAAGCCCTCTAGAAGAAAGGGCTTTATATATTTTTTAGTGAGAAAGCTACTCAATTTTTAATTTATTTTGTCAGCGTTCCAACAATGTGAGCTAAGATTTTATATGGATCCGCATTTGAAGCTGGTCTTCTGTCTTCAAGATAGCCATTCCAATTATGCTCGACTGTATAAACAGGAATTCTGATGCTTGCACCACGATCACTAACACCATAAGAGAATGTATCAATGCTTTGAGTTTCATGCAGGCCTGTTAGCCTCATATCATTATCTGAGCCATAGGCTGCAATTCCTTCCGCATGGACTTCACCAAGTTTGTCACAATAAGAAGAAAATAATTCTTCTGACCCTCTAGATCTCATCTCTTCATTCGAAAAGTTGGTATGCATTCCTGAGCCATTCCAGTCACCAGTTTTAGGTTTTGGGTGAATATTTACGCCCACACCATACTCTTCAGCAATTTTATAAAGCATGTATCTGCTGACCCAAAGATCATCTGCAGCTTTAATACCTTTTCCAAGGCACTGATACTCCCACTGTCCTAGTGCAACTTCAGCATTAGTACCTGTTAATGTAATTCCTAAATCTAAGCATGCCTGTAAGTGGTGATCAGAGATTTCTCTCCCAACAACATTGCCTGCGCCAACACCACAATAAAAATCACCCTGAGCACGAGGCTCACCATTTTCCCAGCCAAGAGGTTCGCCAGTTTCAGGATCTGTAAAGAAAAATTCTTGTTCAAATCCGAACCACCATTCATCCGTCACAACTGCTTCAGCAGCAGCGCGGAAATTTGATGGATGAGTAGTATGATCAGCTGATTGAACCTGTGTCATAACTAGGTCATGACCATGAGGGTTTTCGTATGTTTGCACTGGAAGAAGTAAGCAGTCTGAGCTTCCGCCTTCGGCTTGTTGTGTTGATGAGCCATCGAAAGACCAATCTGGCGGTCTATTTGCATCAGTAGCTTTAACCTTGCTCCTCATTGATGGTTCTGGCTGATATCCATCAAGCCATATATATTCGTAAGTTTTATAATTTGACATTCTATTTCTCCTAAAAATTTTTAAGTACTTTACTTAAATATGCAATATCTATGCCAATATAATTGCACAAAAAATGTGCGATTTACGTTTAATTATAGGGCAAAAAACATATATATGCACTAAATTAGTGCATATTAAGAAATTTCTGTATTTTTGGAATATGTGACTCGAAGTCTTCGAAAGAATGATTTCCTCCAAATATCACTTCAATCTGGCTTGCAGAAAAATATTTAATAGCAAGTTTATAATCAAGGACCTCATCTCCCGACTGAATCAAAGTCAAAAAATTCTTATGCTTTTTCAAGTTCTTAATTTTTTTATTTATTTGGGCTAGGAAATCCAATTGATCTTGATCAATAAAAAACTTTTCTCCAGTTGAGTAGTTTTGATTTTCTCCAAAATATTCAGACATATCTATTGGCGGAATTGCTGGATTTATATTCACACACAAAAGATTATATTTTTCCGAAAAATATGTTCCAAAAAAACCGCCTAAGGAACTTCCAATAATTGAGGATGGAGATTCTGTTTTGATTATTTCTTCAATCTGCTGGTAAGCATTTTTAATATTATTATCTATATTAGGAATTAAGATCTTAGTTGAGCTGGTATTTTGTTTTACAAAAGATTCAAGTACTTTTGCTTTCGTTGAATCTGCAGATGATGCAAATCCATGGAGATATAAAATTTTAGTCATTCAAATAATTTATTTCTTCTGCTTCAATTTCTTAATTTAAAAATATGCTTTCAAGTCATTCAGTTTGAAATCCATATAAAGTTTCAGCCATTTAAAAAATTTATTTCTTTTGCTTCAACTGCTCCATTTAAAAAAATGTTTTCAAGCCACTCAGTCAGAATTCTATTTTGTTGATATTTTTCATCTTGTGATTGTGAGAATGGAGAGGGAATAAAAAATGGAACAGGTTTTTCTTGTTGATAAGAAATTACTTCCGCTAACTTTGCATCAATATAAATATTTATTCTCAGCAAAAAATTTACCAAGGCCGCATCTTTATTTTTAAATTTTGCCTCGATCATGAGAGTATGTGGCGTTCTTGAGATTACTAAAAATTCAGCTTGATTTTTTTGTTCATGATTTAGAATTTCAAATGTATAAGTATCATTCACAAAATTACATAGGATTTTTCTTAGCCTTGAAAAATTTGCACTGCAAGTTGTTAAATGATTTTTTGTTTTTAAACTCTTATACATTTATTTGATTCTATAATCATTGTTAAATGGTGTATAGGATTTGCATGCCTCAATATATTTTTCTATTTGGCTTCTTTCTGATTTGCAAAAATCGCTTACTGCTTGCCCAAAATCATCTCTTAAAAAATAATGAAATGATGAACTTAAATGAGGTTTAAAACCTCTCCTAATTTTATGCTCTCCTTGAACGCCAGGATCAAAAAATTTGAGATTATTTTTTATGCAATATTCTATGCCCTGATAGTAACAACATTCAAAATGTAGGTTTTTTATTTTTGTTGTTGCTCCCCAATGCCTGCCATAAAGAGTATTCGCACCTTCAAAACATAATGATGCACCAATTGGCTCTCCTGCTATTTCAGCAAAGAAAATAACTGGTTTAACTTGCTGATTTGCGGTGTTAATTAATTGAAAAAATTCTTTATTTAGATATGGATTTTGAGCTCTTTCAAAATAGGTTTTTTGATAAAACACATAAAATAAATCCCAATCCTCATTTGTGATTTCATTGTGTTTTTTGCATTTAAATTCAATGCCTAGTTTAGAAATGCTTTTTCTTTCTTTGCGAATGGTCGCTCTTTGGCGAGAAGTAAAGATAGATAGAAAATTATCAAAATCAATAAAATTTTCATTTTCCCAAGTGAACCTATAATTGTATCTTTCAACAAAATTTCTTTCTCTTAAGACACTTTTGCCTGATTCATTGGGAAAAAGAATATGCCATGATTCAATTTCCTCGGCTTCCATTTTTTTAATGCCAGCATCAATAAGATTGAACTTAGATTGATTATCTTTACCTAAAATTCTATCTCCTTCACAGGGAGTGAAAGGAATCGCTGTTAGTAATTTTGGATAATAATTTCTACCGGCCCTAGTTAGTGCATTTGCCCACTGATGATCAAAAATAAATTCCCCATAGCTATTAAATTTTTTATATAAAGGGAGAAAGCTTATTAATTTTTTATTTTTTATTTCGCCAAGATGATCTGGGATCCACCCAGATTTTTCTGATGCAGAATCACTTTGCTCCATTGCTAGTAAATATGAAAAATCCTCAAAAGGATTATTTGCTTTTATTGAATAAAGCTTTTTTTGTAAATCAATTGTTTTGATTTCAGATGACATGAAATTAGATTATCAGAAAACAAAATCCTGAGAGCATAAGTAAATATAAGGAGGCCCAATGATTATTTTTAAAAGCTAGTAAGAAATTTTTTTGCGAAGCAAGCTTATGCTGATAAAAATAAAAACCACTTAACAAAATTATTCCTATGTACCAAGCAAATGAAAGTCCTGCCTTTAACCCCACTATTAGCAAAAGACCAATTACAGTAAATTGTAAGATAGCGATAATCAATAAAGTTTTTGACCCCCACCATAAAGGAGTCGAATTGATGCCTAATTTTTTATCATCGTCTATGTCACACAATCCATAGAAAGAATCGAAGGCAATAGTTTTTGCAGCGATCGCAAAGTAGAGAAAAATCATCGTTGGATTATTCAACTCATTTGTCATCGCGTAAACAATAATTGTTGGGTTGAAAGTGAGACCAAGAAAAATCTGAGGTCCAATAAAAAATCTTTTTGTCAGAGGATATATAACTATCATTAAACCAAAGCAGATACTCACATACATAGTATTTGTATTGGTTAAGCTAAGTAACATTAGGCTCAAAACACCAAGTATTGCAAAAACAGCCCAACTTTCAGATATAGAGAGCTTTTTGCTGGGTATTGGCCTTGTTTTTGTTCTTTCCACTCCGCCATCCAGGTCTTTATCCCAAATGTCGTTGATAACACAGCCTGCTGACCTTACCAAAATACTTCCCGCAATAACTATTAATAAATCAGCGTACTCAAAATCGCCGTTTGTGCTAATCACCAAGGCTAATAATGCCGGCCAAAGTAATAGGTATATGCCGATAGGTTTATCAAGACGCATCAATTCAAAAATGGCCAACGCCTTATTCATGATAATAAGAATACCTCCATGACACTCAAGGGGTATCCTCGAACAAGGTAATGAGTCCTTCTCCCCCAGACAACTTCTTTGGAAGAAGTTTGAAATTGTGCAAACTCTCGACGTATTTTAATAAATAGTTCACTTTGAAAGAGCAAATCACCAAGTGGCTTAGATCCAATAGTCCCTAATCCAGGATAGCCTTTTGATGCGGTTAGTTCTGGGATAATGCTCCTTGCATAAACAAGGGGTACTAGATCTCCATATAAAACCACTTCTCTGATGCGAACTTCTTCAGAAGGTATTTCCAAAGCGATATACTCTTCATCCTCGGCAACGCCAATATCATCATTTAAGATTTCAAGTTTGAATTCAGCATGAGATGAAATTCTCGCAGTAATTGATCCTTCCTCTTCCAACCAATCTAAAATATTTTTTTTTGTTAAACCATCACTTAATTCTTTGGCATTCAGCCATTTATCAATTCTTTTTACTTGCATGAATTAGATCTCTAAAATCTGATATTATAGCCTGCTTAATTTTCATTAAATGAGACTTTTTGAGTCAGAATAACTAAGAGAGATAAAATGGAATATAAAAAATGGGAATGCATTGTATGTGGACTAATATATGATGAAGAACTGGGTTGGCCAGATGATGGCATTGCTCCAGGAACTGCTTGGGATGATGTTCCTGATGATTGGTTATGTCCTGATTGTGGAGTAGGCAAAGAAGATTTTGAAATGGTAGAGATTTAATGATTGATACGCCAAAAAACCTAACCAGAAACATTCTCATAGGTTTGATTCTTGGTTTTGTTGTAGGCTCTTTTCTTTTTTATACAGATTTCTTTCCAAATTCATTAGATGCTTTTGTAGAAAAGTATATTTTCAAGATGGGCGGAGACATCTTCATGAATCTCCTGAAGTTATTAGTTGTGCCTTTGGTCTTTTTCTCTTTGGTGACAGGAATCTCTTCTCTTGGTAGTTCACAGTCCCTAGGAAAACTTACATTTAAAACTGTAGGCTTTTACTTATTTACTACAGGCATTGCTGTGTCTTTGGCGCTTATAGCAGGTTCTTTCTTTCAGCCAGGTTCTAACTATTCATCTGATATAGCTATGGCTGCTCCAAGTTCATTGCCTCAAGGGCAGGGCATCTACTCAACAATTGTCGGTATCTTCCCTTCAAATATTATTCAAGCCATGGCTGATAATCAGATGCTAGCAATAGTTTTCTTTAGCATCATATTTGGCTTGGCTCTAAATAAGACAAATCACTTAACTGGAAATTTAAGCGATTCATTCGCTAAATTAAATACAGTATTTCTACAACTGATCGTAATGGTTATGAGCTTTGCGCCTTTGGGAGTTTTTTGTTTAATCGGAAAGTTTGTTATCGCTGATGGCCTGGATATTTTCCAAGACGTTTTAGCTTATGTTGTTCTTTTAATAGCTTTGCTGTTATTTCATGCAGCTTTTACTTATTCATTATTCTTAAAATTTATTGGGGGGCTAAATCCATTAACTTTTTACAGAAAAATGAAAGACGTTGCTTTATTTGCTTTTTCTACCTCATCAAGTGCAGCAACAATTCCAGTAACTCTTAGAACAGTTAACCAAGATCTGGGCGTAAACCAAAACGTTGCATCGTTTGTTGTTCCTGTTGGCGCTACGATCAACATGGATGGAACAGCCATCATGCAAGGTTTAGCAACAGTCTTTATTGCTCAAATGTCTGGGATTGACTTAACACTTTTTCAATACATTCAGGTGGTGTTGTTAGCAGTAGCAACTTCGATTGGAACTGCAGCTGTTCCATCGGCAGGAACCATTACTTTGATAATAATTTTGCAACAATTTAATCTGCCGCTTGAAGCAATAGGGATCATTCTTGCAGTTGATAGAGTGCTAGATATGATCAGAACATCAGTCAATGTTACCGGTGATGCTGCAATTGCATGTATAGTTGCGAAAACAGAGAATCAATTGGATGAAAATATTTTCAATTCAAAGGCTTAATTACTAATTAAATTCAATTTTATTTGATAAAATCTAACGCTTGTTTATAGGAGAGAAAGGATGAATATATTAATTGCCCCAGCATTGGGTGTTCTTGGTTTGATCGCTGCTTTTGTGGTGTTCAGTTTGGTCATGCGTTACTCAGATGGAACGGACCAAGTTAAAAAGATTGGCGATGAAATTCATAAGGGCGCAATGAAATTCATGAAAACCGAATATACCTATTTATTAATTTTTGTAGCCGTATTAGTTGTATTGGTCGCGACCTTTCTTACGATCCAATCAGCAATTGCAGTCGTAGTTGGTGCTGCCTGCTCATCTTTAGCAGGGTTTATTGGAATGTATGCAGCAACAAAAGCAAATGTTAGAACTGCAACTGCAGCCCAAAAAGACGGTGCAGCAGCAGCATTAAGCGTTTCTTTTTACGGTGGCTCAGTCATGGGATTATGTGTTGCTTCTCTTGGTTTAATTGGCCTAGGCGGTCTCTTTTATTTCTTTAGTGAATCTCATGTTCATGCTCTTGAGGGATTTGGAATGGGAGCATCTGTAGTAGCCTTATTCTCTCGTGTTGGTGGAGGTATTTTTACTAAGAGTGCTGATGTTGGAGCGGACTTGGTAGGTAAGATTGAAGCAGGAATTCCTGAAGATGATCCAAGAAACCCAGGAGTTATTGCAGACAATGTTGGTGACAATGTTGGTGATGTAGCTGGAATGGGATCAGATATTTTTGAATCTTACTGCGGGTCAATGATTGCCTCGATTGCTATAGCCTACACTTTAGGCTCAAAGGAAATGATGATGTTTCCATTGGCTTTAACTTCAATTGGTTTAATAGCTTCGATCATTGGAATCATAATAGTTAAACTGCAATCTGCTAAAGCGCCTGCAAGTGCTTTACGCTCTGGAACTCTTTTAGCTCCTGCAATTTTTATTGTCATGGCATATTTTTTAACAAATAGCATAGACGGCGTGTCAATGAATGTATGGTGGGCAGTTGTCTGTGGTGCTATTGGTGGAGTCTTAATTGGACTAATCACTGAGTATTACACTGGTGGAGACCCAGTAAAGAAAATTGCTGAGTCAGGTGAAACCGGGCCTGCGACTGTTATGATTTCTGGTCTTTCAGTTGGAATGCAATCTGTTGTAATTCCAATTTCAGTTCTAGCAACAATTATTTTAATTTCAACAACTCTATCAGGAGTTTATGGAGTGGGTATTGCTGCAGTAGGAATGCTTTCAACAGTTGGTATAACCATGGCGATTGATGCATACGGACCAGTTGCAGATAACGCTGGTGGTATTGCTGAGATGGCTGGCATGGGAGAGGATGTAAGAGAAATCACCGATTCTTTGGATGAGCTAGGAAATACAACAGCAGCTATCGGCAAAGGATTCGCAATTGGAGCTGCAGCTCTAGCAGCACTTGCAATTATTTCTGCATTTTCTGCAGTTGTCAGCCTTAATTTTGGTGAAGCATTTACGTTATCTTTAGGGCAACCAATCGTCTTAGTAGGAATGTTTATAGGAATTTGTATTCCATTCTTAATTTCTTCGATTACCATGACAGCCGTTGGCGATGCTGCATTTGAAATGATCAATGAAATTCGAAGACAGTTCAGAGAAATCACCGGCTTAATGGAAGGCAATGCTGATCCTGATTCAGAAAAATGTGTTGAGATAGCAACTAAAGCTGCTCTTAAGAAAATGATGTTACCTGGTGTTATTGCTGTAGCAATGCCTGCAGTTGTTGGGTTTGGTTTAGGGGCTATGGCTTTAGGTGGAATGCTTGCTGGTGGACTATTAGGTTGTGTTGCACTTGCTTTGTTTATGGCAAATGCAGGTGGAGCTTGGGATAATGCTAAGAAATATGTTGAGAAGGGCAACTATGGTGGCAAGGGTTCTGATACTCATGCCGCAGTTGTTGTTGGAGATACTGTCGGCGATCCATTTAAAGATACATCTGGACCATCAATGAATATCTTAATCAATGTTATGGCAATTGTGAGTTTAGTTATAGCACCGTTATTAACATTGAATGGAATGTTGTAAAAATTACTTCAACTGAAAATAAGAAACCCGCATTCGCGGGTTTTTTTATTCCCATTCAATCGTCTCTGGCGGTTTGGTAAAGATTTCATATAATAAATTATTAAATCTATTGGAGACATAAAATGAAAAAATATTTTGTTATAGGGGTTGCGTTACTATTTTGTAATATCTCACAAGCAGCTGTATATATGATTGATTTTAAATGCGATCAAGAGGCATATAAAGTTTTTGCTACCATGACGCTAGATGAGCTTGATGGTCAATTCCTAGAGGGCTCTAAAAAGCTTGCTAGATATCATGACCTTACAACTGGCAGCGGTATAGTTATTGTAGAGGCTGATGATCCGACTCTTGTAATTGAATTCGCTAATGGATGGAGCGAGGTTTGTGAATCTTTAATAGTGCCTGTAGTTGATGATAAAAAAGCTATGGAAATTTTGACCAGATAACTAAGCATCAGCGAAAGCTATAGAGCCTGAGATCCATCTTTCTATCAACTGATTTGCAAGCTCAGGCTCTTCATCACATATTGATTCAGCAACTTTTTTGGTTTCCATTAGATACTGACTGTCTCTGACTAGATTGGTGTATTTCATTGGTACAATTCCTGTTTGTTGTGCACCCATTATTTCTCCAGGACCTCTTATGACTAGATCTTCTTCGGCGATTTTAAAGCCATCTTGAGAATCTACTAATACCTGTAGTCTTTGGGAAGATACATCTTGAATCTTGTCTTTATGGAGAAGAATACAAAAGCTTTCCTTAGTGCCTCTGCCTATTCTTCCTCTTAATTGATGCAATTGTGCTAAACCAAACCTTTCAGCATTTTCAATCACCATGATATCTGCATCAGGAATATCAACTCCAACCTCAACAACGGTTGTTGATACTAAGATTGAAGTTTTAGAATCCTTGAAAGCTTGAATCTGCTCTTGTTTTTTATTTGCTGAGAGCTTGCCATGCAGGCAACCAACTTTCTCTTGACCAAAATGCTCGGATAAATCTTCATACGTTTCCATGACAGCATTTAAATCTAAGTTCTCAGACTCCTCAATTAGAGGACATATCCAATATACTTTGCTACCTTCTTTTGTAGCAGCTGAGATTCTTTCAATGAGCTTTTCTTTTCCACTTAGCGGCAAGCATGATGTTCGAATTGGTTTTCTACCAGGTGGCAATTCATCTATCACTGAAACATCCATGTTTGCATATACGCTCATCGAAAGTGTTCTTGGAATTGGGGTAGCTGTTAATGTGAGCTGATGAGGCGCAGATTTTTCAGAATCATTTTTCTTTCTTAAGGCTAGTCTTTGATTTACTCCAAACCTATGTTGCTCGTCGATGATAATGAGAGCAAGGTTAGAAAACCGAACACTCTTCTGGAACAAAGCATGAGTTCCAACTAATAATTTGATCTTCCCATCCTTAAGATCTTGTAGGATTCTTTTTCTTTGGCTTAAAGAGGTGCTACCAGTAAGAAGAGTCACTTTTACTGCATGTTTATTAAAAAACGATTTCAAACTAAGAAAATGTTGCTCTGCTAGAAGTGTGGTTGGGGCCATAAAAGCAACCTGAAACGATGAATCAAGAGCCAAGGCAGCAGCCAAAGCGCCCACCACTGTTTTTCCTGACCCAACATCTCCTTGGACCAGTCGCATCATAGGAACTTCTTGTGCTAGATCCTCTTTAATTTCACTTACAACTCTCGCTTGGGCTTTAGTTAATTCAAAAGGAAAATTTGATTTAACTTCTGCTGTCCATTCATCTTCTTTAGACAATGAAAAGGCATGGTGCCGTTTTTGTTTACGTTTTAAAAAAGCCATACCGGCTTGAAAAGCAATCATCTCCTCTTTCAACAGTCTTACTCTTGCAGGATGGGAGCCACCAGGCAGCATTTCATCAATATCAATATCTGCATCAGGATTATGGATAATTTTCAGGGCATCAATAATTTTCATGTTTAAGGATGCGTCATATTTTTCAACATTAAGAAAGTCTTCTTCAAAATTTAATTTTGAAATTGCCGCTTGAATAAATCCTCTAATTTTTTTTTGTCCTATGCCCCTAGGCACTCTATATACAGGCGTTAATTTTTTGTCTTTTAATTCGTGATCACTTGAAATAACTTCATACTCTGGATGGATCATTTCTAATCCATATCTACTTAGGCTTACTTTTCCATAACATAAAAGCTCAGTTCCAGCTTTAAGTTGCTTAGTTTGGGCGGGATGGAAATAAAAAAAACGAATATTGATATTAGAATATGAATCAGCTGATTTAAGCACCATCATTTTTCTTGGTCTATATAGAACTTGTGTAGAC
Organism: uncultured SAR86 cluster bacterium; assembly: GCA_902593675.1. Lineage (GTDB taxonomy): Bacteria > Pseudomonadota > Gammaproteobacteria > Magnimaribacterales > D2472 > D2472. The sequence continues at coordinate 250,317 of CACJJI010000003.1, forward strand.
AAAATCTTTACTTTAATTAATTTTTCATCCCCTGGTTGAAGGTCGCTTATATATGAAATTTTTGTTCTATCTTGATACCCAAAAGGAAGATGAAAGCAGAGATCTCTTAAGTTAAAAATTCCAATAAGATGAAGTTTTTCAACGATAGAGGGTCCGATACCCTTTAATTGAGTGAGTTCAATATTAGCCACTTAACGATAATACTTTTAATATATGGACTTTAGAAACATATATATGAAAAAAGTTTTAATTATAGGCTACGGAGACATTGGCATTCGGATAGCTGGAAGGCTTCCTAAGCAAGAATTTATAGGTGTTTCTAGAAGTGCGCCTGCTGCCTTACCTAATGTTGAATTCATTCAGCATGATTGGACGAACGAATCAAAATTGATTGTGCCCTCTATGGATTTTTCTACCATTGTGTTGATTTTAAAGCCGACCTCGCCAGACTCAGATGGCTATCAGAGAGGATTCTTAGATGCGTCATCTCAAATGATGGAGTTTTTCAATAAAAATATAAGTTATGAAAAGTTACTGATTGTTTCTTCAACAAGGGTTTATGGTTTGGGCAATGGAAGAAACATAACTGAAGCGATGAAACCTTTGCCTGATGATGAGCAAGCAAGCATTATTTTAGAGTATGAAGACTTTGTAACACGTGAATCCAAAATAGAGCCTCTAATTCTGCGTCCATCAGGATTGTATGACGAACAAGCTCATTGGATGAAAAACTATGTGGATGCTTATGATGGAGAAAAATATCATCTACGCTTTATTGAAGCCAATATGTTTAGCAGGACTAATCTTTCTTTGGTAATAGCAAACTATATTTGCAACAAAGAATTATTTCATATATCTGGGCCACTGATTTGTAGTGAACCGGCCCAAAAGCACAGTGATATTTTTTCTTTTATTTGTCCTGAACACTCTTTCGAAGATTTTTTTATAAGTTCAGATAATATTGGCAAGTCATTTAATCCACAAAAGTTATTAGACAGTGGTTTAATGTGATAATAGTGAAAAGCATTTAGGAATCTTATGTTTTACAGCATGACAGGGTACGGAACAGGGCAAGCAACTTCAAAGAAGATGGAGGTTTTATGTGAAATTAAGTCAGTTAATAATAGATTTGTAGATATATCTTTTAGAGGTTACAGCTTGCCCAATGATTTAGAGGAATACATAAAAAATCAGATAAAGAAAAAATTTCTAAGGGGATCTTTTGAGGTCAAAATTCATGATAATTTCCAGTCAGAGCATTCCTATGAACTGAACCAAGAAAGTATCAGAAATTTAAAAAGCACCCTCAAAACTAGCAAAGATTTTAAACACTTAAATCTTAAATTAAGTGATCTTAGAGATATTCCGGGCCTGTTAACAGTCAGGACTTCAAAAAAAGATATTTCAGTTTTAGGCAAGAGGGCATTAAATATTGCAATAAAGAACCTAGTGGAATCTAGGGCTAAGGAAGGCCAAAAAATACAAAAAATTATTCTTGCTAAGACGTTATTTTTAAAAAATGCTCATCAAAAATTATCTAAGTCTGCACCTTCATTGTTGAAACATAGAGTCAAAACCATCAAGAATAAGTTCATTCAAAAAAACATCGATACTAATAAAGATGAGATAGCTAATGAGCTTTCAAATTTAGCTTTAAAACATGATATAGCTGAGGAGCTTGAAAGAATTAGTTTTCATATCGATTCACTTAAAAAATTATTCAAACTAAAAAATGCGCATGGCAAAAAAATGGATTTTATCCTTCAAGAATTATTCAGAGAGGTGAATACTCTATCAGTGAAGATAGAAAAACCAGATTTAAAAGATTTAGCACTAACCATGAAGTTAAAGGTAGAGGAGCTGCGTGAGCAGGCTCAAAATTTAGAGTGATGAGAGATCCTAGGCTTTTTTTGGTTTCGGCCCCGTCCGGAGCAGGCAAGTCATCATTAATTGATGCAGTTTTAGCCAAAGCAAATCAGTCTAATTTGCCTCTAGAATTATCTATCTCTTATACAACAAGGTCACCAAGAAAAGGTGAATCAAATGGTAATCAATATTTCTTTATTTCTAAAGAAGATTTTCTAGATAAAAAAAATTCTCATTTTTTTCTTGAACATGCAAAGGTTCATGATAATTGGTACGGCACTTCTTTGGAGTTTGTTCAATCAAAACTGAGCGCAGGAGTAAATTTAATTTTAGAAATTGATGTACAGGGATTTAGGCAAATTAATGATTTGTCTCTTAATTATGACTCTATTTTTATTCTTCCCCCATCCATAGATTCTTTAGAGGAAAGAATAAAAACTAGAGGAGATGAAGATTTAGAGTCCATTAATTTGAGATTAAAAAATGCAAAAGATGAATTGGCTTATGCAACTGAATATAATCATATAATTATTAATGATTCTTTTGATGATGCGGAGAATGAACTTTTTAATGTTATTGCTCAAGAAAACTCGATAAAAAAGCAAAATATGGAAGAAGTTCAACAGTTTTTAGCTAAGCTATTGTCTTATTAGGCAAATAAACACTAAAATACGCCCTCGGAGAAACATTATGGCAAGAATTACAGTAGAAGGTTGTTTAGATAAAGTTCAAAGTAGATTTGAGTTAATCCTATTGGCGTCTGGAAGAGCAAGACAGCTTTCTACAACTAGTAGAGAGCCAATGGTAGAATGGGAAGATGACAAACCTACCATCGTTGCTTTAAGAGAAATTGAAGAAGGCCTTATTACAAAAGAAATCCTTGATAAAACTCTTGAAGAAGACCTCCTTTTAGATGAGTTTGCTATTGACAGAGAAAAGCCACAAGACGAAATTATCGGCTAATGTTAACCCTGGAGCTTCTAATTGAGTGACCGGGCTATACCCAATCAAACTCTTTTAGATTTCTCTAACAGAAAACTCCTTTCATCAGTTCCAAAAAAGCTTTACGAATCTGCAAAAGCTTATTTTTCAAAAAAAGAATTAGACCTTTTGCAAACTGCATACAATGTTGCATTTGAAGCACACAAGGATCAATTTCGCAAAGAAGGTTCAGCGTATATTACTCATCCAGTTGCAGTTGCATCGATTTTAATTGAGCTTCATTTAGATATTGAGACAGTATGCGCAGGCTTAATGCACGATGTTTTAGAGGATAGTTTCATTAAAAAATCTTATTTGGAAAAACTTTTTGGCAAAGATATTGTTGCAATAGTAGATGGAGTGAGTAATTTAAATAAGCTTGATTTCAATAGCGTTGAAGATCGTAATGCTAACAATTTGCAAAAAATGGCTTTGGCTATGTCTAAGGACATCCGAGTCATAATTGTTAAGTTATGCGATAGATTGCATAACATGAGGACTATTGAGTTTCTACCCAGAGAAAAGCAAATTAAAAAATCAATTGAAACTCTGGATCTTTATGGCCCTATTGCAATTAGAATTGGCATGCAAAATATTCGTATTGAGCTTGAGGATTTAGCTTTTAAATGCATACATCCTATGCGGGCAAGAATGTTGGAATCAGCAATTAAACAAGCTGTTGGGGGAAGGCAAAGGATCATTTCTAAGCTTCGGAAACAATTCAAATATCATTTAAAAAATAATGATATTTTGGCAACAGTTCAAGGAAGGCAAAAGTCTTTATACAGCATTTATAGAAAGATTAAAAATAAGAAAAAACCATTTTCAGAAATTCTAGATGTCTATGCCTTTAGGGTTATTGTAAACTCTGTTGATGATGCTTATAGATCATTAGGCATTATCCATAACGTTCACAAACCTATTGAAAATAAATTTAAAGATTATATTGCCATTCCAAAATCAAATGGGTACCAGGCAATTCATACATCCCTTATAGCCTTAGACGGAGTGCCAATTGAGGTGCAAATCCAAACTAAAAGCATGGAGATTATTGCCGAAAATGGTATCTCAGCCCACTGGTCATACAAAACAAAAGATAGCGTGACCTCTGAATCAATGGGTGCAAAAAAATGGATTGAAGGTTTTACTGATTTAAATAAAGCTTCGGCTGATACACATGAATTTGTTGAGGCAATTAAAACCGATCTGATTTATGACGAGGTATATGTTTTTACGCCAGCAGGCAGAATTGTAAATTTAAAATCTGGCTCCACGCCAATTGACTTAGCCTATGAGCTTCATACAGATCTTGGCAATCATGCGGTTGCGTGCAAGGTCAACAGAAAATATGCGCCACTTAATATTCGACTTGAAAACGGACAATCAATTGAAATTATTACCTCTGATAAACAAGAAGTTAGTCCGGACTGGCTAAATTTTGTAGTGACTAGTAAGGCTAGGTCCTCGATACGTCTAGCACTTAGAAATCAAAAAATCTCACAATCCAGAAAAGCAGGCAAATTAATGCTTGAAAGTGAATTGAAGAGAGGGGGCGTTACTCTTGATCAGTACAGAGGAAGTACAATGTCTAGGATTCTAGAGATGATAGGGGTGAAATCCTTAAATGAGCTTTTAACCGATTTGGGATCTGGAAAAAAAACAGGCGCATTAGTTGCTGAAAGATTTTTTTCAGCTTTAAAGATTAGAAAAAATAAAAACCCTAAACTGAAAGCAATGGTTTTATCCGATCATCAAATTGAAGGCGTGTCAGTTATATATGCAAAATGTTGCATGCCCATTCATGGAGACCCAATAACCGCTCATTCAGATACAGATAGAGGTATTGTAATTCATCATGCAAGGTGCAGACAGGTTACGCCTCATAGAAGCCATAATGTTTCATCCAGATATTTCCCAGCGATGTGGGGCAGTGATAGCAAAGAACTTCATTACAAAGGGCATGTTAAAATTCATGCAGAAGATAGGCCTGGAATTCTTGCTGATATTGCATCAGTTTTTACTAAATCTAATCTTAATATAGTAAATATTCAAAGCCGCGATATTGATGCCATGATCATTGAATTTGTTGTAGAAGTTGAAGTTCTGAATACTGATTCGCTGAATAAATTGATGGTAAAATTACGCTCATTAAGATATGTGACAAGTTGTTCAAGAATAGTCAACGACACCAAGACAAAAAATGAAAAAGCTAATTTCTACAAATAAAGCACCAGCAGCCATCGGACCATATTCTCAAGCTATTCAATGGGGAGATGTAGTATTTATTTCGGGCCAGGTGGCTTTCATTCCCGCCACTGGCGAGCTAAACAACAGCACTTTTGAGAATGAAGTTAACCAAGTTATAGATAATCTCGATGCAATCTGTAAAGAAGCAGGGGGAAGCTTGGATAATATTTTAAAACTAAGTATTTTTCTAACTGATCTTTCTAATTTTGATGCTGTGAATAACCTTATGAAAGAAAGATTCTCTGAACCATTTCCCGCTCGCTCAACAATCGAAGTATCCAGATTGCCAAAAGATGTAAATATTGAGATGGATGCTATCTTGTCGATAGAAGTTTAATGTCTAGAAACTTAATTAACTTTTCCGATCTTGCAAAGAAAGACATTTATGACTTGATTGAGCTTGCAAATAATTTTAAATCTGAAGAGGCTTTAGATTATAGAAATGAAAACTTGTTTCCTGACAAGAAGATTGTCTCTATGTTTTGTGAGCCAAGCACTAGAACTAAATTATCTTTTGAAATAGCTGCGCACAACCTTGGTGCAAAATTTATAGATTTTGACTTATCAAATTCATCTATGAAGAAAGGTGAAACTTTAGAAGATACACTTGATGCCATGCAGATGATGGGAGTTGATTTATGTATCCTTCGCCATACTGAATCAGTTATTCACGATTTTGTTAAACATTTTTCAAATATGCAGTTTATTAATGCAGGCGAGGGCTCAATTTCACATCCTACCCAGACATTAATTGATTTGATGACTATCCATGAATCAAAAGAAAAATTTGAGAATTTAAACATCACCATTGTTGGTGATCTTGACCACTCAAGAGTGGTGAATTCTTTTATTGAAGCAATACAAATTGTTGGATATAAAAACATAACGTTTTGCGGGCACCCCGATCTTTGTAAAAATTTTATTGAAAGTTCAATCGGTAATTTTGAACCTGAGTTAGAAACCGCATTACAAGATGCTAATGTTGTGATGGCCTTAAGGATTCAAAATGAGAGGTTATCAGAAAAACTTACCATCGGCGCTAGTGATTACGTCGAGAGATATCAAATCAACGTTGACTCACTCCAGGTAGCTGATCCTGAAATGATATTACTACATCCAGGGCCGGTAAACTTTGGAATTGAATTAAGCAAAGAAGCAAGCGAATTAGAAAATTGCAAAATTAGAAATCAAATTTTTAATGGCGTGGGCATGAGAATGGCAGTCTTAACTAAACTTTTCTCTCACTCATAACTCTCTTTACTGTTTCGACAGTGTTAATCGTTGCTTGCTCAATCTCAATGTTGATAAGATCTCCTTTTTTTATGTCTTTAAAAGTAGTTACTGAGACTGTTTCAGGAATGAGATGAATATAAAAAGATGTTTTTAGCACTTTTCCAATCGTTAAACTGCATCCATTTAATGCAACATAACCTTTATAAAAAAAATACTCTCTTAAACTGATAGGAATTTTAATTTGCAGGTCTTTTGTTGTCTGCCTATTGATCACTTTTAAAACTTCTCCTGTTCCATGAATGTGACCAGAGACTAGATGTCCGCCAATTTCTGTTTTAGCAGTCATGGAGCGCTCTAGATTAACTTTGGATGATTTAGAAATATCTTTTAAATTGGTTTTCTGTAAGGTTTCCTCTATAACATCAAATTCTAGAATATCTGTCTTGCCTTTTTTTACAGTTAAACAAACTCCATTTACCGAGACGCTAGCTCCCTTAGTTAAATTTTTAGAGAAGCCTTTTGGAGCCTTGATGGTCAAAGATACGCAATCTTTAGATTTGATAATTTTTTGAATATAACCTTTGCCGCTAACAATTCCAGTAAACATTATGCACCCCAGCTATTTCTATATTGTTCAAGCTCAAATGTGTAAGAATGAAAATCTTTATTGTTATGTGAAAATTCTATTAGGGCTTCTAAGTTAACGATGGATGAGACATGAATACCATAGTCTTTTTCGAGCTCTGCTTTTGCAGATAAATTGCTAGTTCCTTTTTCCTGCCTATCTAGACCAACAAGAAATATTTTAGGTATTGCATTTAGATCTTCTAAAATTTTAATAGATTCTCTTGCAGCAGTTCCTGCAGATAATACATCGTCAATAATCATTACATTCCCAACTGGATTGGCCCCAATAATATTGCCACCCTCACCATGATCTTTAGCTTCTTTTCTATTAAAAGAAAGAGGGCAAGGGTTACCTCTTTGGCTCAAGACTGTTGCAACGATTGAGCCTAAGAATATTCCTTTATATGCAGGACCGTATAGACAGTCGAACTTCATAGAGGAATCTTCTATAGCATCAACATAGCAATTAGCAAGTTTAAATAAATCGCAGCCATTAAGCATTTTTGCTGCATTAAAAAAATAAGGACTGCTTCTTCCAGATTTAAGTGTAAATTTTCCAAACTCTAAGGCATGGGATTGAAGTGCTAGTTCAATAAAGGTTCTTTGAAAATCTTTTAGCTCAGACATGATTTTTGAAAATTCACTATATCTGCAATGCCATTTGATGCAGATTCAATCATTTCATCGAGTTGACTCTTGGTAAAAGGATATTTTTCAGCCGTTCCTTGGATTTCTATGATGCCACCACTTTCAGTCATTACCACGTTCAAATCTGTATCTGCTGAACTGTCTTCTTCATAGTCTAAATCTAAAAGAGGGCGCCCATCTTTTAATCCTATTGAAACAGCCGCAACATACTCTTTAATTGCCCTTTGATCATCATGAGAGTTTTTGATAGCTTCAAATAAAGCAACACAAGCCCCAGAGATAGATGCTGTTCTGGTTCCGCCATCTGCTTGGATGACATCACAATCTACATTGATTGTTTTGTCTTTTAGGTATTTCAAATCAACAGCTTGCCTCAATGATCTGCCTATTAATCTTTGAATTTCCATAGTTCTGCCACTTTGCTTGCCTCTGGCGGCTTCTCTGTTCATTCGCTCATGAGTTGACCGAGGCAACATACCATATTCTGCAGTAATCCAGCCTTCATTAGAGCCTCTCATCCATCTAGGAACATGATTTTCAATGCTTGCTGTACAAATTACATGAGTATCACCAAACTTTATCAGAGCAGAGCCTTCAGCGTGTTTATTCACACCAACCTCAATTTCCAAAGATCTCATCTCATCATTTGATCTATTATTTTTTCTTGTCATATAAATATTATATCTCTTTAAATGGTCCTATAATCTTTATAAGAGGAAAATCTATTATGAAAAACAAAGTACTTATCCCAATATTGCTTTTTACCATCATCAGCTGCTCTGAAAGTTTTAATATTGATCTTTCGTTTGGAGATTCAGAGTCAGACTCAATCAATCCAGGTATTGATAATGCATTTGCCTCAACATATTTACCAATGGACTCAGAGCCTATACTTTTTAAGTCAGCTAATATTTATGACGGCTTGGGGGGTGAATTTAGAAATTATGATTTATTGCTTTCTGAAGGAAAAATTATGGAAATTGGTGAATCTATATCAGCTCCAGGAGTCTTGGTTATAGATGCAACTGATAAATGGATTACTCCCGGCATCATTGATATTCACTCACATATGGGGGTTTATTCTGCTCCTGGAGTTTCCACTAGCTCTGATGGAAATGAGGCTACTGCTCCTGTAACCGCAGAGGTTTGGGCCGAACATTCGCTGTGGACACAAGATCCACAATTTGCGCTTGCACTCAAGGGTGGAGTTACTTCGTTTCATGTTTTACCAGGCTCTGCTAATTTATTTGGTGGTCGAGGTGCAACTTTTAAAAATATCTCACAAAATACAATTCAGGCTATGAAATTTCCAGGTGCGCCGCACTCACTCAAAATGGCTTGTGGAGAAAATCCAAAAAGGGTTTATGGAAATCGTAGGCAATCTCCTTCAACTAGAATGGGTAACATGGCAGGTTACAGAAGTGCTTGGATAGACGCTGTTGAATACACCGATGGTATGAATAAAACAAATGAAGATCGTCGACCCACACGAGACCTAGCCATGGATACTTTAATGGGCGTTTTAAATGGAGAAATACTTATTCAAAATCATTGTTATAGAGCGGAAGAAATGGCAATGATGATTGAGATGTCCAGAGAGTTCAATTATAAGATCACTACTTTTCATCATGCTGTAGAGGCATACAAGATAGCTGATCTCCTTGCTGACGAAGGAATTTGTGCTGCGATGTGGGCTGATTGGTGGGGGTTCAAGCACGAAGCTTATGATATGGTTCAAGCCAATGTGGCTATTATTGATCAAGCTAGAAATGGGACTGGTTGCGCCATAGTGCATTCAGATGATGCGGTTGGAATTCAGCATCTTAATCAGGAGGCTGCCAAAGCAATGGCTGCAGGAAATAGAGCAGGCTATGAAATTTCTAAAGCTCATGCCATGCGATGGATCACAAGCAATCCCGCTAAAGCAGCAGGAATACTAGATCAAACTGGCAGTATAGAGGTTGGTAAAGATGCTGATATAGTGCTTTGGACTGGAAACCCTTTTAGTGTTTATTCCAGAGCGGAAACAGTTTTAATAGATGGAGCTGTAGCATTTGATATGAACAATCCCAAAATTCAACCTATCACCGATTTTGATTTAGGAATTATTCAACCCCAAGCCAACAGAGTTCAGTAGCATGAAAAAAATATTTACAACATTAGTTTTGGTTTTACTTACAGCCCCCATTTTATCAGGAACGGTTTTGTTAAAGGGTGGTTTAGTGCATTCAGGCAATGGTGGAACTGCAACCGTGCAGGATATTCTCATTTCTGAAAATATTATTGTTGATGTAGGCAGTAATTTAATTATCGATGGTAATACTAGAGTGATTGAGGTGAATGGGCTGCCAGTTACACCAGGATTGATTTCGCCAATGAGTAATTTAGGAATAGTAGAGATTAATGCTTTGGATGTAACCCGTGACGATGAGTCAGATCTTTTAAGTGCCGGCTTTAGCATTTTCAATGCATTTAACCCTCATTCAACAGGAATTCCCTGGAATAGAAGCAATGGAGTTACTAGTGCAATTAGCACTCCAAGCGCATCTTCTTTCCCAATTTTTGGGTTAGGCTCACATTTTGTTTTAGATGGAAGTCTTGAAATCAAGGGAGCCAAAGATATAGCTATGTTTGGAAGGTTGGGTTCTTCTTACGGATCTCGTGCTGAAACTTTATCACTTCTTGAGTCGTTATTAGAAATAGGAGAACTGGCAAAGAGTGTACCCGTTGAAGAAATTCTAGAAATGACTATTGCTGACAAGTTAGAGCTGCAAGCTCAAGATATTATTGCATTAGGCAAAGTGGTAAATGATGATATGCCATTTGTCATAGAAACCAACCGAGCTGTTGATATTCTTCAAGCATTAGCTTTGAAGGAAAAATATGACTTGAATTTAGTATTAGCTAGTGTTGAAGAGGCACCAATGGTTTTAACTAAACTTCAAGAAAGCAATACTCCGGTAATTATAGACCCAATGGATAACATCCCAAATTCTTTTGATGAACTCGGCTCAAGTTTGGATTTAGGAAGAATATTAGATCAAGCGGGCATACCAATCATGTTTAGCACTCAACGAAGTCATAATTATCACCTTATGAGACAGGGATCAGGAAATGCGGTTGCCCATGGCATGTCTTATGAGACAGCAATCAAGGGAATGACGCAGACAGTAGCTCAAACTTTTAACCTTGATAACAGAGGGTCAATTGAATCTGGTAAATTGGCTGATGTAATTGTTTGGGATGGAGATCCATTAGAGCCAGCCTCTTTTCCTAAAATTGTAATGATAGAAGGGCAATTACAAGATTTAAGCTCACGATCTTCTAAATTAACTGAAAGGTATACTAATAAAGAAGATAAACCTTCTTCATATAAACATTAAGGGTAACTAACTTAAGAGCCCTTTTACAAGCTTGCTGACAACCGACATATCAGCCTTACCCTCAAATTGAGGTTTAAGATGGCCCATCAGTTTGCCCATATCTTGCATGCTCTCAGCAGAGACTGCTGTAATTCCTTCCTGAATAAGCGATTGGATTTCTTCTTCTGATAATTGCTTGGGTAAGTATTTGAGTATTACATCTAATTGGTTTTGCTCGCTAGTAACAAGGTCATCACGACCCCCATTTTTAAACTGTTCTATTGAGTCCCTTCGCTGTTTTACATTCTTATTAATTAAACTAGAAATTTTGGTGTCATCAGCCTCAACCTTTTCGTCAATCTCAAATTTTTTAATGTCTGAGATTAACATTCGAAGAGTATCTCGCGTGACAACATCCTTGTTTAGCATGGCTGCCTTTAAGTCTTGATTGATGGTGTCTAAGAGAGACAAATTAGCGATAGGATCTTTGCCTTGAGAAACTAAATTTTCTATTAGTTTTATGTGCTCGCTTAATTGCAGCTGCCATTTTTCTCTTTCTTACGGCTGTTGGTTTTTCATAGAATTCTCTAGCGCGGATCTCTGGAACGATCGCAGCTTTTTCACAAGCACGCTTAAATTTTCTTAGACCAACGTCGAAGTATTCTGTATCTTTTATTATTATAGAAGGCATAATTGCTGAGTAGTTTATTCTTTTTATGGAGTGAATGCAAAAACTTTTTTATGATTACTTTAGGTATTGAAACATCATGTGACGAAACTGCCGTAGCGCTTTATGATTCTAAAAAAGGATTAATTGGCGAGGCGGTTTTTTCTCAGATAGAACTTCATGGAGAATATGGTGGTGTTATACCAGAACTTGCCTCAAGGGATCATTGTCAAAAAATTACTCATATCTACAAGAAAGCTTTAGGCAACATACAGCCAAGCAGCATTGATCAAATAGCTTATACAGCAGGACCTGGATTACTCGGAACATTGTTAATTGGTGAGAATTTTGCTCAAGGCCTAGCACTTGCTCTAAATAAACCATTAATACCAGTTAACCATCTTGAGGGCCACTTGATGGCCCCTTTTCTAAGTGGAGAAAAGTTAGATTTCCCTTTCTTAACACTGCTTGTATCAGGAGGACATTCATTAATTATTGATGTAAGGGGTTTAAATGATTATGAGATTTTAGGTCAGTCCAGGGATGATGCTGTTGGGGAAGCCTTTGATAAAGTAGCTAAGCTTATTGGCTTGGGTTATCCGGGAGGCCCCGAAATAGAAAAGATGGCTCAGCAGGGTGATCCTAAGAAATTTAAGTTTCCTCAGCCAATGCTTCACAGTGATGATTATGATTTTAGTTTTAGTGGATTAAAAACCTCTGTGCTTTATTTGGTTCAAGAACTGGATAAGATTACCGAGGAAGTTCAAGCGGATATATGCGCATCTTTTCAACATGCTGCAACAGAAGTGCTAGTTAAAAAAATATCTAAAGCTCTAATTGATACTGGTAGAGAGGGGATTATTTTGGCTGGTGGAGTAGCAGCTAACAAACTACTCAGAGAAAAAATTTCTACTCTCCAGCAATCCTTAAATATTAAAGTTTTATATCCACCAATTGCACATTGCACAGATAATGCTGCAATGATTGCATACCTAGGAAGTTTGAAGACAGATGAAGCAACGTATCAGCTTTGTTCCCGTGCTCGACCGAGATGGCCTTTGGGAGACGCAATAGGGTGAACGATATTATTTATATTAGAGATCTAAGAGTCCAAACCATCATAGGAATATTTGGATGGGAGCGGGAAGTTCGTCAAGAAGTGAGCATTGACTTAGAGATAGCGTGTGATTGCAAGAGAGCTGCAAAAACAGACGCTATTGAAGATGCTATTGATTATAAAAAAATTACCAAAGCAATTATAAATTTCGTTGGAGAATCTGAATTTCAACTTCAAGAAACTTTGGCGGAAGGCATAGCTGAACTTGTAAAGAATGAATTTAAAGTTAACTCACTAAAGTTAAGAGTCTCCAAGCCAGGCGCATTAAGGCATGCCGAAGATGTTGGAGTAATTATTCATAGATAATGAAGTATTTTCTTTCGCTTGGAAGTAATATTGATCCAGAATCAAATCTTGATTTAGCCATTTCTGCATTAAAAGAAATTCTCTGTGAAACGGATTGCTCCTCGGTATACACCACTCAAGCAGAGGGGTTTGATGGGGATGATTTCTTAAATCTTATTTTTTGTGGAGTATCTTCACTTTCCTTTGATGATCTTAATAAAATGTTAAAAAATATTGAGGATAAATCTGGTAGAGACAGGAATGCGCCAAAATTTTCATCTAGGACGCTTGATATAGATATAGTTCTTCAATTAAGCGATGATGAAGAAATACTTTTTGAGAGTGATGAGATAGCTAAGTATCGTTTTGTTTCTGAGCCGCTAGAAGAATTATTATGAATCTATTTATAGTTTTTTTCGACCAAGTCCCAAGCTGCTTCTGCTAAAGGAGCTACTTGGTTTCCTCTATCTTCGGCATGCTTGCTTGCAGCCGTTCCATCTCTTACTCTGCCCATAATTCCCTGTAAGATTCCTGCCAGTTTAAAGATATTAAAAATAGTATAAAACTCCCAATGCTCATCAAGGTTTTTGCCAGTAATTTCAGAGTACATATTACGGTATTCTTTTTCAGTGGGAATACCATTTTTTTGACAGAACTCTTCGTCAGCTAACTCTGGAATATTTCTCCAGCTAATACAGTGATAATTGAAGTCTGCGATTGGATGTCCAAGCGTTGAAAGTTCCCAATCTAGGACACCCATTACATCATTGTTTGCATTAAAAACCATATTATCCAGTCGGTAATCTCCATGCACAATGGAGGTTTCATCTTCATCAGGAATATTGGGTGGGAGCCAATCTATCAGATTATTCATTGCAGGAATGTTTTTAGTTTCAGAAGCTATATATTGTTTTGTCCATCTAGATACTTGTCTGGCAATATAATTTCCGGGTTTACCATAATCAGACAAACCCACTGATTGGTAATCAACCATATGCAGCTGTGCAATTACGTTATTCTTACTTTTATAAATTTCCGTTCTTTCTCTGGGAGTTTTATCACCCAGTAATAGATCCCAGTAAATATCTCCACCAAGGAAATCCATGACAAAAAAAGGCGTTCCAATAACCTCTTCATCTTCACAAAGACCATAAGTTTTTGGAACTGGAACTTGCGTGCCTTGAAGAGCTGTCATAACTTTATATTCTCTATCTACGGCATGAGCTGATGGTAGCAAAGTTCCCGGAGGTTTTCTGCGTAAAACAAATTCTTGTTTTTCAGTTGTTATTTTGTATGTAGGATTTGACTGACCACCTTTAAACTGGGCAATCTTTTCGATTCTCCCAGCTGAGGGAATATTATCTCCAAACCATTCTTGTAAGCCTGATTCATTAAACCTGAGGTTTGCAGCTACTTCCTTAGTTCCTGAAAAAATTTTGTGACCATCAGGATTATTTGAGCTCGTTTCATTCATGAGAGAGACTTTCCTCCGTCTATGTTTAATATCTGTCCAGTTACATATTCTGCTTCAGAAAGAAATATTGCTGCGTCTGCAATATCCTTCTCAGTTCCCATTCTCCTCAATGGGACTGAATTAATAATGGTATTTTTTTGTTCTGTTGTCCACTCTGTGTTGGGTGGCTCAAGAATGACGCCTGGAGCAATTGCATTTACTCTAATATCTGGGGCTAGTTCTTTTGCAAGAGCTTGTGTGAGGGTTTGTAAACCAGACTTTGCAGCAAGATAAATTGAATGATTGATTAGGGCTTTATCAACGTTAATGTCAGTAATATTAATAATAAAACCTTTGTTTTTTTTGAGCTCTTTGGAGAATGACTGCATTAAGAAAAGCGGAGCCTTTAAATTACTTCCCATTAGTGAATTCCAGTCATCCTCTGAGAAATCTCCTATAGGGGTGGGATAGAAGGTTGAAGCATTATTTACCAACGCATCAATCCGATTATTTTTTGAAAGGGTTTGATCCGCTAATTTTATTATTTCATCTGCATTATCAAGATTTGCTTGTGCAATAATTGCGCTATCGTCTCTTTGAGCATTCATCTCATCTGCTAACACTTGAGCATCATTTTTTGAGCTATTGTAATGGATAACAATATCCCAACCTTTATTAAAAAATGACAATGCTATTTCTCTGCCTATTCTTTTGGCCGCTCCAGTAATTAGAATTGTTTTGCTCATAAGATTTCTTTTAAGGCTTCATAATAAAGCAATTGTTTTTGATGCGAAACTTCAGAGCTATTAATGGTTGATAAAGCAGAGAAATCAATATCCATGACCGATTGAAATATTTTCTCTAAGTAATTCTGGTGCTCTTTTAGAGATGAATGAGTATAGACACTTTGAAATATTTCATAATTTCTATGTATATTCATTTTCTCAACATAGTTAAATTTTTCTTTTTTATTTTTACAAGCAATTAAATCAAGCGCTTGTTTTAAAGACTCCTGCGTTTTCTGAAATTTTTTTGGGGTTGGAAGTAATTCTGAAAGTTTAAAGTCATTCACTCTTTGTATATCAGCCCATTTTAATTCAGGCAAATCTCCATCACAGGAAATATTCTTAAGTCCCTCAAACCAAGGACTAGTAAGTTTATATCTTTTAATTGCCTTGAAAAATTCTTCGCTGTGAGTGTTTTCAAGAGCTTTTTTGGTTTCCATCCAAACCCTTTCTGGAGAAAGCTCTTTTAGCTCTTTTGAAGTAGCGATGTTGTTAAAGAAAATATTTGTTTCTTCATGAAGATTGAAATCACTGAGTTGCTCGTATGATTTAAATCTTGCATATCTTAGAACTCTTAGCGGGTCCTCATCAAAAGCTGATGATGTGTGCTTAAAGATTTTTTTTTCTAAATCGAACCTTCCTTTAAATGGATCAATGATATTTCCATTTTGATCTTTAGCTATCGAATTAATTGTAAAATCTCTTCGTTTGAGGTCTTCTTCAAGGGTAACGCTTGAATCAAAGTAAAATTTGAAACCCTTATAACCAACACCAGATTTTCTCTCAGTTCGAGCTAGGGCATATTCTTCATTTGTTTTTGGATGCAGAAAAACTGGAAAATCTTTACCGATGGGTTTAAACCCATTATTTTCCATTTCTTCAGGACTCGAATTTACCACAACCCAATCGCGATCCTTGGGTTCGATCCCAAGCAACTCATCTCTAACAGACCCGCCAACCTGAAAAACTTTCATGCTAATACTTTACCGAAATTTTTTTTAAATCATTAAGCCTAAGCGCTGTTAGCTCACCCTCCCAGACACATCCAGTATCTAAGCCAATAAAGTGAGGGTTATTTGTTCTGCCCTTAAGAGATGCCCAATGGCCAAATACATAATAGTGTCTCATTTTCTTATAGCAATTAGATTCATAGTTAAACCAGGGCTTGAATCCTTTAGATGCTTTAGTACTAGTATTTTCTAAATCTAGGCTAGCAGAATCATCCAAAAACCTCATTCTAGTAAAGTAGTTAATAATAATTCGATATCTATCATTCCCTATAAATGTATCATCCCAAGATTTTGGCTCATTGCCCCACATTGATTGAAGTATTTTTGATGGGTTGCTAATTAATGCATTGGAAATTTCTTGAGCAAGGTCTTGTGCCTTTTTTACAGACCAGATCTCCGGAATACCCGCATGGGAAATAATAAAATTATTTTTTGTTGCGTTAACATGAATTTGAAGGATAAAGGGGCGTGCAATGAGCCATTCAAAAATCTTTTGATTGTTTTCTGATTCAACTACTTCTTTTAATTTGCCTTTGCTTTCTTTCCTGCTCATTAAATACAGTAAGTAGAGATCATGATTTCCAAGTACAGTAGTGATATTACTATCACCTATACAATAATTTAAAACAGCTAATGATTTTGGTCCTCTGTTTATGAGATCGCCTGTTAAGATAATTTGGTCATTACTCGTATCGTAATTAATTTTTTCAAGTAATCTGATAAATTGATCAAAACACCCGTGGATGTCTCCAATTACATATGTGCTCATCTAAATATCTAGCATTTGAAAAATTGAAATAAAGTCCTCAATAGATAACTCTTCTGCTCTTGAAAGTGGATTGATGTTAAGGCTTTCAAAATTAATTTCTAATCCATGGAGATTATTTTTAATCCCTTTTCTTTTATAAGCAAAAGATTTATCTACTAAATTAGAAAATTCTAAAAATTTATTTAAATCAATCATAGGATTCGCTCGAGGAATTAGTCTGATAAATGATGATTGAACTTTTGGTTTTATATCAAACGACTCGGGTGGCACATCAAATAAAATGGATGTTTGAAATAGCGCAGCAATTTTTACTCCAAGCCTGCCCCAATCTCCTGTTTGGTTCGAGGCACAGATTCTATGCGCAACTTCTTTTTGTACTAAAAAATGCATATCTTCAATACCATTAAAGTAATTTACTAATTTAAGAATTATTTGTGTAGAAATATTGTAAGGAAGGTTACCAACAACCCTGTGCTTAGCTTTATTTAAAAAGTCTAAAGACTCTTTTAGCACATTACCATGAATAAACTTGTGGGCATCTTCTGGGAATTTCTTTGAGAGAATCATTATATTCTTGTTATCAAGGTCCATGGCTGTCACTTTTATGCCTTTGCCCATCAAGTGACTCGTTAATGCCCCAGTGCCGGGACCAATTTCAAAAAAAAGATCATTACTCTGGGGATTTATTGCTCTCTCAATTTCGAACAAAATAACTGGATCAATTAGGTAGTTCTGCCCCAGTTTTCGTCGATGCGCTCTTTCATTCATTTAAGCTGAATTGTTGCTACTGAAATAGCTTCTTTGATCGATCCAAGGTTAGGCTTGCTCTTTCCAGCAAGATCTAATGCTGTGCCGTGATCAACAGATGTTCTTATAATTGGAGTCCCAAGAGTTATATTTATCGCTTCACCAAAACTTAAGGTCTTTAGGATTGGAAGGACCTGATCATGATACATGCCAAGGTATGCATCAGTATGCTTTAATTTTTCAGCAGTGAAAGCTGTATCAGCAGAAATTGCATATGAAGCATTTATGCCTAAATCCTTGCAAATTTGTACTGCTGGATTAATTTTCTTAATTTCTTCTTCTCCCATCTTTCCATTTTCTCCAGCATGAGGATTTAATCCAAGCACCGTAATTGATGGATGTTTAATTTTAAACTTTGACTTTAAGCTAGCATGCAAGATTTTAATTGTATTAACCAATTTTGATTTTTGAATATTTTTGGAAACTTCCATCAGTGGAATATGTGTTGTGGCAAGGGCAACTTTAATTTTATTTGAAGATAACAGCATAACAACATCTTTCGATTTTGTTTTCTTTTTAATCCATTCAGTATGGCCTTGAAAATTTTTAAAGCCACCATTGATAATATTACTTTTTTGAATGGGTCCAGTCACTAGGCCAACTTTTTTATTTTTAAGGCTTTCCGCAATTCCAAAATTTAAATTGTCTAATACATATTTTGCATTTTTGGGATTCAGAGATCCTGGAGATAAATCCTTACATTTAGAAATTTGAATAAACTGTACTGCGGCAAGTTTGTTTCTTTTTGCTTTATCTAAGCTTTCAATTTCAACAAAATTTATTTTCAAGTTTAAAATCTTAGACCTTGATTTAAGGAGGGCTTTATCAACAATGCAGACTAAAGGAAGCTGCATTTGTTCCCAAAACTTTGATTTTGATAGATGTAGAATTAAGTCAATGCCTATTCCTGCTGGTTCACCGTGAGAGTAGAGGAGTCTCTTCAATCTAGTTCTTTAAATTCTACAAACGCCTCAGCCCTTGTAGTGCGAAGAGTATTTTCTAATTCTTCATCAAATTTCCTAGCAAATAGAATGCCATAGGCTCTATCTTTGATAACCTCTTCAGTTAAGTCTTCTGTTCTAGTATCAAGAACTTGTAGGAAATGGAAGCCAAATTCAGATTCAAAGACAGGAGAGATATCATTTATAGGTGATGCAAGCATCATTTTCTCAAAAGCTGGAGCAGTTTGACCTAAACTAAGCCAATCTAAATCACCGCCACGACTTGCTGAGCCAGGGTCTTCAGAAAATTCTTTAGCAAGCAGACCAAAGTCTTCTCCAGCTAGGACTCTAGCCCTCACTTCTTCCAGCTCTTTTTTTGTAAAAGTTTCATCTCTCAATTTTGTTGTCATCATTAATATATGTCTAACATTCCATTGCTCCTCAAATCGAACAAGATCACCTCGTTTATCTTCTAGGTGCAATATGTAATAACCTGAACCAGCTTTTAATGGAGGGGAGATATAGCCTTTTTTCTTACCCTTAAGAGCGTTTGCAAATAAACTTGGCAGATCAGCAAGATTTCTCCATCCCATTTCTCCGCCAGTGGAGGCATTGCTGCTTTTTGAGTATTCTTTGGCCAGATTTGCAAAATCTGCACCATCATTAATCTCTACAATAAGCGAGTCAGCTTTATTTTTATCTGAAATAAGGATTTGACGCACAAATAATTCAGGAGATAATTCTTTTACTGCTCCCTCTGTTGCTAGGAAGCCATCTAACTCTTGTTCGGTGATGTTTACTTCTCTTCCAACTCGACCCCTTTGAACTCTTTGAATGATCATCTCTTTTCTAACCTGTGATCTCAGCTCTTCGTAGGATTCACCTTCAGTTTCTAGTGTTTGAATGAAGTCCTCAAGAGATAACCCATTGCTTTGTGCAATATTTTCAAATGCTTGATTTAATTCACCATCACCAACTCTTATACCAGCCTGTCTGCCCATCTGTAATTGCAATTCTTCAATAATAAGACGTTCTTGAACTTGTTCTAATAAAACCTCTTTAGGTGGCATTGGGGCACCTTTCTCTTGATATCGTTTTTCTATGTTTTCAAGCATATTGTTAACTTGTGATTCAAGGACAACTCCCTCACCAACAATAATTGCAACTCTATCGAGGATTTCAATCTTTGCATTCACCGAGAAGGTGGCTAGGATTGAAAAAGCAATGTAAATATATTTCTTCATAATTACTATTGTACTTAATTAAATGTTTACAGAGGTATTGAAAAACAAGAAAACTTCTTAATCATTAAGACACTTTTTTGCATTAAAGGTTCGAGAAAACATTAGAGAAGAAGCTATTTAATTTCTTATTACCTCCAGTTAATCCCTTCAGCTCAAATTCAAAGTTAATTCTGCTTTTATTTTCAATCTCAATCACCTTTTCCCAGTTCTCATGATGGAATTGCATAGCTTGATAATCAAGAAGGTTATACTCAGACAACCTTTTATCTGATGCATAGATTTTAAAAGCTATACAGCAGTTCTCAAAACCAAGACCAAAATATGTCTCTAAATTCTTATTAGTATCTAAATCTTTGCTTAACCCACCAATAAATTTATATCCATTAGACATTAATTTCTCAATTGAAAATTCAGCGTAGTCTAATTTATTTTCGTAATTTAAAAGGGGTATATTGGTTTGAAAATTTCTTGAAAATGCCAGCCGTGTCTCTGGCAGATTAATTTCTAGTCCTGTCATGCCAAAGTTAAGCTTATTCCTTTTTTGAGAATAGTTAGTGGCAACATATGCTCTAACTGTCTTATTTTCAAAAGATAAATTTGTACCAATTTGGTCATCTTTTTCGGTGATCTGATTAAGCATCTCACTAATGACTTTACTTGGTTTCAATTCATTCTTTTTGATTATTTGAAAATTTAATCTCGCATCTCTATTTAGCCTCTTTTGCCATTTTAATCTCGCAAGCAAAAACTCCGTATCAGGAACCCTGTCCTTACCAAAAAAATATTTTGTATTCAGTCTATTAAAATTCCCAAAATTTCGTTGATGAAGGTCAAAAATGGGATCCAAAGACTGATCTTTATAATTTGTTTTTTGATATACAAGTTCTGGGACTAAAAGTACCGGATTATCCATGGATAACTTCCTGAGGAGGGAGGAAAATTTTATTTTAATTGTTGGGATTGAAGTTGCCTTTCCATTTATTTGAGCATTATCAAGGTTATATTTTTTATTTATAAGTAACCCATTGATCGATAAGTCAAAATACTTAAAATCATGCAGAAGCTCCATTCCGATTTCTGCGGTCAATCGTTTTCCAATTTGATTAATCCTATTAATATTTATAGGCAGATGTTGATTTTTGTTTACATCAAAGTCTACATAATTTGCTTTAACAAAATATGAAAGCGAAGGACCAAATTTATTATATTCAAGATTTACTTCTGGTTTTTTTATGTATCCATTAGTAATGAATGGATTTAAGCTTTGAAAACCTTGACGCATAATGTTAATCGACAAATTATTTATTAACACATTTGCTGAAACTGATTGATTGAGATAGTGGTCCCGTTGATTAGCAATGCTAGTGAGACTTGAAGGTAAATCTAGCAATACAATTGAGTCAGAAGATTTTGCCCAATCAATAGATGTAGTAATAATTGAAATCCTTCTTTCTTCTTTTAAACGAAATGCCCACCTATCATTATCATCTCTAGCATGTTGTTTCTTGAATTCTTTATCTTTTGGAAAAAATAGCAGATCAACAAAATTAGAGGAATTTGAATTTGTTAAATACCTAAAATTTGCTTCTATACCACTCCCTCTTTCTTTCAAAACTCTTGGGGCGATTGTAAGATCTGACTTTTTAGATAAAACCCAGAAATACGGCAAATAAAGATCCACTCCGTCAGATGTAAGGCTTAGCTCAGGTTCCAAAAAGCCACTTAATCTCTTTGTTGTTGCCGAAAAGGGTAAATAAGGTAGTTTTAAAATTGTCTTATCTAGTACTTTCAGAGTTAGATCTTTAATGTGGCCGCGATCTGATTCCTCATTGATAAGAATTGTTTTTGCTATAATCTCCCAGCCCTCAGAGCTATTATTGCAAGAGCTGAGATTGGCATTTTGAAATTTGAGATTTTGATCTAAATTTCCCTCCAATAACTGATATTGAATTAATAAATTTCTTTCTCTGAGGTAAGTCTCTCCATTAACTAATTGCAAGCCTCCAGAATTTTTTTCAAGAGAGCCACTCAAAAATTTGAAGTAGTTTTCTGAGTAATAAATATCCCCATTCTTAATATCTTTTATTAAGCCTTGGTTTTGAAGATACGCTGCGCTAGTAGCATTGATAATGCCTTTATCAAGTCCAATCAAAACGTTCTCATCAAGCACCAAAGCTCCATTTGATTGGATATCTATTTTCCCAGCATTAACAAAGCCAGATTCATATTGATCATCTAATCTGGGATAACCTGGGTTCACACAATCCTCAAGAGGCTTAAGATTTAATGAGCTAGGCTCATTAAAAGCAGATGCAGTTAATTGAGGATTAGCAAAGATTATTAAAAGAAAGACGAAAAAGTTCCTTTTAGATTGAGTTTGTAGTTCAGTAAATTTCAACAATTAACGTTTCAAGAGGACATTTCTTTGAGTTCTCTAAGAGTATCTTTTCCATAAAACATTTCATCTTCAACAAAAAATGTTGGAATTCCGAAAGCTCCTTTTTTAACAGCTTCGCTTGTATTAGCAATTAGTTCCGCTTTGATCTCATCCTGAGCAATGCCCTCAATGACTTGATCTGCATGACAATCATTCTTAGTTAACAGTTCGTGAAGCGCCTCAGGTGAATCTAGTTTGAGGGATTGCTCCCAAAGCCCACTTAAAACTATTTCAACATAAGAATCAAAAAAATTATTTTTTTGCGCAACTATGGCGCCTCTAATAAGGGATATAGTATTGACAGGAAAATGTTCATTCATTTTAAATTTTGTGATGTTGTGTTCCTTCATAAATCTATTGAAAGCTGTATCAAACTCATATTTTGATTTGTTCGGAATTTCCGCCAAGGTGACCATAGGAGGCTGATTATTCGATAGCTTCATGATGCCGCCCAAAAGACATGGTATGTAGTTAAATTTTATGTCATGAGTTTTTTCAAGATTTTGAATTGCCTTGTGGCATAGGTAGGCATTTGGACTTGCAAAGTCAAAAATAAAATCTACATTCATAGTCGTCCTCACTTCTTATGCTTATAATAATTCTTTAACTTGCATCAACCAGTTTAAAAATGCAACATCAATCAATAATTATTACAAAAGTTGGAGATATACAATGGATTTAAAAGGTAGGGTCTTGTTTATTACCGGTGGCAGCAGAGGAATAGGCCTTGAAATAGGTAAACGTGCAGCTAAAGATGGTGCTAAGGTAGTTTTGGCAGCAAAAACGGCAGAGCCTCATCCCAAGCTTCCGGGGACAATATACACTGCAGCTGATGAAATTGTAGCTGCAGGGGGTGAAGCATTACCCGTTATTCTAGATGTACGCGATGAGACGAATGTTAGAGAGGCTGTTGAGCAAACCGTTTCTCACTTTGGTGGGATTGATATTTGTGTGAATAATGCATCTGCGATATCCCTAACAAGTACCCCAGATACAGATATGAAGCGATATGACTTAATGCATCAAATTAATGGCAGAGGAACATATTTAGTGAGTAAATATTGCATTCCTCATTTAAAACAATCTAATAATGCTCATATATTAAATTTGGCCCCACCTCTTGATATGAAGCCAAAATGGTTTGGGCCTCATTTAGCCTACACAATGGCAAAATTTACCATGAGTATGTGTGTTTTAGGTATGGCTGAAGAATTGAAGTCTGACAGCATAGCTGTTAATGGTTTGTGGCCAAGAACTGCAATTGCAACTGCAGCTGTTAAAAATGTTTTGGGTGGTGAGGAATTAATGAATATTTCTAGAACTCCTGAAATTATGGCAGATGCCGCATATGAAATTTTCAACAAAGATTCCTCAACTTTCACTGGCAATTTTTGTATTGATGATCTGGTTTTGTATGATGCTGGAATAAGAGATTTTTCTAAGTATGCAGATGTGTCATTTGCTGAATTGGCTCTGGATTTCTTTTTACCGGATGATACTCCATTGCCTTCGGAGATTGAAAATAGCTGAAATATCAAAAGCCAATATACTTAAGTATGCCCAAACTTTTGACGCGGATCTAACATCATTAGAGCCTCTTAAAATAGAAGCAAGTGGAAGAAAATATTTTAGAGCATCCTCCAAGGAATGCTCTTATGTCATTTCACATGATGATAGAGAAGTAAACGGCCAGTTAGTTTTTATCAACAGAGCAAATGAATTAATAGACAATAATGTTAGAGTTCCTAAGATCTATCAGTATGAGAGAGATAACAATCTAACCATATTAGAAGATCTTGGAGATCATTCTTTAATTGATGAAAAAAATTTCTATCAACAAGAAAAACTAGTTCATTCATCTTTAGAGCTTCTTAATCAAATGCAACAATCTAAGCATGTTGATTTGAATTCTACTTTTTGGATGGGTTTAGAATCGCATTCAAAAAAATTTTCAAAAGTTTTTTGTAATGAGTTCCTGGGTCTTGATATGTTTGATGGGTACAAAGATGTTTATGTTGATATGAGACCTCAAATAATGGATCAACAATGGACTAACTGTCATTTTGATTTTGAAAGAAGAAATATTCACCTTTTAGAAAATGGCGAACTTGTTTTAATAGATTTTCAAGATATGTGTTTTGGGCCAATAGGGATTGATTTAGCGGGGATTCTGATTGATCACTACGTTCCTTGCAAGGTTGATACAATAAAAAAATATTGCAGCATTTTTTCAAAACTCTCCGTATATGACATATCTACAGAAGATCTTATTAGTGCAACTTTGTGGGGAGGCTTGCAAAGGAATTTAAGGATCATGGGAACTCTAACAGAACTTTATCTGAGATTAAATCGTTCGTTCAGAATGCATGATTTACCTCAAATAGTTATGAACACAGAAATAATATCTAGGGAATTAAACCAAGTAAGTTTGGCAAATTTTCTTAATGATAACGTCTCGCAAACTTTAGAAACCAAATTGGCAAATCTATGAAAGCTATGATTCTAGCAGCGGGACTTGGCTCAAGAATGCGGCCTATAACAAATAAGTTGCCCAAACCACTAATAGATGTAGGTGGGATTTCATTGATAGAAAGATTGATAAATCAGTTAATTGCTTTTGGAGTGAGCGAATTTGTAATTAATGTCTCTTATCTTGGAGATCAGATCAAGGAGGCTCTTAAGTCAACTGATGCAATATCTAAAATAATTTTTATAGATGAACCTTTTCCTTACGGAACTGGCGGGGCATTGGTTAATGCAAAGAATTTTTTAGGAAATGACCCCTTTATTCTATCAACAGCAGATATTGTTTTTGACTCATCTTTTAATCAATTACCTTCAACTGTTGAGGCGGCTCATTTAGTTGCAGTGAAAAATCCTGAACATAATCAAAGGGGAGATTTTTCCATGAGGACAAACACCGTTTTTATTAATGATGGAATGAATGATTTTACTTATTCTGGAATATCAGTTCTAAACCCTAATATTTTAGAAGCGCACCTATCAAGAAAGTATCCATTTGATCTCTGGAATACCATCTTGAAACCCTTGATTGTAAAGTCTATGGTTAGTGCTAATTTTGATGATTCATTGTGGATTGATGTTGGTACTGAGGATAGATTAAAGCTTGCAAGGAAAGTTTTAAAAGACGAAAATTAAGATCATGAACTCTAATTCCTTGATAGCCCCATCAATCTTATCAGCTAATTTTGCACGACTTGGAGAAGAGATAAATTCTGTAATGGAAGCTGGTGCAGATTGGATACATTTTGATGTAATGGATAATCATTATGTTCCAAATCTTACGGTTGGTCCCATGGTGTGTAAGTCATTAAGAGACGATGGCATAAAAGATTTTATAGACGTTCATTTAATGATTACCCCTGTCAATGAATTGGCTAAGAGTTTTGCAGATGCTGGCGCAGATCTCATTAGTTTTCATCCCGAGGCTGTTGATGATGTGTCTGAGACAATCAATATTATTAAGCAATGTGGATGTAAAGTTGGCATCGCAATCAATCCAGACACATCTCTATCTGTGTTACAAGACATTATTGGCGAAATAGATCTTATCTTGTTAATGAGTGTTTATCCTGGATTTGGTGGTCAAGAATTTATTGAAGATACGATTGAAAAGATTTCTGAGGCAAAAAAACTTATTGATCAACAAGATCATCAGATATTCTTAGAAGTTGATGGTGGCATCAATAACGAAACTATCTCAAGAGTATCAAAGGCAGGAGCAAATGTTTTTGTAGCAGGTTCTGCTATTTTTGGATCATCAGATTATGAGCAAACAATTCAAAGCTTTCGTCAAAAAATTACTTAGCCTCTCATTAATTTTATTTTCTGCGATTTCTTTTGCTGCATTGGAGATGAGCTTCGAAGACAAAAATGCAAAGTTAAATTTAATTATTTCTAATACTGATGCTTCAAGGCGAAAAGGCTTAATGAATCAAGCTTTCTTGGAAAAAAATACTGGTATGCTCTTTATTTGGCCATCAAGTAAGAAACAATGCATGTGGATGAAAAATACTTCGCTGCCACTTAGCGTTGCCTATCTCTCATCTGATGGAAGAATTTTAGAGATTTATGATATGGTCCCATTCTCGGAGGACTCAATCTGCTCCATGAGGAACGTTAGAATGGCAGTAGAAGTTAATCAGGGATGGTTTGCAAGAAATCAAATTACTGTTGGAGATAAGGCAAACCTTTAGTTAAAAACTCATGATCACAAATATAGAATACGACAATTTTAAAGATTCTGATTACACAGTATTGCCTATGAGCAGAGAGATTGTGGCTCCTGGTGAAACGCCATTGTCTCTATATTCAAAAATAGCTGATCAACAAAATAATTTTTTGTTTGAATCAGTTGAAGGTGGAGACAGGTGGGCTCAATATTCAATTATTGGATTTGGCTGCATTGACACGATTAAAATTTCTGGAAAAGCAATTGAAACAATGATTGATGGAGTCAAGGATACCTATGAAGCTGAAAATCCCCTCCAAGAAATTGAAGCAATTATCTCAAAACATCGCTCGCCCAAAATTAAAAATTTACCAAGATTTTATGGAGGTTATATAGGATTTTTTGCTTATGAGAGCGCTCAATATGCTGAGAGTAAAATAGCGTTATTGCCTGGCAAAGATTCTAAGTTTGCTGAGCACATGCCAGATATTATGCTTGTAAAAGCAGAACAACTTATCATCTTTGATAATTTAAATAACTCAACTCAAGTTATTTTTAATGCCAGTCTTCAAAACATGACTTATGAATTTGCTCAATCTAAATTAGATGATATTGAGAAAAAATTAACTACGCATGCAGAGAGCGAAGCTAAAGAATTTAAACCAATTACAAATAGTTTTACATTTGAATCAAATTTTACCAAAGAGGAATATTGTG
Source organism: uncultured SAR86 cluster bacterium (assembly GCA_902593675.1). GTDB lineage: Bacteria > Pseudomonadota > Gammaproteobacteria > Magnimaribacterales > D2472 > D2472. The sequence goes on from CACJJI010000003.1 coordinate 277,705, forward strand.
ATGCAGTAAATGCTATTAAAAATTACATAGCAGAAGGTGATGTAATGCAAGTTGTATTAGCTCAGGATTTTTCCGCTAACTTTGATAAAGACCCGTTTAATTTATATAAAGCAATACGCGAATTAAATCCTTCTCCCTACATGTATTTTTTAGATTTAGATGAATGCCAGATAGTTGGAGCATCTCCAGAAATTTTAGTAAGACTTGAAGATAATGAAATTAACCTAAGACCATTGGCCGGAACAAGAAAAAGGGGGGAAACTCCCGAAGAAGACAAACTGAATGAAGATGATCTTCTCAATGACCCAAAAGAAATAGCCGAGCATCTTATGCTTATTGATCTTGGAAGAAATGATGTGGGGCGAGTTTCTGAAATTGGCTCAGTTCTAGTTACTGATAAAATGACCATTGAAAAATATTCCCATGTCATGCATATCGTTTCGAATGTTGAGGGAAAGATTGCTTCTGGATTAAGCTATTTTGATGTGCTCAAAGCTTCCTTGCCTGCAGGAACATTATCAGGCGCTCCTAAAATCAGAGCAATGGAAATAATTAATGAATTAGAACCAAGTTCAAGAGGTATATATGGTGGAGCAATAGGATACATAGGATGGAATGGGAATATGGATACAGCCATAGCAATAAGAACTGCTGTCATCAAAGATAAAAAAATTCATGTAGGAGCAGGAGCAGGAGTGGTTGCTGATTCTGTTCCCGAAAATGAATGGTTAGAGTGCAAGCAGAAATCTAAAGTATTTATGGATGCGATGGAAATGATCTCATGATTTTAGTAATTGATAATTATGATTCTTTTACCTACAACTTGGTTCATTACATTGGAGAGTGCGACCACGAAGTCTTGGTTAAAAGAAATGATGCACTAACAGTTTCTGAAATTCATTCTCTGAATCCTGAAAAAATTGTTATTTCTCCTGGGCCCTGTACTCCAAATGAGGCTGGAATTTCTGTGGAGATTGTTCAAGAATCTCAAGTACCATTATTAGGAGTTTGCCTGGGTCATCAGTCAATCGGCGCAGCATTCGGAGCTAAGATCATCAAGGCTCCTGAAGTTTTTCACGGCAAAAAATCTAACATTAATCATTCCAGTTCAATATTATTCAAAGATATCCCCGATCCATATTCAGTGGTGAGATATCACAGCCTAATCATCGATAGTCTTAGTTTGCCTAAAGATTTAAAGGTAATTTCCACAATTGACGACGATCCTTCAATCATCATGGGTGTTGAGCATGTCTCTAGACCTATATATGGTGTTCAATTTCACCCTGAATCCATTGATACCGATCATGGAATGCAATTAATAAATAATTTTTTAAATATATGATCCAAGATTTTATTAATCAGCTAGAAAAGAAAGAGGATCTTGATTTTCATTCTATGCAGTCTGCAATTGAATCAATTATGACTGGAGAAGTTGATGATCTTTCTATCGAAGCATTTTTGCTGGCCTTGAATGCAAAAGGCATCAAAGAAACTGAAATCACAGCTGCAGCTAGAGTTATGAAAGAGAAATCTCTCATATATCCATTGGGAGATGGAGATCATATAGACACCTGTGGCACTGGGGGTTCAGGCTTGCATACTTTTAATTGCTCTACTGCCTCATCCTTTGTGGCTGCCGCTGGAGGAGCTGCTGTAACCAAGCATGGTAACAAGGCAGTATCTAGCAAATCTGGCAGTGCAGATTTGTTGTTAGCGGCTGGTGCTGACATAACTCATGATAGAGAAAAGCTTGAAATAATTTTTAAGAGAGTTGGTTTTGTTTTCTTGTTTGCACCTCTGCATCATCAATCTATGAAATATGTAATGCCAGCAAGGCAAAAAATAGGTAAAAAAACCTTATTTAATTTGCTTGGTCCTCATACAAATCCATGCGGTGCAAAACGGCAAATCCTAGGCGTTTATCAAAAAGATCTAGTGAGAACTTTTGCATCGGTTGCAAAGAATTTATCTATGGACCATGTTCTTATTGTTCATGGTTTTGATGGTTTAGATGAAATTACTATCACTGACTCTACATATATTGCTGAGCTTAAGGATAATACTATTTCTGAGTACGAAATTTCCCCAAAAGATTTTGGCTTATCTCTTGGAACACTACCTGAGATCTCAGCTTCCTCGCCTGAAGACAGTTTGCAATTAATTAGAGAAGCTTTCTCAGGTGACAAATCAGCTGTTCAGGATATGATTGCTCTTAATGCTGGCGCAGCTTTATATCTAGCAAAAAAAGTAGATTCAATTGCAAGCGGTGTTCAGCTTTCGTTTGAATTAATGAACAATGGCATGGCTGCAGATAAATTAGCTTCATACGTTCGGGTTTCAAATAGCTAATGAGCATTCTCCAATCAATAGTTACAAATACAAAAGCTAAACTTATTCATAAGAAGGAAGAATTATCTTTGAAGCAAATAAAGAGCTCTTTAGAAGATCTCGATCTTCCTAGAGGAAGATTTAAAGATAATATCTCTAACAAAGATGAAGCCATTATTGCAGAAATAAAAAAAGCCTCACCAAGTGCAGGAGTCATTGTAGAAGAATTTGATCCGGTGAAAAAAGCAATTGAATATGAGGCTTTTGGAGCATCTGCATTATCAATTTTGACCGAAGAAGATTTTTTTATGGGGAGTAATGATTATTTAAAAAATGTTAAAAAGATTACAGCCTTACCAATTTTAAGAAAAGATTTCATGATCGATGAATACCAAATTTATGAATCTAAATTGATTGGTGCAGATTGTATTTTATTGATTGCATCGATTCTTTCTGATCAACAAATCGAGGATTTCGTTAATATTGCTAAAAAGTTACATCTCGATTATTTAATTGAGGTACACGATGAAAATGAACTTCGCAGAGTTGAGCATTTTCAAGATGCTTTAATAGGTATAAACAACAGAAATTTAAAAACATTTGAAGTGGATCTAGATAATTCAGTTCGCCTGCGAAATGCATTCAAACAAAAAAATATCTTTATCGCAGAATCAGGTATTAAATCTAGGGAAGATATTAATTATTTAAAACTTCATAACATTAAAGTCTTTCTTATTGGAGAAAGCTTAATGAGGGGCTCTTTTTAAATATAAGCGCTTGATGAAGTCATCACTTTTGCAGTGAAACTCATAAGTTTTTTTGTTGGCTGAGATAATGATTCACTTCCGTTTTCAACAGCTTCTTGAGCATGCTCATCTTCATCAGCTCGCATTGTTTTTAAAATTTCAATTGTCTGTGTATCATTCTTAGAAACTTTATCCAAATGTCTTTCAAGGTGTTTCACTACCTGTTTTTCTGTTTCTTCAACAAACCCTAAACTAGTTTTTTCTCCAAAGCTTCCAAATATTGCACCAATAGTAAATGATCCTGCATACCAAACAGGGTTAAGAATTGATGGTTTTCCATTTAACTCCTCTAGACGTTTTTTACACCAAATTAAATGATCTGTTTCTTCTTCTCCAGCTTGGACGAGATGATTTTTGATCTCAGCATCTTTGCAAACCATTGCTTGGCCCCTATACAGTGCCTGAGCTGCTACTTCGCCAGCTAAATTTACTCTCATTAGTTGCGCTGATAGATTTTTTTCTTCTTTTGATAAGGAAGAGGGAGCTTCATTCGCTGGATACAATCTACCCGTACCACTCTTTTTGAATGACAATGTTTTCAAAGCAATGTCGCACTCGTTTATAAAATTTTCTATCAGATTCATTTCAATCCTTTATTACCGATATCTTTTCGATAAAAAGCCCCATCGAATGATACAGATTCTACCAGATCATAAGCTTTTGATTGAGCTTCATGCAGATTTTTACCTAAAGCAGTTGCACAAAACACTCTGCCTCCTGATGTCAAAACTTTATCATCTTGAAGTTTTGTTCCTGCATGGAATAGTTTCTTTCCCTCCATATTAGAGAATTCAAATGTTACTTCATTATTTTTTGTGTAGTCTTCTGGGTAGCCTTGACTCGCAATCACTACTCCACAGGCATGTTCATCAGTCCACTGAATTTGATAATCGTTTAACTGATCATCAATTGCTGCAAGACAAAGCTCAACGAGGCTGGATTTTAATCTCAGCAGAATAGGTTGAGTTTCAGGATCTCCAAATCTGCAATTAAATTCAAGAACTTTCAGCTCTCCATTATTGATCATGAGTCCAGCATATAAAAATCCAAGATAGGGTGAGTCTTCAGCAATTAATCCTTGCATGGTTGGTTTCATCACCTCATCAATGATTTTTTGGTGAAGTTTTTCATCAACTATCGGTGCAGGTGAATATGCACCCATGCCACCTGTATTTAATCCAACATCACCATCACCCACGGCTTTATGATCCTGACTGGTTGCAAGAGGGATAATTTTATCTTTACTCACCACCGCAATGAAACTCGCCTCTTCTCCAATTAAAAAATCTTCAATAACCACACTTGTTCCAGCATCTCCAAATGCTTGATCTTTAAAAATACTGACTAAAGCTTCCAAGGCCTCATTTTCAGTTTGGCAAATAATCACTCCTTTGCCTGCTGCTAACCCATCTGCCTTTACAACTGTTGGATATGAAATATTTTTTAAGTGATCATTTGCGCTATCAAAATTATCGAAGGCCGCATAAGTTGCTGTAGGAATACCATATTTAATAAAAAAGTCTTTTGAGAATGTCTTAGAGCCCTCTAACTGGGCAGCAGCACTAGAAGGCCCAAAAGTTTTAATATTAAACGTTTGCAAATAATCTACCAGCCCATCAACAAGAGGCTGTTCTGGTCCAACAATTACAAGAGCAATATTTTTTTCGATGCAAAAATCTTTAACTGCTGCAAAGTCATCAACATTCACAGAAGCATTAGATACTTTACTTTCTAGCGCAGTTCCTGCATTGCCTGGGCAAACAAAAACTTCTGATACAGATGAATCTTGCGCACATTTCCAAGCTAGAGCATGCTCTCTACCACCTGATCCAATAACCAAAATGTGCATTTTTAATGTCTAAAGTGACGCGTTGCAGTAAAGACCATAGCAATATTATTTTCATCAGCAGCCGCAATCACTTCCTTGTCTCTAATTGATCCACCAGGCTGAATGATTGTTGCTATTCCACTCGAAGCAGCTTTATCTATGCCGTCCCTAAATGGAAAAAATGCATCTGAGGCCATAGCCGCACCCTTGATCTCTAGACCTTCTTCTTTGGCTTTAAGATTGGCAATCTCAGCACTAATAACTCTACTCATTTGACCGGCACCAATGCCAATAGTCTGTTTATTTCTGACATAAACGATAGCATTTGATTTAACAAATTTAGCAACCTTCCATGCAAACATTAGATCATCGACTTCTTCAGCAGTCGGCTGTCTTTTAGTGACGCATTGAAGGTCTGTTTTGGGAACAATAAAGGTATCATCACTTTGAATTAATATTCCCCCAGATACCTTTTTAATGACGCCTGGATATGGGTTGTCTTGCTTTAAATCGACACATAAAACTCGTACATTTTTCTTTTTAGCCAGTTCTTCCAATGCAGCCTCTTCAAAACCGGTGGCAAGGACAACTTCAACAAATTGACGAGTATTAACTTCTTCTGCAGTTTTTTTGTCCAGTTCTCTATTAAACGCAATAATGCCACCAAAGGCAGATGTTGGATCAGTCTTATATGCCAAGTCGTAAGCATCAAAGATAGAGTCTGCTTCAGCAACCCCACAGGGATTTGCATGTTTTACAATTACGCAAGCAGGCTCATCAAATGCTCTAACACATTCCCAGGCAGCATCGGCATCTACGATATTGTTGTATGAGAGTTCTTTGCCTTGGAGAACGTCTGCATTAGCAATATTTTTATTTTCTAAATTAGAAAATGTTAATAAATTTGCAGTTTGATGAGGATTTTCTCCATACCTAAGTGATTCACTCTTGCTGAAGTTATATTGATGTGAATCAGGCGAGATATCTTTTAGATAGTTTGCAATCGCTAAGTTGTATTCAGCCATGAGTTGAAAAACTTTTTGTGAAAGCTCTTTTCTAAATTCGTAACTGATACCGCCTTGGTTATTCCACTCATGAATTAATTGACTGTAGTCATTTGGATCAGAAATGACCACAACATCTTTGAAATTTTTTGCTGCTGACCTAATCATTGTGGGGCCACCTATATCAATTTTCTCTATAGCCTCTTCAAATTCGCAATCTGAGGCGACAGTATCTTGAAATGGATACAGATTCACAATAACCATGTCAATGACCTCATAGCCGCGCTCAGTTAAAACCTCTATATCTTTTTCTCTTCTAGCCAAAATGCCAGCATGAATTTTTGGATGTAAGGTTTTAACTCGACCATTCATCATTTCTTCAAATCCTGTAAATTCTGAAACCTCTACAACTTTATCTGTAATTTTTTTAATGGCATTATAAGTCCCTCCGGTTGAAATAATTTTTACTTCTTGATCAAGCAAAAACTTGATCAATTCATCTAAATTAGACTTATCTGAGAGACTGACAAGAGCGGTTTTTGGGGTAATTAGGCTCATGATTTTTCTATAATGTTATATCGATGTAATTTTTTTCTAAGGGTAGCTCTGTTTAATCCCAGAGCAGTTGCAGCCTTAGATTGATTGTTGTTGGTATACTTCATTACTGCTTTCAAAAGCTCAGGTTCAACCTCAGCCATAACCATTTCATAAACGTTTGCTGGGTTTGTATCACCAAGAGTAGCAAAGTATTTTTTCATAGCCTTTCTTACTTGCTCACTAAGAGGTTTGTTTTTTGATTTTTGTAAGACTGTTTTAGTCATTTAGTAGTGATTTTTCTGCAAAATATAAATTCTACAGCTGATTAAAAATTGCTCAACTGATTTTAAAGATTAATTACAGTTTTTTTATCGTCGCCTAAAACTAATTTAGTCATTTCTCCATTTTTGAGGAATATTTCTGTTCTAGACGCGTAATCAGGATGAAAATATGAAATTTTATTATTGCTTACGATGTATGAAACCAACGTGTTGATTACCATGAAGTGTGTCGTCACAATAACGTTACCTTCAACCTCATTGAGCCAGCCTATTAAATTATTTCGCCACTCTTTTACAGCCTCAGGTAGCCCTTTAATTGGAGTTGTAAATATTTTTGTCAGCCAATCTCGCTTTTCATCAACATTAACATTGTCTGAGGGTATTTCAGTAAATCTTGAGTCTAACTGAAAAGAGCATCCCTTTTCTTCGATCATCATCTCCATTGTCTCAATAGCTCTTTTTTTGGGGCTTGAGAGAAGGTTATAGCTAGAAATTTTTTCAATCAGAGATTTCCCAGCTTCAGCAGCTTGTTCGGAGCCCAATTCACTTAAACCAGGATCAGGGTGCATAGACCATCTAGCAGATGCTTCCCCATGTCTAACAAGAATGATATGACTTTGACTCATTGTAAAAAATACCAATTATAATTATTTGATGAGAAAGCCTAGAATTTTTTGTCCTGAATTAACTGCACCAAACTATAAGTGCACCAACATAAAACAAATACATCATCTTGCCAAGGTTCTTAGGTTACAACAGGACGATTGTGTAGAGTTTTTTGATGGTAAAGGTTCTGTCGCTACTGGCAAGATCCAAGAGATTGGCAGAGCTCATATAAATTTTCATGTCAATGACATTTTATCTATTCAAAATCCCCATCAAAAGTCTTACCAAGCAATAATCCCGTACCTAAAAAGAGAGAATCTAATTATTTCATTACAAAAGTTAGTGGAGTTAGGAGTGAATTCAATTCTTATCTATAAGCCGGTACGTCTAGATCAATCATTAGTAAAAAAGGATCTATCTAAATTTAATCTTAGACTGGAAGAATCTATTATTAGCGCATGTGAACAATCTGGATGTAATCATATCCCTTACATAGATTATTTTGACGGTCTAGAAAAATGCCTCCAAAGTGAAAAGATCAATACAGATTTCGAGGGTTTATTCGTTCTTGATACAATTGCTAATCAATTCATCAAAGAGCATGAGATTTTGAACTTAAATAGTATTGGCTTTATAACAGGGCCTGAATCGGGTTTCTCAGAAGTAGAGCGAGAACTCATGAATGAACTAGCATTGCAGTCATTTAAAATAGGGCATTATGTATTGCGAGCTGAAACAGCGCCTATTGTAGGATTATCTATGCTTCACGGCTTGTTAGGAGAATATTGATGCAAGGCACATCCTCACTGTTTATTACTGATTCTTTGGATGAATTAAATCCAAAAAAAGATACAACCATTTTGTGGATGCAAGAAGCCTTCACCATGGGAAGTCAAATTTTTCAGTGTGAGATGAGTGATTTAACTTATACAGATCAACAAATTTTTGCTAGCTTCTCTGCAATTACAGATCCAAATGATCATCCGCAGATTAGCGAACAAGTTAATGTAACAAAAGCACTTAAGGATTTTGACTATGTTTTTATGAGGAAGGATCCTCCAGTAGATGAAAACTTTATGAATGCTTTGCACATGTTATCTCAGGCTGAATCTGAGGGCGCCAATGTTATCAATCGACCCTCAGCATTACAGAAGTTTAATGAAAAGATTTTTGCACTTCGATTTTCTAATTGGATGCCCGACACAAATGTTATTTGTAAAGTGGAAGACTTTAAACAATTCAAACAGAAATATTCGACCATTATTTTAAAGCCTCTTAATGGTATGGGTGGAGAGTCTATCTACAAATTTGATGAAAGCTCAACAGATCATTTAGAAATTTTTAAATCACTAACCAATAATTATCAAACCATGGTCATGGTCCAAAATTTCTTACCTGAAATTTATGATGGAGACTATCGGATTTTGATCATTCACGGCAAGCCTTTTCCAATAGCACTTGCAAGAATTCCTCAAGAAGGAAGTTTCAAGGGTAATCTTGCTGCTGGCGGTATAGGTGAAGCCCGTGAATTATCTGATGATCAGGTTCGAGTTAGTACAGAAATTGGCAAGTTACTATCGGAGGAGGGCATTTTGTTTGCAGGAATCGATATGATTGGAAACTATCTAACCGAAATAAATATAACAAGTCCCACAGGCGCAAGGGAGATTTTCTCTCAAACTGGTAAAAATCCAATAAAGACCCTACTTCAATCAATATAAAATGCAGCCATTGATTTATAAACAAAGAGTTCAAAGATGGGGATTTAAGAAATCCATGCTTGTGTCTTTAATGTTCCATGGAGTGATTATTTTTGGAGTTAGCTTTGTTGTCATTCAGCAACCATGGGAGTTTAATGAAGACGCAATTGTGAATATTAAATTTGCTGATGGAGAATTCGATATGCAAGGCAGTTCAGTAAATGGCTTTGAATCTCTTCAACAAAATAGTCAAAAAACTGCAATGATTTCTAGAGATGCTAATCTCCAAGATCAATCTCAGTTAAGCGTAAGACGTTTAGAGTCAAATTCAACAATGGAAAGTTTCGAGACCATCTATTTAAATGCTTGGCAAAGACAGGTTGAGACAGCTGGTTATTACGAAATATCTCGTTCTGATATGATTCAAGGCGATTTTAGAGTTCAAATCAAGTCAATTATTGATCACAAGGGAAATTTAATCGATGCTGATATTTTGCAATCCTCTGGGAACTCTATGCTGGATGCTTTAGCCCTAAAAATTTTATACCAATCAGCCCCATTTGAGCCTTTTCCCAATGAAATGGTAGATAACTACCAACAGCTTGAAATTATTCGAGACTGGAATTTTTCAAATTCTTAGTAATGCAGATTTTGGCTTTTGATTTTGGGACTCGGCATATTGGTGTTGCTGTTGGACAAACTATTACAGGGACCTCATCTCCTTTGATGGTGCTTGATGTTGCTCAAGAGGGCAAAAAAATTTGGAATACAATTGAAGGCCTTATCAATGAATGGAAACCAGATCAATTACTAGTTGGAAATCCCTTAAACATGGATGGCACGCCCAGTGATATGATAAAAAAAATTGACCCATTCTTTAAAAAACTTCAAATGATTAGTGATGTTCCTTGTGAATTAGTTGATGAGAGATTAACCTCATTTGAAGCTAAACAGCTGGCTCAAAAGAATAAAAAAGATGACCGAATTGATGATTTAGCTGCCAAAATATTTTTAGATAGTTGGATAGAGCACCATGTCAATTCCAAGTAGTTTTATTGATCAGTTATTGGATCAAACCGATATTGTTGATGTTGTAGGAAGACGCATACCTTTAAATAAAAAAGGATCAAATTTTTGGTGCCAGTGCCCATTTCATGACGATTCAAATCCATCTATGGCTGTTAATCAAGAAAAACAGTTTTTTTATTGTTTTGTTTGTCAGGAGTCTGGCAATGCAATTCATTTTCTTAGGCGGTATGAAAATCTAGAGTTTGTTGATGCAATTGAAACTCTAGCAAGTTCAGCAGGCATGACCGTGCCATACGAAAGCAATAGATCAGAGAGATCTAAACCCAGCGGCTTAGTTGAGAAAGCGGTAAAATTTTATCAAGCCAATCTTAATGAAACGACTGCTCCAAATGCAGTTCAATATCTTAAGGATAGAAAGATTACTGGCGCTACAGCTAAGAAATTTAATATTGGGTATGCGCAAGATAAATGGGATGGCCTTTTAAAACATTTGGGTGATGATACCTCTAGCAAGGAATTAGACGAGTCTGGGTTATTTAGTAAGAAAGATGATCGATTTTATGATCGGTTTAGAGGCAGAGTTATTTTCCCAATTAGAAATATCAAAGGTGATTTTATTGCCATGGGTGGGAGAATAATAGATGAGGGAGAGCCGAAGTATCTTAACTCTCCTGAAACTTCATTTTTTAATAAATCAAATGAGCTGTTTGGTTTGTATGAAGTAAAAGAATTGGAGAAAAATATTGCATCTTTAATAGTTGTTGAAGGATATATGGATGTAATAGGTCTCTTTGAGCATGGCGTCAAGAATGCAGTAGCAACTCTCGGTACTGCAATA
>CACJJI010000004.1 GCA_902593675.1 uncultured SAR86 cluster bacterium
TCTTCGTCAGGCAACCCTTGATGAGGTGATTGCTAAAGTTCCTAATACTCGTCTTGATAACCATCCGTTAATAAAAACTGATCCAGAAACAAGAGTTCGTCATGCGCGCGGCCAAAGTTTGCCTGATTGGTTAGAAATGCATAGTGGTAATGTTGATACCTTCCCAGATGGCGTTGCATTCCCAGAATCATCAAACCAGGTTCGAGAACTTCTAGCTCTCGCTAAAGAAAATAATTTGATAGTTATCCCGTATGGTGGTGGAACATCGGTGGTGGGCCATATTAATCCTGAGATAAGTGATAAGCCGGTATTGACCATAGATATGGGAAAAATGAATTCTATGTTGAGTATTGATGTTGAAAGTCAATTAGCCACCTTTGGAGCTGGTGCTCCAGGTCCTATGGTGGAGGAAGAGCTAAAAAAACATGGCTATACTCTGGGCCATTTTCCTCAATCTTGGGAGCTATCTACTTTGGGCGGATGGGTGGCCAGTCGATCAAGTGGTCAGCAATCTCTTCATTATGGACGCATAGAAAATATGTTTGCTGGAGGTAATATCGAAACTCTTAATGGAACCATGATAATTCCAACTATCCCAGCATCTTCAGCCGGCCCCGATATTCGTGAGATGATTCTTGGCTCTGAGGGTCGCATGGGAATTATTACAGAAGTTACTGTGCGAATCACACCCTTGCCAGAGGAAGAAAAATTCCAAGTGGTCTTTTTTCCTTCTTGGGAAATTGGGATTAGTGCTGCTAGGAAACTGATTCAGCAGCGAGTTGCTTTATCCATGGTGCGATTAAGTAATCCACTTGAGACAACCAGCCTTTTATACATGGGCGCGGGCAGCGACACCAGCGGGGTAGTTGCCTTAGAGGAATCACTATCTAAAAAAGGCATTGGAGAAGGTAAAGTCATGATGACATTTGGGGTCACTGGCTCCGCTCGTCATTGTGATGCTGCCTATCAATTAGCGCTTGATCACTGTTTAGATCTTGGTGGTGTTGCAGATAAATCTGGTCTTGGAGAGAATTGGGCTCATGGTCGATTCCGCGCTCCATATCTTCGAGATCCGCTAGGTGCAGAAGGCTATGTTGTTGATACTATGGAGACAGCCATTGATTGGTCAAAAGTTTCTGAAGCTGCAGAAAATATAGAGCAAGCAATTCGAACAGCTTTGGATGATGAGGGTGAGCAAGTGCATGCATATACTCATTTATCTCACGTCTATGGTCAGGGATCGAGCATTTACACCACTTATTTGTTTCGCATAGGTGAAAGTTACGACCAGGGAATGAATAGATGGATGAAGTTAAAAAAAGCTGGAGCTGATCAGATTGTTGCTCATGGCGGTACTATTAGTCATCAGCATGGTGTAGGCAGTGACCATAAGAATTATCTAACAGCTGAAAAAGGCGAGCTTGGCATCGCTGCAATTAATAGTTTATGTGAACAATTTGATCCCAAAGGTCAAATGAATCCAGGAAAGTTACTGCCTGATAACAAGAATTAATTTGTCATGACAGGATTTACTAATCGCGAAAAACTTTTATCCAAAATGCGTAATGGTGAACATTTGGATTGGGATATTATTGTTATTGGTGGAGGTATTACTGGCGCTGGCGTTCTTCGTGAAGCGCGACGCCAAGGTTACAAAGCATTATTGCTTGAGCAACAAGATTTTTCATGGGGTACTTCAAGCCGATCATCGAAAATGGTTCATGGAGGCTTGCGCTACCTTGCTGCGGGCGATATAAAACTTACCAAAGAATCAGTTCAAGAAAGACAGCGACTGTTAAAAGAAGCTCCAGGATTGGTTGATCCTATTTCTTTTTATTTCACTTTTAGAAAAGGTAAATTCCCTGGCCGCATAGCCATGAAGATCATTTTAACCATCTATGACTTTTTTGCTGGGGCTCAAGACAATAGATACTGCAACAACAAGGAATTATTGGAACGTTTTAAAGGTCTAGATGACAACAAACTTCAGGGGGCAAGTTGTTATACAGATGCGATGGTGGATGATTCGCGATTAGTTCTTCGCGTATTACAAGACAGTATTGATGATGGTGGCTATGCCCTAAATTACACAAAAGTTGAAGATCTCTTATTAACAGATGACCAGGTTTCTGGCGTGAGCATTCAAGACAGCGATCACTCTGGATTAATTCACTTAAATGCCCCGGTCGTTATTAATGCTACAGGTGCCTGGGCAGATAGACTTAGAAATGTTGTTAATAGTGAGACTCGCATTAGGCCATTGCGTGGCAGTCACATTATTATTGCTAAATCCTTATTTCCCATTTCTGATGTCATGACTTTCCTGCATGTGGATGATAAGCGAGGTGTTTTTGTATACCCGTGGGAGGGAACAACAGTTATTGGTACTACTGACATAGACCATAATGAAGATATAGATATTGAGGCTGGTATTTCTGACCAAGAGGTTGATTACTTATTAAAAGCTTTTAATAGTCAATTTCCAAGCAATACACTAAATCGCAGTGATGTTTTATCTACTTGGGCTGGAGTTCGCCCTGTGATTGGAGCAGAAAAAAGTAAAGATCCTTCTAAAGAACGTCGAGATCATGCTGTTTGGTCTGACAATGGATTGATTACTGTTAGTGGTGGCAAGCTTACTACCTTCCGATTGATTGCGTTGGATACTCTGGCAGCAGCCAAAGATAATCTTCCTGTAGCCAAAGATATTTCCGATGATAGGGTGTTCTTGACTCCAGCAATTACTGCTAAGGCTCTGTCACCAGAAAATACTAGTTGGGCTCAACGTTTACTTGGTCGATACGGTGATAAGGCGATTGATCTTGTAAATGAAAGCTCACCAGATGAACGCCATAATTTAAATGAAACAGAGTTCTCTCTAGCTGAATGCCGCTGGGCGATAAAATATGAAGCCGTGGAGCATCTTGATGATCTTTTACTAAGAAGAACTCGTTTAGGTATGTGTCTACCTTATGGCGGCAGAAATCTTTATCCAGCACTGAAAGAACTATTTTTATCTAATCAAAATTGGGATGATGAAAGATGGCAACAAGAAGTTACACGCTATGAAACAATTTGGACTAAGTATTACAGTCTTCCTAGCCATGTTTAAGAAGAGGCTTGCATGACAAACGGGAAGTATTTTTTGAGTATTGATAACGGAACTCAGAGCGTGCGAGCCATGGTTTTTGATGGAGAAGGTCAGCTCATTGCAAAAAGCAAAGTTGAAATTGAGCCTTATTTTTCCACTCAGAAAGGATGGGCAGAGCAGCATGCAAATTATTTTTGGGATTCCTTATGCCAGGCTTGCCAAGAGTTATGGCCAAAGCTATCTGTACCTAAGGAAGCTATTGCAGCTGTTTCGGTTACCACCCAGCGTGCAACAGTGGTACCCATGGGAAAGGATAACCAGCCCTTGCGACCTGCAATTAGTTGGCTAGATCAGCGACAAGTAAACACTAAACCTAAATTAGGGAAACTAGAATCAGCCCTCATGAGCCTTATTAGAGCTAAGCCATTGGTAGATTTAATGCATGCAGAGGCAGAAGCTAATTGGATTGAACAAAATGAGCCTGAGATTTGGAAGCAGATTCATAAATTCTTACTTCTATCTGGCTATCATAATTACAAACTCACTGGTCAATATAATGATGCCATTGCTAGCACTGTTGGGTTCGTGCCATTTGAATATAAAACTCAAAAATGGGCAGAGCAAAAAGACTGGAAGTGGCGGGCTATGCCCATTCGTCCAGAAATGTTGCCAGATGTTTTGCCAGCAGGGTCAGTGCTGGGAGAAATTACTGAAGCTGCAGCTGAAGAAACTGGTATTCCTCAAGGACTTCCATTGATTGCTAGCGGCTCAGATAAAGCCTGTGAGGTTTTGGGAACTGGCTGCATCGATAATGAAACGGGAAGTTTAAGCTATGGAAGCTTAGCTACCCTTAATGTTACTTCTGATAAATACCTTGAAGCTATTCCTTTTTATCCAGCATATCCTGGCGTCATACCCAATACATTTAATATTGAAATGATGGTTCAACGCGGATACTGGATGGTCAGCTGGTTTAAAAAAGAGTTTGGGCTGCATGAAGAACAACTAGCAGCCAATCAAAACCTTCAGCCAGAGATGTTATTTGATGAATTGCTCGCTAAAGTTCCTGCTGGCTCTGATGGATTAATGCTGCAGCCTTATTGGTCACCCTCCAATGGCGATGGACCAGAAACTCGTGGCGCAATTATTGGCTTTAATGAAGATCATACAAGGGCGCATCTTTATCGTGCGATGATTGAAGGGTTGACCTATGCCTTAAGGGAAAGCAAAGAACTTTTAGAAAAGCGAAGTAAGAAAACCATTTCTCGGTTGGTTGTTTCTGGTGGCGGATCTCAAAGTGATGAGGTAATGCAAATCACCGCAGATATTTTTGGCATGACCGTCTTTCGTCCACATACCTTTGAAACCTCTTCGCTGGGAGCTGCTATTGCAAGTGCTGTTGGGACTGGGTTGTATCCAGATTTTTCTTCTGCTGTTAATAAGATGACACATCAAGGTGATAGATTTGACCCCATAGATGCCAATAAAGAAATTTATAATGATCTTTATCATAAAGTCTATAAAAAGATGTATGGCAATCTCAAACCCAGCTATGAGGCAATAAGGCTAATTACAAGCAGACCTTAAATTTAATCTAAAATTATATTTTCTTGACTTAGAGTTAACTTTAACTGTTAGACTTAGCTCTTAATTTTTTTGTGGGAGAAAAAAATGCCAGAGATGTCACTTTATGGTTGGTTTCATACTTTAATGGGAATTTTTGCTTTGTTAAGCGGATTTTATTCTTTAGTTAAATATAAAATAATAGATTCTGAAAACACATCTGCAAAAATCTTTTTAGTTTGCACCTTAGTTGCTGCTGTTACTGCGCTCACATTGTATAAACAGGGTGGGTTTGGGGTAGGCCACATGTTAGCTGTTTTAACATTGCTTGCATTAATTGTTGGTAGGGTTAATGAAAAGGGATTATTTTTTGGATGGTTAGCGCCATATTTTCAAACTCTATGTTATACCTCACTCTTTTTGTTTCACTCTATTCCAGCCATCACGGATGGATTGAGGCGTCTACCAGTTGGCGATCCTGTAATAACAACTTTAACTGATCCTCTTTTGCTTGGTTTTTATGCAGCCTTCTTCTTAATTTACATAGTGGTGCTGGTGATGCAAATGTTATGGATCAAGAGGAGTACTTAAGATGAGTTTATATACTATTGCCCAGGCTTCAGAGGAGGTTGAATTAACTCCTTACACTCTTCGTTATTATGAAAAAGAAGGTTTGCTACCAAATGTGATAAAAGATTCTGCTGGTCGAAGAAAATATCGTGATGATGACTTGCAAAGAATTGGTTTCATTAAATGCTTAAAGGGAACTGGTATGTCTTTAAAGCAAATCAAAGAATATGGAGATCTTTATGAGCAGGGCAAAGCTAAATTTAAAGAGAGAAATGCCATGCTCGAAGAGCATCGTGAAAAGATTCTACAAGAAATAAAAACTCAAAAGAAATATCTAAAAATGGTTGAAGCTAAGATTCAAATGAAAATCTAGCTATGAACTATAGAGATTTCAAACCTTATTCAAAGGTTAGCTCTTTAACTCTTGGCGGTGGCGGTATCGGTCAAGTATGGGGCGAAACAACATCTGAAGAAGCAATTAAAACAGTCCATGCTGCCTTAGATCATGGCATTAATCATTTTGATGTCGCACCCATGTATGGAAAAGGTGAGGCTGAGAGAATAATTGGCCAATCTTTAAATGGACTTGATTCAGATAATTTATTTTTTACTACTAAATGCCAATTAGGAACTCTGCCGGATTCTGAGGTATACGATAAATTAAATCATTCTCTGACTAAAAGCTTAGAAAATATGAAATTAGAAAAGGTCAATTTATTCTTACTGCACTCTCAATTAATTGAAGATAACTTCAAGCTATTTAAGTTTGATGAGATGCGTGCAAAAAGTGCAACCACTTTAAGTTGCTTTTTTAATGCTGCTATTCCAGCTTTTGAGCGATTAAAGCAAGAAGGAAAGATTGATCATTGGGGCATTGGTGGGCTCGGGCAAGAAGAAGCCATTATTCAAGCTATAAACCATTCTCAAGCACCTAGCGCAGTCCAATGTGTAATTAATCCTTTAAATTCTGCCGGAGCTATTGGTTATGTTTCAGAGACCTTTAATCCCCAAGCTATTTTATCTGAGTGTCATCAATTAAATATTCCAATTTTAGCAATCAGAGCTGTTCAGGCCGGTGCTTTAACTTCCTCAATGGATAGGTCTCCTCATGAGTCTGGCTTTGATAAAAGTGATTTTGATGATTTTAAGAAAGCTCAACCTTTTAGGGAGCTCGCGAATAATTGGGGTGAATCTCCGGCCCGCTTAGCTCACCGGTATGCTTTAAGCGCTAAAGGAGTGTCGTCTGTAATTTTAGGTGTTAAAAATAGAATTGAACTAAAAGAATGTGTTGAGGCTGAAGCTGATGGTCTGCTATCTCGGAGTGAGATTCAGCAGATTGAAAATTGTCTTATAAATTAATATTTCAAGGAGTGATAGATGGATACATATAAAAATAAAATAGCACTGGTAACTGGTGCATCAACTGGCATTGGCAGAGCCATGGCCGTTGATCTTGCAGCGCAAGGGGCTGAGTTGATTTTAACTGCACGATCTAAAGAGCAACTAGATGCTTTAGCACAGGAGATCCAAGGAAAAGCAGGCAAGGCCCATGTTTTCGTTGAAGATTTAGCTCTACCAGGTTCAGGTGAAAGATTGCATCAGCAAATCCTTGCTGCAGGTCTGGATGTTGATTTATTAATTAATAATGCTGGCTATGGCAGATGGGGTCAATTTGGAGAGTTTCAAAGAGATGATTATGCGGCAATGATTCAATTAAACATTACTTCTCTGACAGATCTTTGTCACTTATTTATGCCAGCTATGGTGGATAAAGGTGAAGGTGGAGTTATAAATATAGGATCATCTGCCTCATTTTTACCAGTTCCTTATGCGGGTGTTTATTCTTCAACGAAAGCATATGTTTTGATGTTATCTGAAGCATTGAGATATGAGTATGCTTCGAGCAATGTTCGAGTTATGGCTTCATGTCCTGGAGCAACAGATTCAAATTTTAGAAATACTGCTTCAGAAAAATCTTCTGAGAGACTCAAACAAAGAATCAGCAAATTGAAAGATGATGGTCAGGTTGGCGATACTTGTGAAAGAGTATCGCAAGAAACCCTGGATGCTTTTTTGCAAAATAAGCACTACATAGTTCCTGGTAAAGGTAATTCTAAGTTTGCATTTTTACCAAGGATTTTATCCAGAGCCAGGGTATTAAAATTTACTGGCGATGCCTTTAAAAAACATACTGCAAGTTAGTTTTACCCGAAAGGATATTTTTTTAGTAGCATAGGAGACCATGGCTATTAAAAATCGACCAGAATTTGAAAAATTCATTCGCCGAGTTGAAAAAAGCTCTGATGAATTTCGTGCATCATCAACTGAAAAGAGGCATTCAAAACAATATAGAACTGCTAGAGAAAACCTTGCCCATTTAGTGGATGAAAATAGTTTTTTAGAGTTTGGTCAATTTGCAGTTGCCGCACAACGCAGCCGTAGAGATTATAAAGAGCTTCAAGATAAGACCAATGCCGATGGTATTATTACTGGTTTTTGCTCTGTCAATTCAGAATTAGTTGGGGCAGAAAGCTCTCAAGCTGTTGCTATTGTTTATGATTATTCTGTTTTGGCTGGAACACAAGGTGCTTTTCATCACTTAAAGCTCGATCGTATCTGCGATCAAGCCAAAAAGTTTCAGCTCCCGATTGTAATTTTTACAGAAGGTGGTGGGGGTAGACCAGGTGACACAGATGTATTGATTCAGATGGCTGGATTACACATACCATCTTTTTCTACCTGGGCTCAATTAACCGGCAGCTCTTTGAAAATTGCAGTAAATAATGGCTATTGTTTTGCAGGTAATGCCGCATTATTTGGCTGTTCAGACTTCAGGATTGCAACTAAAACTTCATGGATTGGCATGGCTGGTCCAGCCATGATAGAAGGAGGCGGTTTGGGCGTGTTTGAGCCAACTGACATTGGGCCTGTTTCGGTACATGAGAAGAATGGAGTTGTGGACTATATAGCTGAAAATGAAGAGCATGCCACCTTAATTGCAAAAAAACTTCTTTCTTATTTTCAAGGTGCTATCAGCGAATTCACTGTTAATGATCAAGAAACCCTCCGCAATGTAATGCCTGAGGACAGGCGCTATACTTATGAGGTTCGCGATATTATTCAAACATTGGCTGATGAAGATAGTTTTTTGGAGCTCAGGAAAAACTTCGGTCAAAGTATTGTGACCGGCTTTATTAGAATAGAAGGGAAGCCTTTCGCCCTTCTTGCAAGTGATTGTCAAAAACTTGGGGGCGCAATAGATTCTGAGTCTGCTGAAAAAGCAGCGGAGTTTATTTCTATTTGCAATGATCATAATCTTTCAATTCTTGTTCTTGCTGATACTCCTGGATTCATGGTTGGCCCTGCAAGTGAAGAGGGGGGAGCTGTTAGAAGAATGGCATCTTTATTTAAACAAGGAGCCAACATTCAGGTTCCACTGGTAGCAATTTTTCTTCGTAAAGGATACGGTTTAGGAGCACAGGCTTTAGTTGGGGGCAGTCTTCATAATCCTGTTTACACTGCAGCATGGCCAACGGGAGAATTTGGTGGCATGGGAATAGAAGGAGCTGTAAAGCTGGGGTATAAAAAAGAACTGGAGAGCATCGAGGGCCTTGATGAGCGTAAAAAACTTTTTGATAAGTTGGTTGCTAAAATGTATGACGTTGGCCAGGCAATTGAGGCAGCATCTTTTTTAGAAATTGATGCGGTTATTGATCCTGCAGATACAAGACAAACTGTGCTTAAAGCTTTTCAATCTGCGCAAGGAAATTCATGAAGAAAATACTCACAGGTCTTTTGGTTATTCTCTTGGTTTTATGGATCCCATACTTTGTTCAAACATATAACCTTAAAACGCTAACAGCATCTGACCTTCCTGTGGAAGGTTCTTGGGCCTCACTAAAAGAAGGCAATCTGTATTACCGTTGGTATTATCCAGATGCTGAAGTTGCAAACAATGAAACAGTCGTTTTGGTGCATGGATTTTCTACTCCTCATTTTGTCTGGGATGGAATGAAGGGTTTTTTATTAGATGCAGGTTACTCAATCCTCGTGTTTGATCATTACGGTCGAGGATATTCAGAGAGACCAAGAATTAAATATACCAAGGATGTTTTTGTTCAATCTCTCAAAGGTCTATTAGATACCCAAGGAATTTCTGATCAGGTTCATCTAGTGGGCTATTCAATGGGCGGGCCTATAGTTGGGCATTTTACCAATGAGTTTCCTGACATGGTTAAAAGCATGTCTTTGATTGCTCCAGCAGGTTTTATGCTTGAAAACCCAACTGAGGATTGGTGGATCATGAAACCTTTAATCGGAGAGTGGATTCTCAATGTCTTTGGTTCAAGGTTAGTCTTTCAAGGAAACGAAGAAAACGATGAGCCGCCCAGAGAAGACCCATTGGCTTTATCAAAAAAAGATTTTATTAAAAAAGCAGGAATCCAGATGCAATACAAGGGCTTCATTTATGCTTTGCTATCTACAGCCCGCAATTTCAATTTATTTAGCACTCAAGAAATGTTTGGCGAAGTAGGAAATTTGAACAAGCCTACTCTGACTATTTGGGGAACAGATGATGGCGTTGTTCCATTCAAAGGCAGCGAGGAGCTAATGCTTTCTATTCCTCAATCTGAATTACTTGTGTTAGAGGGAGGCAAGCATGACATTACTTATGCTGAGCCTTCACTGGTTGGCGCAGCTATTCGTGATTTTTTAATAAGTCTGGCTAAGGTTGAAGCTTAGCAATACTTTTTTCTAACATTGCTTTTTTGCTTTCCGCATCTGCAACTTTTGCTGTTTCTTTCTCTACAACTGCAGCGGGAGCCTTGGAAATAAATTGCTCATTGGCAAGTTTAGAGCTAATTATCTGAATATCATTCTCTACATCTTCTAGCTCTTTTTGAAGTCGCATCATCTCTTCTTCAGGATCAATCAATCCCTCCAATGGAATAATGAGCTTGTATCCATCCATGGTTTTTTCAATTGATTCTGCTGGGATCTTGTCGGAAAATTCGATTCCGTCTAATTTTGCAATACCTTCAATGATTTCTTCATTCTCGCTGATGACAGATTTCATCTCAGAGTTAAGATCATTAGAAACAATGAGATTAAAGGTCTCATTTTTTATATTTTGGTTTTCTGCTCTTAGAACCCTAAGTGAAGAAATAATGTTAATGATCTCATCTAATTGTTGTTCAGTTTTTTTCTTGGATACTCTTGCATGTTCAAAGCCACTCTCAACTAAGAATCCTGACTTTTCTACCTTTGCCAAATCCGCCAATTTAGAAGAAAGTTCCTCAGTAATAAAGGGCATGAAAGGATGTAACAATTCAAGAATGCTATAAAAGTTAGCAATTAAATTCCCAATAAGATTATTTATTTGGCTAGTTTCATCAGATTTTTGGATGGCGACTTTACTGAATTCAATGTACCAGTCACAGAAATTTGACCATATTAATTCATATATCTCCGCTGATGCTAAATCAAACCGATATTGTTTTATATGCGTTTGGCAATTTTGAGCAGTTTGGTGAATTTTTGATCCCATCCATTCAGATAAAATATCTTCTGAGCTTTCACTAGTTTGATAGCCATGATTAGCAACTTGCATTTCAATAAACCTGAAAGCATTCCAAATTTTATTGCAGAAGTTTCTGTAGCCCTTGATTCTGCCTATATCAAAATTAATGTCTCTACCCGGAGAAGCAAGAGAGTAGAAGGTATATCGCAAAGCATCAGTACCATAACTTTCGATACCTTCAGGGAACTGTTTTTTTGTCTGTTTAATAATTTTTTCTTTGAGTTGAGGTTGCATCATGCCTTCAGTTCTTTTTTCCAGCAGTTCCTCTAGGGAAACCCCATCTATAAGATCAATTGGATCAAGGATGTTTCCTTTTGATTTAGACATTTTCTGCCCACTTTCATCTTTGATTAGACCGGTAATATAAACCTCTTTAAAGGGAACTTCTTTCATAAAGTGCTTGGTCATCATGATCATCCTAGCGACCCAAAAAAAGATAATATCAAAACCAGTTACCAAGGTTGTTGTTGGATGAAAAAGGTTAAGTTTTTCATTTTTTTCGGGCCAGCCCATAGTGGCAAATGTCCACAGACTCGATGAAAACCATGTATCTAATACATCCTCTTCTTGGCGTAGCTTACCTTTGAGACCATGCTTTTTTCTAACATCTGCTTCAGAAAAGCCTGCATAGGGCGCATTTGATTCATCGTACCAAATTGGAATTCTATGTCCCCACCATAGTTGTCTACTTATGCACCAGTCTTGAATGTTATCCATCCATTGGAAATAGGTTTTTTCCCAATTAGCAGGTACAAATTGAATTTCCTTAGACTTAACAGCTTCTATGGCTGGTTTGGCAAGAGTTTTAGCGTCTACATACCATTGATCTGTTAAGAGGGGCTCAAGAATTTGATCGGATCTATCTCCATAGGGTAGAGTGCTTTCATATTCTTTCTCAGACATCAGAAGCTTTTCATTTTTTAAGTCTTGCAAGATAACTTTACGAGCCTCAAATCTATCCATGCCATGAAATTTTTCAGGAGCAACACCAATAACTTCAACAGCTTTATTTAGAATTGAAATTGGAGCAAATTCGCTTTCATCACCTGTATGACATTGCAAGCTATCATTCATGTGTAGTCCATGTCTTTTACCTAGCTCGTAATCATTAAAATCATGACCAGGGGTTATCTTCACAACCCCTGTACCAAATTCAGAATCTACATAGTCGTCTGCAACAATGGGAATAACTCTATTGCACAAGGGAATCTCAGCATTTTTACCTACCAGATGAGTAAACCTCTTATCATCGGGATTGACTGCGAGCGCCATATCCCCCATAAGCGTTTCAGGCCTTGTGGTAGCAACAGTTACAAATTCATCAGCTTCCTCGAGTTGATACTTAATTTCCCAGATTTTAATTGTTAGATCTTTATTGACTACTTCAAGGTCTGATAGGGAGGTCTCTAATGTAGGATCCCAATTCACAAGGCGTTTGCCCTGATAAATTAAGCCTTCTTCAAATAATTGTATAAAAGCACTTAAAACAGCATGCTGATAATCATCATCCAAAGTGAATCTTTCTGTACTCCAATCTAGACTAGAGCCCAGGCGTCTCAGCTGTGAGGTAATTTTGTTGCCAGAGTACTTCTTCCAATTCCAAACTTCTTTTTCAAAAGCTTCTCTACCAATTTCATTCTTTGATTTACCGTTAGCATTCAGTCTTCGCTCAACCACCATTTCAGTTGCAATACCTGCATGGTCTGTACCGACTTGCCACAAGGTATTTTTGCCCGACATTCGATAGTATCGAATCAAGCAATCCATGATGGCATTTTGAAATCCATGCCCCATATGGAGTGTTCCTGTAACATTTGGTGGGGGTATGGCTAATGAATATGAATCTGATCCATCTCCAGGTTCAAATATGCCGGAATCCTCCCACTCTTGATATAGCTTTCGTTCTATATCCGAAGGGTCATATGGCTTCTTATCCATTAACTATTAAGATTTATAAAAGTCTTATAAATTTCCATTTAAAATTAATTCAGCTAACAATGGAACCGGTCTACCAGTGCCACCTTTTTTAGCGCCACCATTCCAAGCACTTGCTGCAATGTCCATGTGGGCCCATTTAAAGTCTTTCGTGAAGTTAGATAGGAAAGAAGCAGCATGAATAGTTCCAGCCTCTCTCCCGCCACCAATATTAGCAAGGTCTGCAAAGTTGGTTTTGGTGCAATGTGCATATTCTTCCCAGAGAGGAAGTTGCCAAGCTCGGTCACCAGATTTTTCCCCAGCAGCTAAAATTTTGTCAGCAAGAGGTTGATTATTGGCCATCACTCCAGTAGCAGGGCTACCAAGTGCAATAACAACAGCTCCAGTTAGAGTTGCCATATCAATTACATGACTGGGCTTAAATTTCTTTGAATAAGTTAATGCATCGCATAGCACCAATCTGCCCTCAGCATCAGTATTCAAGATCTCGATGGTTTGACCTGACATTGAGGTTACCACATCGCCAGGTTTAGTAGCATGAGCAGAAGGCATATTTTCTGCACAAACTAGCAAGCCGACAACATTCACTTTGGCTTTTAGTCTTGCTAGCGTTTGCATAATTCCAAACACAGATGCAGCTCCACACATGTCCCATTTCATTTCATCCATAGCAGGACTTGGCTTAATTGAGATCCCTCCGGTATCAAATGTAATTCCTTTGCCTACTAGCACTATGGGTTGTTTATCCTTTGCGCCACCTCTGTATTCAATGGTCATCATTCTAGACGGCTCATCACTGCCTCTACCAACTGATAAATAAGACCCCATTTTTAATCGCTCCATATCTTTCTCATTGAGACTGGAAATTTTTAGAGCTGGAAAATCTTTTTTTAAGGCTTTTGTTTTGCGCTCAATAATCCTTGGCGTGCAATGGTTTGCAGGCAAGTCACCAAGATGTTTTGTAGCATTCATTCCCTCACCAACAGCATGACCAAGTTTTACCGCAGCTCTAACTGATTTTAATTTTGCTGGAGTTAAACCAGCAAATAAAAGAGTGCCTTTTTTCACTGTAACAGGCTTTGCAGTTTTATTTTTTGTTGCATTGAAAGTATAGGCTGCAGCTTCAAACGTTCTTGCTGCAACTTCAGCAGCCCAAGTCAAATCGAAATCTTTTGAAGTAGTTGAGCTCATCAGATATGCAAAGTCCTTTGCTTTGGCTGATTTGATCAAGCCCATGATCTCTTCATAATAACGCAGCACTAAAAAGCTCGCTGCTTTAGGATCCGGTTCTTTGATTAGCAGGACATTTTTAGCTGCAACTTTGGCTGGAGCTGGAAGAAAAATTGATTTTCTTGAGCCGCTATTAATTTCTTTTATCGACTCTTTAATTAATGATTGAGCGCTTGATTGCAGTTCTTTGAGCTCAGCTGCCGCTGATGTTTTTTTATTAACTGCAATAATTAAGAGATCTGTCTTAATTTTTAATAGATCTGCAGAATTAACATTGTTTGCACTTAGACTTGATAGGACTTTGTAAGCCATAAACCATACTCCTGATAAAAATTACTGATAAGATATTTATTGTAATGCATCAAGATCGCTAAAGGCATGTATAAAAAGAATATTCTTGCAATTCATTTAAATTCTCAAATTTTTAAAGGCTTTTTTGCAATACTATTTATCCTGACAGCATTAATTTTTTCATCAAGACTTGTCGGTTATTTTGAGCAAGCTGCAGCAGGTAGTTTGAATCCAGACATTATTTTTACGGTAATTCTTTTTAGATTGCCTGATTTTTTAGCACTGTTGATACCTTTTGCGTTTTTTCTGAGCCTCTTGCTTGTTATCTCAGAGCTCTATAATACCAATGGAATCTATGCTTACTTTTCTGCTGGTGTGTCTAGGCTAAGATTGATTAAGCATATCACGCCATTTTTTTTAGTCGTTTTGGCTGCTTGCTCGATAATAAGTATTTATCTAGCGCCATATGGAAAAGCTCTATCCAAGGACCTTATAGCTGAGCAATCATATGAAGACAAGCTTTCAATGATGCAGCCTAATACCTTGATTAATCTTGATGGGATTGGAAGCTATCTTTATTTTGAATCCTATAATGGCGATCAAATGACAGGAGTCACATTTTTTGTTCAAGATGACCCTGCTTTATCAATTATTAAGGCTAAGGAGCTGGAAATTTCTAATGAGGCTGGCAACATGATCTTAAATTTTAAAAGCGGATCTATATATCCAGACTTAAATAGTCCCAATCAAATAGACGCTTCTTTTAAAGATTTAACCCACTCTATTGACATTGGTTTGGCAACTAGCAATCCCCTAACTCTTTCTAAATTACTTGATTATAAAAACAAATCTAATTTTATTCAGAATCAATGGAATGCCAGCATACCAATCATGCTCTTAGCTTTAATGTTACTCAGTTTTGTCTTTGGTAAAGAAAACCCTAGATCAGGCAGGGAAGGTAGCCTTGTTACAGGTGTATTAATTTATATATTTTACTTAAGTGTTTTAGTAGCATTCAGAGAAAGCTATGCAGGTAGCTCAAACTTTTTTTATCACTTCTTATGGCCTGTGCATTTAGCGTTTTTATTTTTTGGAGCTTTGCTCTTTTGGCTTGATGGAAGAATCGCATTTAAAAACATCTTCTCTAACTCAAGATTAAAAACAGTTTCAATTATCTTTTTAATATTCTTTCTTTTAGTTTGGTTGAGCTCTTGATTAAAGATATTTTTAATACCTATTCTATACACCTTATCAAAAGAAGTTTTCTTATTTCAGCCTTTGTGTGGATGGTAATGTTATTCCTTGATTTCTCAGTGACTTTAGTCATGGAGCTTGAGAATCTATCAATAAATCAAACTCTTTCGGTGATATTCAATACTGTTCTTTATGAACAATTGCATAAAGGGATGCAGTACCTTGAGAGCTCAATGCTTATCGGCACATTGATCGCACTTTCGATATTTAATCAACAGGGTAATTTAGTCTTTTTGCGATCAGCAGGGTTTTCGCCATTAAAAATCGTATTAGTATTAGGATTGGGTCCAATTATATTGTCATTGGCATTAATCTTTCTTGATGAAACGCTATTTTTAGATCTGTCAAAAAAGTCTAATACTCTTAGTCAACCCATTCAATCTGCTGAAGCGACCCAATGGGAGATGGCAGGCAGAAATTTAATTGGCTTAAGTCGCTTAAATGATAAGCAGGTTCAGGCAATTCAAGTCATAGAATTTAATGATCAGCAAAGAGTGGCCTCATTTGCTAATTATGAAGAAGGTAGATTAGAGAATGGCCAATTATTTATTGAAGATACAGCCACTCAACAGGCTTTAAAATTTCCTGCATCATTTCTGTTAACAAATAATGCATTAGAAAATTTTTCTTTTTTATCATTGTTGGATATTGAAAAAACCTATCTGCTTGATAAAGATATACAAAAAATTGATACATTAATATATGCAAGGGCACTCTTGCCAGTTTCAATTCTTGCAATAATCTTTTTAGCAGGCAGCCTCATGTTTAATAGCGCGCGTTCAGGAGGAGTCGGCAGACAAATAATAATAGGTATTTCGCTCGGGCTTATTTATGACTTAATGAAAGATTTGAGCATTGCATCATTTCTTACTTATCAATGGCCAATATTAATTGCGCACCTTTTACCAATCATGGTTTTAGTTGGAATCGGAGCCTATAAGTTTCAGAGAATCTAGTTAAATTTTTTCTAATTTAGTTTTTGAAAGAATATCATTTACTGCAAGTTTTTTTGAATCTGCATAAATTAGAAATAACGGCATACCAAGCAGTGCAAGAATTCCACAGTTTACTAAATATCTCAGAAAGGTTTGTTTTAGCGTGATTTGGTCATGATTCTGATCTGTATTAACAATTTTATATTTCCAAACTTGCATTCCAAGCGTTTGTCCATTCTTCATCCAAAAAAATGCATAAAAAGCCCATCCACTCAGAAATACCAATAAACTTCCAAGCACTGGATTCAGTATTTCTCCACCATTCAACCATAGGGCTAATGAACCTACTAGAAACCAAACTCCAAGCAGCAAAAAGAAGTCATAGACTGAAGCTATGATTCGTAGAAAGGGTCCAACGTAAGGTGTTTTTTCCATTAGTTTGATATAGTATCTCCATAAATCATAACTCAAATAATATGAATACAAGTAATACTTTTTTTGGGCATCCTATTGGATTAAGAACACTATTTTTGACTGAAATGTGGGAGCGCATGTCTTATTATGGAATGCGGGCTTTATTGGTTTTATACATGACAGGTGCAGTTACTGGCTTTAATCCTGGCCTAGGCTGGTCGCAAATTGAGTCCCAAGCAATTTATGGTATTTACTCTGGGATGGTCTATTTTATGGTTGTTCCAGGAGGGTGGATTGCAGATAACATATTAGGGCATCAAAAAGCTGTATTAATAGGAGCTCTCATTATTGCCTTGGGTCATTTTACTTTAGCCATTCCTATTGAGCAGACATTTTTCTTGGGTTTGATTTTTGTTGTATTAGGCACCGGTCTTCTTAAGGGAAATATTTCCACCATTGTTGGTCAGTTATATGAGGGTCAAGATGATAAGAGAGATTCTGGCTACACCATTTTTTATATGTCTATCAATATAGGCTCAACACTTGGATTTTTGATTTGCTCATATTTAGGTGAAAAAATTGGATGGCATTGGGGATTTGGTGCTGCCGGGATAGGGATGACTTTTGGTGTCATTCAATATATCAAACACAGACATCTATTGGGGGATGCTGGTATGCATCCTAATGAAATGTCAGATGATAAGCGCAAAAAGCTTACTAATTATTTAAAAGTATCGCTTGTGGGAATGTTTATGGTCATCGGAGCGGGCCTCCTTGGTTTCTTTACTATTGATCCAAGATTCTTTGCTGAGCAATTTGCATATTTTCTTACAATTATTGCTGGCTTGTATTTTATTTATTTGTTTCTTTTTGCAGGACTAAATGCTGCTGAAAGAAAAAATTTAATACTCTTATTTCTACTCTTTATAGGGGCTGCTGCTTTTTGGTCAGGTTTTGATCAATCAGCAGGCTCATTAAATATTTTTGCAAGAGACTATACAGATTTATCTATCGCAGGATATGAGATTCCAGTTGGATGGCTGCAGTTTGCAAATCCTGTAATTGTTGTTTTATTTGCCCCAATCTTTGCTGGGATTTGGGCACAATTAGCTAGAAAAAATTTAGATCCATCATTGCCAATTAAATTTGCAATTGGACTTTTATTTATGGCATTGAGCTTTCTTGTAATGATTGTTGCTGTAAAAATCGCTCTTGAATCATCTCCTGTAGGCATGCAATGGCTGTTACTAACATACTTGTTTCAAACTTGGGGTGAATTAGCCTTATCACCAATTGGTTTATCAGCATTTTCTCGTTATGGCCCTAAGCGTTACATGGGTCAGATGTTTGGTTTATGGTTTTTAGCAAGCGCAATTGGAGGAGTTCTTGCAGGATTGCTTGGAGGAGAGGCCTTGGATGGCGGGCTTGAGACTATATCACCAGTTTTTGAATTTATGATTCAGTATTATCTGGTCATTGCTGTTGCATTAATTGCGCTATCTTTTGTTATTAAAACAGCAAAAGATTAAATGTTTTTAGCTTGCTTGATTATTAGTTTCAACAAGAATCTGTTGGTAAATCTCTTGCAGCAATGCCAAGTCTGCTAAAGAGATTTTTTCATCTATCTTGTGAATGGTTTGATTTCTTGGCCCTAGTTCAATAACTTCTGAGCCAGATGGTGAAACCCATCTCCCATCGGATGTTCCTCCGCCATTATCGATGATTGCTTCCTTGCCATTTATCATTTTTAAAGCCGTTTGAATAATAGAAAGAAATTCAGTTTTTTTTGTTAAATACGGCTGAGCATTTAAAGTCCAATCTATTTCAAAGGAACATTTTGATTTTTCTAAAATTTGAATAAATCTTTCTTTGAGTGATTCCTGACTCGATTCTGGAGAAAACCTAAAATTAAAGTGCATGTTTAAATGTCCTGGAACAACATTTGTAGCTCCAGTCCCAGAATCAATATTTGAAATTTGAAACGATGTTGAATCGAACTGTTCATTGCCTTCATCCCAAATAACTTGGTTGAGTTCATTGATAATAGGTCCTATCTCTAAAATAGGGCTTAAAACTTTTTGGGGGTATGCAACATGACCCTGTTTACCAATTAATTTAAGCCTCCCACTTAAAGATCCTCTGCGGCCGACTCTTAAGACATCTCCAACATTATCAGATGAGCTAGCCTCACCAACTAAGCAGTAATCAATAAACTGATTTTGCTTGGTAAGAGAGTCCATCAAGGTATTGATTTTTCCATCAGCTGGCTCACCTTCTTCGTTACTAGTTAGCATTATCCATATTTGAAAATTAGGTATTGGGTTATCAGATAAAAAATTTTTTACTGATTGGACAAAGGCGGCAACACTAGCTTTCATATCTGCTGCCCCTCTACCTATTAACTCTCCATCAATAACATTTGCCTCAAAAGGATTGGAAGTCCATTCTTCTTCTGGACCAGAGGGCACAACATCAGTATGTCCAAGATAGCAAAACACTTTTCCTGAATCGCCATATTTTGCTAATAGCGTCTCACAATTCAATTCTGGAATTCTCTCTATTTGAAAGCCTAAGGGGCTTAACTCTGTTTCTATAAGTTCAAAGCAACCCCCATCTTCTGGAGAGATAGATTTTATTTTTATGAGAGATTGAGCGAGCTCTAGAGCAGACATATATTTTAGTTTTTATGAAGGGTTTGGTTTAATGCTACTGATTTAGAGTTAATTCTTGCTTCAATAGCTCCACTTTGAGAGTTTCTAATAAATAATAAATTATCCTGTCCTGCAAGCTCTGATGCCTTAACAATAGACCCACTTTCATTATCAGAATTATAAGCTGTAATTTTTGATCCGCCTGTCAAATAGAGGCCTGCTTCAACAATACAATTGTCACCTATTGGAATTCCTAATCCAGAATTTGCACCTAGGAGACAATTTTCACCTATGGATATCTTTACATTGTTACCTCCTGAGAGAGTTCCCATTGTGCTGCAGCCACCTCCCAAATCTGAGTTTTTGCCAACCACAACTCCAGCTGAGATTCTTCCTTCTATCATTGCTGAACCAAGTGTTCCTGCATTGAAATTTACAAAACCCTCATGCATAACGGTTGTTCCTTCACTTAGGTATGCCCCAAGCCTGACTCTGCTTGCATCTGCGATACGAACTCCTGGAGGAATAATATAGTCTGTTAAGCATGGAAATTTGTCGATCGATTTAATTTTAAGCGCCTGATTATTTGCTTTTGCAGACAGAATTTTTTCTTCAATTTCATCTAGTTCCACTGGTCCCTGGTTAGTCCAGGCAACATTTAAGAGAGAGTCAAAAAGGTTATCAAGGTTTAATGAATTAGGTAAAAAATGCTTATATGAAATTAGATGTAGTTTTAAATATGCCTCTTCAATACATTCAATGGGATGGTTATCTAAGATTCTGCATAAGACTAAAGTTTTATTTTTATCAAGATCACCCATGGCTATTTTTAAATTTTCATCTGGCAGATTGAGCTGAGCAACGCCCTTTATTTCAGTCACATCTTGATTCATTAAGGCATCCCACTTCTCATACATGAGGCTGATTTCATCTTTACCATTTTTAAAGCTAATACAGGGATAATAGGCATCCAATGTATTACCTGAGTTGCCTTTAGTAGCAATGCCAAGGCCAATTAATGGGAGGTTGTTCATATGCTTATTATAGGTAGTCTCAATGTTAATTGCAGAGCTTAAAGGTTCTTTAGCTTCTTTTGCAACTGATTAGTTTTATTTTGAGAAATGCATAATTTAGTTTTCTCATCAATTACAGTGAAATTATCCTCCACTTTTTCTCCAAGAGTTGTAATTCTTGCTGAGTCAATGCTCACACCATGATGTAAAAAAATGTTTGCAACTTTGGAGAGTAAATTTGGTTGATCTAAGGTTTCTATAGTAATTAAACTAGCATCTCTCTTTTTTGAAGGAGAAACGTTTACCCTGGTATGGTATTCGAAAACTTTTTTATGTACTGCTTTTGGTTTAGCATTTGTTTTAAAATTCTCTGAAGATATTGCGTTAATGATTTTTTGTTCAGTGTTTTGAATATCTCTTTGTATTAAATTACCTCCAAGGATTTTATGTTTACAAATAAAAGTGTTCATAGCATATTTTCCATCTTTGGTTGTATGAATATCTGAATCAATGGTTTCTAATGAGAGCTGTTCAAAGCTTCGAACAGTTTTTAAAAATAAGCCTGCTTGATTGGGCGTGAAGATAAATATTTCAATAAGATTTTTTCTAGTATTTACAAAGACTGATGTTTTTCCTTTAGATGTAGCCACAGTCTTAGCTTGATTTATAAGTTGCGCCAGTTGATATTTAGAAAAATAAGCATCAGGTAACTGCTCCCATACTTCATTCAATAAATTATGTCCTTGCTTGATTGCATTTGCTGACGCAGCTTTTCTTTCATTAACAATTGATTGATTGGATTGCGCTTCCTCAAGATTCAACTTTCTCCTTGATGACATGAAAAGCTGCTTTAATAAATCATGCTTCCATGAGTTCCATAGAGTTGGATTAGTTCCTCTTATATCATTGATGGTTAGCATGTAGATGTAATTTAGTTTTTCGATGGTATTTACATTTTTAGTAAAATTGATGATTGTTTCAGGATCATGCACATCAGTCTTTTGTGATATAGATGACATTATGAGATGGTTTTTTACAAGCCAACATAATAGCTGAGTATCATGAATAGAAAAACTTAACCTTTTACAGAATCTCTCAACTATCTTTTCCCCTATCTCAGAATGATCTCCACCTTTGCCTTTTCCAAGATCATGAAAAATTCCTGCAAGATATAAAAGCTCAATCTTTGGCAGTTTATTAATAAGCTCATGTTCAATTTGCATTGATTGATCTACTTTTCCAATTTGCATTTGCCTCATGTTTCTCACCACCTTGAAAGTATGCTCATCAACTGTGTATACATGAAACATATCAAATTGCATTTGACCTTCAATTTCTCCAAATTCAGGAATCAGCAACCTCATTAAGCCTAGTTGCTTAAGTTTTTTGAGTATGGTGGAAAGATTTGTAGTGGATTTTAGTATTTGGAGAAATTGAGATCCTGCTGCAGGCAATAAAAAATACTTAGGATCAATCTTGATCAAAGATCTCTGTATTTTTCTGATGGATTTAAAATCGAGACCATTAATTTTTTTGAGTTTTCCAACTTGGATCAAGCTATCTAAAATTAATTCAGGTCTTTTAGAGAGATTAATGCTATCTGCAATTCCAAGTCGATCTTTAAAAACATAGTAATTTTTTGTGTAAGGCCTTTTAAGCATAGTTAATTGGTCATCGTATGCCTGAAAAACTAGCTCATTAAAGTCTGATAGATTGGAAGCATGCAAAAAAAATGTCCTCATGAATTTCTCAACCGCAGAAGATTTTTTAGAGGCTTTAAGTTTAGCTTTTTTAGCAAGCTGCAGTTGATTCTCAAAGCTAATTCGATTTGCGCTACTTTCGAGGTTAATAAAGAATCTTAGAGTTTTAATGTGCGCGTATGATTTATTGATGCTAGCTACCTCTTTTTTTGAGAACATTTCTGCTTTTACACAATCTTGCAATTGTTTAATTTCAAAGCAATGCTCTAGTATCCAAAAAGCAGTTTGAAAATCTCGCAAGCAACCTGGAGACTCTTTGAGATCTGGTTCAAGGCTGAATTCAGTGGAATCAAAAGATTTAAATCTTTGATTTTGCTCAATTTGCTTAGCCTTAAAGAATTTAGTTTTATTCCATTTTTTTGAAACCCTATTTAAGTCATGATCTAAGCTGGTAATCTTATCTTTTTTGCAAAAAATAATTCTATAAGAAAGATAGGAAGTAAATTCTTTTAGATCAGATTTAGTGATGTTTTCTATATCTTTTATAGTTCGAACTGAATGCCCAACTTTTACCTTGAGAGTCCAAAGCCATCCTATAAAATTTTTAATGTCTTCAATCTTTTTTGTCTTTGCATTTAATTGAATAATAGAGAGGTCAATGTCGGAGGATGGAAAGAGCTCTTTTCTTCCATAGCCTCCAAGTGCAACTAAGGCAAAATCTGTTTCAAGCTCTCTTCGTATGAACTCCTTTCTAATAATTACATCAAATATAATTGACCTCTTTTCAAGATAGGACTGAATCAGTTCAGGTTTTTGAAATACACTGTAAAAACTTTTTTTAAAGTCAAGATTGATGCTTTCTAATGAGTTGCTCAAAAGGATTCTTCGCTGCGCTTTGTAAGAACTTCTACGCCAGACGCTGTAACTGCAAGAGTGTGTTCCCATTGAGCTGAATTTCTTCCATCTTTGGTTTCTACAGTCCATCCGTCGCTTAAGATTTTTGTATATTTTGATCCCTGATTGATCATTGGCTCAATCGTAAAACACATGCCTTCTTTAATTTCTATGCCTTTACCAGTTTTGCCATAATGGAGCACCTGGGGTTCTTCATGATAGACCTGACCAATCCCATGACCACAATAGTCCTCCACGACTGAGTAGTGATTTTTTTCTGCATGCTCTTGAATAACAGCGCCTATATCGCCTAAATGAGCTCCTGGTTTTACAACCTCTATTGCTTTGTATAAACATTCTTGAGTGACTTTAACAAGTCTTTCATTGTGGGGTTGGGTCTTACCAACCAAGAACATTTTTGATGTATCACCATGCCATCCATCACGAATAACTGTTACATCTATATTTAAAATATCTCCATCCTTGAGTATTTTTTTATCTGAGGGAATTCCATGGCAGATTACTTGATTCACACTTGAACAAATCGTTTTTTCAAAACCTTTGTAACCTACATTCGCAGGAATGGCTTTTTGTTCATTCACGATAAAGTTATAACACCTTTTATCCAGCTCTTCAGTGCTCACTCCAGGTACCACATATGGAGTAATCATTTCCAAAACCTGAGCTGCCAATTGGCCAGCAACTCTCATCTGAGATATTTGATCTTGATTTTTTAAATTTATCTTCATTTTTTTTAAAATTTAATGGACGTTAAGGACTTATCAATATAAAGTACCCTTTTAATGCCAGCGCACAATTTTAGCTCATTAAATCCTCAATTTTCACAATTTTTTACTATCTTTTATACCCCATTTGAGGGAAGTTGCTAATGTCGTTTCCTGCCATTTTAGTTTTAGAAGATGGTACTGTTATTGAAGGCACTGGGTTCGGTGCAACAAAGCCATCAGTCGGTGAAATTGTTTTCAATACCTCAATGTCAGGTTATCAAGAGATTATTACCGATCCATCATATGCTAAACAAATTATAGCTTTTACCCATCCCCATATTGGAAATACCGGAATTAATGATGAGGATAATGAATCTGATAGCATTTTTGCTTCTGGAATCGTCATTAAAGACTTACCAGATCATTTCAGTAATTGGCGAGCAACGCAATCTCTTAATAGCTTCCTTGAATCAAAGGAAACCATTGGAATTTCAAATATTGATACAAGAGAATTAACTGCAAAGTTAAGAGATCATGGGTCATTAAAAGCATGCATTGCTCCCGGGGATCAAGATTCTTTATCAATCGCCAAAGAAGCTCTGAATCAATTTAGTGGATTAGAAGGTCTTGATCTGGCGAAGGAGGTATCAACTAAAAATTCTTTCTCTTGGGATGAGGGTACCTGGCCAAATTACCAAGAGGTTAAGAATGAGCAACTTATCGTTGCAGTTGATTTTGGGATAAAGAGAAATATTTTAAGACTTTTGAGGAAACATGTAGGGAAGGTGCGAGTGGTAAATGCAGAAATAAGTTTTGATGAACTTATGGAACTCAAACCAGATGGGGTATTTTTATCAAATGGGCCAGGAGACCCTGAACCTTGTGTCTATGCAATCGAATTAATTCAGAAATTGCTTGAAATTAACATGCCGATTTTTGGAATATGTTTAGGTCATCAACTTCTTGCTCTTTCAGGTGGGTGCAAAACCTACAAGATGAAATTTGGTCATCATGGTGCTAACCATCCTGTGCAAGATCTCTTAAGTAAAGTTGTTTATATAACTAGTCAAAATCATGGCTTTGCCGTTGATTTATCTAGCCTGCCTGAAAATATTGAACCTACTCACATCTCGTTATTTGACCAAAGCTTGCAAGGCATTACTTTTAAGGACAAGCCAGCATTTAGTTTTCAAGGGCATCCAGAGGCCAGTCCTGGGCCTCATGAGCTGGAAGAGCTATTTATAAATTTTAATTTAATGATCGAGAATAATGCCAAAAAGAACTGACATCAAATCTGTTTTGATTATTGGTGCTGGGCCAATAATTATAGGTCAAGCTTGTGAGTTTGATTATTCGGGTGCTCAAGCTTGCAAAGCCCTAAAGGCTGAAGGTTTTCGGGTCATCTTAGTCAATTCTAATCCTGCTACAATCATGACTGATCCCTTGCTAGCAGATGCTACATACATAGAACCAATTCATTGGCAATCTATTGAAAAAATCATCGCTAAGGAGCGTCCAGATGCATTGCTACCAACTATGGGAGGACAAACCGGCCTAAATACAGCCTTGACATTGGCAAAAGAAGGAGTTTTAAAAAAATATAATGTTGAGTTAATTGGTGCATCAAGAGAGG
The DNA here is from genome assembly GCA_902593675.1 of uncultured SAR86 cluster bacterium. Lineage (GTDB taxonomy): Bacteria > Pseudomonadota > Gammaproteobacteria > Magnimaribacterales > D2472 > D2472. Next base: position 25,484 of record CACJJI010000004.1, read on the forward strand.
CTATAGATAAAGCAGAAGATAGAGAGCTCTTTGATAAAACGATGAAAGGCATTGGGATTGAGACTCCAAGATCTGGAATAGCTCACTCAATGGAGGAGGCTCTAGCAGTTCAAGAGGGGCTTGGATTTCCCTGCATTATACGCCCCTCTTTTACTTTAGGTGGTTCTGGAGGTGGAGTCGCTTATAACATTGAGGAATTTAAACAAATTTGTGAAAAAGGGCTAGATCTTTCTCCAACAACCGAGTTATTAATTGACGAATCATTGCTTGGTTGGAAGGAATATGAGCTGGAGGTTGTAAGAGACAAAAATGATAATTGTATCATTATATGTTCGATCGAAAACCTTGATCCTATGGGGGTACATACTGGCGACTCAATTACAGTTGCTCCAGCACAAACATTAACAGATAAGGAATATCAGATTTTAAGAGATCAATCATTCAAAATTTTAAGAGAAATTGGGGTTGAAACAGGAGGAAGTAATGTTCAATTTGGTATCAACCCTGAAAATGGAAGAGTAGTTGTTATTGAAATGAATCCTAGAGTGAGTCGTTCATCTGCCTTGGCTTCAAAAGCAACTGGTTTTCCAATTGCCAAAGTTGCTGCATTGTTATCTGTTGGATTTACGTTGGATGAATTACAAAATGACATAACCAATGGCTTAACGCCTGCATCATTTGAGCCATCTATCGATTATATAGTTACAAAAATTCCAAAGTTTGCTTTTGAGAAATTTCCTCAGGCAGACGATCGACTTACAACTCAAATGAAATCTGTTGGTGAAGTAATGGGTATCGGAAGGACTTTCCAAGAATCTCTTCAAAAAGCCCTTCAAAGCCTGGAGGAAGACTTGCATGGTTTTGAAAGCATCTTAGACAATTCTTCAAATCAAAATGAAACCCTTCGGTATGAGTTGACTTTTCCCGGCTCTAGAAGAATTTTATATGTTGCAGAGGCAATAAGATTGGGGTGGGATGCAGATAAAATAAACCAATTAACCGGAATGGATTTTTGGTTTCTGCATCAAATGATAGATCTAATTGATGAAGAAAATATCCTTCAGGATACCAAACTTCAGGAAATAGGTTTTGATAAAATGCTTAATCTCAAACAGAAAGGTTTCGCTGACCAGAGAATTGCTGATTTAACTCGCTCAACTTCCAAAGAGGTAAGAAATTTAAGAAAAAAACTAGGGGTCATTCCATCCTTTAAGAGGGTTGATACTTGTGCTGCTGAATTTGCCACCGAAACGGCATATATGTATTCGGCTTACGAGGGAGAGTGTGAATCTCTTCCTACCAGTAACAAAAAAGTTATTGTCTTAGGTAGTGGTCCAAACAGGATCGGACAAGGGATTGAGTTTGATTATTGTTGTGTTCATGCCTCATTCGCACTTCAAGAAGAGGGTTATGAGTCTATTATGATTAATTGTAATCCTGAAACTGTTTCTACAGATTACGACACATCCAATAGATTATATTTTGAGCCAATTACTGAAGAAAAAGTATTAGACATTATTGATTTAGAAAAACCCGAGGGAGTGATTATTCAATTTGGCGGGCAGACTCCCCTAAAGCTTTCTGAAGTCTTATTATCAAATAATGTAAAAATTCTTGGTACCGATGTGGATGCTATTGATAGGTCAGAGGACAGAGAAAGATTTCAAGCTCTTGCTCGTCAATTAAATCTCAAGCAACCCCCTAACAGTACGGTAAAAAATTTTCAAGAAGCTATCAAAGCATCTAAAGAAATTGGCTTCCCAATCGTAGTAAGACCTTCATATGTTCTTGGTGGTAGGGCAATGGAACTTGTTCACACTGAGGTAGAACTTGAAAAGTATTTAAAAGAAGCTGTTGAAGTTTCTGATCAAAAACCAATTCTGCTGGATGGTTATTTGACTGATGCAATTGAAGTCGATGTAGATGTTATTTCGGACGGAAAAGAGATTGAGATTGGCGGTATTTTACAGCACATCGAACAGGCTGGAATTCATTCAGGTGACTCAGCATGCTCGTTGCCTCCTTATAGTCTCTCAGAAAAAGTCACCGAAGAAATTGAAAAACAAGCAAAAGAGATTGCTGCAGAATTAAATGTCATTGGGTTGATGAATATTCAATTTGCAGTTCAGGATGAGAATGTTTTTATTATTGAGGTGAACCCCAGGGCTTCCAGAACTGTTCCATTTATTTCTAAATGTTTAGGAGAGTCATTAGTAAAGTCAGCTACAAAAACCATGGTTGGAAAAACATTAAAGGAAATTAGTTTTTCTAATTTATTGCCTAAGAGTTATTTTTTTGTAAAAGAGGCTGTTCTTCCATTTGATAAATTTCCTGCCGTTGACCCTATCCTTGGTCCAGAAATGAAATCTACTGGAGAGGTAATGGGTATTGGTTCCAGTTTTGGGGAAGCATATGCAAAGGCTCAAAGAGCTGCAAATAAAATTTTTCCAGATTCAGGCTTGGCATTTATCAGCGTAAAAGAATCTGATAAAAAATATTTACCTAATTTGCTTCCTTTGCTTTTAGAGCATGGCTTTTCATTAATCGCAACCAAAGGAACTGCTAATGCTATCAAAGAGCTTGGTCATGAGGCACAAGTTATTAATAAAGTGACTGAAGGCAGGCCTCATATTGTTGATGAGTTAGTAAATAATAAGGTTAATCTCTTGATAAATACTACAGAAGGGCGCCAGTCCATAGAGGATTCTGCCTCTATTAGGAGAACAGCTCTTCAAAATAAATTATTTTGTGTGACTACCATTTTTGGTGCATTTGCCCTCTTAGAGGCAATGAGCAATGATTCAGATAACTGGGTCTACAACTCCCTTCAAGAAATCAACTAATTACTTACATTTGATATAATTATCAGATGGATAAACTACCAATTACTAAAACTGGAGAGCAAGAGCTTGCTGAAAAGCTGCACCAGCTGAAAACAAAGGATAGGCCTGAAATATCCCAAGCCATAGCTGAGGCTCGTGCTCACGGCGATTTAAAAGAAAATGCTGAGTATCATGCTGCAAAAGAACAGCAAGGTTTTATTGAGGCAAAAATTCAAGAAATAGAGCATGCGCTTGCTAACGCTCAGGTTATTGATGTAAAAGAAATTCCTGAAACTGGCAGAGTTGTTTTTGGTGCAACGATAGATTTATATGACATTACCAATAAAAAGTCTATTACCTACAAGATAGTTGGCAATTTAGAATCTGATCCTGAAGCGGGATCGATCTCCATTCAAACACCAATTGCCCAAGGTTTAATGGGAAAGAATGTTGGTGATGAGGTATCAATTTCTACTCCGTCTGGATCCATTGATCTGGAAATTGAAAAAGTTCAGCACATATAAGATTCATGCATGCTGATTCTTGGGCGTTAAAAGCAAAAAAGCATGGTTTACGATCTCGTGCAGTATTTAAATTAGAAGAAATTCTTTCAAGAACCAAGGCTCTTAAAAAAAATAGTTTAGTGCTTGATATTGGCTCAGCTCCAGGAGGCTGGTCTGAGCTAGTAAAAGCATCAACTCCATCATCCAATATTTATGCGATTGATCTTTTGCCAATGGACCCGATTGAAGGCGTTCACTTCTTTCAAGAAGACATTTTAAACGTTGATGAAATCAAAGATATTTTTTTACTTAAATCAAAATTTAACCTTGTTATTTCAGATTTAGCCCCCAATTTAACAGGTATAAGGGCAGTTGATGAAGAAAATATATTCGAGCTTAATATCATTACCCTTAGAGTGGCTGTAAACTATTTATGTAAAAGTAATGGAGCTTTTATTATGAAAAGTTTCCAAAATAGTATGCTAAAAAAACTAAGAATTGAAATGGAAAACAATTTCAATTTAGTTCAAACTTATAAACCTGCTGCTTCAAAGAGCAAGTCAGGCGAGATTTATTTATATGGAGAAATGCCAAAATGAATTCAGTTTTTAAAAATGCACTAGTTTGGGTTCTGCTGGGCTCTGCATTGATATTTATATTTAATAACGTTGAAAATGCATCTTCTTCAAAAAGGGAAATGATTTCATATAGTCAGTTCAAACAAGAAGTTCTTTCAGATCGAGTTGCCAAGGTAACATACAAGGGCGACCAGATGACTATATTTGGTGAGCGTCTAGATGGCACAAGGTTTGAAACACGTCATCCAATATACAAAAGAGATGAGTCTGTCGATAATGCAATTGAAGAGCATGGGGTTATTACTGTTTTTGAAAGTGTTGAGCAGCCTTCAATTTGGTCCCAACTTTTAGTTGGAGCTTTTCCAATTTTATTACTTCTTGGTATATTTTTCTTTTTCATGCGACAAATGCAAGGTGGAATGTCTGGAAGAGGCGGACCAATGGCGTTTGGTAAGAGCAAAGCAAAATTAATGGAAGGTGGAAAAGTTACCACTACTTTTGAAGATGTTGCTGGATGTGAAGAAGCCAAGCAAGATGTTCAAGAGCTAGTTGATTTTTTAAGAGATCCAACTAAATTTCAAAAACTAGGTGGAAAAATTCCACGAGGCGTCTTGATGGTAGGCCCTCCAGGTACTGGTAAAACACTTCTGGCAAGAGCCATTGCTGGAGAGGCGAAAGTACCATTCTTCTCTATATCTGGATCAGACTTTGTTGAGATGTTTGTCGGAGTGGGCGCATCCAGAGTCAGAGATATGTTTGAGCAGGCTCAGAAGAGTTCACCATGCATCGTATTTATTGACGAGATTGATGCTGTTGGGCGCCATAGAGGAGCTGGAATGGGCGGAGGCCATGATGAAAGAGAGCAAACATTAAATCAATTGCTTGTAGAAATGGATGGTTTTGATGGCAATGATGGAGTGATTGTTGTTGCAGCAACCAATAGACCAGATGTCCTTGACCCAGCGCTATTAAGACCTGGACGCTTTGATAGACAGGTTGTTGTAGACTTGCCTGATTTAAGAGGCAGAGAACAAATTCTAAAAGTGCACATGAAAAAGGTTCCACTTTCAAAAGATGTGGATGCTCTTGTAATAGCCAGAGGAACGCCAGGTTTTTCTGGGGCAGATCTTGCTAATTTAATTAATGAAGCTGCATTATTTGCTGCGAGATATGGCGATAAAAAAGTTGATCAAAGTCATCTAGACTTAGCGAAGGATAAAATCATGATGGGCCCAGAGCGTAAATCTATGATTATGACCGATGAGCAAAAAAGAATCACTGCTTATCATGAGGCTGGCCATGCAATAGTAGGCCGACTAAGCCCTGAGCATGATCCTGTATACAAAGTAACTATCATTCCTCGAGGAAGGGCTCTTGGCGTAACAATGTTTTTACCTGAAGAAGATAGATATATGCAAAGTAAGCAGTATCTTCATAGTAGAATTGCCGCGCTTTTTGGGGGAAGAATTGCAGAAGAAATCATCAATGGAAAAGATGGTATTACAACCGGCGCATCCAATGATATTGAAGTGGCGACTGGAATTGCTACCAATATGGTTACTAAATGGGGTTTATCTGATTTAGGACCATTAAAATATGGTGAGGATGATTCAAGTCCATTCCTAGGAAGATCTGCATCTATGGCGCCCAAAGGTATTGGTGGAGAGACATCTAACAGTATTGACTTAGAAGTAAAGAAAATTATAGATACCAATTATAAAAAGGCCACTAAGCTGCTCAAGGATAATCTTGATAAATTACACACCATGGCAGAATCGCTTCTTACATACGAAACAATTGATTCCGACCAAATCGATGACATTATGGCAGGAGCCAAGCCAAGAGCCCCAAAGGATTGGGATGAGCCTAAAGCGCCAAATAGCAAAACTTCTAAAAAAACATCCATAAAGGGTCCTGCAGAAGAGTTATAATCTTTTTCCATGACTATAAAATTTGGTACTGATGGGATTCGCGGCCCAGTCGAATCTAAAATTACTCCCGAAGTCTGCTTAAGAATAGGCCACGCAGCTGGAGTAGTACTAAAAGAAATGGGCTGGGAAACAGTTCTAATTGGCAAAGATACTCGTGTTTCAGGTTACATGCTTGAGTCAGCCCTGCAAGCTGGCTTTATAGCTGCTGGAGTAAACGTTAGATTGCTTGGCCCACTTCCAACACCCGGAGTAGCGTATCTAACACGATCATTAAGAAATCAATTCGGGTTAGTAATTAGTGCCTCTCATAACAACTATCTAGATAATGGGATTAAGTTGTTTGCTGGAACTGGCGAAAAAATCTCTAAAGATGCTGAAAAAAAAATAGAGAAGCTGCTTGCAGGAGACTTAAAGCCAGTTAAAACAGCTGAGCTAGGGAAAGCTCAAAGATTTGACGAGTCAGGAGACAGATATATAGAGTTTTGCAAATCAACTGTTCCTCCTGATGTTTCATTTGAATCATTAAGAATAGTGCTTGATTGCGCAAATGGGGCTTGCTACAAAGTAAGTCCATCAATTTTGAAGGAGCTAGGAGCAGAAGTAATCTCGATGGGAGCCGAACCAGATGGATACAATATCAATCATGAATGTGGCTCTACTCATCCTGAAAAAGTTCAAGAAGAAGTTATTAAACAGAGAGCAGATTTTGGAATAGCGCTAGATGGAGATGGAGATAGAGTTGTTCTGATAGATAGAAAAGGCAATATTTTAGATGGCGACGATATTATGTACATTCTTGCTTACGCTAATCCTAATAGAACTGGTCCATGGTCTGGAATAGTAGGAACTTCAATGACTAATCTTGGTTTTGAAGAAGGTGTAAAAAAATTAGGATATAAGTTTAAAAGAGCTGATGTAGGCGATAAGTATGTAAGTCAGATGTTGCAGAAAGAAGGCTGGATGCTTGGGGGTGAGCCTTCAGGCCATATCATTTGCCGTGACTTAGTTAGTACAGGGGATGGAACAATTGCTGCCTTGAAAGTTATATCTTCTTTATTGATTTTAGAAAAAGACCCTGAAGATGTATTACATAATTACTCAAAAATGCCTCAGATCAACATAAATGTTGAAGTTGAAAACAAAGATATTCTTTCAGATTCTGAAATTCAAAAAAAGTTAAAAGAAGTCGAATCTGATCTGACAGTTGGTAGAGTTCTGGTAAGGCCCTCTGGAACTGAAAGTAAGATCAGAATAATGGTTGAATCAGATGATGAGATAACAGCAACGAAATATGCAAAAGATATTGCACAAATGTTCAAAAAATAACTTATGTCCTTGCGCCTAGTAGCAAATTGGAAACTCAATGGGTCCAGAGAATTTAATCATGAATGGGCGCTTGGATTTTTTAGTAATTTTAAAGGCAATAGTTTTACCTTTTTGGGAATTGCACCAGCTTCTTTATACATAGATCATTTGAGGGGTGTGATCGGTGATCATGACATAAAGATTGGCTCTCAAAATATAGACCTGATGGAAACAGGTGCGCGCACTGGGGAGATTTCAGCCTCGATGATTAAAGATCTAGGATGTACATTTAGCATTATAGGCCATTCTGAGAGACGAATATTGTTCCAAGAAACTAATGAGATAATTTGTAAGAAATTAATTCAAGCAGATAATAATTCTGTAACTCCAATTTTATGTGTTGGAGAGTCAGCAGAAGAAAATCAAAGTAATTTTACTTTCAAGGTACTTGAGCAACAAATTATTGAGGCACTTGATGATGCAGATGAGCTGAGTTCTTTGGTTATTGCTTATGAACCGGTTTGGGCGATTGGATCTGGCAAAACACCTAATCCAGAAGAAATAAATTCAGTTCATGAAATGATCAAAGATGTAGTACAATCTCGTTTTCCAAAAATTGGTCTAGAATCAGTTTTGTATGGAGGGAGTGTAAATCTTAAAAATGCATTATCTTTGTTTGAGCAAAAAAATATTGATGGAGCATTGATAGGCGGAGCTTCTTTGGATGGAAGAGAGTTTGCTTTAATTGCAAATATCCTTAACGAATTAATGGTACAACAATGATTATCACAACAATTAAAATTATCTGCATTATCTTAGCAATTGTATTAATTGTCTTAGTAATTTTGCAACAAGGAAAAGGTTCTGACTTAGGTTCAGCCTTTGGTGGAGGATCTTCAAATTCAATGTTTGGCGCGGTAGGACCCTCTAATTTTCTTGGAAAACTGACAGCATTTATTGCTGCTCTTTTCTTAATATTGAATTTAGCTCAAGCAATGCTATTAAAAAATGCTAATACTGAAGTTTTGTTTACTGATGAAGAAATTCAAGAAGCAACAAAAACTACTGAAATCCCAGTAGATTAGGGTAATAAGGTCTTTAAATTCTATAAATAGAGATGGTGCCGAAAGCGGGACTTGAACCCGCACGAGCTTTCGCTCACTAACCCCTCAAGCTAGCGTGTCTACCAATTCCACCACTTCGGCAAAGTGGAGAATTATACCAAGTTAAATTTTAATTACTTAAATAAATTTGAATTGACTTGACCTCAAGTGCTTGCTTTCTATACACTCTATTTCTCTGCGATGCGGGGTGGAGCAGTCTGGTAGCTCGTCGGGCTCATAACCCGAAGGTCGTTGGTTCAAATCCAGCCCCCGCTACCAGTAAATTTAATACGAACTGGGGCAATGGCCCCATTTTTATTTTTTGAGATATGAGAATTGAAGAAATTGAACGTGCCATCGAACCTGTTGTAACCAGTCATGGTTGCGAGCTTTGGGGTGTGGAATTATTGAGAGGTAAAAAAAGACCCACAATCAGAATCTTTATTGATGCCATTTCTGGTGCAACCATAGATGATTGTGAGAAGGTAGCAAAGGATCTTAACTTTGAGCTCGCTTTAAATGATACATTTTTAGATCAGGATTATGTTCTGGAGGTATCTACACCAGGCATAGATAGAAAGTTTTTTAAAGCTGAACAGCTTTCTGCGTTTCTTAAAGAAGAATTTGATTTAAAGTTAAGAGAGATTAAGAATGGTAAAAAGACTCTGGTGGCTAAGCTTGTAGACGTAAATGGTGATGAGATTTTGTTTCATTGCGGGGAAGAAAAAATGAGTTTAAATTTCTTAGATCTTGATCTATGTAGATTAAAACCAGATTTTGAAGAACTTATGAGGGTAAATAAATAATGGAAAGTATTGAAATTTTAGCAGTAGTCGAATCTGTTTCTAACGAGAAGGGAATTGAAGAAGGAACAATTTTTCGGGCTTTAGAGACTGCAATTGCAAGCGCATCTCTTAGACATTTTCATGAAGATGCAGATATATCTGTTTCCATTGATCGAGACTCAGGCGAATACTCAACTTATAGGCATTGGCTTGTAGAGGATGAGAATTCTGAAGAGTTTCATAAGGAAACTCATATTACAGAGTCGGACTCTAAAATGAAGATCGGCGATACCTTTTCCAAAGATGTAGATAATATTGTATTTGGAAGAATAGAAACTCAGGCAGCTCGTCAAGTCATGATGCAAAAGGTTCGTGAGGCCGAGAGAGACACAATTGTGGCAATGTTTAAATCTCAAGACAATTCTTTAATGAGCGGTATTGTTAAAAGAGTAACTAGGGATAATATTATTGTTGATATTGGAAATGACATTGAAGCAATTCTTCCCAGAGATCAATTGCTTCCAGGTGAGATATACAAAATTAATGATAGGATGCGAGCCATACTTCAAATTAAAGAAATCGAAGGCAGGGGTTCTCAGCTAATGTTAAGTAGAACATGCTCTGAAATGGTAACAGAATTATTTAGAATTGAAGTTCCTGAAATCAACGAGGATATTATTGAAATTAGAGGAATTGCTCGAGATGCGGGCTCAAGATCTAAAATTTCTGTTAAAACAAATGATGGGCGAATTGATCCTGTGGGAGCTTGTGTTGGAATGCGTGGTTCAAGAGTTCAGTCAGTTTCTGGTGAACTCGGAAATGAAAGAATAGATATTATTATTTATGACGATAATCCTGCACAAATGGTAATTAACTCCCTTGCTCCTGCAAAAGTTGAATCAATTGTTATGGATGAGGATTCTCGCTCCATGGAGCTTGCTGTAAATGAAGAAAATCTAGCCCTTGCTATTGGTTCAAGAGGTCAAAATATTAGATTAGCATCCAGACTTGTCGGGTGGGAATTAAACATAATAAGTAGCAATGAAGCTGAAGCAAAAGAGAGAGTTGTGGAGGCAGAATTTCAAGCCAAGCTTATGGATAATCTAAGCATTGACGAAAAAGAGGCTGAAGCTCTAATTAGAGGAGGATTTCTAACTTTTGATGATGTTGCTTATGCTGAAGACGACAAACTATCTTCTGCTATGGAAATTGATGCAGGAAGAGCTGAGGAAATTAAAGCTGCAGCTGCAGACGCAGCTTTGATGGAAGCCATGGGCGAGATTACTCAAGAAGAATCAAACTTAGAATCACTTACAGACTTAGGCTTTAGTGAAGAAGAGGTTGAAACTCTTGTTTCTAATGCTTTGAAAAGTAAAGATGACATTGCAGAGTTAGCCGTTGATGAACTTCAAGATATTATTGAGATCACTGAAAAGAAGGCAGCAGATATTATAATGAAAGCTAGAGAAAGCTGGTTTAATTAAAATAAAAGGAAGTTATTACTTTGGGACTTACAGTAAAAGATTTTGCAAAAACCTTAAAAATTAAGGATGATGCTTTATTGGAGAGAATGAAGGCTGCTGGGCTTTCGCACAGTAAAGCTTCAGATGAAATAACTCCTGCTGATAAATTAGCGATACTTAAATCATTAAAAGAGCGAAAAAGCCCTGGATCTTCCTCAGTTTCTTCATCTACAAGCAGTGGAGGAGTAACAGTTAAGTCAAAGGGTACGCTTTCTCAGCCTGCCACTTCCGCTACTAGCTCATCTGAAGGTCTTTCAGATAACATTGAGGCAAAAAGGCAAGCAGCTGCTGAAAACTTGAAAGAACAGCAGCAAAAAAGGGAAGATCAAATTAAGGAGGCTATTCGTTTAAAACAAGAACAACAACAAGCTGCAAAGAAAGCACAACAGCAAAAAACTGCTACCCAACAAAAACCTCAACCAAGAGTCAATATTAAAGATCAATTGTCTCGAGCTGCTAAGGATTATTCTCGAAGAGAAACTAGTTTTAGTGAGGGCACTGAGCACCAATTTGCAAAGCCTGCTGAATTCATCAAGCGCGACATAGAAGTGCCAGAAATGATTCAGGTTGGTGAATTGGCTAAGCTAATGTTTATTAAAGGCGGGGAAGTTGTCAAAGTCCTAATGAGCATGGGAGTTGCGGCATCAATTAATGATTCTATAGATCAAGAAACTGGTATCTTAGTTGCAGAAGAGTTAGGTCATAATGGAATTGCATTGAGTGATTCATCCGTAGAAGATGAGATCATTGGTAACATAAATTATTCAGATACTCCTAAAACAAGAGCACCCGTTATAACGGTCATGGGTCATGTTGATCACGGAAAGACAACTTTGCTTGATTTTATTCGCAAGACTAAAGTTGTTGATGGAGAGGCTGGCGGAATTACTCAACATATTGGAGCATATCAAGTACCGGTTGGTGAATCTGTCATTACTTTTATAGATACTCCTGGTCATGCAGCATTTTCCTCGATGAGAGCTAGGGGAGCTAATACAACCGACGTTGTAATTTTGGTTGTAGCTGCAAATGACGGAGTTATGCCACAAACAGAAGAAGCCATTAATCACGCTAAAGCAGCTGATGTTTCGATTGTTGTTGCGATTAACAAAATGGATCTTCAGGGTGCAGATGTAGAGAGGATTAAAGGAGATTTAGCTGCAAAAGATTTAACTCCAGAGGATTGGGGTGGAAATATTCAAATGGTTCCAGTTTCAGCATTAAATGGTGACGGAGTTGATAAGCTGCTTGAAGCCGTAGTTCTAGAGTCTGAGCTTTTAGAACTTAAGGCTCACTATGAGGGGCAAGCTCAAGGAGTTGTTATTGAGTCTGAGTTAGATAAATTTAGAGGAGCTGTTGCTACTTTGCTTGTTCAAAACGGCACACTGAAAGTTGGAGATATGGTTGTTTGCGGCTCTGCAGTTGGAAAAGTAAAAAGCATAATTGGCTCTGATGGAAGTAAATTAAAATCTGCCGAACCTTCATTTGCTGTAGAGATATTGGGTCTAAGCAGTGTTCCTGATGCAGGTGAAACTTTCCAAGTAGTGAAGAATGATAAAGAAGCACGTGAAATAGCGGAATTTAGGGAAAACAAACTTAAAGATCGAAAAGTACTAAAACAGAGAGACGAAAGCATTGGGAATATATTTGAGTCAATGGGTCAGTCAGATAAAAAAGTTCTTAATGTTATATTAAAATCAGATGTTGCGGGTACCTCTGAGGCGATTGTGGCGGCATTAGCTGATATTGGAAATGATGATGCATCCATTAAAGTAGTTGCTTCAGGTGTTGGAGGTATCTCCGAATCAGATGCAAACCTAGCTCTAGCTACAGAATCGATTATCCTAGGATTTAATGTTCGTTCAGACAATGCTGCGAAAAAGATTGTTGAAGGCGAAGAGCTAGTTCTTTCTTATCACAGTATTATTTATGAATTAATAGATGAAGTTAAGGCTAGATTAAGTGGTTTGTTAGATCCAATTGTTAAAGAACAAATTGTAGGAACAGCTGAGGTTCTTGAAGTATTTAATTCTCCTAAATTTGGACAAGTAGCTGGATGCACGGTAATTGAAGGATCTATATTTAAAAGCAAGCCTGTAAGAGTTCTCAGAGATGATGTTGTAATTCATCAAGGCGAATTAGATTCATTAAGAAGATTCAAAGATGATGTCGGAGAAGTTAAATCCGGCACTGAATGTGGTGTTGGCATCAAGAACTATAAGGATATTCGACCTGGCGACAAAGTAGAAGTTTTTGATAGAAAAGAAGAGGCTCAAAGTATTTAATAGTATGTCTTCAACCAGGGTTCCGAAGATAGAAGATTTTTTAAAAAAAGAAATATCTCAAATAATTTCTTCTCAAGTAAAAGACCCACGATATAAATTTTTAAATATTGTAGATGTTAAGTGCTCAAACGACCTTGGCGTTGCTAAAGTTTTTTATACCATTATCAATGGAGATATTTCCGACTCACCAGATAACAAATCTCTTGAAAAATTTTCTTCAATGGTCAGGTCTAAGCTTTCAAAATTTATGCAGATTAGAAGAGTCCCAAAACTCATATTTAAATATGATGAAAGCTTGGAAAGATACAATAACATTGATGCATTATTAAATTCATTAAGTGATTAACGGTTTTCTCCTAGTTCACAAAGATTCTGGTATTACCTCGTCAAGGGTAGTGCAAATAATTAAAAAAAAATTTAATCTTAAAAAGGTTGGACATTTAGGTACTTTAGATCCCATGGCGACAGGTCTTTTGATTATCGCGATTAATAGGGCTACTAAGTTTGCATCTCTTCTTTTGCAAAGTGAAAAGTCATATCGAGCTGAGGTTACCCTTGGAACCCAGACTGATACTGATGATGCTGAAGGTGAAGTAATATCTTCTAAAAACATCCAACAAAATAAATCTGAAGTTAAAGAAATTCTATTAACCTTTCTGGGTGACAGTGATCAGTTGCCGCCAATTTATTCAGCTCTCAAGCACAAAGGCAAGCCTATGTACAAATATGCAAGAGATGGAATTAAAGTTAAAAAACCAGCAAGAAAAATATTTATAAAGAAAATAAATAATATTAAAATAAATTTACCTAAAGTTTCATTTGATATCAAATGCTCCAAAGGCACATATATTAGAGCTGTTGCTAGAGATTTAGGGCTCAAACTTGGTTGCGGAGCTCATCTATCAAAATTAATTAGAACTAGTCAGGAACAATTTAAGCTTTCTGATGCTTGTTCATTAGATGATACCAGCCTGGAAAAGCTAATATCATTAGAAAATGCTTTTGAAGATTTAGACTTCATTCAATTAAATGAAAATGATGCTACGGCATTTCTTCACGGCAGATCAATACAAACAGACTTTGAGCATACTGATCTATTGAGAGTTTATGACGCCAAAAATCAATTTATTGCAATAGGTAAAAAAACAAGCAAAGGCTTCAAGCATGAATACCTTGTTTAATCAGTGAATAAGTAATAAGCTACACCATCTCAAACTTTAGATATGCGAGGTTTGAGATGATTATGGTGCATATCCAAGGAGAAAATAAACATGGCTTTATTAAAAGAAGAAAAGAATAAAATTGTTAAAGAGTTTCAGAACAGCGAAGCTGATACTGGCTCACCTGAAGTTCAAATAGCTCTTCTAACTGAAAATATTAATAAATTACAATCTCATTTCAAAATTCATAAAAAAGACCATCATTCAAGAACAGGTCTTATTAGAATGGTTAACTTAAGAAGAAAGCTTTTAGCATATCTCAAAAGAAAAAATCCAGAAAGCTATCAAGATATCATCAAATCTCTTAAATTAAGAGGATAAACAAGGAAAATCGTGGAAGAAAATAAATTAAATACCCAATCCGTAGAATTCGAGTACGGAAACAAAACTGTTAAGATCGAAACTGGAAAAATTGCAAGACAAGCTACTTCAAGCATTATTGTAACTATAGATAACCTGGTCGTTTTAACGACCATGGTAGCTAGAAAAGAAGCGGATCCAAAGAAAGATTTCTTTCCATTGGCTGTTTTCTATCAAGAAAAATTTTATGCTGCTGGGAAAATTCCTGGTGGATATTTCAAGCGTGAGGCTAGACCAACCGAACAAGAAACATTGACTTCAAGGTTGATTGATAGACCAATTAGACCTCTGTTTCCAGAAGATTTTAAAAACGAAATACAGATCTTTTGTACAGTCTTATCTTCAGATAAAAATATTAATCCCGATATAGCATCCCTAATTGGAGCCTCTGCAGCACTCTCAATTTCAGGAGTTCCTTTCCAGGGCCCATTAGGAGCTGCAAGGGTTGGTTTTATCGACAGTAATTATGTTTTAAACCCATCACCACAAGAGTTAGAAAATTCTATGTTAGATATGGTTGTTGCAGGAACTGAAGACGCAGTATTGATGGTTGAATCCGAAGCAAATGAGTTAAGTGAAGATTTGATGCTTGGGTCAGTTCTATATGGTCATCAAGAGATGCAAAAAGTTATTAAAGCTTGTGCAGATCTAAGATCCAAAGTGAATCCAATACCATGGGAGTTTTCTGAGGATGAGTTAACCGCTGAATTTAAGAGTAAGATAGCCGACTCTTTTACCGATGAGATTGCCAAAGCTTTTAAGATTGCTGATAAGTCTGAGAGAGGTGAAGCAATTAATTCAGTTAGAGAGAGTATTAATGATGCGTATGAGGACTTAGAAGAAATGGAAAGAGGCAAACTAATGAATGCCTTTAAACTTGTAGAAAAAGATGTTGTTAGAAAAAGTATCCTATCAAATGAACCAAGAATTGATGGAAGGGACTTAGATACAGTAAGACCAATCTTTGTTGAAACAAATGTTCTTCCAAGCGTTCATGGATCTTCCTTGTTTACTCGCGGTGAAACTCAAGCGTTGGTAGCAGCAACACTTGGCTCTACTAGAGATGCGCAAAGGATAGAAGGATTAAATGGTGAAGAATCAAATACATTTATGCTGCATTACAATTTTCCTGCATACAGTGTTGGTGAAATTGGTATGCCGCTTGGACCAAAACGAAGAGAGATAGGTCATGGAAATCTGGCAAAAAGAGCTATTAAAGCCGTTCTTCCAGATGCTGAAGAATTTGGCTATACCTTGAGAGTTGTTTCAGAAATAACTGAATCTAATGGTTCAAGTTCAATGGCTTCTGTGTGTGGAACTTCTCTCTCCTTAATGGATGCAGGTGTTCCTATTACAAATCCAGTAGCTGGAATTGCGATGGGCCTAATCAAAGAGGAAAATGATTTTGCTGTTTTAACAGACATTCTTGGTGATGAGGATCATCTTGGCGATATGGATTTTAAAGTTGCAGGAACAAAAGATGGTGTAACAGCTTTACAAATGGATATTAAAGTTCAAGGCATTACTGCTGAAATTATGGAATCTGCTATGGAAAAAGCAAAAAATGCAAGAATGCATATTCTTGAAAAAATGAATGAAGTGATTTCTGCTCCAAAAGAGCTCTCAGACAATACTCCTGCCATGAAAAAGATTACAGTCCATCAAGACAAGATAAAAGAGATAATCGGTAAGGGTGGAGCGGTCATCAAAGGCATGCAAGCGGATACAGGAGCATCTGTGGATGTTAATGATGATGGCGTTGTAACTATATTTGGTGAGACGCAATCAATTATGAAAGCTGCATTAGAAATCATTGAGGGCATCATTGAAGATCCAGAATTAGATAAAGTATATGAAGGCAAGGTCGTTAAGATTGTGGACTTTGGTGCTTTTGTAAATATTCTACCTGGCAAAGACGGTTTACTTCATGTTTCCGAGATTTCCTCTGAAAGAGTTGAAAATGTATCTGATGTTCTGAGTGAAGGTGATGTTATTAAGGTTAAATTGATTGGATTTGACCGTGGAAAAATGAAATTGTCTAAGAAAGCACTTGAGCAATAGTTCTATATCCATAACTTGTATTTATATTTAAATAGAAGTTTTATATATATCAGTTATACCTAAACTTGTTAAATGTCAAATTTAGCAAGTTTTTTCATACGTTTTTCTTGTTCGTAATTTCTTTTTATGGTTTTATAGGTTAACTAACCATGCAAACCATAGGGGGAAATTATGGATAATGCATTTAGAATGTTAAGCGACTTAGTTAGTAATCTAACTAGTGTCATCATTGGTATCTTAGGACTTGGTATTGTTGGAAGCCTTGCTTTCGGCGATATGATGGGACTAGATGTGATCGGTAATATTACATCATTGGTCGAGTCTTTAGCATCTAATGGTGTTGTAGGGCTTCTTGTACTAGCAGTTCTATACAGCTTAGTTAACAGATAAGCATTGCTTAATCTATGTTAGAAAGGGTCGCTAGACCCTTTCTGACTTTTATTTATAAAAATGAATCTCAATAACTCTCTTATTAAACTTACTGCTTTTTTTAATAAGTTATTAAAATTATTGTTACCTTTAGTGGCTGTTTCATTATTGCTGGGCATTATTTTTGGTCCTACAACTCCATTTGTTGGAGATGTATACAAAAATGTCACAGATATCTTGAATATGCTAGGAGAGGATGCCCTGTTAGCATTGGTATCCTTAATAATAATTTTAATATTTTTTAAAAAAGAGTAGCAAAAAGGGCGTCAATTTCCAGATAAATTTCATTATCTGATTATCTTTTTATATTTTTTTAATTCTTATTCGTGGTGGCTATGGGTGGAATTGAACCACCGACCCCAGCGTTATGAGTGCTGTGCTCTAACCATCTGAGCTACATAGCCAAAGTGTGAAATGATAAAGAACTTCATTTAGAAGTCAAACGTTAAATTTAAAGTGAATTATATCTCCATCCATGACCAAATAATCCTTTCCTTCAAGTCTTAATTTACCCTCTCTCCTGGCTCCAGACTCCCCCTCACAGCCGATAAAGTCTTCATATGAAATGACTTCAGCTTTTATGAAGCCTCTCTCAAAATCAGTATGAATAACACCGGCTGCCTGAGGTGCTAATGAGTTCTTCCGAATTGTCCAAGCTCTAGATTCTTTTGGCCCGGAAGTAAAAAATGTTTCGAGATTAAGTAGTTTGTAGCCTGAAAGGATAATTTTATTTAACACGGGCTCATCCATCCCAAGAAGCTCCAGATATTCTGATTGCTCTTCTTGTTCCAAGGCAGCTAACTCATGCTCTACATTGATGATAGCTGGAATGATATCTATGTCATTAGTCTTAGCATAAGCTTCTAAGTCAGAGAGATTATTTTTTGAATCATCATCAGATAAATTTGCTACTAAAACCATTGGTTTGGTTGAAAGTAAGTTCATGCTTTCAATAAATTTTATTTCTTCAGCATCAAAATGATCCAGTTTTGGTAGACTTCCATTTTCCATAAGGTCTTTTAAGCAGTGAATAATTGATTTATGTCTTTTTGCATCTTCATCCCCAGATCTGATAAGTTTTTTTAACTTTTGATCTCTTTTTTCAAGAACTTCAAGGTCTGCAAGAATTAATTCAAGATTAATGGTCTCAAAATCCTTAAGTGGGTTGATTGCACCATCAACATGAACGACATTTTCATCATCAAAACATCTTACTACGTGGAGGAGGGCATTCATTTCTCTAATGTTAGATAGAAATGCATTGCCTAGACCTTCACCCTTAGAAGCCCCCTTTACAAGCCCAGCAATATCAACAAAGCTCATCGAAGCGGGAATCACCTTTTCAGAATTAACGATATTATTAATGCTATTAAGTCTATTATCAGGAACACTGACAATTCCTAAGTTTGGTTCAATTGTGCAAAAAGGAAAGTTCTCGGCTGGAATTGATGATTTAGTTAATGCATTAAAAAGGGTTGATTTCCCAACATTAGGTAAACCTAGAATGCCACATTTAAAACCCATCTTTATTCACTATGAAGTTTTAATTGAGCGCTCTGAATATCATTGTTGCCTAAGAGCTCAATAATATTATTGAACTTAAACAAACTCTCTTGGATAGGATCTATTTCAGCTGGCTTGAATTTACCTAAAACCCAATTTGTTACATCTACTTTGTTTCCTGGGTGGCCAATACCAACTCTTAGTCTAATGAATGATTTTCCAACATGCGAGATAATACTTCTCAATCCATTATGTCCGCCATGACCACCTCCTATTTTTAACTTAAGACTGCCAATAGGAAGGTCTAAGTCGTCATGAATAACCATTACTTGCTCTAACTTGAAATTATTATTTTTTAGAATTTTGTTAATTGAATAACCTGACTCATTAACATATTTGTTAGGGTATCCCCATAGAATTTTTTCATCAGAAGATATAGCAGTCGTAGATTCAATTTTTTTCTTTGAATGAAGTGTTAGATCGCAGTCAGTTGCAACGCTTTTTATCCAATCTTTACCAACATTATGCCGAGTTCCATCATACTTTGTTCCAGGATTGCCTAGTCCAATAATGCAGATATTAGGCACAGATCTTTTGTACCTTAATCACTTGATTTATCTTCTTCAGGATTATCATCACCGGAAGCTTCTTGCTCTTCAGATGTTTCTTCTCCTTCAGCAACTTCTCCTTCAGCAACTTCTCCTTCTTCTCCTTCAGGTACAATCTCTGGCTCTTCCTCTTCTGCTCTTGGAGGATTGACTGAAACAATCATTTGATCATTTTCTTCATCAAAGCCTGGGATTTCAGCCCCTTCAGGTAAAGTGATATCTGATAATCGAATTGCCTCATTGAGCATTAGGTTTGTAATATCCACTTCAATCGCTTCAGGAATATCTCCAGCTAAGCAGGCGATTTCTATCTCTGAAATTGCCTTTGCAATTACACCACCATCTGTTTTAACGCCTTGACATTCTTCTTCACCGTTAAATCGAAATGGCACAACAACTTTAAGCTTAGTTTTTCTTGAAACTCTTTGAAAATCTGCATGGAGAAATTTTCCTTTAACTGGCTCTCTTTGAAGCTCCTTAAGAACAACTTTCTCTTCATTACCTTCAAGTAAAATTTTCAAAACCTGAGTATAGAAAAGCTCATTCTCAGAAGCTTTTGTTAGTTCATTGAGCTTTAACTTGATATTTTTTGACTCTTCTTCATTTCCATAAATAATTGCAGGAACCATTGAATCTTCCCGTCTAATTTCACGAGTTTTGTTTGTTCCAGTTCTAACTCTTAGATCTGCATTTAAAATAATTTCGTTTGACATATGTCGTACCTTATAGCTTAATTTTTACAAAAATAGAGCGCTCAGCGACTCTTCATTGTTTAATCTTCTGATGCACTCTGCAATAGTAGGGGCAAGAGAAATGACGCGTATTTTACTGCATTTTTCTGCTTCTGGGGATAAAGATATGGAATTGGTTACAACTAATTCATCTATTGAAGATTTAGATATTCTCTCAATTGCAGGTCCAGATAGGACTGGATGAGTGATATAGGCTTTTACCATAGCTGCTCCAGCATCTTTTAATGCTTGCGCTGCGTTACATAATGTTCCAGCTGTATCAATGATATCATCAGGAACAATACAGCATTTCCCTTTTACATCCCCAATTATATTCATTACTTCAGATTCATTTGCAGTAGCTCTCCTTTTATCAATAATTGCAAGATCAGATTCATCTAAAAATTTTGCTAGCGCCCTAGCTCTTACAACTCCACCCACATCTGGAGACACAACTAAGATCTCTTCATCTTGTGAAGATCTTGCCTTGATATCGTCATGCATAATCTTGGTTGCGTATACATTATCTGCAGGCATATCAAAAAAACCCTGAATAGATTCTGAGTGAAGATCTACAGTTAGCACTCTGTCGACGCCAACAGAATTCATCATATCTGCTATAACTTTTGCACTGATAGGAACTCTTGCTGATCTTACCCTTCTGTCTTGACGAGCATAACCATAATAGGGAAGTATTGCTGTGATTCTGGATGCAGATGAGCGCTTTAAAGCATCAGTGATTAACATTAACTCCATTAAATTTGAGTTTGAAGGGGAGCAAGTTGATTGAATGATATATGCTTCATGTCCTCGGACATTTTCTAGTATTTCTACTTTTATTTCACCGTCTGAAAATTTATCAAGATCAATGTTGCCAAGCTTTAGCCCTAGTATTTTAGCAACTTCTTCTGATAGAGAAGTTGATGCTGAGCCTGAAAAAATCCCTACTGTAGGTTTATTAATCATTTTCTATCTTTTTGGCTGGGGTGGTTGGATTCGAACCAACGCATGACGGGATCAAAACCCGTTGCCTTACCGCTTGGCTACACCCCATTATTCTATTAACGTTAATAATGGTGAACATTGTAAAGGTTCACAAAAAGAGTGTCTCCATTTAGGTGGAATTTTTTTCATTGTTTTTTCAATGTCTTTAAGATCATTATAAACGCAAAAAATTGTTGAACCTGTCCCAGAAAGCTTAAAAGAATTAATTTTATTTAATTCATTAAAAATTTCTTTAATCTCTTTATGTTCGTCAAGAAAAATTGGTAAGAATGAATTCTCTTCGTTGAGATTAATAGATTTCTGAGATGCTTTGCTTAATTTATCCCATTTCAAGAAAAGTTCCCTTGTAGATGAGTGAATATGAGGAAATAGAAGTAAATATTTCCTATCAATATGTTTTTTTTCTTCAATTAGTTTTTCACCAATACCGGAAGCATGCGCGTTCTTTCCAAAAACAAAAAATGGGACATCTGCACCCAACTCTTTTCCAAGCTTCATAAGCTCTTGAGAAGAAAGACCTAGTTTAAATAAAGAATTAACTCCAATAAGTGCAGCAGCAGCATTAGAGCTTCCGCCGCCTAAACCACCACCTAATGGGATATTTTTCTTGATTTCTACATCACAAAATATTTCTTTACCAATATGATCTGATAATGCCTTGATTGCATTGAAAACTATATTATTTTTTCCTTCAATCTGGCCGGCAATATTGGTTTTAACAGAAATAGACTTGCTTGATATTTTTTTTATCACTAACTCATCAAACAGATTGATTAATTGGAAGTGCGTTTTGATTTCATGCATCCCATCAACTCTTTTACTCAATACTGAAAGATTTAAATTAAGTTTTGCAGGACAATTAAGTTTTATACTATCCACGCCTCAACACCCCTTTAATAAACATGTCTTTTCCATAGATTAAATTAACTGATAAAGAATCAGAATTTTGGTGATCGCATTTTAGTTCAAAATCAAAATTCTTTAGGATAATTGATCTTTTATTTTTATCTAAATTTTTAAAGCATGCATCAAAAAAATACATATATTCTTTTGCATCAAACTTTTTTAATAAGACAAGGTATTCATCATCAATTTTTGGATCAAAAGAGAAAACGCCTGAAGAGTTAAACTCAATCTTTAAGAGATTTCCAAATAAAGGCTTACCAATCTGTATAATAACGTTTTTAGGGAACGCTTTAATTTTGATATTAAAGTTAGAACTATTTATTTCATTGGTAAATGAGAATTTGCCTACATATAAATTTTCTGAAAATGTTGAATGAGATGTTGATGAGCATGAGCCCAAAAATATTAAA
This sequence comes from uncultured SAR86 cluster bacterium, assembly GCA_902593675.1. Classification (GTDB taxonomy): domain Bacteria; phylum Pseudomonadota; class Gammaproteobacteria; order Magnimaribacterales; family D2472; genus D2472. The sequence goes on from CACJJI010000004.1 coordinate 47,552, forward strand.
AAAAATATTAAGGTAATTTTTGTTATGGAATTAAGGCTATTTGGCATAAATCATAAGACTACAAAGTTGTCTAACAGAGAGTTATTTATTATAAATGACTCTAATCAAGAAGACTTTATAAATTTCTTTCTTGAACATTTTGGTGAGTCAATTGGTTCATTTTTTACCCTTTCTACTTGTAATAGAACAGAGGTTTATGTTTATGGAGCTTTATCAAGCATTTCATCCATTGCTCAAGAAACTCTTGAGTTCTTTGGTTCAAGTGATTCTTTGAAAAATGATTTATATTTTTTCAGTGGCAATGAGGCTCTTGAGCATATGTGCTTGGTTGCAAGTGGTCTTGATTCACAGGTTTTAGGCGAACAAGAGATATTGGGTCAATTTAAGAAATCAGTACAGATTTATATTGAGTTGCAATGCCTGAAGGGAGAATTTCAGCGATTAACAGATGATATTATTTCAATTGCAAAAGCAGCTAGGACAGAAACACAAATTGGTTTTAATCCATTATCTGTATCAGGCTTATCATTAAAAATAGTTCAAGAAATTTTTGAAGATCCAGCCAAGCAAAATCTCACCATAGTAGGAGCTGGTCAAATGGCAACAAGCGTGATTGAAAATTTTTATAATAATGGCATTACCAAAATAAATGCAGTTAATCGATCAAAGAAAGTATTAACTATCAATGATTCTCTTTCTATGGAAACTACTCCATTATCTCAACTTGGGGCAATGATTCAAAGTACCGATATTTTGGTGACATCTATTAATTCACCACTTCCTATTATTGGTAAGGGTTTGATAGAACAAGCGATGAAAGAAAGAAAAAATAAACCAATGCTATTAATTGATTTAGGCGTTCCAAGGAACGTAGAAGACCAAGTAAGGGACCTTGAATATGCATATCTTTTTACAATCGAGGATATTGAGCTAGTTACTCAAGAGAATTTAGAGGAGCGATCTCAAGAGGCATTAAAAGCAAAAAATATTATTAAACAAAGGATTGAGTTCTTAAATCAACATAAGGCAGACAAGTCTCAACGCAATAAAGCTTATCTTGCCCTAAAAGATATCTCTAGAAATATAGATGAGCATGAATTTATGAATTTATTAAAATCTGATGACCCATATGGCTCCCTCAAAGAAATGGGTATTGCTCCAGACGATCAGCTACAATATATTTCATCATTAACTCCTCACTCTATTTTATCTATGATTAAGGAAATCAGAAGTGCTTGAAGAATCCATTATTGCTAAATTAGAGAGCTTAAGATTACGATCTGCTGAGATTAACGATGCTCTTGCCCAAGAAGGTGCAACTGATGATATGACGCACTTCACTAACTTGAATAAAGAGTATTCTGAAATTACTCCTATTGTAGAATTATTTAAAACATTGCAGGATACTGAAGCAGAGTTAAATGGTGCTAAGGAGCTTTTAGATTCTGGTGATTCTGAGTTAATAGAGCTTGCTAAAGTCGAAGTTAGCACTAATCAAGAAAAGATTATTGAGCTTGAGAACAGACTAAAGCTTATGCTTTTACCCAAGGATGAAGCAGATGATGGGGCTGCATATCTTGAAATCAGAGCCGGGGCAGGTGGTGACGAAGCAGCGATATTCGCAGCAGATTTATTCAGAATGTATTCTAGATTGTCTGAGCGTCAAGGTTGGAAGTTAGAAGTTGTTAATACAAAGCCATCTGAGCCAAGTGGTTTAAAAGAGGCTGTTGTTAAGATTAACGGGCAGGGAGTGTTCAAATTTCTTAAATTTGAATCAGGGGTTCATCGTGTTCAAAGAGTTCCAGAGACTGAATCTCAAGGAAGGATTCATACCTCAACAGTTACAGTTGCAATTTTGCCAGAAGTTGATGAAGTTCAAGATATTGAAATAGATAAAAGCGAATTAAGGGTTGATACATACAGGGCATCTGGTGCAGGGGGACAGCATGTGAATAAAACAGACTCTGCTGTTCGATTAACACACATTCCGACAGGAGTAGTGGTTGAGTGCCAAGATGATCGATCTCAACACAAAAATAAAGCTAAAGCCATGGCATTGCTTGTTGCTAAATTGAAGCAAAATGAGATTGATGAACAGCAGAATACAATTGCCAGCGAAAGGAAAATTCTTGTAGGCACTGGAGATAGAAGCGAAAAGATAAGGACTTACAATTTTCCTCAAGGCCGTATAACTGATCATAGAATCAAGCTAACACAGCATAATTTAGATCAAGTGATGGATGGCGATATGATTTCAATATGCCAGGCGCTAGTTACAGAAAATCAATTAGCTCAGCTCTCTAACTTAGAAGAAACATCATAATTGAATCAAGGTTTAAAATATTATTTTTCTCTTGCTAGATCAAAAGAGTCTCAGCATCAAAATATTTTGCGAGACCTAAAATATTTCTTGAAGTCTCTTGAAGTAAGCAATGCTGTTATTACACTTGAAGATGAGTACGATTTATCTACTGAAGAAGTCTTAAAACTAGATGCTTTTTTTTCATCATACCTGGCTGGCATGCCTCTTGATTACATTCTAAATGAATCAGAATTCATGGGATATAAATTTTTTGTTGATTCAAGAGTGTTAATCCCCCGTCCAGAAACAGAATTAATTGTTGAGTGGGTATTAGGCTTATCATTGAATAAAAACTCAACAATTTTTGAAGTTGGAACAGGCTCAGGTTGTATAGCGATTTCAATTTATTTAAAAAATAATGAGCTTAAAATTCTTGCCACGGATCTTTCTGGACCAGCATTGGAAGTAGCTCAAATTAATAAAGATGTTCACAATTCTCACAACGTGACCTTTGTGCAATCTAATTGGTTGAGCTGCTCCTTAGAAAATTCTCTTGATTTAGTTATTTCTAACCCACCATATTTGCAGCCAGATGATCCACACTTAAGTGATCTTAATCATGAGCCCTTGATGGCATTGACTGCTGAAAATGGATCACAAAGCTTTTTTCAAATTGCTTCGCAGGCAATCTATTCTTTAAAATTTGGGGGGAGGATCATTTTTGAGCATGGTTATTCTCAAGCAGAAGAGGTTTCCAATATTCTTAAAGGTTTTGGTTATAAAAATATTGCTACCTGCAAAGACTTTCAAGGCTTGGACAGATATACCTTTGCAAATAAATAATATTATTTTCATATGATAAGATTTATTCTTGAGTATGAATGCAGGCTATAATTCTGCTGAAAAAAACCATAAAGATTACTACTAAATAATAAGGGGTTATTTCAATGAAAGGTAATATGATGAAATGGGATTTAACTATCCCTCAGGCAATTTTACATGCCGAAAAATATAATTTTGATGGCAAATTAGTTTCTCGAGAATTAGATGGCTCAATAAATTCAACTACATATGGAGAGTCAATTAAACGATCTAAAAAGCTGGCTAATGCCCTTGCAAAACTTGGTGTAAATAGACATGATCGAGTCGCAACTATTGCATGGAATAACAGCAGGCATTTTGAAACATATTTTGCTGTATCTGGAATGGGGGCCATTCTTCATACCTTAAATCCAAGATACTCTCCTGATCAATTAATTTACATACTTAATCATGCAGAGGACGAGGTTTTAATTGTTGATCCTTCATTCATTCCGCTTGTGGAAAGCGTTCAAGATAAGTTAAATACTGTGAAAACAATAATTATTGCCTCATCAAAAGACTCTATTCCAGACAATAGCCTAAAAAATGCGCTAAGTTATGATGAGTTAATTGAGGGTGAATCTGATGAATTTGATTGGCCTGAATTAAATGAAGATGATGCAGTTGCTTTGTGTTATACCTCTGGTACTACTGGGAATCCTAAGGGAGTCTTGTATTCTCATAGGTCAACAATTTTGCATTCAATTTCAGTATCTGGAGCTATGGGTTTCGAATCATCTAGTTCAGTCTTGCCAGTTGTTCCTATGTTTCATGTTAATGCATGGGGCGTGCCTTATTGTGCATTGATTACTGGATTAACTTTGGTATTGCCTTGCCATGCTTTAGATGGAGAGTCCTTATATGAGCTAGTAGAACAAGAATCAGTTGACTCCATGTTGGGTGTTCCAACTGTGTGGCTTGGGTTATTGCAGTATCTTGAAGGAAAAGACCTTAAGCTTGATACGGTTGATCAAGTTTTGGTTGGAGGTTCTGCAGCGCCATATGCAATGATTAAGGCATTTGATGAACAACATGATGCATTTTTAACTCATGGTTGGGGAATGACAGAAATGAGTCCTCTTGGAACGATAAATGCTCCAACTAAGAAAACCCTAAGCCTTCCTAAGGAAGAAAGATATCAGCTTCAAACCAAACAGGGTTATCCGATGTTTGGTGTAGAGATTAAGACCGTTGATGATGAAAATAATGAGCTGCCTAGAGATGGAGAAGCTAATGGTGCTTTAAAAGTTAAAGGCCCGTGGATCATGCATACATACTATAAAGCAGATGGTCCTGCGGTAGATAAAGAGGGTTGGTTTGATACAGGAGATGTTGCAACTATCCATCCAGATGGATGCATGCAGATTGTCGATAGGGCAAAAGACGTTATTAAGACAGGCGGTGAATGGATAAGCTCTATAGATTTAGAAAATGCTGTTTTGACTCATGAGAATGTGCTTGAAGCATGTGTAGTAGGGGTCCCACATCCAAAGTGGGATGAAAGACCCTTGCTTTTTTTAATTACCAAAGATGGCAATGAAATAGATAAACAAGAAATAAATGATTTCCTATTAGAAAAGGTTGTTAAGTGGTGGCTACCAGATGATATTATATTTGTTAGCGAACTCCCTCATGGGGCAACTGGAAAATTATTAAAAGTTGAACTTAGAGAACAATACAAAGAGCATTTAATGGAGAAATAAAATGGCAATAACAATAGTGAAACCTGAGGATTTAAAAGATTATATTGGAAAGGATCTAGGAACCACTGAATGGTTTAAAGTTGATCAAGATAGAATTAATAAATTTGCTGATGCTACTGAAGATCATCAATTTATTCATGTTGACTCAGAAAAAGCTACTCCTATTTTCGGCTCAACAATTGCACATGGTTTTTTATCGCTTTCACTAGTTGCTGGTCTCGGTAAAGACACGGCACTTGTTGTTGAAGGTGCAAAAATGGGCTTAAATTATGGGCTAGACAAAGTTCGTTTTTTAAGTCCCGTGGCAGTTGATTCAAAAGTAAGGCTTCATACCTCAATTGTCGACATTACAGAAAAAAATCCTGGACAATATTTAGTGAAAGCTTCTGTAACTATGGAGATAGAAGGGGTTGAGAAACCAGCTTTTATTGCAGAAACATTGTCAATGTGGGTTATTTAAACTTCTTTTAAGATATCAAATTTATCAAAATAAAATTTAAAAGATTTATAGAATTCTGATTTATCTACATTAAAATCTTCTAAGTTATATATAACTTGCCCGTGTTTACCCCTTTTGTTTGCATTTATATATTCTTTAATTTCATTATTTGCAATTTTATCAATCTCAAAAGAATTTTTTGAATAGATGCTCTTAACGCTATTAAGATTATCTTTTATAAGGTCATGAAAATAGACATCACTTTTTTGATTCGTAGGAATTAATTCATAATTTTCTGTAAAACTCATTAGAAGTTTTTTAATGCGATCATGCCAATAATTAAAATTATGTATTGGCTCGACTTTATATCTTCTAATCCTATCTCCATATGAGAGCATTGTTGCTGTTGATAATACTACTGATAATGGATCCCTGTAAGTGATTGCAAAAGTTGCATCTGGAAATGTTGCAAGCAACGGAGTTATTTGCTCAAGATGCTGCGGTGATTTTAGTATCCACTTTTTAGGCCCTTGAATGAATTGCATAGCCTTTAAGACATCTTTTAAGTATTGATAATGATTAATTTGATTATGTGAGAGGTAGTAATCCCTCCATTCAGGAACATAAGCTAACCACTCAGGAAGATAAGTTGAAAAATCCATAGCCTGAAGTTCAATCTCTTCATGAATATGATTTGGATGCATATCATGCATCGATTTCAGCAAAGGCATAGTTTGAAGGAAGCTCTCATATTCTTTAAATGCTTCTTCTTGTCTAGAGTCTTTTTTGTTGTCTAAATTTAGTATTTTTTCTTGAAATGGCCTCAGACTTTCCCAATATGGTAGAGATTTTAATCTTGAATCAGATGCTATAAGGTTTAAAAGATGCGTGGTGCCAGACCTTGGTAGACCAATAATAATTATAGGTTTAGAGATAATTTCATCTTGATACTCAGGAAACTTTTTCTTAAATTTTTGAAATTTTAGTCTATTCTCTAAATATCTAACTTGATCATTAAAAATACCAAGCTTTCCTATCCCTGCTAATCCCTCATCATTTGAAACCGACCGCATCAAAACATCTAATCTTAAAATAAAATCTTCATCTCCAAAATCTTGAAGTCCTGAATTTTTGCATGCCTCATTGATGATAGCTTCAGCATGCAAATCTATTTTTAGCGTTTCACCATAATCTTTTGCAGCCTTTTGAAATTCACTAAGTATTGGATTTGTTAAATCATCAATTTTAATTTTTTTTGACATTTTCAGCTAGAAATTGAATAGCCTCCATCGACCCTTAGAGTTTCACCAGTGATGTATCTCGCTGAATGAGATGTTAGAAATAATACAGCATTAGCTATATCAGCAGGATCCCCAAATTTTTTTAATGCAATTCTATTTAATATATCTTTTGAAAATTCTTCTGAATTGATGATGGGCTCAGTCATTCTAGTTTTTATATATCCGGCAGCTACAGCATTAACCCGAATTGATTGATCAGCCCATTTCATTGATAAAGTCTTGATAAGCTGAACCAAACCACCTTTACCAGCTCCATAACCTGGAACAATTGGCATTCCAAAAAAAGATGTCATTGAAGCTATACCAATAATAGATGCGCCTCCTTGAAGATTGGATTGCATTAAAATAGGTTGAAGTAAATTAGATAATCTATAAAAGCTGTTTAGGTGAATATAGACGGCTCTATCAAAGATATCAGGATCATCCTCACTTTTTCCGTCTGGAAAACTGAGACCACCATTATTAATAAGAATGTCTAATTTTTTTATAGATTTTTTAATTTCATCAATATTATTTTTATCTTCTAGGTTTAATTTAATATAAGAAAATTCTTTTGGGATATCTTTATAGTCTTCTATGGAGGTTTTTGTTCCAGTAATTGTTACATTGGCGCCTGACGCTAAATAAGCCTCCGCAATAGCCTTACCAATACCACTTGTTCCGCCAGTGACAAGAATATCTGTATTAGAATAATCAAAAGAGATGTTGCTCATGAATAAATATAATAACATGTGAATATGGGATCTTTACTTATCAATAAAAGGCCTGGATCTTTAGATATAAAGCCAGCAAGCCAGTCAAAACCTTTTCAAATAAATGATTTTATTTTTTTATCTGAAGGGGCTAGTAATAGCTATTTGATAGAAACATCTGAAGGAAATATTTTAATAAATACTGGACTAGGTGTAGAAGCTCCAATTCACAAACATTGTTTTGATCAAGTCAATAATAAAGAAATTAAATACATTATTTATACTCAAGGTCATGTGGATCATGTTGGAGGATCAGGTTTTTTTAAAGAATATAATCCTGATGCGACCCTAATTGCACAAAAAAATATTATCGAACATCAATCTTTTGATTCATTAACTCAAGGTGGAAGGGTATTAAATGCATATAAATTTTTCGGAGAAATGATCGATCTGATGAATGATGCCATAGCCAAAGCAGAGAAAATGGGATTTAAAGATATTCAATCAATTGCTGAGCCAGATGTCTTGTTTGATGATGAATATAGAATATCTTTAGGGGGGCTTGATTTAGAACTGTATTCCGTTCCTGGCGGAGAAACTTTGGATGCTCTCTTAGTCTATCTACCACAACATAAAATTCTTTTTTCTGGAAATGCCTTTGGGCCTTTGTTTCCTCATATTCCAAATTTTTGTACTATCCGTGGGGATAGAATTAGGTTTGCAATTCCCTATCTAGATATGTGTAAAAAGGTTTTAGAGCTAAATCCTGAAGTATTAATTACAGGTCACTTTAAACCTATTGAGGGACAGAAATTAATCAACAAAGAAGTAAAAAATCTTCATGATGCAGTTGAATACATTCACACCAAAACAGTAGATGGAATTAATTCTGGAAAAGATATGTTTAACTTAATGCAAGAGGTAGTTTTGCCAAGAGAATTATCAGTTGGAGAGGGGTATGGGACTGTTGAATGGGCTGTTCGTTCTATTTATGAGGGATATACAGGTTGGTTTAGACATAATTCAACGACAGAATTATATGCTTACTCTCCAACAAATATTTTTCCTGATTTAAATGATTTAATTGATAAAGAAATCGCATTAAAAAGAATAAAAGTACTTATTGATCAAAAAGAATATTTAAAAGCTATTAATATTTCTGAAATTATTATTTCTTCAGACGACAATAAAGAAGCATTAAAAATGTACTTAAATATTCATCAAATTCTGCTTGAAGAAGCTCAAAAAAATTCAAATCGCTGGATAATTAAATGGCTAGAGTTTGAAATAGAAGAAACTAAAAATAAATTAAATGAATAAGAAAACCCATCAAATTAATATTCAAGGCCCCAATATCTTATCCCTTGATTTGGTTAATTATCCTAATATGGGAGCAAATGACTTAATTGTTGCTATTAAGTACTGTGGAATATGTGGAACTGATTTAAGTTATTTATCTTCGGGTGGATTAATGGGTCCTCAAAAGGAGCCAATGCCACTTGGTCATGAAATGTCAGGAGTAGTTATTGAAATTGGATCCAATATCAAAAATATTAATATTGATGATAGGGTGGCCATTAATCCTATGGGAAATAATAACAGCATCGGAAATGGTGGGCTAGAAGGAGGGATGACAAATTTTTTACTAGTAAAGAATGCCGTTTTAAATGAAAGTATTTTTAAATTACCAGAAGATATGTCATTTGAAATAGGCGCATTGGTAGAACCCTTTGCAGTTGCCTTAAGAACAATTCATCGTTCAAATTTAGATCCAAATTCAAAAATTGCGGTTTGCGGATTAGGATGCATTGGATTTGCAGTGGTTACATTGTTAAATTATTTTGGATACAAAAATATAGTTGCAGTAGATCTTCATAATCTAAGAGTTTCAAATGCAAATGATTTAGATTTTGTAAAAGCATATACGGATTGGGATAGCTTCACCAATGCATTAAAAGAATTTCATGGCCAAGGGCAAGTATTCGGTATCCCTACTTCAAAAACAGATGTTTTTATTGATTGCACAGGGAGTCATAAATTAATTAGTGACATAATTAATATTTCAAAAACACACACAAGAATAGTTGTTGCAGGATTGCATCAAGAGGAGGCATCTATTGATTTCAGATCAGTCTTAATGCGTGAGCTTGCCATAACATGTTCTATGGCATATTCAAATATAGAATTTTCTGAATCATTGGAAATTTTATCAAAAGGCATTATTGATCAAAGAAAATTTGTAAGCCATAAATGCAAGATTCAAGATCATAAAAAGGCATTTGAGCTGGCACAAGATGGCAATTTAGCATCAAAAGTTTTAATTGACTTATGCAATTAGCATTTTCTAGGTTCGGATATTTAATTTGTATAGTCTCTATTCTAAGCGCATCAATTTTTTTGATTGAATTTGGATACAGTGAATTAGAAGTATTATTTTTTGCTGCTATTGGTTCAATTATTTTTACAATTGTAGGAGAGTTTTTTATACCTTTATTTAAAGATTGGAGACCAAATTTTAAAGAAAATTTTTTTCCTGATGCGTCTCTTTTTGTTGTGAATTATGTTTTATTTCAAAGTCAATTATTACAAATTTTTCTTGCTTCTATTGCTATTAAATTTTCTGGAGGAGGATTTGATTTATGGCCATCAGAATTAAATATATATTTTCAATTAGTTGTTGCTTTAATCATTTCTGAATTTGGACTTTACTGGTTTCATAGAGCTTGTCATGAGATTCCTTTTTTATGGCGATTTCATAAGATTCATCATAACCCCCAAAGACTGTATTGGTTTAATGCAACGAGATTCCATTACCTTGATGTGACATTGCTTCAGGTTTGTGGAATTGTTCCTTTATTACTTTTAGGCGCAGAAGCAAAAATTATTGCTCTGGTAACGATTTTCAGTACTGTTCACGGATTTTGGCAGCATATTAACGCAAAGCAAGATCAAAGAATTCTTAATTATTTTTTCTCTGGTCCAGAACTTCATAGGTGGCATCATAATCTGAAACCAGAAATAGCAAATCACAATTATGGAAATAATCTTATTATTTGGGATCATGTATTTAAAACTTTTTATTGGCCAAAAGATAATAACGAACAGCTTAAAAATATTGGTGTTGAAGGAAATTTCTCAAACAATATTAAATCTATGATTTTTGATCCTTTTAAAGGATAGATTATTTCTTTAATTGCTCTTTAAGAATTTTATTAACTGTTTGAGGATTCGCTTTTCCTTCAGTTAATTTCATAACTTGTCCTACAAAGAATCCAAAAAGCTTATCTTTGCCTCCAAGATATGCTTCTACTTGATCCGGATTATCGCTGATCACAGTCATAATTATTTCTTCGATGGCACCATCATCTGAAATTTGTTTTAATCCTTGAGATTCTATAATTTCATCTGGCGAGGATCCACTAACCCACATTTCTTCAAAAATAGATTTTCCAATTTTCCCTGAAATAGTTTGATCATCAATTCTATTGATCAGCATTGCTACATTAACAGAGTTTAATTTTGATTCATGTATCTCAATCATTTCTTTATTTAAAAAAGCGCTAATATCACCGATTAACCAATTGGATAGAAGTGAATAATTTGTTGTTTTTTTTGCTGCGTCTTCAAAGAAATCTGCCATAGATTTAGACGATGCAATAATTTGAGCATCATATGCTGATAAATTAAATTCTTTTATGTAGCGATTTTCTTTCTCTTTTGGGAGCTCTGGAAATTTATCTTTAATTGTTTGCATTTCTTCATTAGAAATAACAACTGGTAAAAGGTCTGGTTCTGGGAAATATCTGTAATCATTTGCAAATTCCTTTGATCGCATTGGGCGAGTTTCATCTTTTACGCTATCGTAGAGTCTTGTTTCCTGGGTAACTTTTTCTCCATTTTCGAGAATTTTAATTTGTCTTTTGACCTCATAATTAATTGCTTTTTCAATAAATTTGAAAGAATTAATATTTTTTATTTCGGTTCTTGTGCCTAGCTCTTTATTACCTTTTTTTCTAATAGAAACATTGGCATCACATCTTAAAGAGCCTTGAGCCATATTTCCATCAGATACATCTAAATAGGTTACAAGCTGATGCATTGCTTTCATGTATGCAACCGCCTCTTTTGCGCTTGATATTTCTGGTTCTGAGACTATTTCTAAGAGAGGGGTTCCAGCTCTATTAAGATCAATTGCAGAGAAGCCATCATATTCATCATGGATTGATTTACCTGCATCCTCTTCTAAATGAGCTCTAGTTATATTGATCGTTTTTGATAAATCATCAGTAGTAATTTCTATTGACCCACCCAAAACAATTGGTAAATCCATTTGCGTGATTTGATATCCTTTTGGTAGGTCTGCATAAAAGTAATTTTTTCTATCAAAAATAGATGTTTGATTGATTTGAGCTCCAATTGCAATTCCAAATCTAATAGCTTTATAAAAAGCTTCTTTATTTACAGACGGCAAAACCCCTGGGAGACCACAATCTACTAGATTTACGTTTGTGTTAGGAGGTGCTCCAAAAGCAGTTGAAGCTCTAGAAAATAGCTTGGTTTTTGTAGATAGTTGGACATGTGTTTCAAGCCCAATAACTGTCTCCCAAATCATTAAAAGTCCTCCATGTTTGGTTTGGCAAGATGGAATTCTGTATTTTGCTGAAAGATATGTGCAGCATTTAGCAGCTGATCTTCTCTTAGGAAATTTCCAATCAGTTGAAGACCAACAGGTAATGAGTTTACTTGACCATGAGGAATAGACATTGCTGGCAAACCAGCTAAATTTGATGAAATTGTAAAAAGGTCTTCAAGGTATAGTTCAACAGGGTTTTGAGCGCCTTTACTTCCAAATTTAAAGGCAGTACTAGGCGAAGTAGGTGTCATTAAAATATCAACTGATTCAAAGACATGATCAAAATCATTTTTAATTAATCTCCTTACCTGCTGAGCTTTTTTATAATATGCATCATAATATCCAGCTGAAAGAGCATATGTCCCTATTAATATTCTCCGTTTTACCTCATCTCCAAATCCCTCACTTCTTGATTTAATATATAGGTCATTCAAATCATCTGTGTTTTCAGCCCTATGCCCAAAACGCACCCCATCAAATCGCGACAAGTTTGATGAACATTCAGCCGGAGCAATAGAATAATAGGTTGGAACCGATGCAGAAATATTTGGCAGCGAAACATCCACGAATTCAGCGCCTAGCTTCTCATAGACTTTTTTAGATTCTTCAAATCGTGTTTGAACTTCTTTATCTAGATCGCTGAGATCGAATTCTTTAATAATACCTATTTTTAAACCTTTGATAGGATCATTTAGTTTTGATAAAAAATTAGGCACTTCAACATTTAAAGATGTTGTATCTTTTAGATCATGACCTGACATTATACTAAGTAAGACGGCGCAATCTTCTGCTGTTCTTGCTAGTGGACCAGCTTGGTCAAGACTTGATGCAAAAGCAATCATCCCCCATCTTGAAATTCTCCCATAGGTTGGCTTTAATCCAGTAATTCCACAATGTGCTGCAGGTTGACGAATAGAGCCTCCAGTATCGGTTCCTGTTGCCGCAGGAACTATTCCAGCTGCAACTGCTGCCGCAGATCCTCCAGAACTTCCTCCAGGAACATAACCTTTTTTCCAAGGGTTATGAACATTGCCAAAATAGCTTGTTTCGTTAGAGGAGCCCATAGCAAACTCATCCATATTTGTTTTGCCAATTGTTATTGATCCAGAATCCTCAAGCTTCTTAACAGCAGTTGCTGTGTATGGAGGAATAAAATTTGAAAGTATTTTAGATGCACATGTTGTTCTTAAACCCTGAGTGCAAAACAAATCTTTTTGGGCTAAAGGTATGCCTGATAGGAGCGAATTATTTTCTTGATTAAGATTTATAGCGCCAGCTTTTTTTTTGCTAAAATCATCATCCATTGTTACAAAACAATTTAGTTTTTTATATTTGTTTGCTAACTTGTGAGATTCTTGTGCTAATTCCAATGGAGAAATTAGTTTATCATCAAGCATAGCTCTTAATTCGGTTATAGATTTGAACTGGATGCTCATTCAACCACTCTTGGTACTAAAAAATAGTCATCATTTGATGCTGGAGCATTCTCAAGGAATTTTTCTTTCTTATTGTCAGATTTTTCTTCATCTTCATGCTTGAGCGCTGTCATTTCGAGGGGGCTATAAAGAGGTTCAATATTTGATGTATCTATAGATTGAAGACCGCTAATAAGCTCGATAATGGTTTCTAGATCATTTTCTATCTTTTCAGACTTTTTTTGATCAATTCTAAGTCTTGCTAGATAGCAAATAGTTCTGACTGTTTCTTTATCCATATGATATTATTTATTTTTGATGCGCAATATTAAACTAAAAGCATCTTAAAATGAATTTACAAGGATTATCATAGTGGATTTCAATCTATTTAAAACTGTTCGAGGCCTATTTTCTAATGATTTATCAATAGATTTAGGCACAGCAAATACATTAATTTACACAAAAGACATAGGAATAGTTCTAAATGAACCTTCTGTTGTAGCCATTCGTGAAAGTCGAGGTCAAAAAACAGTTGTAGCGGTTGGGCATGAAGCCAAAAAAATGCTTGGTAGAACTCCTGGAAATATTAAAGCCATTAGACCTTTATCCGAAGGAGTTATCGCAGACTTCCAGGTTACAGAAAAAATGCTCCAGCACTTTATCGCAAAAGTACATGAGCAGAGATTTATTAAGCCAAGTCCAAGGGTTTTGGTATGTGTTCCTTGCAGATCAACGCAAGTTGAAAGAAGGGCTATTAGAGAATCTGTTTTAGGTGCAGGGGCCCGAGATGTAAAATTGATTGAAGAACCAATGGCTGCAGCCATTGGAGCAGGCCTTCCTGTTGAAGAGGCTAACGGCAATATGGTTGTTGATATTGGAGGGGGTACTTCAGAAATTGCAATCCTATCATTAAATGGAGTTGTTTATGCTGAATCAGTAAAAATTGGTGGAGATCTTATGGATAGCTCAATCACATCATGGGTTCGAAGAAATTATGGATGTGTGATTGGAGAATCGACGGCTGAAAAAATTAAATACTCTATTGGTTGTGCCTCACCTGATTCCGAAGATATGGAAATGAATGTGACCGGAAGAAATTTAGCTGAGGGAATTCCTGAGACTTTTACATTAAAAAGCGCTCAAGTATATGAAGCAATGAGAGATCCCTTGTCAGGAATGGTAAGAGCCATCAGAAACGCGCTCGAACTTTCTCCGCCTGAGCTAGCTGCAGATATAGCTGAAAGGGGCATTGTACTTACTGGAGGAGGGGCATTGATGAGAGATCTTGATAAATTAATTTCTTCTTCAACTGGGATCCCAGTAATTTGCGCCGAAGATCCTTTAACATGCGTAGCAAGAGGTGGCGGCAAGGCTCTTGAAATTATTGAAAAGTACAATATTGATTTACTTTCAACAGAATAACTAACTAAATATGGCGAGATCTACGCCTACATATACTCCTGTAAGAAATTATGCAATTGGCTTTTTTCTATCAGTAATATTGCTATTCAGCGATATTAGCTATGGAACTTTTACTCCTTTAAGAGGCTATGTTAATGCTTCTACTCTATATGCGCAGATGATTTCTAGCGAGATATTAGAAAATATCAGTAATATATTTCATTCTTTTAAAAAAAATAGAAGCCTCTTAAATGAAAACAAAGAATTAAAAGAGCAAATCTTCAAAATAAGAACAAAGGAATTTATTGAAAGAAAAAATAGCGAAGTAAAGATTGAAATTATTAATTTTCAAAAAGATTTAATGAGCTCGTTTTATAATAATGATATTGATATATATAAAATAGCTTCTGTGGATCTGCGAAACTATCTTTGCTGCTCAACACACAGGATTTTCTTACAAAATATTAATAATGTTTCAGCAGAAAAAAATATCCCAGTATATGCAGGAGGCTCATTTGTTGGCCAAACCAAGGATTCTTATTTAGGTTTTACTGAAGTCATCCTTTTATCAGATACTAGTCATGTTTTACCTATTAAATCTAATTCTTTTTATTGTGATGCCAGAGGCAAAGGTAAGCCAATGTTAATTTCTTGCATGTTAGATCAGAATAATGAAAATGTTAAAATTCAAATTGGTGATGCTGTCTATACTTCTGGGTTAGGAGGTATTTTTTTTAAAAATGTAGAAATTGGATTTGTATCAGCTATTAATACAGTTTCAATTAATGGGATTGAGGTTTTGATAACCTTAAAAACTAACCCCCTAGAAGAAACTTACTATGGAATGATAAGCAAAGAAACCGATGAAATTTAGCAATCACTTAATCATTTTTTCAACTATCTTTTTGGGATTTTGGCTAGATAATTCTCTAAATCCCTTAACTATTAATTTTTTCCTTGAATTAAATTTTGGCTTTTTAATTTTTTCATACTGGGTTTTTGCAATGCCAGAAAAACTGCAGAGCTCAGCTGCATTATTTTATGGTCTAGTTATCGATTTGTTTTTTTCTAATGCGATTGGTTTCAATATGCTTTTTTTTGTTGCAACTTCTTACGTTATTCACTTATATGTTTTTCGTTTTAGAATTTTTTCTTATTTTCAGCTAGCAGTTTTCTTCTCAGGTTCTTCCACATTCTATATTGCATGTAAGTACCTTTTACTTTCTCCGTATAATTATTCTTATGTTATCTTGCTATTTAGCTTTCTTGTTAATGCGGTTTTGTGGGTAGCAATTTATATAATCATGAGAACCTTTCGAAGAAGTATTTTTTCAAATTTATAGAATATGAAAAAATTATTTAGCATCTTTGTAATTTGCTTGGGTATTTTAAGTTGGACATTTTTCTTGTTGCTTACCGTTTTGGCTTTCTCCCCATTGAGCTTAATTAAAGTCATAGATAACTATGTTTTTCCTGCCTACTCAATAGATTTTTCTGAATTGGAAAGTTCTGGAAACGCATTAAATAGAAATCTAAATTTTAATAATTTACATATCACGCATAATGATAGGGTTTTAATTCAGGCAAAAGAATTAGATCTAGGATTATCTCTAAAACCCCATAAGCTTTTTTACTTTATTAATATCAATAATATCACTATAAAAGATGGTTACTTTGACTTTTCAAATTTACGAAGTAGCAATTCATACCCAAACTCTATAATAAATTTTAGTGATGAAATTTTGCTGTCATTTGAAAATTTGAAATACCAAAGAAATGATTCAATATTTGAAATTAATGGCAATCTTTTTGGAGATTTATTTAGATCTTTTAATGGCCAGCTAAGCTTTTTTCATAACGACCAATTAAGTACTATCGCTTTAAGTTCTTTTGAGGATTCTTATCGCTTTTCATTAAATCTTCATTCATACGAATGGTTAAATTTCATCCCCACTTTCAATACTTCATCTATCAAAGATTTAGTATTCCAAATAAATGCGGTTGGAGAATTTCAAAACAATCAATCAAACATCAGGGGTTCTTTTGACTCAAGCGGTTTCTCTCTTAAATCCTTCTCAATTCAGCCAAATAAAGGATCATTTCATTATCATTCTCAAAAAAATATAGGCATATTAAAATTAACAGAATTCCTTCATCCACTTATAGATGAAGAATACCCCATTCAAATTAATCTTAAAAAAAAATCTTTAACAGTCCCAAGATTAATTCTTTCACCTCAGATTTTAAGAATCGAGGCATTAAATTTTTCCAATTTAATTATTGAAAACCTTTTTTTATCATTAGATAACTTGTTACCAAGATATTCTGGATTTATTAAAGATCTTGATCTTAATGATATGTATTTCAAGGAAGTTAGCAATCTCAGTGGAAGCTTTTCTGGGCATAGAGATCAGATAAAATTTTTAGTAAATTCTAATTCGGCAATATTACAAAATCGTAACCATAATTTCATTTCAGCATCAATTTTAGGGGAAGGAAATTTTTCAGATTCGGTTTTTGATCTTAAAGCTCGTATTAAAAATCAATCTGCTAGTATTGACCTTGCTTTAAACATAAATCTGGAACCAATCAATTCTTTATTTATTGAGCTTACAGGACAAGATGTTTCTAAAGATTTAATCACATTCTCACTGCCTAGTTCTTTGAAATCGGCTAGCACATACATAGATGCAAGCCTTAATTTAGCAGTAAAAAATTCAATATATTTTAAATACTCCACTCCGAGTTCTAGTTCCAAAGCTGATTTAAAAGCAAAAATCTTAATGGATGAATCAAAATTAATACTCAACGAAGATTCAATTATTAATTTTGCTAGACCAGTTATTGAGGCTGATAGTCAAAATTTATATATTTTTTCTCCATCCGGAAAAGTCACTAATTTTTCTTATAAAGAGGCATATGGGCTGATTAATTATAATACTCAAAAGCTCAGATTCTACTCATTGCATGATTTGAAATCTAATGATCTTAACAGTGCATTTAATGTTGAGGGGGTAGGCATTAACTTTCCTGATATACAAGCAGAACATAAGGGAGAGATTAAATTATCAGCTTCGAATTTTAATAATGCTATTTCATTAAAAACAGAAACTTTCTTTATACCAATTTCACAACCTCAAAAGATTAAATTTGATAAGGCAAACATCTTTGTCGTCGACCTAGATTCAATCTTTGGATCATTGCCTTCAACTTTCATGAATGAAGAAATATTAGTTAACCTTTTAGGAGAAGATTTAACTGAAGAATACGATCTTACTTTTTCAACAAATATCAATTTTGATCCAGGATATTTTATTAAAGATTCATTATATCTTCAGGTTTCGGGCAATGATCTTTTTAAAATACATTTGAATATTAAAAAAAATTCTCAACCCATTTTAAAGTTAAATTCTGATCTTAAAAATATTGAGTTAAATTCACCATTAAGCTCACTTTCAAAAAACAAATTAATAAGATTGCCTACTGAAATTTTTATAACTAATTTTTTAAATCCATCAATAAGAGTCAACAATCAAAAAGTTGATATGCATATTAGAGATCTAAAAAAATATGATGGATACATTTCAATAGGTAAAAAACTACCTGATCAGTATAGAAATTTTTATAAGGAAATTGGGTTAAATCTATATCTTTATTCACAATTTATGGATGAGAATCTATTAATTTCTTTGTTGCCTAGTAACAGAGAACTAACATCTATAAAGTTTAATAAACTTGCTTTTGATATTAAAAATTTTAAATTTTTTGATAATAAGTTTTCTGACCTTTCTGGTTTTTTTGATTTAAAAAATCCAGAAATCATAGGAAGTTTAATTGCAGATAAGCTTAATTTGAATCTTAAGGTTGATCAGACGGGTTTTATGAGAATAGAAATAAAGGACTCAATTATTCATGATGTAGATTTTATCAATGCATCACAATCAAACTCTGAAATAACCATCAATTCAAGATTAATTGTCAAAAATTCCTCTTTCAGCAAAATAAAAATAAAAGATCTCGATGTGTATCTTGTAAATAATAAAAAGAACTTTTCAGCAAATAATCTTAAATTAACCTCAAATTTAATTTCTATTAAACCTATGAAAAATTCTTCAGTTGCATATTTTTCAATAGACAAGATAAAGCCTCTCTATAAAATTAGAGGAGATTTTCTAATTAAAGATTCGAATAAAATCCCTTACCTAAGGGAGCTTGCAGATTTTTCCTATTTTAATGGATCAATAAATTTACAATGGGAAGAACTTTCTACTTTAAGTCATATAGAAGGAGATAGTAATTTTATTTTGAAAGATCTAGTAATCAAAGATTCTATTTCTGATTCATTGGCTTTTAATTTGCTTGGCGTTCTAAATTTAAGGAATATTTTAGGAAAGCTAGCGAACCTAGATCTTTCAATTGATGAGTTTACTTCTGTGCAGTTAGGCAGAGTTGAGGGAGACTTATTGTTCAATAAATCAAAGCTGCGACTTGCATCTCCATTATTTATTGAAACAAATGCAGCTAAAATGAAATGGGTTGGTCAAATTGACAAGAATTCTGAAAGCGAGCTAAATGATCTGGATCTTAATTTAGATTTGAGAATTAGAGTTGGAGAAAATCTTCCCTGGTATGCTGCAATCCTTGGAGGTCTTCCAGCTGTGGCTGGTTCAGCTGTAATAAATGAAATTTTTGAAGAAGATATAAATAATCTTACTAATTATCAATATGAAGTTCTTGGAACTATTAAAGATCCGAAATTAGAAAGAGTTAAACAAGAAATAAAGTAGCAAGGCCCAGAAAAGAAAAGAAACCTATTACATCAGTCACAGTTGTTACAACAACGCTTCCAGCAATCGCTGGATCTTGATTAAATTTTCGTAAAATTAAAGGTATAAAAATACCTGCAATTGCTGAGGATATTAAGTTTGCAATCATAGCCACACAAATCAGAGATGCAATAATCATGTCATCAAACCAGAGATAGGTTATTCCACCGACCAGGACGGCTAGCAAGATTCCATTAATAATTGAAACTGCTACTTCTCGTTTATATAACCATTTTAGATTAGATTGATTAATTTGTTGTAGTGTTAATCCTCGAATCATAATTGTTAAAGTTTGAGTGCCAGCAACTCCACCCATACTTGCAACAATTGGCATCAAGATAGCTAAATATACTATTTGATCAATCGTTGCTTGAAAAAGGCTTATTGTCATGGATGCTATAAATGCTGTCAGGAGATTAATAGACAGCCATAAAATTCTACTCCGTGCAGCTCGAGCTGGCGGTGCAAATGTATCCTCAGCAACTCCAGCCATCCCAAGAAAATTTTGATCCGCATCTTCCATTATTACATCAACAACATCATCAATTGTTACTCTTCCAATCAATCTTGATTCATCATCTATTACTGGAGCTGAGACCCAATCATTTTGTTCGAATAATCTTGATACGTCTTTATCATTTAAATTTGCTTCTAAAGGTTGAGTTTCAGTTTCCATTAGCTCTCTGACGTTGAGAGCCGGATCTGAGACAACAATTAAGGAAATTGGCAGAGAGCCAAGATATTTATTTTCTCTCGAAACAACAAAGATTTGATCAGTATTTTTAGGTAACTCTCTTTGAGCACGCAGATATCTCATCACTACTTCTAAGTTGTGCTTTGGCCTGACACTTATAACATCAGTATTCATAAGTCCACCAGCTGAATCTTCTGGATATACTAGGGCTTCTCGAATTCTTTGCCTATCTCTTTGCGACATAGCAGACAAAATGTTTTCTGTTTTTTGATCTGGAAGAATTTGGAGAATATCAACAATTTCATCTAGCTCTAAATCACGAATTATAGTAATTAGCTCTTCCGGTGAAATCTCTGAAATGAGCTCTTGCTGAATTTCATCATGTAACTCTGCAATGATCTCGCCTTCATTTTGTGTATCAATTAGTGACCATAAAAATTTTCTTTCTTTAGGCGGCAAAGACTCTATGCTGTGCGCTACTTCTGAAGGATGCATTCCAGATAGAATTCTCTTAATCTGATTGATAGAGGGCTCTACCTCTTGCCCCTGAATCTTTTTAAGAAGATCTTCAGACGAGAATTTATGAGGGGTTATCTCATTCATACTCCCAATTCTAACTTACTAAATTATAAATTATCTATTTCTTGAACTTGGTAGGTTTATTTTTTTTCGATATTTTGAGATTGTTCTTCGAGCAAGGTTAAATCCCCGTTTATTGAGCAGATCTGAAATTTTTTGATCGCTTAATTTTTTTCTTTCTCCTTCAACTATCTTTTGAATTTCTTCCATTAATTGTGTTGGAGTAACTTTTCTAGTTTTAGAAACAGAGCTAGCTAAGAGTGATTTCATTGAGATAGCACCTTTGGGTGTTTGAATATATTTTGATCTTAAAATTCTTGAGACAGTTGATGCACTAATTTTTAGCTCTTTTGCAAGCTCAATATTTGATACAGGTTTCAATTCAGCGGACTTATTTGATAGAAAATCAGCTTGTATTTTGCAAATCAATGTACCTACATTTTGAACAGTTTCATTTCTTTTATGGATTGCCCTAATCAACCACTTTGCTTCTCCCATTTTTTCTTTTAGTGCTTTGCTTGCTTTATTTTGTTTATTTTTAACTAATTTCTCTAAATCTTCATCAAGGCTGATCAAAGGAAAGTTATCTTGTTTAAACCTTACACTAAGGTTTTGATTGTTATCCGGAATCACTTCTAAGTCTGGTTGGATAAGATGAGTTGATTCAAATTTTAAACCCGGTGACAAATTGCATTGTTTAATTTTTTTAAGTGTAGAATGAATAGAATGTTCAGAGTAATGTGTCGCTAAATGAGCTTTTGCATCCTCAAAATTAGAGAATTGAGGATCAAATAAAATTTTATTTGCAATTTCTAATTCCTCGATTGGGAGAAGTTGTTTCTTTAATTGTATATAAATTGTTTCTTTGAAATTTCTAGCACCAATCCCATATGGATCTAGCTCCTGAATAACATTATGTAAGACATTTTTTATTTCTTTTATAGAATAGGCATACTCCATCATCTCTTCTATTTCATCTAGATCTATTTGAAGCAAGCCATTTTCTTCCAAAGACTGGATAATTACTAATGCAATTTTTGTTTCTGCATTGCTAAGCTTTATTTCTTGTAATTGGTTTTTAAGATGGTTTTGTAAAGTTAATTCATTGGGTAAATTCTCCAAAAGATCCGCGCCATCAAAGCTTGAAGTTGGCTCATCATCAAAGTCTTTTTTAAGAAAAGGATTTTTTTCAATCTCACTATTAATTTTATTAATAATTTCAAGTCTTGATAGCTGCAGAAGATCAATTGATTTTTTTAATTGCGGAGTTATTGATAGCTGTTGATTTTGTTTAAATTCTCTTACAAGTTTAATCACCATGTTTTAAGAAAACATTTTTCCAAAATATTTTTCTTGAACATGAGGATTTTCTTTTAAGCTTTTCTCACTGCCTTCAGCAATAATGTTACCCTCACTGAGTATAATAGCTTTATCGCATAAGCTTAATGTTTCTCTAACATTGTGGTCTGTAATTAAAATCGAAATATTTTTATTACAAATTTCTTGAAGTAACTCTTTGATTTCTTCAACAGCAATTGGGTCAATTCCAGCAAAAGGCTCATCTAGAAGCATGATGCTTGGCTCACAAATCAAAGTGCGTGCTATTTCAACTTTTCTTCTCTGCCCGCCGGATAACATTCTTCCCTTAATGTTAAGGATTTTTTTTAAATCAAACTCATTGACAATTTTGGTTACTTTTTGAATTGTTTGATCTTTATTTTGATTGCTTACTTCTGCTATCCCTAAAAGATTATTTTCAACACTTAGATCTGGAAATATTGAGGGTTCTTGAGGTAGGTAGCCTAATCCTAACCTAGCTCGAGCATGCATGGGGGCATCTGTAACATCTTTATTATTGATCAATACTTTACCTTGATTGGGAAAAAGTAAACCTGCAGCTATGTAAAAGGCAGTTGTCTTTCCTGCACCATTTGGGCCAAGCAAACCCACAATTTCATTTGCACCAATTGAGAAACTTATGCCTGAAAGGATTATTTTGGAGCCCAGGATCTTTTCAATATTGGTTAGACTTAGACAGTTGCTATTCATTTGAGCTAATTTGATATGTAATGAGATTGGATGTGATTGAATTTCCCTGATTTAAGAGTTTTGCGTTTCCAATTAAGTCTATAGATTTATTTGGATAGATCACAAATATTTCTGCTTCACCATCGATGGCATTAGATTGAATAGTTGCTGGTTTTCCAAATATTTCTAATTTTTCGTCTTTGTGGCTGAGAATAGCATCAGAGCCTTTTATAAAGTAGTTATCAATTTTGATTCTAATATTATTTTTAAAAGCTAGTTGCTTAGTTTCTTGATGAAAAGTTACTTGATCTGATTGGATTGAAATATTTTGGAATATTGAGCTTTCTTCTGACGCTGAAATAGGAAGATAAAAAAATCCAAGTATGATTAACAAAAGTTTATGCCTTTTTAACATTTCTTTTTTTATATTATCCCTGCTTCAAGAAGTTGATGCATGGTGATAATACCTATGCTATCTAGGTTATTGTTTGAGGAATTAACAACTAAGCTAAAAATTTTATTTTTTTCCATAATTTCAGCAGCATCAATAGCGAGAGCATTGCATTTAATACTTTTAAAGTTAGCAGTCATTACATCTATTATAGGCGTCTTATTTAAATCTACGTCATCATTCAGGCATCTCCTCAGATCACCATCTGTAAAAACTCCAATCACTTTTTTATCATCTGAAACTAAAGTTACCCCAAGTTTTTTGTCAGTTATTTCTATTAATGCATCCTTTAATGATGTAGTTTGATTTACCATTGGCACTTTATCATTCTTGACTGCCAAATCCTGAACTAGTGTTGTGAGTTTTTTTCCAAGCTGTCCTGCTGGATGAGATTTTGCAAAATCATCTTTGCCGAAGCCACGAGCTTCTAGGAGAGCTATTGCTAGCGCGTCTCCAAATACTAATGCAATTGTAGTTGAGGATGTTGGGGCTAGGTCTAGTGGACAAGCTTCTTCATCAGCATTTATAACTAAATTAATTTTGCCAGTTTTAGCAATAGTGGATTGGTCGTTATTAGTAAGGGTAAAAATATTTGTGGTTGAACGTTTCAGAGCAGGCAAAATTTCAATTATTTCTTTTGTTTCTCCTGAATTTGACAAAATCAAAATAGCGTCTTTTTTACTTATCATCCCTAAATCACCATGAGCTGCTTCAGTTGGATGTATGAAAAATGATGAAGTGCCAGTACTTGATAATGTTGCTGAAATTTTTTGAGCAATATGACCAGATTTGCCAATGCCCATTAAAATAAGTTTTCCCTTTATTTTCAGAATATTTATGCAAAGATTTTCAAAATCAGGCCGAATTTGATTGCTTAAATTCATCACAGCCTTTGACTCTATCTCAATTACATTCAAGGCTGAGCTGATAAAATTTTTATCTTTCATATTTAATTTATAGTTTTTTACTAATGTTATAATACCCCTATGAATATTACTTTGAAATCTCTAGCTTTTTTTCTTGGAATTATATGTATGCACAGTAATGCGATGAGTGCTTCCAACCCTCATAAATTTATTGATACTCAAGCTCAAGAGATGGTGGCTATTATAAGAAATAATCAAGAACTTTTTACTGAGGATCCTGAATTATTTAAAGATAAAATTAATTATGTTTTTGAACCCATGGTTGATTTTAGAAGAGTGGGTGCTAGTGTAATGGGTAAAAAATATTATCTTGCTGCTTCAAAGGCACAAAGGCTTCAATTTATCGAATCTTTTAAAACTTCTTTGCTTGATACATACTCTTCCACTTTAGCTCAGTGGGGCGATCAAAAAATTATTACTATTTTTCCCGAATCATCTGAGTTTCAAAAAACTGAGGATGTTCAGCAGAATCTAATTACCTCAAGTAATATTTATCCAATCACTTACAAGGTAAGAAAAGATAAAAATGGAAATTGGTTAATTATTAATATTATTGTAAATGGAGTTAATTTAGGCCTTACTTTTAGAAATCAATTCCAAGCACTTGCAAAAGAACATAATGAAAATATTGATGAGATAATTAAGCATTGGACTTCTGATGCTAATCTTGATTAGCGAACTCAAGAAAACATATCATGGATTTAACTCAATTTCTTAGATCAAAATTTCCTGAAGCTGAAATATCATTTGATGGAGAAAATTGTGACTCCAAAGTTTTAATAGTAAGCAATGAGTTTGAAGGCTTAAATACTCTCCAGCGACACAAACTAGTTTTAAGCGTTTTAAAAGAACAATTCCAGACTGGAGAGTTACATGCTTTGAGCATAGTTACAAAATTACCTTCAGAAATAAGTTAAATATGGAAAAATTAAAAATCATCGGTGGCAAAAAACTTTCGGGATCTATTTCTTGCTCTGGAGCAAAAAATGCTGCCTTACCAATGCTGGCAGCCACAATATTAAGTGACGAGCCAATTACTTTTAAAAATTTACCTTATCTGCAAGATATCACAACAATGTTTGAGATTTTGGGCTCAATGGGTGCTGATATTACTTTAAATGAAAGTATGGATTTTATAATTTCAACATCTAAATTACATGACTTTGAAGCTAGATATGAGCTAGTAAAGACTATGCGCGCTTCAATTTTAGTCCTAGGATCTTTAGTTGCTCGTTATGGTTCTGCAAGAATTGCTCTTCCAGGGGGTTGCGCAATTGGAACAAGGCCAGTTAATTTTCATTTGGATGCACTAGAAAAACTTGGAGCTAAGATCGAGTTAAAAAACGGTTATATTGAAGCAACTGCAAAAAAACTTGTTGGTTGTGAAATTAATTTTCCTGGGGTGTCTGTAACTGGTACAGAGAATATTATGATGGCAGCAGTTCTTGCTAAGGGCCAGTCTGTTTTAAGAAATGTTGCAAAAGAGCCTGAAGTTGAAGATTTAGCAAATTTCCTTAATTCCATGGGAGCTAAAATTAGAGGGGCTGGAACAGACGAAATCATTATTGATGGCGTAGAAGATTTAACTGGAACAAAGTTTTCTGTTCCAGCTGATAGGATAGAAGCAGGCACCTATTTAATTGCTGCAGCTATAACGGGCGGCGATGTGACTATTTCAAATATTCAAGCTCACCGTATGAATAATATTTTAGATAAATTGAAATTAAGTGGAGCTTTAATCACTGAAGGTGAAGACAAAATTCAACTGACTATGGAGAATGATTCTATTTTGCCGGTAGATATTTCTACAGCTCCATTTCCAGGATTTCCAACAGATATGCAAGCACAATTTACGGTGCTAAATGCTTTGTCTGAGGGGTCGTCAGTTGTCACAGAAAATGTTTTTGAGAATAGATTTATGCATGTTCAAGAACTCAATAGAATGGGTTGCGATATTACAGTCAAGGGAAGTAATGCGTTTGTAAAGGGAGTTGATTCGCTGAATGGAGCGCCTGTCATGGCCACTGATCTCCGCGCATCTGCAAGTTTAATTCTAGCAGGGTTATGCGCCAAGGGTGAGACTATTGTAGACCGTATTTATCACATTGATAGAGGATATGAAAGAATTGAGGAAAAGCTATCATATCTTGGTGCTGACATAACAAGACTGCCGAATTAGTAGCTGTTTTTTTAGAATCAATTATTATGTTTAGATATGTTCAAGCTCTATTGAAGAGGAGTTACAAAAATGTTTAATACTAATAGCTTTATATTTACCTCAGAGACTACACCTGATGTCACGACTGACCTTGGTGAGTGCGTAAGTCAGGTTGAGGAGCTTATTGGTCTTGCTGATGCCATCAATGTAACAGATTCCCCAAACTGTAAGAGCCGCTTAAACAGCTTGCTGGTAGCATCAGAGATTAAAAAAAGTGGTTTGGATGTAATTTTGCAACTGACTGGCAGGGACAGAAATCAAATTGCTCTGGAGTCAGTTTTGCTTGGAGCGCTGTCAGTTGGAATTAATAAAGTTCTATGCTTAAGTGGAGATCAGCCAGATGGAAATGGGCCTGCAGTTGTAAATGAATTTAATGGAAATGGATTAATTGAATTATGCAAGGTCATTTCAGGTGGAACTTTATCTGATGGAACAGCAATTAAAAAATCATTACCCATTTATCCAGGTGCTGCAGATGACTTGTATACGCAAATTTCAAAACAAGACGCGCTAAGTAAACTAGTTACAAAAATAGAGCTAGGTGCTAATTTTGTTCAAACTCAATATTGTTTTGATTTTGATGTTATTAAGCAATACTCATCAAAATTACATGAACTAGGTTCGTTTAATGGCTGCAAAATAATAATTGGAATGGGACCTTTAAAATCTGCTAAACAAGGTGAGTGGATGCGAAAGAATTTGTGGGGTGTTAACATCTCTGATGAAATTCTTAAACGTCTAGAGGAGAGTAACTCACCAGTTGAAACGGGTGAAGAGATATGTCAAGAATTAATAGAAAAAATTATGGACCTTCCATGCATTGATGGAGTTCACTTAATGGGCCCAAACTGTGAGAAGAGTTCCGCTAGAATAATCTCACATTTTAAATAAAAAAATTTGAATAAAGAGTATTTAAGATCAATATTGAATGAGGTTAAATCAATTGCGATAGTTGGAGCAAGTGCCAATCCTGATAGAGATAGCTTCAAGGTCATGAAGTTTCTGCATGATTATGGCTTTGAAACTTTTCCAGTAAATCCAAATTTGGCTAATTCTAAAATATTAGGACAAGAATGTTACGCAAGTCTTGAGGCGATAGACTGTAAAATTGACATGGTAGATGTATTTAGAGCTATCAAATTTATTCCCAGCATTGCAAATGAGGCAATTAAAATTAGAGCAAAAATTTTGTGGACTCAGGAAGGCCTGTATAGTGAAGAAGCAGAAGTAATAGCGAAAAAAGCTGGCTTGAAAGTAGTGATGAATGAATGCCCAAAAAAAATTCTTGAAAATTAAATATTTTAATTATGATTAAAAATACAAAAGATATATTGAAGCTTGATCAAGTTCAGCCTGGCATTCTTCGTTTGACTTTAAATGATCCAAAGAGCAAGAATGCTCTTTCAGAAAAGATGATGAGGCTCCTTAAAAAGCATATATTTGAGGCCTCATCAAATGATTCAGTTAAAGTTATTATCATTGCAGCGGTTGGCGATATTTTTTGTTCAGGGCATAACTTAAAAGATATAACCGAAGCAAGAAATGAAAAGGATGATGGGAAAGAGTATTTTTTAAATCTTTTCAATTTTTGTTCTTCATTAATGCAGATGATCACTACTTGCTCAAAGCCGGTCATAGCAGAAATTAATGGAGTTGCAACTGCTGCTGGTTGTCAATTAGTGGCCAGTTGCGACCTGGCCATAGCATCGGATGTGTCAAAATTTGCAACACCAGGAGTTAACATAGGTCTATTTTGTTCAACCCCTATGGTCGCGCTCTCAAGAAATGTAAGTAGGAAAGATGCAATGAAAATGCTTCTTACAGGCGATATGATTGATGCTGCTGAGGCTAAGAGAATATCTCTAATAAATGACCATGTCTCTGCTGAAGATCTGCATGATACTGTAATGTCTATTGCTAATAAAATTGCTAGCAAGTCTATTTCAACGGTAAGAATTGGCAAAGAAGCTTTTTATAAGCAGAATGAGATGAGCCTCTCTGATGCCTATGATTTTACTTCAAAAGTTATGACTGAAAATGCTCTTACAGTTGATGCAAAGGAGGGGATTACCTCATTTTTGGAGAAACGTGATCCTGTTTGGGAGGATGATTAAGTTACTGAGTGGGAATAGCTTCTGTTACAACCTTGTATTCCTCTAAATTTGAATCTTGTAATATTTGGAAGTTGATTTCATCGCCTGGAAAAGAATTTTTTAGAGCGCTGGTTAAATTCTCCCATGATGGCGATTCATTATTGATTGATAAGATTATTGCTCCTGGTTTAATTTTTCCATTATTAAAAAGCGGCCCATAGTTTCTTAACTCTAATATCTCAAGACCATAGGTGGGTTTATTATTTAATAAGAACCTTTTTGCCTTCACTCTAAAGTCTCCAACCCATGACCTTTTAACTGAACCGTATTGGATAATTTCTGAGGCAACTTGTATCATCTTATTAGCGGGGAGAGCAAATCCAATTCCAGCATAAGACCCTGTTTTAGAAAAAATTTTTGTATTCATTCCAATAAGGTTACCTTTGTGATTAATTAAAGCTCCACCAGAATTTCCTGGATTTATAGCGGCATCAGTCTGTATTAGCTCAAGATATGGATTTCCATAATCTCTTCCAGTTGCACTAATTATCCCGCTTGTAAATGTTTTCCCTAAACCAAATGCATTACCTATTGCAATTACTTGATCGCCTATTTGAACTGATGAGCTATTAGATACTTCAATTGGCTTCAAAGCATCTATAGGAGAAATTTTAAGTACCGCAAGATCAGATCTTTCATCGAAGCCGATTAAGGATGCTGAGTAAACCTGACCGTCATCTAGCTCTACATCAATAACTCTTTTTCCCTGAATTACATGCAAATTAGTAATAATATATCCATCATTTGAAATTATAATTCCCGACCCCATGACATCATTTAGTGAATTGTTATCAAACAGTCTTGCTTCAAAATTTTTTTTAGACATTATATTTACAACGGATGGAGATGCCTTTGAAATTCCTTCTACATAACCATTACCATTCGACATATTTGTATAAAGATATGTCAGAATACAAATCAAGATTAAAAAATTTATCCTTGAAAGTTTGTTATTAAAAAATCTCATATGATCATTAAATCAATAATATGAAGGATATAAAAGTTGTACTTGAAAACTTATCTAATCAAGGCATTGATCTTGATAGTGCGCAAACTTCATTTCTTGAAGAGTTTATAGAACAGGACGCAGTTTACAAAGCGCCTAAATTTTTTTCTAAAAATAATTCAATTGGTAATTTATACCTTTGGGGTCCAGTTGGCCGAGGCAAAACAATGCTTCTTCAGGCTCTGCAAGATTCATATTTCTCAAATGCAAGTCAATTTCACTTTATAGAATTTATGCAACTTGTGCATAAAAAATTGTCAGAATATTCAGGAAATAGCGACCCATTAATCAAAGTTGTGAAGAGTTTGTCAGATAATTCAAAAATAATTTTTATAGATGAGTTTCAAATTGAAGATATTGCTGATGCAATGATCATAGGCACTATAATTGAAAAATTATCTATGAGGGGAACACGATTAATAATTTCATCTAATTCACACCCTAATGATCTTTACAAGGATGGTCTTCAGCGATCGAAATTTTTAAAAACAGTTAATTTTGTTAATAAAAACTTTTTTATACATAATTTATTGGGTAGTGAAGACTACAGACTCAAAGAAATTGCTAAGTTTGATAGTTCTGCCAAAGATGGAAATAGTGATAAGGAAGTTAAAGGTTTTTTGCTTAAAACTTTCAGCAAGGATCTAACTGACACAACTGAGCTCATAGTAAATAATAGAAAATTTGATTGTTTGGGCCGCTCTGATAAAGCTCTATGGCTGTCTTTTGCAGATTTTTTCTCTTCGCCATGCGCAAGCAAGGATTTCATTGAAATTGTTGAAACATTTGAATGGATATTCATTAATAATTTCCATGTTTGTGATGATGATCATCTTGATAAAGTTAGAAGATTTATTAGTTTTATTGATATTGCTTATCAAGAAAAACAAAAACTAAAATGCTTCTATGAACCAAATTTAATGATTAATCTATATTCTGGAGATCAGTTGCAGTACTTATGGGCTAGAACTGAAAGCAGACTCCATCAAATGGCAACAACAAAATATCTTCAAAATTTAGAGAAAAACTAAACTAAATGAATTAAAATATTGATTAAATAGCGCGTAAACATTAACATTCGCATCTAATTTTTTTCTTTAAACATAAAAAGTAATGAAAACTCTTTCACTCAGAAAAGAAGACGCTCAACATGATTGGTATGTTGTAGATGCTTCAGACAAAATTTTAGGGCGTCTAGCTACAAAGATAGCTGATCGTATTAGAGGCAAAGACAAACCTACCTTCACTCCACATACTGATGGTGGAGACTATGTAGTCGTCATCAATGCAGAAAAAATTCAGGTAACTGGAAAAAAATTTGATGATAAAAAATATTATACCCACTCACTGTACCCCGGTGGTTTGAAGACTAAAGTGTTCAAAGATATTATCGAAGACAAGCCTGAATATATTATAGAGGAAGCTGTAAAAGGCATGCTTCCAAAAAATAAACTTGGAAAGCAAATGTTTAAGAAACTGAAAGTTTACAAGGGAGATAATCATCCCCACGAATCACAAGAGCCCCAAGTTTGGGAGCCAAAACTATGACCGCAGCTATCCATTACGCGACTGGTAGAAGGAAAACTTCATCAGCTAGAGTTTATCTTTCAAAAGGAAAAGGAAAAATACTAATTAATAATAAAGAGCTATCTAATTATTTCGGTAGGCAAGTTGCTCAAATGCTAGTAATGCAACCATTGAAATTAACAGAGCTGGATGAAAAGGTAGACATTAAGGCTATGGTTAAAGGCGGGGGAAGCTTTGGTCAAGCTGGAGCAATTAGGCATGGCATCTCAAGAGCTTTGCTTGAATTTGATGAAAGTCTAAGACCCCAGTTAAAATCTGCAGGGTTTTTAACGAGAGATGATAGAAAAGTAGAGAGAAAGAAGCCAGGATTAAAGAAAGCAAGAAAAAGCTCTCAATTTTCCAAACGTTAATTTCTTAGATTTAAATACTAGGGTTCATCCCAATATAGGTTTTAATGGAAGAAAAAATTACCACGCGAAGAAAAGTACTTATAGGCATGACCTCAGCTGTAGGTGCAGTTGGCGCGTCATTCGCAGTTGTTCCTTTTGTTGCTTCTTGGAATCCAAGTGCAAAAGCTAAGGCAGTTGGTGGTCCGGTAAAAGTTGATGTCTCCAAGATGCAGGTTGGCCAAAAAATTCAAGTTTCTTGGAGAAAACAGCCAGTTTTTGTTATCAGACATAGCAAAGAAGCTCTAGAAAATCTTTCAAAAGTTGAATCCAAGCTTGATGATCCAAGTTCCCTAAAGATTGAAGAACCATATAGAGACGTTAATCCAACACGATCAACTTCAAATGAATACACCGTGATTGCAGGAGTTTGTACCCATTTGGGATGTGCTCCAAAGTATTATCCTGAAATGGAATCTCAACCTTGGGATGAGTCTTGGGTTGGTGGATTTTTTTGTCCTTGCCACGGCTCAATGTTTGATATTGTTGGAAGAGTATTCAAAGGAGTTCCTGCTCCAACTAATTTAAAGGTTCCGCCACATTATTTTGACGGAAGTATATTAACAATAGGGGAAGAAAGAGGCACTGCATAATGACCCAAAAAGCATCAGGATTTTTTAATTGGATTAATGCTCGTTTACCTATTGTAAATACATATGAACGCCATTTATCAAAACATCCTGTCCCCAAGAAGGTAAATTTCTGGTACATGTTTGGTGCTTTGGCATCAGTAGTTTTAATTATCCAAATCGTTTCAGGTATATGGTTGATGTTTGGATATGAGAATACTGAAGAGGGCGCTTTTGCTTCTATTGAATATATTATGCGAGATATTGAATATGGCTGGGTTATCCGATATATGCATACTACTGGCGCATCAATGTTCTTTGCTGTTGTATATCTTCATATGTTTCGAGGGCTGCTATATGGCTCTTACCATAAACCAAGAGAATTAGTTTGGGTTTTTGGTATGACCATTTACCTCGTAATGATGGCTGAGGGTTTTTTAGGGTATGTTTTGCCTTATGGTCAAATGTCTTACTGGGGCGCCCAAGTCATTATTTCCCTTTTCGGAGCCATACCTTATATTGGCGAGTCATTAGAAATTTGGGTTAGAGGTGACTACTACATTTCTGGTGCAACCATCTCAAGGTTCTTTGCATTGCACGTGGTGGCTCTGCCCCTAATATTAATAGCGCTGGTATTTATGCACTTGGTTGCTTTGCATGAGGTTGGCGCAGGTAATCCAGAGGGTGTGGATATTGAAAAACATCTAGATGAGGATGGAGTTCCATTGGACAGCGTCCCATTTTTCCCATATAAAGTTTTGAATGCATTGGTAGCTATTGGAATATTCGGCATTGTTTTTTCAATTATCATGTTCTTTTTTCCCGAAGGTGGCGGTTACATGTTGGAGTTAGCTAATTTTGAGGAAGCTAACCCCTTAAGCACTCCTGAGCACATCGCCCCAGTATGGTATTACTCACCATACTACGCAATGTTAAGAGCTGTTCCTGATAAGCTTGGCGGTCTTGTAGTTATGGGTGCTGCTATAGCTATACTATTCGTTGTGCCATGGCTTGATAGAAGTAAAGCTGCTTCTATTAGGTACAAGGGAATACTGAGTAAGATTGCAATGACTATTTTCATTATTAGTTGGCTCATGCTGGCATGGTTGGGCACTGTGCCTGTAACAGCCCTAAGAACAACACTTAGCATCATTGGGACTGTAATTTATTTTGCATTTTTCTTATTAATGCCCATTTATACTTCAATCGAAAAAACTAAGCCGGTACCAGAAAGATTATGAAGAAATTCTTATTAGTAGCTTTCTTATTTATTGGTTCTCAAGAAGCTTTTGCAACGGTAGGTGCGCCATGCGGTGATTATGGGGAATGCGATTCATTTAAACCCGAACTTAATAATATGGAGTCACTGCAATTAGGTGCTTTGACCTATATTAATTATTGTTATGGTTGCCATTCATTGAAATATTCTCGCTGGGGACGAATTTCAAAAGACCTTGATATTCCTGAGGATATTTTCAATGACAATCTAGTTTTTGGTGTAAATGTAAAGCTTGGAGATAGAATGACCGGGTCAATGAAACCTGCTATTTCTGAAACTTGGTTTGGTATAGCCCCGCCCGATTTAACGCTTGTTACTAGATTACATGGCTCTGATTGGGTCTATACTTATTTAAGAACTTTTTATGAGGATTCATCAAAGCCATATGGAGTAAACAATATGGTGTACCCTGGTGCAGCAATGCCAAATGTTTTAGCTTCGTTGCAAGGTCAGCAAATATTATCTTGTAAGGATGTCCCATTAATAGCCAGTAATGGTGGTGTGAGAAGGGATGAAATGGGTAACGATATAACTGAAGAAAAGTGTGGTTATCTTAAAACTGTAGAAGAATCTGGTGCATTATCTGTTCAAGAGTTTGACGAGGTTATATTTAACCTAGTAAATTTTATGACATACGTTGGAGAGCCAAGTAGATCAGATAGAGAGAGAATTGGTTGGTACGCGATACTATTTTTTATAGTATTCACAGCACTTGCTTATCTTCTTTTTCGGGAATACCAAAAGGATTACCATTAGAACTTAACTACGAAAAAAGAGGAAGTATGATTTTATATTCTGACAAAGACGACCACTACAGCCACAGAGTAAGAATTGTTCTTGCTGAGAAAGATATTGCATGTGAAATCCGGGAAACCACAAATGAAGAAGCTCCCGATGAAGTGCTCTCATTAAACCCATATCACACCCTGCCTATTTTGACTGATAGAGATCTTGGTTTATACAATGCAGGGATAATGCTTGAATATCTTGATGAGCGCTTTCCACATCCTCCTCTTCTTCCAGTATATCCAGTATCAAGAGCAAATAGCAGAACGCTTATGTTGAGGATAGATAAAGAATGGTGCCCACTTGTAGACATCTTAATCGCAAAAGAGCGTTCTGAGAAGGACCTATTGATTGTTAGAGAGGAGTTACTAAATGAAATCAGTACCGTTGCCCCAACTTTTAAAGAATTTGATTTTTTTATGAGCGAGGATTTTTCATTAATTGATTGCTATCTAGCGCCTATTTTATGGAGACTTCCTTCGCTTGGAATTAATCTCCCTTTGAACAGACACCTCAAACCTTTATTGGATTACCAAGCTAAAATATTTGCTAGACCTAGTTTCCAGGATAGTCTTTCTTTAATAGAAAAAGATCTGCGAGACTAAGACTAAAATAAATCTGCTCTAATTTTCTGCAAAGGAATCACTCTTTTGGTACAAGAATTAGATTTAAAAATAATACTTCCTGTCACTCCATTTATTTTTGCAGATTTAACCCCAGCTTGTTCTAAAATTTGTATCAATAACCATTCATGAAGCGTACCCAACTCTAGGAATCTTTCTAGCGATTCTAATTCCTTATGTTGAATTTTTCTTGTTATATATTTTGAAATAGGAGCCCAAGAATCTTCATAGTCCAGTAATTGCAGAGGATTAGAAATTTCCTCCAAAGAAGAGATAAAGTTTATATATTTAAAATGACTGCCTCCATGATATCTAAGAGCAGGAATCATAGATTTATATTCTTGAGGAGCTAAAAGGATTATTGCATGTTTTAAATCAGCTCTGGGTCGAGGAGTAAAATTGATGTTTTGATTAGGGTTGAGGTCAGAAATTTTTTTAAACCTTTCTTCACTAAAATTAATCCCCAATACTTCTGCAGAAAATTCTTGGAAACTACTTGAATTGTATTTTGCTATTATGAAGTTTGCATCATTTGATACAAAATCTTTGAAAAAAGAAGCATATTCTTCAGAGTAAATAACTAATATTGGATCAGAGGTTTGGGTTGTCGCTTTATTAATTGAAGCAATAGCATCCTCGTAAATGCTTGCACAGAAACCACTAATTTTATCTGCAAATAAGCTTTTGGGGAGCGAACTATGTTTTTTTCTATCCCATGAAATTTTCATTGGTAGATTAAATTTATAGATTAACTCTATTATTCTTTTGGAATGTGGTTGATCAGATCTTAACTCAATAGAGTACTTTTTTGTAGATAGTATTTTTTGATAATTATTTTTTAATAATTTTGCATCTTTTAATTGCTCTTGATTCAAACTAT
Organism: uncultured SAR86 cluster bacterium; assembly: GCA_902593675.1. Classification (GTDB taxonomy): domain Bacteria; phylum Pseudomonadota; class Gammaproteobacteria; order Magnimaribacterales; family D2472; genus D2472. Next base: position 83,290 of record CACJJI010000004.1, read on the forward strand.
TGTTACCAATGATTCTCTTGATTGTTTCTAGGTCATTCAGAGAGAAGCTTTGATAGTCAAAAATTTCTTGAAAATCTTTCGGACTACTATCTTTAGATTCAATTGAATTAACTTGAATATTTTTCGATGATGAAGAGCATGATGCTAAGATGATTAATGCTATAAAATGTTTTAAATATTTATTTTTCTTTAAAATCATTAAGTAAATTTCATGCTTTATATAATTTGCACTCCTATTGGTAATTTAAATGATTTCTCATTGAGGTCAATCAATACTTTAAAGGAAGTAGACACAATTTTTGCAGAAGATACTAGGGTTGCTTTAAAACTCTTACAAAATTTTGATATTCAAAAGAAAACTAAACCATTTCATGAGCATAATGAAGCTAAAGCTAGCGATGAAATAATTAAACTAATTAAAAGTGGAGAAACAATAGCGCTTATATCTGATGCAGGGGCGCCACTTATATCTGATCCTGGATACCCATTAATTCAAAGATGCATCAAGGAGGATATTTGTTTCACCGTCCTTCCAGGGCCATCGGCAGTGATCAATGCTGTTATTCTCTCAGGTTTGCCATCAGATAAATTCATATTTAATGGATTTTTACCTAAACAATCTGAGGCAAAAAGAAAAATTGCTATAAAGATACAAAACTCTAATATAACAAATATTTATTTTGAATCTGCAAAGCGGATTAGTAAAACTATTTCAATTTTTTCTGAGGTCCTCAGGCCAAATACTCAGGTAGCAATATGCCGTGAGATGACCAAGGAATTCGAGTCCGTTTATAGAGGAACAATCGAAGAGGTTTTAGCTCTTGTTAAAAATAATGAAATTAAATTGTTGGGAGAGTTCGTAATTCTTGTCTATCCTGACTCTTATCTCAGCACATCCCTTAATTTAGATGAAAATTTTTGCCGTCCTTTTCTTAATTTTTTATCTCCAACAGATGCATCAAAGCTTATAGCTAAAATTACCTCATTTTCCAAGCAAGAAGTATATAAATTCTTGTTAGGGATTTCTAAATAAAAGCAAATGGTATTAAAATGCAATCGAGTTGATCGGATGGCTGCTAACAATTTGTTAGAGGAAAGTCCGGACTTCATAGAGTAGAGTGCCAGGTAATTCCTGGGGAGTGTGAGCTCACGGCAAGTGCAACAGAAATTATACCGCCAAGAAATTGGTAAGGGTGAAATGGTAGGGTAAGAGCCTACCGCGTATTTGGTAACAAATACGGCAGTGTAAACCCCACTTTGAAGCAAAACCAAATAGGAATCCTGTTAGGCTACTCGTCTAGGATTCGGGTAGGTTGCTTGAGCAATATGGCGACATATTGCCTAGATAGATGGCCATTTAATACAGAATCCGGCTTATAGATCAACTCAAGTCATTTTTTTAAAAAAAAGTGTGTAAAAGTGTGCTAAATGTAGTATAAAGTGTGTAGATATTAATTTTTACTATACTTTATGTTTGGTTTTACAACAATTTCGATAGATGCAAAGGGGAGGTTAGCTGTCCCAGCTAAATATCGAAATCAGCTTAATGCTCAAAATGAAGAAAGCATTGTTGTTACGAGAGACCCTCAGTATCCTGCATTAAAAATCTATCCAGGCTCAATTTGGAAAAGTATATCCACCGAACTTCAATCATTACAAGGCCTTGATCCAATTGTAAGAAACTTACAATGGACAATTTTAGGAAATGCTAGCGAGAGTTCATTTGATCCTAAAGGCAGAATGTTAATACTTTTGCCCTCGGAGCTAAGAGAGTATGCAGAAATTCAAAAGGAACAAAAAGCATCTTTCATTGGCATGGGTAATAAATTTGAAGTCTGGAATGACAAAAATTGGGAAGCGAGACAAACAGGCGGTGCTTTATCAACTGAAATTCTTGAAGTTGTATTACCAGAAAGTTTAAAAACAATATCTTTTTAAAGGGGTAGAAAATGAATTGGGAAATAATTGAAGAAAATGCTGGACTAGCCAAGATCAAAGTTATCGGCGTGGGTGGCGCTGGAGGGAATGCAGTTATTCATATGATAAATCATGAGATCCAGGGAGCAGATTTTATCTGTGCTAACACTGATTCTCAAGCATTAGACAGAGCAAAAGGATCTACTATTTTAAAGCTTGGTGATAATGTTACTAGGGGTTTGGGAGCTGGAGCAGATCCAAAGGTAGGAAGAGCTGCGGCTGAGAGAGATAGAGCTGCAATTGAGGAATTATTATCTGGAGCAGATATGATATTTATCACTGCAGGAATGGGGGGAGGAACTGGAACCGGTGCCGCTCCAATTATTGCAGAAATTGCCAAGGAGCTTGGAGCTTTAACAGTGGCTGTAGTTACCAAACCATTTAACTTTGAAGGTCATAAAAGAAAAGCTGCAGCTGAGCAAGGAATAGCCGAACTAGTTGAAGAAGTTGACAGTCTAATTACAATACCGAATCAAAAATTGATGGATATTTTAGGAAGAAAAACTTCCATGGAAGAGGCTTTCGCAAAAGCAGATGATATTTTAAAAGGTGCGGTTCAAGGCATATCTGACATCATCATGAAACCCGGCTACATAAATGTTGACTTTGCTGATGTCAAAACAGTTATGTCAGAAAAAGGCATAGCTATGATGGGCACAGGTCAATCAAGCGCTGATGAAAGAGGAATTGATGCTGCTAGCCAAGCTGTCAGCTCAGAGCTACTCGAAGACATTGAGCTAAAAGACGCAAGGGGGATACTAGTAAACATTACTGCAAAATCCCCAACAATGGCTGATTTTGATGAGGTTGATTCAGTTATTAGAGAGTTTACAGCTGATGACGCAACTATTATTTATGGAACTGTCATGGAAGACTCAATGGATGATGAGGAATTGCTTGTTACGGTTGTTGCAACTGGCGTAAATCAAAAAACCGCAACTTTAGCAGTTGATAATTCAAGAAAAGCAACAGTGCAACTAAATCCAGTGGGCCTAGATGCACCAAAACTAGATAAGTTGGTCGAGTCAGGTGGCACATCGTCTGCAGAGGATATTGATTTCCTTGATGTGCCAACCTTCATGAGAAAGCAAGTAGATTAAATCAATGCTCCATGTTCCAGTTCTGCTGGAAGAATCATTAGATTTCTTGCTCCATGATTTGTCTGGAACTTATCTAGATTTAACTTTTGGACGAGGCAGCCACTCTCAAGAAATATTAAACAGAATTTCTCCTCAAGGGTCACTGCATGCTGTTGACAGGGATCAAGAGGCAGTCTCATATGGAAAAGACAAGATAAAAGATCCACGTTTTAGTATTTACCACTCAAATTATTCTGCAATTGATTCACTATTTCCTCTCCAGCAATTTGATGGAATTTTATTAGATCTTGGTACCTGCTCAACTCATTTAGATAATCCAATAAGAGGTTTTAGCTTTCAAAGTGATGGACCTTTAGATATGAGAATGGATACATCTTCAGGTTTTAGCGCTGCTGAGTGGTTAAATAGAGCGCCTGAAAAAGAGATAAGTGATATTTTATATGAATATGGAGATGAAAAAGCATCAAGAAAAATTGCAAAAGCTATAGTTCAGTTTAGAGCCACTAGGTTAATGAAAACTACATTTGAACTTACAAAAACCATTGAAACAGTTCTAAAAAGAACTGGCAAAACCCATCCAGCAACAAAGTCATTTCAAGCCATAAGAATCCATGTAAACAATGAATTACATCATTTAAAAGTAGCACTATCAAAATTACATGATGTTCTTAAAGCTGGCGGGGTTATAGTAATTATTTCATTCCACTCAATAGAAGATAGAATTGTAAAAAATTTTTTTAGACCTGAAATTAAAAGACTGCCCAAAGATATACCCATTAATACCTCAGTAAAAGAAACGTATAGGTGCATCCAGAAGAAAATAAAACCATCCACAAATGAAATAAAAATGAATCCTCGCTCTAGAAGCGCAATCATGAGAGTCTTTGCAAAGTTATGAAACAAAATATCTTTGTATATTTCTTATTGATAAATATTCTTCTTTTACTCTGTCTATGCTTGGAGATTATTAAAATCAGATGGCAATTTAGTCAAGAATATGAAAATAATGCTTATCTTCAAGTTGCAAATAATAAATTAATTGAAATAAATTTTAATTTGAAAACTGAATACTATCACTTAAGTTCTCCGGCTAAAGTTGAACGTCATGCCAAGGAAATTTTAAATATGGTGGAGATTTCCAAAGCAACTATCATAAATTATGAAAAATAATTTTGGTTATAGCTGGCGGGCATACTTAATATATATATTTTTAGCCATCAGCCTATTTATTTTAGTTTTTAGAATAATAAGCCTTAAATATATTGAAGGAGATTTCCTAACATCCAAGGGAAAGAGCATGCTTGAGACTTCTAGGTCAATTCCCGCAATTCGCGGGAGTATATTAGATAGAAATAATTTTCCTCTAGCAGTATCAATCAATCAATATGATTTATATGCTTTAAAACAATTTTCAGAGGAAGATTTTAATAAATTAAAAAATTTTCTGTTTTTAAATAAAGATTTTTCAGCTATAAAAAAACTTAATAAAAAAAACCTAATTTTTTCTAATCTAAATTTCTCACAATATGAGCATGTAAAAAGTCTCAAACTTTCTGGTATTGAAATTGAATCCTTGCAAAAAAGGTATTATCCACTGGGCGAGCAGGTATCCACATTGATTGGATTTGCTGGAAAAGATGGGTTTGGCCTTGAGGGACTTGAAAATATCATGGATGCTGAATTATCTGGAGTGTCAGGCGAAGAAATTATTTATAGAAATGCAAGCAGGAGACCCCAGGTGATTCAAGAGGCTATGCAAGGTCTCGATATTAAGTTAACTATTGATAGTAGGATTCAGTTTTATGCTTATAAGCATCTTTCAAGCTTTGTTGAAGCCAATAATGCAAATGGGGGGAGCGCGATAGTGTTGGATAATATATCTGGAGAAATTTTAGCAATAGCTAGTTATCCTTCATACAATCCTAACAGCCCCAAAAGACAGATTAAGAGAAATAGGGCTTTGGTTGATGCATTTGAGCCTGGCTCAATTATTAAACCATTAGCTTTAGCCAAAGGTATTGATATGGGAATAGTCTCTAAAAATCAGGTAATAGATACAAGCCCAGGATTTATAAATTTGAGTGGTAGGACAATATCTGATCCAACAAACTATCAAAACCTTACTCCGAGTGAAATTATTGCAAAATCAAGCCAAGTTGGAGCTTCAAAACTAGCTTTGCAAGTTGGAATAGAGGGATTGATTTCAGGTTACAAAGGATTTGGCCTTTCCAAGCCTCCCAATATTTTTTTTCCTAGCATTGCGTATGGTGTTATCAATTCTAGGGAGAATATCTCTGATCATGAGATCGCAAGTATTGGATTTGGGTACAGCATGACCGCTTCATCTTTGCAATTAGCTCAAGCATATTCAGTTTTTGCTAATGAAGGATATCTTAAAGATTTTAAAATTTTTTTGGATGATATTGAAGTTTATAAGAAGAGAGTAATAGGCAAAGATGCTGCTGCTGATGTATTAGAGTCGTTAAAATTAGTTGTATCAGACGGAACTGGAAACCTTGCAAGAATATCAAATTATGATGTTGCAGGAAAAACAGGCACAACTCATAAAGCTAGCTCAAAGGGTGGATATGATCAAAGCAAATATATATCGTCTTTTGCAGGAATTGCGCCATTAACATCCAAAAGGCTTACAATTTTTGTCAGCATTGATGAGCCAGGGCTAAATAATTATTCCGGTGGTGCTGTAGCTGCTCCATTATTTGCAGCTATTTCCAGCGATGTCTTGAGTTATCTGAATGAATAAATTATTTACAATTAAACCTTTCATTAATACAAATGAGTTTGATGGTCTTTTTATCTCATCCATTACTGATGATTCTAGAGACGTTCAAGAGAATTCTTTATTTATTGCAAGGCAGGGGGTGGATTCACACGGAAATGAATTTATTAGAGATGCTGTTCAAAAGGGAGCATCCTGCATTATTACCGATCAAAAATTAAATGAAGAGATTGATATACCAATTCATTGCTTAGATCACCTGGAAGACAAGATCTTGGAAATCCTTTTTAGCTTTTATGATTTATCTGAGGATGACTTTATCTTTCATGGTGTAACAGGCACTAACGGGAAAACAACAACAGCATTCATGGCTCATAATATTATCAGAGCTCTTAAAAAACCCTCAGTCTACATTGGTACTTTGGGAGCTATAATTAATGATGATATTTTGGAGACAAAAGGTAACACGACGCCTGGGATATTTGAGATATTTCAAATTTTGCAGACATGTAGATTTAAGCAAAAAACATATATCTTCATTGAGATTTCTTCTCATGCATTAGCGCAAAAAAGGTTAGGGAATCTGCCTTTTTCACAAACATTGCTTCTCAATATTCAATCTGATCATCTTGATTATCATAAAACAGAATCAAATTACATTAATGCGAAATTATCCATTACAGAACTTAATAATAAAAATCCTACAATTATTTTTGTAGATAAAATTCAAGACTTGCTTGAAAGTTTTTCTGATGACCAAAAAAAACAACTTTCAAAATCACAATTCTTAAGTTCAACTGATACTTCAGCAGCATTAAAGTATTCCCTTGAGTACAATCCAAGTGGAGACTCACATATAAAATTGAGCTTTCCTAATTTACGCTTAGATGTTCAGGTTGAATTATTTCTTAAATTTAATGTAGAGAATTATATTTCAGCCATTGCGCTAATTTCAGACCAAATCTCTTTGGATGAATTTGAGATTGTTAGAAATAATACAATCAAGCTCCCCCAAGGAAGAGGTGAGATTTTAAGATTAAGAGAAGGGAATATATTGATTGATTTTGCTCATGACCATCAATCTATCCAAAATATTCTTTCTGAATTAGCCAATTATCACGATGAAATAATTTTAGTTTTTGGATGTGGAGGAGATCGAGATAGGTCTAAAAGATCTATGATGATGAAGGTGGCTCAAGATTTTGCCAGCAAAGTATTCTTCACATCTGATAACAATCGTTACGAATCTTTTACTTCAATTGCTAACGATGCAATGGCTGGAAATTCTTATGCAAGTATTGAAATTTTAGAGGATAGGCAGGAAGCTATCAGCTTAGCAATTCAATACTTAAATAAGGAAAATATATTGGTAATATTGGGTAAAGGTCATGAGACCTATATGGATGTATCTGGAAAAAAAGTACCATTTAATGACAAAAATTGTGTTCTAGAAATTTTAGGCAATGAAACTAATTAACAATACAAAAGATTTATTAACTCTCCTTCACCTTGATGGTGAATCAAATTTACCAATTAGTAATTTCCAAATAGATTCAAGGAAAGTAGAAAAGAATTCAGTTTTTTTTGGTCTGACTGGCTCAAAAGAAGATGGCAGCTTTTATGCGGAAGATGCAATTAAAAAAGGAGCATCTTTAGCAATTATAAGAAAGAGCAAAACTTCAAATTCTATGGCTTATTCACCAAAAATTATTTCAGTTAAAAGCCCTGAAGAATGCTTGATTAGTTCTGCCGAGATGGCAATTGAAAGATACAAAGGGATAGTAATTGGGGTTACTGGTAGCAATGGAAAAACAACAACCAAAACCATTTTAAATACTTGTATAAAAAATAGTTATGGCACTTTCCAAAACTACAATAATGAAATTGGTTTACCGCTGTGTGCTTTGGAACTTGATTCAGAAAATAGCACAGCAATTTTTGAGATGGGTGCAGCAAAACTAGGCGATATAGATCTGCTATCAAAAATAATTAAGCCAAATATTGGCATTATTACCCACATAGGACATTCTCATTTAGAGGGATTAAACTCAGTTAAGGGAGTCCTTCGGGTAAAGTCTGAGCTTATAAAAAATATCAAAACAAATGGCTCAGCCATTGTTCCAAATGGTCAATATGTTGATTACTGGAAAAAAATGAGGAACGACATTGTCTTTTATACTTTTGGCCAAGAGCCTTCAGCATCCTTTTTCCCAACTCAAATTAAGATGACAAAAGAAGGCCTATCCTTTTTTATTGAATCAACTCACTTAAAGAAAAAAGTCCAAATCAAAACAAAACTTATAGGAATGCATAATGTATTAAATATTCTTGCTTCTTTTGCAGCAATTTATGCTGCTCGGTTAAATGCAAAGGACTTTACAGATGGCTTGAGAGGACTCAAGAATTCACCTCAGCGTTTAGATTTAAAATTATGGGTGAAGCAATCAACGGTTATCGACGACTCATATAATGCCAATCCTGACTCTATGAGAGCTGCATTAGATGTTTTGTGCCAATTCCAAGGAAGAAAGGTTGCAATCCTTGGAGATATGAGAGAGTTGGGGAGATTTAGGAAAAAACTACACATTGACTTGGGAGACTATGCCAAAATACATGGGGTAGATTGTTTGATTGGATATGGAGATTTAATCCGTCATACAGTATTTGCATTTGGTAATAATGGTTTTTTCTTTAAACATAAGCTTGAGTTAATAAATTTTTTGAAAAAAAATCTTAAAGGAAAAGAGAAAATACTATTAAAAGGCTCAAGATCAATGCGAATGGAAGAAATTCTAAACTTATGGAAATAATATGATCGAATTATTTGGCACTTGGTTAATGACATATGATTCTGGCTTCGATGTCCTGCGTTATTTAACTGTAAGAACTATTGGGGGAACCCTTACAGCGCTAATGCTATCAATTTTTCTTGGCCCAACTTTAATTAGATTTTTAAGAAATATTCAGTTCTCACAATCCATCAGGGGAGATGGACCTGAGTCACATCTTGCAAAGACTGGCACACCCACAATGGGAGGTTTAATTATTATCTTCTCATTAATTATTTCAACATTGCTCTGGTCAGATTTTAACAATCCATACATATGGATTCTTATATTTATTACCGTCTCGTTTAGCTCTATAGGATTTTTAGATGACTGGTTAAAAATAAAGGAAAAAAACTCAAAAGGCTTAAAAGGAAAATATAAGCTTATTTTGCAATTTCTTTTTGCTTTGTTCTCAATGTTATTTATGTTGCAGGTTTCCCCTGATGGAAATGAACAAATTTTTATTTTGCCTTTTAATAAAGAATACATATTTATAATTTCGCCTTTGATTTTTCTGTTAATTAGCATTTTTGTAATCATTGGTTCGTCTAATGCAGTTAATCTAACTGATGGTTTAGATGGGCTAGCAATTCTGCCATCAGTCCTGATAGCTGGTGGTCTTGGCCTAATTGCTTATGCATCTGGAAATTTAATCATCTCTGATTATTTATTCATACCATTTAACCCGCTTAGTGGAGAGTTAATTGTGTTTTGTGGAGCCTTGATCGGAGCTGGAATAGGTTTTCTTTGGTACAACACATATCCTGCTCAGATATTTATGGGAGATTTAGGATCTTTAACACTTGGTGGAATCTTAGGGACCCTGGCAGTTTTAATAAGACATGAGATAGTATTTGCAATTATGGCAGGAGTTTTTGTGATGGAAACTTTGAGCGTTATTATCCAAGTGGGCTCATATAAATTAAGAGGTAAGAGAGTTTTTTTGATGGCGCCAATTCATCACCATTTTGAATTAAAAGGCTGGGCTGAACCAAAAGTTATTGTTCGATTTTGGATTATAACTTTTGTGCTTGTCTTATTTGCACTTGCAACCTTAAAGCTCAGATAACCCTCAATGAAAGCCCTTATTTTTGGTTATGGAGTTACAGGCCAATCCATAGAAAGGTATTTGAAAAAAAAAGGTATAGCTTACGAAATCTATGACCAAAATGTGAAAGGGCCTAATATTTTTAATAAATTGCCTAATCAAAAAAAATTAAATTCCTATGAGATAGTTTATTTAAGTCCTGGAATCAATATAAAGAAAATATATGCAAATGGAGAATTTAATAAAATTGCATATTTAACTGATATAGATATTTTTTTTCAAGAGGATAAGTCTTACAAAATTGGAATTACTGGTACTAATGGAAAAAGTACTTGCTGTTATCACTTGCATCAGCTTTTAGAAGATTCTCAATTAGTTGGTAATATTGGTAAGCCAGTATTGGATAATATTAATTCTTGTCAATATTCAATAATTGAGCTTTCTAGCTTTCAGCTTGAGAAGATGAAAGAGATTCAGCTAGATTTAGGAGTTCTTTTAAATATTTCTCCTGATCATATTGATCATCATCTAAATTTTGAAGAGTATAAGAAAGTTAAAAATAGAATTAAAGAATCAAAAAAAACAACGGAAGAGTCTGATCCAAGAAAATTATGGTCGATGATTACTGGCAGACCTCAAAGATTAGTGCAAGATATTCAGTTAAAAGATTTGCCCCATAGGTATCAGTTCATAGTAAGGCATGATCAAACGGTATTTATCAATGATTCTAAGGCAACTAATTTGACTGCACTAAAATTTGCATTAAACAAAATGTCTAACCCTTATGTATTGATCCTTTGCGGAGATCCATATAAAGAGCAATATGAAAGCTATGAAATTGAAGGCCCAATAAAGGTTTACATTTTTGGAAATCATGCAGAAGAGATATCTAGAAAAATATTTCATCCAAAAAAAATATTGTTCCACAATCAAGATCTTTCATCAGTAATGAGATCCATATTTAAAGAAAAATATGATTCTCAAACTCATATACTTTTTTCACCTGGTCATCCAAGCGGTCAAGATTATAAAAACTTTGAAGAACGAGGAGATCATTTTATAAGGCTTGCACTGAGTTCAAATGATTGACCGCGACAACATATTAATTGTTCTTCCATATCTTTCTTTGTTGTTTATTGGTCTGATGATGGTTGCATCTGCAAGCATTTATGTTTCTGAGGATATTTATGGGACTCCTTTTCATTTCGCGTCAAGGCAAATAATCTTTTTTATCATTGGTGTCTTTGCAACAATTATTGCTTTAAGTACCCCATCAAATTTATTTTTAACATTAGATTGGGTGATTTTAATTGGCTCTTTTATATTACTTATTGCTCTTTTTTTTCCTGGCGTGGGCACAGAAGTCAATGGAAGTCTGCGATGGATTAGAATTGGCCCAATAAATATTCAACCCTCAGAAGTAAGCAAGATTGCTTTAGTTATATATATTTCAGGCTATTGTGTTAGAAGACTAAGTGAAATTAATACTTCATTGGGTTTTTTAAGGCCGTTGGCTGTTTTGGCTCTTTTTGGGCTATTAATTATGTCCCAACCTGATCTTGGATCAACACTTGTAATAGGAGCTTTGGTTATAGCAATATTGTTTTTTGCAGGAATTTCATTTTTACAGTTCTCACTATTAATCTTGCTTATGGCGGGATTGGCTGCTATTGCTGTATACCTAGAGCCTTATAGGTACATAAGATTTATTTCATTTACTGAGCCGTTTGAAAATTTTTATGGACCAGGATGGCAGTTATCAAATGCACTACTAGGCATCGGGAGGGGTGATTGGTTTGGTCTAGGTTTGGGGAATGGTTTGCAAAAAAATTTATATTTACCCGAGCCACATACTGATTTTATTTTTGCTGTAATTGTTGAAGAATTTGGATTAGTTGGAGGATTATTGGTAATTTTTTTATTTGCTTTATTAATTCTTGGCATTATTAAGACATCAATAAAAGCACTAGAGCTAGGCAAGTTATTTCAAGGATTGCTTACTTTTGGAGCAGGTATTTTGATTGCAATACAAGTAGTGTTTAATATAGGAGTAAATCTTGGAATCTTGCCAACAAAAGGTTTAACTCTTCCTTTTATAAGCTATGGGGGCACAAGCTTAATTTTATTTATGTTTTTAATGGGCCTAGTTTTAAGAATTGATTTTGAAAATAAGACGATAAAGTAATGAAATTTTTAATTTCTGCAGCAGGAACAGGGGGTCATGTTTTTCCGGCACTACAATTTGCCAGAGAATGTATCAAAAATGATCATGAGGTTCTTTGGATTGGAACAAAAACTGGCATAGAAAATAGAGTCCTCCCTCAGAATATAAAACTTTTAACTATTCCTATGAAAGGGTTTAGAGGAAAAAATTTGATTTTTAAAATCACTTCCTTGATAGGTTTAATAGCTTCAATTTTCAAAAGTATTTTTTATATACAAAAAAACAATATTGATTACATCGTTTGCTTCGGAGGATATATCTCTTTACCTGTCGGGTTATCGGCATGGATTTGCAGAAAACCTCTTTTCTTGCATGAGCAAAATGCAATTATGGGAACATCTAATAAGATGTTAAAAAAATTTTCAAAAATAATTTTTTTAGGATTTTCAATTAATGAGCCGATTTCAAAAAAAATGATGCTGGTTGGAAATCCTATTCAACAGTTGACACCATCCTCTTTTATAAATCTAAATCATGAGCCTATAAGGATCTATATAACAGGTGGAAGTCAAGGTTCTGAATTTATAAATAAAAATATACCTATTGCCTTAAATGAACTGAACATCCCATTAGAAGTTAAGCATCAATCTGGAAAAGGAAAATCATTAGGGATAAAAGAATTATACTCAAGCAATATCTCTATAGAGGTAGAAGAGTTTTATGATTTACCCCATGAAGCAATTTTGTGGTCAGATTTTATTATTTCTAGAGCAGGCGCACTTTCTTTGTCAGAAGCCGTCAGTTTAAGAAGAGGATCTCTTATGATTCCATTGCCATCTGCAATTGATAATCATCAGCTTTTAAATGCTACATATATCTCAGATTTAGATATGGGATTAGTCCATACTGAGCTTGAATCTGTTGAATCACTCTCCCACAAACTTAAACATATTATTGAAAAAAAGCTTTATTTGAAATGGTCAGAGACAAAGAGTGATTTAGACCATTTTCAAGCTGCAGGAACAATGCTAAGTTCAATTTTAAAATTTAAAAATATATGACTGCTTTAGGATTTCAAAAGTTTAAAAAAATTCATATGATCGGTATTGGTGGGTCGGGCATGATTGGCGTTGCTACGATTTTACAAAAAAGAGGTTTTAAAGTTTCAGGTTCAGATCTTGTTATTACAGACGAGTTAAAGGAATTAAAAAAACTTGGTGCTAAAGTTCAAATTGGTCACGAACCTAGGCTTATTAAGAATGCTGATTTGGTTGTTGCTTCATCTGCAATATCTAAGATAAATCCTGAGCTTTCATATGCCAAGAAATCACTATTAACTATTATTCCTAGGGCTGAGATGCTCGGAACTTTAATGAAACCGTATCGAAGTATTGCGATTGCTGGCAGTCACGGCAAGACTACTACAACTAGTATAGTTGCAAGTATTTTTAATGCAGCAAATTTAAGCCCTACTTATGTTATTGGAGGCCAAGTATTAAGCGTTGGGAGAAGTTCCAATCTTGGGGAGGGTGACTATATCATTGTTGAGGCTGACGAAAGCGACGGATCATTTCTTCATCTTCAGCCTGATATTGCTGTAATTACAAATATAGACAACGATCATTTGGATTTTTATGAATCAAATCAAGAAAAATTAAATCAATCTTTTATAAGTTTTGCCGAAAATTTGCCTTTTTATGGTTATATTTTACTCAATTTAGATGACCCAAACATTCGAAAAATCTCTAAAGATATTCATAGAAGGCAAATAACATTTGGTTTTAGTGCAAAAAATAGATTTCAGATAACCGATATAAATTTAAAAAACGGTGTTCAAAAATTTCAAATAACAGACCATAGCAATAAAAAATATTATAAATTTTCTACGCATTTAAGTGGCAAACATAATCTATACAATGTTACTGCTGCCATTTGTGTAGCTATTGAAGAAAATATTTCTATAAAGAATATTTCAAAAGGATTAAAGGATTTTCAAGGTGTAGGTAGAAGGTTTGAGATTTCAAATCTTAATTTCTATGATAAGCCTCGAATTTTAATCGATGATTATGGTCATCATCCAGTTGAAATTTCAGCAACCATTCAAGCAATACGCCAAAAATTTCCTCGTAAGAAAATATGCATGATTTTTGAGCCACATAGGTTTACTAGAACCCAACAACTTTTTAATGATTTTGTAAAAGTTCTCTCCCAAGTAGATAGCTTGCTTCTTTTAGACATATATCCTGCCAGTGAAAAACCAATCAAAGGAATTTCCTCAAAAAAATTAATTTCTGAGATAGCCAAAAGCCATAAAAATGCTGCATACATTGGAAAGTCTGACCCGTTGGTTTGGTTGCAATCAAATTATGAAAATTTCTCAATTTTAATTACACAAGGCGCGGGAACTATATCAAAATTGAATAAAAAGATTAAACATAAGTGGCAATAGAAAAAATTATAGTTTTGTATGGGGGAGAGTCCTCCGAGCGAAGCGTATCTTTGGAAAGTGGTAAATATGTATTTCAATCAGTCAAGGATTTGGGCTATGAGGCTGAATTAATTGATTATCCAATTGAGTTTTCACCTGAAAAATTTTTGCAAGGTGATTTTGTTTTTATTGCTCTTCACGGTCAGGATGGAGAGTCAGGAGAGCTGCAAAGCTTCTTGCAGCAAAATAATATTCCGTATACCGGAAGTGGTTATGAAGCTTGTAAAATTACTTGGAATAAAAATACCTTTAAAAAAATCTTAAGAGAAAATAAAATTCCGACCCCAAATTGGATTTCTATTCCATCTTTGCATGAATTTAAGAGCACTTTAGATGATTCAATTTTTGATCAATTTAGACCATTCAATGAAATTTTTTTAAAGCCGACAGAGGATGGATCAAGCATAGATGTTTTTAAATTATCATCTAATGATGATCTCCAAAAAGCCATTAGCGATAGCTTGGACTCAAAAAGACAATTTATATTTGAAGAAAGTATAGATTTTAAAGAACTCACCGTTCCTATTCTTAACGGAAAATGTTTACCCCCAGTAGAGATAATAACCAGAGAATCTTTCTATAATTTTAATGCCAAGTATGTTAATGACGACACTGAGCTTAATGAATTTATAATAACTGATAAAAAGAAAATAGAACTTGAGCAGATTTGCTTAAAAACACTAGATATCATCAAAGCAAGGGGCTGGTTGAGAGTTGATCTTATGCAAGACAGTAATCAAAATTTTTATGTTCTTGAAGTGAATACAGTTCCTGGGATGACATCTCACAGTTTATTTCCTAAATCAGCAGAATCAATTGGCTTATCATATGACGAACTTGTAAATGAAATTATCAATGCTAAAAGCTAGATTTTTATTACTCATCGTTACAGCCAATATTTCATTTGGATGCTCAGACATCTCAAGCCAACAGGCAATTGTATTTTTTGAAAATCCTCAATTTTTGGAGCAAGAGGAGGACCTGCTAATAGCCTTGGAGGACATAAATTCATATAAAAACCTTTCTGAATTTTTACACAATCAAAATTGGATCAATTCTTTCTTGATTAAGAAAAGTCCTTTGAAGCCTTTAGAAATATTCATTGAGTCAAAAGAGCCCAAATATATTTGGCAAGAAAAGTTTTATTTAGACGAAAATTTAAGTAAATTTTTATATTTTGAAGAGCATCCAGATTTATTGCATTTAAATACACCAATTGAACTGGTTGCTGAGTGGTTGAAAGTTGAAAAGCAGTTTTATGAAGTAACTGAAGGTTTTAATTTAAAAATTTCTTCCGTTACTTACACTGAAGCGGAGGGTTGGTATTTTAAAACTAGAAATAATATACGAATTAATATGGGTTCTGATCTCTCCTATAAGATATTTGAAAAACTTTCATTAACTTTAAAATATATTTTCGAAAAAAACTTAACTCCGAGTATTATTGATTTAAGATACAAGGATGGAGCAGCTTTAAATTATGGCAAATAACGGAACGAAAGATTCTGACTATGTTGTCGGATTAGACATTGGTACCTCAAAGGTTGTATGTATTATTGGCAAGTATGTTGATCAACATTCATTAGAAGTAGTCTCGATGGGGTCTTACCCATCGAGTGGGCTTAAAAAAGGGGTTGTAGTAAATATTGATGCAACCACAGACGCAGTTCAAAAATCTATTGATCAGGCGCAGGCATCATTTGAAGGAAAAATTAAGAATGTATATGTTGGGATTGCTGGCAATCATATTCGTAGTTTAAATTCTCATGGAATAGTAGGCATAAAAGATAAAGAAGTTGAAGCAAGCGATATAGATAGAGTTATTGAAGCAGCGCAGGCAGTCGCAATTCCATCAGATCAAAGAGTGCTTCATGTCCTACCTCAAGAATATGTCATTGATAATCAAGACTCTATTAGAGAGCCACTTGGAATGTCTGGTGTCAGGCTAGAATCTCATGTACATCTAGTGACTTGTGCTAATAATGCTATTCAAAATATAGAAAAATGCGTTAAACGATGCGGAATTGGTGTAGATGGTTTTGTTTTGGAGCAATTAGCGAGCTCATATTCAGTATTATCAGAGGATGAAAAAGAGCTTGGCGTGTGTTTGGTGGATATAGGCGGAGGTACCACGGATATTGCAGTATTTAATTCTGGCTCAATATCATTTACTGGAGTGATTCCAATAGCAGGTGATCAAGTAACCAGTGACATAGCTGTTGCATTAAGAACTCCTACTGCTCAAGCGGAAGATATTAAGCAAAAGCATGGTTGCGCAGCAGCAGAACTTACTCAAGATGGCGAAACGCTAGAAGTAATGAGAGTTGGAGGAAGGCCGCCAGAGGATTTATCAAGGCGATCACTAGCTGAAATCATTGAACCAAGATATGTTGAGCTTTTTGATTTAGTAAAAGCTGAAATTAAACGTAATGGCTTCGAAAATAAAATTCCTGCAGGGATTGTTCTGACTGGCGGCACTTCAAAAATGGAAGGGGCTGTTGCCTTAGCTGAGTCTATTTTTCAAACCAGCGTAAGACTTGGGATTCCAGAAAAATTTAGCGGAATGGAGGCTGTATTAAAAAATCCAATATATGCTACTGCATTAGGTTTAGTTGGCTTTGGTTTTGATCAAATTAAGCAAGGCTATACTTTAGAAAATAATAAAAGCTTTTTTGATAAAGCGTTTGGTTTCTTGAAAAATAATTATTGATTGCTGAATGTATTTGGCATAGAATTCACGCTCCTTGGTTTTTTGATGTTCAAAAAATCTTTTAACTCATAAGGAAAAACATGAATAATTACGAATTAACTCTAATACTCAACCCTGATTTATCTACTAAGTTTGATGAATTTCAAAAAAAGTTTGAAAAAACTTTGACTGATATTGATTTTAAAATTAAAAAGCTTGAAAATATTGGTCGTAGGCAGCTTGCCTACAGCATTCTCAATCATAACAAAGGTCATTATGCTATTTTTCAGATTGAAGGCCCATCAGAGTCTGCTTTGAAGTTAGAATCTAAATTAAAATATGATACTTCTGTGATACGTCACCTTTTATTAAAAGTTGACTCTCCATCATTAGAGGATTCATTTCTACTTGTAGAATCAAGGGAGGTAAAAAAAGCTCCTCCAGAAGAAGATCAACCTCAAGAGAAGCCAAAAGTGACACCAGTAGAAAAAAATGATGTTGATGAGTTAGCTGATAAAGAAGAAGCAAAGGATGGTGAATAATGACTGAATCTAATAGCAAAAACTTTAATTACAAGAATGTTGACCTCCTAAAAAGGTATATTACTGAGACAGGAAAAATCATACCTGCAAGAGTTTCTAATATCAGCGCTTCAGAGCAAAGAAAACTTACAAAAGCAATTAAGATCGCTAGATTTTTAGCTTTATTACCATACACAGACTCACATAGATAAATTATGAAAATTATACTTTTAGATAAAATCCTAAAATTAGGTGAAATTGGAGAGGTTGTTGAGGTTAGTTCAGGATATGCAAGAAATTTTCTCATACCAAAAAAGAAAGCAATGTTTGCCTCTGATGAAAACCTTAAGTATGTTGAGAGCAAAAAAGCAGAACTTGCAGCAGCCTCAGCTGATGAGGTAGCAAATGCTCAAGGGAAGGCCGATGTATTATCTGGAGCTAAGGTTGAAATTAAAGTCCAAGTAACGGAGGAGGGCGCATTGTACGGCTCAGTTGGAACTAGAGAAATTTCTGATGCATTCACTGAAATTGATCATACTGTTGACAAAAGCGTAATTCAATTGCCTGATGGGCCTCTAAAAGAGCTTGGAGAGTATTCAATAACTTTATTATTCCATCCTGAAGTTTCGTGTGTTGTTGAGGTGTCTGTTCAACCTGAGTAGTTGTTATCTTAATAATATGATGTAAGAATCATATTTATGTCTAGCAAATCCATAGAAAATACAGAGCAAGTGAGAGAGCTCGAAAGAGCTATCTTAGGTGGACTAATGCTTGAGACCGAAAGATATGATGCTGTAAGTGAGATCATTGAATTCAGTGATTTTGAAGGTCAGGATCATCAAAATATTTTTCAGTCAATGGGAGAGCTCGTTAATTCCAATAAACCCCTAGACCCTCTTACTGTTTCCGATCGACTTGATAGCAAAAATCTCCTGACAAGAGCGGGCGGTAAGAATTATTTAATTGATTTAGCCTCTACCAGTCCCTCCGCAGCAAATTTAGAAGCTTACGCTGGGATGATTAGGCAAAAATCTATCTCAAGAAGGCTAATGAAAATCAACTCAGAAATTTCTGAGCTTATTATAAATCCTCAAGGCAAAGATGCTGCTGAATTGCTTGACGAAGCTGAAACAAAAATTTTTTCTTTAAATGATGAAGCTAGTAGAACATCGACCAATATTCAGAAATTAGATGAGTTAATCCCTCAATCAATTGAGAGAATGAATGAAATTGCAAAAAATGGATCATCTCTTCTTGGTGCTTCTACAGGTTACAAGGATCTTGATAGTAAGTTACAGGGGCTACAAAAGGGAGACTTGATAATTATTGCTGCTAGACCAAGCATGGGTAAAACAGCATTAAGCATGAATATCGTTGAAAACTTTGTTCTCAGTAAAGATATTTCTGGTGGTGTTTTAGTATTCAGCCTTGAAATGCCAGCTGAGTCATTAACTACTAGATTATTAGCTAGTAACGCTAAAATTGATCAACAAAAAGTAAGATCTGCCTCAATGAATCAAACTGACCTCAAAAAGTTTATGGAGTCATCTTCTAAATTAAAAGATTTGCCTCTTTATATTGATGATAGTTCAATGCTCTCACCCATGGAGTTGCGAGCAAGAGCTCGCCGAATTGCTAGACAAGAACCTAATGGATTGTCGTTGATAGTCGTAGATTATCTTCAATTAATGCAATTGCCTGCTTCACAAGAAAATAGAGTAAATCAAATTTCTGAAATTTCTAGATCTTTAAAAATGCTTGCAAAAGAACTTAATGTTCCCGTAATCGCATTATCTCAGTTAAATCGAGCGGTAGAGCAAAGACCCAATAAGCGACCTATTATGGCAGATCTAAGAGATTCAGGTGCAATTGAGCAAGACGCAGATGTAATCTTGTTTATTTACAGAGATGAGGTTTATAACGAAGATTCTGAAGAGGGGAATAAGGCAGAAATTATTATCGGTAAACAAAGAAATGGACCAATCGGCAAAGTTAATCTTACCTTCCTTAAAGAATTTACAAGGTTTGAAGACTTTGCTGTTGATAGCTATTACGACTCAATCCAATGATTGAGCCAAATTCAGAGCTTGTAATTGATTATGAGCTTGTAAGAAATAATATCCAATTAATTAAAAGCAACTTGTCTGCAAATTGCAAAACCATGGGTGTTATTAAAAGTAATGCATATGGGCATGATCTTGAGATAGCTGCTAAGGCATTAGACGATGCAATTGATGGATATGGTGTGGTTAGAATGGAAGAGGCTCTTAAGATAAGAGAAATATCCTCAAAGCCAATCTTGGTAATGCAAGGCGTATATTCATCAGATGCATATGATGCTTTAAAACAAAATAATATATGGTCTGTCATTCATTCCCTATCTCAATTGCCACTAGCAAAGCAATACCGAGATGATTTGCAGTTTTGGATCAAAGTAAATACTGGCATGAATAGGCTGGGCATTGGACTAGATGAGCTTAATCAATTTGAATTACTTCTAAAGAATTCAAATGTTTTGATGACACATTTAGCTTGTGCAGATAAACCAGAAGATGAGTTAAATGATGTTCAATTTAAGAATTTTGATCATGCCTGGAATCAGATTGAAATAGAAATGCAAAGAAGCGTATTGAATTCTGCTGGAGTATTTAATTTTCCTGATAGAGCATATGATTGGGTTAGGCCAGGTATTGCTATGTATGGAGGAATTGATTTTTCTGGTTTAATAACAGCTATGACTTTTAGAAGTCAAATTATCTCTATTCAATCGTTAGATAAAAATGAAAGAATTGGATATGGCGGAAGGGTAATGACAAACAAATCTTCTAAGATTGCTATTGTTTATTGTGGTTATGCTGATGGTTTCCCGCAAACGGCAATAGATGGAACACCTGTATTAGTAAATGGCCATCGATCTCAAATTCTTGGAAGAGTTAGCATGGATCTAATTTCAATTGATGTTACTAAAATTCCTGATTGTAAAATTGGAGACTGGTGTGAATTATGGTCTCCTGAATTATCTATCTTAGAGAATACGGAAAAGAATGGTTTGCTTTCTTATGAACTTATGACCAAAATGAATCAAAGAGTAAAACGACACTATTTAAATATATGAAAATTGATTATTTAAGAAACAACCCTAGAGAAATTCAATTGGAGGAAGATCTTCCTCCATACATGACTGAAGGTGTGGCTAATGACATTGCAGAAATCTTTAATACTCCTTTATCTGGAGCATATAACTGGGATTACACCGTTCAAGACAATAGGATCAAAAAACTTTACGAGCTCGGCAAGGAGCTAAATTGGAATGTTGAGGTTGATATTGATTGGTCTAGACCATTTGAGCCAATGACTGAGCCAACTCCAATATTTTGGGATGATTATGTCCCTTATCAAAAATTTTCTGACGATAAAAAAATAGAATTTTTAAATCATCGAATTGCTTGGAGCCAAAGTCAATTTCTTCATGGGGAGCAAGGAGCTCTTTTGGTTGCATCTCAGCTGACTTCATGCGCTCCAACTTATAATGCGAAACTATATGCTGCATCCCAGACATTTGATGAAGCTAGGCATGTAGAGGCTTTTAATAAGTATATTCAAACAAGAACAAAGCTTATGTATCCAATAGGCAATGCATTGAAATCAATTTTAGATAAAATTCTTACTGATCCAAGATGGGATCTAAAGTTCATTGGCATGCAAATTATTATCGAGGGATTGGCGCTGGCTGCATTTCAAACTTCTAGAGAGCTTACTAAGGATCCAGTCTTGAGAGATATGCTAGGTTTGATCATAAGAGATGAGGCTAGGCATGTTACCTTTGGAATAAACTATCTAGAAGAATTTGTTGAAACCTTATCAGAAGATGAAAAAGAAGAGCGTGCACAATTTGCCTATGAAGCATGTTGGTTAAGCAGAGAAAGGCTTGTTTCAATGGATGTTTTTGAACATTTTGGTTGGGATGCTGAGGAAGCTAGACAATTTCAATTAAGTTCTGATATTACTAAGCATTTTCAAAAACTGCTTTTTCAAAGAGTTATGCCAAATTTAAGAAGAATTGGTCTATTAAGAGATTCTGTAAAAGGTAAGTTTGAAGATTTGGGTATCTTAGAGTATGCCGAAGCCAAAAGTGATGCTGATATAGATTGGGCCGATTTATCAAGACCATTGTTTGAAGAATCTGCTTAACTTAGTTTTTATTAGGACTAGAATCTGATATTCTGTATTCCCATCATAACTTAATAACTGATGGCTCAAACAAAGTACATTTTTATCACTGGTGGTGTTGTCTCTTCCCTTGGCAAAGGCATCGCAGCCGCATCAATTGGAGCTCTTTTTGAGGCAAGAGGCCTAAATGTTTCTTTGAACAAGCTCGATCCTTATATCAATGTTGATCCTGGAACTATGAGCCCCTTTCAACATGGGGAAGTTTTTGTTACAAATGATGGAACAGAAACCGATTTAGATCTTGGGCATTATGAAAGATTTGTTCGTTTTCAGGCAAGTAAAAAAAATAATTTTACTGCTGGAAAGGTTTATGAAGAAGTCATACAAAATGAAAGGAGGGGCGACTATCTCGGAGGAACTGTCCAGGTTATTCCTCATATCACCGACGAAATCAAAAGAAGGATTAAAGAAGGAGCAAAGGGTGCTGATATAGCAATCGTAGAAATAGGTGGAACAGTAGGCGACATTGAAAGCCAACCTTTTATAGAAGCAATTAGACAAATGATGCTGGAACTCCCATCATCTAATACTGCTTTAGCGCACCTAACATTAGTTCCTTACATAAAGGTATCTGAGGAACTCAAAACTAAGCCTACTCAACATTCCGTGAAGGAGCTGCGATCTCTTGGCTTGCAACCAGATTGTTTAATATGCAGATTAGAAAAAGAGCTGCCAAATGATGAAAAGAAAAAGATAGCCTTATTTTGTTCAGTAAATCCAAATAGTGTTATATCAATGCATGATGCAGAAACAGTATATTCAATACCTTTGCTTTTATATGCTCAGGGAGTAGACAAAATTCTTCTCAAGAAATTAAATTTATTGAAAGTAAAATCTCCCAGATTGAATGATTGGAAAAGAGTAGTTGATGCAAAATTAAACCCTAAAAAGAAAGCCTCTATTGCGGTTGTTGGTAAATATGTTGATTTAAAAGATTCCTATAAATCTTTAAACGAAGCCCTCGATCACGCTGGAATTATAAATCTTGCCAAAGTTGAGATTAATATGATAGATGCGGCGAAAATAACCAAAGCAAATGTAGCAAAAATTTTAAAATCTTACCAAGCAGTTCTTGTTCCAGGTGGATTTGGAAGCAGAGGCATTGAGGGAATGATTTATGCATGTCAATTTGCAAGAGAAAACAAGCTACCATATTTTGGAATCTGCTTAGGCATGCAAATAGCCATTATTGAATTTTCTCGAAATGTATTGAAGCTAAAAAATGCAAATAGTACTGAATTTAACATCAAGACTAAATATCCAGTTATTGGATTGGTAACGGAGTGGAAGGACGCATCAGGTAAAATAGAGCATAGAGATGAAAACTCTAATTTAGGAGGGACCATGCGTTTAGGTGGTCAGAAGTGTTTAATTAAAAAATCTTCTTTGTCTCATAAGCTCTATAAAAAATTAACGATTACTGAAAGACATCGCCATAGATATGAGGTCAATCCAGAGTTCAAAAATCAATTAATTGCTGGCGGCATGGATATTGTTGGTACTTCGCTAGATGGTAACTTGGCCGAAATGATTGAAATTAAAAAACATCCTTGGTTTCTAGGCTGTCAATTCCATCCAGAATTTACCTCTAATCCTAGAGATGGACATCCAATTTTTAATGATTTTATTGCAAAAGCTATTAAGATAAAAAGATGAGCATCTTAAAAATAAAAAACTTTACGATTGGAAATCAAGAGCCCATGACGCTTATGGGTGGAGTAAATGTTCTAGAATCAGAGTCAGTTGTAATGTCTGTTGCAGAAAAATTTGCCGAAACAACATCAAGTTTAAAAATCAATTGGATTTTTAAAGGTTCTTTTGACAAAGCAAATCGAAGTTCAATTTCCTCCTTTAGAGGTCCAGGGCTTGATGAAGGCTTAAAAATTCTAGAAAAGGTTAAATCAGAGTTTGATGCTCCTATTATTACTGACATTCATGAACCATCTCAAGCAGATCCAGTTTCAAAAATTTGCGATGTAATTCAAATTCCAGCATTTTTGTGCAGACAAACTGATTTGGTGGTAGCAGCCGCTAAAACAAAGAAAATTATTCAATTTAAAAAACCTCAATTTCTTTCTGCTCCTGAGATGAAGAATGTGATCGAGAAGTGTAATCAAGCTGGGAATCATAAAGTTACTCTTTGCGAGAGAGGCAATGCGTTTGGATATAACAATTTAGTAGTTGATATGCTCAACTTTCAAATCATGAAAGATTTTAATGTCCCAGTAATATTTGATGCAACACATTCTCTGCAACTTCCAGGTGGTCTGGGTAATGCTGCTGGAGGCAGAAGAGAGTATCTACTTCCATTGGCTAAGGCTGGTCTCAGCCAGAGCATCGCAGGGTTATTTATAGAAGCTCATCCTGATCCAGACTCAGCAAAGTGTGATGGCCCTTGTGCAATTTCTACTGATGAAATTCCAACTGTTTTAGCTCAACTATCTTCACTAGATGATTTTATAAAAAATCAGGAAAGAAACATTTAATGTCAATCATTAACTCTATCCAAGCAATTCAGATCATAGATTCTCGAGGAACTCCAACTGTCTCCTGTAGAGTCATTTTAGATAATGGTATTTATGCAACCTCAATGGTGCCTAGCGGAGCATCTACAGGATCTAGGGAAGCCTTAGAGCTTAGAGATGGTAATTTAGCTTTTATGGGCAAGGGCGTAAGCATAGCTGTTGCAAATATCAAAGAAGTCATTGCTCCAGCATTAATCGGTATGGATGTTACAAATCAGCAAGAAATTGATGAGAAAATGCTTGTTTTGGATGGCACATCATCCAAATCCAAGCTTGGTGCAAATGCTATTTTAGGTGTGTCTTTAGCTGTCTTGAGTGCAGGCTCAAAAGCATTGAAGCTACCCCTATATAAATATATAAATCAGGTTTTTTTTAACATAAATGGTGACAAGCCAAAGATGCAAATGCCAACCCCAATGTTAAATATTATTAACGGTGGAGAACATGCTAATAATAATATTGATATTCAGGAATTTATGATCATGCCCATTGGGGCTGATAATTTCTCTCAAGCCATGCAATGGGCAGCAGAGATATACTCTGATCTGAAGAATATTTTAAACTTAAAAGGTTTAAGCACCAGTGTTGGTGATGAGGGAGGTTTCGCTCCCAATCTAAAGTCGAATCAAGAAGCTATAGAGCTTATCATTCAAGCTATTCAAAATAATGGTCTCACCGAGGGCAAGGATATTGGAATTGCTTTGGACTGCGCTGCTTCAGAATTTTATAATGATGGTATTTACAACCTTGCAAGCGAATCGAATCAGTTAAACTCCAATGAATTCACTAATTATCTTGAAGAGCTTACCCAGAAGTATCCTATCTTTTCAATAGAAGATGGGATGGATGAGAGTGATTTTGAGGGGTGGAAAAACCTTACTAAGACCTTGGGAGATAAATGCCAACTAGTGGGAGACGATCTATTCGTAACTAATTCAATAGAACTTCAAAGAGGGATTGATGATTCTTTGGCAAATTCAATTTTGATTAAATTTAATCAAATTGGAACTATCACTGAAACCATGAAAACTATTCATCTGGGCAATATGAATGGATTTAAATCAATTATTTCTCATAGATCAGGAGAAACTGAAGATAGCACAATTGCAGATCTTTGTGTTGGTTTAGGGACTGGGCAAATTAAAACTGGTGCTCCTTGCAGATCTGACAGGGTGGCAAAATACAATAGATTGCTTTGGATTGAAGCGGAGCAATCTGATCTACCTTTTGCCAAAAATGTCATTAGTTAAACTTTTAAATTTAATTCTTCTCTTATTAATTTTTATTGCTATATATAATATTTTTTTTGGTATTGACAGCAAAAGAAACTTCTCTGCTCTGCAGCATGAAAATCAAGAACTTCTTATGCAAAATAAAATTATTGGTGAAGAGAATAATCAATTAGAGCTTGAGATCCAGAGCAAACAAAAGAATGATGCTCATGCAGAAAAATTTGCTAGAGAAGAATTAAATTTAATCTTTGAAAATGAAGACTTTCTCAGATTTAAGGAGACTAATTCTAATGAGCCTCAAGGATAACATTGCAGTTATCATTCCTGCTGCAGGAAGTGGCAGTCGTTTTGGTGGCTCAACCCCTAAGCAATTTTTAAATATAGGAGATGAGACTGTCTTAGAGAGGTCTGTTAATTTATTTTTAGAAATCTCTAGCATCAAAGAAGTAATTGTTGCTATTAACGCAGATGAAGATTTAATTAAATCACAATCTTTTTATGAGAACCCAAGAGCTAAAGTTGTTTCAGGAGGTTCTTCAAGAAGTGAATCAGTATTTAATGGCTTAGCAGCAGTTGATGAAACTGTAGAGATTGTAGCAGTTCATGATGCTGTGAGACCTTGGGTTAAAAAGAATCATTTTGAAGATTTATTGACCCAACTCGGCAATGATGAATCTGCTCAAGGAGTGTTTCCAGTAATTCCAGTAACAGATTCGCTGCGAGTGAAAAAAGGTGATAAGACAATTCCAGTTGATAGAGAAAAATTTTTGCATGTTCAAACTCCTCAAATTTTTTACCGTCAGTCTCTTCAGATAGCACTTGATAAGCTTAAAAAAGAAAATCTCCATTTGAGTGATGAGTCTCAAGCAATGGAGCATGCAGGATTTAAAGTTTTAGCAGCGCCTGGAGAAAGATCAAATATCAAAATAACTTACTTCGAAGATTTAGCTAGCTTTAGAAAAGACCTCAGGATTGGAAGAGGCATTGACTTTCATAGATTTCAGCCAGGAGATGGCTTAACTCTGGGTAATGTCTTTATAGACTGCAAGCTCTCCATTGTGGCGCATTCAGATGGAGATATTGTTCTGCATGCCATATCTGATGCTTTACTTGGTGCAGCGGGATTGAGAGATATTGGTTATTATTTTCCTGATACTGATGAAGAAAATAAAAATCTTAGTAGCGTAAAAATCATTGAAAAGGCATTAGGTTTATTAAAAGAGAAAGGTCTGCAGCCAAAAAATATTGATTTTGTGATTGTGTGTGAGCAACCAAGAATTGGACCTTATGCAGATCAAATAAAAAAATCTCTTGGAGAAATTTTGAGTATTGAACAAAGTTTTATTGGTGTTAAAGCTACTACTTCAGAGAAAATGGGAGTTATTGGTGATGGTAATGGCATTGCTGTATATGCAATTGCATCTTTAGAAATTTTTTCATGAATATTTTGTTAACTAATGATGATGGCTATGAAGCATCTGGAATCACTGAATTATTTAACTCTTTAAGTTCTCAGCATAAAGTTTTTATAGTTGCACCAAAAGAAAATTGTAGTGGAATGAGCGCAGCAATAAGCTTACGAAAAGAAATTGAAGTTAAAGAAATTAATCAAAACATTTTTTCAGTTTCTGGAACTCCTGCAGATTGCTCATATCTTGGATTGTTATCAGTGATTCCTGAACCAGTTGAAATGATTGTTTCGGGAATTAATTTAGGAGCAAATCTGGGAGAGGATGTTTTCTATTCTGGGACTGTTGGAGCTGCTATTGCAGGAAGAAGGCTGGATTATGTCCCTGTAGCTTTTTCTGTGGCAGCGTACAATCCAACAAATTTAAGATTTATTTCTGAGCAATCATTGTTGATTACCAATCAGGTCTCTAAGCTTCCATCAGACCAAAATTTACTTGTGAATGTAAATTTTCCAGACTTGCCATCTTCGGAAATTAAGGGCACATGTATCACTTCACTAGGCAAAAGGGGCATCCCAGATACTCCAGATCTCATCAGGGCTAAAGATTCTTCTAAATTTTATAGTTTTGGGCCATCAGGCTCACTTTTGCCTGATCAAGCAGGAACAGATATTCAAGCAATTGAGCAAAATTATATCTCTATTTCAATTCTTGATTACAACTTAAGTGCTGATTTTGTTAATTGGGATCTTTATAGAGAGGTTTTTGATTGTGAATAGTTCTGGTTTTACATTCACAAGAGTTAAGGACCAAATGATTCAACAACTTCTTGATATGGGAATTAAAGACTTTCGTGTGCTCGACGCTTTAAGTCAAGTCCCAAGACATATTTTCTTGGACCAAGCTTTGTGGAGCAGAGCTTATGAAAATAGAGCGCTAACCATTGGCTACAAGCAAACAATTTCTCAACCCTACATAGTTGCTCGAATGACAGAGCTTTTACTCTCTAATACATCAAAAAGAGGAAAAGTTCTTAATCAAGTTCTCGAAATAGGTTCAGGCTGTGGTTATCAATCTGCAGTATTGTCACACTTTGCAAAAGATGTCTTTGCGGTTGAGAGGATTAAGCCTTTGGTTGAAAAATCACGTGAAAAATTAAGTGAGCTAAAAATTAGAAACGTAATTGTTAAGCATGCAGATGGGTTTAATGGTTGGCACGAAGACTTAAAATTTGATGGAATTATTTGTGCAGCAGCCCCAAGACAATATCCTGATGAGTTGCTTGATCTATTGGTGGTTGGAGGAAAGCTTGTTATACCTGTTGGTCTAGAAGGGCAGCAAAAACTTTATGTTATAACTAAAAAAAGTGAAACTGAAAATGAAGAAATAATCCATGAAGAGGTTGCATTTGTGCCAATGCTGCCAGGTGTTTCTAATGGAGAAATTTAAGCATGAATAATCAAATAAAATATTCTTTAGCTGGATTTTGCATGGGAGTTGCAGAGTTGATTCCAGGGATTTCAGGGGCCACTGTTGCTGTTATTTTTAAGATCTATCCAAACCTAATGATCATTTTAAGCAGGTTAAGATTTAAATATTTCACTTTCAATCTTCAATCGCTTTCAAAAACATTTCAATTTAATGTGTCCTTACCTTTGATATTTTCTATGCTGATTGCTGTCATAGTTTGTTCTAAGGGCATTAACTACCTCTTAATTAATCATGAAGAATTTTTTCTATCTTCTTTGGGGTTTTTAATGATTCTTTTGGCCGTTCATATTATTAATTATTTTAAAGGTGTATTTAAAGATAAGAGATTGGTGATTTTTTTATTTTTAGGAGTGCTTATTGGCTTTATTCTTCAAGAATTAAATATTAGTTCAGGTAATATTTCCATCTTTTATATATTTATGAGTGGAATATTGGCTTTTTCATTTTTTTTAATACCAGGTATTTCTGGCAGTGCTATGTTGGTTGTTTTAGGAGTTTATGGCCCAGTTATTCAGGCTGTTGCAATGCTTGATTTTGGTTTGTTGATCCCATTTGCTATGGGCTGCTTGATCTCTCTTTTGCTATTACCTAAAGCAATATTATCAATCTATTCTTCTCATGAGCATAATTTAATGCATATTTTTTCAGGCTTAATACTTTCCTCAGGCATATTTTTATTATGAGCTTATTTAACAAAAAAATATTAATTGTTTTAATTTTTATAGCTTCAAGCTGCTCTAGCCTAGATTCTTTCAGGCAGTCTTATAAAAATCTACTTCCTGCTTCTGATAAATCATATATTGTTCAGCCAGGTGATTCTATTTGGTCAATTGCAATAAAATATAATTTAGATTCAGGGCAGCTGATTAAAAATAATAATTTAAAAAAGCCATATATTATTTATCCTAATCAGGAGTTATTCATCTCTAAAGTACTTGGTAAAAATATGTTCCAAGAAAAATCTCAATCTATTGAATGGCATCATCCTTTGGGAGGGAAATCAAACTTAGCTATAAAAGAGGATGCTTGGCTAATTTTTAAAGAGTCTAAAGGTGCGCCCATTCACTCCATAAACCTTGGAAAGGTAGTGGTCTCCGGTCCTGATATCCCAGGCTATGGAAATTTGGTAATGATTTCTCATCCTGATGGTTACTTAAGCTTGTATGCTCATTGCGATAAAATATTTGTTAATCAAGGGGATGATGTTAAAAAGGGAGCCATGATAGCTCAGCTTGGCAATTCAGAGGCGGCTTACCCAATGTTACGATTTCAGCTGAGAAAAAATGGACAACCTCTCAGGGCCGAAGCTTTAAATTCACTTTTTAATTAATCAAAAATAATTTACCGTTCAAGAAGATGTTTCTTTTCTTTAATTTCTGAAAATTCCTTGGCTTCGGGCAACTCATCTTTTTCTTCTGTTATATTTGGCCAAATTTCACTTAATTCAGCATTAATTTCAATAAATTCAATCTGATCAGAGGGAAGTTCATCTTCAGAGAAAATGGCATCTACCGGGCATTCAGGTTCACACAATGCGCAATCAATACATTCTTCTGGATGGATAACTAGAAAGTTTGGACCTTCGTAAAAACAATCAACTGGACATACCTCAACACAATCTGTGTGCTTACACTTTATGCATGATTCTGTAACTATGAATGCCATTGTTTGTGGTGAAAAGTTAGATTAAAAAAGATTTTAACAATGAGTAATGAACAAGTCAGCATGAATTTGATAATATTTGATTTACTTTTACCAAATTTGTAATATACTGTACAAATATACAGTAAAGGAGTTCATTATGTCAGACAAAGATAAAAACCTAAGTGAAGCTTTATCACAAATAGAAAAACAATTTGGTAAAGGCACCGTTATGAAAATGGGAGACAGGGAGATTGTAGATATCCCATCTGTTTCAACTGGTTCTCTTGGTCTGGATATTGCTCTGGGAATTGGAGGTCTTCCAAAGGGAAGGGTGGTTGAAATTTTTGGGCCTGAATCATCTGGAAAAACAACATTAACACTTCAAGCCATAGCTGAATGCCAAAAAGCTGGTGGTACAGCAGCATTTATAGATGCTGAGCATGCGTTGGATCCAAATTATGCTGAAAAATTAGGCGTTAATGTAGATGAGCTTTTGCTATCTCAGCCAGATACTGGAGAGCAGGCACTAGAAGTAACTGATATGCTTGTTAAATCAGGTAGCGTAGATTTGATTGTTGTAGATTCTGTTGCAGCTCTAACACCTCGTGCTGAAATTGAGGGTGACATGGGCGATCATCATGTTGGATTGCAGGCACGATTGATGTCGCAAGCGCTCAGAAAAATCACGGGTAATATACAAAGATCTAATGCTATGGTTATTTTTATTAACCAAATTAGGATGAAGATTGGAGTAATGTTTGGTAATCCAGAAACCACTACTGGTGGCAATGCGCTTAAATTTTATTCTTCAGTTCGTTTAGATATAAGACGAATAGGAGCTGTTAAAGAAGGTGAGGAAGTTGTGGGAAATGAGACAAGAGTGAAAGTTGTAAAAAACAAAGTTTCTCCTCCATTTAAGCAAGCTGAATTTCAGATCATGTATGGCGAGGGAATTAATACCGAGGGAGAAATTTTAGAGCTTGGTCAAAAGCTTGAGTTAGTTGAAAAATCTGGATCATGGTATAGCCATAATGGAGAAAAGATTGGTCAAGGAAAGGTCAATGCAAGTAAATTTCTAAGAGAAAACACTAAAATCAGAGACAGCTTAGTTAAAGAGATTAGAAAGGCATATATACCTTCTGCTAAGAAAGCTGCTAAGAAATAATTATTCTTAAACTTGTTATGCGAGCTGAAAATTGATTAAGATACTCTCAATATAGGAGAGAGTTATGTCAAACAATGCATATATAGTATCAGCCGTTCGCACAGCTGGTGGAAAGAAAAATGGAAGTTTAAGTCAATGGCATCCAGCAGATCTTGGTGCAAAAGTTCTAGATGAATTGGTTCATCAATCAGGTATTAATCCTGAATTAATTGACGATGTTATATTTGGTTGTGTTGATCAAGTCGGCGCACAATCCGGCAATGTTGCTAGAAATGCAATTCTTGCTTCAAGCCTTCCAGAGTCTGTTCCTGGAACTTCAGTTGATCGGCAATGCGGCTCATCTCAACAAGCTATTCACTTTGCAATTCAGGCTGTAATGTCTGGAACTCAAGATGTTGTAATTGGTGGCGGAGTAGAAGTTATGTCTATGGTGCCGATAGGTGCAAGTATCAAAGATGGGTATGAAGCTGGCCATGGCTTACCATTTGATTCAGATGGCATGAAAGAAAGATATCCTGGCATTTTCTTTTCTCAATTTACTGGTGCAGAGCTGATGGCAGAAAAATGGAATTTGTCTAGAGAGGATCTTGATAAGTTTGCTTTAAGCAGTCATCAAAAAGCAGCTGCAGCTGTTGAGGGCAAATTTTTTGATAGAGAGATTCTTCCAGTTCAAGCAAAAAATGCTGAAGGAAGAACTGATATGGTTCTAAATGACGAGGGCATTAGATATGATGCAAGCCTTGAGGCTCTATCAGGTTTGAATCCAGTTACTGAAGGCGGCGTCATAACTGCGGGTAATGCCAGTCAAATTACAGATGGCGCTGCTGCACTTATGATTTGTAATGATGAAGGGCTTAAAAAAGTAAAAGCAGATCCAAGAGCTAGGATCGTTGGAATTAGTGTTGTGGGAGACGATCCAATAATGATGCTAGGTGGACCAATACCTGCCTCACACAAAGTCTTAAAAGCTACCAATCTAAATATAAATGATATTGATCTATATGAAGTCAATGAAGCTTTTGCTCCTGTTCCGTTATCCTGGGCAATTGAACTAAAAGCTGATATGGAGAAATTAAATGTTAATGGTGGTGCGATGGCATTGGGTCATCCTTTGGGTGCTACTGGAGCAAAGCTAATGACAACTTTATTACACGAGCTTGAAAGAACAAACGGTAAATATGGTTTGCAAGCAATCTGTGAGGGCGGTGGAACTGCTAATGCAACAATTATTGAGAGGATTTAATTAGCTACTTTTGTAGTGCTCAAAAATAGTTGTAATATCCTCAATCTTTCCAATAGAGCTTTGACCATCTCTGTGTTTAAGCTCTATTTCGTTATTTTGTAGATATTGTTTACCAATAATAATATTTATTGGAATACCTATTAATTCAGCATCTTTCATTTTTATTCCATATCCATCTTTTCGGTCATCAAGCATTACCTCGTATCCCATAGATGATAATTCGTTATATAAATCTGTCGCAGCTTTTGCAATTTTTTTATCTTTGTCGAAACCTATAGCAACAATATTTACTTCAAACGGAGTCATAGCCTCAGGCCATATGATCCCTTTTTCATCATTGTTTTGCTCAATTGCTGCGGCTACAAGTCTTGATACTCCTATCCCATAGCAACCCATAAAAAGGTTCTTTGCTTTACCTTCATTATCAAGAACATTTGCTTTCATAGCATCTGTATAAACTTTACCAAGTTGAAAAATATGTCCGACTTCAATTCCCTTTTTGATTTGAATGAGGCCTTTTCCATCAGGAGATGGTTTTCCTTGAAGAGATTCTAGATTCTCTCCTTCTTCGAGTAATAGTTCAGTGTTAATTGCAAAGTCCGAGGAGTCACTGACTGCAATAGTATCTTCACCATTATCTGCTAAAACATGAAATTCTTCTGATGCATCGCCACCAATTGCCCCTGAATCTGCTTTAACAATTTTAAATTTTAAGCCCAACCTATATAAAATTTTTTTATAGGCTTCTTTCATTGCAAGATATGATTCATTTAATGATTCTTCATTTAGATTAAAGCTATAAGAGTCTTTCATTAAAAATTCCCTTCCTCTCATTACCCCATATCTTGGCCTCACCTCATCTCTAAACTTGGTTTGGATTTGATAGAGGTTTAGAGGCAATTCCTTGTAGCTTTTCAAATTATTTCTGATTAAGTCTGTTATTACTTCTTCATGTGTTGGGCCTAGGCAAAAATCTCTTTCATGCCTATCTTGAATTCGTAATAGCTCTGGACCCATCTTTTCCCATCTTTGAGTTTCTTCCCATAACTCTTTAGGTTGGACCATTGGCATAAGAACTTCTTGTGCTCCAGTCGCATCCATTTCCTCTCGAACAATATTTTCTACCTTTTTTAATACTTTCAATCCAATAGGAAGCCATGTATAGATTCCTGATGTAACTCTTCGTATCATTCCTGATCTAAGCATCAGTTGATGGCTTATAACTTCTGCATCTTGAGGAGTATCCTTCAAAGTGGGTAAAAAAACTTTAGACCAAAACATTTTTTATATTTGAATTTTCATTTAGTTTATAATTCTATATTTTTTTTACAGACTTATGCCGATTTATGAATATAAATGCTTGAAATGTGAGCATCAATTTGAAGTTATACAGAGATTTTCAGATAATCCTGTTGAAAGTTGCCCTGAATGCTATAAAAAATCAGTACAAAAATTAGTTTCCGCTCCTTCATTTAGATTAAAGGGAGGAGGCTGGTATGAAACTGATTTTAAAACTGGCTCCAAAAAGAATATAGTAGATACTAAGAATGAAAAAGCAAAACAGCCCAAAGAACAGACTAAAACTGCTGATAAACCAAAAAACAAAAGCTCGGATAAAGAAACTTAAATAAGAGAGAGAAACATGCGTTCACATTTTTGCGGAGACATTAATAGTTCAGACATTGGTAGCAATATTGAGATTTCTGGATGGGTTCATAAACGAAGAGATCACGGAGGTGTAATTTTTTTAGATATTCGTGATTTGCATGGAATAGTCCAAGTTGTCTTTAATCCTGATTTGAAAGAAGTTTTTGATACCGCAGATTCTTGCAGAAGTGAGTATGTTGTTCATATCGAAGGATTAGTAACAAAGAGGATTGAAGGTGCCATAAATCCAAAAATGGCTACTGGAGAGATAGAAATTGAAGCAACCAATTTAAAGATTTTTAGTTCAGCTATTACTCCTCAATTTCCCCTTGATGACTATCAAGATGTTAATGAAGATGTAAGGCTCAAACATAGATTTTTAGATTTAAGACGTCCTGAAGTTAATCAAAGGTTGGTCAAAAGATCGCAGATCACTTCAAAGATAAGATCTGTTTTAGAAAAAAATAATTTTCATGAAATTGAGACTCCAATATTGACAAAAGCTACACCTGAAGGAGCAAGAGATTATCTAGTTCCAAGTAGAGTGCATCCTGGTGAGTTTTTTGCATTGCCTCAATCTCCTCAGCTATTTAAACAGTTGCTAATGATTGGCGGGATGGATAAATACTATCAGATCGCTAAATGCTTTAGAGATGAAGATTTGCGAGCTGATAGACAGCCTGAATTTACTCAGGTTGATATTGAAGCTTCATTTGTTTCTACTGAAGAAATCATGGACCTTGGAGAGGACTTGGTTACCTCATTGCTTTCTGAATTTACTGACTATCAAAAAACAGAAGTACCAAGAATTACATACAAAGAATCTATTGAAAAGTACGGATGTGACAAGCCAGATTTAAGAATTCCACTTGAACTTAATGACATTTCTGAGCTTGTGAAAGATGAAGAATTTAAAGTATTTTCCGGCCCTGCAAATGATCCTGCTTCTCGTGTTGTAGCTTTAAAGGTTCCAGACGCTGCATCTTTGACAAGAAAAAAAATTGATGAGTACACTGATTTTGTTGGCAAACTAGGCGCTAAAGGTCTCGCGTATATAAAAGTTGTAGATCTTGATCAAGAAAATGGACTTCAGTCACCAATTCTTAAATTTTTTCAACAGGAAACTATTGATTCAATTCTTTCTTCTATCAATGCGCAAAACAATGACATAATTTTTTTCGGAGCTGGAAAGGCTGGAATTGTTAATCTCTCAATGAGCTCACTGATAAAAAAACTTGGTGAAGACTTAAGTTTGATTAATTCTTCATGGGCGCCGTGCTGGATAGTAGATTTTCCTATGTTTGAAAGAAATAAAGAAAATAATCTTACATCTTTACATCATCCATTTACCTTACCAGCCGTAACAATTGATGAGTTAAAAAATGATCCAGATAATGCATTAGCATGCGCATATGACTTTGTTCTAAATGGATATGAACTTGGTGGTGGATCTTTAAGAGTCTATGAACCCTCAATGCAAAAAGAGATATTTTCTATGCTCGGAATTTCTTCTAATGAAGCGAAGGAAAAATTTGGATTCCTTTTGTCAGCATTATCATCTGGATGTCCACCTCATGGAGGCATTGCATTTGGTTTAGATAGAATTGTGATGTTGCTATCTAACACTACTAACATCCGTGATGTTATTGCCTTTCCAAAAACGCAAAGCGCATCTTGTTTGCTTACAGATGCTCCCGGCATAGTTTCTGATGATCAACTTGACGAGTTGAACATCAAATCAACCTTTGAACCGGAGCAATAGATGGCTGGACATTCCAAATGGGCAAATATCAAGCATCGAAAAGCAAGGCAGGATGCTTCCAGGGGAAAAATCTGGACTAAGGTTATAAGGGAAATTACAGTTGCTGCAAAAGGCGGCCCTGATCCAAATGACAATCCAAGACTCAGATTGGCTTTGGACAAAGCGAATGCTGCAAATATGCCTAAAGATACAATTAAACGTGCAGTTCAAAAGGGCTCTGGAACAGGCGAAATGGGCGCAATAGAAGAGCTTACTTTTGAAGGCTATGGCCCTAATGGTGTTGCTATTCTTGTGGAGACAATGACGGATAATAGAAACAGAACTGTTGCTGATGTCCGTCATGCTTTTTCAAAATTTGGAGGAAATATGGGTACAGATGGTTCTGTTGCCTATCTCTTTAATAAGCTTGGAGTTGTGCATGTGGATCTATCTCATGATGAAGATCAAATTATGGAGATTGCATTAGATGCTGGAGCAGACGATTTTATTGTGACGGAAGACTATTTCGAAATTATTTCCGCCTCAACAAATTTATCTGCTATTACTGAGGCTTTTAAGAAAAAAAATATTGAAACATTGTTAGCTGAAAATACTATGAGAGCAGAAACATTGGTTAGTCTAGATCAAGAAGCATCTGAGAAAGTTCTGAAAATCATGAACTTTATGGATGACCTTGATGATGTGCAAGAAGTTCACACGAATGCTGAATTTCCCGAGGACTTTACTGAAGAGGATTAATTGTGGCAATTAACTCAAGAACTAAAGGCGCTAATTTTGAAAGAGAAATTGGCAATCTTCTTGTTGAGCAGTTAGGGTTAAATCAACCAGTTAAAAGAATTCTTGAGCAAACACGAACAAAAGAATTGCCTGATTTAAAATTAGGCAGGTGGTGCTTGGAATGCAAAAGATACGGTGATGGTTCTGAACCATCTCAAGATTGGTGGGATCAAGTTTTAGCAGCTACAGGAGAGGGAGAATTTCCAGCTTTAATCTATAAGTTTAATCGTCGACCAATCAAAGTGAGGATACTTGCTGGAACTTTAATTCCAGAGCTGGATTTTTCGCCCATGACGATTGATTTGATGTGGGAAGATTTTGTAGAAATTCTTAGGTACCTCTTTCAAGTGGATATTGAGCAACATGAATCCTCATTTCAGGTCTAAAGATTTTTACCTCAGAGTTTATGTGGAAGATACAGATTTTCAAGGTGTTGTTTATCATGCAAATTATCTCAAATACTTTGAAAGAGCTCGATCTCAGTTTTTAATTGAGAATAACTTATCTCAAACAGACGCAATTGCAAAAAGGAATGAGTCTTACGTTATAAAATCAATTAATCTTTCCTATTATCATCCCGCAAAATTAGAAGATGAGTTGACAGTAAAAACGGAAATAGAGTTGGTTAGCAAAGCAAGAACTATATTTTTTCAATCTATTTTGAATTCAAAAAATGATACACTCATTTGCAAGGGCGAGGTGGAAGTTTGTTTTATTGACAATAGCTCAGGAAAACCAAAATCTTTTCCTTTAGGTTTATTAAATTTATTCAAGAATTAATATGGATGACTTTTCGGTTATAGATTTATTTCTCCAGGCAAGCCTTATTGTTCAATTGGTAATGATTTTATTGTTAATAGTTTCAATCATTTCATGGATTGTTATTTTTGAAAGATATTTTAATTTAAATAGAATCAAGCGGGCTAACCAAGAATTTGAAAAAGAATTTTGGTCTGGCAAGGATTTGAGCAAGCTTTATGAGGGTATCGATGGAGTTTCTAATGATGAATTGGTTGGATCTTTGCGAGTTTTTAAGCATGGATTTGGAGAATTTTTAAGGCTTAGTGAGGGTCAGCAAATTACAATCGAAGACTTGGAAAGCGTTAATAGGGCTATAAGAGTATCTCTGGCAAGAGAAGAAGAGTCATTAATGAATCATCTACCTTTTTTAGCTAACGTAGGCTCGGTAAGCCCATATGTTGGATTGTTTGGAACAGTTTGGGGAATTATTAATTCATTTCAAGGTCTTTCTGATGCCACTCAAGCAACTATTAATGCTGTTGCCCCTGGAATCTCAGAGGCTCTAGTTGCAACAGCTCTAGGTCTTTTTGCTGCAATACCAGCCGTAGTTGCATACAATAGGTTTGCATCAGATTCTGATACTCAATTACAGCAATCCTCTGTATTTGGTGAAGAGTTGGCCAGTATTCTATATAGACAAACGGTTAAAGCAAAGCTTTGATATACAGAATTGGTAAAAGGAAAAAGTTAAACGCAGACATTAATGTGGTCCCATACATTGATGTGATGTTAGTTCTTCTAATTATTTTTATGGTACTTTCCCCTCTGCTGATTCAAGGCATTGAGGTAAATCTTCCTAAAACCGATACCACTAAAATGTCAGTCTCAAGTGAGCCGCTTGTCATTTCAATTGATAGCCAAGGAGAGTATTTTATTAATTTGGGTGAGGAGCAATTGCCTATATCTCTAATGGAGTTAAAAAATAAAGCTAAGATTATTTATCAAGCAAATCCAGACATTGAAATTGTTTTTAAAAGTGATGCCAGAGTTCCTTTTGATTACGTCGCTAAAGGCATGGCAAGCATCCAAAGCTTGGGAATTCAAAAGATAGGAATTATTACTTCAGGCTATGATAGCTAATTATAGATATTTGCAAGCATCGCTATATTCTTTTTGCATTCACGCTTTTCTATTTTTGTATATCTATGGAACTTTTAACTCAGATACATCGCAAACACTGTTAATCTCAAAGCCTCTTCAAATAGAGCTGAAGTTTGATCTGCCATCTAAAGATATAAAAAAACAAATCCCAACTGCCACCAAGGCAATAGAAACTCCAATGGAGCAATCTCCTCAAGATACAGTTTATTCCAAAGATGCTAATGTAATTCAAACTCCACAAAGCAATACCTTGATTGAATCTAGGATAGCTAATCTTTTATCAGAAGAAAGTGAAATTGCAATGGATAGAGAGAAGCAAGAAATCTCAATGTATGCTCAAAAAATTATTTCCATCATTGAGAGTGCCTGGATGAAACCTAGAAATATTCCCAAGGATCTAGTTGCAAATTTGAGGCTGAAAATTCGTTCTTCTGGGAGAATTATAGACGTAGAGCTTATTAAAAGTAGTGGCAATATTCGATTCGATAATTCTGCTCTTCAAGCTGTAAGGAGAGTGGAGACTTTTAGTTTTTTTAATTCGATTCCGAAAAATTTGTATGAAAGAGAATTTCAAACCATTGCAATAAGCTTTAATCCATCATGAAAAAAAATTTAGTTTTCGTTTTATTATTACTTGTCCCAACTTTTACTCATGGAGAGCTTTTCTTAGAAATTACAAAGGGCTCCGAAGATCCTTACAAAGTAGCAATGATTCCTTTTGAAGGCAATACAAGAGTTTCAAAGCAGCTGAATAGTATTATGCGAAATGACTTAATTCGTACAGGAGAATTTTTAATTCTTGATGAAGAATTATTATTACCCTTAAAAATTATTGATGATGAGTTAATTTTTAGTGACTGGAAATTGCTTGGAATGGATTATTTGGTTACCGGAACAATTGTAAATTCAAAAAATTCTTTAGACATAAATTATGAAATTTATGACATTCATAAAAAGAGAAAAGTGCGTAGTTCAAAAGTTTTCGGTATCCCAAATCAAATTAGG
Source organism: uncultured SAR86 cluster bacterium (assembly GCA_902593675.1). GTDB lineage: Bacteria > Pseudomonadota > Gammaproteobacteria > Magnimaribacterales > D2472 > D2472. Next base: position 122,877 of record CACJJI010000004.1, read on the forward strand.
CAACTTGCTCATTACACGAGTGATGGTATATATGAGTCAATAACAGGAATCAAAGGTATTGCCGCTACAAGGCTTTTGTATGTCAATGAAATTAAAGACTCTCAACTAATCTCTACATACAAACTTATGTTGGCTGATTCGGATGGAGCTAATGAAAAAATTCTTTTATCAAGTCCCGAGCCTATTATCTCTCCCTCATGGTCGCCAGATGGAAAAAAGGTCGCATATGTTTCTTTTGAAACGGGAATGGCAAAAGTTTTTATACAAGAAATAGCTTCTGGTAAAAGAGAGGCAGTATTATCAAAAGACACTCAGATTAGCTCTCCCTCATGGTCACCTGATGGAAAGTATCTTTCTCTAACACTATACCAAGATGGAAATGCAGAAATTTATATTTTAAGGTTGCGTGATCAAACTCTTACGAGGATGACCAATCAATTTGCTATCGACACAGAATCTTCATGGTCTCCCAAGGGAAACAAAATTTTGTTTACAAGTGGTCGCTCTGGTTCACCGCAAATTTATGAGTTAGACCTAAGAAAGCTCAACCCAAAAGCAAAACGTATTTCGTTTGAGGGAACATATAATGCGAAAGCCTCTTATCTTCCAAAAGAAGAAGGGATTATTTTTGTTCACCGATCTAGCGATGGCTTATTTCACATAGCTCTTAAGTATAAAAAAGAAAATTTTATAAGGGTTTTAACTGAAGCAAAGATGGATGAATCGCCTAGTGTTGCTCCTAACGGTAATATGGTAATCTATGGAATTAAAGAAGAAGATCTAAGCATGCTTGCTGGATTTAGTCTAAGTGGTGCAAAGTTTAAATTACCTGCATCAAATGGAGAGGTTAGAGAGCCTGCTTGGTCAAATTTTCTAAGATAATACATACATTGGAACAATTATTATGAGCAAATCAATTAATTCATTTTTTACCTTATTAACTTTAATAATTTTTTCTGCTTGTAGCTCTGTTCAAGTTACAGAGGAAGCAATTGCAGATCAAAATGTTGCCGGGGTTTCAATCACATCAAAATCTACTGCTACTCAGGCGGTCCTAGCAAATGCGGTAGTTTATTTTGAATATGATCAATTTAATCTTACAGCTAAATCAATTCAGGCTCTTAAAGGCGTAAGTGAGCTCATGAATAGAAATTCAAAAATCACAATTTCAATCGAAGGCCATGCTGATGAAAGAGGAACCAGAGAATACAATTTAGCTCTGGGACAAAGACGAGCTGAGTCAGTTGCTAATTATTTAATTTCCAATGGAATTAATAGAAATAGATTGCTTACCAAAAGTTATGGAGAAGAAAGGCCTTTATCTCTTGGCTCGAATGATGTTGCATGGTCAAAAAATAGAAGAGTTGAAATTAAGTAGTTTTCTTCCTAAATGAAAATCTTCTTTTTTGCGATCCTTTTAGCGCCACTCCATATCTATTCTCAAGATGTAGATGCTTCTGATATTTTGTTCTTAAAGATACAAGAACTTGAGGGTGAACTTGCTAGCCTTAGGAGTGAACTTGAATCCCAAGCATACTTAATTGAAAAATTGTTATATGAAGAAACAAATCAATTAGAGATAAACGCACCTTTAGATAGCGAAATTCAATCCGAAGTAAGCACATTCAGATTTGAGGGAATTAATGATAGTAAGAGCATTGATGAAGTTTACGACCAAGCAATTTCTGATTTGAATGATAAAGATTTCCAAGCTGCAAAGCAGTCTTTTGAATATTTAGCAAATAATTTTAATGATGATGAAAAGATTCCATTGAGTCTATTTTGGCTTGGGGAGATTTCATTATTAGAGTCCAACCTTGAGGAAAGCGAAAAGTTTTTTCAAAGATTAGCTTCAGACTTTCCTGATCATTGGAGAACGCCACTAGCTCACAAAAAAATTGGTGACATTTTAGTGATGTCTGGCGAACTGGGTTCTGCAAAAATTAAATATCAATTTGTTGTTCAAACGTTTCCTGAGAATGCTGCTTCTTCATTAGCCTTGCAGTTATTAGAAAATATGGAATAATCACATCTTTTTTATGGAATCCTATCTAGGGTCGCTAGCTCAGCTGGTAGAGCAGTTCGCTTTTAACGAATTGGTCACAGGTTCGAATCCTGTGCGACCCACCACCTTTTTGTTTAAATAATAAATGACTGAATTGACTAGCTTCCTTAAAAATTCTTTGAAGAGACTATCATTGTCATTTACTAAAGAATCTGGACTTGCTGGTTTTTTCTTTTTTTTAGTTTTGTGCTCTTGGTATATCTTGAGGCCCGTTAGAAATGAAATGGCTGTTCAGAACTCAGATATTCTGCCATACCTTCTAGCTGTGGGCGCTTTTGTAATGTTGCTTTTGAATCCAATTTATTCATGGCTTGCTTCACGAAGAAATTTAAGGGGAGTATTGGTAGGGTGTTACTCATTCTTTATTCTTAATTTATTGATATTCATCATTTTATGGGAATTTTTTAATCTTTCCTCGACAATTTGGTTAAGCCAAATTTTTTATATTTGGTGCAATGTATATTCTTTTTTTGTAGTTTCTATTTTTTGGGTAGTAATTATCAACCTATTTCGTGGAGATGGTGCTACAAATGTTTTTGGCGTGATTGCTGCAGGTGGCTCATTAGGAGCATTCCTTGGCTCAGAGATTTCCAAGCAATTAGCATCAACATTTAATGAATCAGGTATTATTTTTTTTACATTGATATCAATTATCTTTTTAATACTTGCATTGTTAACAGGCCTTATTTTACTAAAAAGATTTGTTTCTGCAGAAGACATAGATAAGGCTGCAGGTGGTACCAGTTTTGACGCTCTAAAAAACCTTATTTCTTCATCTCAAATTAGGTCTATAGGATTGTATATGTATCTTTGGACTGCAATGATGACCATCCATTGGGTAACTTCAATTGATATAGTAAATGCTTGGTCTTCCGATGGTGGAAACAGAATAATTTTCTTTAGCAATATTGAACAAACAGTCACAATCCTTACATTATTTACACAATTTTTCTTAACTTCGGCAATCATAAGATTTACTGGGCCCAAAACTATTTTGATGCTCTATGGTATTTTATTCATGGGAGCATTTATTGGTTACTACCTTAACCCGTCAATTGGATATGTATTTTTTATTACCATTATTTTAAGACTATTTGAGTATGGTATTAATAAGCCAACCAGAGAGGTCGTTTTCAGTTATTTAAAAAGAACAGATAGATACAAATCCACGGTTATGGTTGATACATTCTTGGTGAGGATGGGAGATTTTTCAGGAAGTGGATTTATTCTTCTATCAAAATCATTTGGATTGGTGTTTTCGCAAGTCCCATTGTTGGCAATCCCATTTGCTGGATGTTTAGCGGCTCTTGGATACAAGATTCCACCTAAAGAAGAAATCAGTTCTTAGAAGCCTCTTCTTCTACCTAGCCTGTCTTTGGCAAGTTTTATCTTGGTCATAATTGTTTCTGTGGTTTGAAATGAATTACCCGAAAGACTCAATGCAAATTGAAATTGATTCAGCGCATTATCAAAATCACCAATTAATGTGTAATACTCGCCGCGGCTGAGATGATAACCAACAATATTTTTTCCAGCTCTTTGAATTTCAGATAATTGCATCCATAAACCTGGATCACGATTCTTGCTAATCAAAAGATCTCTTAAAATTTCCTCAGCTTTAATAAACTCCTTTTTAGAACTTAAGATTTTTGCTTTGATAATTGAGGCAGGATAATTACCCGGAGAAATATTTAGCACTTGCTCGATATTATTTTTGGCCTCATCGAGGCGTTGTCCAGACAATAAAATTTCTGATTTTGTGATATTCAAAATTAAATTTTTTGGAAATTTATTTAATATTTCATTCATTGCATCTAATGCTTTGTCAGTTTGACCATTTGATTGCAGTGCGCTTATGTATGCATATTTATTTTCATTGGTTGGAATATCTTTATACAATTTTTCAAAGTATCTAGCTGAAGCCTGAGGAGATAGCGAGCTATATCTTGCCTTCAGCCTTCCTTTTACAAATTCAAAGTTGATGGTATTTTTTTTACCACCAGTAAATTCTATTTGATCAGCGGCGTTAAAAGCGTCACTTACCCTAGAGGAAGTAATAGGGTGGGTTAATAAAAATTCTGGAGGATTATCTCCAGCTAACTTTCTTACTTTTGCCATGTTTTCAAACATTTGACCCATACCTGCTGGATCATACCCTGCAGCTATAAGATTATTAAACCCATACCTATCTGCCTCTCTTTCAAAAATTCGACTATATCTTAGCTGTTGTTGTTGCAATGCAGCCGGTCCAGCAATAAAAGCTGTTGGATTATTAGAGATAATAGCCAACGCAATTGCTGACACCATCACTAAAGACGAAGCGAGATTTGTGTCTCTTCCTCTTAAAACATTTCTAGCAAAATGCCGTTGACTTAAATGAGCTAACTCATGACCCAAGACAGATGCTAACTGCGCTTCATTTCCAGCATTTAGAAATAAACCTCCGTTTACCCCTATAACTCCGCCGGGAGCGGCAAATGCATTAAGTGACTTTTCATCTATCAACACGATAGTAAACTGCCTATCTTTCACTTGGGAGGTTTCAGAAAGTTTGTATATTAGCAGTTCTGTATATTCTTGAATGATTGGATCTTCAATCAAGGGAGCTTGAGCATAGACTTGCTCCAAAAAACCTTGTCCCAACATTCTCTCTTGCTCCAGAGAAATCACTCCAGATACTCGATCACCTAAATTTGGTAAATTAAGGTCTTTCTCTTGCGAAATGGTTAGTTGAGATAAAAACAAGAAAAGAAAGAAAGAGCGTTTGATTAACATGTGTTTATTATTTCAATTGCCTCGAAGCTTACACTATTGATTGTTTTCAATTAACATATCATTTCTAGGACAAAATGAAATATAAAAAGTGCTTGAAGATATAAATAATTTATTTAAGAAAATTTTCTCTAATGAGGAGACTTTAGTATTTGCGTTATTGCTCACTATTGGTTTTTTAATCATATTTTTTTTAGGCAATATTTTAACTCCTTTTTTAATGAGTTTAATTTTTGCATATTTACTTATTGGTATGCAGAAGCGATTAGAGCAATATGGTGTCAATAGCACAATTGCATTGGTACTTACATATAGTTTTTTCTTGTTATTGGGTATTGCGCTAATGGTCTGGTTTGGCCCTTTGGTATACCAACAGCTTCAGTCGTTAATTTTAGAAATTCCTAAATGGGTTAATTCATTTATGATTTTTGTGCAAAATGTTCCTGAAAATTATCCAGATCTAGTTTCCTCTGATCAAATTACAACATTTTTGCAAAGCCTGTCAGGTCAAATTACAGCTATCTCTCAGGACTTTTTAAAAGCTTCCATCACTGGAATTCAAAACACGGTAACTATTGCTATAAATTTAATCCTACTTCCAATCCTTGTTTTCTTTTTTTTATTTGATAGAGATTCAATTATTTCTGGTTTTCTAAGCATTCTGCCTAAAGAGAGAGCAATCCTTCAAAACGTTTGGGTTGAGATGGATGATCAGTTAAGTAATTATGCAAGGGGAAAGGCTATAGAGATTTTAATTGTTGGCCTAGCAGCGGCTATAGTTTTTATGTATTTTGATTTGCAATACATAGCCCTTTTATCAGTGTTGGTTGGATTTTCAGTTTTGATACCTTTTTTGGGAGCATTTATTGTAACTTTGCCAGTTGCTGCAGTAGGCATGCTTCAGTTTGGTTTAAGTTTTGATTTTTGGTTGTTAATGGGGGCTTATTTAGTGCTGCAAATCCTTGATGGGTATTTGTTAGTCCCTTTACTTTTTTCTGATGCAGTCAAACTGCATCCCGTTGTGATCATGTTAGCAGTTTTTGTTTTTGGGGCAATATTTGGTTTTTGGGGTGTATTTTTTGCAATACCTATAGCCACTTTGATTAAAGCAATATGGAATTCATGGCCAGAAAACTTATCTAACTAAATTATCTAACCAATTCTTTGGTGGCATCAAGAACCTCATGAACATGCCCCTTTACTTTCACAGATCTCCATTCCTTCATCACTTTTCCTTTAGAATTTATAAGAAATGTGCTTCTATCTACCCCCATGTATTCTCTTCCATACATTGATTTTAACTTCATTACATCAAAGGCTTTGCATACCTTTTCATCTGGATCAGACAAAAGCTCAAATGGAAAACTTTGTTTGGACTTAAAGTTTTCATGAGATTTGATTGATTCTCTAGATACGCCCAATATCTCGGTATTTAATTTTTTAAATTTTTTGTAATTATCTCTAAATTCTTGGCCTTCAGTAGTGCATCCAGGAGTTGAGTCTTTTGGATAAAAATAAATTACAACATTTTGATTCTTAAAAGTTTCATTGGATACAATTTGATCACTCGTTGCATTAGCCTTGAACTTTGGACAGTTTTTTCCTTCTAAATTTTTAGCCATCATTTCCTCAAAAAAAAGTGTATAGTTTCATTTTTTACTGAAAACATTCATGATGCAACCCCTACAAGGCAGTTTAGTAGCTCTAGTTACTCCGATGTTAGAAGACGGAAGCTTGGATTTTAATGCTCTTGAAGCATTAATAGAGTGGCATATAGAATCTGGTACTAATGGCATTGTATCTGTCGGAACAACGGGCGAATCTGCAACAGTAAGTGTTTCAGAGCATCTTAAGATCATAAATAAGACTATTAATTTTGTTAACGGAAGGGTGCCTGTGATTGCCGGTACCGGTGGAAACTCAACGCAGGAGGCTATTGAGCTGACTCAAACAGCCGCAGAGCTTGGAGCAGACTTCGCTCTTTTAGTTACCCCTTATTACAATAAACCAAATCAAGAGGGCTTATTTCAGCATTTTATCAAAATTGCAAACTCGGCTGATATTCCACAGATACTTTACAACGTTCCATCGCGCACTGCTTGTGATCTTATGCCTGAAACTGTAATGAGACTCGCTAATCATCAAAATATTGTTGGGATTAAAGAGGCGCTAGATAGTTCGGAGCGGCTTTCTGAACTTATAAAAATTTCTCAATCTATTGCTGATCAAAAAAAATTTTTAGTTTTTTCTGGAGATGATCCTACATTCAATTCTTTTATGGCAAATGGAGGTGATGGAGTTATTTCTGTGGCAGCGAATGTTGTTCCAAGCTATATTTCTCAAATTTGCTCATTCAATCTATCTGATCAGTTTGATGAGGCAAAAGAGTTAAATTCCATATTAGAGAATTTATATGAACTTTTGTTTGTTGAATCTAATCCAATACCTGTAAAGTGGATGTTAAATAAAATGAAGAGAATTCAATCTGGTATAAGGCTTCCTTTGGTGCCTTATAATGAGGTTTTTCATGAGAAAACTATAAATGAGATGATAAAATTGAAGCTAATATGAAATATCTAAAAAATAATATTTTTTTAATTCTTGTGATTTTCATTACCTCTTGTTCATATATTTCTGGACCTGAGGGATTATTTCCCGAAACTAAAAATAAATTTTTTGAAGAGAGGCTGGCTCCAGATCTTCAATTACCATCATCTGAAATTGCAATTACTAAAGATGATCATTATCCCCCAATTAGCCAAGGTATTCCTGCTGCTGAGATTCAAGACATTCCAGCACCAAGACAAATATTTTCCTCAGGAGAGTCTAACGAGGTCCAACTAAGGCGACTTGGCGAATTGATGTGGGTTTATGTAGAAACTTTGCCTTCCACCTCATGGCCAATTACTAAGAATTACTTTGAAGCTTCACCGATGTCAATAATTGATGCAGATCCTGATGCTGGCATTATGCTGATTAAGCATTCTGATAATTTAAATCTTAAAATTACTATTGAGCATGGAATTAAAGAGGCCTCCACTGAAATCTTTTTATCATCATATGATCTTGATAAAGATGTTGCAGTAAAGCAGGATCCTGATTTCGTCCAACAGGAATTAGAGAAAATAGTACAATTCTTTGCGAGCTCTGCATCTTCATTTTCTGGAACATCTTTGGCTGCTCAAAATTTAAATGATAGAAAGAAGGCAAAAATTTTCAATGTAAATGATCAAACAATCATTGAATTAAACCTTGGATTTGATCGAGCTTGGTCTGCTGTAAGCAGAGCTTTAGAGGCGGGAAATATCACCTCCAACGACATTGACAGGGATAATGGAATTTTTTTGGTAAGTTATTCAGTAGAATCTGAAAGAGGTGGCTGGTTTTCCTTTTTAAATTTTAATGATGAGGAAAACAATGATTCACTATTGCTTGGTGAGGCGGCTGAATTTAGAATATTACTTGAATCAAAAAATGATAAAACCAATATTCTTGTTGAGTCACTAGAAGGGGCCAAAGAAGAGGCTGAGGCTCTTTTATCTAAAATAAATGAACTATTAAGTTAAGGAATTATGGAAAAAATATCTCAAATCACAACCGGTAAAGCTAAATCTCTATACACCACCAATGAACCTGATCAGCTCATCATGGAGTTTAGAGACGATACTTCTGCTTTTGATGGAAAAAAAATGGAAGCTCTTGATAACAAAGGAAAAGTTAATAATCAATTCAATGCCTTTGTTATGGAATTTCTAGCATCAAAGGGGATCGAAACACATTTTATAAAGCTACTTTCAAATCATGAATCTTTAGTATACAAGTTAGAAATGTTTCCCATTGAGTGCGTTGTAAGAAATAGAGCGACAGGATCACTTTGTAAACGACTTGGAATTGAAGATGGGTTGATACTTGACCCTCCGCTATTTGAATTCTTTTTAAAAGATGATGAATTAGGAGACCCATTGATTAATGATCATCATATTGAATCATTTGGCTGGGCAACCCAAGAAGATGCAGATGCAATGAGAGATTTAACCCTCGAAATTAATGATATTTTGGTTGATTTTTTCAAGGAAGCTAATCTTATTTTGGTAGATTACAAATTGGAGTTTGGAAAATTTCAGGGCAAGATGCTTCTCGCAGATGAATTTACCCCAGATGGATGTCGTTTGTGGGATAAAGATACATTAACCAAAATGGATAAAGATAGATTTCGTCAAGACCTAGGAAATGTTATAGAAACCTATGGAGAGGTGGGAGAGCGTCTGGGAATGAAAATAAAACTTGACTAAATTAGTCAGGTATTGATAATACCTGAATGAATTTCACAACTAAAAGTCGATATGCTGTTAATGCATTAGCAGACTTACAATATCTCTCAAATTACGAAAGCCCGGTTTCTTTAAAAGATATAGCTGTTAGGCAGGGCATAGATCTAACTTATCTTGAGCAGTTATTTAGAAAATTAAGAATCGCAGGCATTGTTAAAAGTGTTCGTGGGAGAAATGGAGGATACATATATGCCTCTCATCCCAAGGAGATAAGCATTAAACATATTATGGATGCTGTTGAAGAAAACTTAGATGCAACAAATTGTGCGGGCACTTCTTCTTGTCATGCAGGTCAACAGTGTAACTCTCATAAATTATGGGATGATTTAAATAGTGTGGTCGATGAATTTTTAAGCGAAATTTCGATCACTGATCTTGTAGAAAAACCAAGAAGCCCCCATATACCTCTTAAGGAAATTAAATCATGAATAGCCAAATGAATTTACCAATCTATATGGATTATGCATCTACTACACCAGTAGATCCTCGTGTTGCAAAAAAAATATCTGATCATCTTACGCTGGATGGCAATTTTGGAAATCCTGCTTCACGTTCACATAAGTTTGGTTGGAAAGCTGAAGAGGCGGTTGAAGAGGCTCGATCGCATGTTGCGAATTTAGTGAATTGTGATCCAAGAGAAATTGTTTGGACTTCTGGCGCCACTGAGGCAGATAATTTAGCTATCAAAGGTATTGCTAATTTTTATAAAAAGAATGGGAGGCATATTATTACCTCTAAAATAGAACACAAAGCTGTTCTTGATCCTTGTAGACAGCTAGAAAGAGATGGTTTTGAAGTTACCTATCTAGAACCTAATGAGGGTGGTTTGATTTCGCCTGAAGCTGTTTTAAATGCAATCAGAGAGGACACTGTGCTGATATCAATTATGCATATTAATAATGAATTAGGCACTATCAATGATCTTAGCGGTATTGGAAAAATTGCGCGTGAAAAAGGTATTTTCTTTCATGTTGATGCTGCACAAAGTACTGGGAAAATTGAAATAGATTTAAGCTCTCTTCCTGTTGATTTAATGTCCTTTTCAGCTCATAAAACATATGGGCCTAAGGGAATTGGAGCTTTGTTTGTTCGAAGAAAGCCTCGAGTAAGAATTGAAGCTCAAATCCATGGAGGTGGGCATGAAAGAGGAATGAGATCTGGAACGCTGCCAACACATCAAATAGTTGGAATGGGAGAAGCATTTAGAATTGCAAAAGAAGAAATGAATAATGATAAGAAAAGAATTCAATCCTTGCATGACAAGTTCTATAAATCTATTTCAAACATTGAAGAGATATATGTAAATGGAGATATTGAAAACAAAGTAAGTAATATTTTAAACATTAGCTTTGCTTATGTTGAAGGAGAATCCTTAATCATGGCTTTAAAAGATATTGCTGTTTCCTCGGGATCAGCTTGCACATCAGCTAGTTTAGAGCCATCCTATGTGTTGAGGGCGCTTGGAAGAAAAGATGAGCTTGCATCAAGTTCTATTCGCTTTTCGTTTGGAAGATTTACCACTGAAGAAGATGTGGATTATACATTGAATTTAATCAACCATGCTGTAGATAGATTGAGAGAGCTATCTCCATTATGGGAAATGTATTTAGATGGAATCGATCTTGATACAGTTGATTGGCAAACCCACTAAATATTGGGAGGTATTTATGGCATACAGTAAAAAAGTTGTAGACAAATTTGAAAACACCATTAATGAGCCTGCAAAATATAATGTTGGAAGGTTCGATCCAAAAGAGATGAATGTAGGAACTGGAATGGTTGGAGCTCCTGCATGTGGAGATGTAATGAAGCTCCAGATCAAATGTGAAAGCCAGGGCAACACTCATGTGATTAAGGATGTTAAGTTCAAGACTTATGGGTGCGGTTCCGCAATAGCTTCATCTAGCGAATTGGTTGAGATGTTAATTGGAAAAACACTTGAGGAAGCCAAGGAGATTAAAAATATTGATATTGTTAAAGCTCTCGAACTGCCTCCCATAAAAATCCATTGCTCAGTTTTAGCAGAAGATTCTATCAAACAGGCGATAGAGGATTACGAGCAGAAACAGTAATTAATTATGGAAACATTTTCTCCACAAGAGCTCAGATTTTCTGAAAAAGCCATACTGCATTTTTCTTCTAGTCTAAAAAAGCATGGTAAGAGTGATGGGGTTAGGATTGGCGTAAGAAAAGCTGGATGCTCTGGCTTTGAGTACTTTTTTGAGTTTGTTGAGTCGAATCTAACTGATACCAATGACTTTATTTTTAATCAAGGCGAATGCAAGATCTATGTAGACAAAGAAAGCTTGAATTATCTCAAAGGTAGTTTGATTGATTATTCTGAAGATGGTCTTAATCAAGGAATTAAATTTCATAATCCAAACGCTAAAGCTGTATGCGGTTGCGGTGAAAGCTTCACTATTTAATTAAATGGCTTACATAAAATTGTTACCTCATTTTGAGCTATGTCCTGATGGGGCTGAATTTGAAACTCTTAAAGATGAGTCGATTTGCGAGGCTGCTTTAAGATCAGGCATTAAAATTGAACATGCTTGCGAAATGTCATGCGCATGCACTACATGTCATATCATTGTTCGAGATGGATTTAACAATCTCAATGAGGCATCTGAGGATGAGGAAGATTTGCTTGATAAGGCCTGGGGTCTTGAACCAAACTCTCGTTTGAGCTGCCAAACTATACCGGACGATGGAAATTTTACGGTTGAATTACCAAAATATACTATTAATCAAGTTTCAGAGGATCATTAATGGGCATCAAATGGTCAGACATCCTAGAAATTGCCATACATCTAAGTGAGGCCTATCCCGAGATTGATCCCCAGTGGATAAGTTTTCCAGACTTGCATAAAAAGATTTGCAACCTAGAAAACTTTGAAGATGATCCACAAAACTCAAATGAAAAAATTCTTGAAGCAATCCAAATGGCATGGATGGATGAATTAGACTAAGTCCCCTATAATGTCGCAAATTTAGGAGTAACCTTATGACAACACAACGAACACTTTCAATCATTAAGCCTGATGCAACATCAAAAAATATCATTGGAAAAATAATAGATCGATTTGAAGAAAATGGCCTTAAGGTGGTTGCAGGTAAATTAATACACATGGATCAAGCTCAAGCTGCAGGATTCTATGCTGAGCATGAGGGAAGACCATTTTTTCCAAACCTTGTTGAATATATGACATCTGCTCCAGTATTTGTTCAGGTTCTAGAGGGAGATAATGCTGTTATAAAAAATAGAGAGTTAATGGGTGCCACAAATCCTAGTGAAGCAGATCCTGGAACAATTAGAGCAGATTTTGCAGAGACAATTGACGCAAATGCTGTACATGGATCTGATTCAATAGAAAGTGCTGCAAGAGAAATCTCCTATTTTTTTGATGATAGTGAAATCTTTTAATTGAGTGCATAAAGAAAAGGTTAATTTATTAGGATTCTCACATGAATCATTGGTAGATTTTTTTCAATCAATAGATCAGCCAAGCTTTAGAGCTCCTCAATTGATGAAGTGGATTCATCAACGTGGAGTTATTGATTTTATGCAAATGACTGATTTTAGTCTGGCATTAAGAAATCAGCTTTCTGAAATTGCTGAAGTAAAACCCCCTTTAGTAGATGAATGTTTACTATCTCCGGAGGGGACAAAGAAATATTTAATCAAACTTGATTCAGGCTCAATGATTGAAATGGTCAAGATCCCAGAAAAGAAAAGGCTGACTCTGTGTATTTCGTCTCAAGCAGGATGCGCATTGCAATGTACTTTCTGCGCAACAGGCGCACAGGGTTTTGAAAGAAATTTATCCGCTGCAGAAATTATTGGACAGTTATGGCTAGCTAATTTTCATGATGAATCTAGTCCTCCTATTTCAAACATCGTGTTTATGGGAATGGGCGAACCTCTACTCAATATTGAGCCGGTAATGGCTTCAATTAGCTTAATGCAGCATCAAAATGCATATGGGCTTTCTAAAAGAAGGATTACTCTTAGCACTTCCGGGATAGTGCCGGAAATCAATAAGCTTGCTAATAAAACTGATGTCTCATTGGCAATATCATTGCATGCTGCCAACAATATCTTAAGAGATGAAATAGTCCCAATTAATAAAAAATATCCACTAGAAGAGCTTTTAGATGCGTGTAAGAACTATCTCAGAAATCAAAGCAAACGTAAAACAATCACGATTGAATATATATTAATAGATGGTGTAAATGATTCATTGAATCATGCAAAAGATTTGGTCAAAATTCTCAAGGGGCTATCTTGTAAAATAAACCTTATACCCTTTAATCCATTTGATGGATGTCATTATCTTAGATCTCAAGAAAGTAATATTTATAAATTTAAGGATTTTCTTATTAAAAAGGGATTAATAACTACTCTTAGAATTACAAGAGGAGATGCTATTGATGGAGCATGCGGACAACTAGTTGGTAAGCTGACTAAAAGCGTGAAAGGTAAAAATAAAAAAAATTCAATTAATCTTATTAATACTCGATGAATCTCAAATCCGCACATACAGGCAAGATTGGAAAAGCATTTATCAATGCGCGCATACTTCGTTCATTGACTCAGGAAGATGTTGCCGGTCTAACCTTAATTAATATTGATTATATAAAGGCCATTGAGTCTGGTGACTATGCAGTTTTTCCAGCAAGGATGTTCGCCGTTAAATATTTTGAAAAATATGCAAAATTTCTAAACTTAGATATTAATTTTTTTGATATTTATAATGCCGAAGTAGTTGAGGCGGCTGAAGATGAGCTAGCCCCTGATTTATCTAAAAAGTCATTTCTTAGAGAGAGCATAATTTATATCGTTTTTATATGCGTCGTTCTTTTTATCTCTTTATTTTTAATTTTTCAAAATAATGATATTGACGAAGTTACTGAGGTTACCCTAAACGAGACTTCCGCCAACACAGAAGATCCAAAAATGGACATTGAATCTAATTTTAAAAATGATCTTGATGGATTGCATAACGAAATTAATAATTTTTTTATTCAATATAAACTTGATTCAATCCAGCTTGATGTTACTGTTGATTCATCGGAGCCAGATGCATGAAGAATTCCTGGATAGAAAGAAAAAAAACTAATCCTATATTTGTAGGAAATGTTGGAGTAGGTGGTGATCATCCTATATCTATTCAGTCTATGACAAATACTAATACAGCTGATATTCAAGCTACTGTAGGTCAAATCAAGGAATTAGAAGCTGCGGGAGCTGACATAGTCAGAGTTTCTGTTCCTGATAAAGATTGTGCAAATGCATTTAAATCAATCAAAGATCTAGTTTCAGTTCCTCTGGTTGCAGATATTCATTTTGATTATAAAATTGCTTTGCTTGTTGCAGATTCCGCAGATTGTCTGAGGATTAATCCGGGCAATATAGGGAAAGAAAAAAAAGTTCAAGAAATCATTCAGGCTGCAAAAGATAATGATATTCCTATAAGAATTGGTGTTAATGCTGGCTCATTGGAGAAAGATCTCCAAAAAAAATATGGAGAGCCTAACTCAGATGCTTTAGTTGAATCAGCGCTAAGGCATGTGGATATTTTGGATAGGTACAGCTTCTCTAATTTTAAATTAAGCCTTAAAGCTTCAAATATTCAATTGACAGTTGATAGTTATAGAAAGTTTTCTAAATTACTTGATCAGCCCTTGCATTTAGGTATTACAGAGTCTGGCAGTTATAGGGCTGGCTCAGTTAAGTCATCTATTGGTTTGGGCATGCTCTTATCTGAAGGGATAGGCGATACAATTAGGGTTTCACTGGCCTCAGATCCTGTAGATGAAGTAAAGATTGGCTGGGATATTTTAAAAAGTCTAAATCTAAGAAGTAGAGGGATCAGAATAGTTGCATGCCCTAGCTGCTCCAGACAAAATTTTAATGTCATAGAGGTGGTTAATGAGCTTGAGACTAGGTTTGAGGGGATATCTGAGGATTTAGAAGTTGCAATAATAGGTTGTTATGTAAATGGTCCAGGTGAGTCAAAGGCAGCTGATGTCGGGCTAACTGGAGGCCCAAGTAACTTGCTATATGTTAATGGCGCTCCTTCAAAAAAAGTCTCTAACGAGAAACTTGTTGATACAATAGAAGAGCAAGTTAAAGAACAGCTCGAAAAGAAAAATTCTGTAGATATTATTGCAAAAGGTTAAAAATTGAAGATTCAATCATTAAGAGGCATGCCTGATCTATTTCCCGAGGATTTAGAGAGATGGCATATATTCGAATCCAAGCTTTATAAAATCTTTCATTCTTTCAATACGCTTGAAATTCGAACTCCATTGTTAGAGTCCACAGAACTCTTTTCAAGATCAGTTGGGAGCTCATCTGATATTGTTAACAAAGAACTCTACTCATTTTTAGATCGTAACGAAGAAAGTATCAGCTTGAGACCTGAGGGTTCTGCGAGCGTAATTAGAGCAATTATTCAAAAAAAACAAGAGCATGAGAAACATAAACTTTGGTATCAGGGACCAATGTTCAGATATGAGAGGCCGCAAAAAGGAAGATTTAGGCAGTTTCATCAAGTGGGAGTTGAATACCTTGGTTTCGAGGAAGGAGTTTCAGAATATGAATTAATTAGTATGGTTTTACAGATCAATAAATTAATTGGTATTTCAGACTATACAATTAAAATTAATCATCTTGGCGATCAGCTTGCTAAAGATAGTTTTTGCAATTCCCTTGTTGCTTTTCTCCAGCCACATATAAATGAATTGCATGAAAAAGATCAAGTGAGATTAAGATCTAATCCTTTGAGAGTCTTAGACTCCAAAGAAAAATCTACCCAGGTATTGCTAAAAAAAGGCCCAAAATTCCAAGATTATATTTCAGAAGATTCTAGGAACTTTTTACAAAATCTCGTAGATACTTACAGCAATCATTGCAATATACAGGTTGATCAATCACTGGTAAGAGGATTAGATTATTACACAGGCATTGTATTTGAATCTGTGTCAGAAAAGCTTGGAGCTCAAGATGCCATCCTTGGAGGTGGAAGATACGACAATCTTTCCAAACAACTTGGCGGAAAAGAAATGCATGCAATAGGTTTCGCTATAGGGGTTGAAAGAATAATCGAGCTACTCAGCATTGAAAATATAAAACAACCATTAAAAGTTGGATTTATTACTCTTGGAGAGCAGATTGACAAAAAAACATATAAAATAGCCGATGATTTAAGAAGTGCTAATAATAGTATTATTCTTGATACATTTTTAAGCGAGGGAAGTTTAAAATCTCAGCTGAGAAGAGCCAATAAAAATAATTGCAGTTATGTAATTATTGTTGGAGAAGATGAGCTCAAAAATGATCAAGTGATATGGAAAGACCTGAGAGATGACGGAGAGCAAGAACTTCTTACCTCAAAAGAAGTCATAGATAAATATACTAATCTTTAGGAGAGATCATGGCAGATTACAGTTCAGATGAAGAAAGATTTGCAGCCTTCGTAAATTTTTTTAAAGACCATAAAAATACTCTGTTAATTAGTTTCTTAGCTATCGCAACAATTCTGATTTCTTCGATAAGTTACAAGACATATAACACTTCGCAAAATTTAAAAGCAGGCGAGATATATGATACTTGGTTTGTAAATCTTTCTGATGAATCAGGAAGCGCATTAGTCGACAAAGAAAATTTTAACAAGCTTCAAGAAAATTATCCTAGGACTGGATATGCTCAACTTGCAAGAATGATCCGGGGCTCATCACTCGCTAGAGAGGGTGATCTTGATGCGGCATTAATTGACTTCAAAGAATTATTAGATGTATCTTCAGGATTTTTTGGAAATGATATGTTGAGTTCAATTGCAAAAATAAATATTGCTAGAATTGAGCTAAGTAAAGAAAACTACTCTAATGCTCTAGAGGTTTTGGAATCATTTAATTCAGGTGCTGAGCACCCCCTTGTTTATGAGGTGAAGGGCGATGCTTTGGTTGGGCTTGAAAAAAATAAATTAGCCTTAGATCAATATTCATTGGCTCTTGAGAATTCACAGAATGAATCGCAAAAGTCTCTATTAAAAATGAAGATCAATAAAATTAATAACTAGCTCCAATGAAAAATAATATATTTTTAAGCATTGTTTTTGTGCTGATTTCTTCGTGCTCAACATTAGCTTTCTGGGAAGATGATTCAGATGATGAGGTGATTGAACCCGTTGCTCTTCAGTCTTTTAAGAATGAATATCCTTTTTCCATAGAATGGAAAAAATCTTTTAAAGGAGAAAATGCCTTAGGGTCTTTTAGACCCTCCTTTTACTCAGGAAATATGCTGGTTGCTGATCCAGAGGGAAATATTTTTTCAATCAATCCTCAATCTGGGAAAGAGAATTGGAAAATTAATCTTGACCGTGAGTTAGCTGCAGGTGTTTCTTCAGGTTTTGGTAAATTAATTGTTTCAGACCTTAATGGTTTCGTTATTGCAATTGACTCAGATACGCAAGAAACTGTTTGGGAGAAGAATATTGGCGGTGAAGTTTTATCTAATGCAGTTGTTAGCGCCTCATTAGTTCTTGCAAAAAATTCTGTGGGTGAATTAGTTGCTTTGAGTTCCTTGTCAGGAGAAAAAAAATGGTCTTTTAGATCACAATTACCAGCTTTAACTGTTCGGGGAACAGGTGAATCTATAATTGAAAATGGCATAGTTTTTTCTACTTTTGATAACGGGCGACTTGGAGCTTTTCAGCTGGAAACAGGCTTTTTTCTTTGGGATGCACCTATCTCTTTTGTAGAGGGCTCATCAGAGCTTGAGAATTTAATAGATGCTGATTCTGCCCCAGTTATAGCAAAGCAATTAATTTTTGCTACTAATTATCAAGGTAATTTAACAGCATTTGATATTGCCCAGAAGAGGCCGGTATGGAATGCAAATGCTTCGTCATTTTACTCTCCGATTGTGGCAAATAACATGATAATGGTAATTCAAGATGATGGGTCAATTCTCTCATTTTCTCTTTCCAATTTATCACCCTCATGGACATCTGAGGAGTACTTAAGAAGACAGCTATCAAGCGGAGTTGCATATAAAAATTTGTTATTGGTTGGTGATTTAGATGGTTACGTTCATGCAATAAATCCAATGACAGGAATTACAGTAGGGAGAAAAAAAGTATCTGGAAACCCCATAATGAATCTTGTTGCTTTTAGAGATCTTGCATATGTTATTGATAAGGAATCTAATATAGTTGCAATTAAGCTCTAAAATGCCTTTTCAAAATGTTAAATTCAATTGCAATCCTTGGAAGACCCAATGTAGGGAAGTCTTCATTATTTAATAAGCTAACAAAAAGCAGAAATGCAATTGTTTCTGATTTTTCAGGACTGACTAAAGATAGAAACTTTGGTTACGCCACATTTAAAGATCACCAATATCTCGTAATTGATACAGGTGGAGTCGGCTCTGAGATTACAGAATTTAGTGCAGCCATTACTGAACAGGCACTGATAGCAGCTGAAGACTCAAATCTAATATTATTTTTAATTGATGCCTCTCAAGAGCTAACAGCTGATGATATAGACCTATTTCAATCAATTCGAAAAATGAATAAAAAATTTTTCGTTGTTTTAAATAAGATTGATATCAAGAACAGATCAAACGCAAAAGAAGATCTTTTAAAACTTGGTTGTGGTGATGTTCTTGAAATTAGTGCAGAGCATTCTCAGGGCATTAAAGAATTACAAACTTATATCTCAAAACAATTTATTGAACCAAATTTAAGCGACAGAGAAGATCTTCAAGGGACAAAAATAGCTGTGATTGGAAGACCTAATGCTGGTAAATCTACATTTATTAATCAATTTACAAAGCAGGATCGTTTAATTGTTTCCGATGTGCCTGGGACAACCATAGATTCTATTCATGTGCCTTTTGAATTTGATGGCGATGATTTTATATTTATTGATACTGCAGGCATAAGAAAGAAATATAAACAAAGCCATGCAGTAGAGTATTTTTCTTACGTAAGAGCCATGCATGCTGTTGATGAGTCAGATATTGTTTTAATGCTAATTGATGCATCAGATGGGATAGTAGATCAGGATCTTCGGATCTTAAATTTAATAAGAGGGTATGGAAAGCCAGTTGTTGTGGCATTGAATAAAATTGATGCGCTTACCAAAGATCTCTTGTCTGATCTTAAGCAAACTAAAAAATTTCACAACTCCGCTTTAAATAATTTAATCTTGGTTGAGATTTCAGCACTCCAAAAGCGCGGATTTAAAAAACTCTTCAATACTATTGCAAGAGTCAATAAATTAGCAAAAACAAAGTTCTCTACTGGTAAGTTGAATAAGTTACTTTTGAAGTTTACTAATTTAACTAATACACCAAGTATTTCGGGAAGACAAATTAAAATGAGATATGTTCATTTTGGAGGTATTCACCCTACAAAATTTATAATTCATTCAAATTTTTCTAGCAAAATACCCTCAAATTATAAACGTTATTTAATTAACTCTTTTAGAGAAGAGTTAAATTTAAATAGTGTTGAGCTAAGCATTCTTTTTAAGAAAGGGGACAATCCTTACGAGGGTAAAAAAAATGAATTATCCACTCGACAAATTAAAAAGAAAAAAAGACTGATAAAGCACGTAAAAAAATCAAAAAAATAAGATTTTCTTATTTAAATTACGTATAATTTAGACCAGTAAAGCACCACAAAAGTAACAAATGTCCATTAAACCAGTTTACATTAATTTATTTAAAATTCAGCTCCCATTATCTGCCTTATTATCAATAACTCATAGGGTTTCAGGAATGCTTATATTTTTTCTTGTGCTTCCTGTTTCAGCATATATTCTTAACCTACTGCTTGATAGCTCAGATTCATTTTTTCTTTTCATGGATTCATATAATGCATCCATTTTTATTAGAACATTTGTCCTTTTTAATATATTGGTTTTTGAGTATCAT
>CACJJI010000005.1 GCA_902593675.1 uncultured SAR86 cluster bacterium
TACAAATTTTTTTACAGAAGCATCTACCCAACCTAAACCTTCAGCATCAACCCTGTCATCACTTTCCTCGCTCGATAATCCCATAAGCTGCATCCCCAGACATATTCCCAAGATTGGCTTTTTTTGAACAAGTACGGACTCATTTAACGGCTCAAGTAAACTTAAATTTTTTAAATTATCCATAGCTTTTTTAAAATGTCCTACACCTAAAAGAATTAATTTATCTGCATTAATAATGTCTTGAGGATTAGACGATACTGATACTAATGCGTCTTCTTGAAGAAGTTTCTTCTGGACTGAGAAAATATTACCCATTCCATAATCAATGATATGAATCTTCATTATTTAAGATTAAGTTATTTTTTTATCATTATAAATGAATAATTATGTTAGCTAATTTCTTAATTTTAATTATAGTAATCCTCTAAAGGTGTATTGAATTTTTTCCTTGTTATTAAATTAATAAGTTTATTAATATAAAAGATCAAATCTTTTGGAATCATAATAAAAATAGCTGCTGCTAGATACCTTATACCCATCATAGATCTTGGATTAGACTTTACTGATGTAAGAATAAGCTTTTTTGCCCAGCTAATTTCAAAATTTGTTCTTAGGCAATGCCAAGCATTGCTGAAGATTATCTTAGATCTATAATCTTTTAAATATGGTATTGCAATTTTTGGAAAATTTTCATTTTTTTGCAATCTATCTAGACAAATTAAGTGCATCTCCATGTTTTTTTTTATTGCTTTTCCCATATTTTTATCATGATATCTCATGACAACTAGGGGAGTATCTGAGTAAAAAAATTTGTATTTTACTGCAATTCTCCAATAAAGAGATTCACCCTCACTAAATATATCCTCATATAGTGGGAATTCTAAATATGTCCTTCTTCTTACTAGGGGAGAAATTGGATTGATAAACCCATCAGAGTAATCTTTCAGCAATTTCACTAAGCAGTTTCCATGGGCTTTAGTAGAAGATATAGGTTGCTGAATACCAGTGTTGTTATTAAGTTCAATTCCTGGCCCATGAACAACTCCCCATTCATCTGACAGTTCAGAAAAAATTTTAACTTGATGCTCAATTTTAGATGGCAAATAATAATCATCAGCATATAACAAGCTGATAAATTCACCTGAGGCTTTATTTGCGGCTTGATTTTGACGCAATGAAATAGATCTATTTTCTTTGTAATCTAAAAAAATTAATCTGTCATCTTTTAGATAAGATTGAATTATCTCCTTTGTTAAATCATTTGAACCATTGTCTGAAATAATAATTTCTAAATTTTTATAAGTTTGATTAAGCACGCTATCTATAGCTTCCCTAATATATTTACCTTGATTGTAAGAAAGAATAATGACCGAAACTTTAGGATCAAAGGTACTCATGTTAACTAAAGCACTTAATACAGCTATATAGAAAAAAATTCATCTATCTGCTGAATACTTATTTCTAGAACATTTTCTTTTTTAAAATAGGACTTGTACCAACAAACAGTTTTTGAAATTGATTCCTCCAAATTCCACCTTGGTTTCCACTGTAATTCAAAGCAGGCCTTACTTATATCTAGACTCAAAGAGGTAGCTTCATGCGGTTGTTTATCATCATGATTGTAATCTATCATATTTTTTATATCCCACGTATCACAAAAAAGCTCAGCAACCTCCTTGACAGTTCTAATGTCTGAAATATATGGTCCAAAGTTCCAACTATCATTAGAAACAGATCCATTGTTATATAATTGCTCAGCAACAGTTAAGTATCCTGAAATTGGATCTAATACATGTTGCCATGGTCTTGTAGATAGTGGATTTCTAAGAAATACTTTTTTATTAGTAGAAATAGATTTATAAATATCAGGCACCAATCTATCTTGAGAAAAATCTCCTCCTCCGATAACATTTCCAGCTCTCACAGAACTTAGTCCAGGAGATTTATCTAAGTCATTAAAAAATGATTTTTGGTATGATTTAATCAATATTTCTGAGCAAGCTTTACTACTGCTATAAGGATCATGGCCTCCCAATGCATCGTTTTCTTTGTAGCCCCAACACCATTCGTTATTTTCATAACATTTATCGGTGGTTATCATTACGGCTGATTTGACTGAATCACACTTTCTTATTGCCTCTAATACATTCATCGTTCCCATTACATTTACATCATAGGTTGTTAATGGATCAATGTAAGATTCTCTAACCAGCGGCTGAGCTGCCATGTGAAAAATTACATCTGGTTTGAATCTTAAGAGAGCATCTTCAAGTAACTGCTTATTTCTAATATCACCATCGATGGTGCTAGAGAATTTTTCTAGATTTAATGAATCATAGAATTTTATATTTCTATTGAATTCAGAGCTTGAAAAGCCCTGAATCTTGGCGCCAGCTTGACTTAACATAAGAACCAACCATGAGCCTTTAAAACCAGTGTCACCAGTAATAAAAACTTTCTTATTTTTCCAAAAAGATTTATTCATAATTTTTGAATTTACTGCAATGAAATATAACTATTGCAATATGATATCTTATTTGAAGATTTATATGAGTATCTCTTCATACTGCCTTCCAATAACTTCCTCCGAAAAGTCTTGTGATCTTTGAATTAAGTCATGTGAATTTATTGGATTTGCTAACCCATCAACTATAGCTTCAGCAAGAGAATCAGGATTACCTACCTTGCAAAGATGCCCCAAAGTGCCTTTTTTTAAGATTTCACTTGGCCCAGATTTACAATCCGTGGATACTACATTTAAACCTCTTGACATAGCCTCCACAATGACAACTCCAAAACCTTCATAATCTGAAGAAAGTACAAATAAATCAGCTAAATCATAGTAAGGCAAAGGATCATCTGCCCATCCATTTAGGAAAACGCTTTGCTCAAGTCCAAGGTTACTAATTTTCTTTGATATTTGTGCTCTTTCCTCTCCATCACCCAGAATCAATAAATCTATATCAAGATTTAATTTCTTTTTGACAATGTATATTGCTTGCACAAGATTTAAAAAATTTTTTTGAGGTTTAAATTCTCCTACAGCTATAAGCTTTTTCTTTGGGGAAGAAATCCAATGATTTGCTACATCATTAAATTTTTTTTCTTGTTTTGTTAAAGGCTTTGTTATCACAGGGTTATAAATAACTTTGATTTTATGATCTTGAACACCTTTTTGTAAAAGATCATCCTTTACTCCATGGGAAACTCCAATTATCAAATGAGCAAATTTATAAAAAAAACATATAGAAATTTTTTGTAGATACTTAAATATTTTTGATCTGCTCTTAAATTGCTCTGTAAGATTGCAGTGCTCAATAAGGATCAACTTTGTTCTTCTGGAAAATATCCTTACAACAAAGCTTAGAACAGTTAGGGGCCAAACATTTGCAATAAAATTATCAAATTTATTCCTCATAAGAAAAATTATTAGCTTTGGTAGAGCAAATTTAATTTTATTAATATTCAAAGAGGCTATATTAATTGTTGGGTGAATAAAATTAACAAAATCATTTCTTTCATTTAAAGTTAAGATCGTTACATTAATCCCATTTGAACTAAAATGATTTGCCAATGAAACAATTACTTTTTCAGTACCCCCAAATCCTAGATCAAAATTAAAAAAGCATACCGAATTTCTCTTTGGGTCATTGCTGAATTTGAAGGTTTCAGACATCCATCAATGGTAACTTAAAACTGCTCTAGAAATTTAGTGATAGAAGTATGAATGTGATCAATCATATCTTCAGTCAAGCCATGATGAAGGGCTAATAATATTCCACCCTCCATAACTCTATCTGCATTCACAAAATCATCTGCAGATCCTATACATTTAATATCTTTAAACCCAGGTTGCCTTAGGATATTTCCTGTGAAAACTACTCTTGTTTGAATGTTTCTTTTTTCAAGAAAAATTTGAAGATCAGTTCGGCTAAAAGGTGAAGTATTTTTTACAATTACAGGGAATGCTAACCATCCAGTCTCAGCATTTAGATTTTGTTCGGGTAAGTCAAAGTAATGGCTGTATTCATTTAGAAACTGAGAATGCCTATCAAAATTAATCTGCCTAGCTTTAATATTTTGAGTTAGTTTTTTGAGTTGAACTAATGCAAATGCAGCGCTAATTTCAGATGGTTCTAATTGATAGCCAATTTCCTCAAAAACAAATTTAGCATCATATTGAACTCCATCAAGATTAATATTAAATCTATTTTCAATGGCTTCACTATCACTGAATAAAGATGAGCTTCTGCCCCATGACCTTAATAATCTAGCTTTCTCATATACCTCAATTGAATCTGTAACAAGCATGCCCCCATTACCTGCACCATTGATAACATGAGAACCATAAAAACTAGTTATTGCAGCATCACAATAGGCGCCATTAGATTTTCCAAATAACTTTGCCCCTAATGTATCTGCTGAGTCACAAATTATTTTTATGTCTTTGTTTTTGTCATTAACAATTTTTTGGATTTTATCCCACTCACAAATATTACCCATTAAATCTGGCGCAATAATTGCAGAAGTATTTTCGTTAATTGCAAAACTGAGTTTTTCAACGTCAATACAGTATGAATTAAGCCCAACATCAACAAAATGAGGTATCAAATCATTTTTTACTAAACATCCAACTGTTGTAGCAAATGTTAGTGCAGGAGTAATTACTTCTGAGCCTTTGGGCAAATTCAATGACTCAATTAAGAGATAAAGAGCTGATGACCCAGAATTGACCATAACACCCATTTTTTTTTCAAATGATTCTGCAATTTTTTTTTCAAATAAGCTTACATTCTTGGACATTTGTGTTGTTGTATTTAGAACCTCAACAACTGCATCTATCTCCTCCTTTCCATGCACTGTAGAACCATAGGGTACTCTTATAAAGTCTTGCATAACTTTTCCTTAGATTTTGGATTTTAGTTTTAACTAAATAATCGATCTATTATATTAGAAATTACTAAAATAAGCTTCGGTAAATAAAATAATTTAAGGGATTTATACTTAGTTCACTAGTGTTAGAATAAAACTTATAAGCAAACGATTTCAATTATGAAAGCAGTAATATTAGCTGGTGGATTAGGCACCAGATTATCAGAAGAAACTCAAAGCAGACCAAAACCAATGGTTGAAATTGGAGGACTACCAATACTTTGGCACATAATGAAAATTTTTGAATTTCATGGTGTAAAAGAATTCATAATCTGCTGTGGATACAAAGGCTACATCATAAAAGAATATTTTGATAATTATCATCTAAGAAATACTGATGTAACATTTGATCTTAAAACTAATTCAACTGCTGTGGTAAGAAATACCAAGGAAGATTGGATAGTCACATGTGTAGATACCGGCAATGAGACCCTCACAGGTAGTAGATTAAAAAAAATAAAAAACTTCCTTGATCCAGCTGAATCATTTTTATTTACTTATGGGGATGGGGTTGGGGATATTGATATTACTAAGCTTATAAAATTTCACAAATCTCATGGAAAATTAGCAACTGTAACTGCAGTAAATCCTCCTGGCAGATTTGGTATCTTAAAGATTAATCAAAATAACAAAGTTGAGCAATTCAATGAAAAACCGGATATAGGAAATTCATGGATTAATGGCGGTTTCTTTGTACTTGAACCATCTACTATAGACTACATTCCAAAAAATAATGTGCCATGGGAAGAAGAGCCTCTTCAATCAATAACAAAAGATAACCAATTGTGCGCCTATAAGCACACAGGATTTTGGCAACCAATGGATACAATAGCAGAAAAAAAATTACTTGAAGAATTATATCTTTCTAATAAAGCGCCTTGGAAAGTATGGGAATAAAAGGATTAATCGCCTGATTTCAAGACTTTCTAAACGCTTAAACCAAAATTTAAGAAATATGGTTTAACACATGTCTTACTATCAAAGTATCAAATTTCTTCTCGATGTTGAAATTAAAAAAATAATACCGCTTACTATTTTATTTCTTCTCACTTCTTTATTGGATTTGGTTGGAATTGGATTGATTGGTGCATATGTAGCAATTATTTTTGACTCTTCATATATAAATAATTTGGTTGACTTTGAATTCCTGTACTTTTTAATTGAATATAATCACAGTGAGTTAATTTTAGCTATAGGAATATTTCTGATAATCAGCTTTATTCTTAAATTCAGTTTTATACTTATTTCAAATTACTTTATTTTATCTTTTGCAGCAAATGAGCAAGCAAAAATACAAAAACTATTAGCAAATGGAATATTAAATCAAAGTTATGAGAACTTCTTGGCTAGTAATAGCGGAGATAACTTATCTTCTATAGCAAATTTCTCAGGTACTTACAGGGAGGTTTTACAAGCCTTGCTTCAAAGCCTAAGTAATATAATAGTAATTTTAGCTGTAAGTATTTTCCTTGGTATTACTAATTTTTATACTTTGTTAATTCTGACAGGCATGATAGGTCTAATTCTAGGCTCTTATAATTATATTTTTGCAAAAAGAATACACAGCTATGGTAAAAATTATACCGATGGTGCAAGTAATATGATTCAAGGAACAAGCGATATATCAAGTGGCTTAAAAGAAATTAAAACCCTTGGAAAAGAAGATTTTTTTATTGACCATGTCAGCGACTCTGCAGATATGATTGCAAGAGCATCACTTCGGTTAAACTTTTTAGGGATAATACCTAGAAATCTTATAGAAGTTGTTCTAATAATTTTTGTCGTATTTATAGTTGCTATCAATATGGGAGAGGAAGCAGCATTATCAACCACCTTATCCATGCTTGGTGTCTTTATGGCTGGCATGATTAGAATTGCTCCTTTAATCAGCCAACTTCAAATTTCCTGGAATACAATTGTTTATGGGACTCAGCCAATTTATAACCTAGCAAAAATTATAAAAAGTCAAAGTAAAGGTCTTGAAAATTCGAGACTTCAGTCAAAAAGAGTCTATTCTAAAAATGAGGAATTTAAGTCCTTGATATTAAAAAATATTTCTTACAAATATCCATCATCAGATACTAAATCAATAGATAACATCACTTTAGAAATAGAAAGTGGGGATTTTATTGGTCTTGTAGGACCCTCTGGATCTGGAAAAACTTCACTTATAAATATTATTCTGGGGTTTCTTAAAGTTAATTCTGGAAATGTTGAATTCAATTCAAAAGATGTTCAAGAAAATATCTCAATGTGGAGAGAAAAATGTGCATATCTCCCTCAAGATATCTTCTTAATTAATGGGTCATTAAAAGAAAATATTACATTTGAAAGAAATACAAAAAACAACTCAATGCTTGAGAAATCTATTAATCTATCAAAGCTTACTGAATTAATTGAAACACTCCCAGATGGAATAAATACTAATATTGGTGATAAAGGCGTTCGCTTATCTGGGGGGCAAAGACAACGTGTGGCTATTGCAAGAGCTATATTTCATGAAAGAGAGATCCTGTTACTTGATGAATCTACGTCTGCTCTAGATGCGAAAACTGAAAAGGATGTCATGCAACATTTAATAGGTTTAAGGGATGAAAAAACAATTATTTCAATAGCTCACAGGATAACTACCCTGAAAGAATGTAATAAAATATATAAGCTAAACCTAGGAAAAATTGATGGGCCTTTTAGCTATGATGAAATTTCAAAAATTGATTAGTGGAGGCTGAAGCCGGAATCGAACCGGCGTAAACGGCTTTGCAGGCCGCTGCATAACCACTCTGCCATCCAGCCCTGAATTTAAGGGGTAAAGTATAATATAATACAGTTCAAATATATTGTTTAATTACTCTTAATTATGGGAATCTAGTGATAGTCTCAAAAAGAATAGATTGGATTTTTGCTAATTCCTATTTAAAGAAAGATTTTTTTATATCTAAAAACTATATTGGGTATTTTTATGGGCTAATAATTTTTTTCTATGGGATATTAAAAATAACTCAGATATACATTCTGCAAAATAAAAGTCAAAGTAAAACTAAGAAGATACCCAACGATATTGTAATTGAATCGGCTGCTCCTCATATGCATCTAAATTATTTTAGGCACTTTAATAATCAAGCAAGTAATTCCAACTATCTTAAAATAGAATGCTTTAACAAAAACCAGTATTCCAGTATTCTAAGATTGCCTTATATATCAATTCTCAATGAATTTTTTATTACTCTAAAAGAGGTTTATCCTATTATTGGAGCATTAAAATCAACACTAAATAGAAAGGGTGTAATTAGAGAAGTTATTACCTCCCTTCCTGTCTTTGCATATTTTGTGTGCCTTCTTAGAGCACTTCAAGAGATTAATTCTAATTTAAAACTTTTTTCTGGGGGAGCTCCTTTAATTTCCTCAGCTGCAATTCTTTTAAATATAGAAACATATTACTTAACTCATGGTTTCATTAATAAACCTATTGAAAGAGAAATGATAGATCCTAGTCCTCAAGATTACTTAATGATATATCCAGAATATAGCTATATATATACCTATTCATTAGAAGAGAAAGCATATTTAACAAATTTTGGAATTAAAAGCTCTATAAAACAATACCCCTATAAGAAATTAGAAAATCTTAAAGATAAGATCATCATTTTTCTTAATTACACAGATTTTAATATGGATAAGGAAGCATTAGAGGAGCTCATTGATGTATTTTATGAATATGAATATGAAATAGTTATTAAAATCCACCCAACATATATGGGCAATTTCGATTCAACTCTTAGAAATATTGAGAAGATAAGATTTGAAGATTGTCCAGAACATTCTGCTCAGAGTTTTATGCAAATTGAAATGCCAAAATTCGCATGTGGATGGATTTCAACTACCTTGTGTGAAGCTTCAAATATGGGCATATTGCCAATTTGTTTAAGCAATGCAGAAGATGAATTATTTAATGAGGTACTATATCCGTTAAAAAAGAAGTCACTTTTGTGGCATAACGAAAAAGATTTAATTCTCAGGTGTATTGAAAATGATGATTTTATTCAAAATATCATCAAGGCAAGATTTAGCTAAAATTGTGAATGATTTAAGTTTAATTGCTTAGTAAATTATATAAGCCTGTATAATCTAGATAGTTTAGAACTAAATTACTAATTTGATTAATGTCAGCAATACAAAAAAGACTTATTGAAAGATCTAATAATATTCTAGAAAACTTAACAGAATTTGAAGATATTATAGATTTATTCTCAAAGAAAATATTTCATGCTTTGGATCAGGGCAACAAAATACTGTTCTGTGGCAATGGTGGTAGCGCTGCTGAAAGCCAGCATATGGCTGCCGAATATTGCGCTACCCTAAATCATCATAATCCCCGTAAAGGTTTTAAAGCAATAGCCTTAAGCGTTGATACATCTTTTATAACGGCATGGTCTAATGACTTTGGATTCGATGGCATCTTTGCTCGTCAAGTAGAGACTCTTGGCGAAGAAAATGATGTGTTAATTTGCTATTCTACTAGTGGTTCAAGTAAAAATATTTTAGAAGCTGTGTCAGAAGCAAAGAAGAAGAAAATGCAAATTTTAAGCTTTACTGGAAATACCAAAAATAATAAATTAGCTGAAGCAAGTGCACTATCATTTCAGGCACCATCCTCAAATACCGCTTTAATCCAAGAGCTCCATACTATCATCGGACATGAGGTTTGCTTATCAGTTGAAAAACTGATGTTAAGGAAATAGCTCTTAACTACTTATACTACCAAGCTGTTCTTCCTCCATCAATTGGAATGACTGCTCCATTCAGATAACTAGATGCATCACTTAAAATCCATACAATAGCTCCATGATATTCATCTTTTTTTGCTAATCTTGCTAATGGTATTTCCCTACTAATTCTTTTCAAAAAAGATTTTGGTTGTTTGTTCTCTATTCCACCAGGACAAATAGCATTACACCTAACGTTTTTCTCCGCCCAGTATGTAGCTGTATACTTTGTCAATCCAATGATCCCAGACTTTACTACAGAATAAGAAACCGGTTTAAAATTTTTCTTTGAATATAAAGATTGTTTAGGGCCAATTAAACCTAAATCAGATGAAATATTAATTATTGAACCCCCTTTCTTATTTTGAGATATTATGTTTCCAAAATATTTAGTGCATAAAAATGCTCCTGATAAACCAACTGCAATGTCCTTATCCCAAGTCTTATATGAAAAATTTGGCAATTCATTTGAAAAATTCTCTTTTGGATTCTCTACCTTCGGGTTATTGGCTGCGTTATTAATCAAACCATCAATGGTTTTAAACTTTTTTTTGATACTTTCAGAACAGCGCCTAACCTCAGTCTCTGAGGTTATATCTAATGGATATATTTGAATATTTGTAGAAAATTTTTTGTCTAACCTCGTTTTTAATTTCTGTAATCTATTTAAATTTATATCCAAAAGAACTGGAACTCCATTATGAGTAAGGATTGCTTCACAATGCTCATTACCCAGAAGGCCAGCTGCACCAGTTATAACTATAACTTTATTATTTAGATTAAATTGATCTCTCATATTTACACTGAATAATAATCTTCTTCTTGTTTATTATCATGCTCTCCTGAAATAATATTTCTTAGTTGCTCTTCCACTATGGGGATATCATGAAAGTAATCTATATCTTTTATGTTATTAATTATAAATGGAAGGACGTTTTTACCTGTCATAGATTTCAAGTTTAGAATTGTTTCGGGTTTTACAATATCGACATATCCATTTTGCCAGTATACCTTCTCCAAATTTTGCCTCGGTGTTGATGATAGATCTTTATCACTTTGAATAGCAGCAATAAGTTTATTATTCTTCTTAAACCACATCTTAAATGGAGTTTGATCAGCCAAGGAAACAGATCTGAGGCTATCATAATCCATATTATCAGCGAATAATGAGATTGCTTGATCTATTTTAGAAATTAATCTTGCTGGACCAGTTGGCCTCAAATGAACTATTAACTCAGGAACATATCCATCCTCCGCATCCAACCAGTTTAAGGCATGAGTAAAACATTCCAAGTCAGTGGATAAATCCTGCGAAATTGCTTTTGGTCTCATGAATGGAACTTCAGCACCATATTCCTTTGCAATATCTCTTATTTCTTCATCATCAGTTGAAACAATTACTCTATTGATATATTCAGAATTAAGAGCATGATGAATTGACCAAGCTATTAATGGCTTATCGAGAAGGGTGATTAGGTTCTTTCTCGGTATACTTTTAGAACCACCTCTTGCAGGGATTAATGCTAAGATTTTTTTATGATTTTTCATATGTATAATTTTAGTTTAATTTCTGGCTTTTTCCGGTCAAAATTGATTTTTTAGACAGAAAAACAATTTTTAAACTCCTACCTGAGTCTTCGAGAGTGATTCCTGAAGAATCTTTACCAGAAGAAAAATCTAAAAAAGCCTTCATTTCATCAACAAACATATCGTTTCTTTCAAAATTTTTATAATTAAATTTAGAATTTCTACCTTTGTATAAATACAAAACCATGGTATTTGTATTTAAATCTCCGACTATTTTTCCTTTATCTCCAATTATTTCAAAAACTCTCTCAACAGGTTTTTCTAAATAATTTAATGAAATGGAAACAGGAACATTTTTGTTTTTAATTTTAGTTTTCATTAAAATCTGTACACTATCTTCAACATCTACTTCAAGAGAGGAGTTCTTGCCCCCAACGGCATATACTTCTTGAGGCATTCCAAGAAGCAAAATTGAATAATCTAAATCATGAATTTGGGTTAGGAGTGATCCCCCTCCAAGTTTTTTTCTTGACGCATAGCTTTCACGATAATCCTCATAAGGATGCCAGTCTGGGAGATGCTCTGCATTTTTAAATCTTGCACTAATAATGGATCCAAGTGAATGATTTTTTAATAATTCAGCTGACTTTTTGATAATAGGATGAAACCTATATTGATATCCAACAAAAATTTTTCCTTTATACAGTTTATTAAGTTTGATAATCTCCATGAAGTCTCTTTCAGTATGAACAACTGGCTTTTCAATAAATAAGTATGCTCCGGATGAAATTGCTTTCTGAGCTATAACGAAATGCAAGCTTGAGGGATTTGTAATAAATATAAAGTCAAAGCGTATTTTAAGGGCGGCATTAATGCTGGAAAATTGACGAATATTATACTCTTTAACTAAGTTAGAGTTTTTTACTATTTTATTATTTTTATCAAAAATAAAATTTTTTGAATTCTTTCTTCTTATAGCAGAAATTTCAATATTAGGCTTTAAAGAAATTAAATTTCTTAAATGTCGTTGTCCGATTGAACCTAATCCAATGAATAAAGCTCTCATATTAAGCCAATTGAAGAAATAATATTTTTAGCAAAAGATACATTATGTCTAGCCTCTGTCATCCAGTTATTAAAAATAGGGGTTTCTAAAATAAAACGACCTGACCATTGAAAATCTTTAAGGGCTTTTGCTGCAAGTTCAAAATTTGTTTTTCCATCACCAAGTCTTAATGTATTGTTTAGATCTTTGTCTTTAAAATGAATCTCGCCTATTAAGTCATGGATTAGTTCAATTTCGTGATACACATCATGGCCTAACTGAGATGCATTACCAAGGTCATAAACAAGGCCAAAATGATTTTGATTTAATTTTTTTAATATATTAGATGACTTTTTAGCACTTAGATCAGTTTCAAATAATATTTGAATTTCGTGTTCTAAATTTGATACTTGATTCATTGAATCTAATAGCAAATCTTCAACAAGTTCTCCATTAATAGACGAGTCCTCCATAAGGGGTATAACAATTGATTTTGAGTTGATTTCTCTAGCGAATTTTAAAATTAATTTTAATCTTTCTATCCATTGCTTTCTTGTAGCTTTATCTGAGGAGATTAATCCGCCTGTTATAAATGAATGGCAGCATATTGAATCTAAGGATATATTAGTTTGTTTTTGTAATTTGACTAAGCGTTTCCTTCCAGCAGATGAAAAAAAAGGATTGTTTTCATCAGATACACCATCTTCTAACCATTCTATACAATCCAATTCAAGTTTAGATGCATTATCAAATTCTTGGGCCCAAGAATTAATCGGAAAGGATTGTAAAGGCTGATTATATTTAGGACTTAATCTCCCTAGCATTACACCGATCTTTGGGGGTTGATATGAAATTTCCAAATGAGAACTATAGAGGCTTTATAAAATACGCTGTAGGTTGAAAAGATCCTCTTATTGCCTGCAGTTCAATATCTTTTCCTTTAAGAAATTCATCAACGGCGTCACTCTCTCCCCATCCTCTTTTCCCATATTCATCAAGAACTACTATACCTCCAGGTGTTATATAATCATATAGAACCTCCAAAGCTACTTTAGTACCTTTATAAGTATCAAAGTCAAGGTTAAGTAAGGAAATTCTAAAACCAGGATTATCTTTAGCATACTGGGGAATAGTATCTAATACATCGCCAGAAACTAGTTCACAATTTGTGAATCCATGCTCCTTAGCAGAAGATTCTAATTCGATAGGATCAATGCCTTCAAAAGCTGCCTCATCTACAAAACTTTTTGCAGATATTTTTTCATAATCAAGCAAGCTATTAGCAAAGCTACCAAAAGTATCAAAACCTACTACTCTTTTTTGCTCGCCTTCTGCAAACAATCTTAGTAATTTAAGCCAATACATCCATCCAGCTCCCTTAAAAACACCACATTCAACAATATCTCCAGGCACGGAAAGAGACATATTAAATAATTCATACCTGCAAAGTAATTTCCTTACCCGATCTATATCTGAGCTAAGAAGCAAATTATTATAGGCATCCCATAATTGATCTTCTGTTACTTTTTTCATCTTTTTCTCCAAAAAATTATCTAGAGGCAGTCGCAATCAACATCACTTCGTTGCTGAATCTAATATATTTATTAAAACCTTCAGTCCAAAAACTATCATACATTGGTCTATAACGCAGGGGTAAAAATGCAATGAACTTTGCAAAAAATTTTAAGAATGGGAATTTCCATATTGATGGTAATTGATAAAAATAAGTTACTTTAATATCTTTATAGCCAGCTAATATCATTGCATCTCTAAGAGAAGGTTTTGTAAAAGGAGTTACATGTGTATGATCTAAATAAAAAGGCCCCCAACCATGATGAATCCAGCTTGGAGTCATAAAAATAGCTTTTCCTTCTTCATTTAACAATTCTCTTGCATTTTCAAGAAAAGGAATAGGATCTTGAAGATGTTCAATAACAGACTTAGAAAAAACTACGTCAAATGATCCAGGCATTAATCCAGTTTTATTTGTCTCAAGATCAATAATTTCCACAGGATGTGGCGCACAATTTTTTTTAGCTGAAGGAGATAAATCTGTGCCGCAAACATCATATCCAGCACTATCAAAAGCTCTTAACATATCACCTCTTCCACACCCTAGATCAACTAATTTACCTGTTTTACAAATGAAATTATCTCTCAAATGAGTAGCTAATTTTTGAGGGTAGTTGCTTGGCGGCCGCATTGAGTTGGTATAAAAAACATCTAGATAATCCTTCTTAGTCTCTTGCGAGCTTGAATCTATGCCATTCCTTTTAATATTCATAAAAATCTGCAATTAAATTATTTCGTATTGTATTGCACAAATACGAAAATAAAAAATAAATATAACTTAAATTATTTTTTTTATTATCTCTGCTGCTTGTATGAGATCTTTTGTAGTATATGAAGCTAAAGAATCTTTTAGTAATATATTTTTTGTAATTCTAATATTCAAGGGGATATTAGCTTTAATACCTGCAAGGATATCACTCTCTTTATCTCCAATCAGGACAGACTTAGATAAGTCAAATCCATATTTTTCTTGAGCTTGGAATATCATCCCAGCTTCAGGTTTTCTGCAGTCACAGCTTATTGAATATTCTTTAACTACTCCATCAATATGGTGTGGGCAAAAAAAATAATCATTGATTGTAATCTTATTATTATTAAAAATTTGAATCATTTTTGTCATAAAATCATGGAAATCTTTAATTTTAAAGAGTCCTCTAGCTATGCCAGATTGGTTAGTTATAATTATGATTTTATAGTCCAAAGATTGAAATCTTTGCAATCCTTCTAGAACACCGTCTAAAAGTTTTAAATCAGATATCTTGTGAGTATAGCCCTTGTCTTGATTAAGCACACCGTCACGATCAATAAATAATGCCTTATTCATGCATATAATTTTCTATAAAGACGATTCTAAAATTTCTAGAGCTTTCCAAAAACCTTCCCCATCATTCTTGTGACCCTGCCATATTTCTGGAATAAATGAAGCTGAAGGAGCCAAAGATTTCAAGATTTTACCTGTTTTACTAAAATCAATAGAACCTTCTCCGATTTGCAAACCTTCTCCATTCAGCCCATGTGCATCTCCAATGTGCAAATGAGCAGTAAAGGGAGCAATTTGCTCACATAAATCATAAAAACAATATCCAAAATTATTAGAAGTTAACATAGAGTGCGAAATATCGAAACACATTCTAAGATTAAGCTTTTCGCACCAAAGAATAATTTCTTCAGGATGCACAAAAAGGTTTTGAAATCTTTGGCCTCCAAAATGCCATGGGTATGGCGCCATAGTTTGAGGAATAACTTCTACACCCTCAGTATTAAGGTTGCTTAGGCTTTCACTAAAAATTTCATATCCAATTTGAACCTCTTCAGCTGAGAAGTTTTTATCCATAGAAAAGCCGCCTATATTTGTAACGATCATTGGGGTAGATGTGCGCGGGAAAAACTTCTTCAACTTTATAGTAAGATCAATCACTCGTTGCATATTCTCAATTGATCGTCTTCTATATATTTTTTCCTGAGATGCTAAATCTAATAACTCACTATTTTCGAATAATTCAGGCGCATGAACGACAAAATCGCATTTATATTCTGTATCTAGAAAATCCTCTGGATTAAGCAACATATCTTTATAAGATAAATGAAATTCTACTAAATCAGGTTTTGACATTTCATAGTATTTTCTAAAATCATGGAATCTTACTGGGATTCCCCACTTTCTAGAGAATTTATATGGTCTTGGTAAAATTTTAACTTCGTTAATATCTGAAGAGTAAAAGAAATCTTCAGGCTTCATGTCTCTTTTGAGAGTTTTTCCAATTAAATCATTAAAGTATTGAGGAGATATACCTTGACCAGGACTTTTAACAACAATGTCATCCTTAGAAATAATTGTTCCCTTTTTTAGAGACTTTGAAGACATGAGGCTCTTAGCTAAATTTTCTCTATTAATCATTTCACCTTGAGATAATAGTCTTTTAGATGAAGTTGAACCTAATGCGGATTCTATTTCTCTTACTCCTCTAACAAGTTTTGTAAATTCCTCGAATTCTAGACTCGCTGCATGATCAGGACCCTCCATATGTCTATCTTTTGTGAAATGCCTTTCGATTACTGAAATACCCATAGCTACGGCAGCTAAACTAATGGATATACCTCGCTCATGACCGGAATATCCTACATTAGGATGTATTTTTTTTAGTTCATTAATCCAATTGAGGTTTATATCTTCAACTGGAGCGGGGTATGTGCTGTTACAATGCAAAAACACGTACTCTACGTTTGATTTATTAAGAAGTGATGCAGTATATTTAATCTCATCAGTAGTGCTCATTCCTGTTGATAAAATCAATGGTTTGCCCGTCTCAATTAAAAGCTCAATAAGAGGGACGTTTGTAAGGTCAGCTGATGCAACTTTATAGGCAGATACTCCTAATTCCTCTAAAAACTCAAGACTTATAGCATCCCAAGGCGTACATAAGTATGTAATGTTATTTTTTTTGCAGTATTCGAACAGTTCTTTATGTTCAAGCTTTGAAAGCTCAAACCTTTTTAATAAATCAACAACATACTCTGTGCCAAGATCCTCTCCTGAACTATCAGAAGACTGCTTACGATAAACTTCATTTAAAGTTCTCATTTGAAATTTAACGCAATTAGCGCCGGCTTCTATAGCTTGATCAATCATTTCCATTGCCAATGATATTGATCCATTATGATTATTGCCTATCTCTGCAATTATATATGCATTACCTGGAGTGACTTTAAAATTATCAATCTTCATAATACATTCTTTCCTGTATCCAAAATAATTACTACTAAAGCCTCACTTTCCATGATTTAAGGCCCTCAGATTCAAACCTGAATGGGCTTGCAACTAAACCTTCTTTCTCAAGGTGAGATAATAATATGTGTTTTCTGGACGGTGGGACAAAGAATAAGAAGAAACCCCCGCCACCTGCACCCAGCAGCTTACCACCTAAAGCTCCATTTTTTCTTGCGTTAGTATAGATTTTATCTAAATGTTTGTTAGAAATTTCTGAGCTAAGCTCTCTTTTGAATTGCCAGGCAGCATCAAGAGATTTTCCAAACTCTAGAAGGGATCCTCTAAGAAGTTGATTTCTGATTTGATAGCACAAATCTACATTTTTTTGGACCAGTTGATGTTTTTCGCTTTGCCGCATTTGATTGCGTTGGTCTTTATGAATATTCCCAGAATCGTGCTTTATTTTTGTATTGCATAAGACAAGGCTCTCCTCTAATTCTAAAAGTGTTTCTAAAGGAATTCTTAAAGGATGGACTATATTTTGATCCATCTTAAATTCTATAAAATTAAAGCCCCCAAATATTGTCGCATATTGATCTTGCCACCCTCCCTCAACTCCTTGATGAAGCCTTTCAGCTTCGTAAGCTAGCTCTGAAAGCTCATGCAAGCTCCATTGATCTTTTCTTAATTGATTGAAACACCCCAGTATAGCTGCTGCAACAACAGCAGAACCGCCAAGCCCAGAACTCATAGGAAAATCTGAATTTAAGTCTAGCTCAAAACCAAAATTTGGATTAATAGTTTTTATCACAGCTTGAATTAGTCCAAACTGACCTTTTGCATTTAAACAATCATCCAAATTATCAGCTTCCAAGGTTGATCCTAGATCAAGAGAGTTGATTATAATTTTTGAATCATGACGAATATGTAAAGTTGCATGACTATAAAAAGAAATAGTTGCATTTATAACCGCTCCAATACCATCTGAAAAATAATGCGTAAGATCAGAGCCACCACCACCAAAACTTATCCTTACTGGTGATTTTGATCTCGCATAAACAGGCCTTTCTTCAATTTCGGGTAAATTTTCTTTAGTTATGACATCAATTAATCGCATTTTATTATCTAAAATTGGGATTACTTTAATTTGATGATCTAGTTTTTTTATCAAGGCTTCTCTAGATGCATCCTGCTTATCCCAGTAAAAATCTGTATTAAGACAATGATCTAAACTATCATCCAATCCTAATCCTGCTATAAGACTTCTTCGAATATCTCCATCAGTCGCAACTCCAATAACCTTGCCTGATTTTTTTTGGGAAAAAATTATTCCGTAAGAATTTTGATCAATCTTGGCTAAAGCTTCTTTAATAGAAGCGCTGCTATCGATAAGGAAACTATCAATTTTCATAATTTAGTTTTTTGTCCATTTTTAACCCATTCACAGAACCGATGATAGTCTTCAGGGATTCCAATATCAATAAAATTTTCATTGAGACAGATCGAATATAAATCTCCCCTCAAGGCAAGGCTAGGAAAATACTCTGTCTCTAATGAGCATACTTGACCTTTCCATGATGAGAAAATTTCAGGATTGAGATAACTAATACCTGTATTAATAAACCCTTGAATATCTTGATCAGCTTTTTCTATAAATTTTTCAACAAATTTATCCTCCCTAATAATGACACTTCCATATCTACTAGCATTCCGAACTTGAGTTATTGCTATAGATGGTGCTGGACACTGACCTAACAGCTTAAAATTTACATCCAACCAAGTATCTGCATTGGCAACAAAAAAGTTCGAAGTTAGATTAAAAGTTCTTACTGCATTAGCAATTGAGCCACCTGTACCCAATGGTTTTTCTTCAACTATATATTGAATACTAATACCTTGTTTTTTCAACCCATTGAAATGATTAAAAAATTCAATAATTTGATTAGCCTCATAATGTAATAAAAATATAAAATCTGTAATTCCTTGAGAAATCCAATTTTGCATTTGAAAAGCCAAAAATGGCCTATTATTTACTGGTGCTAATGGCTTAGGTACGGAGGAAACTACTGACTTTAATCTAGATCCAAAACCACCAGCTAAAACTAACAGCTGCATAAGGATAATTTAGTAGATAAGCGCATAATTAATATTTTAGAAAAATTTGATAGTATTTAGATTCAAAAATTTAATAATAAAATTTATTTCTAATTATATAATTTAAAAGTTCTTATACTATATTGAAAACCAGTATGGATTGTAATGATGCAAGCTGCAAATAAATTAAAATCTGCTATAAACATTAACAAAGAGCTATTTATGCTCAGAGCTAATAAATATAATCCAATAGAAATTAACTGAATTGCAGTTTTTAATTTTGCTAGAAATGTAACTTTAGTTGCAACTGGATTACCTGAACGAGCATTTAAATCTCGTAATGCTGAAACCCAAAATTCCCTTGCTAAAATAATACATCCCATAAATCCGATATAAATACTTTCAAGGTATAATGCCAAAGCAAATAGTGAAAATAAGATTAAAATCTTGTCTGCTATGGGGTCGATAATTTCGCCAAGGTCAGATGTAAGGTTATATTTCCTTGCAAAAAAACCATCCAAATAATCTGAAATACTAGCAAAAGTAAATAATAATAAGGACATAATAAATGCCTCATTATTTACTAAATTAATATAGATTATTGGTCCAATAACAATTCGAGCAAATGTAAGGGAATTAATAAAATATTGCATCTAATTTAAAGAATTTTTTATTCTATTTGCTATTTTAATACTTATTCCGTCAATCTTGCATAATTCATCTAATGAAGCTACTTTAATTCTTTGCAATGATTTGAAATAGTTCAAAAGTTTTTTCTTTTTATTTGGGCCAAGTCCTTTAATTTTATTTAATGAAGAATATTTCAGTGCTTTATTTTTCTTTTTTCTATTACTTCTAAGAGCAAACCTATGTGATTCATCTCTAATCTGTTGCAATAAAGTAAATCCTGGGCTATTTTTTGGCATCTCAATAATTCCATTTTTGCAAAGGATTGTCTCAGTTGATCTGACTCTCTTTGAACCCTTTGCGATACTTAAGATCACTGGCGGATTCTTCAGATTTTTTGAAAAAGTTCTTAGTGCTGCATTTAGCTGTGATTTTCCGCCGTCTATGAGAATAATTTCAGGTAAAGGCTTTTCATTTGATTGTTTAATTCGCCTCTCGAGAACATGCTGAATTGACCCGACATCATTACCGGTTAGATCTGCAGGAATATTAAACAGTCTATATTCGGATTTTTCAGGTCCTTGGGATGAAAATTTTACAGCTGAAGCCACTCCATCCTTTCCACTGTGATGGCTAATATCAAAACCCTCAATTGAAACATTTTTTTTATTTATTCGAAGATGAGATAAAAGATCATTTATTGAAAATGTATACTTATCAGATTGATTAACTCTATTATCAATTACTTGATTTGCATTCAATGTAGCTAATTTAGCTAATTGTCTCAAATCCTTATTAATGTCTATTGAGACTGAGATACTTTGATTAAATTTTAGTTTTATAGCATCTTTAATCAATGATAGATTCGTTGGATTGATCGTAAAAAAAATTTTTTCTGGAAGAGAGAAAATATTTTGGTAATAGGAAAAGACTAAACTTTGAAATAAGTTGTCAATATCATCAAGATAATTTCCGTTGAGATAAAATGTTTTAGTTCCTCTGATCATCCCATCCCTAACGGATAAAATGCATGCTCCAGTTTTATTCAATTTGGAAACGCAACTAAATATATCAGCACTACTTATTAAGCTATTGCAAGAATTTTCTTGGTGTAATAAATCTAGGCTTTTGATTCTTTTTTTCATTTCGCTTGCTTTTTCAAACTCTAATTCACTAGAAAATTTTTTCATCTTGGCAAGCATTAATGATTTCATTTTTTTTCCAGTTGATGAAAGATATAACTGGGACGAAGAAATATCAGCGTCATAAGTTGTCTTATCAATCAAACCAACACAAGGAGCAGAACATCTTTGCATTTGATGCTCAATACATGGTCGAGATCGATTATTAAATGTGCTATCACTGCAATTCCTGATTTGAAAAATTTTTTGCAAATCTTTAATTGTAGATTTCACAGCTTTAGCACTTATAAATGGGCCAAAAAAACTTTTTGAAACAGCGTGTTTAGACCTTTTAAGACTTATGCTAGGAAATTTATGATCCATTGAAAAATGGATATAGGGATAGGTCTTATCATCTCTTAGAAGAATATTAAAACGAGGAAGATTTTCCTTGATTAGAGATTGTTCTAAAATCAGAGCCTCAGCTTCCGAAGTGGTTGAAAATGTTTCGATTTTGTCTGTTAGTGTCTTAATTTGATGAGTCTTGCGATCTTTAAAAGATTTTCCAAAATATGAAGAAACTCTTTTTTTAAGATTTTTTGCCTTGCCAATATAAATTATTTTATTTTTTGAAAAAAATTTATATATGCCTGGAGTAGAAGGTACTAATTTAAGTTGATCCTTCAGCATAAAAGTTTTTCAGAAGCTAAGGATATGTTTTCTAATGAACTATATGCTGGTTTATAGCCAAAGGTAGTTGCAACATAATTTTGTGAATAATAATTATCTCTAGATCCATATGCTTCAAGGCCAGATTTTGATTTCTTAATTTTATATTTAAGACCAAACTTTGATTTCATTAACTCTAAAATAGAAAACTTATCTGTAGGATCTTTGGTAAAACAATCAACAGCAGTATTCAAAAAATTTTGACTTGCTAATTTATTTATTAACTGGTGAAGGTCCTGTGGTCCAATGTAGTCGCGCATAATATTCTTTTCATCTGTTTGCATCGTTTGATTTGTGCTGATTGCCCTTAGAGCATCTGCTATTAAAAATCTGCTACTTGTGTCAATGTCACAACTAACATAATTAAAAACTCTTATGTCCATAATAGAAAACTTATCGAGAGATCTATGTCTTGCTTCAGCATTTATTTTTGCCATGGAGTACCAATCTGAATGGTTTAAAGAATTAATATTTATTAAAGATTGAGAATCTAATGTAGCAGGAAAACGAAAAATATCTCCGTACACCACTCCAGAACTTATAAATATATATTTAGTATTAGGATAATAAGTTAAATAATCGAGAACTTTTTTATCATAGTCATAAGTAATATCAAAAATTTTTGATCCTAGATCTATAGCTTTTGCAGGATCGCCAACACCAATAAAGTTTATTATCAAGTCAAATTCTATAGAATTATTAAAATGATCTAATGAATTTATAGAGGCGCTTTGTTGACTAAACTTTTTATCACTCATCCATTTTTTAAATTTTTTGATGTCTCGCGTAAATAGACTCAAATGACAATTTCCTTCTAAAGAAAATTCTCTTAAAAGGCCTTTTGCTATCTGGCTTGAAGCACCTAAAAAAGCTATTCTCATATATATTTTCTGTAATCAAAAAGGCCAGCTTTCTGTCTTAAATAATCCTGAGTTCCTGCAACGCTTTGAAAGGTATCTTTTATTCCGATTCTAAAAATTTTTGGAAGAAATGATTTGCTAGAAGATGAATACCAGTCATATAAAACCTCCTGAATTGTTGATCCAAGACCGCCTATAAGTTGGTGCTCATCTACTACTATAATCTCTTCATAAGAAACTAATGTTTTAACAATTTTATCTTTATTTAATGGCTTTAAAATGGGAAGTGAATATAAATCATCTGATGATGAGGCTTGGACTAAATCCTTATAAATTTCGTTACAAATTGCTCCATTGGATATGAAAGCTTTTTTATTAGACTTTTTAGAGCCTTTGTAGGCTAAATGGAGGTCGCCCACTTTCAAAGAGCCGATAAATTTTATTGACTCCTCGCCTGATCGATTTAATCTCATATAGCTGGGTGAGGAATCAGAGCAAGTAATACGAAGGATATCTTTTACTTCAGATGGGTCTGCAGGAGAGCATATCATCATATTTGGTATAGTTCTTAACATTCCAATCTCTTCTGTAGCATGATGCGATGTGCTAAGAGAACCATAGGCATATCCGCCACCAACTGCAACGATGTTTACATTAGCATTATGGTATGCAATATCATATCTAATTTGCTCCATACATCTAAGAGTTGGAAAGTTACCTATGGAGTAGAAAAAAACTTTATAGCCCTCTCTAGCTAACCCAGAGCACAAACCAGCAATATTTTGCTCACTGATCCCTCCATTCAAAAATCTATCAGGAAATGAATCACGAAATTCTTCAAGAACGTTAAAACCAAGATCCCCACACACCAAAAAAATTTTTGGATCAGTTTGAGCAATATCAATTAAATTACTTACAAATGTATCTCTCATAATGTTCGTTTATGTTTTTTAATCCATCAATTAATTGCTCAGCTGTTGGCGGATAGTAATGGGATTCTAATTTATTAACAGCATATTTTAATGGATGAGCTTTTTGAGTATCAAGAATAATGACTCTTGGATTAGAAGAAGAGTTATTTAGAGCATTATAAATAGCCTCATGATCATGCCCATTAATCTGCAAGCAATCTATATTAAAGGCTTCAAATTTCTGTTTTAAGGGTTCTAGTTGTAGTACTTCATCAACCCTACCAAAGCTTTGAAGTTTGTTGTAGTCAATAACTATTGTGCAAGGTAGTTTATGATGCGCTATAAATAAAATTGCCTCCCAGTTAGACCCCTCAT
Organism: uncultured SAR86 cluster bacterium; assembly: GCA_902593675.1. Taxonomy (GTDB): domain Bacteria; phylum Pseudomonadota; class Gammaproteobacteria; order Magnimaribacterales; family D2472; genus D2472. The sequence continues at coordinate 23,765 of CACJJI010000005.1, forward strand.
TTAGCTCACCATCGCTGAGGATAATACATGAATTATGGTTGGGTTGAGATGTTTTTTTGGCAAAAGCTACCCCGCTAGCAACTGACAAAGCATGCCCAAGACTGCCTGTTGAAATCTCAACACCAGGAACAAGATGACTTACGTGAGAAGTAAAAATAGACCCATTGTCTGAATATGTCTCAAGTTCCTTTGAATCAAAAAAATTGAAATATGCTAATGTCGAATAAATTGCTGTGCAAGCATGACCTTTGCTATAAAAAAGACTAGAATTTAGCTCTTCATGGAAGAACGAATAATAAACGCTTAGAAAATCTGCTATTGATAAAGCGCCACCCATATGTGCAGCTTTCTTTTTAGAGCACATTTTTATAATATTTGAACAAATTTCTAAGGCCGCTGAAGCTGAGTTTGAATGCAAAAATTTTTTCTTAGATTTCATAAAGGGGCATTTAAATAAGCATTATAGTTTATTTCAATATTATTTATTGTCCCTTTTTTAGAAACTTTTGTGCAATTTGCTTGCCTGCTGAAACGCCAAATTGGTCAAATGGATTAATTTGTAACATGCATGAGGTTATAAATACTCTATGCTCCCATGTTGCTAGCAAAAAACCTAGTCCAGCAAGCGACAGCTGATTTATATGAAAAAGATTAACCGGAGCATTGCTGTTAGTTTTTTCAAGCATATTATTTGACGTCTTGAAATGGGATGATAATAAAGATGCTTGTCCTCTTGCTTGAGCAGAAGATAGTGGGCTGCTAGCTCTACTTGAGTAAATAATATCGGCGCAGAATTCTGTAGTGCCCTGATGTAATAATTGAAAGTATGAGTGCTGAGCAGTGGAGCCAAAGCCTCCAAATACCGTCTGGCCTGTATGTTGAAAAATAGACCTAGGATTTGCTTGCTTGCCAAGTGATTCCATCTCAAGTTGTTGAATGTAATTAGCAAGTGATCGTAATTTCCAATTATAAGAGAGGACAACTCTGTTCTTTTTATTTTTTAAATTGCTAAACCACAAATCCGAATATGCTAATATTTTAATAAATTTTTGATATTCTCTATCTTTTTTTGAAGTGCCTAACAGCATTTTATCCGCAGAAAAGCCTCCATTCAAAAAGGTAGAAAAATTATTGTTCAATGCAGCGCTCAAGGAAATTGGTGACCAGATAGAATATCTGCCGCCAACTGTTTCTGGAAACGGAACAATACAATTTTCTGCAAAACCCAAAGTTAAAGCTTTTTTTAAATTTGCTGTTATCACTAATGAGTTTGTTGAATTTCTATCTTTTCCCAGCCATCTTAAACATGACAAGGTTTCATGTGTTGAAAGTGATTTAGATGAAAAAATATAAAAGTTCTTTTGTCCCCTTAAAGGTTTTAAAATTGAGTTGAATTCATCCCTATCAGGCCCAGATACAAAATAATAATTAAATTTTGAAGATTGACGCATTGTGTATTCTTGAAGCAATTTTGGCCCTTCATACGAACCGCCTATACCAAAAGTAATAATATTCTTAAAGCCGTCTTTTTTAATTCTTTGAATAAAAGGTTCCGTGATTTTTTTGAAATTAAAGTCTGGCGATTTTTGATTTATACGATATTGATGGTGTAAGGCTGGTCTATTTTCTGTTTTATTAACAATCTCCCCAAAAAAAAGACCATCTATAGAGCCTTGTAAATCTAATTTAAATGCAAGCTCATCAAATATTTTATAGTGCTCAGATGAGAAATCTTTTAAATAGGGCTGATAATTTAAAAATTCTGATTCAAATTTAAAAGATAATTTTCTTTTTGCAGTCTCATTCTTAGATAGCCTCTTTAGATCTGAGAAGATGCTTTGAATAGATCTACTATTTTTCAATTGAATCACTAAATGTGTTTAATGCTGTTAAGATATTTTGAGCTTGGGTGATTGGTCTGCCTATCACCAAAAAAGTGGCGCCCAGCTCAATAGCCTCTTTTGCAATCATGGTTCTTGCTTGATCATCTTCTACTTTAATGTCTCTGATTCCTGGTGTAATTTTTATCGAATCAGAATTCAGTATTGTATTGGACATTTCTAGCTCATGAGGCGAGCAAACAACTCCATCTAAATTTGCTTTAACAGCTATTTCAAATAAATTTCTAATTTGATGATCAAGTTTATTACCGAATAAAGCTATTGTGTCTGACTCTTCTAAACTTGTGAGTATGGATACTCCGATAACTTTGGCATTAATTGATGTGCCTGCAAGCTTAGCTCTCCTAAGCATCTCTTCACCACCTGACAAATGAACAGTCAGCATATCAATAGAGCAATCATGAAAACCTAAGATTGCTTCATGTACAGTATTTGGTATGTCATGCAGTTTTAAATCTAAGAAAATCTTAAAACCACGCGAAGATACCTCCTTCAGAAATGATTTACCTAAAGAATTAAAAACAACACTTCCAATTTTAATTTTACAAAGATCTGGATCGAGTTGATCTAAGATCACATTTGCCTCTTGAAGATCATATGTATCAATTGCTACGATTATTCTTGGATCAGTCATTGATTTGAAGAAATTTTTTAGAAGCTTTGAAATGCATAATAGAAGTTTCGCCTAAATAAGATTCTTCTTTTGTTTTAGGATTAATAAATCTTCTGGGCCGGATTGTTTTTTTTGAGAATGAGCCAAAGCCTCTTATCTCAACCCTATTATCTAGTGCAACAGTATTGATAATTTCTTGCAGAACCAAATCAATGCCTTCAATAATTATTTCATCATTCAAAGAAGGAAATTTTCTTGATAAATGAATTGCTAAATCAGATTTATTAAAATTATGTACCAGTTTTTTCATTTTTAGTTTAAAAAATATTTAGCTTTTGAGGTTGGACTAAAACGCACCTTATTTTGAGCTGGGATCCTATAATTTTCCATGCTCTTTGGATTTCTACCCATCCTTTCTTTTGTTACATAGGTTTCAAAAGATCCAAATCCAGAAAGCTTAAGATTCTTTTGAGATCTTAGAGTCATTTTGATGGCTTGAAAAAATTCATCAACCAAAGAATCAGAGATATCAACAGAAAGCTTTAATTCTTTTTTTAATTTTGCACTTAGATGTTTTTTGGTCAAATTCATGACCTTATTTTAGCATTCAATCTTTTTTCTAATAACTTCAATATCATTTGAATTGAACTATTAATTTCAGACTCTAATAGAGATTTGGTATTGCTTTGAAAAATAAATCTTAATGTCATGCTAACAAAACCTTGTGGGATATCTTTTCCCTCAAAAGTATTAATAAGGTTAAATGATTTGAGGTGTTTAATTGCTCCTTGAGCAATCAAGCTTTCAACCTCTTCATAAGCAATAGATTTGTCTAGAATAATATTAATGTCTCTAGTTGATAGAGGGAACTTACTTGTCTTTTTAATTTTTGGATTCTTAAAAAATAATGGTATTTTTTCTGGGTAAATTTCAAACCCAAAAGCTGGTTTTTTGATTAACTTATCTGAAATAGAAAGGTCTATTTCACCAATTAACCCAATTTTATGTTTGCCCATAAATATCGCTAATGCATTTTCATTGAATGGCGTTACAGAACTTGTTTTTTGAAATTCAGCATTATGCATACCTAGTGTTTGTAATAACTTTAAAATTTCAGCCTTCATTGAAAAAAAGTCATATGCATATTGTTTCATACTCCAGGTTTGATTGGGTTCGTGGTGATAGATAACTCCTGATAAATGTAGCGATTGAGCAAAACCTTTTTTTTCTTTTTTAAATACATTGCCTACTTCAAAAACTTTAATAGAGGAGTATCCTTTTTTTACATTGGTATTTATTGCGCTAAAGAGGGATTTAAAAAGACTCCCTCTAAGGCATGGTTCATTTTCATTGATAGGATTTTGCAGTTCAACAGCAGTCCAATTCCTAGAATTGAATCGTTGAAAAGATTCTTTTGAAACAAATGGCATATGCATAAGTTCTTTAAAGCCAGCATGAACAAACCCAAGTCTAAGATTTTCTAATGCATTCTCCTTTTTGTTTTTGATGATTGGTCCCGCCTTGGGTTTCAATATAGGGATATTGTCATAGCCATAACACCTCAATAGTTCTTCATATAAATCTTCTTCAAGAGAAATATCAAATCTGTGACTGGGTATATTGAACACAAGACTTTTTGAGGTTTTGGCTGCAATTTCAAAGCCTAAGTTGCTTAATATAAGAATCGCTTGGCTTGTCTTTATGTTTAGACCAGAAAAATTATTAAATCTATCTATATGAAGATGCACATTTTTCTTTTTAGTTTTTCTGGACTGTGAATGATAAAGTTCGACTGAATTGTATGTAGCTATTTGATTTAATAGAAATGCATATCTTTCTAAAGCTAGTTGCTGAATTTCTGGATCTACACCTCTTTCAAAACGATGCGAAGCATCGGTTGCAAGACCGTATTTTCTAGCTTGATTAACAATACTTTCGGGTTTAAAAAAAGCTGCTTCTACAGCAATGTTAGAAGTACTAGATGAAACTGCGGATCTTTCACTTCCAATGATGCCAGCAATAGCTTGAATGCCAGATTGATCTTGAATTGTTAGTGAGGAAGATTGGATATTTTTTACATCGCCTCCTATAACTTTAAGTATATTGTTACTAGATTTAGGGAATTGAACATTGATGGGTAAATCCAACTTATCCTGATCAAACACATGCATTGGAGCGCCAATCTCTAACATCACATAATTACCCAGATCGACCAATGGGTGTATTAAAGGAACTCCAGCAGATTCAATAAAGCTTCGCTTTTTAGCGTCTAGATTTTTTATTTTTTGCAAACCTTCAACAAGCATTAAGTGATAGTTCCCGCAACCAGAACCATCAATTTGACTAATAATTTTACGATCTTTGGTTAAACTTAATTTAGAGGTTTTTAATTTCCTATTAGATTTTTTAACTTGATAAGCATGAAATTCCCGTTCCAGGCCTTTGAGCGATAGTAAGTCTCCTCGATTTGGAGTTATATCAAATTCTATTACATCTCCCTCGGATTCACATTCAAAACCTACTTGAGTAAATACATCTACAAGTTTATTTTGACTAAGCTTAGTATTAAGAAAATTCTTTAGATATGCGTATTGAATTTTCATGAAGGAAATTGATTTAAAAAGTCTAAATTTGAAGAGTAAAACTCTCTAATATCTGTTACGCCATAATAAAGCATAGCTAAGCGTTCAACCCCCATACCGAAGGCAAAACCACGAAATTTTTTAGTATCAATATTACATCCATTAAGAACATTAGGATGAACCATTCCACAACCTAAAATTTCCAGCCATCCTTTAGTTCCAAATTTTATATCAACCTCAGCTGAAGGTTCTGTAAATGGAAAATAGGATGGTCTAAACCTGACATCCATTTTTTCATTAAAGAAGTCTTCTAAGAAGTCGATTAAGATTCCTTTTAGGTCTCCAAATGTAACCCCTTCATCAACAACCAAACCTTCAATTTGGGTAAACATTGGAAGATGAGTGGTATCAGAATCACACCTAAAGACTCTTCCGGGAGAAAGCATATACAGAGGCAAATCTTCTGACAGCATTGCATGAATTTGAGTATTTGAGGTATGTGTTCTTAATAAATAATCTGAGCTACTTTTAGAATTCAGATAAAAAGTATCATGCATTTGTCTTGCAGGATGATTTTCAGGAAAGTTTAAAGCCTCAAAATTATAAAAGTCTGTTTCAATCTCATTACCAGAAAAAATTTGATAGTTTAGCGGAACAAAATATTTGATAATTTTTTGTGAAATTTTTGTTATTGGATGCTCAGAACCCACGTTATAAGGATCAGCCGGGAGAGTTACATCTAATTTCACCAGCTCAATCTTACCCTCCATTTCTGCTAGGGCAGCTTCAAATAATTTAGTTAAGTCATTTTTAAGAATATTCAATTGCTTTGCAGCAATTGCTTTTTCTTCTGGTTTGAGAGCTCTTAACTTAGAAAATGAAGAAGCTACAAAAGATTTTTTACCAAGAAATTGAGCTCTTAGTTGAAAAAATTCAGCCTCTGATTGAATGGATTTTAATTTGAGAGCGGCTGTTTCAATTAAATCCTGAGGGATTTGCATGGGAACATTATACCCTGACTTTTTCTACGATTTTCTTAAATGTTTCAGGATCGGAAAAAGCAATGCCAGCTAGAGATTTTCTATCAAGCCTTACATTAGCTTTAGTGAGTTGATTGATAAATCTGCTATAGGAAATTTCTAAGGGTAGTAGAGCTGCTGAGATTCTAGAGATCCATAATGAACGAAATGTTCTCTTCTTGTTTCTTCTATCTCTAAAAGCATATTGAAGAGCCTTTATGTTAGATTGTTTTGCTGTTCTAAATAATCTGCTTCTAGCACCATAGTGACCTTTGGTCGCTTTTAGTACTTTCTTATGCTTTGCTTTTGCAGCTAATGCTTTAGTTACTCTTGGCATGATATTTAAATATTGTATAAAAGTTTTTGCGCAATTTTTTTTGTCTCGTCAGTCATCTTAATCATTCCGCGATTATGACGCTTTCTTTTAGTGGTTTGCTTGGTCAAGATATGAGCACGGGAAGCACTCCTTCTTTTCAAGCCACTGCCAGTAGCCTTAAAACGCTTTTTTGCGCTTGAATGTGTTTTTAATTTATAACCCATAATTATTTCTTTCTTATTTGTGAGAGAACCATTAATAACTGTCTTCCTTCAAGAGATGGCTCTTGATCAACTTGAGCTATGTCTTGGAGGTCTTCTCTCAAACGATTAAGAAGATCAAGACCTAAATTACTATTTAATATCTCCCTACCTCTAAATCGAACGCTGATTTTAGTCTTATCTCCGTCATTAATAAAGCTTTTTATCTTTTTTAATTTAATATTGTAATCACCGACATCGGTTGTAGGACGAAATTTAATCTCTTTTAAAGATTGTTTTTTGGGTTTTTTAGTACCGCCAGTGCTTTTTTTCTTTTCAAATTGAAATTTACCAAAATCTAAAAGCTTGCAAACAACTGGTTGAGCATCAGACGGAGACACTTGGACCAAATCAAGACTTTTTTTATTAGCTTCTTCTAATGCATCATCGATACTCAATAATCCGATTTTTTCTCCATCAGAGCCAATTAACATAACCTCTTGTGCATAGATTTTGTTATTTATAGGAGTCGTTGATTTTTTTTTCAAAGCGATAGCTAAAGACCTTATATAGAAAGCGAAGGATTAATCAAAATATCTTTGATTTGAGGTATGGATTGCTAAGTGATTTAACATTGAGATGGATTTTATAGCATTATTCATAAAAAGAAAACATTGTTATGGCTGAAGTAATCGCTCTACCCATTCATTGTCTTGCCGCTCATAGACATGCCGTTTATTTAATCTATTCTCATGACCTTTCCAAAACTCAAAGTAATAAGGTGTAAAAGAATACCCTCCCCAAAAATCTGGCCTCATCGTTTCAGGAGTCATGGTTTTTAAAGTGTCGTGAAAATTCTTTTCAACTTCATCAAAAGAATTAATGGTCATAGATTGTCTAGAACTTATAGCTAGGGCATTTTTTTCTTTAGCTCTTCCATGAAAATGCTCATCGGAAAATTCATGAGATGTTTTAAAGATTTTGGATTTCATTCTTATTTGAGTATTAATGCTTGCCCAATAGATCACGACAGAAACTTTATCATGAGACTCAAACTGATTTGCCTTTGGGGAAAGGTAATTTGAAAAAAATATCCACTCATTATGGGCAATATACTTTAGGTTCACATACCTTGCTTCAACTTCTTTCTTGGCTTGGTTGTATGATGAAACACAAATTGCTTCTATCCCCTTTTGTCCATTTTCTTTAGCTTCTTGATAAAGAGATTGAAAATGAATGTAAGGTTTTTCAATGCTCGGATTAAGAAATTTTATCATGAAAAGTCAGATCTGATGGTGCCCAGAGCCGGACTTGAACCGGCACGAAGTTGCCTTCGAGGGATTTTAAGTCCCTTGTGTCTACCAATTCCACCACCTGGGCAATTAGTTTGTATGATCAATATTTTTCTTAATTTATGTATTTTAGAAAAATTAAGCACTAAGCTTGAGTGAAATTCTTTCTCTTTCAGCATCAATTCCAAAGATGATGCATGAGAGCTTGTCACCTTTTTTATAATTTTCCATTGCTTCGGCTGGGTTTTCATCCTCAGTAATATCAGAAAGATGGATTAAACCATCAATATCACCTTCTAAACCAACAAAAATTCCAAAATCTGTTACAGATTTAATGCTACCTTCAACAGAATCACCCAATCCATACTTATTAGCAAATTCCATCCAAGGATTAGGTTTAGTTTGCTTTAAACCAAGAGAAATTCTTCTCTTATCATGGTCAATTTCTAGAACCATAACTTTAATATTCTCTTCCAAATCTACAACCTTTGAGGGATGGATATTCTTATTAGTCCAGTCTAGTTCTGATAAGTGTATTAAACCTTCAACGCCCTGCTCAAGCTCAGCAAAACATCCATAGTCTGTTAAATTAGAAACAGTTGCCTCATAGACTCCGCCAACAGAATACTTTCCTTCAATTGTCTCCCATGGATCATTTTGAATCTGCTTTAATCCTAATGAGACTCGGAGTTTTTCTTTATCAAAACTTAATATTTTTACATCAATTTCTTGACCAAGATTTAATACTTCTGATGGGTTAGTTACTCTTGACCATGAAATGTCTGTAATGTGCAATAAGCCATCTAGACCGCCGAGATCAACAAAAGCTCCATAATCAGTTAAGTTTTTAACTATCCCTTTAACAATTTGACCTTCATCAAGATTTTTTAATAATTCAACCTTTTCAGCAGAATTAATTTTTTCTAAAACAGCTTTTCTTGAGAGAACAACATTGTTTCTTTTGTAATCTAGTTTGATAACTTTAAATTCTTGAACAGTATTCTCAAGCTCTGGAGCTTCCTTGACAGGCCTTATGTCAACCAAGGATCCCGGTAAAAATGCTTTGACAACATCAACCTCAACAGAAAAGCCGCCTTTCACTCGTGTTAAAACCTTTCCTTCAACAAACTCCCCTGTTTCTAAAGCCTCCTCAAGCTTTTTCCAGGTACCAATTTTTCTAGCCTTTTCTCGCGAAATTCTTGTCTCTCCATAGCCATCTTCAACTGCCTCTAAAGCAACTTGAACCTCGTCACCAGATTCAATTTCAACCGATCCATCATTGTTTCTGAACTCATCCAGAGAAATAACCCCCTCTGATTTCAAGCCAACGTGAACTGTCACCCATTCTTTATCAACATCTAAAACAACTCCTGTGACAATGGAGCCGGGTTGCATTTCAAGAGTGCTTAGACTTTCATCTAGTAGCGCAGCAAAACTTTCTGACATATTTTTTAATCTTCCTTGGTATTTTCTTTATAAATTTTTAAAACAATTTCCAATACTTCTTGAGGAGTAAGATTCGAGGAATTCACTTCAATGGAATCATTTGCTGGCATCAAGGGAGATATTTCTCTTGCCTTGTCTGCTTCATCTCGCAATCTAATATCATCAATTAGATCGCGCATATTAACGCCTTGACCAGCATTCTGCAACTCTAAAAACCTTCTCTTTGCTCTTACCTCTGCATCAGCAACTAAAAAAATTTTAGTGCCAGCATCAGGAAATACAACTGTGCCCATATCCCTGCCATCTGCAACCAATCCGCGATCGCTAGCTAGATCTCTTTGAAAGCTTATTAAATTATCCCTTGTTTCTTTTAAGCCGCTTAATATAGATGCTGATTTAGCAATATTTTCATCCCTAAGAATTGAAGTAATATCCTTGCTACTCTCAAAAACGTACATCTGATGGTCTATGCTATTAATTTGTAAATTTAAAAATAAGTTCTTTGCTTTAACATGATTTTGACTCTGCTCAAAACAATACGAGTATGCTCGGTATAGCAATCCACTGTCTAATAAAATAAAATCAAGTTCTTTCGCCAATGCTTTTGCGAGCGAGCCTTTGCCAGATGCAGATGGCCCATCAATGGTAATAATATTATTATTTTTCAAGCTTATATCCTATAGAAGAAATGAGCTCTATGAAATTAGGAAATGATGTAAATATATTTTTACAATTCTTTACAGTAATTGGTTTTGTGCATTTTAAGCCAGCAATCAAAAAACTCATAGCAATCCTATGATCATCATGAGATTCAATAAAAATTGGTTCTTCTATACAAAGTCTCTTTGAGCTTCCCATGATAGAAATACCATCATCAAAACTTTTATGGGCAATTCCAAGAATACTAAAACCATCTGAGATGGCTTGCAGCCTGTCTGATTCCTTCACTCTTAATTCCGCAGCATCTTTAATGAGCGTTTCACCCTCTGCAAATGCAGCAGCAATGGATAAAATGGGTATTTCGTCAATAATATTAGGGATGATTTCTCCCGATAGCTCAACCCCTTTGAGTTTAGATCGTTTAACTTCTAAATCAGCACAAGGCTCCCCTGACTCCAATCTCTGATTTTTTACCTCAATATTTGCGCCCATTTTTTTTAAAGCTTTCAGCACCCCAGTTCGAGAAGGATTCATTCCGACATTGGTAATCTCTAGTCCTGATGATTTGCTAATTAAAGCAGCAACTATCAAAAAAGCCGCTGAAGAAATATCTCCTACCACTTTATAGTTTTTAGCAGTCAATTGATTTGAGGACGAAAGTTGGATAATATTTTTACCGTCCTTAGAGCTAATTTCTATATTTGCGCCAAAGTTGTTTAACATTCTTTCTGTATGATCTCTTGTTTGAATGGGCTCAATAATTTCAACAACTGACCCTGAAGCAAGACCAGCTAATAGGATGCTTGATTTTACTTGAGCGCTTGCCACTGGCAACTCATATATGTATTGCTTTTGGAGTGATGTTGCCGATATTGAAATGGGCAGCTTGCCATTTGATGATTTAATGTTGGCCCCCATTTCAGTTAATGGGTTTATTACCCTGCTCATTGGTCGAGAAGACAAAGACTCATCACCACAAAAAGAGAGATTTAATCCAATTCCAGAAGTCAGACCCAGCATAAGACGCAAGCCAGTCCCAGAATTACCAAGATTAAGCGGTTCATCACAATTTTGAAAAGTATGATTTTTTTTACATAAATAAACCAAGCCTTTTTCATCAATTGTAATACCTGCTCCAATTTGATTGAGGGCATTCATTGTTGAGAGTGGGTCTTCTCCATGCAAGAAACCATCAACTGTCATTTCTTGATTCATTAAAGCTCCGATAATAAGAACTCTTTGCGAGATAGATTTGTCTCCAGGGCATTGAACCGTCCCAGAAATATGGTGATGAGTAGACGTGGTTAAGTTCAATAGTTTGATTCCTTAAAGTCTTTAAGTTCACTTAAAAAATCCTGGAGACTTTGTGGGTCATTTCCGATCTTGCCCTTCAAGATACTGAGACTATTCATTAAATCATTTATCGCCAAGGTAATATTCTTTTCATTCATTGAAAAAATATCTGCCCACATTTCTGGAGAGGATGATACCAATCTTAAAAATTCTCCGAGACCGCCGCCTGAAAAATTTGAAAGATCATCCTGCTCAAGCCCCTTTAAAGTATTTAATAATGCATATGCCGCTAGGTGAGGAAGATGACTTGTGTATGCAAATATCTGATCATGCATCTCAGCATCCAGCACTACAATGTTTGATCCAAGCTTACTCCAAAGACTTTTAACTCGATCTACATGCTTTGATGTTACGGAGTCATGATAAGATAGAATTGTAGATTTTCCATCGAAAAGATTAGCAACTGAATTTTCTTCACCTGAAAGATGGGAGCCTGCTATAGGATGGGAAAAAATAAAATTTTCAGGAAAATGAAATTCTTGCAAAGTTTTATTTAAAGAGCTTTTAGAGCTTGTTGTGTCTGTGATAGTGAGGGAAGAATTAAATAAAAAATCTAAGGATTTTAGAATGTTATTAGTGACATTTGGAGGAGTCGAGATAATTACCAATGAATTTGCGTATTCAACGCTTTCTAAATCATTAAGAGAATTAAGTGAGCCCAGAATTGATTGATTATCTAATGCATTCTTGATGCTTTTTTGATCCGAATCAAAAGCTAAGATCTCGTAATCATTGGAGCTTGATAAAGTTTTAGCTATCGAACCTCCTATTAATCCTAGGCCAATAATAATAATTTTCATAAAAGCTCTTCTAATGCTCTAAGAAATTTTAAATTTTCAGCTTCTGTGCCAATTGTGACTCTTAAATAGTCTTTCATATCATACAAATCAACAGATCGAACGATGACTCCTTTTTTCATGAGACTATTAAACATTTCTTTACCTACAAAGTTCCCCTTGAAGGTAATAAAGTTTCCAACTGAAGGAATGCAGTCAAGTCCAAGGGCAGATAATTGATAAAATAAAAAATCATACTGTTGTGAGTTAAGCTCTATGCTTTGTCGAATATGCTCATGATCATTGATTGCTACGCAAGCCATAGCTTGGGCTATTGTATTTGCATTGAAAGGCTGTCTGATTCGATTAAGAACCTCAATCAAAGATGTATTAGCAATGCCATACCCAATACGGATGCTGGCCAACCCATGAATTTTAGAAAATGTTTTTGTAATTAATAAATTATCAAACTCATTTAGAAGATCTATTGGTTTGACGTAATCGTCTTTGGTTACATACTCGAAATATGCACAATCTAATACTACTAAAACGGACGAAGGAACTTTTTTAAGCAACGAATAAACTTCTTCGTGATTATTGTATGTGCCAGTTGGGTTATTTGGGTTTGCAATAAAAATTACTCTTGTACTAATATCTAAGTGATCCTCAAATGATTTTAAATCATGGCCCCAGTTGCATGAAGGAACCTCTATCAATGATGCGCCTGAAGATTGAGTAACAATTTTATATACTGCAAACGCATGCTTTGAAGCAATTGCTGAGGTGCTTGGGTTCAAGAAAGCTCTTGCAGCTAATTCCAAAATCTCATTAGAGCCGTTACCTATAATAATATTGTCAAAAGAAACATTCTCATGATCAGCGATCTCCTTTTTGAGCTTTGTACCATTTCCATCTGGATATAAATGTAAATCATTTTCAAGCTCTGCTAAGATTGAAAGCGCTTTGGGGGATGCTCCAAGTGGATTTTCATTGCTCGCTAGTTTAACTACTTCATGATGGCCGAATTCTGCAACAACTTCATCAATTGAACGGCCAGGTTCATATGGATGAAGATCCTCAATCCCAGGGTTAAGATTTTTAAGAATGTCTAAACTCATGAGTCAGATGGGTATGAGCCAAGAATACGAACAGATGCTCCTAGTTCTTTCAAGCTGACAATAACTTGCTTAAGCTTTAAATCTTTATAGTGACCACTGCTATCTATAAAAAAATTATGAGCATTCTTTGATTCTCTTGATGGACGTGTCTCAATTCTTTCGAGATTAATTTTTCTTTTATTAAATGGTTCAAGGATCTTAATTAAAGCTCCTGGCCTATTGTCTGTTTGTATCAAGAAAGATGTTTTATCTTTTTTTGTTTGTCCAATATCAATATTACCGATCACTAAAAATCTTGTGTTATTGTCAGAAAAATCTTCAATATTTTTTTGATAATGATGAAGTTTATATTTATTTATTGCTAAAGAGCTAACGATGCATAATGTTTTTTGTTGAGTTTTGGATAATCTTGCAGCTTCTGCAGTGCTAGAAGTTATCTCTCTCTTAGCATTAGGCAAATTTGCATCTAGCCATTTACTGCACTGACCTAAGGCTTGAGGATGAGATGCAACAACTTGAGCATCAGTTAATTTAAATTTTTTTGCTGAGGCAAGCTGATGATGAATGGGAAGATAGGTTTCACCACAAATTTTTAAATCTTCGTCCGCCAAAGAATTCAAAGTTGCATTAACAACTCCCTCAGAAGAATTCTCAACTGGCACAATACCAAAGTTTGCTGATCCAGTTCTCACTTGATGAAAAACATCTTCAATGGTTGCTCTAGGTGATCTGACTGGTGAAGAGCCAAATTGCTGAATCACTGCTCCTTCAGAATGTGTACCTTCTGGGCCAAGAAATGCAATGGTCATTTCTTCTTCTAATGATAGGCATGAAGAAATAATTTCTTTAAATATATATTGAATTTTTTTTTCTGAAATTGGGCCTTCATTGAGCTTAGAAATATTTCTCAATATTTCTGCTTCCCTGTCAGGCTTATAAAATGACTTATTAGAATTAACCAAGCCCTTCAGGTCACCTATTTTTTGAGCTAAGGAGCCTCTTTTTTGAATAAGCTTCAAAATTTGATGATCAATTGCATCAATTTTCTGCCTAATAGGTTTAATTTTATTCTTACTCACAATTTTATCCGTGCTTAGATTGAAAATCTCCCATGAAATTAATCAATGCCTCTACTGCTTCAATTGGAGTAGCATTATAAATACTTGCTCTCATGCCGCCAACTGACCTGTGCCCTTTTAAGTTAAGTAAACCTGCATTTTCCGCATCATGCAAGAATTCAGTTTCTAATTCTGAGTTTGACAGCAGAAAAGGAATATTCATTATCGATCTATTTTCTTTGGAAATAGAATTCGAAAAAAAAACTGATTCATCTATAAAATCATATAGTTTCTTTGCCTTGTACTTGTTAATCTCGCCAATGGATTTTAAGCCACCCATATCTTTTAGCCATTTAAACACTTTACCGGATAAATACCATGCAAAGGTTGGTGGGGTATTAAACATGGATTCTGCACTTGCATGTTTTGCATATTGAAGCATACCGGGTAATTTATTAGAGGCTTTATTTAGAAAGCTGTCTTTTATGATGCAAATAGTTAACCCAGCAGGGCCAATATTTTTTTGCGCGCCTGCATAAATCATAGAAAATTTTGATACATCAATTTGCTCACTTAAAATCACTGATGACATATCTGCGATGAGGGGTGCTTTTGTCGTTGGAGGAGCATGTAAGGCATTACCTTCAATTGTCTCATTGGCGACATAATGCAGGTATGCAGCGTCTTCAGAGCAGGTCCAACTTTCTTCGTTTGGCACATGATCAAAATTAGATGATTCAGAACTTGTCACGACATTCACATCTATTATTTTTGATGCTTCCTTGATAGCTTTTTGAGACCAACTTCCAGTTAGAGCATAGTCAGCAACCTTCTCTGATGCAAAATTCATTGGAATCATAGAGAATTGAAGAGTTGCCCCCCCTTGAAGAAATAAAACTTGATAATCACTTGGGATATCTAATAGATCTATTAAGTCTTGTCGTGCTTGATTTGCTATGTTTATGTAATCAGAAGACCTATGACTCATCTCCATGACTGACATACCAGAATCTTGCCATTCCAGCATTTCGGATTGAGCTTCTTGCAAAACAGGTTCAGGAATAGCAGCAGGACCTGCTGAAAAGTTCCATTTTCTCATTATTCCTCTTCTTCTTCAGGAGGAATTCTAACGCCCTCGATTAACTTCTCTCCATCTTTAGGAGAAATCACCTTAACACCTTGAGTATTTCTACCCAGAGTAGGTATTTGGCTGATGGCAGTCCTAATTAATGTTCCTTTATCACTGATAAGCATTATTCCATCATTCTCGTCCACAGAGACAGCTGAAACCATATTCCCGTTTCTCTCACTCGTCTTCAAAGCAATAACGCCTTGCCCACCTCGGTTATATGACGGGAAATCTTCGAGATTGGTTCTCTTGCCAAAACCATTTTCAGACAAACATAAAATAGTCTTGGAGGGATCACCAATCATTAAAGAAATAACTTTCATACCATCCTTAAGCGTGATTCCTTTTACGCCTCTTGCAGTTCTACCCATAGGACGAACTTTGGATTCATGAAATCTAATTAATTTCCCAGAATAGGATGATAGCAAAATATCATTATCTCCATTAGTAATGACTGTTCCTACTAATTTGTCGTCGTCATCTAACCGAATTGCTTTAATTCCAGATTTATATTTTTTATGGAATAAATTTAGATTTGTTTTTTTTACAACTCCATTTCGGGTAGCCATAAAAATAAATTTATCTTCTGAAAATTCATCTACAGGTAAAATTTGTGTCACTGTCTCATCATCGTCTAGCTTCAACATATTGACTAAAGGCCGGCCTTTAGATGTTCTACTTGCTACAGGGACCTCATATACTTTTAACCAAAAAACTTTTCCTTTAGTTGTAAAGCAAAGAAGCTGACTATGAGAACTCAAAACATAGAGATTTTGAATTAAGTCTTCCTCCTTAACCGATGCACCGGCTTTGCCTACACCGCCTCTGCGCTGCTCTCTATATTCATCAAGTGGTTGAGTTTTAGCGTAGCCGCTTCTTGATAAAGTTAAAACTCGAGTCTCCTCTGGAATTAAGTCTTCATTAGAGATGTCGTGACGAGTGTCATTGATATTTGTTTTTCTTTCATCGCCAAAATTTTCTCTTACTTCTATTAGCTCATCTTTGATTAGCTGTAAGAGAGTATCTTTGTCATCAAGGATTTTCTGAAGCTCTAAAATCACGGCTAGAATTTCATTGAATTCTGCGGAGAGATTATCTTGTTCTAGACCGGTAAGTCTTCCAAGTCTTAATTCAAGTATTGACTTAGCTTGAGCTGGCGATAGTTTGTAGCTTTTTCCTTTTATGCCATATTCAGATGAGAGACCTTTAGGACGACAAGCATCCTTACCAGCTTTTTTAAGAATTACCTCAATTGGACCCGCTTTCCAAGATTTCTTACATAGCTCAGTTGCAGCAATCTTGGTGTCTTTAGATTTTTTAATTATTTTAATAACTTCATCAATGTTGGCAATTGCAACCATTAATCCCTCAACAATGTGACCTCTCTCTTTAGCCTTTCTAAGATCAAACTTTGTTCTCTTAGTGACAACATCTTTTCTATGTTTGATAAATTCTTGAAGAATCTCTTTAATATTTAATACTCTGGGCTGACCATCCACAAGAACAGTGAAATTAATTCCAAAGGATTGTTCCAATTGTGATTGAGCAAATAAATTATTTTCTAAAACCTCAACAGACTCTCCTCGCTTAACCTCAATAACTACCCTTAAACCGTCTTTATCTGATTCATCCCTGATTTCACTGATTCCATCGATCTTCTTTTCTTTTACCATCTCAGCAATTCTTTCGAGCATCTTTGCTTTATTTACCATGTAAGGTATCTCATTAATTATCAATGAGCTCTTTCCTGATTTATCCTCTTCTACAGAAGTTTTAGCGCGAACATGAATAATTCCTCTGCCAGTTTTATACCCTTCGTATATTCCAATTCTTCCATCTATAGTGCCACCCGTTGGGAAATCAGGACCAGTAATGATTTGAATAATTTCATCAATACTAGCTTTAGGATTGTCCAATAAAAGCAAGCATCCATTTAATACTTCTGTTAAGTTATGAGGGGGTACATTTGTTGCCATGCCAACTGCGATACCTGATGAGCCATTAACAAGCAGAGCTGGAATCCGTGTAGGCATCACATCAGGGATCTGCTCTGTTCCGTCATAATTAGGAGAATAACTTACAGTTTCTTTCTCAATATCATTGAGGATCATGTCTGTAATTTTTGCCATTCTCACTTCGGTATAACGCATGGCAGCTGGAGAGTCTCCATCGATGGAACCGAAATTACCTTGTCCCTCGACCAAGGTATATCTCATTGAAAAATCTTGGGCCATTCTGACCATTGCTTCATACACAGCTGAGTCGCCATGAGGATGATATTTACCTATTACATCACCGACCACTCTCGCTGATTTTTTATAAGGTTGTCGATAAGTATTTCTTAGAATATGTTGAGCATATAAAATTCTTCTATGCACTGGTTTTAGACCGTCTCTGACATCTGGAAGCGCCCTTCCATGAATCACGCTCATTGCATAACTTAAATATGAAGTTTTTAGCTCATCTTCAATGTTTATTGGTAAGATTTGTTTTGCAAAATCAGTCATTATTTAACCTTAAAATTGATATTTTTTACGTGCAGAAAATTCCCTTAATTAAGGTTAAATTTTACCATACTTCGGGGGGAATTTAGTCTTTAAATTCAGCTACGATTTGGCCAATTGATTCCTTTGCATCACCAAATAACATTCTAGTATTTTCTCTAAAAAATAATGGATTTTGAACCCCGGCGAAGCCGGAAGACATTGATCTTTTAAGTACAAAAACTGTCTTAGCATTGTGAACTTCTATGATTGGCATTCCATATATTGGGCTGCCTTCCTCCTCAGTCGCAGAAGGATTAACAACATCATTAGCGCCGATAACTATCGCAACATCTATTGTATCCATGGAAGGGTTAACATCATCAGGTTCAGCAAGTAAATCATAGGAAACATTTGCTTCTGCTAACAGAACATTCATATGACCAGGCATTCGCCCTGCAACAGGATGGATTCCGTATTTTACTTCTGTACCATTCTCCTCTAAGAGCTCTCCCATTTCTCTAACAACATGCTGAGCTTGAGCAACTGCCATGCCATACCCTGGAACCACCAAAACACTGGATGCATTTTCTAAGATTAAGTATGCATCATCAGAGGTAATGGGTTTAACTTCACCCTGCTCTTCAGAGGAGCCTGTTTGACTGGATGATGCGTATCCAACAAAAAGAATATTCGTGATGGTTCTATTCATAGCCTTGGCCATTATGATAGTTAAGATTAATCCACTAGCTCCAACAAGCGACCCAGCAACGATTAACACGTTATTAAGCAATAATAAGCCTGCAAAAGCTGCAGCAATTCCTGATAATGAGTTAAGAAGGGAAATAACGACAGGCATATCTCCACCACCAATAGGCATCACAAATCCGATACCAGCAATTAATGTTATGCCTAAAAAGATTAGGAAGTATGATGGAACTTGCGGCATAAACTGGGAAATGGTTGGCTCAGCAATCACATAGATTAATGCTGGCATACTTAAGTAAAAGAAAGATATAAAAATGTTTGTAATCATTGAGCCTTTACCCAACTTTAACTTTTCAGATAGCTTTCCATATGCTATCAAAGAGCCTGTAAAAGTTATGCCTCCAATATAAATTGTTAACATAATTAGCACATGCTGGAATGCAGAGTTACTTGGTTCATTGAACGATGACCATGCAATTAAAAATGTAGCCAAACCACCAAAGCCATTAAATAAAGCCACCATTTCTGGGATGGCAGTCATCTTGACCTTCAGAGCGATAATAGAACCTATGAGACCGCCAAGCAAAATACCAGCAAGGATAATCTTAAGGTCAATTTCTAAACTTAAACAAGTGACTCCAACCGCAGAGAACATGGCAAGGGCGGATAGATAGTTTCCCTTAACTGCTGTGGCTTCTTTTCCAAGCATCTTTATACCCAGAATAAACATTACAGAGGAGACAATGTAAACAATGTTTTGGATGACTTGGATGTTGGCTATATTTTCCATTTTTTATTTCTTCTTGAACATACTTAACATTCTGTTTGTAACTAAGTAGCCGCCAAAGACATTAATAGAGGCAAATAAAATAGCACCGAAAGCTAAAATATCTTGCATCTGGCCAGAACTTGACAGCATTAAAGCACCGACTAACGCAATTCCAGAAATAGCATTGGCACCTGACATTAAGGGAGTATGAAGAGTACTTGGAACTTTTGAAATCAGCTCCAAACCTAAAAAAATAGACAATAGTAGAACAAACCCTAGCAAAATATACATTTCCATTATGCAAACCTCTCATTCATTATTTTTCCTTCGTATGCAAGGACGCTGCTTTGGATAACCTCATCTTCAAAATCAAAATTAAGGATATGAGATTCTTCGTCATAAAAATCAGTGATCCAATTAATAATGTTATTTGAGAGAGCAAAAGAAGCATGTGAAGAAACTTTTGAAGCCAAGTATGAGATACCTACAACTTTAACACCGTTAATATCTACAACTTCATCAGTAACAGAACCTTCAACATTTCCGCCTGTTTCTACAGCCATATCAAGGATAACACTTCCTGGTTTCATTTTTTTAATTGTGGCCTTATCAATAATTTTAGGAGCTGGTCTTCCAAAGATTTGAGCTGTTGTAATCACAATATCTGATCGTTCGCAGACAAGGCTTTGTAGTTCTTTTTGCTTAGATATTTGCTCAGGGGTTAATTCTTTAGCGTACCCTTGTTCAGTTTGGCCGGTATCACCTAAATCAATTTTTACAAACTTTGCACCAAGAGATTTAACTTGTTCCTCCACAACATCACGAGTATCAAATGCTTCAACTCTGGCACCCAACCTTTTGGCTGTTGCAATGGCTTGCAAACCTGCAACACCAACCCCAATAACAAATACTTTAGCTGGTTTAAGTGTTCCTGCTGCAGTCATCATCATTGGAAGAGCTGAGGATAAATGTTGAGCAGCCTCCAAAACAGCTGCATAACCTGCAAGATTTGCTTGTGAGCTTAATACGTCCATTTTTTGAGCCCTAGTTATTCTTGGTATGAATTCCATGCTCACTGCATTAATCTTTGATTGATTTAATGCTTTAAGTTCATCAACCGAATTAAATGGATCCAACATGCCCAAAACAGTTGACCCAGCTTGCACCCTACTTGATTCATCAGTGGTAAGAGAGGAAGGAGTAATTATAAGATTGCCCTTTGCAAGACACTCTTCCCTGGATATTGCGTTTAACCCTAGATTAATAAAAACTTGATCAGGGATATTAATTCCATTTCCAATGCCTGATTCAAATGAAAATGTTATTCCCTGAAGATTCATGATCTTACCAGCTGTATCTGGGTGGATTACAGAGCGGAGATCTCTTGAGTCAGGGGATTTTAAGGCAACTATATGCATTTAACTTAATGTTTAAAATTTGTAGTACATTGCAATTTATTTAAAAGACATTGTCAATGTTTTATAAAAATGCTTTGTAAATAAGCTTTAGTAATAAAAAATATTGTAGTTGAGCTACAAAATTTTTAAAAATTTCTATAAATTTAGGCTAGCACCACCATCAACTGTTACTAATTGTCCTGTCACAAGTTCACTTTTTTCAATTAAATTAACTATTACCTCGGCAACAGATTCAGGAGTACAAGTTTGCTTTAAGGGTGTTGTTGTTTGCACTCGTAATTTAGCTGCTTCATACATCTCGGGTCCCATTCCTTTTTTCAACCATTCCCCCTCGATAAAACCAGGGCAAACAGCATTTACTCTTATTGGGCCCAAATTCCTTGCCATAGATAAAGTCATTGTGTTTAAAGCTCCTTTTGAAGAGGCATAAGCGAGAGAGCTTCCTATGCCCTTTAAGCCGGCTATTGAAGATACGTTAACAACACAAGAATTTGTAGCCCTTAAAAGATGCTCTTTTGCAGCTTTTACCATTTGAAATGGTCCTACTACATTAACGCCATATATGTATTGAAAATCATTAGCGTCAAGACTGTTTAAGTCTGAATGATCCCAAGCAAACTTTGTTGTGCCAGCATTATTAACCAGAGCATCAATTCTACCCCACTTTTCAACAGCCATATTAATCGTAGCTTCACAGTCAGTATCTTTTGCAACATCTGCTTGCAACGCGAAAACCTCTGCTGTTTTACTTGAGCATTTTTTTGCCACTATCTCGGCTTCTGCTAAAGAAGAAGAGCATGTAATTAACACATTCCATCCATTATCTGAAAGCATTTTTGCTGTAGCAGCACCGACTCCTCTACTTCCACCTGTAACAATAGCAACTCGTTTTTCTGACATAGTGTTAGCTTCCTTTTAGAAAAAATAATAAACTTCCCTATTCTTACACGTGATAATGTAATCATCCACTTTTTGAAAAGGTATTTATGACTCAAAATATTGACCAACATGAAGTAAATAAATTTGCTGAGATAGCTGAAAATTGGTGGGATCCAACTGGAGATTTCAAACCTTTGCATGTTATTAATCCGCTAAGAGCAAACTATATCAATCAAAAAATATGTGTCGAGGGTTTAAAGGTTTTGGATGTTGGTTGTGGTGGAGGACTTTTAGCGGAAGCGCTTAATACTAAAGGTGCTATTGTTACTGCTATTGATGTAACTGAAGCGAATATTGGAGTTGCTAAACTTCATGCAAAAAAAATGCAGCTTGAAATTGATTACAGACATATAACCGCTGAAGATTTAGCGGAACAGGAAAGCGAGTCCTTTGATGTAGTTTCCTGCCTAGAGGTAATTGAACATGTTCCTGATCCTGGTCAGCTAATTAAAGCATGCGCTGATCTTTTGAAACCTAATGGTCAGATGTTTCTTTCAACTCTAAACAGGAACCCTAGATCCTTTGTTACAGCAATTGTTGGCGCAGAGTATATTTTTAATATATTGCCAAAAGGAACCCATGAGTGGAATAAATTTATTAAGCCATCTGAATTAGAAAAACATATGCGAAATGCTGGCATTAAGTTAATTGAGAGCAAAGGGATGTTTTACAATCCTATTTTTCATACAGCTAACTTAAATAATGACCTTGGGGTTAACTATATGATGCATGGATCTAAAAATGCCTAAAGGGGTTTTATTTGATCTTGATGGCACTCTTTTAGACTCAGCTCCTGATTTTATTGTAAGCATGGATAATTTGCTAACAAAACATAATCAACCAAAACTTGATCCAGAAACCATCAGAAGTCATGTGTCTGATGGTAGCTGGAAGCTTACCAGTTTAGGCTTCAATATTGATATTTCAGATAATAAATGTGTTGCTTTAAGAGCAGAGCTATTAGAGGAGTACGAATCAAACCTACTAAAACATGGTGGGGCCTTTGAGGGCATCAAAGAAATGCTGGCATCATTAGAGGATGATGGTATTCCTTATGGAATAGTGACTAACAAGCCGTTGCGTTTTGCTGAGCCAATTCTAATCAACGAACCTGCATTTAAAAATTGCAAAACTCTCATATGCCCTGATCATTTGGATGCTATTAAACCAGATCCTGAAGGCATTTTAAGAGGCTGTAAGGATTTAGGAATTCATCCAACTGAATGCGTTTATGTTGGTGATCATGCAAAGGATATCGAGGCAGGCATAAATGCAGGAACAGAAGTTATTGCTTGCTATTTTGGATACTCGCTTAAAATTGGTGATTGTAGCGAGCATATTCTAGGAGCAAATCATCCAAATGAACTATATGAATTAATCTCAAAATTATAGAAATGAAGATCTCTAACAAAACAATATTGATTACTGGCGCAACAGATGGAATTGGTAAAGTTTTAGCAATAGAGTTTTCTAAGTTGGGCTCTAATATTATTCTTTTGGGCAGAGATGAATCCAAGTTGGATAAAGTTTATGATCAGCTTGATCAATCTCATAAATCTCAAAAACATTTGATTTTAGAGGCTGATCTTGCCTTGTTAAATAATGAGTCAGCTCATGAAATTTTAAAGGCAATCACCACTGAATATAATTCATTGGACGGCATTATTAATAATGCAGCTATATTAGGCACAATGACAACTTTAGAGGATTATGAATTGTCTCAGTGGGATGAAGTTTTAAAAATTAATTTAAGGGCTCCATTTATACTTTCTAAAACTTTAAAACCAGTTCTTGAGAATGCGTCAATCCCAAGGATTATTTTTACATCATCTGGCGTGGCTAATATTGGTAGAGCTTTTTGGGGAGCTTACTCAGTCTCGAAATTTGGCTTAAAAGGGCTTGCAGAAATATTTGCAAACGAACTCGAATCAACCTCTTCGATAAGAGTATTTAATTTCGATCCTGGAGCCACTCAAACTAAAATGAGAGCTTCTGCAAGACCTGCTGAAGACCCAAGCTCACTGAAAACACCAAATGAGCTAGTAGATTGTTACCTATGGTTTTTTAGCGAAGAAAGCTCTGATTCAAAAAAACACTATTTTAAATATGATGAACTTTCTAAGAAAGTGACCTCCACATAAGAAGGCTTAAATAAGTTCTCCAAGGCTTAAATGATTCATAAAACTCACAACTCAATTCATGCTTACTAAAAAAATACTCATGAGCATGCTTTATGCCAAGATCGTTAATAGGCATGACATCTGCATCTCCCAGATAAAACATTCTAGCCATTTGAACTGACCACGGGCCAATTCCTTTATTAGTAATTAGCAAGTTTTCAAATTCAGCGTTTGTTAGACCGCATAAATCACTTCGTTTGAAAGAAGACAATTCTGAATTCTTGATTAATCCACTTACATAATTTGCTTTTGATTTCGATAGACCCGCTTCGTGCAATGCTGTTTCTATACTTTGAGAGTGCTTGTTACTTTGAATAATTGGTTGCACTCTTGACCAAATAGTTTTAGCTGCCTTGGTAGAAAGTTGTTGACTAACCACAACTGATGCAAGGTATTCAACGAGAGGAAGTGGGGAAAGATTGATTTTAATTGGCTCAGAATTTTGAAGATACTCACTAAGTAAATTAAAGTTTTTTTTCCTAGAAATGCTTAATAAAGCTTCATAAGCTTTATCACTTTCCATAATTTTGCAATTCTAAAATCTGAGATTCGGTTAAATTCATGCATGAGCCTTCCCTCAGGGTTGATGGCAAGAAAATTGGTCCAATCCTCACTCTTTTTAATCTACTTACTTCTAGATCTTGAGATTCAAAAATTTTTCTGACTTCACGGTTTTTACCAGTGAGCATGCAAACTGAAAACCATTGATTAGTGCTTTGCTTTTCTCCTGGAACAACATCTGAAAATTTATAAACCTCATTTTCAATCTTAATACCTGACAACATATTTTTTTTCTTTATCTCGTTGAAATTTCCCCTTGCTCTTACGAGATACTCTCTGTCAATTTCAAATGAAGGGTGCATAAGTTGATGCGCCATGGTTCCATCATTAGTAAATAGCATCAAGCCTGAAGTGTTTATATCAAGCCTACCGACTGCGATCCAATCCGGCTCATTTTCAACTTTTGGCAAAAAATCAAATACAAGCTTAATCTTTTTGTCATCTTTCTTTGAGGACATTACTCCACGGGGTTTATTAAGCATGATAACTTTTAAATCAGCAGTTTTTAAAACTACTTTTTGGCCATCAAAAATTACTTCATCAGCATCAGAGACTTTCGTGCCCAAAGTAGCAATTTGACCATTAACAGAAATTTTTTTTTCCTTGATTAATTGTTCGCACGAACGCCTTGAACCCAAGCCAGCTTGGGCTAAGAACTTCTGCAATCGCAGCATATAGTTATACCGCTTCTAGCTGATCTAGAGTTTCTTCGGCCGGTAATGCCTCTGGCAATGGAGGTAAATCATTTATTGATTTGAGGTTCAAATCATTCAAAAAATTTTTGGTTGTTTCATACAAAGCAGGTCGACCTGGAACATCACGATACCCTGTTACTTTAATCCATTCTCTATCAAGTAATGATCGAATGATTTGAGTACTAACAGTCACTCCTCTGATATCCTCGATATCACCCCTAGTGACAGGTTGCTTATAAGCAATTATAGAAACAGTTTCCATCAATGCTTTGGAGAGTCTGCTTGAAGTATCATTCCATAGAGGATAAAGACAATCACCATACCTTTCTCTTACCTGCATTCTAAAACCCGAAGCAACTTCTTTAATTTCAATTGAGCTATCTATATATCTTTCTTCTAATAGGTTCAAGGCCTCTTTAATGCTAGGCAAATCTACCTCTATGTTTTGTGATCCCATTAGTGTTCTAATCTCAGATAAACGCATAGGTCTTCCCGCTCCAAAAAGAATGGACTCAACAAGATTGGGTAAATTTTCAAAATCAGTCATCTAGTGAACTCCTCGGTTAGTTGATTTAAGATAAAGTTGATTGGAATCATTATTTTGGATCAGTTCAACATGTCCATCTTTGGCTAAATCTAAAGAAGCTAATAGTGCAACAACAACTCCCTGTTTGCCTTCTTTTTTTTGATATGTTTGAAAGAATTGGATTACATTCCTTTTGCTGAGAATTGACAAGATTAATACAATCCTTTCTTGTGTGGATAATTCTTCAAAATGAATTTCGTGATGTGCAAAAAATTTCGGACGCGTGGAAACTTCATGAAATATTGCCGCAAGCTCTTGAGGAGATATATCTAAAGATGCTTCACGCTCTTTAAATTTCGGCAAAGCTGTTGATGCAAGAAAGAAATCTCTATCTAGTCTTGGCAAGTTAGAAATAGATTCTGACGCAGTTTTATACCTTTGGTATTCTTGTAGCCTTCTTATAAGTTCAGATCGAGGGTCTTGCTCTTCCTCCTCCTCTTCAGATTGAGGAATCAACATCCTAGATTTTATTTGAGCTAAAGTTGCAGCCATTACCAAATAATCAGCTGCAAGTTCTATCTTCAAGGCATCCATTAATTCAATATATTGAATGTACTGGTCTGTAATTTCAGAAATATCTAAATCTAAAATATCAATATCTTTCTTTTGTATGAGGTAAAGCAACACATCCATCGGCCCAGAAAAGTCTTCTAGGTAGATCTCTAATGCTTCTGGCGGAATAAATAAATCGTCAGGAAGTTGTGTTAAAGCTTCACCTTTAAATTGTGGAAATTCTAGTTGCGCTTGAGACTTCATAAGTTCAATTTATACAAGATGCTGTAATTATAAGCCCTTTTTAACACAACATCTTGTGATTTTGCATAAAAATGTTGATTTAAAAGGTTTTCTCAATACTTGAAAAATAACTAATTAGATCAACTAAAACCTATTTTTTTCATTTAATTACATTAATATTTGATGCATGGAATCTATTTACCACACAGACAATACAAGAATTGTTGAAAAGTTCGATCTTATTACGCCTAATGAGGTAATTTCTGAGTATCCACTTACCGATGAAATCTCAAAACTTGTTTATGGGACAAGGAATGAAGCTAGTCAAATCCTTCATGGTAAAGATGATAGAGTTATTGTCATTTGTGGGCCATGCTCCATTCATGATCCAAAGTCTGCTCTCGAATATGCTCAATTGCTAAAAAAAGCAAAAGATTCATTAAACGCTAATTTGCTAATAATAATGAGGGTGTATTTTGAAAAACCGAGAACAACTGTGGGTTGGAAAGGTTTGATTAATGATCCAGACATCAACGAAAGCTATGACGCAAACAAAGGCTTGAAGCTGGCAAGAAAAATTCTAAGAGATATTACTGCAATGGGGCTTCCTGTTGGGACTGAATTTTTAGATCCTATTTCACCTCAATATGTTGCAGATTTAATTTCTTGGGGAGCTATAGGAGCCAGAACAGCAGAAAGCCAATCTCATAGGGAGTTAGCCTCAGGACTTTCTTGCCCAATCGGCATTAAAAATGGGACAACCGGTGCATTAAAACCTGCAATTGATGGCATTCAAGCAGCCAATCATCCCCATGTATTCTTTTCAAATACAAAGGACGGGAGAGTATCTATCTATAAAACATCTGGAAATTCAGACTCACATATCATTTTGCGAGGTGGAAAAGAGCCTAATTTTAGCTCCGAAGCAATCACTCAAACATTAGCTGCATTGGTTGAAGCAGATGTAAATGACTCAATTATGGTAGATGCAAGCCATGGAAATAGTCAAAAACAATTTAAGAAACAAATTGATGTTGTGAATGACATAGCATCGCAAATATCTAAAGGCAATCAGAGCCTCAGAGGGCTGATGCTAGAAAGCCATTTAATTGAAGGCAATCAAAGCATCACAGATAACCTAACATATGGCCAAAGCATTACTGACGCATGCATGAATTGGGATGATACTCTTAACTGCCTTCAAGTAATCAGCGAAGCTGTGCAAAAGAGGCGAGGCTAATTGAAAACAGACTTATTCACTTTCTCTATTCAAGAAGCTGAAACTCTAGGAATAGAATGCGCAATTGTCCTAGCTGCCTCAAAAGATCTGAAGAACTCCTCAGCTATGCCAAATGAAATAGCTTTACTCATTAAAGAAAAAATCCCTTTTTTAGAAGAACAAGAAATTCTTTCACATTTAAACAGATTGATTGATTTAAAGTTAATATCCTCAGATATTAGACCTCAATTTAAAGAATCTTCTGCTAAGAAGAATTTATATAAATTAAAATTACCTACAAAAAATACTAATGCTGGAAAGAGAAAACTTCATTACTCTTGGACGCCCTCAGTTCAGGCATTTGAAGTATTAGGGATGGGTAATATTAATAAAGAATTCATTGAAAACAAAGTTAATGAATTCAAAATGTATTGGATGGAAAAAAATCAAGTTAGAGATAACTGGAATGTATTATTTGTTGATTTTATTCGCAGGGAATGGGTTAAGGAAAATTCTGAGAATAAAGGTTTGCCAGTCTGCATAGATGAAAACTGGTTACCCTCTTCCGATGCAATTGATATTTTAGAATTAGCCAATGTGTCTAAAAATGATGCCTTAAAACACCTAAAGGAGTTTATACTCTATTGGAAAGAGAATGGAACAGCCCTGAGATCATGGAACTCAAAATTTGTTGATTTTGTGAAACGAAAAGAGTTAATTGGTTCTTACGAAGAAAAAGATGACAAAAAAAATTACAGACATAATGAACCAGGAGAGTTTTCTCAAAAGTTCAAAGATAGAACAAAAGATGACTCCTGGGCAGAAAATCTCGAGCTCTGAACGAAAAAGCTTTATCAACGCTATTGATAATCTCTTTTTAAAGCTAGAGCTTTCCTACCATTATCAATTTTATAAAGTGTTTGGAACGGATCACAGACTCAATGAAGCAAAAAAGCTTTGGGCAGAAAGCCTAAAAAAATTTCCAGCTGAATGTATTAATGCTGCAGTGGAAACTGTAATTCAAGCAAATGATTACCTCCCAACTCTTACAGAAATACTCAAGGCATGTTCAGGGTCAATGGGCGCAATCAACATTCCAACTCCGCAAGAAGCATTTATTGAAGCTCAGAAATCCTCATCACCAAGGCAAAGCTTTCCTTGGACTCACCCAATCATTTACTGGGCAGGAAGAGAGGTTGGGTGGGAATTAATTAATTCTCAAAATAATAACAATACTTTTCAAGCCTTCTCAAAAACTTACATGCGCTTGGTTCAAGAAATGAAAGCAGGTAGAGAATTTAAAGTTACTCCAATAGAAGAAGCAGATGCTTTAGAGCCTGTAGATATCAATTTACTGGAAAAGCTTAGAAAAAAATATGACCTGTAAAATGTAAAGTGTACTTTACAAAAAAGATGAACTATAATCCATCCCCGCTTGTCAAAATAAAATAGCGTAACAAATTATAAAAAATGTCAAAAAACGTCAGGATTTCTCTATATATTTTAGTCCCCGTAATTGCTTGGATGATTTCTGGTCAATTTGTGGCAGAAGTAATATTAGAAGAAAAAGCAAATAATAAATTATCCTCAGTTGTGATTTCTGAAAGTGAATCTGCTTTCTTTTCACCTTCAATTAAATTAAATTCTTCAGCCACTTCTGAGAAAAGAGTAAATATTTTAGCCAAGACGTCTGGAGAAGTTATGCCAAATAATATCTTGCAGGGTGATTGGGTCCAAAAAGACCAAGTACTCTGTAGACTCGGTGTTGTTGAGCTTAATAGAACAGAAGTAAAAGCCCCATTCAAAGGCTATATTGAAAGAATTGTTAAGCCTGGCAATTACTTAAGCAAAGGTCAAACATGCGCTGTAATTATTGAATTAGATCCTATTACTTTTATTGCTGAGGTTCCTGAAACAGAAATTAAAAAGGTAATTAACGGGCAACAAGTTTCAATTGAACTTGTTACAGGAGAAGTGATCAAGAGTAAATTAAGTTTTGTTTCAAAAAGTGCATCGGCTTCTACTCGTACCTTTAGAGTCGAAGCCAAAGTTTCTAATGCTAGCGGCAAGATAAGAGATGGAATTACTGGAACAATGACCATTCAAACCAATAAGGTGCTTGCCAATAAAATATCGCCATCTATTTTGTTGTTATCTGATGAAGGTGACCTTGGTGTTAGAGTTGTCAATGAAAATGACGAAGTTAAATTTTTGCCAATCAATATTATTGAAGATACCAATGATGGGATATGGGTAACAGGAATTCCAAACCTCTCAAAGCTTATTGTGCTTGGTCAAGGATTTGTAAAAAATGGTGAGAAGGTACAAACAACTTTTCTGTCTGATGTATGACTAAAATTGTAGATTTTGCTTTATCTAAAGCAAGAACTACCCTTGCCTTAGCTTTGCTTGTTATTGTTGCTGGATCAGTTGCGCGATCTTCTCTTGGCGTGGCTGCTGATCCAAACATCCAATTACCTCTTGTAAGCGTGTCAGTATTTTTAGATGGCGCCTCTCCCGAAGACGCTTCAAGACTCATTGCAAGACCCTTAGAAACTAGATTAAGAAGTGTTCCTGGTATTAAGGAGCTATCTTCATCCGCAAGGTTAAGTTACGCGAGAATTGTTGCTGAGTTTGAGGTTGGTTATAACATAGATACTGCTCTGAGAGATATTAAGCAAGCAGTAGAGGAAGTGAAATTTGAGCTACCAAGAGAGGCAGAAGACCCTCAAATCAGAGAGTATTCCTTTGCTATGTTTCCAGTGATGAACTTAAGTCTTATTGGATCAGCGTCGTTGAGGCAAAAGGTATACATCGCAAGAGAACTTCAAGATAAATTGGAATCTATAAGCGAAGTACTTGCAGCAGATCTTGAGGGAGTTCCTCAAGAGGTTCTTGTAGGAATCATAGATAAATCTAAAATGGAAACCTATGGAATCACCTTAAATCAACTATACAACTCAATTTCAAGCAATAACCTTATTATCCCAGGCGGAGCTCAAGATACGGGCTCGGGTAAATTTAACATCGAAGTTCCAGGAATTTTTGAAACTGCAGAGGATGTTTACAACATTCCAATTAAAGTTACTCGTGATGCAGTTGTAACCTTGAGTGACATTGGGGAGATTAAAAGAACTTTCAAAGATTATTCTTCATTTGCAAAAGTTAATGGTCAAGATGCGATAACCCTTGAGATAAGAATCAGGGTTGGTGCTAATGCAATTGATGCAAAAACTAAAATTTTAAAAGTCGTGTCTGATTTTCAAGAAACATTGCCTACAAATCTTTCAATTGTTAAAACTAATGACGAAACTGTCTGGGCAGAAATGATGATCTCAGAGCTTGAAGGAAATATTATTACAGCTATTTTCTTGGTCATGGTTCTTGTAATAGCAAGCATGGGCGTGAGGGTTGGGATGTTGGTTGGCCTTTCAATTCCTTTTTGCTTTCTACTTACTTTTATTATTTTGAAAGTTGTGGGTATTGAGTTTAACTTTTTGGTCATGATGGGTCTTCTTCTTGGACTGGGGATGTTAATCGATGGTTCGATAGTGGTGACAGAGTATGCCGATAGGAAAATTTCTGAGGGTTTGAATAGATTAGAAGCATATAGACTTGCCTCTAAGAGAATGTTTTATCCAATACTCTCCTCCACAGCAACTACAATAGCTGCATTTATACCTTTAATTTTTTGGCCAGGTTTTACTGGTCAATTTATGCGCTTTCTTCCGGTAACAGTATTTATAGTGTTAAGTGCATCTTTAGTTTACGCAATGATAGTTACTCCAGTGATCGGGTCAATCTTTGGACAACGAAGATCAAGCCTCGTCTCAGGTGAAAATGAGCAAACAGGCGAAATTGTATTTGATAAGATTTCTACATTCTATGGAAGATGGCTAAGAACATTTGTTAAAAATCCTGGAGAGACTCTTGTTGCTGTTTTGATGATTCTTTGGTTTTTTGGATATGCCATGTATGGGAACTTTGGAAAAGGAACAATTTATTTTGCTGATGTAGATCCCTTTGCAGCAGAAATAAATATAAGGGCAAGAGGAAACTTCTCTGCTATAGAATCAAAAGAAATTATGGAAAGAGTTGAGTCAACTATTTCTGAAGTACGTGGGATCGAAAACCTATATCTTACAACTGGATCGCAATGGTTTAACTCTGGAGGGGATACTATGGCTAGAGGTTTTCTTGAGGTTGGGTTTACAAATGGAGAGCTAACTGGAAATGAAATCATCAAGAATGCTGAGAAAGCTGTTTCAAATATTCCTGGGATATTAGTAGAAATTACTCCCGAAGAGGGAGGCCCAGGTTTTGATTCTCCAATAGAGCTAGGTATTTTTGGAAATAATGATGGGCAAGTTGCTAATGCAACTAGAAGAATTGAGAAATATCTTAAAGAGGATGTTGCTGGATTAATGAATATAAATTCCACATTGCCTCACCCATTAATTGAATGGAAAGTGGAAGTTGATAAGCAAAAAGCAGCTCAACTAGGCGTTAGCATGCTAGACATAGGTGCATTAGTTCAAATGCTTACAAATGGTTTTAAAGTTGGTGAATATAGACCAGATGATTCAAAAGATGAAATTGAAATAAGAGCTAGATTTGATTCAGAGTTAAGGTCACTAAGTGGAATCAAGGATCTTAAGGTAAATTCAATAAATGGCCTTATTCCAATAAGCACTTTTATCAAACTGGTGCCTGCCCAAAACCGACAGTCAGTTATAAGGAGGAATGGTAAGTACTTCCATGAAATAGGAATCGCCACTCAGTCAGGATACCTTGTATCTGATAAAGTAAAAGAAATTGCAACCTGGTTGGAAAGCCAAGACTTTGGTTCTGATATTACAACTAAATTTAGAGGGCAACAGGAAGAGACTGAAGAAGTCACAGCCTTTTTAAGCGGCGCTGCCCTTACTGCACTTGCTTTAATGCTAATTTTATTAGTAACTCAATTTAATAGCTTTTATCAGTCAATACTTGTGCTAAGCGCCGTATTTATGTCAATAGTAGGTGTTTTGGTAGGTCTTATGATAATGGGTAAACCTTTCAGCACCACCATGAATGGAATAGCTATAGTTGCTTTATCGGGAATCGTAGTAAATAACAACATCGTTTTAATTGATACATTCAATAGATTAACTGGTGAGTACCCTAATCTATCAAAAGAAGATGTAATCATAAAGACTTGCAAACAACGTCTCAGACCAATTCTATTAACAACTACAACAACTATCTTTGGTCTCCTCCCACTTGCAGTAGGCGTAAGTATAGATGTATTGTCTAGAGAAATATTAATAGGGAGTCGTGTTGTTGAATGGTGGACTTTATTGGCTTCCTCAATTGTATTTGGTTTGTCCTTTAGTACAGTTCTAACACTAATTTTTACTCCTGCAGCATTAATTCTCCCATCCAGAATAAAAATATGGCTTCAAAATAGATTTGGCCTATTTAAAACAGCAAGTTAAGTGCTCAAAAAAATAGCATCGGTTACAATAAAGCATGACAAAAAAAGATACGGTAAATTTTGAATCATCTCTAAAAAAACTTGAGCAAATTGTTGCCAAGCTTGAAGACGGAGACATTAGCTTAGAGGATAGTGTTAAGTCTTTTGAAGAAGGAATTGGTTTAGTTAAAGAATGTCAGAAACAGCTTTCAGCAGCTGAGTTAAAAGTAAAGAAGCTTTTAGATAGTGGCGATTCGGTAGACCTGGATAGCTAAGATTGGATTTATGTCTTTAAGCTTTCTATCTGAATGCAAAGAGAAGGTTTTCAATCGAATAGATTCCCTGCTTCCAGATACTAATAAGATAGCTTCCTCAATGCGATATTCTGCTTTGGCGGATAGTAAATGTATACGAGCTGGATTAGTTTTTGCTTCTGGCAATCTAAATAAAGAAATTTCTAATTCAGCATTAATTGACATGGCTACTAGCATTGAGCTCATGCACACCTACTCTTTAATTCATGATGACCTGCCTTCAATGGATAATGATGAGATGAGGAGAGGTCAAGCCGCGAATCATATTAAATTTAATGAGGCTACAGCTATTTTAACTGGAGATGCGCTACAAGCTTTGGCATATGAAAATATTGTTTCATCACCCAACATAACTCAATTGCAAAAGATTTTATCAATCAAAACCCTCTCAAATGCATGCGGGCATGAAGGTATGATTCTAGGCCAACAATATGACTTAGATGCTGAAAATAATGAATACAATGATATTAAAAAAATTCATGAGCTAAAAACAGGAAGATTGATTAGAGTTGCAATGACTATGCCTCATCTAGGAAATGAAAAACAAAAAAATCAACTAATACTTTTAGATGAAGTTGGTAGAGATCTCGGTCTCGCTTTCCAGATTATCGATGATGTCCTGGAGGTATCTTCAGATTCAAGTACGCTTGGTAAAAGCAATCAGTCAGACTTGATGAATGAAAAACTAACCTATGTAAATACTTTTGGTAAACAAGCATCCATTGATCAAGCGCATGCTTTATCGAGTGCATGTATTTCCAAATTAGAGAGTTCATTTCATGATAATGAGGTTACTG
This sequence comes from uncultured SAR86 cluster bacterium, assembly GCA_902593675.1. Lineage (GTDB taxonomy): Bacteria > Pseudomonadota > Gammaproteobacteria > Magnimaribacterales > D2472 > D2472. Next base: position 58,087 of record CACJJI010000005.1, read on the forward strand.
CATTGCTTGAATTGGCTAAATTTATGGTTGAAAGAAAAAGTTAGAATGAAAATATTCTCTGAAATTCCATCAAAACCTCCTAAAACGCCTATTTTAGACAAGGTAAATTTACCTGAAGACGTAAAAAATTTGTCACCAATAGAACTCGAGACATTAGCAGATGATGTTCGGGGGCATATGTTATACAGTGTTGGTCAAAGCGGAGGGCATCTTGGTGGGGGTCTGGGAGTAGTAGAGCTAACAGTTGTTTTACAATACCTATACAACACTCCTGATGACAAAATAATTTGGGACGTAGGCCACCAAGCCTATCCTCATAAAATTCTAACCGGAAGGAAGGATGTCCTTACTTCAATTCGTCATAAAGATGGACTAGCTCCGTTTCCAAATCGAGAAGAGAGCCAATATGATGCTTTTGGTGTTGGTCACTCAAGCACCTCAATCAGTGCCGCACTTGGCATGGCAATTGCCAATCAGGATACAAATAAAAAGGTTGTTGCTGTTATTGGTGATGGAGCTATGACCGCCGGAATGGCATTTGAGGGCTTAGCTCATGCAGGCCATATTAAACCAAATATGTTAATCATTCTGAATGATAATGATATGTCTATCTCAGAAAATGTTGGTGGATTAAACAATTATTTTTCAAGAATCTGGGCATCAAAAGTCTACAAAGGAATAAGAAAAAGTGGAAAAAGTTTTTTAGAAAATCTTCCTCAAGCTCATCACATAGCAAGAAAAGTTGAAACTCAAATGAAAGCTATGGTTGCTCCTGGGAGTATCTTCGAGGAATTAGGGCTAAATTATATCGGCCCAATTGATGGTCATAATATTAATGAATTGATGTCAGTTATAGGAAATTTAAAGGACTTTGAGGGTCCACAGTTTTTACATTTGATTACCAAAAAAGGTGCTGGGTTGGATCCTGCAGAAGCAGACAGAATAGGCTTTCATGCCATTGGAAAAATTAAACCATTGGATGCACCCAGCAAAAAGAATGGGCCGAAATATCAAGATGTATTTGGGCAATGGATTGTTGATATGGCCAATAAAGATCAAGACTTGATGGCCATTACTCCCGCCATGCGTGAAGGTTCGGGGTTGGTCAATTTCAGCAGAGAGTTTCCTGAAAGATTCTTTGATGTGGCTATTGCCGAACAGCATGCGGTGACTCTCGCTGCAGGAATGGCATGTGAAAAGAAAAAACCTGTTGTTGCAATCTACTCAACCTTTCTTCAGCGGGCTTATGATCAATTAATCCATGATGTAGCATTACAAAATCTAAATGTATTGTTTGCAATTGACCGAGCTGGATTGGTTGGAGAGGATGGCCCAACTCACTCAGGTAATTATGACCTTACATACCTTAGATGCATTCCAAATATGATTGTTGCAGTGCCAGCAGATGAAAATGAAGCAAGGAAATTACTAACCACCGCTTATATGCATAATGGTCCTGCTGCGGTTAGGTATCCTAGGGGTGGTGGAATAAACTCTTTAGTAGAGCCTGGACTGAGTCCTGTTGAAATTGGCAAAGGAAGAGTCATGAGTATCCAAGAATCAGACATGCTTGTATTAAATTTTGGAGCACTAATAGAAACTGCAGAAAATGTAGCTCAAGAACTAAATGCTACTTTATTAGATATGAGATTTGTTAAGCCATTGGATAAAGAATTAATTGCGGAACATTCTCATGATAAAAAAACGATTATCACCATTGAGGATGGAGCTATATCTGGTGGAGCAGGCTCAGCAGTTGCTGAATGGGCTCAAGAAAATAAAGCAAAGCAGCAAATTATCATATGCGGCATCCCAGATGAATTTATAGAGCATGCAAGTAGATCAGAAATGCTTGAGATGGTTGGACTGGATAAAAAAGGAATTCTTGCTAGAGTGAAAGACAGCTTATCTTAAGTGGCCCATTTTGTCTCTTTTAGTATCGAGATAATTTTGATTCTTTTCATTGGCACCTTCATGAAGAGAGGTTCTTTTAATAACCTTTATACCAACCTCTTCTAGAGCATCTACTTTTTTTGGATTATTTGTTAAGAGATTTACTGAGGTAATATTGAAATGCTGCATTATATCCAAGCAAATATTATATTCTCTTAAGTCTGCAGGAAAACCTAACAATTCATTAGCCTCAACTGTATCATGACCTTGATCTTGTAAAGCATATGCTCGAATTTTATTGACCAGTCCAATGCCTCTGCCCTCTTGTCTCAAATATAAGAGAATCCCAGATTTATTTTCAGCCAACATTTTTAGTGCTGATTGTAATTGAGGCCCACAATCACACCTAAGGCTATGCAAAGCATCTCCAGTTAAACATTCAGAATGGACTCTGCACATCACAGCATCTTTATTATGGATATCGCCAATAGTTAATGCTATGTGATCTTTACCATTAGGCTCTTCAAATGCCGAAATAGTAAAGTCACCGAATTTTGTAGGCAATGATGATTCAGAGACAAATTTACAACTATTCAATTGATTTAAACTAGGATTAAAATTCCGTAAATTATACCACCAGCAAAAAATCCTGCTATCAAATCATCAAGCAGAATACCAAGACCTCCTTGTATATTTTGGTCAACCCAAGAAATTGGCCAAGGCTTCCAGATATCAAATAATCTAAAAAGTAAAAAAGCACATAGATAGGTCATGATTCCATGGGAAACGAAAGATAAAGTTACAAGCATTCCTGCCACTTCATCGATTACAATTGCTGAGTGATCCTTGGAATCACTGTCTTTTGTTGCTTGAGAACAAACCAACCAAGAAAATAATATAAAAATTGGCAAAATTACATGAGCTGTTGAATGCAAAAACTCTGTGAAATACCAGATGAGTAAAGCAGCAAAGCTCCCCCATGTTCCAGGTGCTGGTCTTAGCAAGCCTATCCCAAACCATGTAGCAAAAAGATGGGAAGGTTTTTTTAAATTGGGAAAATTCATCCTACTGAAAATGATCCCAGTTTCTCATTGAGCCTTGATAATTAGTTAGTATTAGTTTTTTACCACCCATAACGCCAATAGTATGGCATTTTTTTTTGCAAGAATTGAGTTTAGCTTGAAGAGCTAATAGTCTTTTTGGAGGAACTGTAAATAATAATTCATAGTCATCTCCAAACTCCAAGCATTGCTTTTTATATTTTTTATCAACTATAGGCACTTGATCTAAATCGAGCTGACATCCAACACCTGAGCTTGAAATTAAATGAGAAAGATCTTGCACAATTCCATCAGAAATATCGATAGCTGAAGAGGCAATACTCGCAATCATTCGCCCATAGGCTATTTGCGCATTAGGAAATAAATAAGGTCTTGTTTTGCTATTGAGTTCACCGCTCCTTTTATATTCTTTCAACCCTATATATCCAGACCCTAGAGCACCAGATAAACATAATATATCCCCAGATTGAGCATTTGATCTCAATAAATATTTTTTCTCCGGTTTGCCTAATACTGTTACGCTGATCTGCAGAGAACCTTTCGCTAGATCGCCACCAATCAATGGAAGCTGGAATTCCTGGGAAATTTTTTGCAATCCTTTTTTAAAGGCTTTCATCCAGTCTGAGTTAAAACTCGGCATTACCAAAGATAGGTTGAAGGCGACAGGACTGCCGCCCATTGCTGCTATATCACTTAAAGCGGTTACAACAGATCTGTAGGCAATTGATTCTGCAGGCATAGATTTTAAAAAATGCACTCCAGCCACAGAAGTATCTGTACTAATAAGTAGTTTTGAATTAGCTGCAATAACGGCGCAATCATCCCCACCGGCAAGATTAATACCATTAGTTGTTAAATAAGAAGCACCTATGCCTGATAGGTACTTCTTAATAATTGAGAATTCTGAACTTATATTAACTTGGGTATCTTTCAAATAATCCAGTTGCGCCCATTCCACCGCCAACGCACATGGTCACAATACCGAATTGCTTATCTTGGTTATTTAACTCGCGAACAATATGGCCAACTTGTCTAGATCCTGTCATACCAAAGGGATGTCCAATTGAAATTGAACCACCATTTACGTTAAGTTTATCCATTGAGATGCCTAATTGATCTCTACAATATGCAACTTGTACTGCAAAAGCTTCATTCAGCTCCCAAAGATCAATGTCATCAACACTCATATTATGAGATTTTAAGAGCTTTGGAACAGAAAACACTGGTCCAATCCCCATCTCATCTGGTTCACAGCCCATGGTTGTAAATCCTCTAAAATAAGCCATTGGCTTTAAGCCAAGTTCAAGAGCTTTTTCTTCACTCATGACCAAGGTTACTGAAGCACCATCTGAAAGCTGAGAAGAGTTACCTGCAGTAACAGAACCATTCTCAGGATCAAAGACTGGCTTTAATGCTGCCAAGCCTTCTAGAGTTGTTCCAGGTCTATTACATTCATCTTTGTCTACTGTGTAATCAACTTCTTTGGATTCACCTGTCTCTTTATTCATAAGCATCATCTTTGTATCCATTGGAATGATCTCATCAACAAACTTACCAGCTTCCTGTGCAGCCGCTGTTCTTTTTTGGCTTTCAAAAGCAATCTCATCTTGAGTTTCTCTTGAAACGTTGTATCTGTTAGCAACGCATTCAGCAGTGATTCCCATTGGATGGTAAATACCAGGATGACTTTCCGCTAATTTTTCATTAACAAACCCATCCATGTTTTGCTTGCCTGAAAGCATGGTAATTTGTTCAACACCACCAGCTATCACTGCGTCATAACACCCTGCCATAATTTGACTTGCGGCCATGGAGATTGATTGCAATCCAGAAGAACAATAACGATTCACGGTTGTTCCTCCAACTGTTAGTGGAAGATTAGATAAGACCGCAGCATTTCTGCCTATATTGTGCCCCATTGCCCCTTCAGGATTTCCACAACCCATAATGACATCTTCAACCACTTCAGGTGGCAAATCAGGATTCCTATCCAACATAGCATTAATAATATGAGCTAACATGTCGTCTGGACGAGTCAGATTAAACCCTCCGCGATGTGATTTAGCAAGACCAGTTCTTACACTATCTACAATAACCGCTGTTTTCATTTTTATACTCCAAAATTAGTAACGAGTTATTCTAAACGATCGTCGTCATTACTTAAAGACTTATACCAATTTGGTATTAAATCGATATTCAGCTCTTTAGCTTTTGAGAAAATATAAGGGAGAGTGATTGGGCTAAAAGGTAAAATCAATAAAATGCCCAAGCCTAGATTTTTAAGAATTTGACGCAATTGAGAGTTAGCTAATTCTAATTCATGCTCAGAGACAGACCCTTCAACAAATTTAAGATAGATATCGAGCATTTTTTTATTTTCACGATTTTCTTCCAGAAAGCTCTCTTGGAGTTTTCCTAAGATTGTATTAAAACGTTTAGTAAAAATTTTCATCAAAAAAAAGCCCGGAAATAATCCGGGCTTTATTATATCTAAAATGAATGATTAAAAATTCATTCCAAAGTTAATACCAAAGATCTTAGGATCTATGGCAACACCATTTTGGAAACCACCCACAGTTACATCTGTTGAGTAATAGGCATAAATGTGATCTTCGTCACCCATATTTCTAACGTAAGCCCCAACATACCACGCCTCAGAAACAGGAGTGTATTTAACAGATAGATCAATCAAGCTGACATCTTCAATATGACCACGAGGTCTATTAAATGCAGTACTGTAATAATCATCTCTGTATGAATAATCCATTCTAAAAGCCCATGAGCCAGCTGATGTATCAACAAACTTAGTTACACCTAATCTGTAGTTCAACTCAGCTGCAAAAGGAAGCGAATTACCTGATAAATCCTGCTCAACTCCATCTGTTAATGGGCAAGGAAGTGTTGTTGAATCCAAACCAAAGAATGGAACTGTACATAACGGTCCAAAAGATTTGAACATGTAACCAGCATCTGTTGGAGTGTATAAAACCAAAGCACCAAGCAGAGGATTCTGCGCTGCTATTCCAAGATAACAGTCATTTGAAGGAGCTGCTTGTCCAACAAAAACTAAAGGATTACAAGTTGCTATCAGAGGTGCAAAGTCAGAAAAGAATCCTGTAGCTCCAGCTGGAAGCGGAAGCTTCTTAGTAGCTTGATTTGGATTTAGCGGATCAACTGACTTGAAGTCCTCGATCTCTGTGCTTGTATGAGATACAAAACCATCAATCATTAAGGTATCAGATAACAACAATGTAAATTCTGCTTCTATACCTTCAATTGTTACATCGGCATTTTGGTTAATGGAAGCACGATTAACAATTTGTGATAGCTGAAGACCTTCATAATCATTGGTGTATGCAGATACATTTAACTGAAGAGCTCCATTCATAAGAGTGCTTTTTAAACCTACTTCAAATACATTTGCCACTTCTGAATCAAAGTTTTCCAGACCTACAATATCAGTAGTATTGAAACCACCAGGCTTGAACCCAGTTGAGTAGGTTGCATAAAGCAGTTGATTGTCATTGAGCTGATGATCAAGACCAAGTTTATAGGTTGATTCTTCAGCAGCATAACTTCTAGGGATTGGAGCTGGTTTTACAGTTCCATAGAAGCCAGCACCTTGATTCTGAAGATCAAGCAAAGAATTAAAAGCTTTATCATTGATCTCAAATTCTGTATATCGTCCACCAATTGTCAAAGTGGTAAGATCGCTTATATCAAAGTACATTTCACCATATATAGCTTCACTGCTTCTGTTGATGTTGCTGTCAACATGGAAGTATTGTTGCCACTCAGCCAAATGTTTTGGTCCAATGGATGCATTAGCTCCAGCAATGGCACCATTTTTAGCTGCATTCAGTGTGTAACCTTGAGCCTGCGCTGGAGGCAATAAACCTGCTAAGACAAGTTGAGTTGCTTGTGCTGATGCTACTGGTAGAGTTTGGAACCAAGAGACCCAAAATGGTGCTCCGCCATATGGAGCTGAATCAGGGAAAATCGCCCCTAAGGGTCCAGTTGAAACATCACCCCAATAGTTCATATATGGCGTTCCAATATTGTAATTAGTTTCACTATCACTAGCAGAAGCGAAAAGACCAAAAGTGAAGTTAAAGGCCCCGTCATAGTCAGATGAGAATCTTAACTCATACTGCTCCCACTCAGATTCGTTGAAAGATCTGTCCATGGCTTGATCACTTGTGTATGTTTTCATACCTAAAGCTGCACCTGACATATTGCCTTTGGTCGTATCATAAAAAATATTTGATGTTATTGGCCCCATAGAATATGGAACTACAGATACAGAATGATCATAGTCTGCAAAGTCTTCATACTCTCTTGTATGGTATGAATAAGTGAAAACCATGTTCATGGTATCTGAAAGAGCGCTGTTAATTTCAAACACAGTATTCTGAAGCGTAGCTTCGTGAGTTGGTTCAAAATCAAGATTTACGCTTCTCAAATCAGCAGAAGGATTGTTCTCATAAATTGTGTAATTTAAAGCTGTGTTTTGGTATTGAAGGTAAGGGACCCAATGACCATAACTTCCAGGTGACCATACAGCATCATTGCCGCTCTCAAATGGGCTACAACCATAAAATGTATCTTGTTTACAGAACTGTCTTGCAGCTCTTAATCTTTGGTCATCTGCTTGAGTTGTTTCATAGATCAAAGTCATGGTTGTATCATCTGAATAATCATACTCAAAAGACATCCTCGCGCCTTGAGTGTTCCTATCATCAAGCTTATTACCTGTATGAGCATTTGTTACAAAGCCCTCTCTTTGAAGAGAAGCAAATGCAACCCTTGATCTTAATTTATCTGTAAGGGGTAAATTAACCGCTCCTTCCATTCGTAATGAATCGTAATCAGCGACATCAGCTTTCAGGTAACCGCCTGCTTCAGCATCAGGTCTTTTTGTGATCATCTGAATCAAACCACCAGTTGTTCCTGCACCGAACAATGAGCCTTGCGGTCCGCGTAGAACCTCTACACGCTCAACATCAAAAAATTCTTGCTCATAGAGTCCACTTGCAGATGCAGTTTGACCATTCCAGAAGTAACCAATACTTGCACTGGTAGAGTTACCTACAGCAAAGTTACCAATACCCCTAAGAGTAATTCCAGCACCTGAGTAAGCCCCTTTTGCAAAACCTAACGTTGGAACTGCAAACTGAAGATCCTCAAAGTTTTCAATTTGTTTGACCTCAAGATCAGCGCCTGTTATAGCAGTAATAGTAATCGCAGTATCTTGTAGATTTGTTTCCTTTCTTAAAGCAGTAATTACAACCTCTTCTATCTCTCGAGCTGAATCCTCTTGAGCTACTGTTGAAACTGCACTAAATGAAAATGCTAATAAAAAAGCATAGAAATATCTGTTCATAATCTTCCCCCTTAAAGTTGATTGATTGAACTAGTAAATGAATGATATACCTAATGCCAAAGGCATTGCAATGTTTATGCGGTTGCTATTTTTATTATATTTTTTACTTATAAGTTAAATAAATGCTAGTTATTTTAACTGAGAGGAACTTTTACCTAAAACTTGCCTGGCAACAATCAATTGTTGGATTTGTTGAGTGCCCTCAAAAATATCGAGAATTTTTGAATCTCGTGAGAATTTTTCTAGCAAATGATCCTCTGAAAAGCCCTGCATAGAGCATATTTCAACGCATTTTAAAGAGATTCTATTACCAATTCTGCCTGCTTTTGCCTTGCCCATGGATGCTTCTTTAGAATTGGGCATTTTATTGTCCATCATCCAGGCTGATTTATAGACCAACAATCTTGCAGCCTCTAATTCAGCCTCAAGCATCTCTAATTCATTCTGAATGGCTGTTTGTTGATGCATGGATCTACCAAAATTATCTTCATAACCCTCTTCAGCTAATAGCGCTCTGGTCATATCTAATGCAGCTTGACCAAGACCGATTGCCATTCCGGCAACCATCGGTCGAGTGTTATCAAAAGTCTGCATAGCTCCACCAAATGATTTCTTGGCTGCATTGATATCTGTTTCAATCTCTTCCTTCCCACCAAGTAAATTTTCGCGAGGAATCCTGCAATTATCAAAAATTAAAGTGGCGGTATCAGAAGCTCTGATACCTAATTTTTTTTCAAGCCTTGCAACGGTAAATCCTGGAGTGCCTTTTTCAACAATGAATGATCTAATTGCTGTTTTGCCCATATCTTTATTTAAGGTAGCCCAAACAACAACGCAATCGCATCTATCTCCATCGGTGACATAGATCTTTTCTCCATTTAAGACCCACTCATCTCCTTCTAAGACAGCAGTTGTTGATATATTTTTTGAATCTGAACCGGCGGCAGGTTCTGTTATTGCCATGGCTGCCCATCTTTTTCCCCACAAAGCTTTTTGGTCTGGGTTGCCAACCGCCATGATGGCAGCATTTCCTAATCCAGTGCCTGGCCTTGCAAGAAATAGCCCAACATCACCCCAGCACATTTGCTCTAAAGAAATTACAGCCCATAAATTTCTTCCTCCCAAATCCATTGACTTAGCCGAATCATTACTCACGCCACTTTCTTTTTTTTGTGCTGCAGCAGCTTGATTAAGTTGCTCCATTTCTAGGGGTGGCTCATGCTCAGCTTTGTCATATTTTCTGGAGATAGGACGCAATATAAACTCTGCAGCCATCCTCATGGTCTCTTGAGTTTTTTGTAATTGATTAGGTAAAAGTGGATGAATCATCTTAAACTCCTGCGCCTCCTTCAAATATGCCGATAGCTCTTAAATTTCTATACCAAAGCTCAACTGGATGCTCATGAGTAAAACCATGGCCTCCGAGCAATTGCACTCCATCGGTTCCTATTTTCATTCCATGATGGGCAGCAAATCGATATGTAAGTGATGCCTGCTTATGAAAGTCTTCACCAAGATCTTTTAAGGCAGCAGATTTATATATCATTAATCTTAGGGCTTCAGTTTCAATTGCCATATCAGCAACCATAAAGGCCACGGACTGTCGGTTTGAAATAGGCTCATCAAAAGCTACTCGCTCATTGGTGTATGGAACAACGTAATCTAAAACAGCTTGGCAGACTCCCAGCGCTAAAGCTGACATACCGATTCGAGAAGAATCTATAAGCGATTCATAGTTAATAGAGTAATTATGTCCGCCGAGTTTTTGTGAAGCATTAATTTTGCAGTTAGATAAATTAATTTGTGAAAGAGGCGCGCCCTTTAAACCCATAAACTCTTTATCTTCAAGCGCCACACCTTCTTGATCTTTATTCACAAAATACAAATTGCATTCACCCGATTCATTAGATGCAGAAATCAAAAAGGTATTAGCGTGATTTGCAAAAGCAACACCAGTTTTCGATCCATTAAGAATAATTTCTTCGCCATTCTCTTCTGCAGTAACGCTTGACTGATATGGATCAGTAGAAAGCAAAGCATTATTAATCCCTAGACCCACATGAAAGATTGATCCATTAACAAGTTTAGGTAACAGCTCTCCTTTCTGCTCTTCGCTACCATGCTCTGAGATAATTTGAGTAACTAGCAAAGGAACAGAAACCGACATTGCTAGTGATAGATCTCCGTAAGCAAGCGCCTCTAGAGCCAAAGCATTTGAGACAGAATCCTGTTCTAATCCCATCCCACCATAAGCCTCCGGAATGATAAGGGGAATCAGATCTAAAGATTTAATTTTTTCTAGCAATTCATCACTAGGCTTACCATCAATCTCAGTTTGTCTGGCGAAAGGACGAAGTTCAGTTTCAGCAAATTTTCTCAGCATGTCCCAAGTCATCTGCTGCTCTTCAGTAAGAGTGAGATCAAAAGGATGCTCTGTGTTGTATTCTTGCATAGATTTTTAGTATGAATTTAACTTTTGATTACTTGTAAAAGTAAAGCATTGTGTAAAGATGTTAAAGGTATTAATTAGTCAAATCAATGACTATTGATGTGACGAATATTCAAAAATTTGAATTATAAGAAAAGGTTTATAAAACTAACTAGAGTTTAAAAAATGAAAAGGGTAGAACGTGCGTTGATTGTATTAAAAATCTTAGATGAATATTATCCTGAAACTCCTGTTCCGCTTAATCATCAAGATAATTTCACTCTTCTTGTAGCAGTTTTGTTGTCTGCGCAATGCACCGATGAAAGAGTTAACAAGGTAACTCCTAAGCTTTTCGCGCTGGCAGATAATCCGAAGGATATGAGCACTAAAAGCCCAGAGGAGATATATAACATCATAAAGCCATGCGGTTTAGGACCTCAAAAATCTAAGGCCATACACAAGCTATCCAATATCTTATGCGATTCTTATAACGGAGAAGTTCCTGCAGATATAAAAGCCCTAGAGAAACTCCCGGGAGTTGGTCATAAAACAGCATCAGTAGTTATTAGTCAGGGGTTTGGGCAGCCAGCATTTCCTGTAGACACTCATATTCATAGACTAGCTCAAAGATGGGGTCTAACCAAAGGAATAAATGTCCAACAAACCGAAAAAGATCTAAAAAAAATCTTTCCTCAAGATTCCTGGAACAAGCTTCACCTACAAATCATATTTTGGGGAAGAGAGTTCTGCCAAGCTCAACAATGCCATGGGATCACCTGTAAAATTTGTAAAGCAACTTTTCCTAAAAGATCTCGTCCTTTTTCCCACAAGAAGCCATAGATAATTTAGAATAAGACTTTCAAGCTTTTTAACAAAAATTATTAATACTTTTGGAGTAATCAATGGAATCTCAGGCTGATTCAATCTTTGCTAATTCACAAACTATCGAAACATATGATGCTGAACTATGGGAGGCCCTAGCTCGAGAGTCTACTCGTCAAGAAGAACACATAGAGCTGATAGCATCGGAAAATTATGCCAGCAAAAGAGTAATGGAAGCTCAGGGAGGACTGCTTACAAACAAATATGCAGAAGGCTATCCCCACAAAAGATACTATGGCGGATGTGAGCATGTTGATATTGCAGAAGAATTAGCGATTGATAGAGCAAAAGAACTCTTCAAGGCAGATTATGCAAATGTACAGCCTCATTCAGGATCTTCAGCAAATGCAGCTGCATTTTTAGCTATGCTCGAACCAAATGATACGATTCTTGGAATGAGCCTAGATCAAGGAGGTCATCTAACCCATGGAGCAAAAGTCAATTTTTCAGGTAAAAACTACACGGCATTTCAATATGGCCTTCATCCAGAAACACATGACATTGATTACGATCATGTAAGAGATTTAGCTAAAAAGCATAATCCCAAAATGATCATTGCTGGCTTTTCAGCTTTTTCAGGCACTATAGATTGGAAAATATTCAGAGATATTGCAGATGAGGTTGGTTCTTATTTTCTGGTCGATATGGCTCATGTTTCAGGGCTGGTTGCAGCTGGAGTGTACCCTTCTCCAGTGCCCTATGCAGATGTCGTGACCTCTACAACTCATAAAACTTTAAGAGGGCCAAGATCAGGAATAATTATTGCAAAATCAAATGAAGCTTTAGAAAAAAAATTGAACTCAGCTGTATTTCCTGGATCTCAAGGCGGGCCACTAATGCATGTAATAGCAGCAAAAGCTGTTTGTTTTAAGGAGGCTCTTGAACCAAATTTCAAAATATACATGCAACAAGTTATTGATAATGCAAAACTCATGTGCAAGGTTATTCAAGATCGTGACATTGATGTTGTAACCGGTAAAACTGATAATCATATTGTTTTAATGGATTTAAGAAACAAAGGATTGACTGGCAAAGATTGTGAGCTCGCTTTAGGTCAAGCAAATATAACTGTTAATAAAAATGCAGTTCCAGACGATCCTCAGTCACCATTTGTAACCTCAGGAATAAGATTGGGCACACCTGCTATCACCACAAGAGGTTTTAGAAATGATGAAGTGGAACAATTAACTAATTGGATCTGCGATATTGTTCTTGATCTTGGCAATCCTGATAAAATTAATCTAATCAAAGAAGAAGTGGTTCAACTATGCAGCAAGTTTCCGGTATATAAATAACAATGTTTTGTCCTTTCTGCCAAGCCCAAGACACAAAAGTTATTGATTCAAGGCTTGTGGGTGATGGTTCGCAAATCAGAAGAAGAAGGGAATGTGAAGTCTGTCATGCAAGATTTACAACCTTTGAAACTGCTGATCTTGCTCTTCCTAGAATTGTTAAAAGTGATGGAGAAAGACAGCCGTTCAACGGGGTTAAGTTAAAAGGTGGGATGCTCAGAGCCCTTGAAAAAAGACCCTTGTCTGCAGAGGAAGTTGATGGAGTCTTTGGGAGTATTTTGACTGAAATTCGTCAACTAGGTGAAAGAGAAATAGCTTCGCGTCAACTTGGTGAAATTGTAATGCGCAATTTAAAAAGGGTTGATCAGGTTGCCTATGTAAGATTTGCATCTGTGTATCGTGACTTCCAGGATATCAAAGAATTTGCTGATGAAATATCTTCTTTATCTAAAGAAAAGCCAAAAAGAACAAAAAAGAAAAAATGAAAGATCTAGACTTTATGGCTAGAGCCATCGAGCTTGCAAAAAAAGGTCAACTCAAAGTACAACCCAATCCTATGGTTGGTTGCGTGATCGTAAAGAATAATAAAATCATTGGAGAAGGCTGGCACAAGGAATATGGCAAGGATCATGCTGAAGTAAATGCCATCAAAAACTGCAAGAAAAAATTTGGTGCTAAAAAAGCTCTAAAACTTATCGCTGGATCGAGTGTCTATGTAAATCTTGAACCCTGCTCAATTGAAAAAAACACCCCCCCATGCTCAAATGCCTTGATTGAGCATCAAATTAAAAAATTATTTTGCGGAACCCTTGATCCCAACCCAAAGATTAATGGGAGAGGAATCAAATTACTTAAAAACGCTGGGATTAAAACAAGCGTTGGCCTACTTGAAGACGAGTGCAAAGAATTGAATAGAATTTTTTTTACCAACCAAAGAAAATCTCGTCCCTACATTATTCTCAAGAGCGCCCAGTCACTTGATGGAAAAATTGCACTTAAAAGTGGAGAAAGTAACTGGATCACAAATTCTGAATCACGTAAAAATAGTCACTATATCCGATCTAGAGTTAAGGGAATTCTAGTGGGAAGAAATACAGCTGAGCAAGATAACCCTTCTCTTACAGTGCGATTGACTAGAGGCGAACTAGGTTTAGGCAAGAATGAAGCAATTGAACAGCCAGCTAAAATTATCCTAGGGAATCTAAAGAAATCTAAAAAAGTTAGTAAAATTTTCTCTGGAAATTCAAAGATTTTTATTGGATCTAAGCAATTAGCCAAAAAGTCTAAAAATGTGGAGTATTTAGAATATAAGAAAAAAAATTTCCTAGAAAAATTCCTACAAGATCTTTTAGATAGAGATATATCTAGTATTTTGGTTGAAGGTGGTCAGAAAACTTTAAATACATTTATTGTTAATAATTTATTTGATGAATTGGTGCTATATACTGCACCCATATTTTTAGGCAAAGGAAGTAAAGATGGTTTGAATGTAAATTCTCCTACTTCTATAAAAACGTCAATGAAATTAAAGATGATTAAGCTTGAAAGATTAAAAGATGATATTAAGACAACCTACTACAATAATAATCTGTAATTGTTTTTAATTTTTTAATGCCTATATATAAGACAAATGGAATTTAATACCACAGAAGAAATTATTCAGGATATTGCAGCTGGCAAGATGGTAATTTTGCTAGACGATGAAGATAGGGAAAATGAAGGTGATTTAGTTTGCGCTGCAGAGCTTGTTGATGATAAAAAAATCAATTTTATGATTAGCAAGGCAAAAGGTTTGGTGTGTTTGCCCCTATCTCCTCAAAAATGTGATCAGCTTAATCTTCCTATGATGACCAATAATAATCGAGCTAAACATGGCACTGGGTTTACAGTTTCTATTGAAGCTGCTGAAGGAATTTCTACAGGCATTTCTGCTGAAGACAGAGCCAGAACCATAATTGCAGCAGCAAAAAAAAATGCCAAAGCGAAAGATATCGTTCAGCCAGGTCATATTTTTCCATTAAGGGCTTTTGAAGGAGGAGTGCTGAGTCGTGCAGGTCATACAGAAGCCGCATGCGATTTAGCTAGACTGGCAGGTCTTGAAGAAGCTGGCGTTATATGCGAAATCATGAATGATGATGGAAGCATGGCTCGAAGAGATGATTTAATAAAATTTGCTTCAGCTCATGAAATGAAAATTGGGACAATCGCTGACTTAATTCATTATCGTACCCTCAAAGAAAAATCTGTTAATTTGGAATACTCAAAATCTGTTGAAATTAATGGTTTTGAATTTAAGCTTTCTGCATGGAGAGACAGCATCTTTAATAACCTCCATTTAGCTTTTGCCAAAGGTGACCTCACCGCATCTGATTCCCCACTTGTTCGGGTTCATGTCCCGAATACATTGCATGATTTAATTGGCATTGAGGAATTTGGCAAAAGACTTAATCTAGAAAAGGCTCTAAAAAGAATTGGAAAAGAAAAATGCGGTGTTTTGCTTTTAATTGGAAATTATCAAGATGCTGACGAAGTGATGAACGATCTTATGGGATCAAAATCATCTGTTAAACCAGAAACAAAAATTGTGGGCATTGGATCACAAATTCTTAAAGAGCTTGGATTACAAAAAATTAAGTTACTTGGAACCCCAGTAAAATATCCAACCCTTTCTGGGTTTGATCTTGAGGTCATAGGATTTGAACAATGAGTAAGAATGGATTCACATACTCATCAAGAAAAATTGATGTCAATAAAAAAATTACTATAGTTGCTTCAAAATGGAATGCTAAGCTCGTTGATGAATTATTAGAGTCCGGTAAAGCGCATTTAGAAGAACTTGGCTTCACCAACATAAAAATTGTACATGTTCCTGGTGCTTGGGAACTTGTCCATGCAGCTCAAAAAGAGTTAGCTGATGCAGATGGAGTCATTGCATATGGTGTTGTTATCAGAGGAGAAACAACACATTACGAACTGATATCTGATTCAACGGCTCAAGGGTTAATGCAGGTTAGTGTTAGTGAAAAAAAGCCTATTGGCTTTGGTCTAATTGCTACTGAAAATTTATCTCAAGCCAAACAGCGAACAAATGCATCAAGATTAAATAAAGGCAAAGAAATTGCTCAATCCCTTGTTGAAATGCTCAACTAAAGATGTCTAAAAACCTAGGGAAGTACAAACAAGAACTTCAAACTCGGGAGTGTTTGGTTCAAGCAATCTATCAATACATATTTCATGAATCAAACCTTCACTCTCTGATAGATCAATTCTTGAAAGAAAATACACCAAAAAAGATAAGCTTTAATTACTTTAAACAAAGATTAGAAAATATTTTTGAACAAGTAGATGATCTTAAAGATATCACAAGAGATCTAAAGAATAGTCAAGGTGAGAGTTTAGAGATTATCGATGAAGCTATTTTATGGCTTGGAATAGTTGAGATACGCGCTAATGAACTGGCTCATCCAGTGGTTATTGATGAATGTATTCGCCTTGCAAAAAAATTTTCTAATCCAAATTCCTATAAATTTGTTAATGCCAAACTAGATGAATGGCTAAAAACAAATCAAACAGACTGGCTTAAGAAGGATAGTTAACGTAAATTGGGCTTGACCAAGCTCTATTTTCTGCAGGCGCAAGACAGTCTCCTCTATTCTCATGAACCCCCACTCTGCATATTTCAGTTTTGATGCATTTGCCATTTTCGTCGAATTCACATCCCAATGGATCAGCTGAAAGTTTTAAAGAGGGCTCCTCAATAGCCCTAACATAATAAACAGCATCTCTTCTGCCGATGGAGAATTGCTCATCTTCAAATGACACCTTGCAACTCGTACTATTACATGGAAATGTCTTCCATACATCTTCTACAAGCCCTTCAACTGGCTCATTTTCATATTGTTGTGGCAAAATTTTAATCACTTCAATGCGTGTAATGACTCTTCTTTCATTGCTAGGGTTGTAACATTCTGAATTACAAATCTTCTCTAGGCGCTCTTTTGTTAATCCATTATTACTATAATCAGGACAGCCAGGTTTTTGTTTAAGAGAGCCTGCTGCTTTAACAGTAAATACTGGTGATTCATTGCTATCAACTTCTGAGCCCATTGATAAAGATTCAGATTGAGTTTCTGCATCAAACCACAAAAGAATCCTTGGTCCAGAGGTCGCATAAACCTCTTTTCTTTCTAATGCATCCCAAATTGATTCCCTCTTTCTAGATGTTGAATGAGCAGCAACCAATCCTCCAGACATAAAATATGCACTTTGTCTTTCAGCATCTGTGGCTATATTTAGATCCATAATACTAGTCAAGGAAGTATTGCCTAAATCAACATAGGATGGCTCTAATTTACCCTTAGGGCGCCTAAGGTCGCTTAACTTTTCAAACAACGGATCATTGAAACCATTTGCTTCGGTATTATAAAGTCGGTCAATTTCTTTAAAACCGGTGCCGGGTCGAGCTCCATGATTGTCACTGGAACCAATAAATCCAAATTTAAAACGCTTTGGATTTTGTTTGTCAGTAAAATCACTTAAAGCTAAAACATACTGCGCTGATCCTTGCGGCCTATAGTTAAAGGATGGCAGAAAACAGTCATTACACTGTCCTGCATTCAAGTAATCATCTGGGTCAGTTTCATTCACTGCAGCATACCCTGTTGAACCCATTTGGGCGGCAAATAGTTTTGTTTGATCCACCAAATACTTACATGTTTCTGCATCCATCCCAGAATCTTCGCATCTTTCAGCCATAATATTGCCGGCCTGTTGGCAGGTTGGTAAAAAATCTTGGCTTTCCACAGGGCAAAATACCTCAACTTTTGCATTAATCCCCGCATCATTCCATGTTCTATATTCTTCAGAGTTTCCATGACCAGAATAAATTTCAAACAAAAACTGAGATTCATCATCTTGAAAATCTTGAAGCTGTTTTTTCCAATCTGATGTTGGTGGAGTATAAAACCCCCATGTTGTGCCATGAGGAATGACCATATAAGGCGTCTCCCAATCTTTTAACTTCTGAAACAAAATATTTGGATTAGTTGCCTCCTCATAACAATTTACAGGAAGATCCCTGGTATTAACTCCTTCTGGGCAAATAGGTGTTGCCTTAATTTCCTCAAAAAATTTATCAAATGCAAAAAATCTGTCTCTATTTTTTAGATCTAAAGTTGCAGGTAAAGCAGACATGGTCCAGGGCAAGCCCAGCCTCATTACCAATGGTGCAACCCCTCCCGAACCAATGGCTCTTGGTGGAACTAAAGCATCGTCTGTTTCTAAAAAAATAACATTTTTATGGCCATAATGATTGTCAGGGTTCGGATCAACTTGGGTCCATTCCCACCCTAAAAAACTAACCAAATCATCTGTTCCTTCTGCTAAATTATTGCATTGTTGAATGCTTTGTTTGGTATCAAGCCATTTTCTTGGAGTGCTTGCTTCGGCATGATCATTGATAGACCAGAAATCTAAGGCTGAACAAAATCTCGCATAATCACATGCATCGGCTAATGGCGAGGCTCCTTTGCCATTCATAAAAGGCAAAGACCACATGAATGCATCTGTTGAATAGGTTGTGTGAACATGCAAATCGCCAAAGAGAATTTGTTTTTCGTCCAAAACCTCTAATTCTGATTTAACTACATTGATTCTAGCCGCTCTATCTTCAAGCGCTTTTTCTGGAAGAGCTCTTCCCTCTATGACTCCTGGTCCATCCAATGTTCCAAAAACTTTTATAACCGCACCTCCAAAAAAGATGGCTACAGTAAAAACAAAAAGCAGGACGAGTGAAGTTAGAAGGTTTCTCATATCTCTCCAGAATTGATAGAACTAATCTCTATAAATTGTTTGATCTCTTGATGGTCCTACCGAAACAATGCCAATCGGACAATCCAGAGTCTCCTCAATAAATAGTATATAGTCCTGAGCAGCTTTAGGTAAATCATCAAAAGATCTAGCATTGGATGTATCCTGCATCCAACCAGAGAAAGATTTATAAATCGGTAGCTGATCTTTGTCATAATCAATACACACTTTAATTTCTTCAAAGCCATCAAGGACATCTAATTTTGTGATGCAGAGATTAGTAACAGAGTTAATGAAAACTATAGTTTCTAAAGCTTTTAAATCTAACCACCCGCATCTTCTTGGGCGTCCGGTTGTTGCACCAAATTCATGTCCAACTTTTGCCAACTGCTCTGCATTGGAATCAAACAACTCAGTGATGAAAGGCCCTTCACCAACACGAGTAGTGTATGCCTTAGTGATGCCCAAAATGGAATCAAGATGCCGCGGGCCAACACCCAACCCTGATGATAAACCACCTGCAGTTGTGCTAGAAGAGGTGACATACGGATAGGTTCCATGATCAATGTCTAGCATTGAACCCTGCGCACCCTCAAAAAGAATGCTTTTGCCCTGTTTCACCCAAAGTCTTAAAAGATCCTGAGTTTTGCAATGATATTCATCGTAAAGATCTATGTTGCTAATTAACTCTTCTAAAACATCCTCAAAAATTACTGGTTGAGCATTATATAAATTCTGCAAAATTTGGTTGTGATAATTAACCAGTGTTGATAATTTTATTTTAAGTTCTTCAAGGTTTTTTAAATCTCCAAAACGTATCGCACGTCTAGCAATTTTATCTTCATATGCCGGACCAATCCCCCTGCCGGTTGTTCCAATACCTTCTTCTTTATCTCGTACTTGGTCAATTGCTACGTGAGTAGGCAGAATTAAAGAGCAATCTTCACTTACGTAAAAACGGTCTGTGAAATTAATATCGCTTTCTTGTAATTCCTGAATTTCTTTAGCTAAAGCCGAAAGAGACAAAACAAGACCATTACCCAAGACGCAATGAACCGAAGGGTGAAGAATGCCCGAAGGAACTAGATGAAGAACTTTTTGCTCGCCATCGACTTTTAGAGTATGTCCAGCGTTATGGCCGCCTTGAAAACGACATACTGCTTCGGAAGTTTCGGCCAAAGCATCGACAATTTTTCCTTTACCCTCATCACCCCACTGTAAGCCCAAGATAAGGGTATTTTTGCTCATGGGATGCTAATTATCGCCTTTTGACTTATTCAAGTATTTAAAGAAATCGGATTTAGGATCAATCAGCAAAACATCTGACTTGTTATTAAAAGTAGCATCATAAGCTCTCATGCTTCTGGTGAATTCGTAGAATTCTGGATCTTTAGAAAAGGATTCTGCATAAATTGCAGCGGCCTTAGCATCACCATCACCTCTGATTTGTTCTGCAGTTTTATATGCTTCGGCCAAAATTATAACTTTCTCTTTATCTGCAGTTGATCGAATTTCATTTGAAAGCTCATTACCTTCAGCACGCAACTCTTCAGCCAACCTATTTCTTTCTGAACGCATTCTTTCATAAACAGAGTTACTCAGCTCTGGTGGCAAGTCGATTCTTTTAACTCTAAAATCAATGATTTCGATACCTAAATCCGATACAGAGTCGCCTAAATTTTCTCGCATATCACTCATCAGCTGGTCTCTTTCACCAGAAACTAATTCAGTCACTGTTCTGCGGCCAAATTGATTTTTCAATTCAAATGCAGTCCTTTGCCCTAATAGATTATTTAAGTTAATGAAGCTTCCACTGGTAGCATCATAGAATGTTCTAACGTTGGTAATACGATATTTTACAAACGAATCAACAATAAGATATTTACTCTCAACTGTTAAAATTCTATTTGGTTCTTCATCAAGGGTTTGCAACCTTGAATCATATTTCTTTACATTTTGGATAATTGGTAATTTAAAATTTAAACCAGTTGGAAGATCAGATCTAATTGCTTCACCGAATTGAAATACAATTCCATCTTCTTTCTCATCTATTACAAAAATACTATTGAGAATCAATGCAAGAATAAGCCCTGCAAGAACCAAGAGATTCATTCCTTTAGTCATTACTCTTCCTCCTCTGATTTGTTTTGCTCTAAAATTTTATCCAATGGGAGGTACATTAAGTTATTGCCGCCCTCTACATCCATCAATACTTTAGTTGAATTACTATATAAACCTTGTAATGCATCAAGATAAAGTCTATCTCTGGTTACTTTAGGTGCTTTTTGATACTCAGCTAATAATTTATCAAAGCGAACAGCCTCACCCTCAGCATTAGCTACAACTTCTTCTCTATATGCTTCGGCCGCTTGGATCCTAGCAAAAGCTTGACCTCTAGCTTCTGGAACAATTGAAAGTCCATACCTATCAGCTTCATTTTGTAATTTTTCTTTATCTTCTCTAGCCGCAACAACATCATCAAAAGAAGCTTTCACAGCTGAAGGAGGATCAGTCTTTTCAATATTTACCTGCTGCACTACTAGCCCTGTTGCATATAAATCTAGATAGCTCTGAAGTCTTGCATCTACATCTTGAGCAATCTTTTCACGACCAGTTGTAAGAGTTTCTTCTAAGGTATTATCACCCACCACATGCCGCAAAGAGCTTTCTGTAGCTTCCCTAAGGCTGCTTTCTGGATCACGTACATTTAAAACAAAATCCTTTAAATTCTTTATTCTGTACTGAACAGATATAGTTACATCAACCAAGTTTTCATCTTTGGTTAGCATGTTTGCTGTTTGTGAGTAGCGTCTTGTTAATGCTACATTTTCTACATACCTTTCATCAATTCCAGCCAGCATAAAGTTAAGACCCTCTCCGGTTTCAGCGTGATATTCACCAAATCTTAAAACTACTGCTCTTTCTGGAGAGTCTAGCTGATAAATTGACATGCTTGCGTAGAGAACTAGCAAACCAAAAAAACCATATAAAAAGGCTCTTTTTGTTGGGAAGTTAAATCCACCTCCTCCAGAAGACCCATTAGAACCTGAACCTTGTTTTCCAAACATTACTGAAAACTTTTTGATTAAATCATCAAATGAAACTTCATCCTGGTCTTTCCGGCCCCATGGATCCTGATTGTTTTGATTATCCCAATTCACGTAGATACCTATAAATTTAAAGTTTAATTATAAATACAATTTGGGGGTAAATCCTTAGAATTAAATGATTTCAAGTAAATTAAGTTGTTTTTTTAACTCCTCGGTAGCATCTCCCCATTGATGCAAATCAAAATTTCTCAAATTTTCCCATCCTCGCATCCATGTGCATTGTCTTTTAGCAAATTGGCGTGTAGCAAAAAGAGACTGCTCAAAGAGTTGAGACCTTTCTAGCTTTCCTTCAATTACATTTAATCCCTGTCTATAATTTATTGCTTTCATAGCAGGGTGAGTAGAAGAAATATTGAAGTCACTTTTAATTTGGATTATTTCTTCAAGTAAGCTTTCTCCAACTAACTTGCCCTGCCTAGATTCTATTCTTTTATGAAGCTCAGATCTTTCTTTGGGAAAAATTCCAAACTCTACCAATTCAAATTTTTCATCTAACCTATTTGGTTTTATAGATGACAAACTATCATTTATGCTCATTCCAGTTAAAGTTATAACTTCAATTGCTCTTATAATTCTCTGAGAATCTTTTGGTTTAATGGTTTGGGCGGCTTTCGAATCAAGCTTTTTTAGATCTGCGTAAAGAGCTTCTATTCCCTTTTCAAGCATCCTGGTTTCTAAATCCTTCCGTAAGGATTCATTTGCAGACGGCAAAGCACTCAGCCCATTTTTTAAAAGGTTAAAATACATCATGCTCCCCCCTACCATTAATGGAATCTTGTTTTGAGAATGAATACTTTCAATTAATTTAATGGCTGCTTGATAAAAATCTGCAACAGAAAATATGCGATTGAGCGAAACATAGTTAACCAAATGATGAGGATGTTTTTTTAAAATAAATTTACTTGGTTTTGCAGATCCAACATTGCATTCTTTATAAACCATGACAGAGTCAACGCTAATGATTTCAAAATCTTTGAATTGGTTTTGCCATTCAATAGCCCATTCAGTTTTACCAGATGCGGTTGGACCTAACAGAAATACGATGGGTTTCTTATTAACTTTCAAATACTTTTAGATTGCGTCTTGGTCAGTCTCGCCTGTTCTAATCCTAATAACTTGATCAAGGGCAGAGAGAAAAATCTTTCCATCACCTATTTTTCCAGTGCTTGCACTTTTAGTAATAGCATCAATAGCTTCATCTAGTTGATCAATCGATACGGCTATTTCGACTTTAATTTTAGGTAAAAAATCAATTACGTATTCAGCCCCTCGATATAATTCAGTATGACCCTTCTGCCTCCCAAACCCTTTTACCTCAGTGATAGTCATACCAGTAATACCAATCTTATCTAGGGATTCACGGACCTCTTCTAATTTAAATGGCTTAATAATTGCTGTTATAAGCTTCAATTTTTTTCTCCTAGTTGATTGATTATATAAGATGCTTGAACTTCTGTTGAGCCTTTATTTTTCTCAACAACTTTTTTAGCCCTGCTTGCATATTGATTAGCTATATTAGAATTTCTAGCAAGAAGCTCGATTGCATCAAACAATTCATCCTCACTATTAACTATGATGCACGCATCATCATTTACAAATTTCTGAACAATATCCTCAAAATTAAATGTGTGAGGACCAATAATAATTGGAGATCCTAAAGCAGCTGGTTCAATTAAATTATGTCCTCCTCTAGGAACTAGACTGCCTCCAACAAATGACATTAATGAAGATGCATAGAAGTTTGGCAAAAGCCCGACATTATCAACAACACATACATCGAAATCATTCAATTCATTATTTGAAAATAGTTTTGTCTTCAATCCCATGACAGTTGCTTGCTTGGCTATGTCCCCAGCTCGCTCAATATGTCTTGGACAAATAAACAGTTTTAAGTTTATTTTAGATATAAGCCTGAGATATACATTTAGTAATTTCTTCTCTTCTCCTGGATGAGTGCTTGCGCCCAAAATAAAAGGAGGATTCTTTACTGGATATACATTAATGCTAGATATATCAAACTTAACTGAACCCACTTCCTGAATACAACTCTCTTTAATACCAAGTTTTACAAAACGTTTTTTATGATTGCTAGTTTGGACAAAAGAATAAGTTATTTTTTTTAATGTATCTTTTAAAAGCCATGAAAATAATCCATAAGTTTTATAAGATTTGTGGCTAAGCCTGCCGTTAATCAAATATAAAGGGATGCTTTTATAATATGCGCGCGAAATCATTGATGGCCATATTTCTGTTTCAAATATTAAAACGGCATCAGGCTTATAAAAACTCAAAAATCTGTTGATAAATAAAATGAAGTCCCAGGGAGCATAATTGATCACTATTTCTTCAGGAAATATTTCTTTTGCTCTTCTTAAACCTGTGGGCGTTGAGGTGGTTATCACAATATCAAAGTGCTCAGCAAGTTTATTTATAAGGGGTTGTGATCCTATCACTTCTCCTAAACTAACAGCATGAAACCAGATAATTTTCCTTTTTTTATACTCAAGGCCTCTTAAACCATATCCAAACCTATTATTAAAATACTTTCTGTAATCAGAATCAGAGAAACTTTTAAATAAGATACGAAATATGAATACTGGGAGTAGTATTAAAATCAGAAGATTGTAAATTACTAGCTTCATATCAAAGGTATATTTAAATTAATGTAATAATACATTCTTTAATTTTAATGTACTCACAATATTGATTAGATTAATGACGACATTATGGCAAGGTCTTTGCAATCTACCAACTTCATTGCATCCAGCAATAGGAAAATTCTTTGGTAAGCTCCTATTTATTATTGCTAAAAGTAGAAAAAAAATTGCTCAAGCAAATATTGCAATTTGCTTCCCAAATTTATCAAAGGCGGAGCAACAAAAACTTTTGCAGGATAATTTTTTGTACATGGGAAGATCATTCATTGAAACGGGCATAGCTTGGTTTTGGCAAGATACAAAAATACAAAACGAGATTGATTACGAGATTATTGGCTTAGAGCTTTTATTTGGTAATGATGCTAATGATGGCAACTTAATCATTTTTAAGCACTCACAACACTTAGAGCTAGATGCCCGTCTTTTAGCTATGAGTGCAGCAGTATATGGTGTAAGCAGACCACATAATTCTCCAATAATGAATAAAATTCAAGATAGAGGGCGGCTCTCTAGCATTAAAGATACTGCAGATAAAAATAATCCACGTAAATTTATGAAATGGCTTAAATCTGGTAAGAGCGTCATGTATGCAATAGATCAAGATTATGGATGGGATCATTCTGTAAAATTAAAATTTTTTAACCAAAATGCTGCTACGATCACCACAACAAGAAAAATTGTTGATGGGACTAATTCAAATTTATTATTTTTAAATTCATTTTATGAGAATAAAAAATTAATTCTTAATATAGAATTAATCGATCATGTGGGACTAAATTCAGAAGAGTTAGCGCAGAAAATTAATGACCTAATGGAAGAAAAGATTCTTCAACATCCAGCAGAGTACCTTTGGATGCATAGAAGATTTAAATCCACTCTAGGAAAAAACTTTTACAAACAATATGAACTTTGAAAAATTAAATAGCCTCAAGGGATTCATGCCCAGTCATGAAGGCTTATCATTAACTAAATGGGCTGAAGAGTTTTCTTGTTATGGGCCTGCCCTAGAAATTGGTACCTTTGGAGCAAAATCGGCTCTTTACATTGCAGCAGGAAGTTCAATTCATAATCAACTTGTCTATACAATAGATCATCATTCTGGCTCAGAAGAACACCAACTCGGTGAAGATTATTTTGATCCAGAGATCTATGATGAGAAATTGGGTCGAGTCAATACGGTGCCCTTAATGCAAGCAAATCTCCAGCAATTTGATGAGAGCAAATGGGTCGTTCCAATTCTAGCAAATGCCAATTCTATTGCGCCTTCGTGGAAAACAGACTTAGGACTGCTTTTTATTGACGGTAGTCACACTGAAATATCTGCAATGAATGATTATAATAATTGGAAATCGAAGATTCACTCTAATGGAGCACTAGTTATTCATGATATTTATGAAAAACCAGAGGATGGCGGGCAAGCGCCGTATCTAATTTATCAAAAAGCTTTGACAGAAGGTTTTCAACTGCACGAACGAGTGGATACTATCGTTTGCCTAACTCAGGCATAAACTGTTTCTTGAGAAATAAATCAGCGCCAGGGGTCAGTTGATAGTTTGCATCAGCAGCAAGGATGCAGGCTCCGGAAGTCCATGATGGCGTTTCTTCCGGCCAATAAATATTTTCATGAAATTGCCAGCCCATGTATGGTATGCCTTTTTCATCAACTATAGCGATTGCGTTAAGAAGTAGCTCCAATGCAATCTTATCTTCTCCAATTTTCTTAAATGCAATAGAACATTCACTGGTCTCCGCAACAGTTACCCATGGTTCATCTACGACACATTTAATCCCTAGACCCTTGACCCAAAAAGAATCATTAATATTCTTTACAAGATTGTCTATTCTTTGTTTAGAATTAATTCCGCCCAAAATTGGATAATACCAATCCATTGAAAATCTGCTACGATCTTTCTTTAGATCAAAGATTTCTGCTGGATTTTCAAGTGCCGTTATTAGTCTTGAATGTGCTTCCCTCCACTCTAATTCAAGGCTCTGATATTTTAAAACTTGGCAAATCGCTATCGCACACTCAAGACTTTTTGCAATGGAACTACATCCCGTCAAAAGATAATCTTCATCAATTTTTTCAGATTCATCTATATTCCATGCGATGGCTCCATTTTTATGCTGAAGAGAAAGTGAAAATAAAACACCTTTCTTAACTGGCTCCCAGAAATTTCTGAGAAAATTAATGTCAGTAGTAAGCAAATAAAAGTGCCAAACAGCAACAGCGATATATGAAGCATAATTCGTCTGTTTATTAAGCTCTAATGGCTTTTCATCATGATATAAGTTATACCAACTGCCATCTTTATTTTGATTTACAACCATCCAATTAAGGCCTTTGAGAGCTTGATCGATATAACCTAAAGTAGTTAGCCCCATGACGGCCTCAAGATGGTCCCAGGGATCATGCGAGCCATCTTGATTAGAAGGGATAGCGCCAGAGAGAAATTGAGCATTGTCTAAAAATTTCCCCAAATGGTTTAATCCATCCAGAGAACAAGGGTCAATATGAGATGTATTTGGAAATTGTTTCATTTCTTTTCGAAGTAAAATGCAATGCTTTTTCCAAAAATAGGATTAATAATTTTTTCAAAATTATTCAGCCATGATGGACTTTGAAGAATTTGATATTCAAGAAATTTTTTATATATCTTAACAAAGTAATTCGAGTCTTGAGTTTTCCAAAAAAGGCATCGAAGCCACCAATAAGCACTATGCAAACCATGAAATCTCTCTGCATGATAATACTTAAATCCATGATCAATGATCTCATTAATCATTTGACGTTTTTTAAAGATTCTCACATGGCCACCAGGCATATTTTGATAACCAGTTGATAGAAACCAGCATATTTTTTCAGGCCAATACGAGGGAACACTAGGTAAAAATTTACCTTCTGGTTTTAAGACTCTGTATATTTCATCAATTGCAGCATGATAATTTTCAAGATGTTCAAGTACCTCTGAGCAGATAACAAGATCAAAGGTATTATCATCGAATGGCAACCTGTATACGGAGCCTTGCATAAAAACAGTAGAGCCAGAATTCAGTTCCTTAAAAAACTCCAAACCTTCATTGCATTTATTTAATGAGGGAATATCTTGGTCCAATCCAACACAATGGATATTTGAATACGCATGCAAAGATCCAAAAATATGACGTCCTTCTCCACAACCTACATCTAAAATTTTTGAGTGTGGCTTAAGAGATATTTTATTTAAGCTAAAAGTTAACATTGGAACTCATCTATCGTTTTATAAATCAAGTCTTCGTATAACTTTGCAATTTTTTTCCAATTAAAATTCTCTATTATATGCATTCTGCCAGCATCTGCTCTTAATTGGTTTGTTTCAGGGTTATTAAAAATATTTCTAATAGCTAACTCTATTGCATCTGCGCTTTCAGCTGGAATTAGTTCAGCAAAAGACTGTGTTATTTCCGGAATAGATGCAACATTGGTTGCTATAAGAGGTATAGCACATGACATAGCTTCCCCAACAGGAAACCCAAAACCTTCATATAAAGAGCTTACTATAGCAACATTACTTTTAGCATACTCAACAGCTATTTCCTTTTTAGTGAGATTTGATTTGAATAAAATATTTTGATTAATTTGCAATCTTTCAATTAATCTCTCCGTATGACCACCAGATCTCGGCGCACCAATAATCACTAATCTCAACTCTGGAAAATCTTCTTTTAATCTAGCAACAGCATGCAAAGAAAAATCCAGACCTTTTAGCGGTACATCTGCGCTAGCAGTAGTGATAATTTGTTTAGGAACTCTATTGATATCTTGCATGGGAGTAAAACTCTTATGATCTATTCCATTAGGTATTACAGAAATATATCTTTCAGGCACACCGAAGTCCCTAGCAATATCTTTTTTTGAATTATGAGATGGTGTAGAAATAACCTTTAATTTTCGGGAAACTCTTTTTTGCATTTTCAAGAAAGAAAACCATCTCCATTTAGATATTTTTTGGATAATGCTCTTAGAAAATTGAATATCGTAAAGATAATCTTTTGTAATAGGATGATGAATAATCTCAATTAGAGGCAAATTTTTCTGAATCTCGATCATTCCATAACTAAGAGATTGATTATCAATTACAACATCATATGAAGATTTGTTAAGAAGAATTTTCGCCCTGTTACCAAAGGTCCTCAATTCTGGAAACCCTCCAAATAGTGCTGAAATAAATTCAAACCAATCATCTGAAGACTTATTTTTTTTGTCTAAAAAAATCTTTAATCTATCTTGAAAGTTAAAAGTGCTAAATAAATCTAAGCCAGGAGATTTGATTAAATTGATGCTGCTTTCAAGATGGGGATATGGCGGCCCTGAAATTACATCTACATGATGGCCTAAATCATGCAAGGCCTTAGATAATTCATATACAAATATACCCTGACCACCTCCAAAAGGTGCACTTCGATAGCTACAAATAGCAATGTTTAATCTTTGGTTCAATTTTTTAAGACTAAATTGAAGTTAGCCAATGAGAATAACTTTTATCACGACCATAAACTATGTCAGAATAATTGGTTTGAAGTTGATCGGTTATTGGTCCGATTGAACCACTGCCTATTATTAAACCATCGACAGTCGTTATGGGGGTAATCTCAACAGCTGTGCCCGAATAAAAAGCTTCATCTGCAGATAACAAATCATCAAAAGTTAAATTCTTTTCCTCTACAGTTAAATCAAGATTTTGAGCAATAGTGATAACGCTTTGTCTAGTGATTCCATTCAAGCAATAATCTGTTGTGGGTGTCATTACCTTTGAGTTCTTAACTATGAACAAGTTTTCACCACTACCCTCTGAGATAAAACCATTTTTATCCAGCAATATGGCCTCTTCAGCTCCTTTAGAAATTGCGTCATTAACAGCCATAATCGAATTAACATATGTGCCAATGATTTTATTGTTTGAATACAGTGGATTGTCATATTGCTGAAATGGAGATTTTACAACTGAGATGCCATTCCTTTTAGCATCTGGATCCATATATGATGGCCATTCCCAACATGCAATTGCAACATTTACCGAAAGTGAATCTTGAGATCTTAAACCCATTGATTCATTGCCTAAAAAAACTATCGGACGAATATAGCCCTCTTTAAGGTTATTTTTAATCATTGCTTCTTTCTGCGCTTGACATAGATCATCGATCGAATAAGGAATTGAAATATTAATTTTTGATGCAGCATCAAATAATCTTTTGGTATGATCATCTAATCTAAAGATTGCTCCACCACCTGATGTTTCATAGGCGCGTACACCCTCAAAAACTCCCATTCCATAATGCAATGTATTAGTTAAAAGATGAATATTTGTTTTATTAAATGGCTGAAAATTTCCATTAAGCCAGATAAATTTTGAGTCAGTATTAAGAAACATGTTGTGTATGGTTTTAAGTCTCAGTTATTATGACAAAACAACCTCGATAATGAAATTAAAATTCCTATGATTGACGAGTCCATTTTCAGAGAATATGACATTAGGGGAATTGTGCCCTCTCAAGTCAATGAAGCTTCTATCAAATTAATTTCTCATGCGATTGCTAGAAAATGCATTGATGAAAATATTGATGAACTAGTGCTTGGTAGAGATGGGCGACTATCTGGAGAAAAAATATTAAACATTCTTTCTAAAGAGCTCCAATCTATTGGAATCAATATTGTAAATATTGGGATAGTTACAAGCCCCCTGCTATATTACGCGGCCAAGCAACTGCCTTCAAAATCTGGAATTATGATTACAGGAAGCCACAACCCAAAAGACTATAATGGTTTTAAAATAATAATTAATGATTCACCAATCTCAGGTCTTGAGATCTTAAGTTTGCTGTCTGATAAGCCAGTTAGCAAAACAAATACTGGCAAGGAATTATTCAAGAAAAGTTTAATGGATGAGTACATTAGGGAAGTATTATCACAAAGTACAGACAAGTCTGAAAAGATTAAGGTTGTTATAGATTGCGGCAATGGTTCAGCAGGTGAAATTGCACCCAAACTATTCCGTTCGCTAGGTTGTGAGGTGATTGAACTTTTTTGCGAGATTGATGGGAACTTTCCCAACCATCACCCTGATCCTGGAAAAGTAGAGAACCTCCAAGATTTAATTAACACAGTAAAAGAAAATTCTGCTGATATGGGAATAGCATTTGATGGAGATGGGGATAGACTTGGAGTTGTTACTGAAAAAGGTGAGATTATTTTTCCCGATCAACTCATGATGATCTTTGCAAAAGATATCTTAAAAAATTATCCTGGCAGAGAAATAGTTTTTGATGTGAAGTGCTCAAATCTACTAAGCAATATTATTATCGAATATGGGGGCATTCCGCTAATGTCTCCGACAGGTCATTTTCATATAAAAAATACCCTCAAAAAGACCAATGCTCCACTTGCTGGTGAAATGAGTGGTCATATTTTTTTCAATGATAAGTGGCATGGTTTTGATGATGGTCATTATTCGGCCTTTAGATTATTAGAAATTATGAATAGCTTAAATATGACACTCTCTTCCATATTAAATCAGCTTCCCAAAGCCTACTCTACGCCAGAATTAAATATCAATGTTGAAGAAGAAAAGAAATTTAAAATAGTTAAAGAGTTTGTCAATAAAGCTCAATTTGAAGGGGGGTCTAAAGTTACTATTGATGGTCTTAGGGTTGATTTTGACGATGGGTGGGGTCTGTTGAGAGCATCCAATACAACTCCAAAACTTGTTCTAAGATTTGAAGCTGAAACTCCTTCTAGATTAAACGATATAAAAAATATATTTCTAGATCAATTAAAATTAATTGATGAAACAATTCAGATTGATATAAGCTAAAACTATGTCAAAAGACAGAAAACAAATTATTCTGCAAAGTTTAGCGAAACTTTTAGAAGAAAGGGACGCCACTAAAGTTACAACAGCTGTTCTTGCAGCAGAAAGTGAAATAACTGAAGCTGCGCTCTATAGGCATTTTCCTAGCAAAAGGTCTATTTTTTTAGAATTATTTACATTCTGCGATCAGACAATTTTTCAAAAAGTTGGTGAAATTAAAAAGGACAGCAGCATTGAAGCTGAAGAAAAAGTTAGATTGATATTCTTTTTTTTTGCAATATTTCTAGAAAAAAATAAAGGCTTTGCGCGCATCCTATCTCGAGAAGCATTGGGGCCAAGTGAGCAGAATGTAATAGACTCAGTGAACCAATTTTATGAAAGATTAGAGCTTTCAATTAAACAAATGTTATCCTCAAAAAAAGATTCCTTGCAACTTACTGCAGGTCAAAGTGCCCATCTTATTACCTCAATCATGGAAGGCATGATTTCAAGATTTATTAGAAGTAAATTTAAGGAAATACCCAGCAGTTATATAGAAAATTACTGGTCGTTCATCTCTAGTAGCATTTTTAAAAGCTAAATCTCTTCATCTAAAAAAAGCTCAAAGTAGGAATTTTTACTACTTTCATCAACTGGTCTACCCGTTTCACGATCAACTCTTACATAAGAAAGGCCTTCGGGCATTTTCCAGTCTTCTTGAGGCAGTTTATCAAGTGCTATTTGCATAAAATCAACCCATGCAGGCAAAGCGATACTTGATCCAAATTCATTATCCCCCAAAGAAGAAAAATCATCAGTTCCAACCCAAACAGTTGTTACTAAGTCATTATGAAAACCTGAGAACCAAGTACTAATAGAATCATTAGTTGTTCCAGTTTTTCCAGCAATATCACTTCTATTCAATACTTGAGTTTTTCTTCTATTACTTCCTCGTGAAAGAGCCTCACGTAAAATATCTTTTGTAATAAAAGTTACTCTCGGATCTATCTGCTCCATCGATTTCTCCTGGATGGGAGGTAATAAATAAAAAGGCTTGATTTCCTCTGTTAGCTGAGTTTCAAACCAAGGAAAAGCATCAATATTTTTTTTCTTATTTTTTGCATGAAGATTTTGAAAAATAATTTTTCCATTTCTATCTTCAATCCGTTCTATAAAAAATAAATCTTTAGGATCTTTGGAATTAACCAAAATGCTGTATGCTCTAACCATTTCAGCTGGGGAAAAACTTGATGATCCAAGTGCCAATGATAAATCTGGAGCCAGCCTAGATGAAGTGAAGCCAAATTTTGACAAGTAATCTTGTGTTAGCGGAATTCCCATTTCTCTTAATAACTTAATAGAAACCAAATTCACTGACTGTACTAGGGCTTCTCTTAGTCTAATAGGCCCATAAAATTTACCTGTATAATTTTCGGGTCTCCAACTACTCTCCAAGTTAGAGTCATCAAATATAATTGGAGCATCATTTATTTTGTCTGACGCTGAATAACCATTGGCAAAAGCAGAGGCATAAATAAATGGCTTAAAACTTGAGCCAGCTTGAGGATATGATTGTTTGACTCTATCAAAATTACTTTTTGAAAAATTTAATCCTCCGATATAGGTCTTAATTGCACCATTAGATGGATCAGTAGAAATAAATGCAACTTCAGCATCAGGAACTTGATCGAGAAAGTAATAGCCATTTTTCTGAGATAGGTATATCAAATCACCCTTTCGAAGAATGTCATAGAAATTTTGAGGTATTGGGCCTAATTTATTAATATTTATTTTTTGTCTAGCCCACTTATATGAATCATCCCAAAATAAACTCTTTAATTGAAAAGAATTATCTAAAAAAATTACCCTTTCAGGCTTTACATCAATAACTATTCCTCCAGAGTGTTTGTCTAAATTTACAAGCTCTTCAAAAAAATCTCTTATTATTGATACATTTAGTTGGCTCATGCCTAGCTCATCTAAAGTATTAGACTCTTTATATAAGATGTCTAAATTGCCGACTTGCAACTCATCAAATATTAATTCGGGAATTTCTGATAGCAGGTTTATAGGTTCCCTCCAACCATGACGTTTATCATACTCATATAAGTTTTTTTCAACACTCTCAAGGGCAGCCTTTTGCAATAAAGAATCTATTGTAGTTATAACAGACAAGCCGTCCTTATATACTGATAAGCCATATCTTTCGATCATTGCTTGTCTAGTAATTTCAGCAATGTATCGCCCATCCAATGAGAAGCTTGAATCCGATTTGGTTAAATTGATTTGCTCAGACTTCGCAAGTAAAAACTGCGCCTTACCAATATATCCAAGCTTGTACATTCTGCCTAAAATCCAATTACGTCTAATAATAGATCTGTCAGGAGAGCGAATAGGATTTATTCTTGAAGGAAGCTGAGCAGAAGACGCTATTAATGCAGATTCTGCAAGAGTAAGTTCATTAATAGATTTAGAAAAATATTTATTTGCTGCGGCTTCAACTCCATAGGATCGATTGCCTAGAAAAATAGTATTTAAATATAAAGAAAAAATCTCCTCTTTGGTTGCATTGCTTTCTAATTCAAAAGCTAAATAGATTTCTTTAATCTTTCGAATAATTTTTTGCTCTCGAGATAGCAAGTACCCTCTAACAACCTGCATCGTTATTGTTCCACCACCGCTGACAATTTCTCCCGATTGAAGCATTTGATAAACAGCTCTTATAAGTGACGAAATCCTTATTCCATCATGCTGAAAAAATTGATCATCTTCGGCTGCTAAAAATGCATTTTTAAGATTATTGGGGATTTCTTCATACTCAATCGTCGTTCTTTTTTGGTCGCCAAACTCTCCGATTAAAACTCCATCAGATGTTAAAACTTTCAAAGGTATTTGTAGTACGTCTTCATCAACTAAATTAATCTCAGGAAGACTTGGTTTGATAATGAGATATCCGGCCCCAATCACAAATATTGAAACAAGGGTACCTATTAGTGCCATTGACAATACCCAATTTATCAATCTAATAAACATACAAATAAGACAATGAAGATTTTAGTTTAAACTCTAATATATTTTGATACATGAATTAGAATTATTTTACTCCTATAAATGATAGAATCTGCAACTTAAAAAACTAAGTATGAATATTTTTATTGTTGGCCCTATGGGATCAGGAAAAACCACGGTTGGGAAGATTGTGGCTGGCGAGCTATTTTTAGATTTTCATGATACTGATGCAAAAATTGAAGATAGCACGGGTGTAACAATAGATTGGATTTTTGATATAGAGGGTGAAGCAGGTTTTAGAAAGCGAGAAACTGCCACTTTAAAAGAAATGGTTGCGTTGAATTCAATTGTGCTTGCTACCGGTGGTGGCATTGTAATTGAAGAGGAAAACAGAGAGCTTTTAGCATCAAGAGGCATTGTATTCTATCTACATACTCCATTAAATACTCAAGTAGAAAGAACAGCCAAAGATAAAGACAGGCCATTGTTGAAGGATAAAGATCCTGAAAAAGTCCTCGCTAATCTCCAAAAGTCAAGACAGTCTCTTTACGAAGATGTTTCAGATCACATCATTAATACTGAGAATAAGAGCGGTTCTGAGGTTGCAAACGAGATTATAAAGCTAGTTAAAAATTATGGCTAAAGAGCTATTTGCAGGTCAAAGAAAAAATAAATATAGGATTGTAATTAGCAAGGGTGCTCTTTCTAAAAAAAATCTTGTTCCTCTGCTTAATGAGCATAATAAGATGCT
This sequence comes from uncultured SAR86 cluster bacterium, assembly GCA_902593675.1. Taxonomy (GTDB): domain Bacteria; phylum Pseudomonadota; class Gammaproteobacteria; order Magnimaribacterales; family D2472; genus D2472. The sequence continues at coordinate 93,188 of CACJJI010000005.1, forward strand.
TATTATCACAGATGATGGGGTGCCCTCACAGATAGTTAAAAAAGTTACTGATATTTGCAAACGATCAGGCAAAATTTCAAAGATTATTCTTGATCGAGGAGAAAAAGCCAAATCTCTTAAAAACTTTCAAAAAATATTAAATTTTCTAGCTGACAATAATTTTGATAGAGCGGATCTAATAATAGCTGTTGGCGGTGGCGTGGTTGGAGATATCTCGGGATATGTTGCCAGCTCATACCTCAGAGGTATTCAATATATTCAAATACCAACAACGCTGCTTGCTCAAGTCGATTCTTCTGTAGGTGGGAAGACCGCAATTAATATTGCAGCTGGTAAAAATCTTGTTGGAGCATTTTATAATCCAAAAGCTGTCATCATAGATACATCTGTACTTAACACTCTTCCCAGAAGAGAGTTTAAAGCAGGATTAGCAGAAGTTATAAAATATGCATTAATTCAAAATAACTCTCTTTTTTCATTGCTAAAAAAATATTCTCAGAAAATTTTATCAATGGACCATAAAATTATTGAGGAGATAATTTTTTTATCTATCCAAACCAAAGCAAAGATTGTTACAAAAGATGAAAAAGAAAATGGCATTCGTGCAATTTTGAATTTTGGTCATACTTTTGGACATGCTATTGAAGGACATAGTAAATATAAAAAAATCCTTCATGGGGAGGCTGTTGCTAAGGGGATGAAAATTGCCTCTAGAATTTCCTATTTAGAAAATCTTATTTCTTCAAAAGAACATCAACAGATTATTGAATTATTGCAAGAGTTTAAATTTGATCTATCACTCAGCCAATACAAGTATCTAGAATTAAAGCCATACATATTTAGAGATAAAAAAATTAAAAAAGGTAAGCTAAATCTAGTACTACTTAATCAAATATCAAATGCGATAGTGACAAATTCATTTGACGCAAAGAATCTTCAAAAAGGCCTTCAGGATTAAATTAAGCTGCATTCGCTGTAGTCGCCTTTAACAGGTCCTGGATATTCAAAGCTGCTGGTGATACCAACCAAAATGATGGTTCGTATCTATCAAATTCATCTAAAATGAATTTTGCTCTTTCGCTTTTAGTTTCTTTGATATGTCGAGCAAGGATTTGTTTTAAAAATTTTCTGTGAGATTCCATTTCTTCGCTAACAATTCTGTCTAGATTGATAAGACTTCGATTGCATTGATCGAAGAATCTTCTATCAGTATCAAGGACATATGCAAAACCGCCCGTCATTCCTGCTCCAAAATTTGCTCCTACTTTTCCTAATACAGTAACATGTCCCCCCGTCATATATTCACAACAGTGATCTCCTGCGCCTTCAATGACAGCAGATGCTCCAGAATTTCTTACTGCAAATCTTTCGCCAACACATCCACCTACATAGAGCTCACCACCTGTTGCTCCATATAATGCTGTGTTGCCGACCAAAACAGTTGGAGACTCTTGGGAGGCATATTCAGCAGAACTGGAGATAACTATTTTGCCCCCGTTCATGCCCTTGCCTACATAATCATTGGCATCACCATTTAATTTTAAATTTAAGCCGGCAGCATTCCATACGCCAAAACTTTGACCCGCTGATCCAGTAAAATTAAGGGTTTGTTTTTGCTTGAGACCGTTCTCACCATACAAAGATGCAATTAAACCCGAGGCCTGTGCTCCAACAGATCTATCACGATTTGAAATTTCATAATGAAAATCAGATTTATGATTTTTAGAAATTGAAGATTTGATATCTTGAAGAATTTTTAAATTTAAATTCCCTTTGTCCCAGGGATCATTTGATGAAGCAGTGCAATAATGAGGAGCAGTTGATTTCTCATCAGAGTATAAAATCGGTGATAAGTCTATGTTTTTTGTAGAAGGATTATCTTGCGTAATGTCTTTAAGATACTTCGTTTGGCCAATGATAGATTCAAGATTAGGAACGCCTAGTCTAGCTAAGATTGTTTGCACTTCATTTGCAATAAATGTGAAGTAATTAATAACTCGATCTTTTTCTCCAATATAGTGATGATCAATGATATCTCTTCTTTGAGTTGCAACGCCTGTAGCACAGTTATTGAGATGACAAATTCTTAGATATTTGCAACCCATAGCAATCATTGGGCCTGTTCCAAAACCAAATGATTCTGCGCCAAGAATTGCTGCTTTGACAACATCTAATCCGGTTTTTAGACCACCATCAGCTTGAAGTCTAACTTTATGTCGTAAGTTGCTAGCTCTCAAAGCTTGATGTGCTTCAGATAAACCAAGCTCCCATGGAGAACCTGCATAACGAATTGAGGATAAAGGACTTGCACCCGTTCCACCGTCATGACCAGATATAGTTATTAGATCTGCATAAGCTTTAGCAACACCAGCTGCAATTGTTCCCACTCCAGGCTCAGATACTAATTTCACCGAAACCAATGCTTTTGGGTTTACTTGTTTTAAATCAAAAATTAACTGAGCTAAGTCCTCAATCGAATAAATGTCATGATGAGGCGGCGGTGAGATTAGGGTAATTCCAGGAGTTGAATATCTAAGCTTAGCAATTAGAGCGTTTACCTTGCCTCCAGGAAGTTGCCCGCCTTCTCCTGGTTTCGCGCCCTGCGCAATCTTAATTTGTAAAACTTCTGCATTAACTAGGTACTCAGGCGTGACGCCAAAGCGACCAGATGCGACCTGTTTTATTTTTGACATCTTAGAAGTGCCATATCTCTCCTTCGCCTCTCCACCTTCTCCAGAATTAGACCTAGCTCCCATACTATTCATTGCTTCGGCAAGTGTTTCATGAGCATCTGGAGATAAGGCGCCAAGACTCATGCCTGCAGAATCAAATTTTTTTAGCAGCTCCTTTACATCATAAGATTCAACCTTATTTGATTTTATGGGAAATCTCAGCTCCATTAAATCTCTGAGCATTGCCGGCTTTCGAAGATTTACAAGATTTGCATACTCTTGATATATCTCATTAGATCCTGAACTAACTGCTTCTTGGAGTTTTTTTACAACCTCAGGATTGTAAGTGTGGTATTCACCGCCATGGACAAATTTTAATAATCCTCCAAGACCAATTTCACTTACATTTGAATTTGCATATCTACTTAAAGATCGCATTTCAGCATCTAAGTCTTCAAAGGTCTTGCCCCCAACCCTGCTGACAGTATTAGTAAAGGAGAAATCTACTACATCAGAGCTTAAGCCAACAATCTCATGCAATTGCGATCCACGATAACTTGAAATTGTTGAAATACCAATTTTAGAAATAATTTTTAAAAGCCCTTTATTAATACCCTTGCGGTACATAGCGCAGTTAGCTGTAGGGCTTCCTTTGAGTTCTTTACGATGAGTTAAATCTAAGATAGTTTGAAATGCGAGCCATGGAAAAACGGCTGTTGCTCCAAAACTAAGTAAACATGCAATTTGATGAGTATCTCTAGCTGAGGCAGAGCTTACGATTAAGTTGGCATCTGATCTGAGACCCAATCTTACTAGTTCTTGATGAATGCAACCAACTGCTAGCAGAGCATTAATTGAAAGTTTATTACCATCGGGTAATTTCTCATTTAAATGAATAATAACTTCTCCCTTGCGCACAGCTGAAACCACTTTTTTAGTAAGAGCTTTCAAAGCATCCCTGAGGTTTGATTTAGGTGAATACTGCAAATCGAAATTTTTGGATGAAAAATAAGTATTTTTCATTAAGGCGGAAAGCTTTTTGTGGGAAAGAACAGGAGATGTACTCACAATTCTTTTGGCATGATCTTTTGATTCTTCAAAAATATTCAGCTCAGGACCAAAGCAAGCCTCTAATGACATAACGCTAGATTCTCTTAAAGAGTCAATGGGAGGGTTGGTTACCTGAGCAAATTGTTGTCGAAAATAATCGAAGATCGATCTTGGCATAGAACTTAACATTGCCAAAGCGGTGTCATCGCCCATTGAACCTGTGCCCTCAAGACCATCCAGTGCAAGTGGTTTGATAACAGAGACCCTCTCCTCATTGAATAAAGAGAAGAGTTTTGATGATTTGATAAATTCTGAATGTCGAATTTTCTTTATTCCTGGACCCTCAAAAGCATCTAAAGTAGATTCAAGATAAATAGCGGATTTTTTTAACCACTCTCTATAGGGCTTAGTTGCTTTTAGTTGATCATCAATCATCTTTTGATCAAGAATTTCACCAGACTCAGTATTTACTGCAAAAATTCCACCTGGACTTAAACGTCCTTTTTGGAGAATCTCTTCATCGGTAACTGGATAAATACCAGTCTCAGAGGCTACCGTAATCATTCCATTGGTTAATACTTGGTATCTAGCTGGCCTTAAACCGTTTCTATCCAAAACACAGATTGCCCACTCTCCATCTGACATAACAATTCCAGCTGGACCATCCCAAGCCTCCATATGCATTGAATTATATTCATGAAAAGCTCTAACTTCTGGATCCATTGTATGAATGTTTTGCCAGGCAGGCGGCAAAACCATCCGAATAGATCGAAAGAAATTAATTCCACCTTTAACTAATAATTCAATCATATTATCCAGGGCTGATGAATCAGATCCTGTCTCATTAACAAGTGATTTAAATTGATTTATGCCTGGAATCAAAGGAGTTGAGAATTTAGATGCACGAGCCTTAACCCAATTTCTATTTCCCCTAATCGCATTTATTTCACCATTATGCGCAAGTAGCCTAAAAGGTTGAGCTAAATGCCATCTTGGTTGTGTATTTGTGGAAAATCTCTGATGAAATAAGCAAACCTTAGCAGTGAATGATTTTTTAGCTATATCTTTATAAAAGCTACTAATTGCATCTGGTAGCATCAAGCCTTTGTATACAATTGTTTGGCTGGACATACTGCAGATATAAAGTTTTTCATCAATATTGTGTAATTCTTCAATCTTCTTTCTGGCTTGCAACAGGCACGATTCAAACCGTTCTTTATTAAAATCCTTTGAAATTGGAGTTATAAATATTTGATTAATTTCTGGTAAAGATTTGAGCGCTATTTCTCCAAGAACAGATTGATTAATGGGCACCCCCCGGATACATTCAAAAACTAAATTTTCAGATTGAAGAATTTTTTTGATTGCAGATAAGTCTTTTTGAAGATCGGTGGAGGAAAAAATTTGAGCTACACCAAACAAATCTGGCAATTGAATCGCTAATTCTTTTTTTATCGTCTTTTGAAAAAATTTTTGATTCAAATCAAATAAAAGACCGCAGCCATCACCGGTTTTGCCATCTGCCCCAATTGCTCCCCTGTGAGTCATGCTGGTTAAACCCGCAATGGATCGCTTAACTACATCTCTGTTTTGCTCTCCATGTCGATTCACTATTAGCCCAAAGCCGCAGTTATCCTTAGCTTGAGATTCTTGATATAGCGATATATTTGTATTTTTTTGTGGCATTAAGTTATACATATTAACACGTTAATGTCATACTATGTCATACATACCTCACAGAACTAAGAAAATTTAATGAGCACTAAAAATAAGCAATATAAAATTGAAAAAGGTTTATTGCTCTTTACTCAACCGCGTTCTCCCTACTTTTATGGAAAAATTAGATTAAATAGAAAATACGTAACAAAATCGTTTGCCCCAATTACAGATTTAGAAGAAGCAAAGCTTATGTTATTTGAATGGCGTAAAGAGCTTTTAAGTCAAAGCACGATCCCAACCTCTTCGATACCCTCTCCAGAAAATTTTAAATCTAGATCAGAATATGTTGAACATGTTCCACTTAAAAATGATTTTCAATTTCTAGAAGTCGGCCGATATGATCCCAATAAAAAAAATATAGAAGAAAGAAAAATTAATTTTGTAGAGATTTATGGTGATTACAATCAATCTGAAGCATCTAGTCAATCACATCGATGTCTGGATTGCGGAAATCCTTATTGTGAATGGAAATGTCCGGTTCACAACTATATTCCAGATTGGCTGAAGCTTGTTAATGATGGAAATATCATGGAGGCAGCTGATTTATGCCATCAAACAAATTCTCTTCCAGAAATGTGTGGGAGAGTTTGTCCCCAAGATCGGTTGTGTGAAGGAGCCTGCACCCTTAATGATGGGTTTGGTGCAGTTAGCATTGGTAATATTGAAAAATATATAACAGATACTGCAATTAATATGGGATGGAAACCAGATCTAAGCAATAGAACTTGGACCAATAAAAAAGTTGCAATTGTTGGAGCTGGTCCTGCTGGCATCGCCTGTGCAGATATACTTATAAGAGCTGGAATTAATTGTGATGTTTTTGATAAGCACCCTGAAATAGGAGGTTTGCTGACATTTGGAATTCCTGAATTTAAATTAGAAAAAAGTGTTGTTCGACGACGACGAAAGATACTTGAAGAAATGGGTATTAAATTTCATCTAAATAAAGAGATTGGCAAAGATATATCCTTTAAGAAATTGTATGAGAAATACGATGCCGTGTTTCTTGGTATGGGAACCTACACATCTCTAGAGGGAGGATTTAAAGGAGAAGGCTTACCTCAGGCGCATAAAGCTATTGATTATCTTATTGGCAACACAAATCATCTTTTAAAATTTTTACAAAAAGAATCAGACTACATTAATTTTAAAGGCAAGGATGTTGTGATTTTGGGAGGTGGAGACACTGCAATGGACTGCAACAGAACTGCTATCAGACAAGGGGCAAAATCTGTTACATGTTTGTATAGAAGAGATGAAAAAAATATGCCTGGTTCTAGAAGAGAAGTTATTAACGCAAAAGAAGAAGGAGTGCAGTTTGAATTTAATATTCAGCCTATTGAGATCATAGGAGATAAAACAGTTAAAGGTATAAAAACCATTCAGACCAAATTAGGTGAGCCAGATCAAAATGGAAGAAGAGTGCCTGTTCCAATTCAAGGGAGTGAGAAAATTTATCCTGCCGATGAAGTTATAATTGCGTTTGGATTTAGAGCTAATCCAGCAAATTGGTTTCAAGATTTTAAAATCCAAACTGATAAATCTGGTTTGGTGATTGCTCCGGAAAAGCAAGAATTTAAATTTCAGACCTCCAATCCTAAGATTTTTTCTGGCGGTGATATGGTCAGAGGATCTGATTTGGTCGTAACAGCTATTTGGGAAGGCAGAGAAGCAGCCAAAAGCATCATACAATTCGTTTCATAAATGAAAGATTCAAAATTTTTAAGGGCTCTAGACCTTCAAAAAAATTCGATCCCACCCGTATGGTTTATGCGCCAAGCAGGAAGATATCTTCCTGAATATCAAGCAATAAGAAAAAATTACTCTAATTTTCTTGATATGTGTAAACAACCTAAGATATGCGCCGAACTTGCACTGCAGCCAATTGATAGATATGGTTTAGATGCATCCATTCTATTTTCAGACATTTTGACAATACCCGATGCGTTAAATCTTGGTCTTGGTTTTTATGAGGGTGAGGGCCCAAAATTTAGCAATCCAATCTCATCTCCGCAAGATATTGATAAATTAATGCCATTTGATGTTAATAATCTTGATTATGTATTTAAAGCTGTAGAAGAAACTAAAAATCTTTTGCCAAAAAATATACCTTTAATAGGTTTCTGTGGCAGTCCCTGGACGCTTGCCGCATATTCAATTGAAGGCGGGGGCTCAAAAGATTTCAATAAAACAAAAATTTTTATGAAAGAGAATCCAGATGAACTGCAAAAATTTTTAGAAATTCTTAGCAATGCTTGTTATGAATACTTGAGACAGCAAGTATTGAGTGGGGTTAATGCGCTTCAAATTTTCGACTCATGGGCCGATTTATTAGTAAATAATGAATTAAACAGATTTTCTCTAAAATATACCCAGATGCTCACTCATCTTTTAAAAGCTGATCCTGTAACAGCTAATATTCCAATCATCTTATTTGAAAAATCACCAAATAAGAAAATTGTAGATATTTTGTTTGAAGAAATAACATGCGCAAGTCTTCATTGGAAAGAAGATATTAAAAAAGTAGCGAAAAAGCTTAAAAATAAATACGCTATACAAGGAAATCTTGATCCCAAAATATTGCTGAATTCCGATGAGTCAATCTGGGATGAAACCCAAAAAATATGCAATGTTATGAAAGATTATCCGGGTTTTATTTTTAATCTTGGTCACGGCATTACCCCTGATATTGACCCTTGTAAAGTGCAAGTAATGATTAATGCTATTAGGCAGTAGTAGAGCCTCATAAAGATAAAATATATTTTTACTTTAATGTAAAAAATTAGTCATATCTGACCTTATTGGTTATCATTGTAAAAATTCTATACAAAAGGGAAATATGAATAAAAAACATTTTTTTAGTGTGGTTGTTGCAACCGCTATAATCATTTTGGCGCCTTCAGCCTTTACTCAAACTCTTGAGGAAGTTGTAGTAACAGCACAAATCAGAGAGCAAAGTCTTCAAGATGTGCCTATTTCAGTTTCAGCTATTGCTGGAGAGGATATTGCTGACAGAAGTGTTGATAATCTTCAGTCGCTCTCAGCCTCAGTTCCAAACTTTATGGTAGTGGAAACTCAAATCGATACCTCTATTTCTATTCGCGGAGTTAGATCAGGGGCGAACAAAGGTTTTGAACAATCTGTTCCATTGAACTTTGATGGTATTACTTACCCAAGAAGCCAATTAGCGAGAACTCCATTGGTTGATTTGGAGAGAGTTGAAGTATTAAGAGGGCCTCAGCCTACTTTATTTGGTAAAAATGCAATTGGTGGAGCTGTAAGCGTTACTTCAGCAAAACCAACTGAAGAGTTTGAAGGAAAATTCTCTACATCACATGAATCAGAACACGGGGAAGATCAATCACTTTTAGTTTTATCTGGAGCACTGTCTGACAATCTTCTTGGAAGATTGACTGTTTCAACAAGAGAAATGGATGGTTGGATTACGAATACAAGGATGAAAAGAGTAGAGCCGCAAAGGGATGAAACATATATTAGAGGTCAACTTGCATGGACTGCCGGAGATGTTGATTACAATTTAAAAGTTGAAACAGCTGATTTTGATTCTGTCGGTTATGCGATGGAGGCTATAGCACCGCAAGATGGTTATGGTCTTGTATTTAGAGGACCTATTGCGGTTGAAACAAATGAAGACTGGGTAAGATCTAGCGGTGAAACTTTTAGTCAAAACACTATGGATAACTTTGTGCTAACTGCAAACTATCCAATGGATGGTGGCGGTACCCTAACCTCAATTACCGGGCATGTTGAATATGATTCATACGAAATGCTTGATGTTGACTATGTAGGTCTTGAAATACTAGATGGTACAAATCAAACAGAAAAGTATGATCAGTGGTCGCAAGAAATTCGCTATACCTCACCCGGTGGAGAGGATGTGGATTACATCATTGGTGCATATTTTCAGACAGCAGATGTTGATGTGACAGACTATGTACCATTAGGTTCTTTCCTGGCACTTGCTGGACCTCCAGTATCCCTGTTAGTTGGAACAAATTGGGATAGGTTGTATGCACAATCTTCTGATATGTACTCTGTTTTTGGTCAAGCGGATATTAATCTTGAGGGTAACTGGAGATTAACTCTTGGTGCGAGGTATTCCAACGAAGATAAAGATGGAAGTAGAAAATTAACCTTGGATGGAACTGGTACAGCATTGGCGGGCTCACCATTATTGAATGTTTTATGGGCTGGAGTTTTAAATGTTGGCCCTCATGATATAGCTAGCAGCAGAAGTGAAAATTCTTTTGATCCAATGATTCGATTAAGTTATGACTTATCTGATAACTCTCAAATGTATGTTTCATACACTGAGGGCTCTAAAGCTGGAGGTTTTGATATACGTGGTAACTCAATCCCAGGAACTCCATTGGTTTCCAGTGCAGGTGGATGGGAGTTTGAAGAAGAAAATGCTACAAACATTGAATGGGGCTATAAAATGAAATCAGATAGAGCTTCCTTTGATTTTACATACTTTACAACCGAATATGATGACCTTCAAACAAGTGTTTTTGATGGTGTATTAGGTTTTAAGGTTGGAAATGCCTCTGCTGCAGAATTAGATGGTTTTGAAATGCAAGGCAGGTACATGATTACTGATAGCCTAGAATTCTATGCTTCAATGGCCAGCTTGGACTATAAATTTACTGATTGGAAGAACAGTCAGTGCGCATATGGTGAGGTTGCCACAAATGGTATTTATTGTGACAGATCTGGTGCCAGCGTTATTCTTGCTCCTGAAGATACAGCGAATGCTGGATTTGCATACGATACTGTTTTATCAAATAACTGGGTATTTGATGCTAATTTAAATGTTGATTATTCATCAGAGTACTTCATAACTACCAACCTTGATAAAAACATCAAAGAAAGCGGCTACTCAAAAGTTGGTTTGGTGCTTGGCTTAACAAGTGCAGATGGTAAATGGAGAGTATCATTGATTGGAGATAATTTAACTGATGAAAGAATTAAAGTGGTTGGCGGAACCATACCTCTTGCAAGAACCTTTGTAAGACTTGCATCAGGAGGAGCTCTTGATGGGATAGCTTATGATGCAATCTATGCTAGACCCAAAAATATTGCTATAAAGTTAGATTACAACTTTTAATCTAGTTAATAGATAACTCAAAAGCCTCACTTTATAGTGGGGCTTTTTTACTGATATTATTATTTAATGGATAACAAACAATCTAAGTTTACAAAAAGTTTGCACTGGACAACCATTGCAAGTGAGAAATTACTTTTAGCCATAATTGGTATTGCAACCTGCATAGCCTCTGCTATGTACATTTTTGATATGGTATTAGCACAGGAGATTACCCTTTCTGATCTTTTCATGCTATTCATTTATGTTGAAATTATTGGAATGGTTGGAGCTTTTTATAGCACCAATAGAATTCCAGTTACTCTGCCTATCATTATTGCAATTACAGCACTTTGTAGACTTATAGTTATGCAAAGCAAAGAAATGGATGCGCTTGTAGTGCTTGGAGAAGCAGGAGCAATATTGGTTTTATCCATCGCTGCTTTTGTGATGAGCTTAAAAGACAAGGTTAGTTTGGAAAAGATAAAAGATTTAAGAGATTCAGAGTCCTCAAATTAACTAATTTTTATTGATTATAAAAAAAATTAATGCGCTCTTTCAGTTTTAACCAAAGAGTTGAAAATCTCTTCAAATCATATTTTTCAACATATCAAAACATAGGTATTGAGATAGATAAAAAAAAAATTTTAATCAATATAATAGATTCTAATAATCTTGACTCTGCCTCGATTGAACTGATTAAATTTGAACATTGTCATCAAATAACTTTTTGGGATGGTTACTCTCAATCTGAAATTGTCGAGGCTATGAATGAGAGAGATTCTGCAAAAACCCTAAAGCGTTTCATGAAAAAACTCATCAAAATTCTTGATAGATGAAAAATTTAATTAAAAAGACATTTCGAAGACTCTTCAAAGATAACCCAAGCAAACTTTCTACTAAAGCTCTTGAGCGCGCGAGCAATATGCAAAAGCCTAGAGCAGGAACTCCTCATGACTGGGAAGATTATGAAAAGTACTTAAAAGAATTTGAGAAGGAACTTAATCAATGAATTAATTTGAAATTAAACTAATTTCTTTAATAGCCAAATCAACTTCAAAATCTCTCCCAAACCCAGCAATGCTGAGATCTCTTATGTTTTTTGCCTTCATTGATGCTGCAGAAAAACCGGAACTGCGTTTGAGGTTTTCAAAAAATATTTCGTATTCTTGCCATTCATTTGTTACATCAAATGACTGACTGAAATATGACCAAGGTGGAATTTTTAATCCCTTAAGAGTGACGTGAATTTCATAGGTCTCATTATTTCCTTTCGCTTTAAATCTTATGCCTTGGAAGTTATTGCTATTTATATCAATTCTATTAGAAAGCCTTACAAACCCTCCATTATTATCAGTTGATACATTTCCACTCATCAAAAAAACGCCATCAGTATGTTGTATTGTTAAATCTGATACTCCACCCATCACTTGATCGGTTATTCCTCTCCAATCAGCTGGATCATTAAGTTGTTTAGAGAATGAATTCATAGATAAAAATATAAATAATATGGTATGTAGATTCATGTTGAACTATTGAATAGGTTATTTATTTTTAGATTAAATTACTTTAAAAAAAAATTAAAGCGGGCCTTCAAAATTTATACCTACTTTACTTAGCCTGGAAATTAATGGGTTACCCAAACCTGAGGCACTGGTGAGGATTCCTCCATACTCTTTGCCGCCAGGTAGAACATCTTCATTTTCAATTAAACAAAGTGCGCATTCAGAAACTAATTTTGAGGTCACTTTATAACCTGGATCTCCTTTTCCATTCATATTAAATACCGACTTAGTGCCATCATCTGTTTCAACTATATATTTGCAATCAAACCATCCATTCTCTTGCACACTCTCAGATGGACCCTCTCCAGGCTTTGGTAAGAAAGGTTTAACCAACCTTTTTAAGGGTGACAGAAGAACTAAAACAGATAGTCCAGTCAAAAGCAGTGATTTTACGGCGCTAAACCAGCTCTTATGGAAGGCATGCTCTTGATAAGTAAAATCAGAGCCATAAGATTTCTGCCTTAATGCAAGCAAAGCTTCTGTTCTTCTTACAACTCTAGTATTTGCAGTGGCCATAATAAATGGTCCTGACCATGCATTAATTTCTCGTTTTTTTGCAATGCCAACTCTGTCACTACTAAGTTGCTTTTGTTCGTCCGAATAAGAGTCTGCAGGATTGAGTAAAAATGGATCTGTGAGGTCATCACCGAGATCTAATTCTCCCATAGAGAACATTGTTTCAAGCGTTCCTCCTGATGCTCCTCCCTCATATGAATGAAACGATTCAATTCTTTTGATGGGTTTTCCAGTAGCTTGGGCTGAAAAAAAAGTTCCTAAGTCAGAGGGTATTGAATCAAATCCACACGACGGAATGATCCTGATACCTTTTGCAGATGCCTCTGCATGATGTTTCTCTATGAGACCCTTAACCCAAAAATTTTCGCCAGTAATATCTACATAATGAGCGTGATTCTTGATGCAAGATGCCACTAACTTAGATCCATATCTATGAAAAGGCCCA
>CACJJI010000006.1 GCA_902593675.1 uncultured SAR86 cluster bacterium
CTGTATTAGCTCAATTTCCTGAGCTCATCAATGTCCTTAGTCAGCTTAAAGAGCATCCACAAGTTAAATCTTTGCCTTTAGATATTGATCTGTTGTCAGCTGAATCTGTAAGCTACCAGCTAGCAGGACTTATTCCAATTACGCCTATTCAAAAACAAGCCTTGCTTGAAGCATTTGATGCAACTCAGCGAATGAATATTCTGGCAAAATTAGTAAATAAAATTTCAGAAAACTCTACTTAAATCTTTAACAACTGCTTGCCTTTGTTTTCTCCCGTAAAAAGCCTATTCAACGTTTGAGGACAATTTTCTATGCCCTCTTGAATATCTTCCCTATGTTGGAGTTTGCCTTCCATAACCCATGTAGCGATTTCTTCAAGAGCCTGTTGAGACCTTGGAAGATAATCTAGGACTAAGAAACCTTGCATTGTTGCTCTCTTAAAGATTAGAGAAAATAAATTATTTGGTCCATCGGGAGGTCTGGTTGCATCATAGCCAGATGAAATCCCGCCACACAACAGCACCCGAGCATTTATATTGATTAAGTTAAGAACAGTTTCTAATATGTCACCACCAACATTATCAAAATAGATATCAATTCCATTTTTTGCAACATTTAATAATTCTTCATGAACATTTGAATTTTTATAATCAATCACATCATCTGCACCAACCTCTTTAAGCCAATCGCATTTTTCCTTGCCACCTGCTATACCTATGACATGACATCCTTTAAGTTTAGCAATTTGCACAACAACTGATCCTGTCGCACCTGCGGCTCCTGAAACTAAAACAGTTTCACCTGGGTTTGGATTACCAAGCTCTATTAATCCATAGTAGGCGGTAATGCCTGTTGTACCCATTACATTCAACATTGTTGGAATAGGAAGAAGATCGGGTACTACTCTAAACCTGTCATCAGCTTCAGGCTTAGTCACGCAATGAGTTTGCCAACCAACAAAACCAAATGTTAAATCACCAACTTTGTAATCTGGATTGTTCGATTCCAACACTCTTCCCATGCCTCCCGATCTAACAACTTCACCTATCTGAACAGGCGGAAGATATCCAGGCACATCATTTAACCAGCCTCTTTGAGTTGGATCAAATGAAAGATACATATTTTCTAGAAGAATCTCTCCTTCTTTAATTTCAGGCAGAGTCTCTGTAACAAGCTCAAAATCTGAGTCTTTGACCAACCCACTCGGTCTTTCTTTTAAAACCCATTTTTTATTTTCAATTTCCATATTGTCTCCCGCATTAATTTTTTATGATGTAGGCCATTTAACACCTATATTATATTTATCAAGCAATATACAACCTAGAGCATACTTTAAGTCAAGCAATAAAACTTAATCAATCTTATTTGATTAATGAGTAGCATTTCTTTTAAGCGGAGGCTTATTTGCTTTTAGCCTTATCCAATTCAAAGTTTTAAAGATAGAAGGCTTACTGACAAGCTTTTGTTCTAATCTATATTTCCCTGGATAATTGATTAATAGCAAACCTGTTACCATCGTAAGAAGACCTTGACCTGGTAACACTAGCATCAGTAACCCTCCTATAATAAGCAACAGCCCGATTATATTTTTACCAAATATTACTGCCAATCTAAGGATTGGTTTTTGTTCGGACCATTTTGTGGGTTTTCTTTCAGAGTCTAGAAAATAATCATCTGGTATGTTTGCCACAAACCAACTAATACCTAAAATACTTAGCAAAAAAATAAAAATAGAAGATATGCCTAAACCAATCAGTATTTCAGGATGCTCAGAAAACCACTGGATAAAAGAGTTTACAAATTCCATTTACCCATCTTAATCAAAAGATTGATTGAAAGAGTATATAAATTAGAAATATTTAATAGATTTATTCTTTTAAGTTAGATATTCTGATTCTTAAGCTTGGACGTAAAATTAAAATTAATTCAAACAATTTCAAAATGCACCATAAGGTGAATTATTTCTATGAAGAATCCTGATTTAAAAACCATTTGTTGTGAAGCCTTAGATGATCTTAAAGCTCAGAATATTCTTGTTTTAGATATACGCGAAATTTCAGGTTTTGCTGATTGGTTTATTATAGCCACGGCATCTTCCTCAAGAAATGCAAAAGCAATTTCAAATAAATTAATTGAGTCAATAAAACTTCATAACCAGCATTTAGCAGGGATTGAGGGGCAAGATGATTCAGAATGGATTTTAGTTGATTGTGGAGATGTTGTAGTTAATATAATGCAACAAGAGACTCGTGAATTTTATGATTTAGAAAGTTTGTGGGGTGAAAAGACTCTTGTTTCTGCATGATGAAATGCAAAATAATAAGTATTTCTCATAAGCCGTCCGATTGGGAGAAACAGGCGCTACAATTTTATTCCAAACAGTTACCTAAACATTTTCAAGTAGCTTATGCCGAGGTAAAGCCCTTTTCTTCAAAATCAATGAATACATCGTCTATACTTGAAGCCGAAGGCATAGAGATATTAAAGCATGTTGATTCGAACGCTCATGTCATTCTTTGGGACAGGGAAGGGCAAAAGATAGATAGTCTTGGTTTTGCTGGTCTTTTACAAGATCAAATTGATTGTGGAAAAGATATTAATTTTATTATCGGCGGCTCCCATGGATCATCAAAGAAAATCCAAGAATCCTCAAAATTAATTTTATCTGCATCTGCATTAACTTTTCCTCATAGACTTTTTAAAATATTTTTAATGGAGCAAATATACAGAGCCAGCACAATTAATAGAAACCATCCATATCATAAATAATGATTTTTGAAGAAAGACAGATAGAAAAGAATAATTTCTCCTCAAGAGCAATACTGCTTTTCGGGTTAATTATTCTGTCGCTTTTAGCCGTATTAATAAAAGTTTTTTCTTTGCAGGTCTCTGGTTACTCAGACTACCAACTTGCTGCACTAAAAAATAAAAATTATGCAGTGCCTGTTCAGTCACTTAGAGGAGAGATTTTTGATAGAAATGGTAAAGTTCTTGTTAAAAATGAACCAACCTTTGACTTAATTACCCGTCCAAATCTTATTTCAGATATAGATTCTTTTTTAGAAGAAATTGAGCCTGTAATTTTTCTTTCTCAGACTGAAAAAAATAGATATAAAAAACTCCAAAAAGAGAAAGCATTTGTAAACAAGGAACTAGTATTAAAAAAAGATCTTTCTGATGAGGAAATTGCACGATTTTATGTAAGAAGTTTTAATTTTCAGAATGCATTTATTGCAAAACGATATAGAAGAATTAGTGACTACCCCCAAATCTTTTCACATGTTTTAGGTTACACATCAAGAACAGACGATGCATATAAATCAATGCCAGAAATTCCAAGGAATAATTGGAAAGATGCAGAATTATCATATGCTCATGGTCTCATTAGGGGCAGGACAGGATTAGAAGAGGTCTATGATAAATATTTGAGTGGCGTGCATGGGCAAAGAGTTTTCGAAATGAATGCAATGGGCCAACTTGTTAAGTCACTATCTTTTTTTGAACCTGTAAAAGGATCTGACTTGTACACTACTTTGGATGTTGAGGCTCAGCAAAGCGCCGCGAAATATCTTGGTGATAGAAGAGGTGCGGTTGTCGCAATAGATCTTGAGTCTGGAGGTATTAATGTTTTGTATAGCTCACCTGCGTATTCTATTAATCAGCTGTCGAATGGAATGAGTGACATTGAGTTTCAAAATTTAATCAATGATCCAGATAAACCTTTTTTTAATAGAGCCTTACAAGGAAGGTATCCGCCAGCATCAACGATTAAACCTGCAATTGGCATGTATGGACTGTCAAAGGATATTGTAAGTTGGGATTTTGAAATGAAAGATCCTGGGTTTTTTACTTTGCCGGAGACAGGAAGGGTCTTTAGAGGTTGGCTTAAGGGAGGTCATGGGAAGGTAGATATGCACAAAGCTTTCTTGGTCAGCTCAAATACTTATTTTTTCTCTCTCGCTTATCAAGCAGATATTCTAGAATTATCAAATCATTTATCAAATCTTGGGTTTGGGCAAAAAGTCTGTTTAGATTGCTTTGATGAAGATCAAGCTTTTGTTCCAACTCCTGAATGGAAATACAGCACAATGAATGCAGGATGGGTTAAAGGCGATACTGTCAATCTGGGTGTTGGGCAGGGCTATTTAGTCGCAACTCCTATGCAGTTAGCAAATTATGCCTCTTTGCTTGCGACAAAAGGACAGTTCATTGAACCTTCTCTTGTTATTTTGGGAAATAAAAAAAAATCACTAAAAATTTGGCAAGATGATGGTTTTGATGATTTGGATTGGGCAAAAATGCATACTGCGTTACTTGGTGTCATCGAAAGTGACTTTGGTACAGCAAGAAGTATCCGTGATCTCAAAGAATTTCAAGTAGCTGGGAAATCAGGAACAGCAGAGCTTGTGAGCTTAGATAGCAAGGAAGCCTACCTAGAGATCAGAACTTCAGAGCTTTTAAGAGATCATTCGATAATTATTGTTTTTGGCCCAATGCCCAACCCTAGATATGCTGTTTCTGTAGTAATTGAAAATGGAGAGAGCGGGGGAGCTGTTGCTGGACCGGTAGCAATAGAAGTGTTAAATAGTCTTATTAATGAATAAACCATTTCAAAAAATTTATTTCGATCCCTATATTTTTTTTAGTCTTATTTTGTTATCTATACTTGGTTTATTTTTTTTATTTTCTGCCTCAAATGCAAACATAAGTATTGTGTCACAGCAATTTGCTTATGTTATAGCTGGATTTATTATTATGGTTTTGGTTAGTCAACCTGATCCAGATATTTTTAGAAGGATGTCAGGACTATTTCTAATTTTTTCATTGCTACTTTTAGGTATCACATATTTATTTGGCCCTGAAATTAATGGAGCACAAAGGTGGATTAGGATTGGCTACGTGTCTTTTCAATCATCTGAATTATTAAAACTTGCAGTACCGCTCTTTCTGGCTAGTTTTCTATTTGATAAAAAGCTTCCAATTCAAAGAAAAGAGATATTTATTAGCTTAGTAATCATTTTTTGTTGTTTTTTCTTTGTTTTCAGGCAGCCTGATCTTGGAACCGCATTGATCATTGCTTGCTCAGGCCTTTTTGTGCTTTTTCTATCTGGTTTGAGCTGGAGCTTTATGGGCGGGTCTTTAATATTGCTTATTATAAGCTCACCTTTTATTTGGAATATCTTGTTACACCCTTTTCAGCGGCAGAGAATAGCAACATTTTTTAATCCAGAATTGGATCCCTTTGGCGCAAGCTGGAATATCATTCAATCTAAAGTAGCAATTGGTTCAGGTGGTTTGTTGGGGAAAGGTTTTGGAGAGGGGTCTCAAACACAATTAAACTTTCTTCCTGAAACAGAGACTGACTTTATTTTTTCAGTTATTGGAGAAGAATTTGGATTTCTTGGCGTTTTATTATTGTTAAGCATCTATTTATTTTTATTATTGAGATGTTTTTATCTAGCATTAAGCGCTCGAGATCGGTTTTGCAGATTAGTGATCGGAGGCTTAAGCCTTACTTTTGCTGCAAATTTAATTATAAATTTGTCCATGGTAGTAGGACTGCTTCCAGTTGTAGGCATGCCTTTGCCCTTCATAAGTAAAGGAGGCTCATCATTGATGTCATTATTTCTTGCTTTTGGCATAATTGTTTCTATGGGAACGCATAAAAAATTCTTACCCCAATGAAAATTTTTTTTATACTTTTTTTTGTACTTTCGAATTCAATTCTTGCAAATTACTCTGAGCACCCTGAGGCAAAGGATGTTATTAAAACTCTGGTGGATAAGCATGGCTTTGATGAGAATTATGTTACTCAAATACTCCAAACTGCAAAAAAGCAGAAGAAGATTTTGCAATCAATGGCGTCTCCAGCTGAATTCACTTGGACATGGGATAGATATAGAAAACTGTTTTTAGAAGAGAAGCGAATTTCAAATGGTAAAAAATTTATACAAGAAAATTCTGCTCTATTTGATAGAGTTGAAGATCAGTTTGGTGTGCCTAGAGAAATTATTACCTCAATCTTAGGAGTAGAAACTCGATATGGAAAAATTAAGGGTAGTTATAGGGTGCTTGATAGTCTTGCAACCCTTGGCTTTGATTTTCCAAGGAGATCAAAATTCTTCAAAAGCGAACTTATACAATTCTTCATTCTAACCAGAGAAAATAATTTGGATATTAATTCTGTTCAAGGATCATACGCAGGCGCAATGGGATATGGGCAATTTATTTCTTCAAGCTATCGCGCTTATGCAATAGATTATGATGATGATGGATATGCAGATCTATTTAATTCAGTGCCTGATGCTGTAGCAAGCATTGCTAATTATCTTAAAAAACATGGCTGGAAAAGAGAGGGCTCAATTGTCAAAAGAGTGGAACTTAATAAAGTTAGCAAGACCTATAAACATCAAAATAATTTAGATAAATATATTCCTCTTCGGTTTACTGAGGGTATAGAGGAAAAATATATTGTTGAAGAGGGAGATAGCCTGTTATCAATAGCGATTAGTCATGATCTTGAATTAAAGCAGTTGATGAGCCTCAACAGTATTAAAGATAAGAATCTGATTAAGAGCGGCCAAACTATTTTATTAAGCAAACCAAAGGACTTATATTTTATAGGAGATGATAATTTTATTGCGATTACTAAATATAATCGCAGTCATTTTTATGCCAAAGCCGTGTATGATTTATCCTTAGAATTTAAGTAACTTAATTATGAAAAAAATAATTTGCCTTATCCTTTTAGCTCCATTTTGTATTGAAGGACTTGCTCAGTCTATGGTGCCTAAAGCGCCTAAATTAAATCTAGATGGTTATATTTTGCTTGAAGCCAATACCAACACTGTCATAGCTGAATTTAACGCTGATGATCAAATTTCTCCTGCGAGCATGACAAAGGTAATGAGTGGATATGTTATTGCAGATCAGATAGCTAGTGGAGCTATAAGCCTTGATGATAAAGTTTTAATTAGTGAGAAAGCCTGGAAAACTGGCGGCTCAAAGATGTTTATTGAGGCTGGAAAAAGAGTTTCAGTTCGTGACCTGCTATCAGGGATAGTGATTCAATCTGGAAATGATGCCACAGTTGCAATGGCTGAATATGTTGCAGGTTCAGAAGAGGGGTTTGTAGATTTTATGAATGCTTATGCGTCTGAATTAGGACTAAGCAATACTTTATTTCAGAATGCTGTTGGTTGGACAGACCCCAATCATTTCTCATCAGCTAGAGACCTGGCTCATTTAACAAAAGTAATGATAAGTAATTTTCCTGACCATTATGCAACCTATAAAGAAAAAGAATATACCTATAGTGGTATTCGCCAACTCAATCGTAATAAGCTTTTATGGAGAGATGATTCTGTTGATGGGGTTAAAACTGGGCATACTGAATCTGCAGGCTATTGTTTAATTTCTTCTGCTAAGCGAAATGATATGAGGTTAATAGCGGTGGTAGCTGGTAGTCCTTCAGAAAATGATAGATTGACTTCATCTCAAAGATTGTTGGAATATGGCTTTAGATTCTTCGCAACTCAAAAATTAATCTCAAAAGGTTCTGAAATTACAACTGCTAAGGTTTGGGGTGGCAAAATAGATGAAGTTGCTCTCGGAACCAATGAAGATATTTTATTGACCTTGCCTAGATCAGATTTTAAAAATATAAAAGCAAATTATAATTTTAAGAATAATATTCAAGCTCCTATTTCTCAGGGTGATGTAATAGGAGATATTGAATTTGTATCTAACGATAAAGTAGTTTTTTCTGCCCCCCTAATAGCTATTGAGTCTGTTCAGGCAAAAGGATTTTTTGGAAGAATATGGGCTCGTATAGTCTTCTGGATCATGAGCTTATTTTCCATGGATCAAAATGACTGATATCCCTGCTATATATCAGGGTAAATTACAGACTCTAGATCAAATCAGGATCTCACCATTATCTCGTGCTTACACTTTTTCAGATAGTATTTATGAGGTTATCCCATATTTTTCAGGAAAACCTTTGTGTTTTATGGAGCATATTGATCGCATGAAACAAAGCGCAAGTGTAATGGGGCTTGATATTAATTATGAGAAAGCAATACATGATATTAAAGAGCTCGCAAACACTTTAACGAATCAAGACGGGTACGTATATTATCAAATTTCAAGAGGGGTTGATTTGGTTAGATCCCATCTTTATCAAGATGATCTTGAAATAGAAAGGTTTGGTTATGCCATGCCTACTAGTTTTCCTACCTCTGCTGTAAGTGCTATGTTATGTAAGGATGAGCGATGGGGTAGGTGTAACATTAAGTCTACTTCTTTACTTGGCAACGTTTTGGCAATGAATAATGCTAAGTCCTTTGGCTGTCAGGAGGTTGTGATGCATAAAGATGGCTTTATGACTGAGGCTGGAGCAAGCAATGTATTTTATTTCGATTCTTCTGGGGTTGTTAGAACTTCTTCTTTATCAGAAAATATTCTTCCCGGTATCACAAGAGAAATCTTACTCAAAGCATTAAAGGATGGTCCATATTGTGTAAAGGAAGGCAGTTGTGCGATTTCAGACTTTAATGATTCTCCATGTATATGGTTAACCAGCTCAACAAAAGGAATTTTGCCTTTGACTAACTTAATTGGAACAGATTACAAGCTTGAAGAAAATCATAGTGGGTATTTAGAAGTTAGTAAATTATTTAATGCTGCAATGAAGTCGCATCTTGAAGTCTCAGAATAACTCTTTCAATTTGCTCCCACGTCTCAGCTTTCATTAAACCTTTATTGATCAGATCAATTTTTAGGATCTCTTCGTTTAAACTAAGAAATTCCGTGACCTTTGCTTGTTTAATCAAGTTTAAGTAAAGACTAATTTTAGATGACCAAACCCCACTATTTACTAAAGCAGTCTTTTTATTTGCTGCTTTTAGTGACTCCAAGCAGGCGTTGATAACCTTGGAAATAATCCAGATGATCGGAGCAGAGTTTTGACGATCATGCTCTCGCATGAAATTTATTGTTATGAGAGCTTTATCGAAGTCTCTATTTATTAATAAATCTTCAAGCTCAAAAGCAGTGATACCAGAACCAAAAATTATATGATCTGTTTTAGGTTCATTGGTTTCATCTCTATTTATGAATAATAGCTTCAATAAAGCTACCTCATTTTTTTGACCTAAAAGATTGGATTCATTATTTTGAAAAATCGATCCTCCAAAGATTGGTAGCAAATCTTTCGGTAAAAAGTTTAGCTGTCTTTTAAGCCAAATTTTCTCTTCCATTAACTTTAATTTACTGCAATTAATTATTAGACCATGGGCATCAAAATTTTTAATCCATGATCCACTTGTTGGCGTTTTTTCAACACTAGTTTCAATAACTAAAGCAATGTTCGGGGATTTTAAAATATTGCTGTCTTCAAGAAGAGACTTTATTTTTTCTGGAAATTTTCCTGAAGTATGTCTGATGTGAAGAATTAAATTTTCTTGAAATAGAGATCCGCCAATGTTTCTTGAAACTATTTCTTCAATTTTATCTAATTCATCTTGATATATTGATATTTTTTCAATAAACCCACTATTCTTCAAATGATTTAAGATGCTCTCAACAGCGTCTTGCTTTAAGATCAATTCTCCCCCTGTGAGCAAAAAGTGTTTATGATCTTTGGGATCAGAAAAGTTTAGAAAATTAACTTTCAATTAACCAATACTCCTGCAAAAGATCTTCCAATAACAAGAATTCTAATTCCTCAATCATCTTTTGCTGCGCTGTCATTTCCGCTTGAGGATTATTTTCATTCACTGGAATCCAGCCTGAAATTTCCAGTTTGCCGCCATAGTTAGATGTCATGTTGCTGAAGCTATATTCAAGCTGGCCAATAATTTCTATCTGTTGCGCTCTTGCACCAGAACCACCATAAAAATTTTTCTTTTTAAATTTAAGGTTTGAGATATTGAGGATGTAATTGTTGCTAGATGAATCTTGAGAAAAATATTTTATTGATTTTTGTTTAAATGCATCCTTGACGCTCAATCCAAACTCAATTTTATTTAAATATATACGTCGCTCTTCAACCCATTCAAACTGGCAGCTGTAAATTACAAAAAAAGATATGAGTATTAAGAAATACTTATTAAATTTATTTTGCTCCATCAAAAAAATCTTCAAAGCCAGATGGGTCATGTCTTCCAACAACTAAGTTCTCTAGCATTCCAATACCTTTTTCTGAGCCTAATGTTGCCTTTGCAATTTGATGCGTATGAAAAAATGTATAATCTCCTGGGTCAATGGCAGACAAATCCCAAACTTCATAGCCGGTATCACTTTCGCCCCTCCAAATACCATGCTTCCATTCATCATGCTGGTACCCAATGCCCTTACAAAAGAATATTGGGCCAATTGTTTCAAGCTCTAGATCAAATTTTTCTTTATTTTTTAGCATGCCTGATATATTAGCTCCAGTTGCCCAGCGCGAGCCTTTTTGCCATTTAACAGAGTGACGAAGTGAGTGAATGGTTTCTACTTCAATTTCAGATGGGGCAGAAGTCATGTCCTCATACAAGGGTAATTTATGTCCAGAAATTTGTGTTGTATTCCCGTCCCTATCTTCAAATGTTCCAAACTGTGTACAGAATCCATCAAAGTGGACAGGAGCCCAGCACCAATACACTCCAGGTTCTTGGTTTAACATTCCTGGAGCTCCGCCTTCTGGCTCACCGACGGGCCTGACGCCCCATGACCTATCTCTAATTCCATATATTGCTTGAGGATTTAGCTTTCCAGCTTCTGTTGATATTTCGCCTGTCCATTTACCTAGTTGAGTAAACCTAATGGTATTCATGATTGTTCTAGTGCCCTCCATCATAAGTGATCGAGGTTCCTGATGCGCAACAGAATTAGCTGAGAATTTAAGATTGCAATTTAACTTATTATCAGGATCCGTCAAAGAAAATGTAAGTTCGTTCATTGGTTCATCAATAGTTAAGCGCATAGGGCCAATGTTGATAGGAACTCTATTTTGATCAAGGCGCTGACTTGCATGAAATGAATATTGCTTACCTTTGTAAGAAATACTGAAATGAGCATCCATCACATGCCTATTTGGATAGAGTGCTATACCAATTTCAAAGATATACTCATTTTCAGGATCCATACCATTAAAAAAATATCTGTCATAAAAATTTCTATCAGTCGGTCCAGGAATAGTAATGGGCTCTATTGCCTGGTGAATTGGATAGTCGTCGAAAGGAGTGATGTAGTTCATTTAAATTACGAAATTAATTAATTTTTCTTTTACATAGATTACCTTTTTTATGGGATGGTTAGCTATAATTTTTTTAACATTTTCATTTTCTTTTGCTAACACTTCTATTTCAGCTTGCTCTGTATCAACAGAAACATTTTCCTTTCCTCTTACTTTTCCATTTACCTGAATAATGAGTTGAAAATCCTCTAATTGCAAAAACTCTTCATCGTAGATTGGCCAAGAATCTTCAAAGTCATTACCATTAGATTCCGAATACTCTTTCCATAAATAAAGACTAATGTGAGGAGTAATTGGAGATAACATCTTTAATGTAAATTGAATGACCTCATCCAAACAGAATTTTTGAGCTATAGTCGCATCATTAGCCTTAAATGATTCCGGAATAGCATTCAATAACTCCATTATTGATGCTATTGCTGTATTAAATGAATTGCGTTCCGCATAGTCATGAGTAACTTTTTTGAGAGTTTTATGACTTTTTTGACGAAGCTCAAGCTCTTGTTTTGTAAATTCATCTGGCTGCTTTTCAGCAAATTGTTTTCTTTCTGATAAGAGATTCCATATACGCTTAAGGAACCTGTATGATCCCTCAATTGCCGTATCCGACCATTCCAGCGATTGTTCTGGTGGAGAGGTAAACATCATATAAAGTCTAATGGTGTCAGCTCCATATTGATCAATGAACTTTTGGGGGTCCACAGTATTGCCTTTAGACTTTGACATTTTGTAACCGTCTTTTAGAACCATGCCCTGTGTAAGAAGTTTTTTGAAAGGCTCATCCCCTTCCACCAGACCCACATCTCTCATTGCCTTATGAAAGAATCTTGAATAAAGAAGATGTAATATTGCATGTTCAATCCCCCCAATGTAGAGATCAACAGGAAGCCAATACTTCGAATTTTCGTCTAATGCTTTATCGTTATTGTCTGCTGCAGTAAATCTCGCGTAATACCATGACGAGTCTACAAACGTATCAAAAGTATCTACCTCACGAGTCTTTCCAGTGCCTAAATCAAAGAAAGCTTTATTTTGACTTAATGGCTTCGGGGCATCTCCCTCTTTTATTTTGGGCAGCTTTACTGGTAGATCTTTGTTCTCTAAAAAAACAGGTTCCCCATCCTCATAGATAACAGGTATTGGGCAACCCCAAAATCTCTGCCTGCTTACACCCCAGTCTCTTAGTCTAAAATTTTCTATACTTTTACCAATGCCATTTTTTTCTAGGTAGTTATTAATATTCTTAATAGCTTCATCCGATTCCTGTCCAGAAAAATTATGAGAATTGACAAGAGTTCCTTTCTTAGGAGATGGCAATTCATCACATTCAATAACTTTCTTAATTTCAATATTGTATTTCTGAGCAAATTCAAAATCTCTTTCATCATGAGCAGGAACACCCATCACTACTCCAGTTCCGTAGTCCATCAGAACATAATTTGCGATCCACACATCAAGGTTGGCGTCTAAGAAAGGGTGCTTAACCTTAAAACTTGTTTTAAGTCCTAACTTTTCAGCTTTAGCCATATCAGCTTCTGCCATTTTAGTTGCGTTACATTTTTTGATGAATTCATTAATTTCGGGGCTTTCGCTTGCAAGATTTTGGGCTAAAGGATGATTGGGAGAAATAGCTATATAAGTTACCCCATAAATCGTATCAATTCTTGTGGTAAAGGCAGTTAACTCTTCTTCGTCAAGTAAAGAAAATTTAATTTCTGAACCAAATGACTTACCGATCCAGTTTTTTTGCATAGATTTTACATTTTCTGGCCAATCCAAATTTTCAATTGATGAAAGCAATTCATCAGCGTAATCAGTAATCTTTAAAAACCATTGATCAATTTCTTTGAGTTCAACAGTTGCTCCAGATCTCCATCCCTTGCCATCAATGACTTGCTCATTTGCTAATACTGTCTCATCAATAGGATCCCAATTAACTAAGGATTTTTTTCTATACACAAGACCTTGTTTATGAAGCAAGGTAAAAATTTCTTGCTCCCATCGAAAATAATCAGGATCGCAAGTTTTAAGCTCTTTCGACCAATCATAACTGAAGCCCAACCGTTCTAATTGCGACTTCATATTTTCAATATTTTGTTCAGTCCAACTTTGGGGGTCAACTTTATTTTTTATAGCTGCATTTTCTGCTGGAAGGCCAAACGCATCCCACCCCATTGGCTGAAAAACGTTAAAGCCTTGCATTCTTTTAAATCTAGAAATTACATCTCCGATCGTATAATTTCTAACATGGCCCATATGTAATTTTCCTGAAGGGTAAGGAAACATAGATAAGCAATAGAACTTTTCTTTTGCCTTTGAAGGAGTCGCTTTATAAGAATTATTTTTTTTCCAAGATTCTTGGATGATATTTTCTACTTCTGCAGGATTGTATTCTGTTGCACTCATTTTTTTAAAAAAGATTCTTCAAGATAATTAATATTGTGTTCATTTTTACAGAAAGTTTTATCTTTTAAGAGTTTTTGATGCAAAGAGTGATTGGTACTTATGCCATCAACAAAAAATTCATCTAAAGCACTCAGCATCCTTTTAATGCAAGATTTTCTTGTGTTGGCAGTTGTAATGATTTTTGCAAGCAAAGAGTCATAATGAGGAGGCACTAAATATCCTGAATAAATATGCGCATCAAATCTAACCCCAAATCCCCCAGGTGGATGCATTTTATTAATTATTCCTGGTGATGGAGTAAAAGTGTCTGGATCTTCGGCATTGATCCTACATTCCATAGCATGACCTCTAAACATTATTTCTTCTTGATCGAGGGTTATTTTCATGTTCAGGGCAAGTTTTAACTGTGCTTTTACTAGATCAAAGCCAGTAATCATTTCAGAAACAGGATGTTCAACTTGTATCCTAGTATTCATTTCGATGAAGTAAAATTCTCCATCTTCATACAGAAACTCAAGGGTACCGACACCAGAATATTGAATATTCTTACAGAGCATTAAGCATGCCTTAAGCGTTTTTTCTAGAGATGCTTGATTAATATCTAAAGCGGGAGCCTCTTCAATAATTTTTTGATGTCTCCTTTGCATGCTGCAATCTCTGGTACCAAGATGAATAGCATTACCTTTCCCATCTGCAACAATTTGTACTTCTATATGACGAGGATTTTGAATAAACTTTTCAAAATATACAGTGTCATTTCCAAAAGCATTTTTTGCTTCTTGCTTGGTAAGCTGAAGTGATGAGATTAATTCTGATTCTGTATGCACAACTCGCATGCCTCTTCCGCCACCTCCAGCTGAAGCTTTGATCATCATAGGATAGCCAACATTCGCTGCTATTTTTTTAACCTCTTCATCTGATTCAGGGATTTCTCCTTTATAGCCCGGCACGATGGGAATATTCGACTCTTCTGCAAGTCCTTTTGCTGTAATTTTATCTCCCATCTGGCGGATAACATTGGAAGACGGGCCAATAAATATAAATCCACTAGCTTCACATCTTTCAGCAAAATCAGCATCTTCAGCAAGAAAACCATATCCGGGATATATTGCATCTGCTCCTGTTAATTCAGCAGCCGAGAGAATTGAGGGGATGTTTAAGTAACTTTCAAGGGGGCTGGCTGGCCCAACACAAACCGTTTCATCTGCTAATCTTAAGTGCTTGAGCTCCTTATCTCCGGTTGAGTAAATTGCAACTGTCTTTAGGTCAAGCTCTTTACAAGCTCTAAGGGCTCGCAGAGCAATCTCCCCTCGATTGGCAATTAGAATTTTTTTAGACATCAGTCTATGACAATTAATGATTGATCAAATTCAACCGGCTCCCCATCCTCAATATTAATTTTGGAGACCTTTCCAGTAAATTCTGACTTTATTTCATTCATCATCTTCATTGCTTCAACTATACATACAACATCTCCTGTATTGACATGGCTACCCACTTCAATGAAAGGAGGTTTGTCTGGAGCAGGTTTTCTATAGAAAGTTCCAACAATCGGCGATTTTATAACAGAGCCCGATTCGCTTGCTAGGACCTCGGTTTTTTCAGAGGGCGGATTAGGAGAAATGCTGACCATTTGTGTGGGATTTACTTCTTTGGATTGAATATTCCCTCGAGCAATTCGGACAGACTCTTCACCCTCATGAACCTCAATTTCAGTTAAATCTGAGTCTTGCAGCATTTCTATTAATTTTTTGATCTTTCTTATATCCATTATTTCTTATCCTTGTAGTTATCGATAATATGTCTTAAAGCCAGGTCATATCCTTGTGTTCCAAGCCCACAAATTACTCCATTCGCGATATCAGAAAAATAGGATTTATGTCTAAATTCTTCTCGCGCAAAGATGTTCGAAATATGAACTTCATAAAATGGCACTCCAATCCCTAGAATGGAATCTCGAATTGCTATGCTGGTATGAGTTAATGCACCAGGATTTATGATAATGAAATCTATATGATCCATTGAGTCTTGAAGTTTAGTAACAATTTCATGCTCGGCATTACTTTGAAAAGCTTCGAATTCAACATTATTAGAGTCTGCTCTTTGTTTTAGCCCTTGATTAATTTCTTCCATTGTTACTGAGCCATAAACTTCAGGCTCTCTTACACCAAGAAGATTCAAATTTGGACCATGTATAACAAGTATTTTCATTTTTGATGATTTTATATGGTTTTTTTAAGAAATTAAACGATTTTAGATACTTTTAATTACTTTTGGATAACAATATTTTCCCTCCGCGCAACCTTGATATATTACTTTAATATCATTCAGAGTGCCTAGGTTAACATCTATTAGTTCAGCATCAACCTCTAGATTATCTTTAAAAATAACTGACTCTCCAAAAAACTCATCAGTTATCTTTAATTCACTATTTGAGGTGTAATTATGCTTTAAGACGACATCACCTGCTTGAATTAAAATTGATTTTTTATAAAGGTAATGGCCAGGTTTAATATTCCAAGATACAAGTATTTTGTTATTTGCAATTGAGGAATTAAAAATAAATGCCTCATCAACATCTAGAATCTTTGCATCTATAAATGGAGCTCTAGAAAATATTAAGCCAGGCAGAAAAACAAATGCGTATAATAAGACCTTGGAATTCATTTGCACATTATAAAAGAAAGCATGGCAATAAAATTACTCTTAAAATTTTTTTTTACAATACCAGTCTGGCTTCTTCGCCTGCTTACTTTCCAAAAAAGTATCGTTATTAATAATCAAATTCTTGATCATCAAACACAAGCTTTCTTAGGTCTTCAATCATTGCAAATTGATACCTTCGATGATCCTAGTGTATTTAATTCTCCTGAAGAATTAAGAGAAAAGCTAATAGAAGGATTACCATTAAGTTCAAGACCATGCATGTCAGTTAAATTAATTGATCATTCGTTATCAACGGAATTTGGAAGTCTTAAAATCCGAGAGTATCACCCAGAGAAATGCTCAACCACAACACCTATTTTATATTTCCATGGAGGTGGTTATGTATTAGGTGGCATAGAAAGCCACGATGCTGCTTTGCAATTCTTTTCAGCAGAAATGGGCGCAAAAATTTTTTCTCTTGATTATAGACTAGCTCCTGAAAATAAATTTCCCTCTTCGTTGCAAGATGCGAATCTAGCTCTAGAGTGGCTTGCAGAAAAATCAGATTTAACTGTTGGAGAAATAAGCCTCTGTGGCGATAGTGCTGGCGGCCATCTTGCTTCATCACTTTCAACATTTAGAGCTATAAATAATTTAGAGCTACCTCTTTCGCAGTGCCTGATCTACCCTATGGTAGATCCTTCTTGTAACTCCAAATCTCAAAATGATTTTTCAGATGGATTCTTTTTAACTCAAAAAGCTATGATTTGGTTTTGGGAACAGTTAATGGAATCAAACAATAATCTAAGCAATCCAGCATTTAACTTAACCCTTGACCCTAATGTGAAACTTCCCAAAACGCTTATAATTACTGCAGGTTTTGATCCCTTAAGCGATGAGGGAGAAGCATATGCAAGATTACTTGATAGCTTTGATAATGAAGTTCAGCAAATTCATTATCCCCATCTTATTCATGGTTTTGTTAATATGACTGCCTTGAAAGCAGCGAAAGACGCAACGCGAGACTTGCTTAAGACATATAAAAACTTTTTAAAATAATGAAACCATTACTTAAAATTTCTAATCTATCTATTAATTTTCAAGTCAGAAATAGTGAGTTTTCAGCCGTTAAAAATTTAAACTTAGAAATTGCAGAAAATCAGATTGTGGGTCTGGTTGGGGAATCTGGATCAGGTAAATCAGTCACTGCAATGTCTATTATGCGATTACTTCCAGAACCTAAGGCATCTTATGGAAATGAGTCATCAATCATATTTGACGGAACAGAAATCCTAAGTACCAATCAAAATTCTTTGAGGAGCATTAGAGGAAATAAAATTTCAATGATTTTCCAAGAACCTATGACTTCATTAAACCCATATCATAGAGTCGGTGACCAGATTGTTGAATCTATTTTATTACATAAAGCACAACCTAAATCTGATGCTGTATCAGAGGCAAAAAATCTGATGAACTTGGTAGAAATTACTGAAGTGGACAGACGTTTTAAATCATATCCTCATGAGCTTTCGGGAGGGCAACGTCAAAGAATTATGATAGCAATGGCATTAGCCAATAAACCTAAATTGCTTATTGCTGATGAGCCAACAACGGCACTAGATGTAACAATTCAAGCTCAGATACTTGATTTAATGACAAAGCTTAAGGATGAGGTAGGAATGTCAATTTTATTTATCACGCATGACTTAGGCTTAATTGAAAAATTTTCAGACACTATTACAGTTATGCAGCAAGGTGCTGTTGTAGAGCAGGGCGAGACAAAATCAGTTTTTCTAAATCCACAGCATGAATATACAAAAAAGCTCATTAATTCGGAGCCATCAATCAAGCAAGAGTCCTCAAAGGAAGAGCCTCCTTTGATTTCAGTCAAGGATCTGAATATTTTTTATCCTCTACCAAACAAAACTTTTTTTAAAAAAGATTTTTTCCATGCAGTCAAAGATGTAAATTTTTCTATTCCACAAAAATCAACAATAGGATTGGTGGGCGAATCTGGCTCTGGCAAATCTACCCTTGGCAAAGCCTTAGCTGGATTAATTGACTATCAAGGTTCGGTTATTTATAACGGTGAAGATCTTGATCAATTAAATTCAAAGGAATTAAAGTCAATCAAAAAAGACATTCAGATTGTTTTTCAAGATCCATATGGCTCTCTTTCACCTAGAATGACTGTAGGAGAAATAGTTGGAGAAGGCCTGGACGTGCATTTTGATCTTACAAAAAAACAAAAGGATGAACGTATTGCAGACAGTCTAAAGGCAGTAGAGATTAATCCAAATGATAGATTTAAATATCCGCATGAGTTTTCTGGTGGACAGAGACAACGGATCGCAATTGCAAGATCACTTATCTTAAATCCCTCATTTATGATTTTAGATGAACCTACTTCTGCATTAGATAGATCAATTCAAATCCAGGTTATTGAATTATTGAAAAATATTCAGACAGAGTATGAATTAACATATTTATTTATAAGTCATGATCTTAAAGTAGTTAGATCAATGTCAGACTATATATTTGTTATGCAAAATGGAGTAATTGTTGAGTCAGGGCCAGCCAAACAAGTTTTCTCAAATCCAGAAGAGGACTATACTGATAAACTCCTTAATGCTGCATTACGATATTCAACCGTTTAATTATGTCTAATAGAAAATTTTCAAAGAATTTAGTTGATGGTCCTCATCAGGCTGCTTCGCGCTCTATGCTTCGAGGTGTTGGCTTTAAAACAGCTGATTTTTCTAAACCATTGGTTGGCATTGCATCTACATGGTCAAAAGTAACGCCTTGTAATATGCACATTAATGAATTGGCAGAAATGGTAGAGCAATCTATTGATGGCTCTGAATGTAAAGGGGTGCTTTTCAATACTATTACTGTATCAGACGGCATATCAATGGGAACTCAAGGAATGAAATATTCATTAGTCTCAAGAGAGGTCATAGCAGATTCTATTGAAACTGTTGTGGGGTGCTTAGGTTACGATGGCGTGGTTGCAATTGGTGGGTGTGACAAAAATATGCCAGGAGCTTTAATAGGATTAGCAAGATTAAATAGACCTTCGATATTCATTTATGGCGGATCTATCCAGCCAAGCTCTATAAATACCGATTATGTTACTGTTTGTGAAAAAGTTGGCGAGTATGCAAAAGGCAGTATCAGTGAGGAAGACTTAATAGCAGTTGAGAAAGTTTCAGTCAAAGGCCCTGGCTCTTGTGGTGGCATGTACACCGCTAATACTATGGCATCCAGCATTGAAGCTCTTGGTATGAGTTTGCCTGGAAGCAGCAGTCAAGATGCAGTTTCTGATGAAAAGAAACAAGATTGCCAGAATGCAGGAGCTGCCATTAAAAATTTGTTAGATCTTGATATAAAGCCTAGCGACATAATGACAAAAAAGGCTTTTGAGAACTCAATCGCAGTTGTGATTGCATTGGGAGGGTCAACAAATGCTGTTCTGCATCTCCTTGCTATGGCTCACTCTATTGGTGTTGATCTCGATCTTGATGATTTTACGCGCATAGGAAAAGTTACACCTGTTTTGGCTGATATTAAGCCTTTTGGTGAGCATTTTATGTCTGAACTTAATGCAATTGGTGGCATTGCCCCTATGATGAAGTTAATGCTTGAAAAAGGGCTTTTGCACGGCGATTGCCTAACTGTTACTGGAAAAACCTTAGAGGAAAATCTCCAAGAAGTTCCGTCATACCCTGAAGGCCAAAAAATTATTCTTCCATTATCTAATCCAGTTAAAGGTTCTAGCCATCTAAGGGTTCTTTATGGGAACTTAGCTCCAGAGGGAGCGGTAGCAAAAATTACAGGAAAAGAAGGCACTCTTTTTACCGGAAACGCGAAGGTTTTTAATTCTGAGGAAGAAGGGATGGCAGCTATTCTTGAGAAAAAAATTATAGAGGGTGATGTGGTTGTGATTAGATTTGAGGGTCCAAAAGGCGGGCCTGGAATGAGAGAAATGCTTAAACCCACTTCTGCAATTATGGGACAAGGGTTAGGAGACAAAGTTGCCTTTATAACCGATGGAAGATTCTCTGGAGGGACTCATGGCTTCGTAGTTGGGCATATTAGTCCTGAGGCTGAGATGGGCGGGCCTATCGCTTTAATAGAAGATGGAGATGAAATCACAATTGATGCCAATGCAGATATTTTATCCCTTAATATTTCTGATGATGAAATGAAAAGAAGATTAGAAAACTGGAAAAATCCAAATTCATCCCCAAAAAGCGGAGTACTTGCAAAATACAAAAAAACAGTTCAATCAGCATCAAACGGCGCCATTACTGACTAATTTTTATGATTAAAAGAACTTACCCTCAATCTAGACTGCGAAGAACACGTGCTAAAGGCTATCTAAGAGACCTTGTTGCCGAAAATTATTTGAGTGCAAATGACTTGATCCAGCCAATTTTTATTGCAGATCAATCAGAGACCAAAGTTGAAATACCTTCTATGCCTGGAATATATAGGCACAACTTAGAATCACTTTATACTGAAACCGAAGAATTAATTAAAAAAGGCATAAAATCTGTTGCTATTTTTCCTGCAATTGATTCAAGCAAAAAAGATCAAAAAGGCTCGCATGCATTTGATGATAAAAATATAGTTTGCATGGCATTAAGAGGCTTAGCAGACAAATTTCCAGAGGTTATTAAGATTGCTGATGTTGCGTTAGATCCATTCACCGATCATGGGCATGATGGGATTTTGCTTGATGGCAAAGTAGATAATGATCAAACTTTATTGCTACTTAAAGACCAGGCTTTGCTTTTGGCCCAATCTGGAGCAGATATGCTTGCTCCCTCTGATATGATGGATGGGAGAGTTGGAGTTATTCGAGATACTTTAGAGTCAAATGGATTCGTGGATACTATAATCCTATCTTATGCTGCTAAATATGCCTCTAGCTTTTATGGGCCATTTAGAGAAGCAGTAGGTTCCTCAGCAAACCTTGGCAGGGCTTCAAAGAAAACATATCAGATGAATTTTGCAAACCTTAACGAGGCTCTCCATGAAACAGCCATGGACATAGAAGAAGGAGCAGATATTGTTATGGTTAAGCCTGGCACAGCTTATCTTGATGTGGTTCATGCGATTAAAACTAAATTTCAAATTCCAACTTTTGTTTATCAAGTGAGTGGAGAATATTCAATGTTGCAGTTAAGTATAGAGAAGGGGTGGCTAGATAAAGATGTTATGTTAGAATCAATAATGTGTTGCAAACGAGCTGGCGCAGACGCCATCTTAACCTACGCAGCAAAGCAAATAGCATCGGAGTTAAATTCATGAGTGACAATGTCAAAGAGATTACATCTGAAAATTTTGATAAAGAAGTTTTGGAATCAGACTTGCCTGTATTAATAGATTTTTGGGCTGAATGGTGTGGTCCTTGTAAACAGCTCGCTCCAACTGTAGAAGAGGTTGCTGATGCAATGGTAGGCTCGGTGAAGGTTTGCAAGATGGACGTAGACTCTAATCAGGATTTAGCTGTTCAATATGGTGTTAGATCAATACCAACCTTATTAATTTTTAAAAATGGTGAAGTGACCTCAACTCAAATAGGCGCCATCAGTAAGCAACAATTGGAGGATTTTATAGCAGCAGAAGTATAAAAAACTTTGCATCTTGCGAGAAAAGGAATTATCATTTTCTCCATCTTAGCTTTATAGCTACCTATCAAATCAAAACCTTTTACTCCAAAACAACCAGAGAACAAACTTATGAATTTAACTGAAATGAAAGCCAAGCCAATCAATGAATTGGTTGATATTGCTGAAAATCTTGGAATTGAAGATGTAGGGCGATTAAAAAAACAAGAAATTATTTTTCGCATATTCAAACAACAAGCGAAAGAAGGTGTAGATATTTATGGAGGAGGCGTTTTAGAGATTTTAAATGATGGATTTGGTTTTTTAAGGTCTCCCGAAGGATCTTATTGTTCTGGTCCAGATGATATTTATGTTTCACCAAGTCAGGTTAGAAAATTTAGCCTTAGAAAGGGCGATGAAATTCATGGAAAAATCAGACCTCCAAAAGATAGCGAAAGATATTTCGCTTTAGTCTATGTTGACACCATTAATAAAGAAGCTCCGGAAAAAACTAAAAAGAAAATTCTTTTTGAAAATTTAACACCGCTTTTTCCAACATCGCGCCTTACCTTGGAGCAAGGCAGCGGTTCAGCTGAAGACCTTTCCTCAAGGATCATTGATCTAGCTTCCCCAATTGGAAAAGGGCAACGAGGATTAATTGTTTCTCCGCCAAAGGCAGGTAAAACATTGATGCTTCAAAGTATTGCTCATTCAATTACCAAGAATAACCCTGAAGTTGAATTAATCGTGCTGTTAATTGATGAAAGGCCAGAAGAAGTCACAGATATGTCAAGAACAGTTAGAGGGGAGGTAGTTGCAAGCACCTTTGATGAGCCGCCTTCTAGACATGTTCAGGTAGCTGACATGGTTATTGAAAAAGCTAAAAGGCTGGTTGAGCACAAAAAAGATGTCGTTATTTTGTTAGATTCCATTACTAGATTGGGAAGAGCATATAATTCAGTTCAGCCTGCCTCAGGAAAAATCCTTTCAGGTGGTGTTGACTCAAATGCCCTTGAAAGACCCAAAAGATTCTTTGGTGCTGCAAGAAATTTAGAGGAAGGCGGAAGCCTTACTATTATCGCAACTGCTTTAGTTGAAACTGGTTCAAAAATGGACGAAGTAATTTATGAGGAGTTTAAGGGAACCGGCAACATGGAGATTCACTTAGAAAGAAAAATAGCTGAAAAAAGAATATACCCAGCTATTAATATAAGACGCTCAGGAACAAGAAGGGAGGATCTTTTAACAAGCCCTGAAGAACTTCAAAGAATGTTTATCCTTAGAAAGATTCTTGATGACATGGAAGATTCACAAGCCATTGAATTCCTAATCGAAAGATTAAAATCATCCAAAACAAATGATGAATTCTTCAGCGCCATGAAAAGTGGCAATGGGAATGGTAAGAAAAAGTAGTTCAGTTTAAGCTTCTGCTAGAGCTGCATTAACCATCTCCTTATCATGAGGAGATTCTGACAATACAATATTTTTAAAACCATGCGCTATAGCAAACCCTTCAATCCTGCTTGATGCAACGACCAAAATTACATTTTGATTTTGATCAAGTGGCAACTCTTTCATTAATACTTTCAAACTCTGATGAGTGAAGATCAAGATGACCAATTTATCTCTATCTCTAATTTTTGAAAAATCAATGCTTATTTCGTCATGCGATGCGTAACAGGGAAATGTGTCTATGTCTGCATCAGTTAAGGTTAGTATGTGAGGATCTTTCTCTCCACAAAAGACAAGACATTTTTTGTAATTCATTTCTTTAATTACATTTGCTATACCAATAGAATCAAACGTTGGCGGAATTGATGATGCAAGATTAAATTTCTGGAGTGCTTTTTGAGTTGCCAGCCCAATTGCAATAATAGGAATATTGTTATCATTAAATGAAGTCTCTTGTAAAAATTTATAGCCATAGGTCACCGATGATTGGCTGGTAAATATCAAAGCATCATAATCTTGAAGACTATTAATGTGTTGGAAGGCCTCTAGAGGAGGATCAGTTTTGACGATCTTGGTCAGCGGTATGTGAATAAAATTTTGCTTGGATTTTTCAAGTAAAGAATTAGTATGTTGACTGAGATCTGCAGGCCTTGTGTTTACAATCATTTATTGTTGAATGATGTCTTTGGCACCATTGTGAATTAATGTCTCAATAAACCCTTGTATAACATCAGCTTTATTATCTAGATTGAATTTGATAGCTTCATTGTAAACTTTAGTTCCATCTTGATTGGAGACTCTTACTTTCAGCTCTACTTCTTTATTATTGATTCTACATAGGGCAGAGATGGGTGATAAACAATTACCTTCCAGAGAAGCAACAACTTTTCTTTCAATTTCCGTAGCTTGATATGTTGATTGATCGTTGATCAATTTTAATAAATTACCGATATCAGATTCTAGCTCCACTGAATTTACCTCTATGCCAATTGCACCTTGAGCTGCTGCCGGCAACATCTGATCTTCTGAAAATAGATACATGTTCGGATACTGGATTTCTAATCTATTTAGCGCAGCTTTAGCCACAATCAAGCCATCAAAGTTTTCAGCATCTATTTTGTTAATCCTGGTTTGAATGTTCCCCCTGATCGGCACTATGTTTAATTCAGGGTTGATGGCAAGAAGTTGAGATTTTCTTCTTGGTCCAGATGTCGCAATTTTAAGATTTTTTGACAAATCATTAATATTTAAACCATCTTTCAATAGCAGAGCATCTCTTTCATCTTCTCTCGGTAAAGTTGCTGCAATGCTAAATTGAGGGTCTAATGCAGCTGGCACATCCTTTAGGCTATGAACTGCGATGTCAGCAACTCCATTAGCTAAAGCTGACTCTAATTTAGATACAAATAATCCCTTTCCTCCAATAGTATGCAAGGGTGCATCTGTAAGATCACCCTCTGATTCCATTTCAACAATCTCACAACTGCATTCAGGATTGCATAATTTAATGTGCTCTAAAACTTCATGAGTTTGGAGCATTGCAAGCGGAGAGCGTCTAGTTGCTATTCTAATTTTCATTGTAAAATTATGAGCCTCACATCTCCTATGGTTTTATCTTTTAGAACATTCTGCGTTTTACTTAATTCAATTGAAGTATGCTTACTACTTTCAAGAAAAATTTTACCGTCTTCATTTAGAACATTGTTTTGGAAGATTGCTCTAATCAGCATTTTATAGTCAATTAGGTCGAATGGAGGATCTAAAAAAATTAAATCAAATTTTTGTTTATTTGTTTTAAGCCACTTAAAGGAATCGCTGCACACAGCCTGAATTTTATTTTCATAATCAAGATTACTAATATTCTTGATGATATTTTTATATAAACTTTTTTCTCTTTCTACAAATGTGACATGTTGAGCGCCTCTTGATAATGCCTCGAGGCCTAAGCTACCAGTACCTGCAAATAAATCGAGACAAGATTTATTTTCTAGCTCAAATTGAAGCCAACTAAATAAAGTTTCTTTTGCTCGATCAGTAGTGGGCCTTAAGGTGGGCGAAGCTTTAAAAACTATTCGATAGCTCTTGTTTCTGCCTCCAATTATTCTTATGCTTGACGTGTTCAATTTTTAAAATTTTTACAGAGTATAAATTATACCGTCTATGTCTAAAGAACAATTTATAATTGCAATGAGATTTTTAGCATCTTCTGTCAGTGTTATCTCAACAAAAGATCAATCAGGTAATTTATATGCTATGACCGCATCATCTGTCACCTCATTAACCATCGATCCGCCATCTGTTTTAGTTTGTGTGAACAACGAAGCTAGTATTCATGATGCTCTGATTCCTGGAGCGGACTTATGTATCAATATTCTTCAAAAAAATCAGCAAGAGATCTCAAATTTATGTAGCTCAAAGCAACTTGAGTCACAAAGGTTTGAGAATGATTTTTGGGATACAAGCAATATCCCTTTCATCCAAAATGCTCAATCAAATATATTTTGTAAAGTTGATGAAGCGATTGTTTATCATACTCATAAAATTGTTATCGCAAGCGTAGATAGTTCACAAAGTGCAGACACATTTAACACCTTGATGTATGCAGACGGAGGATATTTAGATTAGATGAGATATTTATTTATTTTTTTACTTTCATGCTCATTGCATGCAATAGAATTATCACCCAGTAATGACAATGCTTCTGTGTATTTTATTTCTCCAAACGATGGAGAATCTATTTCAGGAAAAGTTACAGTCAGATTTGGTTTAGAGAACTTTGGTGTTGCTCCAGCTGGCACTCAAGTTATGCATACAGGGCATCATCATTTAATTATTGATACTGATCTACCTCCACTCAACCTTCCAATACCAGCTGATAAAAACCATGTTCATTTTGGGAAGGGGCAAACAGAAGTAGAGATTGAGTTAATGAAAGGGGAGCACACACTGCAATTGTTGTTAGGTGATTTTCGTCATATCCCTCACGACCCACCAATTTTTTCAAAAAAAATTACAGTTAAAGTTAATTAGATCTCTAGGGATTCCTCTAGGAATGATCGAAAGTCATCTTTCACAACTGACATAGCTGAGCCTGCATTGGTATCAGTCTCTGGTTCTATCTTCATGTCCAGCAATCCAACTAGGCCATGCATCATTGCCCAAAATTTTATGCATTTTTTTCCAAGTGAATCCTCAGATATTCCTGGAAATAGCTCTTTTAGGATTTGAACTAACTCTTCAAATGCACCTGTGGCTGAATCTAACAACTCTGGAAATTCAAGTTTATCAATGACAGGACTATGCATTAGATCATAGGTTTTTCTTTTTTCGAGCCCGAATTCAAGATAGGCAAGACCCATTTCAAGAAATCTATCTTTCGCGTTTGCATTATTTACTTTGCTGGTTGCTGCCCTTAATCTTTTAGTTAACTCATCAAAACCTCTTCTAGATACCTCTGCAAGAAGACATTCTTTTGTTTTAAAGTGTCTGTATGGAGCTGTTTGAGAGACACTTGCTTCTTTTGCAATTGATCTTAAGCTCATATGGTCATGGCCACTGATCTCGCATATTTTGCAAGCGCTTGTAATTAATTCTTCTTTTAAATTGCCGTGATGATATTTCATAATCTGATAATGTTGACAGTGAATACATTAAATATATACTATGTTTACGCTGTTAACATTACTAGCATAGCATATTAATTTTTATGAATAAATTTTTGAAATCATTAATACTTTTCTTTTTAGCTTTTGATTTATCATCGAATGCATCTATAGAAATTATAACGATAGAAGTTCAAGATTCTTACAATACAACTCAGCGATTTCCTGGAAAGATACTTCCATTAAATTATTCCGAGTTAGCTTTTGAAATTCCTGGAAAAATTTCTGAAGTTAAAGTTGATATAGGTGATGCTGTTAGAAAAAATGAAATATTGGCTGCCTTGGATCCCTCAGAAATGCAGGCTAATTTTAATCAAGCAGAGGCACGATATGATCTGGCAAACCAAGTTCTTAAAA
Source organism: uncultured SAR86 cluster bacterium (assembly GCA_902593675.1). Taxonomy (GTDB): domain Bacteria; phylum Pseudomonadota; class Gammaproteobacteria; order Magnimaribacterales; family D2472; genus D2472. The sequence continues at coordinate 27,384 of CACJJI010000006.1, forward strand.
GATTTAAAGATTTAAAATCAAAAGGTTTTATTTCTAATCAAGAATTAGACCGTGCAAATTCAGAATATTTGATAGCCAAAGCTCAGGTGGACTTGTATTCAGTTAAATTAGAGCAGACTATGATTCGAGCTCCGTTTGATGGATACATTCAGAATAGATTTTTAGATGCTGGTACTGTTATCAATCCTGGTGCGCCCATTCTAGAAATTATTGATTCGAAATCTGTTGAAGCTCATGTTTCAGTTCCTAGTTATATCATTGAGGGATTAATTATCGGACAATCATATGACTTTTCTATAGATAACAAGATTTATCAAGCAACACTTAAACGTTTTGCGAAAATGAGTAGCCAAGGCACTGATAATCGGCTTTGTATTTTTGAATTTAATGTATTTATCAATCCTGGTTCTATTTCATACCTTCAATTACAACAAACCAAATCAGTAACAGGTGCCTGGGTGCCACTAAAATCTCTTTCTCAAGGCACTCAGGGTTTATGGAATCTCTACACTGTGTCTAAGGACCAAAATAATCAATTCTCAGTTTCAAAAGAGATTGTTGAATTAGTTCATGTTGAGGGAGATAACGCCTTCATCGCCGGAACAATTTCAACAGGAGATATGGTTGTTGCGGGGGGAGCAGAGCAAGTGATTGAAAGTGAGATACTCAAGGTTAATTAAACCATGTTATTGCTTAGGATTTTATTCAATAGACCAAGAGTTTTTGCACTACTTTTAATATTTATTTTTCTATCAGGAATTTTTGCATTAAGCACAGTTCCAAGACAGGAAAATCCAGAGCTTGCTCAACGGTGGTCAACAATCCAAACGATTTACCCTGGAGCCTCTCCCACAAGAATTGAAACTCAAATATTGGAACCTATGGAGGCAAAGCTTAGAGAGGTTTATGAGCTTGATGAAATTGTTTCATTTGCTTCACAAGGGTTTGGTACTACGGTTTTAGAAATTAAAGATGAGGTAACTCCAAATTTAATTGAACAAGTTTGGTCAGAAGTTCAAGATAAAATCGATCAATCATCATTTTTACTTCCAGCCGATGTTAAACCTCAATTAATTCGAAGCAGTGGCCCTCCTTCGACATTGATTTACGCATTAACTTGGAATGGCAAGGGTGAGATTCCATTAATTTTACTGTCACGTATTGCAGAAGACCTTCGTCAAAGCTTGGCATATGCGGGTGGTTCAGATAGAAGTTTTGTCTTTGGTGCTGCAGATGAGGAGGTCCTTGTAGAAATTGATAACGCGAAGCTTTCTGCATTAGGGCTAACTTTTCAAGAGGTGGTACAGGTATTATCAGGGCTTGATACAAAAAAACCTATTGGACAAATTTCTAAAAATGGCAAAGAGCTTCTAGTTAAATCAAAAGATAATTTAACCAATCTTTCTCAAGTTGCTAATCTACCAATCAAGGTATTTAACGATTATGAAATTATTCGTTTGGGCGATATTGCACAATTGTCCAAAAATCCAAGAGATCCCCCAGAAGAATTAAGTCTCTTTAATGGAAAAAAAGCAGTTCTGGTTGAAGTAAGAGGAGCTTTTTCACAAAGAGTAGATCTTTACGTAAAAAATGCTGAAGAATTAGTAGATCAATATAGGGAGCAATTGCCATCAGAGATATCTTTAGAAAAAATCTATGATGAGTCTTTTTATTTTAAAGAAAAGTTCAATAATTTATATTCAAGTATTCTTTTTGCAACATTTATAGTTATTGGCATTAGTTATTTTTTGCTTGGCTTTAAATCAGCTCTAATCGTTGGATCAGTCATACCCTTAACCATCTTCTTAGTATTATTTGGTTGTAAATTGTTGGGCTTACCCCTTCATCAAACCTCAATGACTGGAATTATTATTGCACTCGGATTATTGATTGATAACGCAATAATAGTGGTAGAAGATTTTAAATATAGACGCAGTCTAGGTCACTCCAGAGAAAAATCATCAACAGAAACCTTTCATCATTTGTGGATACCTTTATCTGCAGCCACTGCTACAACTGCGTTATCTTTTTTTCCTATTGCAGCTGGTCAAGGCCCAAGCGCAGAATTTGTTGGAGGTATGGCTAAGACGGTCATATTATCAATCACATCCTCTCTTTTCCTTGCGCTGTATGTAGTTCCGGTTCTATTGAATTACATGGACAAAATTAAGTATTTTGATAAAGAAATTTTTGCTGGCAATGGGTTTTCAAATGCTAAATTGGTAACAAGGTATAGGAATATTCTTAGTTGGGCATTTGCTGTCCCTAAACGAGCAATTTTAATAGCTATGGTATTGCCAACACTGGGCTTTCTATCTTTTCCATTTTTAAAGGCTGACTTCTTTCCTGAGTTAGATAGAAATATGTTTAGGGTGATGATAGAGCTTCCGGCAAACTCAAATGTTCAAAAAACTGAAGAAGAAGTATTGGAATTAAGAAAATCTATTGCTAAATCTGGCATTGTTGAAAGTGATTTCTGGTTTATCGGCAGGAGATTGCCGAGGGTTTTATATAACGTGATTGGTGGAGACTCTGGCTTGGGAGCAAATAATATTGCTGAGGGTGTTTACATAGCTTCTTCTTATCACGCCATGGTTGCAGAGTTACCAAGTCTAGCTAAGAGATTGAATTTTGAAAATCCTGATTTAAAGATAATCATAGATAAATTTAAATCAGGTCCACCAGTTGATGCCGCAGTAGAGTACAGCATTGACGGTCCGGATTTATCTGTTTTGCGATCATTAGGAAAGAAATTAGAGCTAATTATTCGAAGTGCACCTGACGTCTTTTTGACTAGCAGTGAATTATCTGGAGGGGTAACTAACCTTGAATTTAAATTTAATGAATCTGATTTAGCTCTAAACTCTATTTCAGGTGAGTTTTTTATCAACGAGCTTGCGATTGCCAGTGAAGGAGTCTCTATCGGCACAATGCTTGACGGCAACAAGGAGATTCCAATTAAATTAAGGGGCTCATCAGTTGATTTAATTGAATCTACTCAATTTCTATCAGTACCTTCTAAAGATGGATTTGATTACTCCTCAAATTATGGAGAATTTGAAATAACCAACCAGGCAAATTTTGTTTCTCGAGATGCTGGCATAAGGCAGAATCAAATAGCTGGTTGGATTTGGCCTGGGTTATTGCCCTCTGATACTGAAAAATATTTGAAAAATAAAATAGAGACCTTTAAAGCTGAACTCCCGCCGGGATACATTCTTGAGGTTGGCGGGGAGGCAGAAGCAAGAGGTCAGTCTCAATCAAATATTTTTTCGTCTGCTATTTTGTTCTTTGTGCTTATTATTATTGCTTTAGTCTCTGCCTTAAATTCATTTCGGCAAGCAATTTTAATTTTAAGCGTGGCGATTTGGTGCACAGGCTTAGCATTTCTGGGTTTAACAATGGGGCAAGCCAACTTCGGTTTTATTGGGCTTGTCGGAGCCATAGGATTGGCCGGCCTCTCCATCAATGATTCTATAGTCGTCCTATCACACATCAAAGAATCTAATGCAAATTCACCAATCAACAAAGAAGAATTGGTGGAGGTAATTATTAGATCAACTCGACATGTAATTACCACTTCTGCTACAACAATTGGTGGATTTATGCCTTTATTAATAACAAGCATCTTCTTTCAACCTCTTGCTTGGGCAATGGCCGGTGGAGTTATAGGATCTGCAATTCTTGCTTTATTTTATATTCCCGCTTGCTACGCAATTTCAAAAAAGCTATAAATTACCAGCAAGTAATTTAAAGAAATTAATATGAAATTATTTATGGTTCATGTGGGTTTTTATGATGATGAGGTTGGAGAGGGCATATATGAGTCCCATATAAATTTCTTTGTAGCAGCCGGCAATGCTAAATCAGCAAAGAAAAAAATAATGCAGATGAAAAAATTTAGAGATAAAAAAATGCACATTGATGGCATTAAAGAGATCTCTAGTGTAGATGGCTACGAGGTTAATTTAATTAAAAGTTCTGAGCAAAAAAAATCTAAGGTATATTCATATATTGAATCAAAAAAACTTTAATTGATTGGAGAAATGCTATGAGAAGAATAGTTACTGGTCATAATGAATCTGGTAAATCTGTGATTACAATTGATGGTCCTCCTGCACGCTCAATTGGTGAGGATGTTGGCGGTCTGTTTGAGATTTGGAACACTGATGGCATGCCAATTGATACAACTGATAATGTTGATAGGGCGGACTCAGAAATAATTTTATCGCCTCCTGCCAATGGGACTAAGTTTAGGTATTTTCAAATTAACCCTACGCCCGAAGGTGTGCCTTGGGATGTTTTGCAGGATCTTGCAGCTCAGGCCTTTGATCGAATTGGTGCAGCGCATCATAGAATTGATACTTCCAAGCATCCTGCAATGCACAAAACTGAGACCGTTGACTATATTATTTTATTAAAGGGGGATGTGAGCCTCTTGCTTGATGAAGAAGAGGTTAGGCTTCAACCATTTGATACTGTGGTTCAACGAGGTACAAATCATGCATGGGTTAATCATGGAGACGAGCCTGCATTGCTAATCGCAGTCTTGATTGATAGTGAGTTGAAAGAGTAAACTGATAAAGATTAAGAATTTAGATGATCTATGTTTGAAGTTAAGCCAATTGCAGCAGCCTTAGGTGCAGAATTGCATGGGGTTGATTTATGCCAAGATCTTTCCTCAGATGTTTACACTGAAATTAGAAGACTGCTCATAGAGCACCAAGTCATTTTTTTTAGGGATCAAGATATTTCTCCAGCTCAGCATAAAGCACTTGCTGAATCTTTTGGTCCAGTGCAAACTCATCCTGCGTATGAGACTGTAGAAGGATTTCCAGAGATTACAATCTTGGAGAGTACACCTGAAAAGCCTTCTAAAATAGAGGTTTGGCACTCAGATATGACCTTCCGAAAACATCCTCCTCTTGGCTCTGTCCTAAGATCAAAAATTTGTCCGCCTAAGGGTGGTGATACCATGTGGGCAAGCATGACTGCTGCATATGAGGGCCTATCAAACAGTATGCAGAAATTCCTCTCAACTTTAGAGGCAGAGCATGATTTTAGTTATGGTTTCAAAGAAAGCTTAGCTGAACCAGGTGGAAAAGAGCGCTTGGCAAAAGCTGTAGAAGATAACCCTCCTGTAAAGCATCCTGTTGTCAGAGTTCATCCTGAAAGCAATCAAAAAGTTATTTTTGTTAATGCATTATTTACTACAAAAATAATTGGACTGCCTGAAAAAGAAAGTTCCGCAATATTACAATTTCTCTATGATCATGTAATTACAGCTGAATATACTTGTCGTTTTAAATGGGAACCAAATTCAATTGCTATTTGGGATAATCGAAGCACACAACACAAGCCAATAAATGATTACTTTCCATCTCACAGATTATTGCAACGAGTCGCAATTGATGGCGACAAACCCTATTAAGTTATTTTTTAAGAAATTCTAAAAGGCTTCTTGCAACTTCACGTTCGTCAGTTTTTATGGCTAGTGTCTCACACGCATGCTGATGTTTTGAGTCTCCAATTTGGTTTTTTCTATAGTCGTATATTATTTTTGCAAATTTTTTATCTAATTCAATATGTCCTTGGGTACAAAAAATATGATTCTTAATTAAAAACATACCATTTGGGCATGTTGACGATCCTGCAATTAAAGTTGCATTTCTTGGAAGTTCCTGAACTTCATCTTGATGGCTAAATACCAGGTTATATTTTTTCCCATCCTCTCCATATTCATAAGCGTTACTATTCAAAGAAACAGAATCAACGCCAGCATGCCAGCCATTTGGTGATTTTCTTACTGCGCCCCCTAGAGCCTCAGCAATAATCTGATGACCAAAACATATACCCATTAATTTTTTTTTATCTTTATCTAATCTTTGAATGAATTTTTTGAGATCATGAATCCATTGCACATCATCATAGGAACTTGCTTTACTGCCCGTAATTAAATAGGCATCACATTCATTTATATCCAAAGGATAATTGTTGAATTGAACTTCATATGTTTTGAAATGAAGATTAGGATCAACCGACCAGAATATTTTAGAGAACATTTCAGGATACTGGCCAAATTCTTTAGCACCATCTATTTGGACGGTATCTGCGTTCAGGATTCCAATTTTCATAAGTATTATTTTTTCTTAATGTAGTATATTCAATTCATGAAAAGCAATAGACTGGTTTTTTGTATTACTGCAATAGTCTCGATACCTTTATCAGCAACTGGCATTGATGCTTCGATTAACGCTGCTGTCCAGCCTTTAACAAATATCTTATCTTCTTTTATTTTTTATGAGATCAAAATTTTTGGAGCTTCAATGCCGCTGATAGTTTTGTGGTTAATTGGAGCAGCCATTTTTTTTACAGGTTACTTTAAGTTTTTAAATCTGCGTGGATTTAAACATGCTTTTCAATTACTAAGAGGTGATTATTCCAGACAGGATAATGAGGGTGAGTTAACTCATTTCCAGGCATTATCAACAGCTGTTTCTGGTACCGTAGGCATTGGAAATATTGCTGGTGTCGCAATTGTAATTTCTATCGGTGGTCCGGGAGCTACATTTTGGCTAATTGTTGCTGGTTTTTTAGGCATGTCTACAAAATTTGCTGAATGTGTTGCGGGTGTTATGTATAGAAAAGTTAATCTTGATGGAAGTATTTCTGGAGGGCCAATGTATTATTTAGAAGCTGGGCTGCATCAAAAAAATTTAGCTTGGCTTGCTAAACCAATGGGGGCATTTTATGCAATCGCTATTGTTGTTGGATGTTTGGGTATAGGCAATATGTTTCAATCCAACCAAGCCTTCCAGCAATTTATCTTTATTACAGGTGGAGAGGCCAGCTATTTTTTAGATAAAGGATGGCTTTTTGGCTCTATTTTGGCTGGGATAGTTGGATTGGTAGTTATTGGTGGCATCAAGGGAATTGCAAGGGTCACATCAAAATTAGTTCCATTTATGACGCTCACTTATGTTGTTGGAGCGCTTCTTGTGGTTGTTATGAATGCAGAAAAAGTTCCTTGGGCTTTCTCAGCGATCTTAACAGAAGCATTTAACCCAAGCGCTATGAGCGGGGGAATGTTAGGGATTATGATTTTAGGTTTCCAGCGGGCAGCATTTTCTAATGAAGCTGGAATTGGTTCGGCTGCAATTGCTCATGCAACTGTTAAAACTCAAGAGCCAGTCACTGAGGGGTATGTTGGGTTAATGGAACCCTTCATAGATACCGTTGTTATTTGCACCCTCACCGCATTAGTAATTTTAACAACGGTTTATGAGCCTGCTATGGCTAATCAAGGCATTCAGGGTATTGCGTTAACCTCTCAAGCTTTCAGCAGCACTCTAAGTTGGTCAGTTCTTCCCTTATCATTCATTGCAATATTATTTGCATTTTCAACAATCTTATCTTGGTCCTACTATGGTTTAAAAGGTTGGACATATATTGTTGGTGAATCTGTATGGGCGGAAAATATCTTTAAGATATTTTTTTGTATTTTCATAGCTTTAGGCTGTACGATTAATCTGACCGCAGTTTTAGATTTTTCTGATGCTGTAATTTTTGTGGTAGCCCTTCCAAATATATTGGGACTTTATATTTTAGCTCCCGCAATCAAAAAAGAGCTTGCAAATTATCAAAGAAGATTGAAGAGTGGGGAAATCAAAAATTTTAGAGAGACATGATTAAAGGTTACTGTGATCCCAAATTTCAAAAAGTTTTTGATGCTTTTTCAGTTGCTATAACCAGTGGATTTGAGACAGGAGCAGCACTTGCGATTGAGCATCAAGGAAAAATGATTGTTAATCTCTGGGGCGGCTATCAAGATGCAAGTAAAACGAAAGCCTGGGAAGAAAACACTTTGATTAATGTTTTTTCAGTTACTAAAGGAGTAACAGCAACATGCATCTCAAGACTAATCGATCAAGGTAAGTTAGATCCAAGTAAAAGAGTGGGTGATTATTGGCCTGAATATAGTTGTAATGGTAAAGAAGATACCAAGGTCAGTGATTTGTTGTGTCATAGGGCTGGAATGTTTGGATTTAAAGAAGGTATTCCTAGTGGATCATTTCAAGATTGGGATAAATTCACTCAGTCACTTCAGTCACAAGCTCCTTACAGAAAACCTGGGGTATCTCAGGGATATCATGCATTAACATTTGGCTGGCTGGTTGGCGAGTTAGTCAGAAGAGTAGATGGTCGTTCAGTTGGCAGATATTTTAAAGAAGAAATAGCAGACCCGTTGAATATTGATTTCCATATTGGTCTTGATGAGAGTGAATTTATTCGATGTGCAGACATGTTAATGGTCGCTAGGGATAGCATGAAAATCCCAGGAGAGTTTTTAAGATATGTTCCAAACTTTTTCTTGCCAGAAAAACTTCAAAACTTTAAGCAGGCTTTAATAAGTGGAGATTTCCAACAGGCTTTTCAAGAAAGAGAGGATGAGGATGATAATTATGTCAATTCTCCGGATTGGCGAATGGCAGAAATTCCTTCGGCAAACGGACATGGAACTGCTAAAAGTTTGGCAATTTTATATGGAATTTTGAGTAATGGCTGCTCTAGAAATGGAGTCTCTATTATGAGCGAAGCTTCACTTCAGCAGGCCATTACTCCTCATTCTAGTGGCCCTGATTCAGTGCTGTTTGGTGCTCCAATAAAATTTGGACTTGGTTATGAGCTGGCTCAAGGAATTTCTAATGTAGGGAATATTTCCCCAACTTTTAACAATAAAATGTTTGGTCATGCCGGAGTTGGGGGTGCAGTTGCATTTGGTGATCCCGACCAAGGCATAGGGTATAGCTTTATATGCAATCAGCAGCATGACCCCAAGCAATTATACCGAACCAGCAATTTACTCACGGCAGAGCTATATTCGATAATTTCTTAGCGCAAATTAGTTTTGGTTGGGTTGAGGCGCTTTTCTTGAAAAGAAATTCCAAGAGGATGGCTCTGTGGTCTCAATTACTGAACCTCCATTAACCTCGATAACACCCTCTATGTCTTCCATTAATTCAAAGTACCCAAGAGCTTGATAGCACTCTCGAATAATTTTTAATGCTCGCATGGTTTCAGAAGAGTTAGGGATATTTTCAATAACATACTTCGCTCTTCGCAGCGCAGCCACATAAGCTTTTCTCTTTAAATAATACTCAGCAGCAACTAACTCACTTTTTGCAATTAAACTTCTTAAATAGATTAGTCTTTGAGAGGCATATGGAGCATATTGGCTCTGTGGAAATCGAGTTAAAAATTCAGATAGCTCACCAAATGCTTGCTTTGCTCCTGAAATATCTCTGTTAGAAAGATCTGATTTAAATATTCTAGCAAACATACCTTTGTCTCTGGTATAGCTAGCTATGCCCCTCATAAAATATGCATAATCAATATTTGGATGTCTTGGATTTAGTCGAATAAATTTTTCTGCAGCCTCATGTGAAGCTTCATCTTCTCCGTTCATATAGTAAGCATAAATCAATTCTGATTGTGCTTGCTCGGCATATCTTCCAAAGGGATATCTTGCTTCAATAGCCTCAAGAGATTCAATTGCAGAGAAGAAATTGTTGGCTTTCATTCTTCTTTGAGCAGTATCGTAATAAACCTTTTCGGGTCTTTCCATGACAGGAGCATCAGAATTACAACTTGTTATCAACAAAGGAAGAACAATTGCAGTTGCTAAATTTAAGCTTAAATATTTTTTTATATGCTTCATTCGTAATGTATTTTACATTTATTCACGCATTTGGGTTAATTCAATTACTTTAGATTGTAAGATAGTAAAAAAGTTTTTAGTTTAGATAGATGATTCATAAAAATGTTAATGAAAAGCAGCATAATTCTAGGCTAGATCATGCCGCAACTTCTCTGTATGAAGATTTTTCAAGAAGCCAAATTCAAAGATGGATCTCGCAAGGTAATTTATTGGTAAATGGAGAAATTCTAAAAGCAAAAGATAAAGTCCATACAGGTGATGAGATATCCCTAGATCCAATCTTTGAAAATAGGGTCTCGTGGGACGGGGAAGACATACCCATCAATATTTTGCACGAAGAAGAAGATTTTATAATTGTTAATAAATCTCCAGGTTTGGTCATGCATCCAGGTGCAGGATGCCACAATGGAACTCTTGCAAATGCATTGGCATTTCATTTTCCAGAATTAAAGCTACTGCCACGGTGTGGGATAGTTCATAGGTTGGATAAAGATACTTCAGGATTGTTAGTGGTTGCAAAAAATGAAAAATTTAGAAATTTCTTTGTGAATCAACTTCAAGATAGAGCGGTTTATAAGAAATATGAGGCAATAGTAGTTGGACAAGTAATAGGAAGTTTTTCCATAGATCATCCTTTAGAAAGAGATCCAAGAAATAGAATAAAAATGAGGGTAACTGATTTTGGAAGAGATGCTTTATCCCACGTTTCTTTAATTAAATTTTATTCAGGCTATTCACATGTTTCTGTTGAGATTGAAACTGGAAGAACTCATCAAATAAGAGTTCATTTAAGCTATCAAAAATTACCAATCATTGGAGATAGTCTATACAACCCAAGAAATCTTATTGCAAAAAATACCCCTAAAAATTTAATAAGTTACCTACAAAATTTTCCCCGACAAGCATTACATGCTGCAAAAATTAGATTTCCATCTATGAAAAACGAAGGTATTTTTTATGAATTTCAAGCAAATCTTCCTCAAGACATGCAATCTTTGATTAAAAAAATAGAATGATTGCTAAAGCCTTTCAAATCAACTAAAAAACTTGTTTTTCATCATAATTGATGTATAAAACCCTTTACTTTGAAGTAAATACCTTTAATTAATGAAACTATCCGGCGGAGATCTATTAATGCGCGCCCTCAAAGATGAGGGGGTTAAGTTTATATTTGGCTACCCTGGTGGAGCAGCTTTACACATATACGACTCTATATTCAAGCAAAAAGCTTTTGAACATATTTTAGTCCGTCACGAACAAGGTGCCACCCATGCAGCGGATGGTTATTCTCGTGCTACCGGAAAACCTGGTGTTGCTTTGGTAACTTCGGGGCCAGGAGCGACTAATGCAATTACAGGGCTTGCTACTGCTTTTATGGATTCCATCCCACTTGTTGTTATTTCAGGTCAGGTTCAAAGCCATTTAATTGGGACTGATTCGTTCCAAGAAACAGATATGATTGGGATTTCTCGACCAATCGTCAAACATAGTTTTATTGTTCAAAATACTCAAGATATTCCTCGTATTGTTCAAGAGGCATTTCATATTGCGACAACTGGAAGACCTGGCCCAGTAGTTATAGACATTCCAAAAGATAAAACTGATCCCTCGCAGCTATTTGAGTACAAAAGGGCAAAAGAGATTTCCCTTCGCTCCTACCAACCCAGGGTATTTCCTCATCCAGGGCAAATTAAAAAAGCTAGTAAGAAGATTTTATCTGCAGAGCGTCCTGTGATTTATGCTGGAGGAGGAGTGATTTTAGGTAACGCACACAAGGAGTTAATTGCTCTTAACAAATTATTGAAAGCGCCTGTGACAAATACTTTGATGGGCCTCGGAGCATATCCTGCAAAAGATAAATATTTCATGGGGATGCTTGGAATGCATGGTACTTACCAAGCAAATATGGCCATGCATAATGCTGACGTCATTATCGCAATTGGCGCAAGGTTTGATGATCGTATTACTAATACCCCTTCAATGTTTGCCCCAAATGCAAAGATTGTACATATTGATGTAGATCCTGCCTCAATTTCTAAAATTATTAATGCTGATATCCCAATTGTTGGACAGGTAAAAGAATCTTTAATTGCATTGATCAAAGAAATAAAACGTTCAAAAATTAAAATAGATTCAGAGGCATTGGATCAATGGAATATGCAAATTTCTCAGTGGCGTGAAAAACATGGCTTGGATCATGACTTATATTTAAGCAAAATAAAATCCTCGATGATTGCTCCTCAAGTTGTTGTTCAGGAGCTTTATCATGCTACCCAAGGCAATGCATTTGTTACATCAGATGTTGGTCAGCATCAAATGTTTGTTGCTCAATACTATCACTTTAATAAACCTCGAAGATGGATCAATTCAGGGGGACTGGGCACCATGGGCTTTGGTCTCCCAGCTGCAATGGGAGTGAAGCTTGCATTTCCCAAACAAGAGGTTGTATGTGTTACTGGGGAAGGTAGCATTCAAATGTGCATTCAAGAATTATCAACTTGCTTGCAATACAATCTACCTATAAAAATAATCAACATAAATAATGAAGCTCTCGGGATGGTAAGACAATGGCAAGACATGAATTATGGAGGAAGGCACTCAGCAAGCACATATTCAGATTCATTGCCAGATTTTGTCAAGCTTGCGCAATCCTATGGACATGTAGGCATGAAAGTCACCAAACAATCTCAGTTGAAAAAAACTTTAGAAAAAGCTTTTGCTATGAAAGATAGATTAGTTTTTATTGATGTCTATGTTGATCCAAATGAACATGTCTACCCTATGTTGGTAGCTCCAAACGGAAGCATGCAGGATATGTGGATCAAGAAAAATACTAAAGCATGAAAAGGATCATATCAATTTTAATCGAAAATAAACCTGGAGCTCTTGCCAGAGTGGTCGGTTTATTTCATCAGCGCGGCTATAACATTGAAACTCTTAATGTTGGACCAGTTTTTGATGGAAGCTTTTCAAGAATGACAGTGACCACTAGGGGATCAGAGAATGACGTTGAGCAAATTACAAAACAAATAAATAAAATCATTGATGTAATTAAAGTATCTGATTTAACTGAAGGCGATCATCATGAGTATGAATTTATTATGATCAAATTTAAACATAGTGAAAAAATACAAAAAATTCTTAAGAGCTTAAATGGGAAGATTCATGAAAAAAATAATGATGCTATGGTGATGTCTGCATGGGGCTCGTCTAGCGATATTGAGGCAGCAATTAAATCAATGGGAAAAGTAAATCTTCTTGAAGTAGCCAGATCAGGAAGTATTGGATTGCATGAAGGTGAAAAGGTTTTAAAAATTTAGGAGAAAAATAGAATGAAAATTTTTTATGACGATGATGCTGATATCTCAATTATTCAAAATTTAAAAGTTACCATTGTTGGGTATGGTTCACAGGGTCATGCTCATGCAAATAACCTGCATGAGTCTGGAGTAGATGTTACTGTAGCATTACGAGAAGGTTCTTCATCATGGTCTAAAGCTGAAAATGCTGGATTAAGAGTAGCAAAAGTTTCAGATGCAGTAAGTGATGCTGATTTGGTCATGATACTTGCCCCAGATGAATTTCAACAAGGCTTGTATGAATCAGCAATTAAAGCAAATTTAAAATCAAATGCAGTTTTGGCATTTGCACATGGATTCAATATCCATTTTAAAAAAATTATCCCAGGCGATGGGACTTCGGTCATTATGATTGCTCCAAAAGGTCCGGGTCATACTGTTAGAAGTACTTACTTAAGTGGTGGAGGAGTTCCATCTTTAATTGCAATCTATCAAGATGGCAATAATCCAAATAACCATAGCGCAAAGGAGATTGCTCTTTCATACGCTAAAGCCAATGGAGGAACAAGAGCAGGTGTTCTTGAAACTACATTTAAAGAAGAGACTGAAACTGATTTATTTGGTGAGCAAGCTGTTTTATGTGGCGGTATGACTGCATTAATTAAGGCAGGTTATGAAACTTTAGTTGAGGCTGGGTATAGCCCAGAAATGGCATATTTTGAATGCTTGCATGAAACCAAATTAATTGTAGATTTAATTCATGAGGGTGGGATTGCAAACATGCATTACTCTATTTCAAACACTGCGGAATTTGGAGACTATATTAGTGGTCCCGAAATCATAACAGACGACACAAAAGAAGCGATGAGAGGAATATTAAAAAGAATTCAAACTGGTGAATTTGCTGATAATTTTTTAAATGATTGTCGACAAAGCAACGATGGATCGGGCGGTCCAATTATGAAAGAAAAGCGTAAAAGCACTGCTTCTCATTCAATTGAGCAGGTTGGCGCAGAACTTAGATCCAAGATGAAATTTCTACATTCAGAACGCCTGGTAAATAAAGATAAAAATTAGTGATAAAACTGGTTGATATTTCTAACTAAGGGTATACAATTCTCCGTTCCGGCCTTGAGCTGGCAAGTTCTTTTAACATTTTTGGTTACTCGTGTGGGTGTTCAAAATACGAGATATATATTTTTAGTTATTTTTAATATTTTATAAAAGTAACACAACATGATTTTAATTGAAGAGTTTGATCATGGCTCAGATTGAACGCTGGCGGTAGGCTTAACACATGCAAGTCGTGCGAGAAAGTATCTTCGGATATTAGTAGAGCGGCGGACGGGTGAGTAACGCGTAGGAATCTACCTAGTAGAAGGGGATAGCCCGGGGAAACTCGGATTAATACCGTATACCTCCTTTGGGAGAAAGAAGGCCTCTCTTTGAAGCTTTCGCTATTAGATGAGCCTGCGTAAGATTAGCTTGTTGGTGAGGTAAAGGCTCACCAAGGCGACGATCTTTAGCGGGTCTGAGAGGACGATCCGCCACATTGGGACTGAGACACGGCCCAGACTCCTACGGGAGGCAGCAGTGGGGAATATTGGACAATGGGCGCAAGCCTGATCCAGCCATACCGCGTGTGTGAAGAAGGCCCTAGGGTTGTAAAGCACTTTAAGTTGGGAAGAAAAGTTATTGGTTAATACCCAATGACCGTGACATTACCTTCAGAATAAGGACCGGCTAATTCCGTGCCAGCAGCCGCGGTAATACGGAAGGTCCAAGCGTTAATCGGAATTACTGGGCGTAAAGCGCGCGTAGGTGGTTTATTAAGTTGGATGTGAAATCCCCGGGCTCAACCTGGGAACTGCATCCAAAACTGATTCACTAGAGTACGATAGAGGGAGGTAGAATTCACAGTGTAGCGGTGGAATGCGTAGATATTGTGAAGAATACCAATGGCGAAGGCAGCCTCCTGGATCTGTACTGACACTGAGGTGCGAAAGCGTGGGTAGCGAACAGGATTAGATACCCTGGTAGTCCACGCCGTAAACGATGTCAACTAGCTGTTGGAAAACTATGTTTTTCAGTGGCGCAGCTAACGTAATAAGTTGACCGCCTGGGGAGTACGGCCGCAAGGCTAAAACTCAAATGAATTGACGGGGACCCGCACAAGCGGTGGAGCATGTGGTTTAATTCGATGCAACGCGAAAAACCTTACCTATACTTGACATACTTGGAATGCTTTGTAATGAAGCAGTGCCTTCGGGAGCCAAGATACAGGTGCTGCATGGCTGTCGTCAGCTCGTGTCGTGAGATGTTCCGTTAAGTCGGATAACGAGCGCAACCCTTACCCTTATTTGCCAGCGATTCGGTCGGGAACTATAAGGGGACTGCCGGTGATAAACCGGAGGAAGGTGAGGACGACGTCAAGTCATCATGGCCCTTACGTATAGGGCTACACACGTGCTACAATGGGGAATACAGACGGACGCTAAGCCGCGAGGTGGTGCTAATCCTAGAAAATTCTTCGTAGTCCGGATTGGAGTCTGCAACTCGACTCCATGAAGTCGGAATCGCTAGTAATCGCGAATCAGCATGTCGCGGTGAATACGTTCTCGGGTCTTGTACACACCGCCCGTCATACCATGGAAGTGGATTGCACCAGAAGTAGATAGTCTAACCTTCGGGAGGGCGTTTACCACGGTGTGCTTCATGACTGGGGTAAAGTCGTAACAAGGTAGCCGTAGGGGAACCTGTGGCTGGATCACCTCCTTAACGATACTTTCGTACTAGAGTGCCCACACGAGTAATCAAAAATATTAAAAGAAGTTCTTTATAAGTTTTGGTATGTAATTTTCTAGTAAATATTTTTATATTTACGTGCGTCATGTTTTTATCTGTTATCAAAAATATGAACGCAATAGATCACTGCATTAATAGAAGAAAATTTTATTAAGTTATTCTCAAATAACAAAAAAACTTAGCTCGCATTAAAAGGAGAGCTAAGTATATAGCCCTTTTTTAGGGTTATATGATCAAGTAATTAAGAGCACAAGGCGGATGCCTTGGCAGCTGAAGGCGATGAAGGACGTAGTAACTTGCGATAAGCTTCGGGGAGGTGGTAAACAACCTTTGATCCGGAGATTTCCGAATGGGAGAACCCAGTGTGCATAAGCACATTATCTTATACTGAATACATAGGTATATGAGGCAAACCTAGGGAACTGAAACATCTAAGTACCTAGAGGAAAAGAAATCAAAAGAGATTCCGGTAGTAGCGGCGAGCGAAACCGGACCAGCCCTTAAGCTTTTTTAAGATTAGCAAAACATACTGGAAAGTATGGCCATAGTAGGTGATAGCCCTGTATGCGAAAATCTTTTAAAAGTGAAATCGAGTAGGTCGGGACACGTGAAATCTTGACTGAACATGGGGGGACCATCCTCCAAGGCTAAATACTCTCAGCTGACCGATAGTGAACCAGTACCGTGAGGGAAAGGCGAAAAGAACCCCGGCGAGGGGAGTGAAATAGAACCTGAAACCTTGTGCTTACAAGCAGTCGGAGCAGACTTGTTCTGTGACGGCGTACCTTTTGTATAATGGGTCAACGACTTAATTTCAGTAGCAAGCTTAACCGTTTAGGGGAGGCGTAGGGAAACCGAGTCTTAATAGGGCGCTCAGTTGCTGGAATTAGACCCGAAACCGGGTGATCTATCCATGGCCAGGGTGAAGGTTAGGTAACACTGACTGGAGGCCCGAACCCACTTATGTTGAAAAATGAGGGGATGAGCTGTGGATAGGAGTGAAAGGCTAATCAAACCCGGAGATAGCTGGTTCTCTTCGAAAACTATTTAGGTAGTGCCTCATGTATTACCATTGGGGGTAGAGCACTGTTTCGGCTAGGGGGTCATCCCGACTTACCAAACCGATGCAAACTCCGAATACCAATGAGTATGAGCATGGGAGACAGACTGCGGGTGCTAACGTCCGTAGTCGAGAGGGAAACAACCCAGACCGTCAGCTAAGGTCCCAAATTATGATTAAGTGGGAAACAATGTGGGAAGGCACAAACAGCTAGGAGGTTGGCTTAGAAGCAGCCATCCTTTAAAGAAAGCGTAATAGCTCACTAGTCGAGTCGGCCTGCGTGGAAGATATAACGGGGCTAAATCATAAACCGAAGCTACGGATCTTAAATTTATTTAAGATGGTAGAAGAGCGTTCTGTAAGCGGTTGAAGGCGTGCTGTAAGGCATGCTGGACGTATCAGAAGTGCGAATGTTGACATGAGTAACGATCAAAGAGGTGAAAAACCTCTTCGCCGAAAATCCAAGGTTTCCTGTCCAACGCTAATCGAGGCAGGGTGAGTCGGCTCCTAAGGCGAGGGCGAAAGCCGTAGTCGATGGAAAACAGGTTAATATTCCTGTACTTCTTATAATTGCGATGGGGTGACGGAGAAGGTTAGGCTAGCACGGCGATGGTTGTCCGTGTTTAAGGTTGTAGACTTAGATCTTAGGTAAATCCGGGGTCTTTTAAGGTTGAGAACTGATGACGACCACTCTTTGAGTGGGAAGTAGTTGATACCATGCTTCCAGGAAAAACCTCTAAGCTTCAGATTATAAGGAACCGTACCCGAAACCGACACAGGTGGATAAGTCGAGAAGACTAAGGTGTTTGAGAGAACTATGGTGAAGGAACTAGGCAAAATGGTACCGTAACTTCGGGAGAAGGTACGCCGTCATTGGTGATAAGACTTGCTCTTTGAGCTGATGGTGGTCGAAGAAACTAGGTGGCTGCAACTGTTTATTAAAAACATAGCACTCTGCAAAATCGTAAGATGACGTATAGGGTGTGACGCCTGCCCGGTGCCGGAAGGTTAATTGATGGGGTTAGCTTCGGCGAAGCTCCTGATCGAAGCCCCGGTAAACGGCGGCCGTAACTATAACGGTCCTAAGGTAGCGAAATTCCTTGTCGGGTAAGTTCCGACCTGCACGAATGGCGTAATGATGGCCACACTGTCTCCACCATAGACTCAGTGAAATTGAAATCGCTGTTAAGATGCAGTGTACCCGCAGCTAGACGGAAAGACCCCGTGCACCTTTACTACAGGTTCACACTGGACTTTGACTTTATTTGTGTAGGATAGGTGGGAGACTTTGAAGCCGAGACGCTAGTCTTGGTGGAGTCGTCCTTGAAATACCACCCTTGTAAAGTTGAGGCTCTAACTTAGGTCCGTTATCCGGATCGAGGACAGTGTGTGCTGGGTAGTTTGACTGGGGCGGTCTCCTCCCAAAGAGTAACGGAGGAGTACGAAGGTATCCTAAGCATGGTCGGACATCATGCAGATTGTATAAAGGCATAAGGATGCTTGACTGCGAGACCGACGGGTCGAGCAGGTAGGAAACTAGGTCTTAGTGATCCGGTGGTTCTGAATGGAAGGGCCATCGCTCAACGGATAAAAGGTACGCCGGGGATAACAGGCTGATACCCCCCAAGAGTTCACATCGACGGGGGTGTTTGGCACCTCGATGTCGGCTCATCACATCCTGGGGCTGGAGCAGGTCCCAAGGGTATGGCTGTTCGCCATTTAAAGTGGTACGCGAGCTGGGTTTAGAACGTCGTGAGACAGTTCGGTCCCTATCTGCTGTGGGCGTTGGAGATTTGAGGGAAGCTGATCCTAGTACGAGAGGACCGGATTGGACGAACCTCTGGTGTTCCGGTTGTCACGCCAGTGGCATTGCCGGGTAGCTATGTTCGGAAGGGATAACCGCTGAAAGCATCTAAGCGGGAAGCCTCTCCCAAGATTAGATCTCCCATAGACTTCGGTCTACTAAAGAGTCGTCATAGACTATGACGTTGATAGGCAAGATGTGTAAGCGTTGTGAGGCGTTGAGCTAACTTGTACTAATAACTCGTGAGGCTTGATCATGTAACCTTAAAAAAGGTTCCATTGTTCGGGAATAACATATTTGTTTTGTAGTGAAAAAGAATTACATACCAGTTTGCCTGATGACAATAGCAGTTTGGTACCACCTGATCCCATCTCGAACTCAGAAGTGAAACGGACTCACGCCAATGGTAGTGCAAGGTCTCCTTGTGTGAGAGTAGGTAATCGTCAGGCTTTTTTCTTTGAAAGGCTCTCAGTTTTATCTGAGGGCCTTTTTTTTGTATTAAAATAAATAAATGGACATTGCAGAAATTTCAGATCGCATGGAGCTTGAGAAACTTGTTACTGATTATGCGACTGCTGTGGATACTAAAAATTTTCAAGAGTTTAATAATTTATTTACGAAAGATGCTCACATTGACTACACAGCAGTGGGTGGTATAGCTGGCAACCTCCAAGAAATAATAATGTACTTGGAAACCGCACTAGATCATTTTCCAAATTATCAACATTTAATTTCAAACATTTCTTTAACCTTAAATGGTAATTCAGCTTCTGGAAAAGTTATGTGTTTTAATCCCATGCAAACAGAAGATGAGCAGGTCTTCTTTCTCGGGATGTGGTATCAAGATACTTATAAAAAGATCGATGATAAATGGTTTATCGCATCAAGAGTTGAAGAAAGTTCTTGGGCTCATAATGTACCAAGCTTTATTAACACCAAACCTCAAAAATGATAGTTGGTCTAACTGGTGGTATAGGGTCTGGTAAATCAGCCTCAGCTAATTTTTTTCAAAATGAAGGTATTACCGTCATAGATGCAGACGGTTTATCCAGAGAGGTAATTGAAGAAGGCACTCCTGGATTTGTAAGTATAGTTGAGTATTTTGGATCTAAAATTATTGATTCTGATGGATCAATCAATAGAGCACATTTAAGAAAAGAAGTTTTTGATGATGATAAGAAGAAAAAGTTACTAGAATCCATTATTCATCCATTAGTTAGAGAGTTGATGGAAAAAAAAATAGCGGCTTCAAAATCTCCATATTCAATTATCATGGTGCCACTAATTTTCGAAACCAATAGTATGAGTAACTATAATAGAATTTTAGTTATTGATTGCGATCCAAAACTTCAGCTCGAAAGAGCTATGTTGCGAGATAATAATTCCAAAGCACAGATTGAAAAAATCATGGACTCTCAATGCTCCAGAGAGGAAAGAATAAGTATTGCAAACGATATTATTCCCAATAATGATTCATTAGAAAATTTGAAAATTAGATCTATTGCAATGCATAAATTTTATTTAGGCCTTTCTTAAAAATGACAAAGACCTGCCCCCAATGCACTAAAGAAGCTGATCTTAGTCCTACGAATATTCATAGGCCATTTTGCTCTGAAAAATGTAAATTGATTGATTTTGGAAGTTGGGCTAACGAAGAGAAGTTGATAAGCAGGCCAATTGAGTCAGAGGATTTTTATCAAGATTGAATTATTTTCCATTCCCCTGTTTCTATAAGGGGTTTAGCCTTTTTATACTTTAATTCTTTTGTCTCTTTGCCATTAGTAATTTTTACAATCTCATTTCTTTGTAACTTTGGCTCATCTATTTTCACTGTTTCTACCTTGGCTAATTGTTCTGATTCGGGGCTTAGATCATTTCCTATAACTGGTTGAATTTGTTCTTGTTGAAGCTTCATTTCTCTGTTTTGCTGAGCTTCAAGAGATCTTGCTTCTAATTCCTGAATTTCCTCTTCGCTGGCAAGCTCGATTCTAAATAGAACTTTGATTGCCTCAGTGTTAATTTCATTTAACATTACTTCAAACATTTCAAATGCTTCTCGTTTATATTCATTTTTTGGATTCTTTTGAGCATAAGCCCTTAAACCAACACTTTGTCTTAAGTGATCCATTTCAGATAAATGATCTTTCCAATGAACATCTAGGATTTGAAGCATTACCTGCTTTTCGAGTTGAGCAAGATTGTCTCCAATTTTAAGATATTTTTCTTTATATTTTTTTTCTGCACCCTCAGCAATAAGTGTTGCAATTGAATCAGGAGTTAACTTTTGATCATTCCTAACTTTGACCGCTACATCTTCTGCTATAAAGTAATGATCTAACAAATGTTTATCTAATTCCTCTAGTCTCCACTGACTTTCAACAGAGTCCAAGGGCACAAAATCATATGAAACCGCACGCATCTCCTCATCAATTAAATCATTTATTGCTTCGGAAATATTATCCTCATTAAGCAACTGATTTCTCAATGAATAGATTGCTTGTCGCTGATCGTTTGCGACATCGTCATATTCTAATAGGTTTTTTCTTATGTCAAAATTCCTACTTTCTATTCTTTTTTGCGCATTTTCTATGCCGCGAGAAAGCATTTTGTGCTCAATATGGTCATCACCCATGCCGATTCTTTCGAAGAGACTTCTTCGACTGTCAGATATAAACAATCTTAATAGGTCGTCCTCTAGAGATAGAAAAAACTTTGAATAACCTGGATCTCCTTGCCTTCCAGATCGACCTCTTAACTGATTATCAATTCTTCTCGATTCATGTCTCTCAGTTCCAAGAATGTGCAAGCCGCCTGCATCTAAAACTACTTGATGTCTTTTTTCCCATTCACCATCACCAATATTTTCCTTGCCTCCCAACACAATATCGGTACCTCTTCCGGCCATATTTGTTGCTATAGTAACCACACCAGGACGCCCAGCATTTGCAATAACCTCTGCTTCTTTTTCGTGTTGCTTTGCATTAAGTACCTGATGGGAGATATTTTTTTTATTTAGCAAGGCTGAAACTATTTCTGATGACTCCACCGAGGCCGTGCCTACTAATATTGGCGCATCTTTTTTACGTAATAGCTCTATTTCTTCAATTAATGCCTTAAATTTTGCATCTTGAGTCAGGAAAACTAAATCATCATTATCTTCTCTAGCCATCGGCTTATTTGTTGGGATAATCGAAACATTGAGTCCATATATTTCAGCAAATTCAGCCGCTTCAGTGTCGGCAGTACCTGTCATTCCTGATAGCTGATTGAAGAGTCGAAAGAAGTTTTGGTAAGTTGTAGATGCAAGTGTTTGAGATTCTCTCTGTATTGGAGTGTTTTCTTTGCATTCAAGAGCCTGATGAATTCCTTCACTCATTCTTCTTCCTGGCATTGTTCTGCCAGTATGCTCATCAATGAGCAAGACTTGTTGACCTCTGACCAAGTAATGAACATTTTTCTTGAATAAGAATGAAGCTTTTAAAGTTGCATTTACATATCGCATGATTTTTAAATTACTGACGGAATATAAGCTATCTTCAGATTGAAGTAACCCCAACTCTTCAAGATGTTGTTCAACAACCATATACCCATCGTCAGTAAGCTCTATTGACCTATTTTTTTCATCAATAATGTAGTGTCCTATCTCGTCTTCAGTAAGCGGTTCATCCTCAGTTCCTTCCCTTAATTGTTCTTTTAGCTTTGGGATAATTTTTTTAATTTGGACATAATAATCAGCACTTTCATTTGAGGGGCCAGAAATAATCAAAGGCGTTCGAGCTTCGTCAATTAGAATGGAATCTACTTCATCAACAATCGCAAAATCTAGTGAGCACTGGACTTTATCTTCAGCACGAAGGGCCATATTATCCCTTAAATAATCAAAACCCAGTTCTCCATTGGTAGCATAGATAACATCACATTGGTAAGCAGATTTCTTTTCTTCAAATGATTGGTTTGAATAAATAACCCCAACCGTAAGTCCAAGTCGCTCGTATATTGGTCTCATCCAGTCAGCATCTCTTTGCGCCAAATAATCGTTCACCGTCACCAATATCACTTTATTGTTCTTGACTGCATTCAAGTAGGCTGGAAGGGTAGCAACCAAAGTTTTTCCCTCTCCGGTTTTCATTTCAGCAATATTTCCTTCCGATAGAGCAATACCGCCAAGCATCTGAGCATCAAAATGCCTCAGACCAATTGTCCTAACGCTTGCTTCTCGTGTTGCTGCAAAAGCGTGAACTAATAAATCAAAACTCGCATCCTTTGAAGATTCTTTTAATTTAACTCTTAGACCTGACAACTCATTATCACTGAGTTGTTGATACTCTGACTCCAGAAGATTAATTTGATTCACAGATACTTGCATGCGCTTTAGTGCGCGTTGATTACTGCTTCCAAATATTTTGGTTAAAAATGACATGAATTTAATCGTTAATAATTTTTTGTTTTACTCAGAGCTATATAGCATCGCCAAAAGGTGCTCTTGCATATGATATGGGGGCAATTGAAGAATCTTCAAATGTGACTACCTCCCAAGCATCCTCAGACGCTAAAATTTTTCTTAATAATTCGTTGTTAAGAGAGTGTCCTGACTTATAGCCTGAAAATTGACCAATAAGGTTATGTCCAAGAAGATATAAATCTCCTATGGCATCAAGCATTTTATGCTTTACAAACTCGTCATCAAATCTAAGGCCTTCCTCGTTGAGGATGCCATCTTCTCCAACAGCAATAGCATTAGCAACACTGGCTCCCAATGCTAAACCTTGAGATTGCAAGGTATCCATATCTTTTACTGCGCCAAAAGTTCTAGCCCTGCAGACTTCTTTAACAAATGTGGTAGAGGAAAAATCAATTGATGATTTTTGAGTATGTTTTTTAATGGTTGGATCATCAAAGTCAATCTCAAATGAGACTTTGAAACCATCAAATGGTTTGATGGCTGCGAATGTATCTCCACGCTCAACTCGCACTTCTTTTTTAACTTTAATAAATTTTTTTAATTTTTCCTGTACTTCCAATCCAGCCGATTGGATTAAAAATACGAATGGGCTCGCGCTTCCATCCATAATAGGAATTTCTGGACCATCAACTTTGATAATGCAATTATCAATTCCCAGACCCGCAATTGCAGAAAGAAGATGTTCAATGGTTCCAATTTTGTAACCTTCCTTAAAAAGAGCAGTTGAGAGAGTTGTATCTCCAACATATTCAAATATTGCTGGAATACTTATTTCAGGATCTAAATCTGTTCTGATAAAAGTAATACCTGCATCTATAGGGGCAGGTAGAAGCTCCAAGGTCATATCTTGACCGCTGTGAAGGCCTACTCCAACAGCTTTGATGGGATTTTTTATAGTTCTTTGGTTAAGCATTCTATCAATTCAATGATTTTTTCAATTAAGCCATTGTAAATGAATTTTATATTAACTTCTGCCTTGCAATTTCAAAAAGTATTACACCAGTGGCAACTGATACATTCAAACTGTTAATTATTTTGTTCTTTGATAAAGTGCAGGTTTGAGAGCATGTATCTAATGTTTTTTTGCGCACACCATCTTCCTCAGAGCCCATGATTACCAGTAGAGGTTTATTTAGATCTAATTCTGTATAGCTTGAGTTTGCATGTTCGCTTGTGCCCAGGATGAGGTAGCCAAGTTTCTCAAAGTGTTTCAGACTATTAATTAAATTTGTGACTGTAAATATTTGAATTGCCTCTGTTCCACCAGCAGAAACTTGCCTCACAAGTGGAGTGATTGGGGAGCAATGATGTTTGTTGATGATGACACCAGCAACATTACTAGCAGCCGCAGATCTAATACATGCTCCAAGGTTGCGCGGATCAATGACATTGTCAATAACTAAAAATGTAGGATTTTCATGCTGGATACTTTCTTCATACTTTTTAAGGTCACTTAATCCAAGGTTTAACTCATTTTTAAGAATAGCTTCAGGGTGCTGAGATAAATTTTTCTT
Source organism: uncultured SAR86 cluster bacterium (assembly GCA_902593675.1). GTDB lineage: Bacteria > Pseudomonadota > Gammaproteobacteria > Magnimaribacterales > D2472 > D2472. Next base: position 52,046 of record CACJJI010000006.1, read on the forward strand.
TCTCTCTATTGAGATTGAATGGTTTTCAGCCATAGCAATTAAATTTAACACTCTATCATCGGTCCGATTAGCTGGTATGAAGATTTTTTTTATATTTTCGGGTGAAAGCTTTAACAGCATTTCGATGCTGTGAAAACCAACACGAAGATTTGCAGAATCTTTATTTTCCATTTGAAATCACTAGATTGATCTTTCGTTCAAGGGGAAAGATAGCGGCAATTTTAACTTTAATTGTTTGTCCAAGCTTATAAATCCCGCCTCTTCTTTTTCCTTTGAGCGCATTACGATCTGGTAAAAAATGATATCGGTCATCAGGCAAATCAGAGACATGCAATAGGCCAGATATAAAGTAGGGCTCTAAATTAATGAATAACCCAAAGTCTGTTACACCAGTCACAACACCGTCCATGGTTGATCCTATTTTTGATTTAAGATAAGTGCAAATTAATACTTGCTCAACTTGCCTGGATGCTTTTTCAGCTCGTCTTTCTAGCATTGAGGAGTTCTCGCACTCATCTTGTAATTCATTTTGTCTTGTTTGAATTTTCTTTTGAGCAAGAGAGGAATTGATTAATCTATGCACTAATAAATCAGGATACCTCCTTATTGGCGATGTGAAATGAGAGTATTGTGCTAATTGCAATCCAAAGTGACCTAAGTTATTTGTTGAATACTCTGCTCTGGCTAGGCTTTGAAGTATCAAGATTTGACCAGTGATATCATTTTTTTTATTGGCTTGATCTAAGCACAAATTAACAACTTCCAAGGGCGATAATTTTTTGACTTGCTTGGGCGAGATCTTAAAATGTTTCTTTAATGCCTCAAGTTTACTTGGATCAGGGTCTTCATGGATTCTATAGACACCAAGATTAAGACGATCTTGCATGAACTCAGCCGCAGACTCATTCGCAAGCAGCATAGACTCCTCAACAAGTTTGTGTGCAAAAAGAGACTTTTTTAAAACTATATTTTTAACTTCTTTGCTTTCACTTAACTCTAAGGTTGTTTCCATAGGATTAATTTCTAGGGCTTTTCTCTGATTGCGTAGTTTCAATCTAAGGTTGGTAAGATCTTTCAGATGCTTTATTGAATCACGAACTCCAGCCTGTTTAATGCTGGATGACTTATTAAGATGCTTCTCAACTTGATTGTAAGTCAGTCGCGCTTTTGAGTTAATAAGACCGCTATAAAATTTGTACTTATTTCTTTTGCCATCTAAGCCTATAGACATTTCGCATATCATTGAGCATCTATCTTCGTTAGGTCTTAGTGAGCAAATCCCATTTGATAAATTTTCTGGAAGCATAGGAATAACTGTTTCTGGAAAGTAAATTGAAGTGCCTCTCTTTTTTGCTTCTATGTCTATTTTGGAACCTGGAGTTACATAGAAGGATACATCTGCAATCGCAACATAGAGCGTGAAGCTGTTACTATTTTTTACACAGTAAACAGCATCATCAAAATCCTTAGCATCCTCTCCATCAATGGTTGCAAAATTTAGCTTTCTTAAATCTTTTCTATATCTTGCTATCTTTTTTTTATTAGCAGCAGTTTTAGCTTCATTTAAAACGTCAGAATTCCATTTTGAAGGAAGCTCATGCATTGAGATGGCATCTTGTATTGCTTCTTTATACATTCAATTTTCGCTATTGTAATTTTTTTGTGATGCTATAATATCGCCCTATGGATTTTGGACGTAAAAGCAAAAGTATCTCATTTATTGGGTTATTTTTCCTTGCAAGTATAGCACTCCATTCGTTTGCACACATTGATGAGGCTCCCTTAACTGCGGGGCCTGAAGTAGAGTGCCTTGCTTGTCACAATGAGATCTCTTCAGATATTGAAGTTTTTGTTTTTATTCCAAGTGAAATTTTTCCTAAACTTGTAGGTGTAAATCTTCCCCTAAAAGTTAATCTACAAGATCGGAAACCATTCAACTCTCAAGCGCCTCCAAAAATTAATATTTAAATTTTTTTAAATATTAATTTCTTACAGGAGGTTTTATGAAAATTAATAAACTTATATTTTTGTTACTTGTTGGTTTTTCAACCAACAATGTATTTGCTGATGAAATGGATGAAGTGGTCGTAAGCTCTGCTTATATTGATAAGGCTGCAAGTGAGTTGGCTGATCCAATTCATATTGTAAGTGGTGATGATATTGCATCTGAAGCAACGCAAAGTCTCGGTGAAACCCTAGACGAACTATTAGGTGTATCTTCGGCAGATTATGGCTCTGCAGTTGGTCAGCCAATAATCAGAGGTATGTCTGGCACAAGAGTTAAAATCCTTGAAAATGGCTTGGTTAATCGAGATGTTTCGGGTCTTGGTGCTGATCACCTTAATGACGTTGACATGAGCAATGTTCAGCAAATTGAGGTTGTTAGAGGGCCTTCTTCTTTGCTCTACACCAACGGAACAGTTGGTGGCATCGTCAATATTGTTGATAACTCTATTGCCATGAAAGATGTAGAGCGATTATTTAAAGTTGGGGCTGAGTCACAATCAGTTAATGATGGTGACAGCCGAAGCTTCTTTTTTCAAGACAATGTTGGTGGTGATATAAATATTAGCTTTGCTTACAAAAATACTTCTCTTGGAAATTTTGATGTTCCTAATGGCGCAATTATGCATGAAGAAGAAGAGCATCACGATGAAGATGAAGACCATGATGATCATGAGGAAGAGCATGAGGAGCATGAAGAAAACTTAGGCTTCCTGGCTAATTCTGATTTTGAATCTGAGTCATTCAAATTTGGTGCCTCTACTACAGGCGACTGGGGATATCTTGGATTTTCATTAGGAAGCATTGAGAGTCTGTATGGGATTCCATACCACGGCGAAGGTCATGGACATGAAGATCACGGCGATGAGCATGGTGATGAAGAAGAAGGACATGATGAGCATGAAGGCGAAAGAATTTTTGCTAACACTGATTCTGAGAAGTTTGATATCAGAGGATCTTTTAATATTGCTGGAAATTTAGTAAAAAAAGTTGACTTTTTTATGAGAGATACCGATTACTCTTTCACTGAGCAACATGCTGAAGAAGCCCATGAAGAAGAGCATCACGACGAAGATGAAGATCATGATGAGCATGAAGGTCATTCTGAAGGACCAACCACCTTTACTAACGATGCAATAGAAGCGGGAGCTATTTTTGATTTTTCAAATTCTACAGTCTCTCAGAAATTTGCCATCAATTTTGTGAATGAAGATACATCTGTGATTGGAGCAGAAGCATTCATGACTCCTGCCTCAAGAGATGAGCTTACATTTGGTTACTATTTAAGCAGAAGCTTTGATTCTTTCGATTTAGACTTTGGCGTGAGATACGACATGATTGATAACGAAGGATCTATAGTATCAACCCATGAAGACGAGCATCACGATGAAGACGAGCATCACGATGAAGACGAGCATCATGACGAAGATGAAGATCATGATGAGCACGAAGAAAGTGAGGTTGCTTACTATGATCAAGCCTTTAACAATACTAGTATTGCCTTTAATATTGGAAGAGAACTGAGCGACTATATCAGCTTAGATTTAGGTTTTTCTTCAGTAGAAAGAGCACCTTCAACCACTGAAATGTTCATGAATGGAGCCCATTTAGCAACTGCTAGATTTGAGGTTGGTAATGTGAATTTAAATTCAGAAACATCTAACAATATAGATTTAACATTAAACATGAACAGTGGAAGCTTTTTTGCTAAAGCCACCGTATTTATGAATGATGTTGATAACTATATTTATCTTCAAGATGAAACTGAAGAAGAACATGAAGAGCATGATGAAGAACATGAAGAGGGTCATGACGATCATGGAGGGTTAATTCTTGCAAACTATCTTCAACAAGACGCCGAACTTGATGGTTATGAGATTGAATTTGGTAATACTATGGACGTAGGTTCTGGTGAATTAACTTTATCATTTGGAAGAGATGAAATTTCTGGAGAGTTTTCCAATGGTGGAAATATTCCAAGATTAAATCCAGCTAGAAATGTCTTTAAATTAAAATATTCAGAGGATAATTTAATGTTTGGATTAACGTTCAAAGACGTTGAAAAACAAAATGACATTGGTATTGCTGAGACTAATACAGATGGCTACCAGATGTTGAATGCTAAATTATCGAGAAGTTTTAATTTGGGCGGTCAGGGAGACTTGACTGTTTCATTGTTTGGAAACAACTTGCTTGATGAAATTGCTAGAAACCATTCTTCATATGTTAAAACTCAGGTTCCTTTACCTGGAAAAAATTATGGTATTAGGTTTAACCTGACATTCTAATTATTTCATTTAAATAGGCATTTATAACCGGAAACTATTATCAAATGGTTTCCGGTTTTTTTATTTTTAAAATACGTATAATCATTAAAAATTATTAATTACAAGCTACATGAACTCTAGAATTTTACTTTCATTCTTCATCTTTGTTTTTGCTAATAACCTGGTCTTAGCTCAAGAAACTGAGGAAATTATTTCAGTTGCTTCATATTTAGAATCTAATGAATTGAATGCCTCGCCAGTAGATGTTATTTCAGCTGAGGAATTTAAAAATTTGAGAGTGTCTACCGTTGCCGAGCTAAGCAAATACCTCAGCATTGCTTCAGGCTCTAACTTTCAAACCAATGCGTTAGATGGCGTAGATCAGGGAATGGCAAACATCACTTTACGCGGAATGGATCATGCATCAACTCTTGTGTTGATAAATAAAAAGCGTCAGACCCATTCAGGAACACCTTCTGATGAAGGAGAAGGCTATATTGATATAAATATTATTCCTGAAATAGCACTTTACAGAATTGAGATTCTAAAAGATGGAGCTACTTCATTGTATGGTTCTGATGCCGTTGCAGGAGTCATCAACTTTCAAACATACCAACAATTTGATGGCATGCGACTTGCGCTTGGAAGTCAGAAAACTAGCAACTATGACCAAAGAGATAATTCTTTAGGCGCGCTATTTGGAGGAAATGTTTTTGGAGGGAGCTATGTGTTTGCATTTAGCTCTTTGAATAAATCTCCTCTTAATGCTTCAAGCATTCCTAAGTTTGCTGAATTAGGTCTTAGCGGTTTAGGGAATAGCTTTAAAGTTACTCAAGCAGATTCGGTGGCTTCTGGTTTATATGCTGGAAGCTATAACAAAAATCAAACAGTCCCTGATCCGAATTGTGTTGCAAATGGAGGCGTGC
>CACJJI010000007.1 GCA_902593675.1 uncultured SAR86 cluster bacterium
AAATATTGGCTGCATGGTTAATGGTGCAGGTTTGGCCATGGGAACTATGGATACAATTAAATATTTTGGTGGGTCTCCAGCAAATTTTCTGGATGTTGGTGGTACTGCAACACAAGAAAGAGTCTCGAAGGCCTTTAAATTAATATTAGCAGATCCAGAGGTGAAGGTAGTTCTAGTAAATATTTTCGGTGGGATTGTTAGATGTGATCTTATTGCAGAGGGAATCCTAGCTGCAATTGAAGAGGTAGGCGTTTCCATTCCAGTAGTTGTAAGGTTGGAGGGAAATAATGCAGATATTGGAAGTAACATTCTTACTGAATCTTCAGCAGAAATTGTTAGTTTAAACAGTCTTGAAGATGCAGCTAAAAAAGCTGTGGAGTTAAGCAAATGAGCATATTAGTAGATAAAAATACACGTCTTTTAGTTCAGGGTTTCACTGGCTCTCAAGCCACCTTACATTCAGAGCAATCCATTGAATATGGAACAAACATCGTTGGTGGAGTTACTCCAGGCAAAGGAGGGCAAACCCATCTGGGTGTGCCTGTCTTTAATTCAGTGCACGAGGCTGTAGAAGCGGTTCAACCAAATGCTTCAATTATTTTTGTTCCAGCGCAATTTTGCAAAGATTCTATTTTAGAGGCAGCTGATGCTGGAATTAAATTAATAATATGCATCACAGAGGGAGTGCCGACCTTAGACATGCTTATAGTTAAAAAGAGGGTTGATGAGCTGGGCATCACATTAATCGGTCCTAACTGTCCAGGAATCATAACTCCAGGTGAAGCAAAGTTAGGAATTATGCCAGGCAGCATTCATTTGCATGGCTCAGTTGGCATTATTTCCAGATCTGGTACTTTGACTTATGAGGCTGTGAAGCAAACAAGTGATCTTGGTCTCGGCCAAAGCACATGTGTTGGTATTGGAGGAGATCCAATTCCTGGAACATCCTTTATTGATGTTTTGAAAATGATGGAGTCAGATGATCAAACTAAAGCAATAGTCATGGTTGGTGAAATTGGAGGAACAGCTGAAGAGGAAGCCGCTGAATATATCAAAGATAATATTTCAAAGCCTGTAATTTCATATATTGCAGGACAAACAGCGCCTCCAGGAAAGAGAATGGGACATGCAGGAGCAATTATCGCTGGTGGAAAGGGAACAGCTGCTGACAAAATTAAGAAACTTGAAGAGTGTGGTGTCCATATAGCGGAGAATCTTCTTCAAATTGGTACAAAGACTAAGGAAGTTCTGGGTTAGCTCTAGCTATAAATTTATTCGCAATATAATTCAGTCTTGGAATTATTAGGCATGCAAATGCTGTTAGCCCAGCAATCATTCCAATCCAAATTCCGGCTGGACCAAGAGAATTGCTCGATATCCCATGGTAAGTAAGATAGTATCCACCCGGTAGGGCAATAAACCAGTAAGTTAAAATTAGCATCAACATTGGAACAAATGTGTCTTTGTAACCTCTAAGACTGCCCAAGGCCCCCATTTGCATCCCATCAGGAATCTGAAAGATTGCAGCAAAGATGAGAAGATTCATCGCGATAGCGATAACTGCAACATCAGCAGTATAAAGAGAAACAAGAGCCTCCCTAAAGGCAAGAATTATTATTGTATTTACTATTGCTCCAACTAAACATATTAAAACAGCAATATGAGAAGCATACTTTGCTTTTAGAAGATTTTTTTCCCCTACAAGGTGGCCTATTCTCGTTGCTGCGGCCAGACCAAAAGATAAAGGCAAAATAAAGAAAACACTAGCAATATTTATTGCTACAGTATGAGCACTTATTACTATTGCACCAAGCGATCCCAGTATTAATGCCGCACCTGAAAACATGCTTAATTCTACAAATACTCCAAACCCAATTGGTACCCCAAGTTTTAAAGCTTCTTTGGTGGTTTTAGAGTTGGGGCCAGAAAATTTTGAGAATAATTTAGTGGGTCCGTATTCCTTCTTTTTTAGAAGTACTAGCATCAAAACAAATAAACCAATAACAATATTAATTGATGTTGCAATTCCACACCCAACTCCTCCCATAGGAGGTATTCCAAAATATCCATATACAAAAATGATATCAAGCGGAATATTTAGCAGCATGCCAATAAAAGCAACCCAAAAAACTGGAAGAGTCAGGCCCATGCCCTCGCTGTAGCAACGCAGACAGGTAAAAAGCATGTTGGCAACAAAACCAAATGACATGGCTTTTAAGTATCCGTCTGAAATCTGCGCAATATTATCTTCAATATCAAAGAAAGGAATAAAAATACTTAAATTTCTATAAAGAATGAAACCAATAAAACCCAGGACTAATGCAACCCAAAGAATCTCTCTTACCTTTTGACCAATTTCCTCATATTTCTTTGCCCCAAATAATTGTGCAACTATTGGAGTGACTGCGAACAAACAACCTCCCAGAAGAAAATAAAAGGGCATCGAAAGAGCATTTCCAATGGCTAACCCAGATAAATCAAGAGCACTTGCCCGACCTGCAACAATAGTATCTGTTACTCCCATACCCATATATGAGATTTGAGATCCATAAATTGGAATTCCAATTTTGAGTAATTGCTTTAATTCTTTTATTAAGTTTTTCAAAAAAAATAAGCCCAGAAATTTCTCGGTACTTTATCATACAAGGACTGAAATAAAATTGGAGAGAGAAAATTAGAAAAGATAGTCGCCCATATTGGCTTAAAAAAATATCTTCAAAGTTGACCATTAGATATGTCAACAGATTTATTCGTCCCCAATTTAAATCTTTAGGTAAAGGACCCGTATTTTTTAAACCAAGGTATGTCAAATTATTTGGTTCTAATATTTCAGTTGGAAATTTTCCAACATTTATATCTGCACCAGATGATTATATTCAAATCACTAGTTGGGATACTGGTGACTGGAATGGGAAGGTAGATATTGGAAATTATGTCCTAATTTCACCAGGGGTCAGGATTATGGCCGCTGAGAGTGTTTCTATTGGAGATTCATGCATGTTCGGTCATGGTGCATGTATCACAGATGCTGATTGGCATGGTATTTATGATAGAACAAAGGTAGTTGGAGATCCTAGACCAGTAGTATTAGAAGAAAATGTTTGGATAGGTGAGGACGCGATGATTTGTAAAGGTGTAAAAATTGGGGCAAATAGCATTATTGGAGCGAGGTCAGTCGTCACAAAGGATATTCCTAAAAATACTATTTACGCTGGAAACCCTGCTGTCTTTATCAGAGATTTAGATGAAAATGAATTTATAACGCGTGAAGATTTTTTTCAGGACCCAGCTAAGCTTGCTAAAGACTTTGACTTGCTTGATCGCTATACCCTTGGTCAGAATTCTTTCTTAGGCTGGATAAAAAGCATGATCTTTAGAGATAAATCCCATTGATCAACATAGCTGCAGACCTACACATCCCTGAAATTGAAAACAGATTAGCTGAGTTTTTCGATGCTGATTACTCATTTCAGTCATTTGACTCAAACACTGTATCTTCTGCTGATTTAAAAAATATTGATGCTCTGTTAGTCCGCTCAACTCTTTTTGTTAATCAGGGAATATGTGAGGGTACAAGGATTAGCTATGTTGGTTCTGCAACTGCAGGAATTAATCACTTAGACATAAATTATTTAGATACTCAAAATATTGCTTGGTCTCATGCGCCTGGATGCAATGCTTTTAGCGTTATTCATTATGTCATGGCCGCAATTGGAGAGTTGATAAAAGATGGTCTTTTCAATCCCAGTCACAGTATTGGAATAATTGGTTATGGCAATATTGGGAGACGGTTATATAAAACTCTTCAGTCTTTAAACTTTAAAGTTTATGCATGTGATCCATATTTATCTCATTCTGAATTAGTAGATTTAGATAGCGTTCTTGAATGTGATTTGATAACTATTCATGCCCCTCTGTCAGAGACAGGGGAACATCCAACATATAATTTAATCAATGAGTCTCATATCAAGAAAGTTTCAAATAAAATCCTCATCAATACATCAAGGGGAGAGATTGTATGCGAAGCTTTTGTATGTAAAGCGAATAACTTAATTTATATTTCTGATGTTTGGATAAATGAACCTAACCCAAACCTAGAAATAATTAAAAAATCCTATATTGCAACACCCCATATCGCAGGCTATAGCTTAGATGGAAAGTTAAATGGAGCTAAAATTGTTGCTGAGGAATGCGCAAAAGTATTTAATTGTTTAAAAATTAAATCAGTGAAACCAACGATGCCTGTAGATTGGCCGCATGGGTTTAATAAAATAATTAAAGATATTCGAGGGCTTTCATTCCCAGCCTTCGTTTTTCATAAAGAGCTTGACTTAAAATTAATTTCAGATGAATTAAAGGCTGTACCGAGAAAAGATTTAGGAAAAGTTTTCACATCCCAAAGGACAAATCATCCTCCAAGACATGATTTTAATTTCTATTCATTCAAAGACATGAAGAGACTAGACGAAGATATAAGCCTTAAATTTTTTAATGAATTAAGAAGAACAGGAAATTTCTAAGTTTTTCGCCCAATCTGGTGATCTGCAAGCAAAATGTTCATGTTTCTCTAGCTCATCATAAGGAAAAGTAATTACTTCAATCAATGTTTCAAGCGATGAGTAATCTGAATTTTCAGCTGCCTCTATTACTTCCTGCGCCATATAATTTCTTAGAATATATTTCGGATTATTTGCATTCATGGCCAATATTTTTTCAACAATAGGTTCAGATTCTTTCTGATGGCGCTCTTGATAGGATTTGATCCAAGACATAGCAATATCTGAATTTAGTTCATTTGTTTTGACTTCAGTTACAGCCTGAGCAAGATTTCTAAATGTGTTTGTATAATCTAGTTTTTCAGATTCCATGATATCTAACAGACCCTGAATTAATTGAGCATCCTCATTATGTGAATTTATAAATCCAAGTTTTTTTCGATATAGCTCAGCTAACTTATTTTGAAAAATTGATTCATATGTCTTCAAGATTTCATCTTGGCTTTCCTCAGAAATTAGTGAGGATAATGCATGGCCAAGAGCAGAGCAGTTCCACAATCCTATATATGGCTGGTTCTTAAATGCATATCTTCCTTGATGATCAGAGTGATTGCAGACATAACTTGGAAGATAGTCTTCCATAAAACCATATGGACCATAATCAAATGTCTCTCCTAAGATACTCATATTGTCAGTATTCATCACTCCATGGCTAAAGCCACAGGCTTGCCACTGAGCTATCATGCATGCTGTTTGCTTAACAACTGACCTAAAGAACTCTTCGTATTTATTTTTAGTTCTTGAAAAGTAAGCAGGATAGTTATCAATGCAAAAGTCAGCTAAAACTTTCACATGCTCTGGTTTATTGTTGTAATGAAAGTATTCAAAATTGCCAAATCTGATGTGTGTTTTGGCTGTTCTTGCAAGCATTGCCGCCGTTTCACTTTTTTCTCTGATAACCATTTCATCACTGCCAATAATCATTAAAGCTCTTGATGTTGGGATTGATAAAGCATGCATTGCTTCTCCACATAAATATTCTCTAATCACAGACCTTAAAACAGCTCGCCCATCCCCAAATCTAGAGTAGGGAGTTTTACCAGCTCCCTTAAGATGAATATCAATTAAGCCTTCTGATGAATCTATCTCCCCTAGCAATAATCCTCTGCCATCTCCTAATTGTTCTACATATTGCCCAAACTGATGGCCAGAATATGCCATGGATAGAGGTTTGAGATTTTCAATTGATGACGAGCCGTTAAAAATATCTAAAAGTTCTTGCTTCTTAATATTTTCAAGACCTAACTCTTTTTTCAGTTGAGAATTTTCAATAACGAGCAAGGGATTATCAAAGCCCTGCCAATTTTGGAGAGTATAGAATTCTTGAGGAAGCTCAGCATACGCATGAGGTTTTAAAGAAATCATTTATCCTTTTGCAATTTGAATTAAATGACTCACATGCTCATCTTTAGAATGATCAGTGCCAAGATGTTCAACTTCATTCCACATTGCAGCACTGCAGATAGGGCCCAGATTATCTTTCAAGCTGTGAGCCACTTCTTCACCAGTGCCACAAAATCCTAAAGTTTCAACCATTTCATCCGTGACCAAAGCAAACATTTCTTCCCATTTTCCTTCCACAGATAATTTATGCAAAGCTTCATTAACATCTCCCCAGCCATGAAAATCTAGAGCCGGTCTATAGGTTCTAGTTGAAGCATAAAAACTTATCCTCGCAGCAACGTTTCTCTTAGCTGTTTTAAGATCTTCTTCTGTTTCTCCGGTTGCTATGAATCCGCCCCAAAGTAATTCACATTCTTTAGGATCTCTGTTTGACTTTTTTGCGCCCTCAGTTACTGCTGGCAAAATAATATCATTTATGTATTTTGGAGAGCACATGGGATGAAGCAATAATCCGTCGGCAACTTCACCAGCGATTTTTGCCATTCCAGGCCCAAGACCAGAAACATAAATTGGAGGGACATCGCAATCCATAGGTGGCGGAGTAAACATTGGGGTCATAAGGGTATGGGTATAGTGCTCGCCTTGAAAATCTAATTTTTCCCCTGTTTTCCATGTGTTCCAAATAGCTTTGACGGCAAGAATATATTCTCGCATTCTTGGTGCTGGTGGAGACCAAGGTACGCTGAACCTTCTTTCATTATGACCTTTAACTTGAGTTCCTAAGCCAAGTTGAAAACGACCATCGCTAAATGACTGTAAGTCCCAACCCATGTTAGCAACGGTCATAGGGCTTCTTGGAAAAGCTATAGCTAATCCAGTTCTTACAATCATTTTTTTTGAATGTTCCAATCCAAGCAGAACAGGTAGGAAAGGCTCATTGTTTAGCTCCCCAGAAACAAGCGCATCATATCCAAGAGATTCAGCATGCTTAACTATTTCGATGGTATTTTTAGATAAACCGGGAATATAAGTCTCAATTCTCATAATTATTTTATGTTTAATTGTGAATTAGCAAATTTTTGCGCCCATTGATAATTAGGCTTACCTGATGGAGCTCTTTCTATCAATTCAGAAAAAACTATTTCTTTTGGCATTTTGTAACTGGCTATATATTTTGAGGCAGTATCTTTTATTTCATTGAGGGAGAGCTCAGAGTTTTCTCTTCTTTGAATTACAGCAACAACTTTTTGTCCCCATCTTTCATCTTTAACACCAACTACCAGGCAATCAAATATGTTTGGATGAGCTTTCAGGGCCATTTCAACTTCTTCTGGGAATATTTTTTCTCCACCTGAATTAATTGAAACACTTCCTCTTCCAAGAAGAGTCATCTGACCATCTTCCTCATATTTAGCCATATCTCCTGGTATTGAATATCTTTCTCCATTAATCTCAATAAAGGTTTTTTTAGATTTTTCCTCGTCTTTATAGTATGCAACCGGTACATGCCCCTTTCTTGCCAAATAACCAATAGTTGCCGTGTCACTAGGTTGGATTATTTCTAATGTTTCAAGATTTACAATTTCACTAAAGTTAGGTTTTGTAAATTTTGGACCCCCGCCAGAATCTTTTAATTTTCCATCTTTCGTATGAATGTTTACACCTGTTGCTCCAGTTTCAGATGATCCCACTGCATCTATAAGAAAAAGATTTGGTAGATATTCCAGGATGGTATCTTTGATGGATGCACTGAAAACAGATGCAGTGCTTGCCAGAACAAATAATGATGATAGGTCTAAACCTTTTTCTAATGCGGAGGGGAGTGCGTCACAAAGCGGTCTTCCCATTGCATCGCCTGTGATAGTTAGATTCATCACTTTTTCTTTTGCAATAATTTCCCAAATATAATCCGCGTCAAATGAAATTTGATCATTAAGAATGAATTTCCAACCTGAAAAAAAAGCATTAAACGATTGCCATTGAGCAGCGCCATGCATGAGTGGGGCTAATGCAAGAGCAGTTGTTTGGTCTTGCAAGCATTTATCTGCAAATGCCTCAGGAGTGGGATATTTTTCTCCAGTTACTGCATCAATGCCACCTCCTAGAGTCATCAGCACATCTTCCATACGCCAGACAACGCCTTTTGGCATGCCAGTCGTGCCACCCGTGTAGAGTATGTATCTATCGTCACCCGATCTTTCAACACTTAGTCTTGAATCATCTTCGTTTGAGATAAGAGCCTCAAAATCAAAACTCCCTTCAATTACATCATCAGCCCCTGAGCCATCATTTATACAAATGAAATCTTTTAATAGAGGCAGATCATTTCTAATATTATTGAGTTTTTCACCAAACTGCTTGTGATAAAAGACAGCTTCCATGTCCGCGTTATCAATTAGATATTTGAGTTCCTCTTCTACATATCTATAGTTAATATTTATAGGAATTGCACATAATTTATATGCCCCAAGCATCACCTCAAGCCACTCTATGCAATTGAAAGCATAAATTCCGATATGACTACCTTTTTTAATGCCAAGTTTTTTTAAGGCATTTGCTGCTTTGTTAGTTCGTGCATCTAACTCTTGGTAAGTTAGGCGAGTAGATCCAAGAACCACTGCTTCTCTATTAGGGATCCTATCTACAACTCCCTCAAAAATATCAGCAGCATTAAACTCCATTAGACGTTTGAAGAATGATTTTCCCAGTAGGGATCTCTGAGTCTTCTTTTGTATAATTTACCATTTTCATCTCTAGGAAGTTTTTCAATAAAATCTATGCTTCTTGGTAGTTTCATTTTTGCAAGATTTTCCTGTGCAAAGTTCATTAGTTCTGCAAGAAGCTCATCAGAAGACTGGTAATCCTTGTTGAGCTCTACAACAGCTTTTACCTCTTCTCCCCACTCATCATTCGGAATCCCAAATACTGCAACATCAGCAACAGCGGGATGCATGAGAAAAGCGCTCTCAATCTCAGCTGGGTATATATTGGCTCCACCAGATATAATCATATCTATCTTCCTATCACACAGAAATAAATATCCCTCATTATTTAAATATCCTATGTCACCCACAGTAAAGTAAACCTGATCATCAATAACTAACCGTTCTTTTTTTGTCTTTGCTTGATCACCCTTGTACTCAAATTTTGTTGCTTCACCAAGCTTCATAAAAACCGTACCTTGATTATCTGTTTCAGCTTCGGTTCCATCATCATTGATAATTTTTATTTCGGCTCCCGGCCATGCTTTACCAACTGTTCCAGGAAACTTTGACCATGACTGAGCATCAACAACCGTTCCACCTCCTTCTGTGGCAGCATAATATTCCCAGATAGAATTTCCCCACCATTCAATCATTGCTTGCTTAGTATGAATTGGGCAGGGCGCAGCAGCATGAATCATTGCACGAGTTGATGAGCAATCATATTTTTTTCTGGTTTCATCTGGCAACTGCAACAACCTATGAAATTGAGTTGGAACCATATGACTTGTTGTAACTTTGTATTTATCAATAAGATAAAGCATTTGCTGCGCGTCAAATTTTTCCATCAGAACAACAGAATGTCCATAATGTAAAGCTGCCGAAGAGTGAACCAAAACCGCAGTGTGATAAAGAGGAGATCCAACGATGTGAACATTTTTTTCCTGCGGTTGAATTTCAAAAAAACTCAGTATCATTGCAAACATGCTCAACACATCATCAGGGTCGCCAGGAACTAATGCGCGTTTAACGCCCTTTGGTTTTCCGGTTGTGCCAGATGTGTAATTCATGACTTGACCAGCAGTTCTTTCTTCTGGATTTGTCGTTGGTTGAGAGCTTATAAAATCATTTAAATGCGTAAATCCACTCATTGGAGTTGTGCTAATGCATCCTTGCTCTGGAAAATTAATCGCTGAAACAGCTTTTTGGCATGCTTCTTCCATGGCGGCGACTTCGCCAGAGGCAATAAATGCTTTCGCTCCTGAATCTTCAAGAATGTATGCTATTTCTGGTCCAGCTAGATGCCAGTTAATGGGGACCATATAAAAGCCAGATTGCGCACATGCAAGGTAAGCTATGTAGTATTCAACGGAGTTAGGCAGCACAGTTGCTACTACATCACCGCTCTTGACTCCAAACTCTCTCAAGGCATGGGTTAGCTGATTAGTTTTTGCAAGCAATTCACCTCTTGTCCATATCTTTTCAGATGGTTCAACGATGGCAATTTCATCAGGGTGTGAATTTGCAAATCTATAAAAACCTAATTCACTCATTTGGTTATCTTTGTATATTTATTCAATTAATAATTCTAACTTTGTAATCCATGAATGTAACCTAATTATGTAAATTTCTATGTAATAATGATTGCCAAATGGACAGCCTCTTTAGCAATTTAAATCAAGAAACTTTATGGTTATTGGTTGTTTTTTACGACTTATCGCTAGCAATTTTTTTATATAGATTTTTTGGTAAGTATGGTTTGTATTGTGCCGTAATCTTGGGAATAGTCCTTGGCAACCTTCAAGGTGGAAAAGTTAGTGAATTAACCCTATTTGGAATGCAGTTCAATGTTAGCATGGGCGCAATTCTGTACTCTGGCATTTACTTTGCTACCGATCTTTTAAATGAGAAATTTGGTAAAGATGAGGCCAATCGAGCCGTCATGCTTGGATTTGTTGCAAACATAGCAGTAATGCTGACCTTGGTGCTTAGTACAAAGTTTCTACCCTCTGACCTAACTGGATCAGCTGCAGAGGTCCATGAGGCTATTTCAGTTTTAGCATTTTATTCACCTATTTTTATTATTGGCTCTTTGACGGCATACCTTGTTAGTCAAAGATTTGATGTATGGTTTTTTCATTACTTAAAAAACTTAACAAATGGAAAAAAGCTATGGCTTAGAAATAACCTTTCTACCATGGCATCCCAACTAATAGATACCCTGATATATCAATTTACCTGGGTTCTTGCCACAGATTTAACATTCACCCAAGCTTTTGCTATCTCCATGGCAAAATATGTTATTAAGGTTTTGATAGCGCTAATAGATACCTTGTTTATTTACTGGGTAAGAAATTGGGAAGTTAAATCATAGTTTAGAAAACGCTTGTATGGATTATACTTATAGCAAAAGAAATTCTATTTACACATATGTCTAGCAAATCAAAAGAACAGCTGCTAAAAGAACTTTCACCCGAGTCTTATTATGTAACTCAAGAAAGTGGGACAGAGCGACCTTTCACTGGTCAGTATTGGGATCATGTCGAGGACGGGATTTACACTTGTATTTGCTGTGGTGAGACGCTTTTTAAATCTGAAACAAAATTTGATGCAGGCTGTGGATGGCCCAGTTTTTATGAAGCTGCAGATAACAATAATATCAATGAATTAGAGGATTATTCTCTTTCAAGAGTCAGGACAGAGATTAGATGTTCAAAGTGTGATGCGCACCTTGGGCATGTTTTTACAGATGGTCCGCACCCCACAGGTTTGAGGTATTGTGTCAATTCAGCCGCATTAGATTTTGAAAAAGAAACACCTTAAAATTAAGTGACCGACAAAACTGCTTCCCATTTAAACTTTTTCTCAACCATTAAAGTGGGTGGTTGGACCTTAATCTCAAGAGTGGCCGGTTTAATTAGAGACATCTTTACAACCAATCTGCTTGGGGCAAGCATTTTTCATGATATTTTTGTGGTTGTACTTAAAATTCCAAATGTTTTCAGAAAGTTCTTTGCTGAAGGGGCATTTAGCCAAGCTTTTATCCCAATATACTCTGAGTATTTAGGCAGCAAAGATGACAAGGGCAGTCAAGATTTTCTAAATGCTTTATTTGGTATTTTGCTCTCAGCACTCTTTATATTTACAGCCTTAGCTTTACTGTTTGCACCAATATTTATTTTGATATTTGCTCCAGGCTTTTATTTTGATATACAAAAACAAGATTTAGCTGTCAGCCTTTTAAGAATTATGTTTCCTTATCTTGCATTAATTTCTCTTGTTGCTTTTGCAGCCGGCATTCAAAATTCTCATAATAAATTTTCTATTCCGGCAATAACTCCCTTAATTTTCAATTTGAGTTTAATTGGTTCAGCATGGCTGGTTGCTCCAAAAATAGACATACCAGTTATGGCTCTTGCCTGGGGAGTGCTTCTGGCAGGATTTCTTCAATTGCTGTTCCAGATTGCACCCTTAGCAACGATAAAAAAAATTCCTGTACCAAAAATTGATTTTCAGAATCCCGGAGTTAAAAAATTTTTTATTCTTATTCTTCCAGCCATTGTTGCAGGAGGCATAGCTCAAATAAATTTATTAATTGATACTATTTTTGCATCTTTATTAATTACAGGTAGTCCAACTTGGCTATATGTTTCAGATAGATTAATACAATTCCCAATGGGAATATTTGCCATTGCTATTGGAACCGTTCTTTTGCCCAGTCTTTCAAAGGCTTATGCTCAAAAAGAAATTCAAGCTTATACTGAGCAGCTTGAGCATGCGTTTAAGTTAGTGTTTTTTTTAGCTATCCCTTCGTTAATTGGATTGGCTTTATTTGCATCCCCATTGCTGGCAACTATTTTTCAAAGAGGAGCTTTTTTGTGGAGTGACGTGCAGCAAGCCAGCTTGAGTCTAATAGGTTTCTCAATTGGACTACCCTTTTTTATGGCCATGAAGGTATTGGTTCCAGCATTTTTTTCTAGACAAAATACCAAAACTCCTATGGTGATAGCATTTCTAAGTTTATTGATAAATATATGTTTGAACTACCTACTAGCATTTTATTTTGGTTTAGGGCATCTTGGCTTAGCAATTGCCAGTTCTATTTCTGCGATAGTAAGTGTAATAATTTTAAGTTTTATTCTTAAAAGAGATGGGTTAATTTCTTTTTCTGGAATTTTAAGCGCCTTCTCTTTAAAAGTGTTAATAGCTAGTGTTGCTTTGATATCATTTTTATCAATTTTTAATCAATATTTTGATTTTGAATTATTTAGTCAAACTCAAAGGCTTTTGCATCTAGTTGCTGCCGTCATTGGTTCATTAATAATTTATTTTGGATCGAGTTTTATATTAGGCGTTAGGCCGGCTGATTTTAAATAATGTACTTAATTAGAGGAATAGGAAACATAGAAACTTTTAATAGAAAGTTTCCAAATCGGTCAATGAGTGGAACCATCGGGAATTTTGATGGTTTGCATCTTGGGCATCAAGCAATTCTTAATCAAGTAAAAGATAAGGCAAGAGAGAGCTCAAGTGCGTCTTTAGTATTTTTTACAGAGCCGCATGCATCTGAGTATTTTGCAGCTAAAGATGAAAATTCTTCAGCACCTCCGAGAATTTGCCCTTGGAGAGAAAAAGTAAAGTTGCTAAAAAATTTTGGAATAGATTTTGCATTTTTTCTTCAATTTAATAAATCTTTAAAAACAATGACTCCACAGAGTTTTCTTGATGATGTTCTAGCCCAACTTAACTTAAAACATTTAATCATTGGTGATGATTTTAGATTTGGAGCTGAGCGGGCTGGTGACTTTCAGCTATTAAAAGATTGGGGCAAGAGCAACGGAACAGAAGTAATTGCCAATAAAACAGTCACAAGAGATGGTTTAAGAATAAGCTCTACAAGAATAAGAGAGGCTCTGTTACAGAGCAAGTTTGAGTTGGCAGCACAATTACTAGGGCGACCCTATACGTTTTCAGGAAAAGTGGTTTATGGAAAACAATTAGGTAGAACTATCGGCGTCCCTACAGCAAATCTCTGGATACCAAGACAAAGGCTTCCTATAGCTGGGGTTTATGCAGTCAAGTGTTCGTTGGCGGGAGAGTTTTTTAATGGAATTGCAAATATGGGCATCAGACCTACAGTAGACGGATCTAAGCCTGTTCTAGAAATCCATATATTTAATTTCAGTGAGTCTATATATGGTCAAAGATTGACTGTAGAATTCAAAAATAAACTTCGTGATGAGAAGAAATTTGATAACATTAACCTATTAAAAGAACAAATTC
Organism: uncultured SAR86 cluster bacterium; assembly: GCA_902593675.1. GTDB lineage: Bacteria > Pseudomonadota > Gammaproteobacteria > Magnimaribacterales > D2472 > D2472. The sequence goes on from CACJJI010000007.1 coordinate 13,886, forward strand.
TTCAAGACATATCTCAAGCTAAAGAAATACTGGAATAATTCTCTATGAGCAAAGAATATCGGGATACTTTAAATCTCCCTGAAACTGATTTATCGATGAAAGCTGGTTTGCCCAGAAAAGAGCCAGAAATATTAGAATTTTGGAACTCTATTAGCCTCTATCAAAAAATTAGAGAGCAAAATGCTCACAAGGAAAAGTTTATTCTTCATGATGGGCCTCCTTATGCCAATGGAGATATTCATTTAGGTCATGCCGTTAATAAAACTCTTAAAGACATCACAATAAAATTCCAAAGCATGCTTGGAAAAGATGCGCCATATGTTCCTGGTTGGGATTGTCATGGTTTGCCGATCGAATTAAATGTTGAAAAAAAACATGGGAAGGGAAGCGATCTTGTTAGAGATAAAAAATCATTTATCAAAGCTTGCAGAGAATATGCACAATCTCAGGTTGATAAGCAAAGAAAAGATTTTATTCGATTGGGAGTATTAGGTGATTGGGAGAATCCATATCTATCATTAAATAAAAGTTTTGAAGCAGACACTGTTCGTGCATTAGGAAGAATCATTGCTAATGGACATCTTGAGCAAGGAGAAAAACCTGTCCATTTTTGCATGGATTGCAGATCAGCTTTAGCCGAGGCTGAAGTAGAGTATCTGGATAAGCAATCTCATTCTATCGATGTTAAGTTTAAAGTGTTGCCCCACTCCATTGAGTCGCTTTGCTCAACATTTCAAGTTGATCAAGTTGAAGAAGCATACTTCGTAATTTGGACAACAACTCCATGGACCATCCCATCAAATGTTGCTGTGTGTATCCATGAAGAAATTGAGTATATTTTTGTTAGAGGCGATAAGGGCCATTTTATTATTGCAAAAGAACTATTGGAAGCATGCTCTGATAGATGGGGCATGAAATTAGAGATTCTTGGATCAGTTTTAGGAAAAGAAATTACTGAGATCGTCATGGCTCATCCTTTATATGAAAGGGAATCAAAGCTATTGCACGCAGACCATGTCACCACTGAAAGTGGAACGGGTTGTGTGCATACTGCTCCAGCGCACGGGTTGGATGATTACTTTATTTGCATAAAAAATGGTCTTGAATCTGTAAAAGCCTTGGATAATCGCGGCATTTTTAAAGAAGAATACGGACCATTGAGCGGCTTAAGCACTAAAAAAGGAGATCCAATTGTTATTGAGTTATTGCAGGACAACAACGCATTGCTTGCTCATCAACAATACAATCATTCTTATCCACATTGTTGGAGGCACAAGTCACCAGTCATTTTTATGTCAACCCCACAATGGTTTATCTCAATGAATAAATCTGGTCTTAGTGATGGAGCAGTTAATGCAGTTAAAGATGTTAATTGGGAGCCAGGCTGGGGAGAGGAACGCATTCTTTCAATGCTCGAAGATCGCCCTGATTGGTGTATTTCGAGACAACGAAATTGGGGCGTTCCAATTACCCTAATTATTCATAATGAAACAGGTGAGATTCATCCCAAGCAGAATCTGCTTTTTAACCAAATTGCAGATGTTATTGAGAAAGAGGGTATTGAGGGCTGGGATAATTTAAGCCTTGATTCCTTGATTGATGATGCAGAGTCCTATTCTAAGGTTTATGACACCTTGGATGTTTGGTTTGATTCAGGCGTAACTCACATGTGCGTTTTAGATAAGTTGTATGGTGCAGATGTGGTTGCAGATCTTTATCTAGAGGGATCAGATCAGCATAGGGGATGGTTTCAATCATCCTTGTTGACTGGCATTGCAACAAATGGCATGGCTCCTTATCACTCAGTTCTCACTCATGGATTCGTTGTTGACGATGAAGGTAGAAAACAATCTAAGTCTTTAGGCAATACTATTTCACCTCAAAAAATTTGGGATACATTGGGCGCTGACATTTTAAGACTTTGGATTGCCTCAACTGATTTTAGAAGTGAAATGGTTGCTTCTGATGAAATATTTAAGAGGGTTTCAGATCAATATAGAAGAATCCGAAATACCTTTAGATTTTTATTGGGGAATATCAATGATTTTGATGCAAACAAGGATTCAATTGAACTAAATAATTTGCTTGAACTTGATAGATGGGTTTTGCATGAACTTGCTCTTTTGCAAGAGGATGTAAAGGAATTTTATAAAGTATATTCATATCACCAAGTTATTCAGAGAATACATAATTTCTGTGTCAATCAATTAGGTGGCATTTATCTAGATATTATCAAAGATAGGCAATATACCACTCAGCAAGATTCTCAAATCAGAAGATCGGCTCAAACTGCAATGCAAATAATTGTTAATCAGCTTGTCGTATTAATCTCACCTGTTTTATCTTTTACAGCTGAGGAGATTTGGCAAGGTAATGATTTTCTTTTGGCAGAGGCAGACTCAGTATTTTTAGCAACCTTAAAAGATTTAGAAACTTTTAATACCAATCTTTCAAATGAAGATTGGAAGAGAATGTTGGAGATCAAAGAAGAGGTCAATCAAAACATTGAAGAGTCTAGAGCTGCTGGAGTGATAAAGGGCTCATTGGATGCATCAATTGAGTTAATTCTTGATTCTGATGATTTTAACTTAGTGAATAAGTTTGCTGCGGAAATGCATTTCTTTTTTATAGTTTCAGAGTGCAATATTCTTCAAGGAGATTCTTTCAAAATATCTGTATTTAAATCATCTGCAGAAAAATGCGTGCGATGTTGGCATAGAAATGAATCGGTTGGCTCCAGTAGTAAGCATCCAGAATTATGTAATAGGTGTGTAGAAAACTTAGATGGCCCAGGAGAGGATAGAGGATTTGCTTAGCATAAAACAAGGCTATCTTGTTATATTGTTCTTAATTGCAATTGACTTAATGTCAAAATTTGTTGCTGAAGAAAACTTAGTCTTTGGGGAGGCAATCCCACTGATACCAATACTAGATCTATTGCTGGTATTCAATTCAGGCATAGCTTTTAGTATTTTTGATTTTAATAATGATGTATTTAGTTTTGGTTTATCTCTCTTTGGATTAGTTATTGTTGCTTATCTTCACTCACTATACAAAAGTGAAGAGTCTTCTATTAACCGTCTTTCTTTGATTTTGATTATTGCTGGAGCGCTTGGAAATATTCTTGATAGATTGCCAGATGGGGTGGTAACTGATTTTTTATTTTTTCATGTTGGCAATAATTCATTTTTTATTTTTAATTTCGCTGATGCTTTTATTTCAATTGGCGCTGCTTTATTTTTCTTGACGGAGTTTAAAAAATTTCTTCAAAATAGATCATGATGAAGACTAAAGTTTTATTGGCAAATCCAAGAGGATTTTGTGCTGGAGTAGATCGAGCGATTGATATTGTTAACCAAGCTTTAAAAAAATTTGGACCACCAATATATGTTCGCCATGAAGTCGTTCATAATAAGACTGTAGTAGATGAATTAAAGTCTAAAGGCGTAATATTTGTTGATGAGCTCAGTGAAGTACCTCAATCATCTCATGTTATTTTTAGTGCTCATGGAGTTTCAGAGAAGGTTGAGAAAGAAGCTGAAGAATTTAATTTGCTTTCTTTCGATGCTACATGTCCTCTAGTAACAAAGGTTCATAGCGAGGTTCAGCGTCATGTCAGGGCCGGCAGAGATATTATTTTAATTGGTCATGAGGGGCACCCTGAAGTAGAAGGAACGCTAGGAAGACATAATCCCATCCAGTCCAATAGCAAAATTTATTTGGTACAAGATGAGGCAGAAGCTAGATCATTAATTGTTTCACAGCCTGAAAATCTTGCATACGTAACACAAACGACTCTTAGCCTTGATGACACTATTGCCATAGTTCAAATCTTATATGAACAGTTTCCTAAAATTCTAAAACCAAAAAGCGATGATATTTGTTATGCAACTCAAAATAGACAAGATGCTGTTAAGCAACTTGCTTTAGAGTGTGATTTTATTGTTGTTATAGGCTCAAGAAATAGCTCTAACTCAAACCGTTTAAAAGAGTTGGCTGAGAAGTGCGGTGCTACTTCTGTCTTGATAGATGGTCCTGAGGAGCTTAATTTAAAATCTTTAGCTAAATATAACAATATTGGCATAACAGCTGGAGCATCGGCACCAGAATCAATTGTTCAGAGTGTGGTTCAAGCAATTAGCCTTGAGTTAAATACTATTGCCGAAGAGTTAGGTGAGAATAAAGAAAATATATATTTTAGACTACCTCCCGAGTTACGCTGACCAAAAGGTAAAAAAATTTTATGTCTCAAATATCATCGATTACACTGTCTCTATGTCTAGAGAAAAAATATGATCTCTCAAGGTGGCATTATTGATGTTGCAGAATTTTGTGCATCTCCGAATTTTGATGAAAGACCAAATAATGTTGCAGTTGATTTAATTGTCATACATGCTATTAGTCTCCCACCAGGTTTTTATAATACTCAGTTAATTAAAGATTTATTTTTAAACTGCTTAGATCCAGGAGAAGATGAGTTTTTAGAATCGATTAAGGATCTCAAAGTTTCTTCCCATTTTTTAATAACACGTAAAGGAGAATTAATTCAGTTTGTGCCCACTCATAAGAGGGCTTGGCATGCTGGTATTTCTGCATACAAAGGCAGAGACAACTGCAATGACTTCTCAATTGGTATTGAGTTAGAGGGTTGTGATGAAGAGGGGTTTGAAAAGCCACAATATCATTCTTTATCAAGATTGATTAATTTTTTATCCATAGATTTTAAAATTAAAAAACAAAATATCGTGGGTCATGCAGACATATCTCCAGGTAGAAAAACAGATCCAGGACCTTTATTTGACTGGACTTTATTAAAATCAATGTTATGAAAAGAAAGTTAATAGGTATTTTGTTGCTTGGTTTTGCCTCTGGTCTTCCTTATATGCTTGTTTTCTCAACTCTTACAGCTTGGCTAAGAGATGTAGGAATTTCTTTAACCGAAATTGGTTTTTTTGCTTGGTTAGTTCTTACATATTCCTTAAAATTTTTATGGGCACCATTTGTAGATAGATATTCAATACCAGGATTCAAATTTTTTGGAAAAAGAAGGGGATGGATTCTCTTTTCCCAATCAGTAATATTTTTATCATTAATTGGAATGAGTCTCATAGACCCATTGCAAAATATTCAATTATTAGCACTGTTTGCTTTTCTTGCAGCTTTTTTTGGCTCAATACAAGATGTTGCAGTAGATGCCTTAAGAATCGAGATTGGTGAATTAAAAGAGCAAGGCGATCTAGCCGCTAGTTATCAGTTAGGGTATCGAGTTGCAATTCTTGTCGCTACATCGATGGCATTAATTTTTGCTGATTTATATAGCTGGTCTTATGTATATCAATTAATGGGTATTCTTATGTTGATAGGATCGGCAGGAGCATTGATATGTTACGAACCAAATAATCAAGAAATTGCTATTTTAAGATTTGATGAAGCTCTTTTTGAAGCTTTTAAAGATTTTTTCAATCGTTTCGGCTTATGGTCTGCGGCTCTCCTTTTATTAATAATCTCTACATATAGGCTTACTGATATTGTTATGGGACCTATGGCTATGCCTTTTTATTTAGACCTGGGATTTTCAAAAACTGAAATAGGAGCCCTTGTAAAAACGATTGCTCTTTTTGGATCAGTTGTTGGTTTTTTCATTGGTGGCTTATTAATAAAAAGAATTTCTTTGTTTAATGCGCTGCTATTTGGGGGTATATGCGTTTTATCCACGAATTTATTTTTTGCTTATGTTGCAACTGCTCAAGCAAATATTTCTCTTCTATCTTTAATTGTTGGCTTGGATAGCTTTGCAGCAGGCTTGGTGGGGACAATAAATATTGCTTTTTTAACCAGCTTGGTTTCGAAGAAATTTACTGCTGTACAGTACGCTATGTTGACATCATTTATGATGCTTCCAGGAAAATTTTTTAGTGGTTTTTCAGGCGTTCTAGCTGACTATTATGTATCTACCTCATCTCTAGAAAGTGGTTGGGCATACTTTTTTTATACTACCTCTGCTATGTCCATCCCTGCACTATTATTAATTATGATATACAAAAAAAACTATGCAACTAATTCAGTATAGTTTTAGGCTTATTCTTATAATCTCTATAATATTTATATCAATTCTTTCCGTTCAGGAGATTGAGGTCCAATCCTCAGTTAACTTTATTGATAAATTACTTCATTTTTTTTGTTTTTTATATTTAATTATTATCACCTGGTTGAGCAGAATTATTTCCAAGGAATTATGGCTTTATGTTATAGTCCTCGCCTACGGAATTTTGATTGAGATAATTCAGATATATATACCATATCGATCTTTTGAAATTTTAGATATTTTTGCTGATTTCTTAGGAATTTTAGTTGGAATTTTCTTCATAAATTTCTTAAAAGATTTATATCCGAACTATTGAATTAATTTTTTTAAGCCATAAATAACATCTAGCCTTTAGTTATAGGGGAAAATTGTTATTTTTTAAAGCAGGAGATTTGCAATGAAATTGAAACCTTTACACGATAAAGTTTTAGTTAAAAGAACAGATGAAGAACAAACCACACCTGGTGGAATTGTTTTACCTGGTTCAGCCACCGAAAAGCCTTCTCAAGGTGAGGTTGTTGCTGTTGGGCCTGGTAAGAGACAGGATAATGGAGAGGTTGCTCCAATGGGCGTTAAAGTTGGCGACTTGGTGATATTTGGTCAGTATGGCGGCAATGAAGTAAAAATTGATGGCGATGAATATCTTATGCTCAGCGAAAGCGATATTTACGGCATTTTCAGTTAAAAAAATTTAATTAATAATTAGGAGAATAAAAATATGTCAGCTAAAGATGTAAAATTTGGAGATTCAGCAAGAGTTAAGATGCTTCAAGGCGTAAACATTCTTGCCGATGCGGTTAAAGTTACCTTAGGTCCTAAGGGAAGAAATGTAGTTTTGGATAAATCTTTTGGTGCTCCAACTGTAACTAAAGATGGTGTTTCAGTAGCAAAAGAAATCGAGTTAGAAGATAAATTTGAGAACATGGGTGCTCAGATGGTTAAGCAAGTTTCTTCACAAACTTCCGATGAAGCTGGAGATGGAACAACAACTGCTACCGTTCTTGCTCAATCTATAGTCAATGAAGGGCACAAATCTGTTGCAGCCGGAATGAATCCTATGGATTTAAAGAGAGGTATTGATAAAGCTATCTCAACTGCGGTTCAATTTGTTGAAAAACTAAGCGTGCCTTGTTCAGATGACAATACTATTGCTCAGGTTGGAACTATTTCTGCAAATGGCGATCAAGATGTTGGTGGAATTATTGCAGAAGCAATGGAAAAAGTTGGAAAAGAGGGTGTTATTACTGTTGAAGAAGGAAATGGTATCGATAATGAATTAGATGTAGTTGAAGGAATGCAATTTGATAGAGGTTACCTATCTCCATATTTTGTTACCAACCAAGACAACATGACTTCTGAGCTTGAGAATCCCTTTATCCTTTTGCATGACAAGAAAATTTCCAACATTAGAGATATGTTGCCTTTATTAGAATCAGTAGCAAAGGCTGGTAGACCACTTTTGATTATTGCTGAAGATATTGAAGGCGAAGCTCTTGCAACGCTTGTTGTAAATAATCTTAGGGGAACTGTTAAAGCTGCAGCATGCAAAGCTCCAGGTTTTGGAGATAGAAGAAAAGCAATGCTTGAAGATATTGCTATCCTAACTGGCGGTACAGTTATTTCTGAAGAGGTTGGACTTTCTCTTGAAGGTGCAACCATTGAAGATTTGGGAACAGCAAAAAGAGTCTCATTAGATAAAGACAATACAACTATTGTTGATGGTGCTGGTGATCAAAAAGCTATAGTAGCTAGAGTTAATCAAATAAGGACTCAAATAGAAGATACTTCCTCTGATTATGACAGAGAAAAGCTGCAAGAACGTGTGGCAAAACTAGCCGGTGGGGTAGCTGTTATCAAAGTTGGAGCTGGTTCTGAGATCGAAATGAAAGAAAAGAAAGCAAGAGTTGAAGATGCTTTGCATTCAACTCGAGCTGCTGTAAAGGAAGGCATTGTTCCTGGCGGAGGAGTTGCTTTAGTTAGAGCTTTAGAGTCACTTACCAAGCTAAAAGGTGATAATGATGACCAAAATGTTGGCATTAACATCGTCAGGAAAGCTTTTGAAGCTCCGTTAAGACAAATTGCGGCAAATGCAGGTGAAGAGTCATCTGTTATTGTTGCAAAAGTTATTGATGGTGAAGGGTCATACGGTTTTAATGCAGCAAATGGAGAATATGGTGACATGATAGAAATGGGTATTCTTGATCCTGCAAAAGTAACAAGAACCGCTCTTCAAGCAGCTGGTTCAGTTGCTGGAATGATGATTACCACTGAAGCCATGGTTACAGATATGCCTCAAGATGAGTCTGCTGCACCTGCAATGCCTGATATGGGTGGAATGGGTGGTATGGGCGGAATGCCTGGCATGATGTAAGCCATTTTCAAAAATATAAAAAAAACGGGGTTTCTTCCCCGTTTTTTTTTGCAAGATATATAATTATTTAATCACAACTTTATTTATATAGGAGTTTGAATATGGAAGCGTATCTAGGAACAGTTCTAATCAGATTTGCTCACATTCTTTTTGGGGTGCTTTGGATAGGACTGCTTTATTATTTTAATTTTGTCCAAACAGAATACTTCAAAGAGTCAGAAGCCTCTGCAAAGTCAGATGTAGTTCAGAAACTAGTCCCAAATGCGCTTTGGTATTTTAGATGGGCTGCAGCGTTTACATTTTTAACTGGCTTATATTTACTGTATTGGTTAAGTATTACAGTTAATGTTGGTATTGTATTAGGTGCAGTAATGGGAACTGTAATGGCTGCGAACGTTTGGTTTGTAATATGGCCTAATCAAAAGAAAGTTATTGCGGGTGCTCCTGACGCAGCTGAAGCCGGAGCAAAAGCAGGATTAGCCTCACGCACTAATACTTTGTTTTCATTACCAATGCTTTACTTGATGGTTTATTCAGCTCATGGTGGCGGTTTGCCAATGATTGCTGAAACTAGCATGAATAACCTTTGGATAGGTTTAGCAATTATTTTGCTAATTGAGGCAAATGCATTATTTGGAAAAATGAATGCAATGATTACTTCTGTAAAGGCAGTTATCCACTCAAGTTTAGCTCTTACAGTAATATTTGGATTATTGGTTCATTATTTGTAATTCTTAGAAATTTTATAAAAAGGAGAGCTTAGCTCTCCTTTTTTTTAATTTTTACTTTTTCAATAGAATTATCCACAATGCTCAAAATTTCTATTCTGTAGGAATTAATTTCTAGGCAAACATTTTCTTGAGGAATTTGGTCAAGGTAATCAGTGATTGTGCCATTGATGGTTTTAGAACCATCCTCATCAATATCCCAATCCATAAAATTATTTAATTCCCTAACCTTTGAGTTGCCATCAGCAATAACCGAACCATCTTTTTTTACAAGAAACTCTTTTTCTAAATCTGCTTTAGCAGCACCAAATTTTCCAACTATCTCGGTAAAAATATCTTCCATTGTCAAAAGGCCTTGTATTTCACCATACTCATCAACCACCAATGAAAGATTATTATCTTGTTTTTGGAACTGGCTGAGCTGAGTTGAGATAGTTGTAGTTAGAGATATAAATGTTGTATCAAAAAGAATATTTTTAACATCATTTCCAGCTTCAAGAGCTTCTATAAATTGATGCGAATCTTTCAGATGTAGCATACCAATTATGTGATCAATGGATTTTTTAAAAACTGGCAATCTGCTGTAATAAGATGAACGAATTATTTTTTGAGCAACTTCAATGTTTTGTGTGATATCTATTCCAATAATTTCAGCATGAGGCGTCATGATATCTTCAACTGTTAGCTCTTCCATGCCTAAGATTGACGAAAGCATTTCTCTGGATTGATTTGGGATTAAGTCACCATGCTCTTTAAGTAATGTCCTTAATTCATCTGAGTTTAAATTATCGTTCGTAGCTGATTGCATTGGATCAACATTAAATATCCGAAGTATTCTTGAGCTAAGAATATTAGTTAACCAAACCAAGGGCTTAAATATAATTACTAATACTTTTAGAAGCCATGAGGATTTAGTTGCAAAATTTTCTGGATACACACTGGCAATGGTTTTTGGGGTTATTTCAGAAAAAATTAAGATAACAAGAGTTAAAATAATTGATCCAAGTAATACATTTCCATCAAAATAATCAATCATTATTATTGTAACTATTGCTGAGGCCAAAATATTGGCAAAATTATTACCAATCAATATTGATGCAAGTAATATATCTGGCCTTTGTAGCAATCTCAGAGCCCTCATAGCTCCCTTAGAGCCCTTGGACAAGTTCCTTAATTTAACTTTATTAGATGCCATCATCCCAGTTTCAGAGCCAGATGAGAAAGCCGAGAATATCAATAGCACAAATAGCGCTAAGAATAGGAAAGAAATAGAATTAGTGCTCAAGAAGAATTTATAAGTAGTTTATTAAAATAATTGAATTACCAAAATATGCCAAAAGGACCATAGCAAAAGAAAGAATGGTTCCTCTAACTGCGTATCGTACCTTCAGGTTGGCATATTTTACCCCTAAAAACGTAAGCATATAAATAATTAAAGCAAATGCTGTAAAGACAATTTTAAATATTAATTCTAAATCAAGCTCACCAAGAACCATTAGCCCAGTAATAAGCGATAACACTATACCACCAAGGCCCAATCCAATTAAAATAAATATTTCGTTATATTCTCTTTCTACAGACTTAGCATTAGAACCAATCTCGCCTTTTTTGATCTTTGTAATGTGTCTTTCAAGTAATGTTGTTTCCAAAAAAGTAACAATCAGTATCACTATGCTAAAGCTTGTAGCGGAAATATGTAGTCCCAAAATAGAAATACCCTTTGAAGATGTTGAGAAGCTAATTATCACCAGCAAAGCCAAGGATAGCCCTACATAAACCTGTTTTGATGACTTCAGCAAAGTTCTTGATATGAAATAGCTTACTAAAGCAATTAGCGTAGTTATTGGAAATGACACAATCTTATTTTTTTGTAATCTTTATATATTAACACTATCAAATTCGTCAAGGTTAACCTAAAATACACACCTTTTTATTAATACATAAATTATTTTTATTATGGTAGTAGTTAGACTTGCAAAAAGTGGAGCCAAAAAGAACCCTTATTACTTTATAACGGTAGCCGACTCCAGAAAACCTAGAGATGGTGCTTTCATTGAGCGCTTAGGCTTTTTTAATCCCTCAGCAAAGGGATCTGAAGAAAGAATGAGGTTTAATGTAGATAGATTAGATCATTGGATTTCTCAAGGAGCACAACTCTCGGATAAGGTAAAAGAATTAGCAAAAGATGCAAGGCTATCTCCAGACGAGCTTCAGGCAAAACTAGATGCTAAAAAAGACCGAAGAGCACAAAAGAAAGAGGCAATCAAAGCACAGAAGATTGCTGAATTAGAAGCCAAAGCCAAAGAAGCAGCTGAAGAAGAGGCAGCAGCTGAAGAAGCCCCAGCAGAAGAACCAGTAGCTGAAGAAGCAGCCCCTGCAGAAGAGGAAGCTCCAGCTGAAGAAGAAGCAGCCCCAGCAGAAGAGGAAGCTCAAGCTGAAGAAGAAGCAGCCCCAGCAGAAGAACCAGTAGCTGAAGAAGCAGCCCCAGCAGAAGAGGAAGCTCCAGCAGAAGAGGAAGCTCCAGCTGAAGAATCTGAAGAAGAACCTTCAGATGATGAGAAAAAATAATACAATAGATCTTTCGCTATTTATCCTCATTGCCAAAGTAGGCAAGACAAGGGGTCTAAAGGGAGAATTTTTTCTAAGATCATTTGCTCAAAATCAAGAAACACTTTTTTCATTTAAAAAATTCTATGCTCTTTCATCATCCACTATGGAGGAAGTGAATTTTGAATATATGAAAGAAAGCAATTCAAATATTATAGCGAAACTTAAATCTTTTAATGATATTGATGAAATTAAAGCATTTGGCCAAAAGGATATTTATATTCTCAAATCAGAGCTCCCATCACTAGAGAGTGATGAGGTCTATTGGTTTGAACTAGAAGGAATGGAGATCATAAATCTTGAAGGTCAACATCTCGGTCTTGTTCATGAGGTCAGTAATTTTGGAGCTAATGATGTTCTTGTTGTAAAGCCTGCTAAAAAACAATTGAAAAATATTTTGATACCGTTCATAAAGAACAGAGTGATAATTTCAATTGAAAAATCAAAAAATTCTATATTAGTTGACTGGCAGGAGGATTATTAAGCCTGATGAATATAAATATCATCACTTTATTCCCTGAAATATTTGAAGCATTAAACTATGGTTTGCTCGGTCAAGCCATAGAAAGGGAAGATATAAAAATTAATATATTTAATTTACGAGAACATCAAATTAATAAACATGGCCAAGTTGATGATAAGCCATATGGAGGAGGGCAAGGCATGGTACTGATGGCCGAGCCTCTAGAGAAGTCACTTAATGATATTCCCACTAATTTATTAGGCAGAGTAATCAATCTTTCTCCACAAGGAAGCCTTTTAAATCATCAAAAAGCTAAAGAATTATCTTCTTTATCAACTATCACTATTATCTCAGGAAGGTATGAAGGAATTGATGAAAGATTCATTTCACAATATGTTGATGAGGAAATTTCAATTGGTGATTTTGTTTTAAGTGGAGGAGAATTTGCTGCCTTGAGTCTCATAGACTCTTTATCAAGATTTATTCCTGGAGTAATCGGAAATAAACAATCTGTTGATCAGGACTCATTGAGCCAAGGTTTTTTAAAGGGACCTGTGTTTACTAGGCCAGAAAATTTTAACTCAAAGTCAGTTCCAGAGGTGTTGTTGTCAGGAGATCATAAAAAAATACAAGAATGGAAAGATGACCAAGCTTTAATAAGAACTTTTAAAAGAAGACCTGAATTATTAAAAAGTGTAAAATTAACAAAAAAACAAAAAAAACTCTTGGAAGATTTAGCTTCTAAGCGTATCCTATAGCTCATTTTTTAGGCAAAATCATGGCAGACAAAGATAACGAAAATTTAGATGCAACAACAGCTGAAAATGTTGATGCAAAAGAAACTGTTTCAGAGGAACCTTCAACTGAAGATACATCAGTAGAAGCATCAGAATCCTCTGAGGCTTCGTCTGAAGAGTCAGTAGCTGAAGAGGTCCCTGCGGAGGAAGACCAAGCAACAGAAGTTCTTTCAGAGGAGGCATCTGCCTCTGATGAAGCATCGGCAGATGATCAGTCAGAAGATGAAGCTGCTCCTGTAACTACTGACGAAAAAACGCCTGCACAAATCATCGAATCCTTTGAAGCAAGCCAATTAAAAGATGATATTCCTTCATTTAGACCTGGTGATACGGTTGTAGTATCTGTCAAGGTTAGAGAAGGAGACAGAACCAGACTTCAAGCTTTTGAAGGGGTGGTCATGAATATTAAAAATGCTGGCTTAAATTCTGCTTTTATAGTTAGAAAAATATCTAGTGGCATTGGCGTTGAAAGAACCTTTCAACTCCACAGTCCTATGATTGACTCTATTACCGTCAAAAGAAAAGGGGATGTTAGACAGGCGAAGCTCTATTACCTCAGAGAAAGATCTGGAAGATCAGCAAGAATCAAAGAAAGATTAGACTAAACATATGTCTTCTGACTTAAAAAAGAATCCACTAGTAGATTCTTTTTTATCAACCTTGCGCCTTGAAAAGGGTTTATCTGAAAACACCATAAAAGCTTACTCAAATGACTGCAAAGCTTTTAATCAATGGTTATTTTTAAAAAAAGGATATAAAGCTGTAAGTGCAATTGAAGAGGATATAGAGAATTACCTAAAGCATCTAAATAGCATCAATCTATCTAATGCATCTATTAATAGAAAACTTTCATCTATAAAACATTTTTTTAATTATTTAAGCAAAGCAAAACTCTTAAAATCAAACCCTGTAATAAATATCTCAGGCTTGAAGAGTAGCAAAGCTCTCCCAAAATCTCTATCAATCATTGATGTGAATAGCTTAATTAAGGCTCCAGACTGTTCTAATTTTATCGGATTAAGAGATAGAACAATGATAGAGCTAATGTATGCCACTGGAGTAAGAATAAGTGAGCTTATAAATTTAGAATATGGGAATATAGATTTAAATAGATCTTTGATAAAGGTAATGGGCAAGGGCGGAAAGGAACGAATGATTCCTTTCGGGGATGATGCTCTATCATGGCTAATTACTTACATTGAGTTTAGGCGAAAGAATAACCTGTCCCTCAATTCACGCGAATTCTTTATTAGCCAACAAGGCAAAAAAATCACAAGACAGGCCTTTTGGTATAGGATTAAGGCCTATTTAAAAGTAACGGGACTTTCCTTGGATATCTCCCCTCACACTCTAAGACATGCATTTGCAACTCATTTGTTAAACAATGGTGCAGATCTAAGATCTGTTCAAATGTTATTGGGCCATAGTGATCTATCCACGACTCAGATATATACTCATATTGCAAAACAAAGGCTAAGCAATATGGTTAAACAACATCATCCAAGAGGTTAATTTTTATGAAGTTATTTTTGTTCATATTCATTTTAGTTTTTTCATCTGGCACAAAATCTGATGAGCTATTAATTTCATCTAAAATAAATGCAGTTCTTCCTGATGGCATGTCTGTTCAAAGCATAAAGGAGTCCCAAATAGAAAATTTATTTATAGTTGATATTGGAGATTTGCAGCCCATTTATGCTTCTAAAAATGGAGAATTCTTTTTTTATGGTGAGCTATATGCAGTAAACGGAAATACGCTACAAAATACCACTAAAGATGAGATCAATTTAAAACGTAAAAGTATTCTAGATGAAGCTTTGTCAAAGGATGACTTTATTAGTTTTAAATCTAAGAATGAAAAATATAGAGTCACTATTTTCACAGATGTGGATTGCGGGTATTGCAGAAAGTTCCATAACGAAATCAAAGATTTCAATGATCTTGGTATAACCGTAAATTATGTTGCCTTTCCAAGATCAGGATTAGATTCTATTTCATATAATAAAATTGTTACAGCCTGGTGTTCAGAAGATCCAAAAAACACTTTAACCAAGATGAAACAAGGCATAGATGTTCAGCTGTCATTGTGCCAGGACAACCCTGTTGAAACTCATTTTCTATTAGGTCAAAAGATTGGCATTACAGGTACTCCAGCTATAATTAAGTCAAATGGAGAGCTGCTTCCGGGATATCTTCCTCCAGAAGAGCTGTTAAATAGATTAAATTAAATATGGCTAAATTAAAAATTGGTATTTGCGGATGGGGAAATGTTGCTACTGGATTATATGAACAATTAGTCAATGGAAATGAGATCTATTCTGACTGGGAAATATGTTGTATCGGTGCACGACGTGATAATCCAAAATGCAATCCTGGCTCAACAAAAATTTTAAGGGATATTTTTGATGTAGTACAAGAGGATATAGATGTTGTAGTTGAATTAATTGGGGGAGTTGAAACAGCCAAAGATTTGATTGCACAAGCACTTAAATCAGGTAAACACGTTGTAACTGCAAATAAAGCAGTAATCTTTGAACATGGCGAAGAGTTAATTAATTTAGCAAAAAAAAATAATGTTGAGCTGTTGTTTGAGTCTGCTGTCTGTGCAGGTACTCCAACGATTAAGATGCTTTCAAATGACTTGACTGCAAATAGGATCTCTAAGGTTGCAGGCATGCTTAATGGGACAACAAATTTCATATTAAGCAACATGGAAGAGGGCGCTTCTTATGAGTCTGTTTTACAGGAAGCACAAGAAAAGGGATATGCTGAACCTGATCCAAGTCTAGATGTTAACGGAACAGATGCTGCTCATAAAATAGGGATTCTTGCAGCTTTAGCTTTTAATAGCGGTCTTCCAGTGTCTGGTTTTTATGTTGAAGGCATTGAAAATATTCAATTACAAGATTTTACATATGCAAATGAATTTCATTTGACCGTCAAGCATTTAGCTGTTGCAAAGTTAAATGATAAAGGAATTGAGCTAAGGAGCCACCCTGTAATGCTTAGCAAGAACTCAAGCTTGGCAGGATTAAAGGGAGTCAGAAATGGTATTCAATTCGATACAAATCTCCTAGGAGAATTTCATGTAGCTGGGTCTGGTGCTGGAAGAGAATCGACAGCATCTGGATTAATTTCTGATTTATTTGCGCTTTCAAAATTCAATGGATCCTCTCCAATGCACTATCCAGATTTCTCTAAAAAGCCGAATTTACTTAACTTTGGTGATTTGATTTTTAAATATTATGTATATTTGGAGGTTAAAGACGAGCCAGGTGTTTTAGCATTAATTAGCAAAATATTTGCAGATCAAGGCATTAGTTTTGATAAGGTTATTCAAAAAGATCAATTAGATGATGGGAATGTTCCAGTTGTAATTTTTACTGATCCAATTATCGAAAATGAGATGCAAACTGCTTTGAAAAGCTTGGAAAATCATCCAGTTATTTCACATTCTAAAATTATTAGAATTGAGGATCTGTAATGCTTTTTCACTCAACCAGAGGTAAAGATTCTGATAAAGACTTTGCATCAATTTTGATGCAAGGCCTAGCTGATGATGGCGGTCTTTTTATGCCAGATCATTGGCCAGAAGTTGACTTAGATGAAATTAAATCCAAGACATCATTCGTAGATATAGCTAAATGTATTGTTCCATTATTTACCACGTCATCTTTCACCCATGACGAAACATTAAGTATCGTTGAATCAGCTTGGCATGATTTTGAACACAAAGATCTTATTGGTATAAGAGAACTTGATTCAGTGTCAATTCTTGAGCTTTTTCATGGCCCTACTGCGGCATTTAAAGATTTTGGGCTTCAGCTAGCTGCAGCTTTTTTTAATAAGGTCTTAGAGTCTGAAAATAAAACAGCAATTGTGTTGGGTGCAACATCCGGTGATACAGGCTCAGCTGCAATTGATGCATGCAAAAGCTATGATCGAATTAAAAGCTTTATTATGCTTCCGAATGGAAATATGTCCGAAGTACAAAGAAGGCAAATGAGCACTATTAAGGCTGCAAATGTATTTACCTTAAGGATTAATGGAACATTTGATGATTGCCAGGACTTAGTAAAACTTGCTTTCAAAAAGCGTGATTTTTTGAAAACTAATCAATATTTATTAGCAGTTAATTCAATAAACTGGACTCGTATAGTCGGTCAAATTTGTTATTACTTTTATGCTTATAATCGACTGCATATAAAAGGAAATCTAAATTTCTCTATCCCAACAGGAAATTTTGGTAACGTATTTGCTTGTTACTCTGCTCACAAAATGGGATTGCCTATTAACAAAATTTCAGTTGCTGTAAATAATAATGATATTTTGCATAGATTCTTCAGCAGTAATGACTATTCCAAACAGTTGGTTCATGAAACTATATCTCCTAGTATGGATATTAGCGTAGCAAGTAACTTTGAAAGGCTGGTATATGATTTCTTCTTGAGCAGGGATTCATCTAAATGTGCAAAAATGTTTGATAACTTTCCAATTACACCTATAGAGCTAGGCCTTGAAACTTGGCAAAGGAAAGACAGTCTTTTCTCATCAAGTAAAGTTGATGATTTGGAAACCGCAAACACTATTCAGGAAACATATCAGGCAAGTGGTTATATCTTAGATCCACATACCGCTGTTGCAGCTGTTGAGGCTATTAAGAAAAGTGATTCATGTAACCATTTTGTTGTTTTATCTACAGCTCATCCAGCAAAGTTCCCAAAAGTGTATGAAGAATTAAACATAGAGATTAATTCACTGCCTGCTGCATTAAGCGGTCTCTTTAAAAAAGAAGAGCATTTGCACTCTTTTGATGCGGACTATAATCAAGTTACTGATTTTATTAAGCTTAATAATTAAATATTTTTTATGAACACTCCAAAGATAGTCCAAGCATCAATCATTGATTTGCATAAAGTGAAGGGAGTTTTAACGCTTGGCTTTGCCTCTGATGCGCTATTAAGATGGGTTTTTCCTGATGCATCTTCATATCTGAAGAGTTTTGCTATATGGATGGAAGAATTTTCAAAAATTTCTTTTGAAAACAATATTGTTTACTCAGAAGAGAATTTTTATGGATCAGCTCTATGGCATCCTCCTGGGATTGAGTTCGATAATTCAGCGTTAGAGCCAACTTTTGACTCTATTCCATTAGATCGGATCGAGGTAGTTATAAAGTTTTTTGAAGAATTTGAAAAATATCATCCAGAAGATGCATGGTACTTGCCATTCATTGCTGTTGACCCAGCTCAACAAAGAAAAGGTATAGGATCCTTTTTACTAAAAGAGGCTTTGAGGATGATTGATGAGAGAGGGGATAGAGCTTACCTGGAAGCATCTAATGAGCAGAATAAAGCTTTGTATGAAAGGCATGGATTTGTAGAAATTGGTAGAGTGCAGTTTGAAGACTCACCTCCAGCTTTTCCTATGATTAGAGAAGCGCGATAAATTTATTTTTAATTCTCTAAAATAATTTTTTAGGTAATAATATCTTTATCTCATTAGCTGTTTCATAGACTCGATAAAGATATTAAAATGCAATTCTATGGAAACAGGTGAAATTAAATCAATCCTTAATGATCTCCGAGATCGCATGAATGATCTCCGGGGGCATCTTTGACGTTGCTCAAAAACAAAGTTCTTTAGAAGACATTAATTTAAAACTGTCTGATGAGTCGACTTGGTCTAACTTAGAGCTTTCGCAGTCTCTAAATAAAGAAAAAGCAGATCTAGAAAAATTTTTAGATCTTTTTTTGTCTGTTGATGAAGCAATCAATGATAATCTCGATTTTCTAGATATTGCAATTGAAGAATCAGATGATAAATCTATAAATGAAATTAATGAGGAGTCCCAAGCTCTTATTTCAAGCGTAGAAGATTTAGAATTTAATAGAATGTTTTCTAATAAAATGGATCCTAATTCAGCTTTTATAGACATCCAATCAGGTTCAGGCGGTACCGAAGCTCAAGATTGGGCTGATATGCTTCTAAGAATGTATACAAGATGGGCTGAAAAGCATGAATTTTCTGTTTCTGTAATTGAGCATTCTCCTGGAGAGGTTGCTGGGATAAAGTCAGCATCTTTACTGATCAAAGGAAGTTATGCATACGGATGGCTAAGAACGGAAACAGGCGTTCATAGGTTGGTCAGAAAATCACCTTTTGATTCTGGCAGCAGAAGACATACATCCTTTGCATCAGTATTTATTTCTCCAGAAATTGATGAATCAATTGAGGTTGAATTAAATCCAGCTGATGTGAGAATAGATACCTATAGAGCATCTGGAGCTGGTGGCCAACATGTCAACAAAACAGATTCAGCAGTGCGCTTAACTCATGTTCCAACAGGTACGGTTGTGCAGTGTCAGAATGATCGCTCGCAACACAAAAATAAAGATAATGCCTTCAAACAACTCAAATCAAAGCTCTATGAGCTTGAATTACAAAAGCAGAAAGATGAACAGCAGTTATTGGAAGATAGTAAGTCTGATATTGGTTGGGGCAGCCAAATTCGGTCATATGTTTTAGACCAATCTCGCATTAAAGACTTAAGAACAAACGTTGAAAGTGGTAATATCTCTTCAATCCTAGATGGAGATATAGATATTTTTATTAAAGCTAGTCTAACCCAAGGAGTATAAATGAGTGATTCAAATATTGGTGGTGAGGCCTCTATATTAGAAGAGAGACGAAGGAAGCTTGAGGAGCTTAGAGAGCAAAATATAGCATATGTAAATAATTACACTCCTACTAACAAAGCTCAGGAATTGCATGATTCTCATGGACAGCTGAGCAAAGAAGAGCTCGAAAAGAAAAAGATTACTAATTTATCTGTTGCTGGAAGAATAGTCCTTAAAAGGGTTATGGGTAATGCCAGTTTCGTAACAATTAGAGATGGTTCTGGTGATATTCAGGCATATATTAGTAAGAATAATATAGATCCTGATTTATATAAAAATTTTAAATCTTGGGACCTTGGAGATATTATTGGCATCAGCGGTAATTTATTTAAAACCAAAACCGAAGAACTTACAGTTGAAGCTCATTCAATTACTCTAATTACAAAATCACTTAGACCTATGCCAGAAAAACATAAGGGCTTAGCTGATATTGAAATTAAATATCGTCAAAGGTACTTGGATTTAATGAGTAGTCCAGAATCAAAAGAGGTGTTTATTAAACGCTCTCAAATTGTTTCATCTGTCAGATCTTCAATGCTTCAGGATGGTTTTCTTGAAGTGGAGACCCCTATGATGCACTCAATCCCTGGTGGAGCTGTTGCAAAACCTTTCATAACACAACATAACGCGCTCGATAGAGAGCTTTTCTTGAGAATTGCACCTGAGCTACATTTAAAAAGGCTTTTAGTTGGAGGTTTTGAAAAGGTTTTTGAGATCAATAGAAGTTTTCGAAATGAAGGCTTGTCCACTAGACATAACCCAGAGTTCACAATGCTCGAGTTTTATGCAGCTTTTGCAACATTTTCTGGCACCATGGAATTTACGAAAACTATTATTCAGTCAGCATCTAAGGCTATTGGAAATGATAATCAAATCGAGTGGGATGGCGAAAAAATTAATTTATCTAATTTTTCTATAAAAACTATTAATGATTTAGTTCTTGAGCATAACTCAGAATTAAAGTCTGCTGATTTGGATAATTTAGACATGCTTATAAGTTATGCAGAATCAATCAAAGTACCATTTAAGGATTCCTGGGGGCCAGGAAAAATTTTATTAGAGATTTTTGAAAAAACTGTAGAAAATAAGCTTATTCAGCCAACTTTTGTAACTGAATATCCTGTAGAAGTGTCACCGCTATCACGAAGAAATAATGATAACCAATCAATCGCTGATAGGTTTGAACTTTTTATAGGCGGAAAAGAGATCGCCAATGGATTCTGTGAGCTTAATGATCCTGATGACCAAGCGGAAAGATTTAAGGAGCAGGTTAAGGCTAAGGCAGATGGCGATGATGAAGCCATGGGCTATGATGAAGATTATATTATCGCCTTAGAGCATGGTATGCCCCCTGCAGTAGGCGTTGGTGTTGGAATAGATAGATTGGTAATGATGTTAACTAATCAAAGCTCAATCAGGGATGTCATTTTGTTTCCTCAATTAAAGTCATAAGATTTAAATTATGAATCTTACTTTGCTTATTACAATTGGGGTGCCATTATTTTTTGTTTTTGCAGTAATTTATTCTGATAGATTTAGAGAGCCTACTGATTTAGTAATCAAGACTTTTATTGCTGGAATTATCATATGTTTTCCTGCAGCAGAGCTTAACAATCTAATAATCCCCTCATATGAATATGCCTATCGAGCTGGACTGACAGAGGAAATATTAAAGTTTTTAGTGCTATATTTCTATATCAGGCCAAAGAGTGCGTTTAATGAGCCCATGGATGCAATTGTCTATGGAGTTACAGTTTCACTTGGTTTCGCAACATTTGAAAATATTACATATGTTTATATGGGAGGTTTTGAAGCTGATTCATTTTCTTTGGCAATTATGAGAGCAGTCAGCGCAATCCCATTGCATGCAACATGTGGAATTATTATGGGTTATTTTTTTGGCTTGTATGCCTTTACAAATTCTAAAAACTATTTGATTAAAAGTTTAGTCTTCCCAGTTGCAATTCATGCTACATATAATTTTTTAACTCTCTATGATTTTTTCTTTCTATATTTCTTAGTGGCCGCAATGGTTTATGCAAGAGGACTGCATACAGAGTTTAGCGAGCTTCAATTAAAGAAATCTAGAGAAGATCAAGCCAAAGCAATTTAAAGAAATTACCATCTAAATTTTTCAAAATTTTCAGGATTGGCCCAGCCCTCAGGATTATTCCAGCCTCGTTTGTTATTATAAGTTTTTAGATTGTATGAATAGATTCTTGTGTGAGTTATATCAACATCATGTGTGAAGCCTAGTTCCAAAAAATTTTGATGATCACTATCGTCTTTTTTTGCTTTAAAAATTATTATTTTTTGAGATAGAACATTTTTAATTATACCGATTTGAGTTTTAGATATCGGCATGTCATCAAAAATTATGCACAAGTCGCTGGACTCAGCAATATTAGAGTCTAGATGAGCTAGATTCATGATGGAAAGAATTTGTAGAGACTTTTCACAGAGCTTTGAAAGGGAGCTTAGATCTTTTTTTGTAATAGCTAAAACTGATGAGACCTCTTCATTCTGGATGACTTCAAGAAGAAAATCATTGAGTCCATCTCTGCCCATCTATTTTAACAGGTCCTCAACAGCAGTTCTCTCATCAATAAGTTCATTGGTTGAAATTTTTATCTTTTCTTTTGCAAAGTTAGACAATGTTATGTCTCTTACAGTCTCAACTTTTCCATCTGGGGTAGTCATTAAAGGCATACCACAAATAATCCCCTCAGGTAGATCATAACTTCCATCTGAAATTATAGCTGCACTAAAACAGTCTCCGGACTGAGTAGGCGTCTCACATGCCATGACAGTGTCTAAAGCAGCCTTTGCAGCTGAAGTCGCTGAGGAGGCACCTCGAGAATCAATCACAGCTTTACCTCGCTGTTGCACAACCGGTAAAAACTCACCTTCAACCCAACTCATGTCATCGATGAGATCTTTTCCTGACAATCCATTGACCACAATATTTTCAAAATCAGGATACATGGTTGGACTATGATTGCCCCATATAATCATCTTCCGTATTTCTCCTATTCCAGCATCAAGTTTTTTAGATAAGACTGATCTAGCTCTGCTTGAATCCAGCATTGTCATTGCCATCCATAATTGAGATTCATTATTAGCTGCATGTCTTCCAATCAAAGCATTGGTATTCGCAGGATTTCCCACGACTAAGATTTTTGCATCTGATTTGCCGAATCTGCCAATTGCTTGGCCTTGTTCTACAAAAATACCACCATTGATTTGCAGTAAGTCTGCACGCTCTTCAATTTTCTTGCCATTAAACACAATTCCTCTAGGAATACTACCTACCAAGAGAAACCAGTCTGCATCCTTTGCAGCCTCTTCAAAGTTTGATGTGTAATTTACATTACCCATATTAGGAAAATTGGAATCTTCTAGTTCCATGACTAGACCCTCTAATTTATCCACCACTTGAGGGATTTCTACTAATTCAAGATCGATAATCTTATCTCTAAAGGTATGTCCATCTACTAATCTAGGTATTAATGAATAACCGATCTGGCCCGCAGCACCGGTTACAACAACTTTGACTCTATCTTTCATAAAAATCCTTAAAAATAATTTTTGTCTATTATATTCCTAAACGTCAAATTAATTCGCGGACCAATGATTTTTCGAGTCTTTTTTATTGCATGTTGCCAATTTTTTTGAGTTTTACCATCAATCAATATTAAACAGCCATGAGTCTGGGGAATTGGAAGTATCTCTTTATTAATTTTATTCCTAAATAGTAGGTCTCTCTCACTGCCGAAGGAAATTGAGGCTATGGTTGGATTAGGACCTAGCTCCTTCTCATCATCTGAATGCCATCCCATTGAATCCTTGCCATCTCTATAATAATTTACAAGAACAGAGTTAAAATCAATATTCAGTTCTTTATATATTTTTTCTCGAATCATTATCAAATCTGCGGTCCAATCTTGTCGATTTAATTTTTTACCTGAATATTTATAGTCACACCCTTTATCACCTACCCAACACTGCAATCTAGGGATCGTTATGTCTTTCCCAAACATTTTGATTGCCATTGATTCCCATGGAAGATCGGATATTAGTTTTTTGAGTAATTCATTTGAATCAACCTGATTAAAAAAATCCTTTTCGATTCGAACTTTTAGATCGTTGTGAGCTACAATTTCATTCTTCATTAGAGAGTTAGTATAGATATGTTTTTATTAAATCCAATCAGTCAATTCAATGAGTAAAGTGTTAATTATTGGAGGAGGGCATGCTGGTGCTAATACAGCCTATGCATTGAGAAAAGACGGTTTTGATGGAGAGATAACTATCATAAGTGATGAGGGCTACCTTCCTTATCACAGACCCCCACTTTCTAAAGATTTTTTGAAACAGAACATGGCCACTGAAAAGCTCAGCTTTAAATCATCCAATTTCTATGAGGAGCAAAATATTTCTATCCATCTTAATACTCGAATCAATGCCATTGATCTAGAATTAAGCAATGCCAAAGCAAAAGATAACCTATTTGATTTTGATTATTTAGTCTTTGCAACTGGAGCATCTCCAAGATTGCTGCCTATAGAAAATGCTGATGCGAAAAATTTATTTTACTTAAGGCAGATAACAGATGTTTTATCCATACATGAATCAATTAGATCAGCTAAAAATATAGTGTTGATTGGTGGAGGTTACATAGGGCTCGAGGTAGCCTCAGCAATGATTGAACTAGGGCTTAATGTAACTATTTTGGAGGCAGAAGAACGTATTCTTCAAAGAGTCACCAGCCCAGAAGTATCAAAGTTTTATAATGATTTTCATAGCAAAAAAGGTGTTGAAATCATATGCAATGCCAAAATTGCTAGCTTGAATGCTGAAAATAAAATGATCAATGCAGTCTTATTAGAGTCTGGAGAGAGCATTGCAGCGGATATAGTATTAGCTGGCATAGGGGCAATACCTAATACGCAGCTTGCAGATTCAATTGGCTTAGACTGCAGCAATGGGATCAAAACTGATCAGTATTGCAGAACCTCTATTCCTAACATCCTTGCAGTGGGTGACTGCACATCTTCATTTAATGCTCTTTTTAATCAGGAATTAAGGCTTGAAAGTGTGCCAAATGCCTTAGCGCAATCAAAAGTTGCGTCTTCCTCGATTGTGGGCAATGAGCTCTTTAATAATGAAATGCCATGGTTCTGGTCTGATCAATATGATTTGAAATTACAAATGGCCGGTTTATCAAGCGGCTATGATGAATGTCATATTATTGGTGATATCGATTCAGCAGAGTTTATAGCTTGCTATGGCAAAAATGGTCATTTAATTGCGGTTGATAGCGTTAATCAGTCTAAGCAATTCATGCTATTTAAAAAAGCTCTAGGTAATGGCTTTCAGTTAGAAATGAGCCTTATAAAAGATAAAAATTTTCAACCTGAGTCCATTTTTTCTGGCTCAAATTAGTTAAAATAAATACATCAATACGGAGATAACCATGACTATAAGATTTGATGACAAGGTAGTAATAGTAACAGGTGCTGGTGGAGGTTTAGGGAAACAACATGCTCTTGAATTCGCAAGAAGAGGTGCAAAAGTGGTAGTCAATGATCTTGGTGGAGCTGTCGATGGTTCCGGTGGTGCTAGCGATGCAGCCAATGCTGTTGTTGAGGAGATAAAAGCCGAGGGCGGCGAGGCAATTGCAAATGGTTCTAGTGTTGCAGATAAAGAGGGTGTATCTAAGATGGTTGCAGAAACCATGGATACATGGGGGCGCATAGATATCCTGGTTAACAATGCCGGTATCTTACGAGACAAAAGCTTTCATAAGATTTCAATCGAGGAGTTCGACCAAGTGATGGATGTTCACTTCCAAGGAAGCTTCTATGCTTCTCATGCAGTCTATCCAATTATGAGAGAGCAAAACTTTGGCAGAATAATTTTTACAACTTCCTCGGGAGGTTTATGTGGAAATTTTGGTCAAGCAAACTATGGTGCAGCAAAAATGGGCATGATTGGCTTGATGAACTGCTTAAAGATTGAGGGGCAAAAATACAATGTATTCTCTAGCGCTGTTGCACCCGTAGCTTTGTCACGGATGACTGATTCATTGTTTCCAGAGGGCATTGGAGAGAGATTTATGCCTGAATATGTAACCCCAGCAGTTATATATTTAGCTAGTGAAGAAAGTCAAAATGGTGCGATCATTGGTGCTGGAGCAGGCGTATTTACGAGATTTAGGATTTTAGAAACAATGGGTCTAGCACTTGGAACAGGAGATGAAATGACTCCTGAAAATATAGCTGCCGGGTGGGATTCGGTCTCTAACATGGACGATGCCAGAGAGCTATTCAGTGGGCCTGAGCAGACTATTAAAATTCTTGAACAAGCTGATAAATCTTAAGCAGAAAAGCTTTCTCGTTGAGACATTAGATTGGTATGTCTTTGAATTTCAGGATAATCTTCAAGACTTAATTGGTTTAGGCCAATAAAAAAATCTGTGGTTGTTATCATTTGAATATCTGCAAAGGTATATCTGTCTCCAGCAACAAACTCAGACTCTGAAAGAACACCATTAAAGTATTTTAACGATTTAATGCCTATGTTTTTTTGAGTTTCACCATATTCTTTATTTTGAGTTTCTAAGCCCGACATTGCTGGATGTAAATGACGAAACCCCATTGCTAAAGGGATCATTAGCTCGCTGTAAATTCTTGCTTGCCACATCTCAATTGAAGCAATTTCTATTGGGCTTTCACCAAATAAGTTTGGCTCTGGATAGAGAGATTCTAGATATCTGCATATTGCAGTTGATTCCATGATCACCGTGCCATCATCTAACTGAAGGGCAGGAATTCTAGCGTTGGGCGCAATCGTACGATATTCAGCGGTCTTATGCTCTCCTTTCATAAGGTCGATCTCAACCATCTCAATATCTTTTATCTTCTTTTCAGATATAAACATCCTTACTTTTCTTGGGCTATTAGCCATTTTATTATCATAAAGTTTCATTTTTTATTATCTCCAGATTTTTTATTATTGTAATAACCCTTAAAAGCAATGTAAGTTTGAATAAGATTAGCGATTACAAACGCAGGCAAATCAACAAAAATAAATACTAGGGCACCAGCAAATCTGCTTATGCCTGTCAATATATAACCATTTAACCTTGTTTCATGTTTTACTGAACTCACTAAGGCCAAACTTAGAATGCTTAAGAGCAAAATTACCCATTGGCCATACTGCAAAAACCCTTCAATCATCATCACCCACCTTTAGCTAACTCAAGATTATTCTTCTCAGCAGTCACCCAATCTTTTGGAAGTTTGCGTGCAACAACTAAAAAACTGATAATTGATGGAATAAATACAAGCGATGTCATTGTCATGGCATATCTAATTGATTCAACTTCACCATTGCTTTCTTTGAATATATCAATCATCCAGCCTGAGATGCTTGGTCCAAGACCTAAACCGATCATGTTTAAAATAAAGAAAAATAATGCAGTAGACATAGCACGCATGTGAATTGGAGCTAGGGTTTGTGCAATTGCAAAACTTGGTCCTAAATAAATGCCCATAAATATCAAAAAGAAAGATGTAAATATAAGATTCATTTCAACTGAAGTGGACCACCAAGCCATGATTCCTAGGGGCAGACAAAGTGAGATCGATATTGCAGGCAGCCAACCGTAGGCTCTGATATCTTTTTTGCCCCAGCTATCAGCAAGTCTTGCTCCAAAAAAAGCACCTCCGGCGTAGGTCGCTCCATTTACAAACCCCAAAATAATAACCAAGGTTTGAAAATCAAAGCTTGGATCAAGAGTCACAAGATATTTAGTATGAAAAGCTGATTTTGAATAAGAAACAAAGGAGCCGAATGCAATACCAAAACACATTGCCCACCATGCTGGAATTCTCAGAAGAGTTTTTAATGATTCCATAAAGGGAGGTTTTACTATTTCACTATGACCATCAAATTCCATTGCGCCACGAATTGGTTCACGTATTGTTAATTTCACCACCACGGCTAAGAGAATGCCGGTAATGCCAAGGAAGACGAAAATCTCTCTCCAGTTCACATCATCGCTGGAAGCTCCTATAAGAGCAGCTGTGACAAAATAAGCAGCCATAATACCTATAGGTATACCCATGGCATATACTCCCAGAGCGCTTGCTCGCTCTTCTTTAGGATACATATCAGAAATGATGGAATGCGAAGGAGGGCTGCCACCTGCTTCACCAACGCCCACTCCCATTCTTGCAAGACCAATTTGCACAAAATTAGTTGCTAGGCCAGTAAGGGCTGTAAACCCACTCCATGTTGCTAGGGCTATCGAGAGTATATTTACTCTGTTATATCTGTCGGCTAACCATGCTATTGGAATCGCAACAGTTGTATAAAATATTGCAAATGCTAAGCCTATTAATAGTCCCAATTCTGTATTGGTAAGGTTTAAATCTGCTTGAATAAAAGGGGCTAGTATTCCTACGATCTGTCGATCAATAAAATTAAAACCATAGACAATTGTTAGTAGTATTAAAACAAAAGTACGATAGCCCTTTGTTGGCTGATGCTTATCAGTCATTTGAATTTTCCCCTAGTATTTGATGATCTAATTATATCCTAGAGAACTCATAATCATGAGACTAAATATACTTAAAATTCAAATAAGCCATTTATCCTGTTTAGAAAATTTTAATCATTTTGATTTTTAAGTTCAGCAGCATGCCAATCTTTTGGGAGTAATTTAGAAGCAATCATAAAACTAATCATTGATGGAATAAGCAAGAATGCGGTTACACTCATTGCATATCGTACTGACTCAATTTCTTCATTTGATTCCTTGAAAATATCAATCATCCAGCCAGTGAAACTAGGGCCCCCACCAAGTGCGATCATATTTAGAATAAAGAAAAATAAAGCGGTGGACATCGCACGCATGTTTATAGGGGCTAATGTTTGTGCAATTGCAAAGCTTGGACCTGCCCAAGTACCAAAAAAAAGTAGAAAAAATGTAGTTAACGCAAGATGCATATGAACAGTAGGCACCCACCAAGAATAAAGGGATATTGGCAAACAAATTGTTATGGCTATAGCAGGTAGCCACCCATAAGCTCTGATATCTTTTTTACCCCAACTATCAGCAAGCCTTGCTCCAAAAAAAGCACCTCCAGCATATGTTGTTCCATTAATGATTCCCAATATAATTACTAGGGTTTTAAAATCATAGTTTGGATCCAGTGCTATTAGATATTTAGTTTGGAAGGCTGAAGTAGAATATGAAACAAATGCCCCAAATGCACTACCAAAACACATTGCACGCCATGCGGGTATTTGTAGCAATGTTTTTATCGACTGAATGAATGGAGGCTTGGTAATTTCTTTGTCTTGATTAAAATCCATTGCTCCTCTTTTCGGCTCCTTTATAACTAGCTTCACAACGAATGCAAGAGCTATACCAGTGAGACCAAGAAAGATAAAAATTTGCCTCCAATTCACATCCTCATTTGATGACCCCATCAAAGAAGCGGTAGCGAAGTATGCTGCCATTATTCCTAAAGGAATTCCCATGGAATATACTCCCAGAGCGCTTGCTCGCTCTTCTTTAGGATACATATCAGAAATGATGGAATGCGAAGGAGGGCTGCCACCTGCTTCACCAACGCCCACTCCCATTCTTGCAAGACCAATTTGCACAAAATTAGTTGCTAGGCCAGTAAGGGCTGTAAACCCACTCCATGTTGCTAGGGCTATCGAGAGTATATTTACTCTGTTATATCTGTCGGCTAACCATGCTATTGGAATCGCAACAGTTGTATAAAATATTGCAAATGCTAAGCCTATTAATAGTCCCAATTCTGTATTGGTAAGGTTTAAATCTGCTTGAATAAAAGGGGCTAGTATTCCTACGATCTGTCGATCAATAAAATTAAAACCATAGACAATTGTTAGTAGTATTAAAACAAAAGTACGATAGCCCTTTGTTGGCTGATGCTTATCAGTCATTTATGGTTTCTCTGGAATATAATCTTTTAATTATATTCCAGAAAACTAATTCCTTGCTTATCAAAAGCAATGAGTTTTAATTTATTCCCAGTTTAGCGCGCCACCAGTTTGATATTCGATAACTCTGGTCTCAAAGAAGTTTTTTTCCTTTCTAAGATCCATTATTTCTGACATCCAAGGAAAAGGATTTGTTGCGCCTTTAAATTCTTCGTCTAATCCAATCTGAGTTAATCTTCTATTGGCTATGAACTGTAAGTATTCTTCCATCATGGAAGCATTCATTCCCAGAACACCTCTCGGCATGGTATCTCTTGCATACTGAATTTCAAGCTCAGTTCCTTCAAGAATCATCTGCGCTGCCTCATTTTTCATCTCTTCATCCCATAGATGTGGGTTTTCAATCTTAATTTGATTAATAACGTCAATCCCAAAATTTACATGCATGGATTCATCCCTCAAAATGTACTGAAATTGCTCAGCTGTTCCTGTCATCTTATTTCTTCTGCCCATTGAGAGGATTTGAGTAAAACCACAATAGAAGAATATGCCTTCAAGCACACAATAAAAAGCTATAAGGTTTCTTAAGAGCTGTTTATCAGTCTCTGTTGTTCCTGTTTGGAAGGTTGGATCGGATATTTGTTGCGTATATTTCAAACCCCAAGCTGCTTTCTTTGCAACACTCGGAATTTCTCTATACATATTAAATATTTCTCCTTCATCCATGCCGAGTGATTCAATGCAGTACTGGTATGCGTGAGTATGTATGGCTTCCTCTAGGCTTTGCCTTAAAATATATTGTCGGCATTCAGGGTTTGTCACCAATCTATAGAGAGCAAGAACAAGATTATTAGCAACCAAGGAATCGGCTGTTGAGAAGAATCCAAGATTTCTTTTTACGATTGTTCTTTCATCGTCAGTTAAACCATCTTCTGACTTCCATAGGGCTATATCTGCAGTCATATTAACTTCTTGTGGCATCCAGTGATTAGCACTTCCATCTAGATATTTTTGCCAAGCCCAGTCATATTTGAATGGAACCAGTTGATTGAGGTCAGCTTTACAGTTGATCATAGCTTTATCATCAACTTGAACTCTGCCATTATGCATTTCATCTAGCTCTTTCACGCCTTCCGATGCATCAAAGGTCTCCATGGCTTTTCTGGCTGCCTCTGCTCTTGATCCTGCCTCAATAGTTGCAGGAGATGCATCAGCGACAGGTTCGGGTTGAGCAACTGGCTCAGCTTGTTTAGATGCCTCTGGTATTGTATTTTTTATTGCAGGTGCTACCTGAGTTTCTTCTGTATTATATTCATCCCAATTTAACATTTCTCTCTCCGTATTTACTGACAGGCTTCGCAGTCAGGATCATCCAAGGAGCATGCTTCCGGCACTGGTGCTGGTGCCCCAAGTTCATGAGGAACTTCTGGTGCTGATTCAGCCTGAGCGCTTACCGCGTTTAAGCTGCCTTGGTTAATAGTTGATTTTTCAGTTGTTGTTGCTGCTATGGATCTAAGGTAGTAGGTGGTTTTTAAGCCTGAGTACCACGCCATTCTGTATGTAAGATCTAGTTTTTTACCATTGGCATTACCAATATATAGATTTAATGATTGAGCCTGATCTATCCATTTTTGTCTTCTACTTGCAGATTCAACAATGTATCGAGGTTCAACTTCAAATGCTGTGGAGAAAAGCTTTTTAATATCATCAGGAATTCTGGATATTTCACTTAAGCTGCCTTCGAAGTATTTGAGATCATTAATCATAACGTCATCCCATAAATCTAAAGCTTTAAGCTTTCTAACCAGGTGAGGGTTCACGATGGTGAACTCACCAGACAGGTTAGATTTAACGTATAGGTTTTGATAAGTAGGCTCGATTGATTGCGTTACACCGGTAATATTAGAAATTGTTGCTGTTGGGGCAATTGCCATCACATTAGAATTTCTCATACCATCTTTTTTCACTTTTGCACGTAATTGTTCCCAATCCAGCGTTTCAGATCTGTCGACTTTGATGAATTCACTGCCACGGTTCTTTTCTAGAATATCTATTGAATCTTTTGGAAAGATTCCCTGGCTCCACAGAGAGCCATCATATGATGGGTAAGTTCCTCTTTCTTTTGCAAGCTCACTTGATGCATGAATTGCATAGTAGCTGATGACTTCCATGCTTCGATCTGCAAACTCAATGGCTGCATCAGAGCAATAGGGAGCATCTTGCATATAGAGCGCATCCTGAAACCCCATAAGCCCCATACCCACTGGACGATGTTTAAGGTTTGAGTTCTTTGCCGTATCTACTGAGTAATAATTGATGTCAATAACATTATCGAGCATACGTAAAGCAGTGGTTACTGTTCGCTTTACCTTTTCTTGATCTAAGACGCCATCTTTCATGTGTTGAGGCAGGTTCACTGACCCAAGATTGCAAACGGCTATCTCATCATTGCTTGTATTGAGGGTAATCTCGGTGCATAGGTTTGATGAATGAATTACTCCAATATGCTGTTGCGGTGAACGTAAATTACATGAGTCTTTAAAAGTTATCCATGGATGACCTGTTTCAAATAACATAGTCAGCATTTTTCTCCATAGATCTTTAGCTGGAATAGTTTTATGTTGATCCATTTTTCCTTCAGCAGCTAAAGCTTCATATTCCTCATATCTTTTTTCAAATGCAAGGCCTGTCAGATCATGTAAATCCGGTGTTTCGCCTGGAGAGAAAAGAGTCCAATTTTTATCTAATTCCACTCTTTTCATAAATAAATCAGGCACCCAGTTAGCAGTGTTCATGTCATGGGTTCTTCTTCTGTCATCTCCAGTGTTTTTTCTTAGGTCTAAAAATTCTTCAATGTCTAGATGCCACGTTTCTAGGTAAGCACACATTGCTCCCTTTCTTTTGCCCCCTTGGTTAACTGCAACTGCTGTATCATTAGCAACCTTTAGGAATGGGACGACACCCTGACTTTTGCCATTTGTTCCTTTTATGTAGGAACCTAATGCTCTTACTGGCGACCAGTCATTTCCAAGTCCTCCCGCCCACTTTGAAAGCAATGCATTGTCTTTCATTGCACCAAATATTCCATCCAGATCGTCAGGAATAGTTGTCAGGTAGCATGAAGAGAGTTGAGGACGCAAAGTGCCAGAATTAAAGAGAGTGGGCGTTGAGCTCATATAATCAAAGCTTGAAAGCAATCTGTAAAACTCAATGGCTCTTTCTTCTTTTTGATCCTCTTCTACAGCTAGACCCATAGCAACTCTCATAAAAAAGATTTGAGGAAGCTCATATCTTGTGTCTTGATAATGAATAAAGTATCTGTCATAAAGTGTTTGTAGTCCTAGATATGTGAATTGATAGTCTCTGTCGTGATCGATAGCTTTTCCTAATTTGTTTAGGTCAAAATCTTTTAAGACTGGATCTAGCATCTCCAGTTCAACCCCTTTATCTATATATGCTTTAAAAGCTATAGGGTAATAATTTTCCATCTCAGGGTGAGAGCTTTCTTCGGTTATATCTAAAAAGGATAAGGCTTCACTTCTTAGTTCGTCTAACAAAATTCTAGCTGTTACATAGCTATAGTTTGGTTCCTGCTCTACTTTGGTTCGCGCTGACATGACAAGTGCTGACTTCATATCACTGATTGAAACGCCGTCGTAAAGGTTTTTGATCGATTCTTCTAGAATTGCATCAGCGCTGACATCTTCCAAGCCATCACAAGCATGGCTAATCACAGAGGCGAGTCTATCAATATCGAGAGGCACCTGAGTACCATCTTTTTTTGTAACAGATATTTTTGGCGCATCAATATTGGTTTGTTGAGGTGTATCTTTTGTTCTCTCTGCAGCTCTTTCTTCTCTGTATAGAATATATTTTCTAGCTACAACATACTCTTCATTGCGCATTAGCTGGAGTTCTACTTGATCTTGTATCTCTTCGATGTGCAGAGTTCCGCCTGAAGGCATTCTTCGTTTAAAAATTTCTTGCACTTCGGCTGTAATTTCTTCAACCTTTCTGTGAATCCTTTCACTTGCAGCTGCATTTCCAGATTCATTGGCAAGAAATGCTTTGGTAACAGCAACTTTAATTTTATCTTCTTCAAAAGGGACAACTTTACCGTTCCTCTTTATTATTCGGAGTTTTCCTGGGGCTGTTATATTCAAATCGTCTGATGGCATTGTTCCCATTGATTGTTGCCCAGCACCTTCTTGAGCCTTTCCTAACTCTTGTATTGTCATTTTTATCCTCTATTTATGTTTCTTTCGTTGGCAAGTTTTCTGAAAAATTTACCAATGGGTGGGGTCAAAATGTCTTTTTTTAAATTCCTTTAACCAACGTCAATATTCTTACATTGTGGATAAATAATCAAGTAAAAAACACAATATATTGTGAATTCTTTTAAATTTTTCACAATATGCTGTATAAATGGTGTTTATTGATTGTGAAGATAAAGTGAGTAAATTGTGGATAAAATAAAAATTTTGGTACTTTTATGTCTGTTTTAATAGCTATAGATCAGGGCACAACTAGTACAAGAGCGGTAGCGTTTGATAAAGATCTAAATATCATCCATTCTGAGCAAAAAGAATATCCTTTGATATATCCAAAGGATGGTTGGGTGGAAATTGAGCCTGAACATTTAATGGATTCTGTTTATACAACGATTGATCCCATCATCAGTGCTTGCAAAGATATTTCTGCTATTGGAATAACCAATCAGCGTGAAACAACTTTAGTATGGGATGCAGATTCTGGACAACCAATTTATAACGCAATTGTTTGGCAGGATAGAAGAACAGCAGAGCAATGTGCGCAATTAAAAAAAGATGGGCATGAAGAAGTTATAAATAGCGCAAGTGGATTGTTGCTTGATCCATACTTTTCATCGACAAAAATAGCTTGGATTTTAGACAATATTGATGGTGCAAGAAAAAGAGCTGAAGCAGGCAAGTTGAGGTTTGGAACAGTGGATACATATTTGCTGTGGCAATTGACTAATGGAGATGTCCATAAAACAGACGTTACAAATGCGTCTAGAACAAACCTATACAACATACATAACAAAAAATGGGATTCTCAGCTTCTTGAAATTTTTAATATTCCAAGCTCAATGCTCCCAGAGGTCCATTCCTCCGATGGCAACTTTGGGGAGCTTGTAAGAGGCGATCAAACCATTCAAATTACTGGGATGATAGGTGATCAACAAAGCGCTTTAGTTGGGCAAAGGTGTTTTCAACCCGGCCAGATGAAAGCAACTTTTGGGACAGGGTGTTTTCTGATGGTGAATACAGGTAACGAATCATCGCAGTCCGCCTCTGGGCTACTAAATACTCTTGGATACGGACTCAACGGTGAGGTATCTTATGCACTAGAGGGAAGTATTTTTTCAGCTGGGACAATTATTCAATGGCTTCGAGATAATATGCAATTCTTCTCAGATTCCTCACAAAGCATAAATTTTCTCAATGAAAGCGGTGAGTCCAACGGTGTTTTATTTGTTCCTGGCTTTACAGGAATTGGGGCGCCCCATTGGAATGCAGAAATCAGGGCAGCTTTCTACGGCATTACAAGAGACACAACTAAAACAGATATGGTTACAGCTGCATTTAAGTCACTGATTTATCAAGTCATGGATATTAAAGAAGCTTTAAGTGTTGATGGTATAGAGATTAAAAATTTATCTATTGATGGGGGCATGGCTGCTAATTCAGGGTTTTGTCAGCTACTGGCAGATTTTTTGGATCAGGAGGTGCAGGTTCCTGCAAGCTTAGAGTCCACAGCTGTTGGCGCGGCAATTACTGCAGGTATAGGAGCCGGTTACTTTTCTTTTGAAGACTTGCTCAACAAACAACCAAGCAACGCAACTATTTATAAACCAAATCCAAAAGTTTTCGATCCAAAAGATTTAATTGAATGGAGAAAATTTCTTAGAGTCCTTCTAGATGCTTATAATTGAAAACAGACTGGATTACATGTAATCCAAAAAAAACTTTCTCTGGAATGATTTCTGAGCTTCCTGCATCAGATATTTTTAAATTTCTTGAATTAAATAGTTATTACTGTTTTGGTTTGGTTCTTATTGTAATAAACTAAAACCACTTTTAACTAAGTCCCCCTAACTGGTAAACATGTTCAATTTTAAAATATTCAATAATATTGCTGAAGATGGCTTAAAGGTTCTTCGTCAAAATAAATTTAAAGAAGTTTACGAGAATCCTGATGGAATTTTGCTTAGAAGTCACAATCTTGCAGAAGAAGATTTCAATGAAAATCTTTTATGCATAGCTAGGGCAGGAGCAGGAACAAACAACATACCAATTGACAATGCTACAAAGAGAGGGATAGTTGTTTTTAATACTCCTGGTGCAAATGCTAATGCAGTAAAAGAGCTTGTCATATGCGGGATGTTGCTTTCATCTCGAGGGATTGTCGAGGGGATTGAATTTGCAAAGGATCTTGATTTTAAAGATTCTGCGGATTTAAACAAGGCAATGGAAGCTCAAAAGAACACTTTTGCAGGCAACGAGCTGGCTGGCAAGACGCTAGGAATAGTTGGGCTTGGATCAATTGGGTCAATGCTTGCTCAAGCTGCTCACACTCTTGGGATGAGATTAGTAGGATATGATCCCTACATTTCTATTGAGGGGGCATGGAGGTTGCCGCGAGAGGTTGAGAAAGCTGAAACCATGGAGGCCCTTTTAAAGCAATCAGACTATGTCTCACTTCATGTTCCGCTAGTTGAGGCTACAAAAAATCTGATCAATGCATCCAATCTTAAAAAATTTAAAAATGGAGCTAGGCTTATAAATCTGTCAAGGGGAGGGATAGTTAATACTAATGATGTGGTAACAGAGCTTGAGAATGGTAATTTGGGCAAGTTTGTGACAGATTTTCCAACTCCAGAACTTATCAAGCGTTCTGCAAAAAAAAATGATGTAATTCTCTTGCCGCACCTAGGTGCTAGCACAAAAGAAGCAGAGGTAAACTGTGCTGTGATGGCTGCAAACCAAATGGCCAGTTATCTTCAAGATGGCACCATCATAAATTCTGTAAATTTTCCGAGAATTTCCCTTTCAAGAGGCACCAATCATCGTTTAGTAATTATTAATCATAATGAGCCAGGAATGATAAGCAAAATTACTGATTCTATTGCTGCCTGTAATATCAATATTGCTGAAATGACCAATAAAAGTAGGGATGAAATTGCTATAAATTTGATTGATTTGGAGTGTCAAGCAAGTGATGAACTGATTGACCAACTGCGATCAGTTGAACATGTTATGAGTGTTCGATCTTTAAATATAAGCAGTTAGAGCCTTAGATATAATTCTCGGCAAAGCTCTTATTGTATGGCACTATGCTACTTTCTTTCCCATCTTTAACTTTGTTGGCCCAATTAGGGTCTGATAGAAGAATTCTGCCTAAGGCAATCAAATCAAATTCATTATTATTTAATTTTTCATATAAAGTGCTGATATCTGCTGTCTGAGTCTCATGATCTCCCCCAAAAGTTTTTGTAAAATCTTTATTCAAACCAACACTACCTACGCTTATCGTGGGAAGACCAGTTATTTTTTTTGCAAAACCCGCAAGGTTAATTGATTCATCAGAAAATTCATTTTCCCAATATCTTCTGTTACTACAATGCAAAAAATCAGCGCCAGCATCTTTTAGGATATTAAAAAAATTTGCTAGGCTTTTTTTTGAAGAAGCAATTTTTGCATCGTAATTTTGTTGTTTCCATTGAGAAACTCTAATTCCAACTTTAAATGAATCAGAGGTGATTTGTTTTGAGTTGGAAATTATTTCAGATGCAAATCTAGCTCTATTTTCAAGAGACCCCCCATAATTATCTTTCCTTAGATTTATTTGCTCCCAGAAAAATTGATCAATTAAGTATCCATGCGCGCCATGAATTTCCACTCCATCAAATCCAAGCTCCTGACAAATTTTTGCATCATTAGCATATATGTGGATTAATTTTTGAATATCTTCTAGCGTCATCTCATAGGCAACTTTTTTTCCACCTTCTTTTACTAATCCTGATGGAGTAAAGCCAGGAATTTTGGGATCAGGCGGCATACCTAATTTTCTTACTCCACCGCAATGCCAAAGTTGACAAAAAATTGATGAATGATTTTTATGAACCTCATTTATAATTTTTTCCCACATTTTTTTTGATTCATCTGATTGTAAGTTTGGACAATTCGGATATGCGCTTGATGCTTCATGACTTATTTCTACTCCCTCTGTGATAATAAGCCCAACTCCTCCAGCAGCTCGCTTAGAATAGTATGTAGGAGCATAATCATTTGGTACGCCATTAGGGGAGAATTCTCTGGTCATTGGAGCCATTACAACTCTATTTCTTAGGTTTAAACCATTCATGTTGTACTCAGAAAAAAGAATGTTTTTTTGATCATTCATACGGAATTTTTATGATTAATATAAGGAGGATTTATTCTAATTTATTTTTTTTAAAAAAAATACTTGCCCACAGAAGAAAATAGTGTTATTGATGCCTCTTTAATTATTGTTAGGCATCATATCAATTTAAGCTTAAAATAGTATAAATAACTGATTTGCGGTGTTTTTATTATTAATTGATTAGTTTTTGATCAATTTACATGAAACCTTATTAAATCGGTCTAAAATATAAGAATATTAAGTTATCCCAAGCTTTATCCACAGTTTCTGTGGATAAAATTTAAGCAGTTTTTTAAGGGCAATTTTTTGAATATTTTAAACTTTCCCGAAACATGGCTAGAGCCACTCGGCAAAGGATTTTGTTTAGATTTTTTAGATAATATTGAGTCAAAATTTTTAAAAATCAGTACTCCTGATAAAATTATATTTCCTCCAACTTCTAAGATATTTCGTGCGCTAGAAATGGTCAACTTTAATGACGCTAAAGTATTAATTTTAGGTCAAGATCCTTATCATGGTTTAGAGCAAGCAAACGGTCTGTCTTTTTCAGTTAACAAAGAAAAAATAATTCCACCTTCTTTAAAAAATATTTTTCTTGAATTAAAAAATGATTTAAATGTTCCGATTTCTCCACACGGCGATTTGACTTCCTGGGCCCAACAAAAAATCTTGTTATTGAATTCTGTTCTAACAGTTGAACAAGGAAAACCAAATTCACACAAAGAACTAGGCTGGGATAAATTAACGGATAGAATTATTTCTAAGCTAAGCCAAAGAGGGAATATGATTTTTGTTTTATGGGGCAATGTGGCACAAAGCAAATATCATTTAGTGGATATAGAAAAAAATACCATTTTATCTGCTCCTCATCCATCTCCTCTTTCTGCGTACAGGGGATTTTTTGGATGTAAGCATTTTTCAGAAATTAATAAAACCTTGAAAGAGAATGGTTCTAGTGAAATAAATTGGAAGCTTGATTAATTTTTTTAAGAAAAGCTGTCTTTTTTTCCTAAGCAAGATGAAAAAATTTTGTCTTTATCTTTAAAGCTTTGACCAATAATTATAAATTTAGAAACTTCTTTTTCATGAGAGTGAACAATCAATCTCGTTTCTTTTTTCAATTTACCTAGATATTCCATTCTTGCAATTATTTCTTGCCCTTTAAAACAACCCTTGCTAAAACTAACCCTGGTGTCGTGTTGCCCCAGCTCATGAGGTCTATATTTGCCAGTTTCTTTAAGTTGAATTTGATGATCGCCCATAATTTTTCGGTTTATACACCAATGATCAATGCTGAGATCACCACCACCATTCAGATAATCATTATCTACATCAATTAATAAGGATAGGGTCGCGATATCCGAGCTTAAAATTAGATGTTCATTTGGAAGCATTGCTTGATCTTTCTTTTTTACAAAACCTATAACTTTATAGCTAAGGAGCTCAGCAGAGACTCTATAAAATGGTAAATATTTAGTTATTTCATCTAAAAAGACATCTTTTTGATCTTCTTCAATGATAATAAGCCACTTGTTTTGGTTAAAGACAATTTCAAAATTGCATAAAATAAACCCTTTTTCATTGCACAAAGATGAGGTTTGCCCTAATTGCTGAGTGATAAGAGTGCAATCTGAGGTTACCTGTCCTTGTAAAAGATTCAAGACAGAGTCAAAATCACCCTTTAAATGAATTACTGTAATATCCTTGAGATTTACAGTTCCATACTTCATAAATTCAGAATTTAACAATTTATTTAAATAAAAATTTCAATGAAGTTATTATATCAGCCTAGAAAATGAATACAGACATCAATAAAACTAAATGGAAGTGCAGAAGAGGTCTGAGAGAGCTGGACCTATTGTTTAGAAGATACAGCGAGGATAAACTAGATTCTCTTTCTCAAGAGGACTTTGATATGTTTAACAGCATCTTAGATCTTGAAGATCAACCTTTATATGATTTTATATTTAAAAATGAATCTTTAAATAGCCCTGAAAAAGAGCGCTTTATTTTAAATAATTTAAAAAACTTCATAGTTAAGTGAAACTATTTCATTCCACCGTTGTCCAAGTGAGCGAGGAAACTTATGGGGATTAGTAAAGGGGATGAAGTGTTTGTAAATGAAATGAAAGCCGGAAACAAAATGGCTTTTGAAGCCATGGTTTTAAAATACCAACCAAAGCTTATGTCTTCCTTGGTCGGATATACAAAGTCTCGAGATCAAGCTGAGGAGTTATGCCAAAAAACATTTTTAAGAGTTTGGCAAAAAATTGATTCCTTTAGAGGAGATAGCGCGCTTTTTACATGGATTTATAGAATAGGAATAAATCTGGCAAAAAATGACTTTGCTAGTAGTTTTGCTAAAACCTCAAAAATGACTGATTCTTTAGATCAGGGGGAGCACGACGTTCCACAGCACCTCTCACCCGAAACCGAGCTTATAGCAATGGAGTCAGAAAATAGGATCATGGACTTCATTCAAACCCTTGATACAGATACCAAGACAGCTTTTACGTTAAGGGAGATTGAAGGAAGAACCTACGATGAGATAGCTCAAATACTTAAATGTCCAATTGGAACAGTGAGATCAAGAATATTTAGAGCTAGACAATTAATAGTAGAATTTATGAATAAGGAGAATATGTTAAATGGATAAAGACTTAGAAAATCTATCTGCTTTATATGATGGCGAGCTTTCGTCCAAAGAAACACAAGAGGTTCTTGCGAAGATCAATGCAGATGGGGGCTTGAGAAATACCTTTCAAAAATTTGGAATTATCTCAGATATAGTTCAAAGGCATTCAGCACAAAAAACTTCAAAAGTTTTACTTCTAAAAGATTATCTGAG
This sequence comes from uncultured SAR86 cluster bacterium, assembly GCA_902593675.1. Lineage (GTDB taxonomy): Bacteria > Pseudomonadota > Gammaproteobacteria > Magnimaribacterales > D2472 > D2472. Next base: position 54,876 of record CACJJI010000007.1, read on the forward strand.
CAAAATTAATCCCGTGATGAGCAATTTGGTTACAGCTGCAGCAACTGTCCTGATCACATTAATAATTTTGTATCAGTTTGATGATGATCGTTTCCAGGTTGACAGAGATAGTTCTTTGCAGCTTTCATCAGCACTTTCAAGCGATCAAGCAAAAAATCAATTATTAAATACAGATCAAAATATCATGGAGCACATGATTCATATTATGCAATCTAATCAGTCTCATAATTCTCAACAGGTTTCTAAAAACTGGATCCCAGTAGGCTTTTCTGTCAATCCAAATAACCCTAACCAATATTCAAATGGAAGAAATAATTTATTTTTTCATCTTGAAAATAAACAACTTGGTATTAAAAAGGTAAAATACTTTAAAGCAAATAATAATTGGATTTATTTAATTCCGTTGCAAGATGGAAGACTGTTAACTGCATATGGAGATGTGCCTCCATCTATGGCTGACCCCATGATCCAATCAATATATCAAAGGAATTAAAATGAATCTTTTCAAAAACAAGATTGCTCTTTTGCTCGCTCTAGGATTTGCGTCTTCTATCAATGCGGCATTGCCTTCTAATATTTCAGAACTAGTTGAAACTTCTGCGCCTGCTGTTGTAAATATAACTTCTCGTAAAGAAGTAAAAATGCAGAACTCGCTGAGGGGGTTCGATGAATTTGAGAGATTTTTCGGCATTCCTCGTGGTAGAGGCTTTCCTCAACCTCAACAGCCTGAAACAAGAGAAGCTGTAGCATATGGCTCTGGTTTCATTTTTAAAGATGGTTATTTATTAACAAATTTCCATGTTGTTGATGAGGCTGAAGAAATCACAGTTTCTTTAAATGATAGAAGAGAGTTTTCTGCCGAGGTGGTTGGAATTGATCCTCTTTCAGATCTAGCTGTTTTAAAGATTAAGGGTAAAAATTTGCCAAAAGTCTCTATTGGCGACAGCGAAAACCTAAAGGTTGGAGATTGGGTTGTTGCAATAGGCTCTCCCTTTTCCTTTGATTTTTCTGTCACCGCAGGAATTGTAAGTGCAAAAGGAAGAAGCATTCAAAATCAAAATATTGGAAATTATGTCCCATTTATTCAGACCGATGTTGCAATTAATCCAGGTAACTCTGGGGGGCCATTATTTGATTTGGATGGAAAGGTTGTAGGAATTAATTCTCAAATCTATTCTCGAAGCGGAGGCTATCAAGGCCTTGCTTTTGCAATACCTA
>CACJJI010000008.1 GCA_902593675.1 uncultured SAR86 cluster bacterium
TGTGAAATATGCTGATGAAAATATTAGAAGAAAAGAAGCTAAAAAAGCAGCAGGAGCATAACCGATGAATTCTAAATCAGATTCTAGAATAAGACGTGCAGCAAAAACGAGGATTAGAATTTCTCAGCAAGATAAGCCTAGGCTATCAGTTTTTAAATCCTCCCAAAATTTATATGCTCAAATTTTTGATTCCACTGGTGCGAATGTATTGGCTTCAGCTTCGACTAATGAGAAAGCAGATAAAATGGCCTCAAATAATTTAAGCTCCGCTAAAGCTATTGGTCAAAAGATAGCAGAGAGAGCAATTGAAGCTGGCATTAAAAAAGTAGTGTTTGATCGATCAGGATATAAATATCATGGCCGCATAAAAGCCATTGCAGAATCAGCTCGTGAAGCTGGATTGGAGTTTTAAAAAATGAGTCAACAAAATAATAGTTTGCAACAGCAAGATGCACTTGAAGAAAAACTTGTTCAGGTAAATAGAGTTGCCAAAGTTGTAAAAGGTGGACGTATTTTTGGATTTACAGCTTTATGCGTTGTTGGTGATGGTAAGGGCAAAGTAGGGTTTGGAAGAGGTAAGGCTAAAGAGGTTCCAATTGCCATACAAAAAGCAATGGAGAACGCAAGAAGAAATATGGTTGATGTTAGTTTAAACGCTTCTACATTATGGTACCCAGTTAAAGCTAAACATGGCGCTGCAAAAGTTTATATGCAGCCAGCTGCTGAAGGAACAGGAATTATCGCTGGTGGTGCAATGAGAGCTGTATTAGAACTTGTTGGAGTCCAAAATGTCTTAGCTAAGTGCTATGGATCAACCAATCCAGTCAATGTTGTGAGAGCAACCATTAATGCGCTACGTTCAATGGAATCTCCTGAAGAGGTGGCTTTACGAAGAGGCAAAAAAACAGCTGAAATAACATGAGTAACAAAACAATAGATATCAAACTTGTAAAGAGCAGTATTGGCAGACTGCCAAATCATAAGAAATGTGTAAAAGGGCTTGGTTTTAGAAAGTTACAACAGACCTTGACTGTTGAAGATACTCCAAGCAATAGAGGCATGATAAATAAAATAAGAGATATGTTGGAAGTTATAGAGAGTTAATAATGGAAAATTCAGAAACAAATAATTCTTTAGGATTAAATACTCTTACCAGCACAGGCACCACAAAAAATAGAAAGCGTGTGGGAAGAGGTATTGGTTCTGGAACTGGTAAAACGGCTGGAAGAGGCCATAAAGGTCAAAAATCTAGGTCAGGAGGCTCTATTGCTAGAGGTTTTGAAGGTGGTCAGATGCCATTGCAGCAGAGAATACCTAAGTTTGGTTTTTCATCTAGAGTAAATAGAGGTTCTAAAGAAGTTAACCTAAAAAATATAGCTTCTATGACTGAGGTTAATTTAGATACCTTAAAAGCTAATAGAGTTATTTCCCAAGCAACTAAGAAAGTTAAAATTTTTGGTATCTGTGATATCTCTCAACCGATGAGTGTTACTGGAATACTTGTAACCAAAGGCGCCAAGGAATCTATAGAAAAAGCTGGTGGAACTGTTGCCTCAATTGAATCAAAACCAACTAAAGAAAAGTTTGTCAAAACTTCAAAGAAAACAGATAAGAAAATCTCTGAAAAAACAGAGGAGTCTTCCGAGTAATTTTTATGGCTGATCAAAATAAAGGAATGAGCGATCTTTGGAGAAGACTAAGATTTGTCTTCATGGCCATCGTTGTTTATCGCATTGGAACTCATATTCCTATTCCCGGTATAGATCCAGCTAGGTTGGCGGCTTTGTTTGATCAGAATCAAGGCACCATCCTTGAGATGTTTAATCTATTTTCTGGTGGTGCATTAGAAAGGATGAGCATCTTTGCTCTTAATGTAGTCCCATATATCTCTGCTGCGATTATCATGCAATTATTCTCTAATTCAATCCCGTATCTCCAAGAGCTAAAAAAAGATGGTCAAGCTGGACGTAATCAAATTACTCAATACACAAGATATGGAACCGTTGTACTTGCATTTGTTCAAGCATCAGCTCTAGCGGTAACACTTGGAGCAAGCGGCTTAGCCTATGAACCAGGAGCTTCCTTCTTTGTTTCAGCTGTCTTTAGTGTAGTAGCAGGAACAATCTTTTTAATGTGGCTTGGAGAACAAATTTCAGAGCGAGGAATTGGTAATGGAATTTCTATTATTATTGCTACAAGTATTTTGACTGGAATTCCTGGTGCTATTGGCCAAGCTCTAGAGCAGGCCCGTCAAGGCGACTTAAATATTTTATTACTTTTGGGTATTGGGGTTTTGGCAATGCTTGTTATAGCGATTGTCGTATTTATCGAAAGAGGGCAAAGAAGAATTACAGTTAATTATGCGCAAAGACAGCAAGGTAGAAAGCTCATGCAAGCCCAGGCTAGCCATCTGCCTTTTAAAGTAAATATGGCAGGTGTAATTCCTGCAATTTTTGCTAGCACCTTTTTGTTGTTCCCTGCTTCACTTTCTACATGGTTTGGACAAGCAGAGTCCTTTGGATTTTTACAAACAATTTCATTGGCACTCAACCCAGGACAACCCCTATACATTCTTACGTTTTCAGCTCTCATTATTTCATTTTGCTTTATCTGGTTAGCACTAACCTTTGATACAAAAGAAGTAACAGATAATCTAAAAAAATCAGGAGCATTTGTACCTGGAATTAGGCCTGGAGAGCAGACTGCAGCATATGTTGATAGCGTTTTAGCAAGGCTAACCGTATTTGGCAGCATATATTTAACACTTATATGTTTACTTCCTTTGGCTTTAATTAACTTTGCTGGCGTATCTTTTTATTTAGGCGGTACCTCTGTATTAATTATCGTAGTGGTATTAATGGATTTTATGTCGCAGGTTCAGTCACACATGATGTCCAGTCAATACTCTTCGTTGTTAAAGAAAGCTAATTTAAAAAACTATAATAGATAAATATGAAAGTTCGAGCATCAGTAAAAAAGATTTGTAGAAATTGTAAAACAGTTAGACGTAAGGGAGTTTTGTACGTGATATGCAAAACAGATCCTAAACATAAACAAAAGCAAGGGTAATAGAATATGGCTAGAATCGCAGGCGTAAACATACCGGAAAATAAGCATCTTGAGATTGCTTTAACTCATATCTATGGGGTAGGCAAAAAAACAGCCCAAAATATTTGTACTAGTCTCAAATTGGACTACTCTAAGAAAATATCAGACCTTTCTGAAGAGCAAGTAGAAACTATTAGAACCGCTGTTGCTGAATACACCGTAGAAGGAGATCTTCGTCGATCAGTTAGCACAAATATCAAGAGACTTATGGACCTTGGCTGCTATAGAGGCATAAGACACAGAAGAAAACTTCCAGTAAATGGGCAAAGAACCAAAACTAACGCTAGGACCCGTAAAGGCCCTAAAAAACCAATGAGGGCTTAATAGATGGCAACTGGTAAAAAAGTTAAAAAAGTTATTTCAGATGGCATAGCACATATACATGCATCATTTAATAACACGATCATCACGATTACAGATAAGCAAGGTAATGCTGTTTGCTGGGCAACCTCTGGTGGTTCTGGATTTAGGGGCTCAAGAAAAAGTACACCATTTGCTGCTCAGATAGCAGCAGAAAAAGCAGGTAATGCGGCAAAAGAGTTTGGAATGATAAATTTAGACGTAAAAGTGAGAGGTCCAGGTGGCGGTAGAGAATCTGCAATTAGATCCTTGAATTCATGCGGCTTAAAAATTAAAAGTATTACGGATGTGACGCCATTACCTCACAATGGCTGTCGTCCTTCAAAGAAACGTAGGGTATAGGGGAATCAAATGGCAAGATATAGAGGTCCATCACTAAGATTATCAAGAAGAGAAGGCACAGATCTTTTTCTAAAAAGTGGAGCCAGATCCATTGAATCAAAATGCAATATGGAAACAGCTCCAGGAGTTCATGGTCTAAGAAGAGGCAGGCTCTCAGACTATGGTGTCCAGCTTCGTGAAAAGCAAAAAGTTAGAAGAATGTATGGTGTTTTAGAGAAGCAGTTCAGAAATTATTATAAAAAAGCATCAAAATCTAAGGGTAATACGGGCGAGAATCTATTGAGCTACCTCGAACAAAGATTAGATAATGTTGTTTATCGTATGGGATTTGCAGCAACACGAGCTGAAGCTAGGCAATTGGTATCACATAAAGCCTTTCATTTAAACGGAGCAATAGTGAATATTCCATCATATCAGGTTCAGCCAGGTGATGAATTGGAGGTAAGAGAAAAATCTAAAGCACAATTAAGGATTAAAAGTGCCTTAGATCTTGCCAGTCAAAGAGAAGCATGTGAGTGGCTTGAAGTAGATTCTAAAACTCTCAAGGGTGTATTCAAATCTGTACCAGATAGAACAGATTTAAGTGCTGAAATTAATGAAAATCTCATTGTTGAGCTTTATTCAAAATAATACTTAAAAACGGAAGGAAATTATGGAAACATCAGTAATAGATCTTTTAGTCCCAACTGACATCCAGGTTGATGACTTAGATAACAATACATCTAAAATTATATTAGAGCCATTAGAGAGGGGGTTTGGACATACTCTAGGAAATGCATTAAGAAGAATTCTTTTATCTTCTATGCCCGGTGCTGCAATAACCGATGTTTCTATCGAAGGTATCTCTCATGAATACTCAACAATTGAAGGTGTTAGAGAGGATGTCATTGATATATTGTTAAATCTTAAAGATATGCCTATCAGTCTTATTGAGGGGACTAGCGCTGAGATTAAATTAGATGTTTCAGGCCCTTGTGAAGTTTCCTCAAACTCATTCGAGGTGCCTGGCAATGTTGAATTACCAGATGCAGAGCATCATGTTGCTTCATTGGTTGATAAGGTTAGTTTGTCTCTTACTGCAACTGTTAAAACTGGAAGGGGTTATGAGCCAGCTGACTCAAGAGGTGATGAGGAGATTGCTGTTGGGGCTCTAAAAGTTGACGCATCTTTTAGCCCAGTTCGTCGAGTCGCATATACAGTTGAGAATGCAAGATTTGAAAAAAGAACTGACTTGGATAAGTTAATAGTTGAATTGGAAACAGATGGTACTTTAGATCCAAAGAAAGCAATTGAGCATGCTGCAACTATTATGCAACAGCAACTGGCTGCATTTGTTGATTTAGACGCTATTGCAGAACAAGAAGCTAAGAAAGATCAGAATGACTTTGATCCATTCTTAATGAGGTCAATTGAAGAGCTAGAGCTCACAGTTAGATCAACTAACTGCTTAAAAGCTGAGAGCATCTTTTTAATTGGTGACTTACTTCAAAGAACAGAATTTGATTTATTAAAAACCCCCAATCTGGGTAAAAAATCTTTAAATGAAATTAAGGATGTTCTTGCATCCAAAGGCTTTTCTCTTGGAACAACACTAGAGAACTGGCCGCCAATGGGCTAATTAAAATGAGACATAGAAAATCAGGTAGAAAATTAAACAGGAACTCTTCTCATCGCAAAGCCTTGATGAAGAATCTTGCGATAGCTTTTATTGAAAGAGAGTTAATAAAAACAACTGTTCCAAAAGCCAAAGAATTAAGATCTTTTATTGAACCTTTGATAACAATGGCTAAAGATGACTCTGTTGCGAATCGTAGAAGAGCATTTAAAAAGCTTAGGCTTGATTCAGCTGTGAATAAACTTTTTACTGAAATTGCAATCAAATCAAAAGACAGGCCAGGTGGTTATTTGAGAATTATTAAGGCTGGCTTTAGACCAGGTGATAAAGCTGACATGGCATATGTTGAATGGGTTGACAGAGACCTAGATGATTCCTCTGAAATAGCAGAGCCTGAGCTTAAAGAGGGGTCGGCTGCTTAGTTTCTAAGGGTTTCTTTTAAGTATTTTCCTGTATAAGACTTTTTTGATTTAGCGACTTCGTTTGGAGGCCCTTCGGCTATTACCAGCCCTCCATCGCTTCCTCCCTCTGGCCCCATATCTATTATCCAGTCGCTTGATTTGATTACATCTAGATTGTGTTCAATTACCACTACTGTATTTCCTTGATCAGAAAGTCTTTTCAAAACTCCTAGCAGTAATTCAATATCATAGAAGTGAAGGCCAGTAGTGGGCTCATCTAAAATAAACAATGTTTTTCCAGTACTTCTTTTGGAAAGCTCTTTTGCAAGCTTAATTCTTTGAGCCTCTCCACCAGATAAGGTGGTTGCAGACTGCCCAAGGGTGATATAAGTGAGCCCCACATCCGCCAGAGTCTGAAGTTTATTTTTTATTGCTGGTATTGCCTGGAAGAATTCAAGAGCTTCTTCTACAGTCATACCTAAAACTTCAGCAATATTTTTACCTTTGTATTTAACTTCAAGAGTTTGCTCGTTATATCTTTTGCCATCACAGACATCACACTTCACATATATATCTGCTAAAAAGTGCATCTCTACTTTTATCATTCCATCGCCTTGACATGCCTCACATCTCCCACCTTTTACGTTGAAGCTAAATCGACCTGGCTTATACCCTCTTGTTCTGGATTCTTCAGATTGAGAAAATAAGTCTCTGATATGCGAGAAGAGACCAGTATAGGTAGCAGGATTAGATCTCGGCGTTCGCCCAATAGGAGATTGATCTATTCCAATCACCTTATCCAGATACTCTAAACCTTTAATTTGTTTACATTTGATTTCTTTATTGAGATTAGCTTTATTTAGTAAAAAGCTACTCATAGGCATCAAGGTTTGATTAATCAGAGAAGATTTGCCTGAGCCAGAAACTCCAGTAATGCAAGTAAAAACACCTACAGGGATTTTTGCATTTATATGCTGTAAATTATTTTCATATGCCTCAACTATCTCAATAAATTTATCAGGTTTCTTGTCGCTTTTAGGGAAATCAATTTTTCTTTTTCCTGATAGGTAAGCAGCAGTCATTGATTCCTTGCTTTTCAATATATCTGTTAGTTTTCCTTGAGCACAGATCTCTCCACCATGTTTGCCAGCTCCTGGGCCTATATCAATAATATGATCTGCACACCTAATTGCTTCTTCATCATGCTCAACAACTATTACGGTATTTCCTAGGCTTTTAAGATGGTTAAGGGTTTTAATTAGCCTTTCATTATCTCTTTGATGAAGCCCTATTGAGGGCTCATCGAGAACATAAGTTACACCCACAAGACCAGAGCCAATTTGACTAGCCAACCTAATTCTTTGGGCTTCTCCCCCTGAGAGGGTTCCTGCACCTCTATCTAGGGTTAGATAATTGAGCCCAACATCTTCAAGAAATGTAAGGCGTTCTTTGATTTCTTTTAAAATCTTTTCAGCAATCGTTGCTTTAGCGCCATCAAGTTCGATATTTCTAAAAAAAGATAATGCTTCTGATATTTTTTGATTTGTAATATTTTGAATAGGGGTTTCATTTATAAAAATATTTCTTGACTCTTTTTTGAGCCTTGACCCTCCGCAAGCATTACAGTGACTATCTGAGAGCATCTTAGCTAACTCATTTCTAATAAACTCTGAGTCCGTTTCTTTAAATCTTCTTTCAGTATTTGGAATAATGCCTTCAAATCTATGTTGTCGAACTATTTTGCTGCCACTTCTAAAGCTTTTTGAGAAGTTGATCTTATCCTTTGATCCCCATAAAAGAATATTTTGGATTTCTTCAGAATATGATTTCCATGGTGTGTCTAAATCAAAATCGTAGTGCTTGGCCAAACATTTTAATTGATGAAAATAGAATCTATTTCTTCTATTCCACCCTTTGATGGCCCCCTCATTAATCGTTGCAGAATCATCTGAGATTAATTTCTTTTGATCAAAGTACTGAATGACTCCTAGGCCATCACATTTTTCACAAGCTCCAAATGGATTATTAAAAGAAAACATTCTTGGTTCTAATTCAGTTACAGAATAACCACACTGAGAGCATGAAAAATTAGAAGAATAAAGCAATTCTTCTGATCCTTCATCAAGAACCTCTATTTGAACAAGACCTTCGGATAGGCCAAGAGCAGTATCAATTGATTCAGATAATCTTGATCGGTTGTCATCATCTTTTTGTAATTTAAGTCTATCAACAATGGCTGAAATATCATGTTTTTGATTTTTATTTAATGCTGGAAACTCATCTAATGGATAAACAACATTATTAATTTTTACTCTAACAAAACCTTTAGCCTTTAAATCTTCATAAATGCCCAGGTGTTCTCCTTTTTTGCCTCTTACCAACGGCGCCATGACCATAATTTTTTTATCATAGCCAAGTTCATATACTTCATCACAAATCTCGCTAACAGTCTTAGCAGATAGTTCCTCATCATGGTCTGGACAAATTGGAATTCCAATTCGTGCATACAATAATCTTAGATAATCATATATCTCAGTAACAGTTCCCACGGTTGATCTTGGATTATGTGAAGTAGATTTTTGCTCAATGGATATTGCAGGGGAGAGCCCATCAATCTGATCAACATCTGGCTTTTCCATCATAGATAAAAATTGTCTTGCGTATGCTGAAAGAGATTCTACATAACGTCTTTGGCCTTCTGCATAAATAGTATCAAATGCTAGAGATGATTTTCCGGATCCTGATAATCCAGTGATCACAATTAATTCCCCTCTAGGAATCTCTAAAGAAATATTTTTCAAGTTATGGGTTCGGGCACCTTTTATAGAAATTTTTTCCATTTATTTGTAGAATTTTTATCCAGCTGATTTGTTTCGAGTTAAACTTAAGTAATTATAAGAGGTAATTATGGCTAGAGGAGTAAATAAAGTAATTTTGGTGGGTAATTTGGGGCAAAAACCTGAAATGCGCTACACCCAAACAAACACAGCGGTTGCAACACTTTCGATTGCAACCTCAGAATCATGGAAAGATAAAGATTCTGGAGAGCAAAGAGAAAAAACAGAATGGCATAGAGTTGTCTTTTTTGGGAAGCTTGCTGAAATTGCTGAACAATATCTTGATAAAGGTTCTCAACTTTATGTTGAAGGCAAATTGCAAACTCGAAAGTGGCAAGATAAAGATGGTAATGACAGATACACAACAGAAATACTTGGCAATGAGATGAATATGCTTGGTGGCAGGCAAGCTTCAGGCGACGGAGGGGCTTATGATCAATCACAACCGGCTTCTCAATCAGCTCCATCTCAAGAATCTCAAATCTCAGAGGAAGATATACCTTTCTAGAGTTCAGTGGATTTCAAAACAATCACATTAGAGCGGCATGAAAATCTTGCTGTTCTTTTATTGAACAGGCCTGAAAAATTAAACGCTTTTACATTCCTCATGATGGAGGAGCTAATAAGTGCATTGGATGTCATAGAAGCAGACGATAATTTACAAGCAGTAATTATTTCGGGGGCAGGTCGGGCATTTTGTGCTGGCGCTGATCTAAGCAGTGGCAAAGATACATTCAATCCATCCTTTGATAATTTTGCAGTTAAAGAGGATGACTTTAGAAGAGATTCAGGCGGCATTCTTACCTTACGAATGTATAAATTTTTAAAGCCTATTATATTTGCCTGTAACGGTCCTGCAGTAGGCATTGGAGCATCCATGCAACTTCCTGGCGATATTAGAATTGCATCTGAAGATGCCAGATTTGGATTTGTATTCAATAACAGAGGGATTGTCCCTGATGCATGTAGCAGTTGGTTTCTTCCAAAAATTGTCGGTATTTCCACAGCTTTAGATTTAACATTTTCCGGGAGAATTATTGAATCACAGGAGGCTTTGGATATTTCATTAATTTCCAGCATTCACAAACCAGAAAATCTCATGGCTGATGCAATTAATATCGCCCAAGAACTTGTAAAGAAATCCGCACCAATTTCTATAGCTATAACCAGACAAATGCTTTGGAGATCATTTGGCCAAAGTGACCCTTATGATGCTCATGTGATTGAAAGCAAGGCCATTGATTCTAGGGGAGCATCAGACGATGCAAAAGAGGGGGTAAATTCATTTCTTGAAAAGCGTCCAGCAAAATTTAAAAATCTTATATCCTCAGATATGCCCGACTTTTTTCCGTGGTGGGAAGATATATCTAAATAACGAATGATAATGAATGACTTAACTTGGAAGGAATTTGAGAGAGTGGATATTCGTATTGGAACTGTTATATCTGCTGAGGATTTTAAAGAAGCAATCAAACCAGCAATTAAAATGACAATAGATTTTGGAGAAGAAATAGGTATCAAAAAATCTTCTGCTCAAATTACAGATCATTATGATCCTAAGTCATTGATAGGTATTCAGGTTGCTGCAGTAATTAATTTTCCTAAAAAGCAGATAGGACCATTCATGTCAGAGTGTCTTGTAACAGGATTCACTCAACCTGATGGAAGTATAATTTTAACCGTTCCCCAAAAAGGAGCTGCTAATGGATCTCGATTAGCTTAATTTATTTGCTAAAAATTAAACTTGCGTTAGTTCCACCAAACCCAAATGAATTACTCATCACAGCATTTAATTTTTGCTCCGTCATTGATTGGCAAATGTTTAGTCCTTCTGCTTCTTCAACCAAGTTATCTATATTAATTGATGGAGCAATAAAATTTTCTTGCATCATTAGAATAGAATAAATTGCTTCTTGAGCTCCAGTTGCTCCCAAGGAGTGACCTGTCATTGATTTTGTAGACCCTATTACAGGAGCAGTTTTACCAAAGACCGCTTTGATTGCAGCAAGCTCAGCAAGATCTCCAACAGGAGTGCTTGTACCATGTGCATTAATGTAATCTACATCAGATCCGTAAGCTTCAATTGCCTCACTCATGCATCTTATTGCCCCTTCACCAGAGGGAGATACCATGTCATAGCCATCAGAATTTGCGCAATAACCCTCCAGCCTTGCAATTATAGGAGCATTTCTTTTCATGGCATGTTCTTCTTCTTCAAGGATGAGCATTCCCGAGCCTCCAGCGATAACAAAACCATCTCTATCAACATCAAAAGGTCTAGAGGCTTTCTCAGGACTATCATTATATTGTGAGGAGAGGGCACCCATTGCATCAAACATGGATGATGACGTCCAATGCTCTTGTTCAGCACCACCAGCCAAAATAATATCTTGTTTCCCTAATTGAATAAGTTCTGCTGCATGGCCAATGCAATGAGCGCTAGTTGAGCACGCAGAAGAAATAGAGTAATTTACCCCCTTGAGCTTTAGAGTGGTACCTAGAATGGCTGAAACAGTGCTCCCCATTGTTTTTGTGACCGCGTATGGACCGATTCTTTTAGGCCCTCTTTCTCTTGCTATATCTGAAGCTTCTATTTGAGCTGCGGGGGATGCGCCCCCTGATCCTGCCACTATTCCAATTCTTGAGGTATTCATTTCCTCAAGGTTTAGGGATGCATTGAGCATAGCTTCTTGAGCAGCAATATATCCAAATCCGGCGGCCTCACTCATAAAACGAAGAATCTTCCTATCAATTAATTCAGATAAATCAATATTTACTGATCCAGAAATATGACTCCTAAAGCCCATTTCTGCATATGTAAGATTTTTAGATATACCAGATTTTCCTTCCCTAAGATTACTCAACACCTCTTGGAGATTAGACCCAATACAAGAGACTATGCCCATACCAGTAACAACTACATTTTTCATTAGAAATCGCTGGTATCCTTAAACAGACCTACTCTAAGCCCATCTGCTGAATAAACATGACGACCATCAACAAACATATTGCCGTCAGCAAAACCAACAACCGCACCTCTATTAATTACTCGTTTAATATCAATTTCATATCTAACAATTTTTGCATTAGGAGTAACTTGGCCAAAAAATTTTACTTTGTCTGAACCTAGTGCTCTTCCATATCCTGGTAATTCTAGCCAACAAAGATAAAAGCCCAATAATTGCCACATAGCATCTAAGCCAAGACATCCAGGCATCACTGGATCAGATTTAAAATGTACTTTAAAAAACCATAAACTTTCTTCAATGTTTAGGTTAGCGATAATTTTTCCTTTGGAATATTTGCCTGAGCTTTTATCGATTTGATCAATCGAATCGAACATCAGCATTTCGTCTGCTGGCAAGCGACCATTGCTTGGTCCAAATAAGTCGCCATTCCCACATGCCACTAAATCATCTTTTGTGTAACTTGAGGCAGGTATGAATGTCATATTTTCCTTATTTTTGAGAAAGTTATTAAGTCTAGCATTTCATTGTAGCAGGCATGATGCTTTAAGTTGTTAAGATGTTTCAAGGTTTCTTTTATATATTTATTTAACAAAACATTTATATCTTTTTGAGTTTTTTCATTTTGTATTAATTGATAAATTTTATTTTGATCTTTTTTTAATATTTTTGATTTACCTAAAAGGCTCATAAGAAAATTTTTGTCTTTTGCATTAGCGTGCTGCAGAGCAAAATATAAAGGAAATGTAACTTTGCCCTCCTTAAAATCCTTTAGAGCCGGCTTTCCAGTATTCAGTCTCAATGCCTCATAATCTAGAATATCATCTTGAATTTGGAATGCTGTTCCTAATGCCTTTCCTAACAACCCGAATGTTTTAACTTCTTCTTTAGATCTGCATGCAAGCATGGCTCCAGTTTTTGCTGATGCCTCAAACAGCCTTCCAGTTTTTAAATAGCTGACTTTGAGCAGGTCTTTAAGTTCAATAAGTTGTTTATTTTCAAAGAGTTCTAATTGAATAATTTCGCCTCTAGCTATGTCATTTGTTGCTTTTGCTAATTCATCTAAGATAGAAGGAATACCAAGCTTTACCATTAAAATAAAAGCTTTCGAATAAATAAAATCACCAATCAAGACGCTGTATGAATTTGTCCAAACTTGATTCACAGACCTAGTACCACGTCTTAATTCTGATTCATCTACAACATCGTCATGAACCAATGTTGCAGTGTGCAAAAGTTCAATAATGCTAGCTAAATTGATTCTACTATTTGATTTTATATCTTGCGATTTAGAGGCGAGTAAACATAATAAAGCTCGTGTTTTTTTTCCTTCCGCATTAAAAATATATTCATAAATTTCTTGAATTATTTTCTCGCTTGCAAGTTCTTTTTTAATAGTTGCTTGAACTCTTCCAAGGTCAGCTGCGGAGGTTTTTTTGAGTACGTTCATCTTAAATAATCAGAAGCCTAAAATTATACATAAGTATTGATAATTTCTTTCAGAAAGCGTATATTTTGCCACCTTTAGAGAGAACTATGTACGCAGTAATAGAAGCAGGTGGTAAACAACATAAAGTCGAGCTGGGACAAGTCCTAGAAGTTGATCTTATGCAAGAGGAATCAGGAGTGGAGCATGCTTTTGAAAATGTCATGCTTTATGTCGATGGAGATGATGTGCAGATAGGCCAACCATACATAGAAAATGCCAAAGTTGTCGCTGAGATAGTTGAAGAAGTGAAAGGTGAAAAAGTTTCTATTCTCAGATTCCGCAGAAGGAAACATAGCATGAGGAAAATCGGTCACAGGCAGAGATATACTCAGATTAAAATCAAAGAAATCAACGTAGGTAAATAAAAATGGCACATAAGAAAGCAGGTGGTTCAAGCAAAAACGGTAGAGATTCCAACTCCAAAAGACTTGGTGTTAAGCGTTTTGGTGGCCAGACTGTCAAACCAGGTGAAATTATAATACGTCAACGTGGTACTAATACTCATCCCGGAGAAAACGTCGGCATGGGAAAAGACCATACTTTATTCGCTACTTCAGCTGGCCAAGTTCAATTTACCTATAAAGGTATCAAGCAAAAAAAGACAGTCAACGTCATTTCTCAGTAAATCATGAACTTCATCGATGAAGCTCTGCTAGAAGCAAGGGCTGGAAGCGGTGGTGCGGGTTGCACTAGTTTTAGAAGAGAAAAATTCATACCTCGTGGAGGGCCTGATGGTGGTGATGGTGGTAAGGGTGGAGATATCATTTTTAGAGTTGACCCCAACTTGAATACTCTCGTAAATTTTCGCAATCAAAAATACTTGATTGCTAAAAATGGCCAATCTGGAGCTGGTAAAAAGAGAACTGGCCAAGATGCAGAGGATCTCATTGTAATGGTTCCAAAAGGCACGGTGATCTTTGATTCTATATCCAATAAACTTATTTATGATTGTTGCCAGGAAGAAACTGATTATCTTGTGGCTAAGGGTGGCGAGGGAGGGGTTGGAAATTTTAGATTTAAATCCAGCACCAATCAGGCGCCGAGGCGTCATACCTCTGGCTGGCCGGGTGACGAATTTTCTATCAGGTTAGAGTTACGTTCTCTTGCGGATGTTGGCTTAGTTGGTTTCCCGAATGCCGGTAAATCTACTTTTTTAAATAGTGTCTCAGCAGCAAGACCAAAGATTGGAGATTATCCCTTTACAACACTCCGTCCTAATTTAGGCACAGTTCAAATTTATGACACCTCATTTATTATTGCTGATATCCCCGGTTTGATCGAAGGAGCGTCCGAGGGAGCAGGTTTGGGTTTAAATTTTTTAAAGCACATTTCTAGAACAGGCCATTTGCTTATTTTGCTGGACCCACAAAATTCAGAAAGATCGATTGAAGATCAACTAACTGTACTTCTGAATGAATTAAAAACCTATGACCCAAGTTTATTGGAAAAAAGCATATGGCTTGCTGTCAATAAAAAAGATACTCTTGAAGAGGAAATGCAAAAAGAATTCATTGGACTGATCAAGAAGAAAATGTCCTCATTGCAACTTGACTACGAGGGAATTGTTTCTATTTCAGGATTTACGGGAGATGAAACCGGAACATTGTTAGGCATGATTGCCAACAAGATGTCAGAAACTCAAGATTAACCTAGCTCTTTTACAGCTTTTACTAAGCGGCTTTTTGTCCTAGCGGCAGCATTCTTATGAATTACTTTTTTTGCAGCCGTTGAATCTAATACTTTTTGAGCAGTTTTGAGCAATTCTGCAGCTGATTCCTTGTTATTTTCAGCTATAGCATTTCTAACAGCTTTAACAGCTGTTCTAGCTTGAGATCTTTGAGAATGCTTTAACTTATATCTGTCAGCATTCTGACGAGCTCGCTTGATTGATTGTTTGCTATTTGCCATATCTTTAAGTGTTAGATGCGCTAGTTTAATGATCTTAAATTCATCTGTCTACTTTTATTTCTCCCTTTCTATATGTGCATTTTTGCAACATTGTTATAATTGATTGATCAATCATATTATGTCAAGTAAACTTTACACATGAAACATTTAATACTATCCATACTTATCCTTTTTAATTTTAATGTATTTGCTGATCTCGGTGTCAGTGAAGATTTTGTAGAAAGGTTTAGCTCACTTCCCTCATATACAAATGTCAAAATCTCACCAGATGGAAAAATGATCAGTGTTCTCACCAAGATGCCTGATGACAAGAAAGGCATTTCAATTTTTGATTCAGAAGATTTAAGTTTAATTAATGCCATTACTCTTACTAAAGAAGAAGAGGTTGCAAGTTATTACTGGGTCAATAATGAGCGATTGTTAATACAAATTGGATACTATGATTCTTGGGGTAGAGGCTCCATAGGTGAATATTTTGCAATTAATTATGATTCCACAAAACCCGCTTATGTATTTGGAATGAGAGCAAGAACCTCAGGCGCAAGAGGTAAAGTGGTAGACAAGTTCTCCTATGGTTATGTAGAGAACATTCTGGAAGATGATGAGAAGCACGTGCTTTTGTCTGTGAGTGTATTTGGAAAACAAAATAATGGTGGTTTTGCTGATGCTATTAGATTAAATGTTTATAACGGTCAGCAAAAAAGACTAGGCAAATCTCCATTGGCTGGAGGGCAATTTGTCTCAGATAGTAAAGGCACACCAAGATTTGCTGTTGGAAGTGATATTGATAATAACACCGTCACTATGTACCGTGCTTCCAAGAAGGATGAGTGGCAAGTATTAAGCAAAACACCATATGGAGATGGTGAGATCTATCCTGTTAATATTGCAAAAGATGATTCTACAATTCATATTTTAGACAGTACAGAGACCTCAACTTATCAAATCAAGGAGATCGATACCAAAACCGGAGAGACTCAGGTAGTCTTTCATCACCCAGAGTATGATGCTTATCCGCAAATCATAGATGATAAGGTTCTTGGCGCCACGATTAATCCTGGATACGCCAAAGCTTATTGGTTTGAGAATGATGACCCATTACAAAATTCAATTATGCAAGCAGTACAAGCCTTTAATGGAAATATAGAAGTTTTTGATAAGAAAGAAATTGGGCTGGTGGATTTATCTAAAAATAGAGATAAATTAATTATTGCTGTAGGCGACTCTGCATCTTCCTCAAAATATTACTTATATGATCTTAAAAAAAATCAAGTTAAATATTTGCTCACTATGTGGCCTGAAATTGATGATCAAGGGCTAGAGCATGAGGTACCATTTAATTTTATAAACTCTGATGGTGTGAAGATTCATGGATATTACACCCCAGCGAAAAATCAGCAAGAGGGTCAATTAGCTCCTATGATAGTTATACCTCATGGAGGCCCTCATGCCAGAGACTCATGGGGTTTTGATCCAGATACTCATATTTTTTCTCAGGCTGGTTATGCCGTATTGAAAGTTAATTTTAGAGGCTCAACAGGTTATGGAAAGGAGTTTACTCAGATGGGATTCGGTGAATGGGGAGGAGATACTCAACAAGATATTATTGAGGCAACTGAATGGGCCATCAATCAAGGAATAGCTGATCCAGAGAGAATTGGAATTTATGGTGGCAGTTTTGGAGGATACTCTGCTGCTATGGCTCCAATGCTACGTCCTGATCTATATAAATCATCTGTTGCATATATTGGAGTATTTGATTTGGAAATGCTTTATGACGAAGGGGATATTAAAACCATAAAATGGGGTGGTAAATATTTAGATAAGACTCTTGGCCAAGATCCTGAAAAAATTAAAGCAATGTCACCTGTACAACAAGCCAACAAACTTGAAGCTCCCATTATTATTGTCTCAGGTAAGGAAGATCAACGTGCGCCTATAGAGCATGCTTATGCATTAGCTGATGCATTAGAAAAAGCTGGTAAAGAGCATGAATTAATTATTGTTGAGAAAGAAGGGCATGGCTTTAGAAAGCCTGAGAATAGATTGATGCTGTACAAGAAAATGCTAGAGCATTTTAACAAGACTGTATTGTAATATAGATGGTGGAGGCGGCGGGAATTGAACCCGCGTCCGTTAGTTCTTCAACCTGACTTCTACATGCTTAGCTCATTCTTTTTGTTTCACCTCAATGACCCGAAGAGCAGGATATTATAGGCTAGTCTAAATTAGGTTTCGCGTTACTGTGTTAAGACTCCACAGTAAAACTAGACTATGTATTTTGCCAATGCTTCAAACCATAGACAATTCTTGCATTGGTTAGCCAATTAAGCGGCTAAAGCGTAGTTGTCGTTTTCTGCAACTAATTTTTTTGTAGTATGTTTTACAAGATTTACTACAATCTTGGCATGCGCTTTGGAATCCAATAAAAACGTCGAACCCAATTCGCCCCCATGGGGTGTATGATTATATATGAAAATAACTAGCGATTTGAATTTTTTAAAATTCTTTGCTTTTCTCGATTCCAGTCCCTTTGTTTAACATCTTCTCTTTGATCATAGGTTTTCTTACCTTTTCCTATAGCAATATCACATTTAATTTTATTTTCTTTCCAATAAATTGATGTTAGTACACACGTGAGACCTTGTTGGCTGATTGCTTCAAGAATATTGTTTATTTCTCTTTTATTTAAGAGTAATTTTCTAGATCTTGTTGGGTCAATCTGATCATTTTTTAAAGATGGGAGAGGATCAATTTTTAAACCAATAACCCAAGCCTCATTATTCTTTAGGGTCACATATGAATCTTTAACATCAACCTTGCCATTTCTTAGGCCTTTTACTTCCCAGCCTTCTAAAACTAAGCCAGCCTGAAATTTATCACTCAAGTGATAATTTCTTGAAGCATTTTTATTCTTGACGATGATATTATTGTTTTTAGAATTCATAATGATTCTCACAATTATGAATCTGTTCAAACTATTTGCAAACTTTGAGGGCATTTATGCAAAAGACAAAAGTAACTTTAATATACTGGGGCTTGTCCTTATTTGTTTTTTTGGCTTTAATTCCATGGATCTTTAATTCAACTATGGCTATGCATTCAATTCAAGTGCTAGCAATATATGGAGGTATTGTAGTTGCTTTTTTGGGCGGCATGATTTGGGGCTGGGATGATTCGCAAGCTTCGTCAGCAAATTTTTGGTGTGCAATTGGATTCTCTCTTTTAGGTTTCGGAGTAGCATTAGCCTCCTTTGTTAATCTGTCGGTAAGCTTAATTTTATTAATTTTTTCTCTACAAATTTTTCTGAGTTTTGAGAAAAAAAATAGTTTGTATTTCCAAACAAACATAAAATATGCAAACGCAAGAACTTTAATAACAAACTTAGTTACAATATGTTGTATAACCTGTTTAGCATTTTTATATAATCCATATACATAAATAATATGAACGTAAACCCTTCTACAAAAATCAACGAAACCGTTTCATGGGTAGGAAAGTGGACATTCGTGCTTGCAGCCGCTGGCTCAGCAGTTGGCTTGGGAAATATTTGGGGTTTTCCATATAAAGCAGGTACTGAAGGAGGCGGGGCTTTTGTTTTAATTTATCTTCTTTGCATTTTAGCTGTTGGATTACCAATCATGATGGCTGAAATAATGATTGGAAGGCGCGCCAGAAAAAGCCCAGTCAATGCTATGAAAACGGCAGCTCTAGACTCAGGACAAACTAGCAAGTGGCAGGCCGTTGGTTGGGGCGGCTTAGTTTCGGGAATTTTAATCCTTTCTTTTTATAGTGTTATAGCTGGGATATGCCTGAACTATATACTTATTGCTGCTTTCCCCACTCCTGATGTTTCCTCGCTTGAGCAATTTAATATAGTTACCGCATCTCCATCCAGATTAATGTTTTGGCACACTGTCTTTATTGTGTTGAACATTATGATTATTTCAGCAGGTGTTATTGGCGGGATTGAGAGAATGGTTCGCTTATTAATGCCAATGTTATTTATTTTGATGATGGTGATGGTCATTAATGCAATGATTAATGGTGACTTTGCCAGAGGCTTAAGCTTTTTATTTGCTCCAGACTTTTCAGAAGTAGATGCTACAACTTTTTTAAGAGCCATGGGGCAAGCATTCTTTAGCTTGAGCTTAGGTATGGGCTCCATAATGTGCTATGGCTCATACATGCCACAAGAAGAAAATATATTTAAAACTTCACTGACAGTAGCGGGTCTAGATACATTAATAGCTATATTGGCTGGTTTGGCAATTTTTCCAATTATTTTTGCTTATGGTTTAGAGCCTGGAGCAGGTCCAGGTCTAGTATTTGTAAGCTTATTATCTGCGTTTGTAGATATGCCATTAGGCAATATTGTTGGTCCTGCTTTCTTTGCATTGCTATCAATCGCAGCTTTAAGCAGCGCTATTTCTCTGCTGGAGCCAAGCGTTGCATACTTTGAAGAAGAAAAAATAGTCTCTCGGTTTTCTGCTGCTCTAACTTTAGGACTTTTTGCATGGGTAATAGGTATTGGCAGCGTGCTTAGTTTTAATGATTGGTCTGAAATTTCTTTCATTGGCGATCTTAATTTTCTAGATTCAATTGATTATTTAGCAAATCAATTTTTGATGCCTATTGGCGGGATGATGGTTGCTATTTTTGCTGGATGGTTTTTAAAACCTGATTTAGCTCTAGATGAATTTTCTGGCATCCATTTAACTATTTTTAAAATTTGGAGATTCTTTATTAAGTTTATATCTCCGGTTCTTGTTGCAGCAGTTTTTGTGTATCAGCTAGTAAGCTAAATATGTCAAACAGCTTTGAAGGGTCTGAAATATTTGAAGCACCGCCAGAGAAAATACTTCTTCTAATCAATAACTTTGAGTCATATAAGGAATTTTTGCCAGGATGTCTTGAATCCTCCAGGTTGTCAGATTCTGAAGAAGGTAATGTCAAGGGCAGATTGGTGTTCTCATTACTGAATAAAACTTATGCATTTGAATCACAAAATAAAACCTTTGACGATGAGATAGTCATCACTCAATCCAAGGGACCTTTTTTAAATTTTGATGCTCGATGGAGTCTTGAATCAATTCATGCAAATCAGACAAGGGTAAAATTTGAAACAAAATTCACCCTTCCATTTGTCCTTAAAATGGTTGCAACGCAATCTTTAATAGACAAAGTTGGTAAGAAATTTATAAATGCCTTTGCAAAACAGTTATCAAAATGAAGATCTATATTTCTATTCAGAATGATAATGGTTCAAAATTTTTAGAGATTGATGTTTCAGAAAGCATAACCGCAAAAGAAGTTTTAGAATTATCTGAAGTTAAAAGATTTTATCAGCAAGAAATAGACTTACTGAGAGTTGGTATTAATGGCGAGGAATTAGATGGTAAGTATAAGGCTCATCCAATCAACTACAGAATGTCTCATGGCGAGCGACTAGAAATCTACAAACCTCTCTTTCAAGACCCTAAGCAAAGGAGAAAAAATAAAGCTAAGCTGGCAAAAAAAACTTAATTATCTCCTAGGGTAATTTCTTCAAGTATCCAAGTATCTAATTTTTGGTTTAAATCGAAAGATAATGATAGTTTTTTCTCACCGACAATTGTTTCACCAACTTTAACTGAATAAAAATAGTCCCATCTATTTTGATGAATGGGGCTATTTAACAAAGGGGTGCCTAACAAATACTGTACCTGATCTTTAGATAGACCTTTTACAAGCTGTTCTACATCTTCATCTTCAATGATATTGCCTTGCAAAATAGCAACTTTAAATGGAGTCAAAGAGGAGCAACTTGATATTACGCCAATTGATAAAAAAATGATTAAACAAGCTTTAGTTAATTGCTTCATGAGTTGATTTGATTATACTTTGAAAGAGGATACATCGAAAAGTTCATGAGTAAAGAAAATACTGAATTAAAAAAAGCTGGTTTAAAAGCAACTCTACCTAGAATACGAATTTTAGAAGTGCTTGAATCAAGTGATAATCGTCATTTAAGTGCTGAGGATATATACAAGCAGTTAATTACTTCTGGCGAAGATGTTGGCTTGGCAACTGTTTATAGAGTGCTGACTCAGTTTGAATCAGCCGGGATAGTCATGCGGCATAACTTTGAAGAGGGTCATGCAGTTTATGAGATTACACCTGATGATCATCATGATCACATGGTCTGTTTGGAAACTGGCAAAGTAATTGAATTTCACGATGAAATGATTGAAAAACGTCAAGAATCAATTGCAAGTGAAATGGGCTACGAAATAGTTGATCACAGCATGGTTCTCTACGTTAAACCTATCAAATAATTTATCTATTAGCCCTTGAACTAACAATTGGTCATCCCAATATATATAGTTATTGGGAAAAAAGATGGCAAAAAAAAATAAGGCAAAAGATCAAACTAATCTTCAAGAAGAGTCTGTTGATATGGAAATCGATTTAGATGAAAACAAATCAGCAGAAGAAGATTTCGACTCATCTATCGAAGAAACGGATGAAACTCAAAATGCTGAAGATAAAATTAAAGATCTTGAAGAAGCGCTGCTGAGATCAAGAGCCGAATTAGACAATGCTTTTAAGAGAAATACTGCTGATATAGAAAAAGCACACAAATATGGTGTTGAAAGATTGTTAAACGAGCTATTGCCTGTTGTAGACAATCTTGAGCATGCGTTAAATAACTTCTCAAAAAAATCTACAAAAGAGGATAGAGAAGGTGTAGAGCTAACCCTTAAATCTTTTGAGTCAGCCCTTGATAAATTTGGCATCAGTCCCATCTATCCAGTAAATGAACAGTTTGATCCAGTTAAGCATGAGGCTGTAATGACCTCTCAGGATCCAAAAAAAGAAAACAATGAAATTGAAAATATATTTCAAAGGGGTTGGGAGCTCCATGGCCGAGTTGTAAGGCCCGCTAGAGTTTCCGTAATTAAAAATTAGGAAAAAAATTATGTCAAAGATTATAGGAATTGATTTAGGAACAACAAATAGTTGTTTGGCTGTTGTTGAAGGGCAACAACCAAAAGTTATTGAAAATGCCGAGGGGGGAAGAACCACTCCATCAGTTATAGGTTACTCAGATGATAATGAAGTTTTGGTTGGCACTCCTGCTAAGAGGCAATCGGTAACAAATCCAGAAAAAACTCTATATGCAATTAAAAGATTGATTGGAAGAAGATTTGACGATGATGTTGTAAAAAAAGATATGGACATGGTGCCATATGAAATTATGAAGGCTGACAATGGAGATGCATGGGTTAAAGTAGATGATAAAAAATTAGCTCCTCCCCAAGTTTCAGCTGAGGTTCTAAAAAAATTAAAGAAAACAGCAGAGGAGTATTTAGGTCACGAGGTTTCAGAGGCTGTCATAACTGTTCCTGCTTATTTTAATGACTCTCAAAGACAAGCAACTAAAGACGCTGGCAAGATAGCAGGTCTCGAAGTAAAAAGAATAATTAATGAACCAACTGCTGCGGCATTAGCATACGGTTTGGATAAGCATACTGGTGATTCGATTGTTGCTGTCTATGATCTCGGAGGAGGTACTTTTGATATCTCGATTATTGAAATATCTGAGGTAGATGGCGAGCATCAGTTTGAGGTATTGTCCACAAACGGTGATACTTTTTTAGGCGGTGAAGACTTTGACCTAAAATTAATTGATTATTTTGTTGATGAATTTAAGAAAGAGTCTGGATTTGATTTAAAAAGCGATCCTATGGCTTTGCAGCGTTTAAAAGAAGCTGCAGAAAAAGCAAAAATTGAGCTTTCTTCATCTGACCAAACTGAAATTAATCTTCCATATATTACTGCTGATAGTTCTGGCCCAAAACATTTTGTTCATAAAATTACCAGAGCTAAACTTGAATCTTTGGTTGAAGATCTAGTAGATAGAAGCCTTGCCCCGCTAAAACTCGCATTAGAAGATGCAAAGCTTAGTGTTGGCGATATAAATGAAATTTTGCTTGTTGGTGGGCAAACCCGTATGCCGATGGTCCAGCAAAAGGTTAAAGATTTTTTTGGCAAGGAGCCAAGAAAAGATCTTAATCCTGATGAAGCCGTTGCAGTAGGTGCTGCAATCCAGGGATCGGTCCTATCTGGTGATACTAAGGACGTACTCTTGCTTGATGTAACCCCATTAACGCTTGGAATTGAAACATTGGGAGGAATCGCAACTCCATTAATTGAAAAAAACACGACTATACCCACCCAAAAATCTCAGGTATTTTCAACAGCTGAGGACAATCAATCTGCGGTAACAGTTCATGTTATCCAAGGCGAAAGAAAACAAGCAGCTCAAAACAAATCTTTGGGTCAATTTAATTTAACAGATATTCCTCCTGCAGCTAGAGGCACCCCTCAAATTGAGGTGTCCTTTGACTTAGATGCTAATGGTATTCTTAATGTGGCAGCTAAAGATAAAAATACTGGTAAAGAGCAATCTATTGTTATTAAAGCTTCAAGTGGGCTGTCTGATGATGACATTGAGAAAATGGTTAAAGATGCGGAGGCTAACGCAGAAGATGACAAGAAATTTGAAAGCTTAGTTCAAGCAAAAAATAATGCAGATATGCTTGTTCATGCAACTAGAAAATCTATTTCTGAAGCTGGAGAAAATCTTACTGAGGAAGAGAAAGATGCAGTAGAGGCATCTACTGTGAAGTTAGAAGAAGCTATTAAACAAGACAGTTTAGAGGCAATTGAGGAAGCTACTAAAAATCTAAATGAAGTATTAACTCCACTAACTCAGAAACTTTATCCTCAAGCTGAGGAAGGTTCCCCAGAATCATCTGAAGAGACTTCAAGTGATGAGAATACAGTTGATGCTGAATTCGAAGAAGTGAAAGAAGAAGAAAAGTAAACAATGTCACAGAGAGACTATTATGAGGTCTTGGGGGTCTCTCGCAATGCTTCAGATGCTGAATTAAAGAAAGCTTTTAAAAAACTAGCTATGAAATATCATCCTGATAGAAATCCGGATGATCCTGCAGCTAACGAAAAATTTAAAGAAGCTGCTGAGGCGTATGAAGTCTTATCCGATGCAGAAAAAAAATCTGCTTATGACCAATTTGGTCATGCAGGTGTTCAAGGTATGGGTGGTAACCAAGGAGCTGGATTTCAAGATTTTAATTTTGGAGATATATTTGGAGATATATTTGGAGATGTCTTTGGAGGGCGGAGGTCTTCGGGCAGATCTGCCAGAGGACAAGACCTTCAATATACCCTTGAACTTTCTCTTAAAGAGGCAATTCTTGGCGTTAAAAAAACAATCAAAATACCTGTAGATAAATCATGTAATGATTGTGCTGGATCTGGAGCTAAACCAGGCTCCTCTCCTGTTACTTGTAATCAATGTAATGGTGTCGGTCAGGTAAGAATGCAGCAAGGTTTTTTTTCAGTGCAGCAGCCCTGTAATGCATGCAGGGGTGAGGGAAGGATCATTCAAGATCATTGTGGTTCATGCAGAGGAGCTGGAGTTAAGCATGAAACAAAATCCCTTTCTGTAAGCATTCCAGCTGGTGTAGATAATGGAGATAAAGTTAGACTCTCAGGTGAGGGAAGCGCAGTAAGAGGAGGTCATACTGGCGATCTGTACGTTGTTATTCAAGTTGCGCACAATGAAATTTTTGAAAGAGATGGCAGAGATTTATATTTTGAAGCTCCTATCCCATTCGAAGTTGCTGTATTAGGAGGAACAATTAACGTTCCTGGCCTTGAATCAAAAATTGCTCTTAAAATACCGTCTTATACTCAAACAGGTAAAATGTTCAGGATCAAAGGCAAAGGCGCTGCTTCAGTTCGAGATTCACGTAGAGGCGATCTTTTATGCAGGGTGGTTGTCGAGACGCCTGTGAACCTCTCAAAGGCTCAATTAAAGATATTTGAGGAATTTGCCCAATCTATAGCTGGCGAAGAACATCACCCAATAAAAAAATCTTTCAAAAAAGCCTCAGACCAATTTCATAATAAATAGAATATTGCATATTTTAATAAATGGCTTTAATGGAAATATGGGTCAAGCAATTCAGGCTCAATGCAAGCAATTGGATGTAAAAGTTTCGGATTTTAAATCTAAAGCAATAGATTTAAATAATATATCAGCTGTAATAGATTTTTCTTCCCCAGGAGGGCTTAAAGCTTGTATCAGTTCATGTATTGAGAATAAGCTGCCTTTAATATCCGGGACTACTGGTCTGACAGATGAGCATTTTAAGTTAGTGAGTTCTGCAAAGAAATCTATACCCATATTACTTGCCTCTAACATGTCCATTGGAATTGCTAATTTAAAGAACTCAATAGAAAAGTATCTTTCGTCAATTAGCATCCCTTCAAAGTGCAAGATCATAGAAATTCATCATACTAAAAAAAAAGATGCCCCCTCTGGAACGGCCATAGAAATTCAACAATTTATAGAAAATTTACCTGAAAGCAAAGCAGTTAGCTCTATCGATATTGAATCTCTCAGAATTAGCAATATTTATGGAATTCATAGAATTGAATTTGAAAATGCAGAGGGAAAGACAACGTTTCAACATATTGCAAACTCAAGAAACATTTTTGCAATAGGTGCGTTGCAGGCAGCAAGATGGATTAAATCAAAAGAAATTGGAGAATATAGCTTTGCTGATTTCTTGAATAAAAAGCTTTAATCTGACCTAGCTTTTCTATAGAATACACAAACTTTAAATCCCGAAGGTACCAAGATGATTATTGTTGGGGTGCTCTTTAAAAATGAGTCAACATTATGAGGTGCCGGAGTAACAACCCCGGAGGAAATTGTGAGTATTGTTTCTATTAAAGACCTGTTAAATGCAGGCGTTCATTTTGGTCATCAGCAAAGATTTTGGAATCCCAAAATGGAATCCTTTATATTTGATACAAGAAAAAAAATTAGCATTATTGATCTTGAGATGACTCAAGAATGTCTTAATGCAGCTGCATCGAAAGCTGAAGAGATCTGTTCTAAAGGAAACAGAATTTTATTTGTTGGTACTAAACGATCTGCATCTAAAACTATTAAAGAATCAGCCTCATCTATCGGACTGCCTTATATTGATAAAAGATGGTTAGGCGGCACTTTAACTAATTGGAAAACAATCCGAGGTTCAATCAGGCGTCTTTTAGATATCGAAGAATTGCAGTCATCCGGAAGAATTAACAAACTTTCAAAAAAAGAGGCTGTAGATATTACAAAAGAATATGAGAAGTTAGACGCAAGTGTTGGTGGCATAAAAGATATGAAAGGTTTGCCAGATGCATTATTTGTAGTTGACGTTGCATATGAAAAAATAGCAGTTACAGAGGCAAAGAAAATGGGTATCCCAATCATTGCTTTAGTGGATACTAACTCAAACCCTGAAGGCATAGATCACATTATTCCTGGTAATGATGATGCAATTAGATCAATTCGATTGATTACAAAAGTTATTAGTGATGCGTGCGCTAGAGGCCTTGCATCCTCTAAGGGCGGAGCTCTAAATATTCAAACCGATGATGAGGCTCCAGCTATTAAAGTTAAAAAAGCTTCAATAACATCTGGTAAAGCTTTAAATCTCGTTGAGGAAGCTGAGTTATCTGAGCCAGAAGAAGATCTGTCAATTGAGACAGAGGAAGTAATTGAGAAATCTGATGAAGATTCGGTTGAGACAGTTGATGAATCAACAGTTGAACCTGAAGAAATTTCTGTCGAAAGCACAGGCGTATCAGATGACAATGTCGAAGAGACTAAGGAAGAAAAATGAGCATTACCGCAAGTCAAGTCAAAGAATTAAGAGAAATGTCTGGCGTTGGCATGATGGAGTGTAAAAAGGCGCTTGTTGAAACAAATGGCGATTTAGAAAAGGCTCTAGACCTTCTGAGAGCAAATAGCTCGCTTAAGGCTGAGAAAAAAGCTTCAAGGGTTGCTGCCGATGGTGAGGTAAAGATTGCTGAAAATTCTAAATATACTAGTCTTGTAGAAATCAATTCAGAAACTGATTTTGCTGCTAAAGATTCTCAGTTTAAAGATTTTGCAAGTGATGTTGCTGAGTATCTTGCTAACAATCAAATCAATGACATAAATGACCTAAGTTCGATATTTGAAGAAAAAAGACAGTCTTTAATTCAGTCTATTGGAGAGAATATTCAATTAAGAAGACTTCAAACTCTTGAAGTTCCATCTGGCGGTTGCGTCGGAGCTTATGTTCATTCAGACGGAAGATTAGCTGCCCTAGTTTCTATCGATGCAGATAATAAAGAATTAGCGAAAGACTTAGCCATGCATGTGTCTGCAACCAATCCAAGCTGCCTGCAATCGGAGGATATTGATCCTGAGTTACTTGAGAGAGAAAGAGCAATATTCTTAGCACAAGCAGAGGAGTCTGGAAAAGATGCCTCCATCATGGAGAAAATGGTAGAAGGCAAGGTGAAGAGATTTCTTTCTGAGGTTACCTTGGTTTCTCAAGGGTTTGTTAAAAATCCAGATCAATCAATCGAGGAGTTGTTAAAAGAAAATAACACATCAATCGTTGCCTTTGCTCGCTTTAAAGTTGGCGAAGGTATAGAGGTTGAAGTTAAAGATTTTGCAGCAGAGGTAGCTGAACAACTACAACAATGACATCACTCTCTTATAAACGTCTTCTCGTAAAATTTAGCGGAGAGGCTGTTGCTGGAGATGACGAGCACGGAATAGATCCTAAAATATTAGACCAAATGGCTCAATCTGTTAAAGATTGTAAAGAGCTTGGAGCGCAAATTGGAATTGTAATAGGAGGGGGAAATCTTTTTCGAGGTGAAAAATTAAGCAAAGCTGGAATGGATAGAGTGGCTGGCGATCATATGGGGATGCTTGCAACTGTTATGAATGGTATTGCTTTCAGAGATGCTTTGGAGAGAGCTGGTGTTAAAACTAGAGTTATGTCAGCTATTTCAATGGCTGGTGTTGCCGAACACTATGACAGGCGCCTAGCAATTCAACTGTTAGCCAATGATTTCGTAGTAATTTTTACAGCTGGAACTGGCAATCCATTTTTTACCACTGATAGCGCAGGATGTCTCAGAGCAATAGAAACAGAAGCAGATATTATGTTAAAAGCTACAAGAGTTGATGGAGTATATTCTGCTGATCCTGAGAAAGATGTAGATGCTACATTTTATTCCTCACTATCATTTGATGAGGCTATTCAAAAAAACCTTAAAGTAATGGATGCAACTGCTTTAACTCTTGCAAGAGATCACAGCCTACCATTGAAAGTTTTTAACTTAAATCATCCAGATGCTTTGAAAAGAATTGCTTGCGGAGAGGAAATTGGAACATTAATATCATAGTTATGAACGAAATCATTGATCAAATTAAACCCAAGATGCAAAAAGCTATCGATTCGCTTGCCCATGAATTTAATAAAATTAGAACAGGCAGAGCCAATCCCAGTATCCTTGATTCAGTGAAGATTGATTATTACGGAAATCCAACTCCCATCAATCAAGCTGCAAATATTTCTGTAGAGGAGGGTAGAACTTTAGCTATCTCTCCTTGGGATAAATCCCTTATAGGAGAGATAGAAAAAGCAATTATGGCATCCGATTTAGGGTTAAATCCAAGTACGAGCGGGGATTTGATTAGACTAACAATGCCTGCTTTGACGGAAGAAACTCGTCAAGAGTACATCAAACAAGCAAGAAATGAAGCTGAAAATTCAAGAATTTCTATAAGAAATACTCGTAGGGATGCAAACAATACTGCTAAAGATCAGCAAAAAGCTGGAGATTTCTCCGAGGATGATCTCAAGCGAATTGAAGATTTAGTTCAAAAGGAAACCGATCACTTCATTGGTCTTGTAGATGCTGAACTCAAACAAAAAGAAGAAGATTTAATAGAAATTTAATTACTTCATACCCAGCCAGAATGGCAGATAGCAAGCAACCATCACTCAACCTTAGCGGGATTAATGCTGCAATTATCATGGATGGTAATGGACGATGGGCTAAAAAGAATTCATTAAACGTAACCTCAGGACATGAAAGAGGCGTTGATGTAGTTAGAAAAATTGTTGAGTCCGCTGCAAAAGCTCACCTAGAGTCCCTCAGTTTATATGCTTTCAGTACTGAGAACTGGTCACGTCCTAAAAAAGAAATTCTAGGCATTAAAAAATTGATAATAAACGCAATAGATTCTCAAGTTCCAGAATTAATCAGTCAAAAGGTAAGATTAAATTTTTTTGGGGATTATTCATCTTTTGGAGATGAGGTTATTGGGGCTATCGACGATGCTCATAGAGCGACAGCATTTCAAGACCCGAAGCTGAAATTAAATATTGCTCTCGGTTATGGAGGTCGTTCAGACATAATTGAAGCAACAAAATTAATAGCAAATGATATTAAGTTGGAGAAACTCTCAGTAGAAGATGTTTCCAATGAAACTATTTTTAAATACTTAAATGCACCTATTAATGAGTTAGATTTATTGATTAGAACCGGAGGAGATCGTCGGATAAGTAATTTCTTGTTATATCATTTAGCTTATACTGAGATCCAATTTTCTAAAACACTCTGGCCAGATTTTACGGAAGAGGAATTTATAAAGTGCTTGGAAGTGTTTTCAAAAACGGAGAGGCGTTTTGGCAAACGGACTTTATAAAAATATCATTCAAAGATTGCCTGCTGCATTGCTTTTAGTTGCCTGTATTTCGGGCATCCTGTACTTGCAAAATATTTATCTTGTATTGACTATTGTTATAGGCGTAGGATTTTTGTTAATTAAAGAATGGCTTTTGCTGTCTGAGTCAAAGATAGATTTAAAACAAATAATATTTTTTGTAACCCTTGCTTTATTTTCTACTTTTTTTACAAAAGACTTTATAAATTTATTTCTTATAATTATTGCGGGTTTTTGGGTTATTTATAGCTTTCATTTGTTATCAAGCAGAAGCTTAACTCTTGTCAGTTTTGATAATAACTATTTGGGAGTTTTGTTAGTGCTCGGCTTTTTTTATGGTCTCATGCATCTATTAATCTTTTCAGAATTTCATAATGTAAATAAATTTTTTGTACTTTTTGTAATTTTATTTAATACTGTCTTAGCTGATATCGGCGCTTATTTAGTTGGAAGCAGCATTGGCAAAACTCCACTATTTCCAAAAATCAGCCCGAACAAAACCATTGAAGGTTTGTTGGGTGGAATAGGATTTGTTTTAATTTTTTTATCAACAATTTATTTCTATGACCTTATTTCATTTGATTTGGTGTTAGCCTCATTAATTAGCTTGCCTTTTGCATTTATTGGTGATTATTTTGAAAGCCAACTTAAAAGAGATAAGTCTATAAAAGATAGCGGATCATTAATCCCCGGTCATGGCGGTGTGTGGGATCGTTTAGATTCACATATTGCCGTTGTGCCAATGTTTATTCTATTAACCAACTTAATGGTATGAAGAATATTGTTTTATTAGGAGCGACTGGAAGTATTGGAGATAGCTGTCTAAATGTTATTAGGCAAAATAAAAAACATTTTCATTTATTTGGTATTGGCCTTGGAGGTAATTTAGATAAGGCTCAGCAAATCACACAAGAGTTTAATCCAAAACATATTTTTGTAGCTCAACCCCATGTTGATAAATCCCATGATTTACTTCAATCATACCCAAATATTCTTAGCACTGAGGACGAATTACAGGCGCTGATTCAAGATCCATCCGTTGACATAGTAATTTCAGCAATCTCAGGATTTGCTGGCTTAAAAGCAAGCTATTTTGCTATTGATGCAGGTAAAACCATTCTTATTGCAAATAAAGAAAGCATTGTTGCAGCTGGCGATATTCTCATGCCTCTTGCACAAGCTAAAAACTCAGAAATTATTCCTGTTGATAGTGAGCATAATGCTATCCATCAATGTTTTCCTCCTCATAGCGATCTAAAAGAAATTTCTAAAATAATGATCACAGCTTCAGGCGGTCCTTTTAGGGAAAAGACT
Source organism: uncultured SAR86 cluster bacterium (assembly GCA_902593675.1). Lineage (GTDB taxonomy): Bacteria > Pseudomonadota > Gammaproteobacteria > Magnimaribacterales > D2472 > D2472. The sequence goes on from CACJJI010000008.1 coordinate 30,985, forward strand.
TTCAAGGAGTTAAGCGAGGTGACATTGCAAGATGCTTTGAAACATCCTACTTGGAGCATGGGCACCAAAATTACGATTGATTCAGCAACTCTGGTTAATAAATGTTTAGAGTTAATAGAAGCTCATTATCTTTTCCAAATTCCTGAGTCTCAAATAGAAGTTGTGGTTCACCCTCAAAGCATAATTCACTCAATGGTCACATATATTGATGGATCTACCATAGCCCAGATGAGTAATCCAAATATGGAAGTTCCAATTGCAAATGCCCTAGGTTTGGATCATAGGTTACCCATTCACTTCGAAGCAATTAATTTTTCTGAATTAAATTTATCTTTTGAGCCTATTGCAGATGGAAGAGAAATCATTTTTGAAATGGCTAGAGAGGTCTGCAATAAGAGAGGAAACTTAGGAGTTATTTTTAATGCATCAAATGAAATTGCAGTAGATGCCTTCACAACTCAAAAGATCGATTTTGTTGATATATATAAAGTTATTCAAAGAACTTTTGATCACTTTGCATGTTCTAACGTAAGTACATTAGAGGATATATTTGAATATGATAAACAAGCACGCATTCAAGCAGAGAAGGTGATAAAATCCTTACACTAAATTTTTCAATAATATGATATATCTAATTTCAGCAATAGTATTACTGGGCGTTCTTATTGCCATCCATGAATTTGGGCATTTCATTGTTGGCAGGATGTGTAATATACACATATATCGTTTTTCGATAGGCATGGGCCCAGTTATTTATAAAAAACTCGACAAACATGGAACAGAATTTGCACTCTCTGCTCTTCCGCTGGGTGGATATGTGGCATTTCATACAGAAAAAGCTACAGAGGGAGAATTAGATCTTCAGCAGCCTTTAACTCCTGAGCAAAATGAGAATACTTTTGAAAGCAAGCCTAAGTGGCAAAGGGCACTTGTCATGCTAGCAGGCCCAGCTGCCAATTTTATTCTTGCTATAGGAATTTTATCTATAATCTTTGTTAATTCTGTCGAACGTCAATTTATCCCTGAGGTGTCTAACATTTCTTCCCCATACCTAAAGAGCAATTCATCACTTAAGGCAGGAGATATCTTGACTTCCATCAATGAAAAGAAGGTTTCTAGCCTTCAAGATATTAGGCTGGAGTTGCTTTCATTGTCAGGAACAAATGGAAGCATTAATTTCAATTTCATAACTGGTCCACGTGCATCTGAATATACGGTATCAGTCCCGGTAGAAAATTACCTTTCGGATCCAGATCAGCAAAATGCTCCAGAAAATTTTATGGGTTTTGACCTATCCATGAAGTTACAACCAACCGTAGGTGTGATAGCAAAAAATACTGAAGCAGCTAAAAGTGAATTAATGGTCAATGATCGCATTTTGGCTGTGAACAGCCAGTCTATTAAGTCATTTGAAGATTTAAGGGAATTTTTACAGGACTATCAAGGATCAGATATTGATTTAGAAATTCTAAGAGGTGAGAAAACTCTGTATATAAACGTTCCACTTAGCACAAGAAGTAATGCTGATGGCAAGGAAGAAAAATATATTGGAATAATGCCTGGCTTAAAAAGATCTTTCTTTGATTCTTTTTCAAAGGGAGCTTATGAAACATATAACTTGAGTGTCAAAACTTTAACCTTTGTTGGCAAAATGATCTCAAGAGACTTAGGCACTCAAAATCTTAGTGGTCCAATTGGTATTGTTCAGATGGCTGGAGATACTGCAAAAGCTGGCTTTATGCCATTCTTATATTTGATGGCTCTTTTAAGCATTAGCTTAGGCGTATTAAATCTTTTGCCAATTCCAGTTCTAGATGGCGGTCAACTGGTTATGTTAGGCATTGAAGCTGTTCGAGGTTCGCCCATGCCTGAAAAGATGGAAAATTTATTTTATATGTCAGGCTGGGTGGCAGTTGGATTTCTCATGATCTTTGCTGTATTCAACGATATCTCTAAATTTTTGTAGTTTTTTAAATGAAAAAAATAGCACTTTTCTTTCTTGCTTTTATTTCATTTTCAGCTAATGCTTTTGATGAGTTTTTGATTACCGATATAAGGATAGTTGGCTTGCAAAGAGTTTCTATCGGAAGTATCTTCACTGCCATTCCTGTGAATGTTGGCGACACAATGAATCAAGGAAAAGTTTCTGAGATCTCCAGAGCATTATTTGCAACTGCCCAATTTAATGATATTCAAATTGGTAAAGATGGAAATGCTCTAATTATAAGTGTCCTAGAAAGACCATCCATTTCGGCGATTGAGCTTGAGGGTAATAAAGCATTAAAATCAGAGGATTTGTTAAAAGGGCTTGAGGGCGCTGGTATTGCAGAAGGTCAAGTTTATAAGCGCTCTACCTTAAATGGTATGAAGAGTGAACTTGTGAGACAGTATGCCTCGCAAGGTAGATATGGCGCTGGTGTTGAGATTGAAACAATTGATAAGCCAAGAAATACTATTGAATTAAAGATTATTATTGATGAAGGTGAAAGCGCAAAAATAAAAAAAGTTAACATTATTGGCAATGAACTTTTTACCGATGAAGAGCTCATGACTGGGTTTGAGCTAAAGGAAGGTAAGTGGTATTCCTTCTTGTCAAATAAAAATAAATACTCAAAAGAAAAATTAGAAGGCGACATAGAAAACTTAGAATCTTTTTATCTCGACAGGGGGTATTTAAAATTCTCTATTGAATCCTCACAAGTCTCTGTTTCAAAAGATAAAAAAGATATTTTTATCACGCTGAGCATTAGCGAAGGAGAGCAATACAAGATTGATGAAGTCACTGTTATAGGCGATATGCCGCTGAATGAGCAAATATATACTCCAGTAATTGATAGTCAGATAGACCAAATTTACTCTCAAGCACAAATTACCCAAATTGAAGAATATTTTGTCAATCTCTTAGGAAATGAGGGTTATACATTTGCTGAGGTTACCGGAAATCCTGAAATCAGCCAAGATGACAATACGGTATCACTCTTCTTTCTTGTCCAGCCAGGAAATAGAACCTATGCTAGAAAAATTCTTTTTTCTGGTAATTATTTAACAAATGATGAGGTGCTAAGAAGAGAGATGCGTCAGTTTGAGGGTGCATGGGCTTCAGATAATTTAATCGAGGGCTCCAAGGTTCGTTTGGAAAGATTGGGTTTTTTTAAAGAGGTTAATGTAGAGACTCTACCCGTTCCTGGAACAGAAGATCAGGTTGATATTGAGTTTACTGTTGAAGAAGAGAGCACTTCAAGTATCGGAGGTTCGATTGGCTATAGTGACTTTGGTATGAATCTAGGCTTAAATTTATCTGATAATAATTATCTTGGTAGCGGAAACAGGTTTAATTTAGGAATCAATAAAAGCGTATACCAAGAAGCCTATAACATTTCATTTTTTGATCCTTACTTCACAATGGATGGTGTTAGCAGAGGTTATAGCTTGTATTACAGGGTAACTGATTACGGTGAATATAACGTTGCAAATTATCTTACAAACTCAATGGGCGGCGGTGTTCAGTTTGGTTATCCAATAAGTGATACACAAAGAATAGGCCTAAATCTTAATTTTGATAATACTGACATTGATCCAGGCACTCTCCCTTCAAGAGAAATTGCAGACTTTCTTGCATCAGAGGGGACAATATTTGACGTCTTTAAAGCTCAAGCTGTATGGTCAAGAATTACTTTAAATAGAGGGATGTTTCCAACATATGGTTCTTCTACAGACATCTTGCTGCAGGCTACCATTCCGGGTAGTGATCTTAGTTATTTTAAAACTAACATACGACAAAAATTTTATCGTCCGTTAGGTTTTGCTAATCTTGTTTTTGGCTTCGATGGAGAATTGGGATATATCGGAGCTTATGGAGATACAAAAATCACTCCTTTCTTCGAAAATTTCTATTCAGGAGGTCCCCGTTCATTGAGAGGCTTTGAATCAAACACATTGGGCCCAAGAGTAACACCCTCACCATGTTATGAATTTGATGCAAAAACGGGAGAATGTCCATTAATTATTGATACTGATGGTGATGGAGTGCCAGATTCTATCGCTCAAAACCCATATGCTTTTCAGCAATTAAGAGATCCCATTGGTGGAAATTTCTTAGTAGAAGGGAGTCTTCAGCTTATTTTTAGACTGCCAATGATTGAAGATCAAAGATCAATGAGATCAGCGTTCTTTTTAGATTTTGGTAATGTTTTCTCCACGGATTGTCAGGAGTACCAGATAAACTGTTATGAGCCATCAATTGAAGATTTAAGATATTCAATTGGAGTAGGTGTTACCTGGATTACTGGATTTGGTCCAATGAGCTTCAGTTTTTCTCAACCATTTAATGATGGGCCTTTTGATAGGACCGAAGAATTCCAGTTCACTATTGGACAAGTGTTTTAGAGATTAGTTAGTGTTTTTTATTTCAATTGATATAAAATGTAACAACCATTTAAGGGGTTAAAGATGAAAAAATTATTATTTGTACCACTATTAATTGCATCATTGCTTGCAGCCATTCCAGCTTTTGCTACAGAAGGTGTTGCTGTGATTGATATGCGTAATGCTGTATTAGCGACTCAGGTAGCTCAAGATGCTTTCAAAGCTCTTGAAGAAGAGACTGAATACGCAGCGAATATTGAGCGAGCTACATTGCTGCAGTCTGAGCGCCAGGCTATAGCTGAAAAACTCCAAAAAGATGCTGAGACGCTATCTCAGGAAGAAATTGCTGATATGCAAAGAGATATCCAGGAAAAGGGTAAAGATATTGAATTTATTGTAGGCAAGGTTCAGGCCAAACAAAGTGAAACTGCTGATAAGGTTTTCAGAGATCTTAATCCCTCTCTTCAGAAGATTCTTTCTGAATTAATTGCAGCCAAAGAAGTGAAGTTACTTCTCGGAAGAGAGAATGTTTTATTTGCTGATACAGCTCTTGATCTTACCGATGATGTAACATCAATGCTTGACGTTGCTGCAGCTAATGACACAGAAAACAACTAAGCTTGTCTGGGCCATCGTATAGCCTTCAAGATCTAGCTGATAAAGTTAAAGGTGAGCTGGTAGGCGATCCCAATATCGTTATTAGCTCAATAGCTACCATTCAAAATGCATCCTCTGGGTGCATTTCTTTTTTAGCAAATCCAAAATACAATAAATTCTTGGCTGATTCATCTGCTTCTGCAGTTATAGTGAGCCCTGAATTAGCCAAAGATCTCAAAACTGCAGGGATTATTGTGGAGGATCCATATGCAGCTTACGCAATAATTTCTTCATTGTTTGCAAAGTATCAAAATCCCTATGCTGATCATGCTACTAGTTACTTTGTACATGAAACCGCAGAAGTGGATGACTCTGCAATCATTGGACCTAATGTATACATTGGACCTGAGTGCAAGATAGGTAAAAATTCTATTGTTCACGCTAATTCCTCTTTGGTGATGAATGTTGAGATTGGTAAAAATACCATTATCCATTTTAATTCCATACTTGGATCTGATGGCTTTGGGTACGCTCCCAAAAAAGATGGGTTTATCAAAATTGAGCAACTAGGAAAAGTAATAGTTGGAGATAATGTAGAGATTGGAGCAGGATGCACAATAGACAGGGGCGCTATAGAAAATACAGAAATTCATAATGGTGTTAAATTAGATAATCAGGTTCATATTGCTCATAATGTAATTCTTGGAGAGAATTCTGCAATCGCAGCATCTTGCGCTATAGCAGGCTCAACGACTATAGGAAAAAATCTACAAATGGGAGGTTTATCTGGGATTCTTGGGCATCTGAAAATCGCTGATAATGTTTTAATTGGCGCTCATACACTCATTACAAAAAGCATTAATGAGGCTGGAAATTATGTCGGTATAATGCCAGCACAGAACCAAAAAGATTGGGCAAAATCTTCAGTCTTTATCAAACAAAGGAAATTAAAATGAGCAATGAATTTTCAGATATACTTAAACATTTGCCACATAGACATCCATTTTTGTTTGTCGATAAAATTGTTTCAGTGGAATTAGGAGAGCGCATTCACGCACAAAAAAATGTTTCAATTAATGAAGATTTTTTTAATGGTCATTTTCCAAATAAACCAGTGATGCCTGGTGTTTTAATTATTGAGGCTCTTGCACAAGCAGCAGGAATTTTAGGGTTTATGACTATGGGCAAGACTCCTGAAGAGGGCAGCATTTATTATTTTGCTGGTGTAGATAAAGTAAGATTTAAAAATCCTGTAAGTCCTGGAGAGGTAATCGATTTGCATGCAAGCATACGCTCTGAAAAAAGAGGAATTTGGAAGTTTGATTGCAGAGCTGAGGCAGGTGGGAACAATGTTTGTGAGGCCACAATTCTTTGTGCAGATAGACCCAAGTAATTATGACTAATTCTGTTATTGATTCTTCTGCAAAAATTGATAAGTCTGTCAAAATTGGCCCTTTCTGCGTTATAGGACCTGATGTAGAAATCGGACCTGATTGTATTTTACATTCTCATGTTGTTATTAAAGGGCCTACTAAAATCAGTTCTGGAAATATCTTTTTTCAATTTTCTACTATTGGTGAGGATACACCTGATAAAAAATATGATGGCGAAGCGACCACCTTAGAGATTGGTAAAAACAATATTTTTAGAGAAGGCGTAACTGTACATCGAGGAACTGTTCAAGATAAGTCGAAAACTGTTATAGGGAGCCAAAATCTTTTTATGGCATATGTCCATATAGCTCACGATTGTATTGTCGGTGATAATAACGTATTTGCAAATGCTACTTGTTTAGCCGGGCATGTTAAGGTGGGAAATCATGTAGTTCTTGGTGGAGTAACCCTTGTGCATCAATTTTGCTCTCTTGGAGACCACTCATTTACTGGAATTAACACTATCATAACAATGGATGTTCCTGCATTCGTCAAAGTTGCTGCAAACCCAGCTAGGCCAATAGGCCTGAACACCGTTGGAATGCAGCGCAATAATTTTGATAATGACCACGTTAACTTGATTAAAAAAGCCTACAGAATTATCTATAGAAAGGGTTACTCTCTTGATGAAGCAATTAAACGCTTACACTTATTGAATCAAGATAAAAATCCAGCACTAACCGCTTTTATTTCCTCTATTGAAAGATCTGAAAGAGGTTTACTTCGATAGGTGGCAAAAAAGAATTTAAAAATAGGCATTATTGCTGCCGAGCATTCAGGTGATAGGTTGGGCTCAAAGCTTCTTCAGTCACTGAAGAATACTTTTGAAGTAGATATATATGGCCTAGGAGGCCCTGAAGTTGCTTCAAATAATATCGTTACGCCAGAAGGGATTGATTACCAAGATTTACATGTCATGGGTCTGATTGATCCATTAATCAATCTGCCAAAAATTCTCTCAATTCGAAAAAAGTTACTAAACCTTTTTATTTTAAATGAGATTGATATTTTTATTGGTGTTGACTCGCCTGACTTTAATATGTTTTTTCATAAGAAACTCAAACATAATAATATCAAGACAATCCAAATGGTAAGCCCCTCAGTATGGGCTTGGAGAGAAAGTAGAATTAATGCTATTCAGGCATATGTAGACTTAACAATGTGTCTATTTAAATTTGAATGTAATTTTTATGACCATAAAAATATGAATAGTTTTTTTTTAGGACATCCTTTTAGCCAACTAAAACCCCAAAAAAATGAAGAGATCATTTCTCAATACAATTTAGATAGCTCAAAAGACTTTATTAGTATTCTTCCTGGAAGCAGAGAAAGTGAAATTTCTCAATTAATGCCAGTATATATCGAAGCAGCAAGAAAACTTGTTCAGTCAAATTCGAATGCATATTTTTTGATACCAGCTGCAAATAAAACATTAGCTGATAAGATTCAATCAACGCCAGGACTAGATGAACTGCCGCATGAATTAGTCATTAATTCTGCTCAAGATTTTCTTTCCCTGTCTCCAGTTTCAATTGTCACTTCTGGAACGGCTTCACTTGAAGCGGCGGTTTTAGGCTCAGTGCCCATTATTTGTTATAAAACTAATATGCTTAATTACGCAATTTTAAGCAGGTTGGTAAAGACACCATTTATAGGGCTGCCAAATCTCCTGCTTCAGGAGCATATTTTTCCTGAATTAATTCAAAATGATTTAACGTCCGATGCAATTGTTCAAAGTTTTTCTAAAATATTATCAGAGCCTGAAAAATACCAATTACATCTCTCCAAGATAAATGATTCTATGCAGGGAAAGGGTTTTGATGCAGCAGCAGCTGCTGTCGGCAATCTATTGTGATTGTTGCTGGGGTTGATGAAGTTGGAAGAGGGTGTTTAGCTGGACCAGTCACAGCTGCAGCTGTGATTTTAAAAAATCCCATATCAGAATTAAAAGATTCGAAACAGATTTCTTCATCCAAAAGAGTCGCCTTATCTAAAACTATCAAAAAGCAATCTATTTTTAGCTTCGCAAGTATCTCAAATAATAAAATTGATGAGATAAATATTCATCAGGCAACATTGTTGGCTATGCAAGAGGCTATAATAAGTCTACCCATTACTCCAGATTTGGTTTATGTTGATGGAAAATTTATCCCAAATGTTGAGGTAAATTGCAAGGCAGTAATTGGGGGCGACAAGCTAATTCCAGAAATTTCAGCGGCCTCTATTATTGCCAAAGTACATAGAGATGAATTCATGAGACAGCTTGATAAGAAATATCCAATTTATGCTTTTGCCCAGAATAAAGGTTATGGAACTGCTCATCATTTAAACGCTCTAAAAGAATCAGGCTATACCTCCTTTCACAGAAAATCTTTTAAAGGGGTGCTTGTTTAACTATGCAAACCTCATTCATTCATCTCAGAGTTTCTTCAGAATTTAGTATTTCTAGGGGATTGCTCAGAATAAATGAAATTATTGAAAACGCTCAGAAGCTTAATATGCCAGCAGTAGCTTTATCTGATTTAAATAATATGTTTGGCATGGTTAAATTTTTTAAGAAAGCAGAAGCTGCTGGGATTAAACCTATTGCAGGAACTATACTTAATTTAAGATCTCGCTCTGGAGAGTTGGGCGAAGTTCTTTGCCTTGCAAAAAATAATGATGGGCTTAAGTCTTTGATGGGCATAATCTCACAGTCTCAACTCCAGCAAGAAAATGGCTATATCTCCATAACTTTTGAGGATTTAAGTAGCTGCGTTGGAAATATTGTGGTTATTTCAGGAGGGGCGGCGTCATCAATATTTAATCTAGCTAAACTTAAAAAAAATCAAGATCTAAAAACTGAGTTGAGTTCTTTCAAAGAAACTTTCAAGGATGATTTTTGTATTGAGCTTCAAAGGTTAGGAAAAAGCTTTGAAGAAGAATTTATTCAATGTATTTTGCCGCTAGCATCCGAATTACAAATTCCAGTTATAGCAACCAATGACACCATGTTTTCTCAAAAAGGAGACTTTGATATTCATGAAACTAAAGTTTGTATTAATACTGGTAAAACATTAAATGATTCAAATCGTGAGAGGCTTTTTACCCCAGAACAATTTTTTAAATCTACTAAAGATATGTCTAATTTGTTTGGTGATTGCGATCCAGATACTTTAATAAATAATACTTTAGCAATTGCTCAAAAATGCAATGTCACTTTAACAACAGATCAATACTTTCTTCCTGAATATCCTGTCCCAAAAGAGCATGATTTTGATTCTTTTTTATCAGAGCTTTCTAAGAAAAAGCTTGATGAGATCATTGAATCCAATTCAATAGAAAAGAAAGAAATTTATCAACAGCGCCTTGATTACGAGTTAAAGCAGATTCATGCAACAGGGTTCTCTAGTTATTTTTTAATCGTGGCAGATTTTATTCAATGGTCTAAAGATAATGATGTTCCGGTTGGGCCTGGCAGGGGGTCGGGAGCTGGATCCTTGGTTGCCTTTGCTCTCGGAATAACAGCACTAGACCCAATTGAGCACAATCTTCTTTTTGAAAGGTTTATTAACCCCGAGAGAATATCCATGCCAGATTTTGATATTGATTTCTGCATGGATAAAAGAGATTTGGTAATAGATTATGTTGGGCAGAAGTATGGGAAATCTGCTGTATCTCAGATTGCAACATTCGGCACTATGGCTGCACGAGCTGTAGTAAGAGATGTGGCAAGAGCATTAGGCAAACCTTATGCTTTGGGTGATCGAATCTCAAAAATGATTCCATTTATTCCCGGGATGACTCTTGAGAAAGCTATAAGCTCTCAGCCAATATTTAAGAAAATGATTCAAGATGAAGATGAGGTTTCTGAGATCATAGATTTAGCATATAAACTCGAGGGAATCGCAAGAAATGTTGGAAAACATGCAGGGGGAATAGTAATAGCTCCAGGATCAATTTCAGATTTTTGTCCTACATACTTTGATCCCCAGTCTGATTCCTTGATGACTCAATTTGATAAAGATGATGTTGAGACTATTGGATTGGTAAAATTTGATTTCCTGGGTCTTAGAACTCTGACGG
>CACJJI010000009.1 GCA_902593675.1 uncultured SAR86 cluster bacterium
GTCTGTTATGTCAAAAAGCGGAGAGATCTCTTCATTAGTTTTTGCTGAGCATCTCTCAAACTTGATAGAAGGCCTAAATGATAAAGAATTTGTCGAGTTTTTTGAAAACCTCAAGACAAAATATGATATCAATCCTGAAGTCTTACTTCAAACATCAAATGTTTACTCTAAGAATAAAACGCAAAAAAACTTAGAGCTCATTTCTCAAGCTGCTGAACCTCAATGGGTAGAACTCTTTAAAAGATTAAATACAGTTTCAGAAGGAACTTTAAAATTAGTTCGACTGAGAGAGAGAATTAAATCTTTGAAGCAAGAAAATTCCAGTCTTGAGTTCTTTGACAGAAGTCTCTTAAAGCTATTCAAGCATTGGTTCAACCCCTCATTTTTAATGCTAGAAAGCATAGACTGGTCCACACCTGCCAATATCTTAGAAAAAATCATTGCCTATGAGGCTGTTCATGAAATCAACTCATGGGATGACCTTCGAGCGAGATTAGCACCAGACGACAGAAGATGCTTTGCTTTTTTTCATCCTCTTATGCCTAATGAGCCCCTGATTTTTGTTGAAGTGGCTCTAAGCAACAAGATTCCAAGCACCATAAACGAAATTATTACACTAGATAGAAATGTAACTCTTAACCAAGATATCAATACTGCTGTATTCTACTCTATTTCAAATTGCCAAGAAGGCCTCTCTGGCATTTCATTTGGTAATTTTTTAATCAAGCAAGTTGCACATAAGCTTAAACAAGAAAATGATAACTTGGATAAATTTGTAACACTTTCACCTGCTCCTGGGTTTATGCAATGGTTAAAAGATAAATCTATTAATGAAGAAGCTGATGAGGACAAGCTTCTTAAACAAGCTCTAATTTATCTTACTGATTCTGATAGAGAAGATGGCTCACCTAATGACCCTGTTGCGAAATTTCATTTAGGCAATGGGGCTATATTAGAAAGGATCAATTTAAATGCTGACTTGTCGTCTAAGGGGTTAATTCAATCAAAAGGCGTCATGATCAACTATCTCTATAACCTAGATATATTAGAAGAGAATCATGAACTATTTTTTAAAACTAAAGAAGTAAAACAATCAGATGCAATTAAGAGTTTGAGAAAAAAACTTCAGATTAAATAAGTAGATAGCTTACTTAGTCTCTGTTTTCTCTGCGCCAAGTTTCAGGCTCTTGAAATTCTCCACTCCACATTCCAGCCTTAACTTTCTTAGCAAAGTTTTGTTCTTGTTCGTACCTATCTGAATATTTTAAATAAGCTACTGCCATACCAGATTTTACCATTTCAGCTTGCAGATCCATTTCTCCTACATAGCAGATCCCTAGGGTTCTACCATACCTATCCTGACCCTCATCAGAACACCTAACTATTTGATTATCAATTAATTGCTTAAGCTTTTCCGTTGCTGCTTTTCCACATTCCCATTCTTGACCCTTAGAGTCTGTACAAGTCTGGGTTTTACCAAAAAAATAGCTTTCAGGTGCGTCGCTTCCAGTAAATCTAATTCTAATATCATTTATGACAAGAGTATCTCCATCAGTAATTTTTGGTTTTCCAATAATGTCAGTGCTTTTGCCAAAGGCAAGTTCGCTAACAATTCCAAAGGAATATGTTGAAAGAAGAATTAAGGGAAGGAGGATACTTTTCATAGCTATAAATATACAATAAATTTAAATACATATTATGAAAAGAAGATGACAAAAAATGAACAGCTAGTGCGCGATGCCATGAGGGTAATATGGAATCAGTGCGATATCTCTAGGGTCAGCGACTTCTATTCCGATAATTTTGTGGCTGACTATCCTCACACTGACTGGGGTAATGGTTTAGAGGGTCTATGTAATCTAGCAACTCAGGTTCACAATGATCTTCCGGGATATACAGAACATATCGAGCAACTTATAGATGCTGGAGATAAAATTGTTGTTGTTTTATCAATTAGTGGCTCGCACCCGGTAAGCGGTGACGAAATAAGTTTTAGGGATGTAACTATTCTTACTATAAAAGATGGGAAGATTATCAACCAAACAGGAGTTGGAGATTTATTAACCCTCTATCAAAAGCTTAATATGATAACTATCGCTGCAAACAAGCAAGAATGAAAAGTTTTAAAGAAAAAGTAGCTGTTATTACTGGGGCAGGTTCTGGCATGGGAAGATACCTAGCAGTGCTTCTTGCAAAAGATGGGGCTGATGTTTGTGTCTGCGATGTAAATGAGGAAACCTTGAGCGAAACAGTTGCAATGCTGAGAAAGTACAATGTTTCAGTTTCATCTCACCTTTTAGATGTTTCTGATAAAGAGTCAATAGAAGCATTGCCTCAAAAGGTTATTGATCAGCACGGAAAAGTAGACTTAGTTTTTAATAATGCGGGCGTTACAACAGGTGCTCATTTTAAAGACATGGATGAAAATAATTGGGATTGGGTCATGGGCATTAATTTTGATGGAGTGGTTAACAGCACAAGGGCTTTTATACCTCATTTAATAAATAATTCTGAAGCAGCCATTGTAAATACTTCATCAATTTTTGGGATGGTAGCTGTGCCAGGGCAAACTGTCTATCATGCCACTAAGTTTGCTGTGAGGGGCTTCACAGAAAGTCTTGCATTAGAAATGAAACAGACAAATCCCAATTTGCAAATACATTGTGTTCATCCAGGTCACATTGGAACCAATATTGCTGCAACAGCCAGAATGAGTGATGAAGATTTTACAAGCACTCAGCCGCGATCATCTATTTTTAATAGGAATGTCCCTAAAACACAGCAAGAAATGGGAGAGCTATTTAGGGAGGGAGGCATGCATCCTAGTAAGGCTGCACAAATAATTCTTAATGGAGTAAAAAAGAATAAGAGTAGAATTTTTATTGGCTTAGATGCAAAACTGTTAGATCTTTCTCAGAGATTTTTCCCTAAGCACTATCACAAAACATGGCTTTTCTTTATTCCTTTATTAACAATGTTCAGAGATAAGAAACCTCTAAAATCAATTAAGTAAATTTTTATATGCTTAGAAAATTTATATACATTCTATTTTTTTTAACCGCCCTGCCCGCTGACGCAGGACCAAGGTCTGAGTTTGATCAAACGAGCCTAGATAAATATGCTCATCAAACGGATCAGTCATTTGGTTATGAAATAAAAGAAACTGAGGAATATGAGAATTATTTTATACATAAGATTAAAATGATTTCGCAAACGTATCTTTCCATCCAAGAAGTTAATCGCCCCACATGGGCTCATTGGCTAAAAGTCATTGAACCCAAGGAACTTAAGGTCAATGCATCTCTGCTTGTCATTGGAGCTGGTGATACAGATGATCCTCCTCCAATTTCTTCCAGCCAGTTAATAGAACTGGCGCTAATATCTGGTTCAATTGTGAGCGAATTAAGCGCTGTTCCAAATCAGCCATTAACATTTAATGATGAAAATTTTGAAAGAACAGAAGATGGAATTATTGCTTATACATGGAAAAAATTTTTTTTAACGGGTGATCCAAAATGGCCAGCAAGAATGCCAATGACCAAAAGTGCTGTAGCTGCAATGGATGTGATTCAGGATATTTTTAATGAATCTCAAGTAAAAGAATTTGTTATTACTGGCGCCTCTAAAAGAGGCTGGGCAACTTGGACTACTGCTGCTGTAGATAACAGAGTAAAAGCAATTATGCCTATGGTAATTGATCTACTAAACATCAAACCCTCATTTGAGCATCATTGGGAGGTTTATGGTTTTTGGGCTCCTGCAATTCAAGATTATGTAGATTTAAAGATAATGAATTGGTGGGGATCACCTGAAGCAGAAGAGCTGTTTAAGTTAGTCGATCCATTTAGTTATAAACATAGATATGAGATGCCTAAATACATTGTTAATGCTGCTGGAGACGAATTTTTTATTCCAACATCATCTGATTTTTATTACGATGAGCTTCCAGGAGAGAAGCATCTTCGATATGTTCCAAATGTAGGTCATGGATTAAATGGTACCTATATCTTGGAGCCTCTTTTTTCTTTCTACCTAAGCATTATTAATAATCAACCAAGACCAAACTATAAATGGGAATTTCTCAGTGATGGTCAAATTAAATTTGAATCAGAAACTGCTCCTGATGATGTCAAGATTTGGTGGGCCGATAATGAAAATGCCAGAGATTTCAGGATAGGCGAAATTGGCAAAACATGGCAAGCAGAAGCAATAATACCAAGATCAGATGGAAGTTATGTTTCCTCAGTTAAAAGACCAAAAAGTGGTTGGAGAGCATATTTCATAGAAGCAACTTTCTCGCAATCAAATCAATTACCAATAATAGTTACTAGTGGAGTTAGGGTCGCCCCAGATTCACTTCCTTATGAGTATCAACTCCAGATTAGTCCCAAGGGTTTTTTAAACCAGCAATAGACTAATTTTTTTTCAATGGAGTAAGATTAAATCTAGCTGAATTTTTAGGAGATCTCTGTATGCATAAAAAAATATCTTTATTACTTCTTTTATCAACATCCTTGGTGATTTCTGCTGACCATCATGCAATGAAAGGCGATCAATCAAAGAAAGAAACGAAGAAATTAGAAATGGAAAAAAGGGGGATGTGGAAACCCGAAGACTGCAAAAAGATTAGCCAAACCTCAGGAGCTTATCTTTATTTTTCTGGTGAAGCTTTTAAAAAGCGTTCTGCTCTTGAGAAAGATGGAAATCAAAATGCAGCTGATGAAGCATTTGAGGAAGCTAAGGCGCTAGCAGAGCTTGCTGCAAACTTTGCAAAGAATTTTGAGGCATATTGCAAACGATAGGAGAGTGAAATGAAGTACAGAAATTTAGGTAAATCAGGATTAAAAATTTCGGAGCTATCATTTGGGTCTTGGGTTACATTTAATAAACAAGTAGATAAAAATTTAGCTGAAAGAATGTTTGGGACTTGCTTAGATGCAGGTATTAATTTTTTTGATAATGCAGAGGGGTATGAAAGAGGAGAATCTGAAGTGGTTATGGGCAAAGCGCTTAAAGCGCTCATCAATCCTCGGGACTCGTATTGCGTCTCCTCAAAAGTATTTTTTAGCGCTAAAGAAAACCCTTTGCCGACACAAATGGGACTAAGCAGAAAGCATATTACTGAAGCCTGTCATCAAGCTTTGGAAAGGTTACAGGTTGATTATTTAGATCTATATTTTTGTCATCGAGCTGATCCCGAAACTCCAATTAGCGAGACTGTTTGGGCAATGCATAATCTCGTAACACAAGGGAAAATACTTTATTGGGGTACATCGGAATGGAGTGCAGATGAAATTACAGAGGCTTACGAATTTGCATACTCAAACCACCTGACTCCTCCCTCTATGGAACAACCTCAATACAATCTTCTTGATAGGAATAGATTTGAAAAAGAATATAGCCCTCTTTACAAAAAATATGGACTTGGAACAACCACTTGGTCGCCTTTAGCATCTGGTGCATTGACGGGGAAATACTTAGATGGAATACCCGAAGGATCAAGAGCATCATTGACAGGTTATGAATGGCTCAAGAAGAGTATGGTGGATTCTGATCGTGGTCAAGAGAGAATGGCAAGAGTGACCTCATTGGTACCTATTGCAGAAAAATTAAATGTCAGTATGTCTCAACTGGCTATTGCTTGGTGTCTTTTAAATGAAAATGTTTCAACTGTAATTCTGGGAGCATCCAAAATGGAGCAATTAGAAGAAAATCTAGAGAGTGCTGAGGTATTAAAATTGCTTGATGAAAACATACAGAAAGAATTATTAATGATTTAATAAAAATTTTGGAGCAGCCTATGAAAAAACTAATCTTACTGCTTCTATCAACCTTTGTTCATGCTGATGATCATAATCACTTTACTGTTGGTTGTGTTGATAAGATTAAAAATAAATATCAAATTGCTTTAGACCTTGATACAAAAAAATTTACAGTTTTAAAAAGCGATACGATCATTAGTGAGGGTTCAATAGCTAAGATCAACAGTTCAAAAAATTCAATTGAGTTTAAGTTACTTGAAATTAATACCAAAGATAATAAAAAAATTTTTACAGGCAATAATCTGCTTGGAAAATTAATTTGCAATATTTAAATTATGGGATTCTCAAATAAAAAAATTACCTTCACTTGGTGGTTTGTAATAATTCTCTTCATGCTAATTTGGCCAATGTTTGTTGGCCCATATATTGCTTTAAATAACCCCACATTTTTTGTGGGATCTGAGGTTACATTAAGCTCTAGTCTTTATATTGCTAGAAACCTTGCCGTTGGAATGGCCTTTATTGTTGCTATATTTATGAGAAATGCATCTATGTTGTTTATTTTAATCCTTGTTAGGCTTATTACTGATTTAATAGATGCTCCGGTTTTTTTCTCTTTCAAAGACCCTAATTTAATTGGACTAATTATTATCTTTACTATTTGCTGCTACTTACCGGCAATTTTGGGATTGCGTTATCTTTGGAAAAAATATTGGGGTAGTATTTAAAATAAATGAGTCTTACTACCTACATTATTGGAAATATTATTTTAATCATAATGCTCTACTTGGTTGTAAAAAATAAGCAATGAAAAAAATTCTTTATCTTATTTATTATTTATTAGGGGCTGTCATTATTTTTTATTTCATAAAATCCATAATTGATGATGGCTTGCTATATACCTTATGCTCGGTCTTGGATAATGGCATAGGAATGAATTGGTGTGATTAGGATTATTAATTCTTTATTTCCTCTTTATAACTGGAAATAAACAAAGAATGAGTTAGGCAAATATGACAAAGAAGCGATGAGAAGCTCCAGTTAAAGAGCTTCTCAAGGTACACACTTCATAGAGGAAAAATCTATTTAAATCAAATAGCTAGTTTTAAAGAAACTAGGAAATTTTCATTTTTGGAGCATTACTCATAACACTCTTAATTCCTTTATTCATGGATGATTTATCTGCATAACTTTGAGATGTTGCAATAACCCTGTTGTTAGCGGCAAGTAAATTAAAATTCCACTTACCTGCTTTATTTTCTTTTGATTTAAAGTTTGCTTTTTCAGCAGAATGCTTTGCAACAGATTTAATACCTTTCATGCATGTTGCTCTTGATGCATAAGCTTGTGAAGAAATAATATTTTCTCCATTTTTTGCTTTTAAGCGAAAACGGTGTTTGCCAGCTTTATCTTTATATATTTGAAACATAAATTCTCCTTATCTTTAAAATTTAATTTTTAATTTAAATTCTTTGTAGAGTATATAGATAAAAATGACAAAATATCATATTAAACTTTAAATACTTATTCTTAAAATTTTATTCCTTGCATTAATAGAACATTTCTTGCTGTGTATCTTCCACACATCATATGTATTTGTAGATAAGCATTAGCAATGCTATAGCAATAAATACTTTTATTAAGTTTTTTTTAAAGGGGTCCATATCAGCAATAAATGCTTTTATTAACGTTTTAGTAGGAATGTCGTCCATTACCAAATAATACACTAAAAATTATTACACGAATGGACTCAACTGTGGACCCACTGCCAAAAAAAAGAACCCTATAAACGTTATATCTATAGGGTTCTCAAAGAAATTGGCATCCCGTAGGGGAGTCGAACCCCTGTTGCCGAGATGAAAACCCGGTGTCCTAGGCCTCTAGACGAACGGGACTAGATTGCGGCAATTATAAAAGCTAATAAGCTACTTGAAAAGGTTTAAAGAGCTATTTAATTCTCTTATTTACAGCTTTTAAAAAACCTCTAAGAAAGTTGCCTTCCATTTGATCTGGGTAGAGTCTGCGAAACATTCTTTCCATTCTTGTCATAATTTGTTTTGGATTTTTAGGATCAACAAGTTCCAAGGCTTCTACCGTTTCATTGAAGTGCTCGATGAGGTTATTTAATTCTTCTGATGTGTATTCTGGAAAATCTTGCCAAGACTCTACAGAATTATTTTGTGCGGATTGATAAAGTTCATAACACACCACCTGTGTTGACATAGCTATATTTAAAACTGGGTATTCAGGATGCGCTGGGATAATCAAATGTTTATTAGCTAGCTGTAACTCTTCGTTTGTAAGCCCCCTATCCTCGCGACCAAACAATATTGAAACTTGGATTTCATTCAATACTAATTCTTGCATCTCCAGTGCTGCATCTTTGGCAGTTAGAGTTGGCCATTCAATCGTTCGATCTCTTGCTGATGTCGCATAAATAACTTTTGAGTTTTTTACAGCCTCCTGAATTGAGGGAAAGATTTTTGCATTCTCTAAAACATCAGTTGCGTTTCCAGCCAGGGCAGTTGCTTCTTGATGTGGAAATTTTTTTGGATTGATCAAAGCTAGGTTAGCTAAACCCATATTTTTCATAGCACGGGCAACGGACCCAATGTTTCCAGGATGGGAAGTTTCAACCAAAACTATCTGCACAAATCGATTAATGGGATTCATAGAACTATTATCGTCATTTCCAGTACAATATGCGACATGTCAAAACCAGCCCTATTAAATGTAGCGATTCTTGCAGCCAAATTAGGCGCTGCTGAACTTGAATTTGCTGTTAAAAAAGTTCATAAACTCGATGTCATTAAAAAAGGTCCAACCGATTATGTAACAGAAGTTGATAAGAGGGTTGAGTCTTTAGTCTTTGAGGAAATCAAAAAATATTATCCTGAAGATAATTTTCTTGGCGAGGAATCAGGCCACGAAGTTAACACCTCTAATACCACTTGGATTTTAGACCCAATTGATGGAACAACTAACTTTATCCATGGTTATCCTCAGTACTGCATTTCGCTGGCGTGCGTTGTCGAAGACCAAACACAACATGCTGTGATTATTGATCCAACACGTAGAGAGGAATTTAGTGCATCAAGAGGTAAAGGGGCTGAGCTAAATGGCGAAAGAATCAGAGTCAGCAAACGCCCAAACTTGAAAGATGCTTTAGTAGGGAATACTTCTCATGTTAATGAATCGCAAAAATATACCTTTGATAACATAGCAACCTTTAGATCTCTTTATAAACACAGCCTCACCATCAGAAGATCTGGTTGTTCTGCACTTGATCTTGCCTATGTTGCTTCAGGTCGGCTAGATGCGTTTTGGGCACAAGGTTTAGGTATTTGGGATGTTGCGGCAGGAATGCTGATAGCCGAAGAAGCTGGGGCTTTAACAAGTGATTTTTTGGGCAATCCAAACTATAAAGATAGCGATCATTATTTATGCGCTACTCCAAAATGCTTCAAGCCAATGCTTGAATCTATTAAGCCAAACTTCAAAGCCGATTAAGGCATGTCGTCAAACTCAGCGCCCTCTGGCTCTGGGATAGCCAAATCATCTTGCGTAATTGACATTCCTAGCAGCATGTTTGCAACAACATATATCGATGAATAAGTTCCAATAAGAACACCGATAATTAATGCCTGACTGAAACCTTTGATCATATCCCCGCCAAAGAAAAAAAGTGCCAGCAATACTAACAAAGTTGTTAAAGATGTAATCAATGTTCTAGAAAGAGTTTGATTGATAGATCGATTAACAATTTCGTGAGGTTCAAATCCCCTCTCGCCTCTAAAATTTTCTCTGATCCTGTCAGACACAACGATCGTATCATTTAGAGAATAACCAATCACAGCGAGTAGAGCTGCTAAAACAGTCAAATCAAAGTCCCAAGAAAGTAATGAGAATAGCCCGAGAATAATTACCACATCATGGGCAAGAGCTGCCACAGCGCCAAGCGCAAACTTATATTGAAATCTAAATGCAACATAAAGCAAAATCATGCCCAATGCTACAAGCATTCCAAGACCGCCCTGATCTCTTAGCTCAGAGCCAATCTGAGGCCCAACAAATTCAATTCTTTTGAGCTCTGTTGAAGGATCAGCATCCTGCAAAAATTTGTAAATCACATCTCCCAACTGACTGTTGCCATCCTTATCAGCAACTTTAATTAGGACATCTGAATTTGAACCAAAATTTACAACCTGGAAATCATCAAATCCATTGTTGGTCATTAGGTCTCTAATTTCTATGAGGTCAGCAGCCTCTTCATAAGATACTTCTATCAGCGTCCCACCACTGAAATCTAAACCCAAGTTAAGGCCTTTGAAGCCTAGAGAGCCAATGGATAAGATTAGCAAAACTAAGGAAGCTATCGTTGCAAACCTTCGATAATTCATGAATGGAATATTAAAGTTCATTAAACTCTTAGCTCCTTAATATTTTTATTTCCATACATTAAATTAACGATAGCTCTTGTTCCCAAGATGGCAGTAAACATAGAAGTTAAAATTCCTATCGACAAAGTTATCGCAAACCCTTTAACCGGACCAGTTCCAATCGCATATAGTACGATCGATGCTATCAATGTTGTAACATTTGCATCAACAATGGTTACAAATGCTCTAGAGAAACCTTCTTGAATGGCTGTTTGAGGATCTTTGCCATCTTTTAGCTCTTCTCTAATCCTAGAAAAAATTAACACATTAGCATCCACTGCCATACCTATGGTAAGGACTATGCCTGCAATTCCAGGAAGAGTCAGGGTGGCCCCTAACAAAGACATGAAACCTGTAATCAAAACAACATTGGCAAAAAGGGCAATGTTTGCGGCAAATCCGAACCAGCGATAATAAAAAAGCATAAAAGCAATAACTGATAACAAACCAATAATGATTGAGCGAACTCCCAGCTCAATGTTCTCTTTTCCAAGGCTTGGACCAACCGTTCTCTCCTCTACAAATTTCATGGGAGCTGCCAATGCTCCAGCTCGAAGCAATAATGCAAGTTCACTCGCCTCTTGTGGTGATCCAACACCTGTGATTCTAAATGCAGTTCCTAAAACAGCTTGAACCGTAGCAAGACTTATAATCTCTTTTTCAATATATGCAGTCTGCTCAATAACATCGTTACCATCATCATCTTGTTTAAGGATTGATTTGCTTTTTTGCTCTACAAAAAGGACACCCAGCCGCCTGCCAATATTTCCATTGGTAGCTTTTTGCATAGCACGCCCACCTTGCATATCCAGGGTAATATTTACTTGAGCAAACCCACTTTCATCAAAACCAGCGCTAGCATTAGTAACCCTTTCACCTGCAACAATAATATTTTTTTCTAGAAAAGCTGAACCCATGCGCTCATCTTGAAAATCAAATTCCTCTTTTCTTAACCTTGATGTGGTTGATGCAGCTTCTAACCTAAATTCTAGGTTTGCAGTTTTTCCAATAATTTTTTTAGCTGCGGTTGTATCCTGCACACCAGGTAATTGAACAACAATTCTACTGCTTCCTTGTCGCTGAACAATTGGTTCACTCACCCCTAATTCATTAACCCTATTTCTCAAAGTCATAAGATTTTGCCCCACAGCATAGTCTCTAATCTCTTTAATAGCGGACTGTGAATAAGCAAGCTCAACTATGTTTCTAACCGAATTTACCGTCAAATCATAAAGAGGAGTTCCGAGGGGAGTTATATTGTCTTCATTGAAAATTCTTAATGCTTTGTTGTAATCCTCATCACTTGCAAATGAAAATAATAAATCTTTGTTATCCTTTCTTGAGCTTTCAACATTGATTCGATCATCTCTAAATTTCTTTCTATACTGATTCAATAATGATTCAAGGCGGTTATCTAGGGCGCTATCGATATCAACTTCTAAAAGAAAATGCACTCCGCCCGACAAATCTAAGCCAAGTTTTAATGGGCCCCCGCCAATATCTCTCAGCCATTGAGGTGTAGATGGTTCGAGGTTCAATGCAACAATTGCTTCATCTAGCAAGGTTTTTTGCAACGCAGCCTTGCCTGCAAGCTGATCATCAAAAGAATTAAACTTTGCAATGATATTGTTGTCTTTGAGTCCAACCGATTCAACCCTAGTTGATTGATCTTCTAATATGTCTTTAACTTGATTCAGTAAAATCTGATCAGCTGATTTGCCTGAGTCAGTATATGCAATCTGAATTGCTGGCTTAGCAGGATATAAATTTGGTAAAGAATAGATAACACCAATAGACATCACCATCAATATGAATGTGTATGTCCAGATTGAGAATCTATTCATGATCTTTTTTAATCAATTGATGCAATGGTGCCTTTCGGCAAAGTATTCGCAATAGCAGTTTTTTGTAGTTTAAAAGTAATGTTTTCACTCACTTCGATAGAAACATAAGGGCCTTTGATTTCCTTTATACGACCAATGATTCCTCCTGCAGCGACTACTTCATCGCCTTTCTCAAGCCCGTCCATCATTTCTTGCAAAGCCTTCATACGCTTTTGCTGAGGTCGAATGGTCATAAAATACATAAGGGCTAGAAAACCTATAAAAAAAACAATGATAGGATCAGGTAACCACCATGGTAATTGTTGCTGTGTTTCGTTCATGCAATCTCCCTAGATTAAATGCTTGGGTACGTCCAAATGCCGCTTATTATAAAAGTCTTTTATGAACTTGGCGAATGAATCTGATTCAATTGATAGACGAATTTCATTCATGAGACTTTGATAATAGTAGATATTATGAAAACTATTCAATATTGAGCCAAGCATTTCGTTAGTTTTATCAAGATGATTTAAATATGCTTGAGAGTAATTCTTGCAAACCTTGCAACCACAACTCGGATCGATAGGGTCATCTGAATTTTTGCTTGGCGCATTTCTAATGTTTAACACACCGTAAGATGTAATGAGCTGACCATTGCGAGCATTTCGAGTGGGTAAGACACAATCAAACATATCCATTCCATAAAAAACTGCCTCTACAATGTCCTCGGGTTTTCCTACCCCCATTAAATAATGCGGCTTAGATGCGGGTAAATGGGGTGCAAGGTGCTTGAGAATTCTTGTTTTATCCTCCTTAGGCTCACCAACACTTAATCCGCCAACTGCAATTCCATCAAAGCCAATATCCTCCAGCCCTTTTAGTGATTCAAGGCGAAGATCCTCATGCATACCGCCCTGAACAATTCCAAATAAAGCAGAGTCAGATTTATGGGAATCACGAGATCTTTTGGCCCAACGTAGAGATAATTCCATGGAGGTTTTAGCTTGCTGATGTTCAGAGGGATATGGAGTACACTCATCAAGAACCATCACAATATCTGAACCAAGATTTTCTTGAATCTGCATTGAATCCTCTGGACTCATAAAGCATTTCTTTCCATCATATGGGGATTGAAAGCTTACTCCCTCCTCTGTAATTTTTGCCAAGTCTCCAAGGCTCCATACTTGAAAACCTCCTGAATCTGTAAGAATAGGTTTATCCCAATTAGAAAACTTGTGCAGTCCACCTAAATTTTTAATAAGCACATCCCCAGGTCTAAGCATGAGGTGATAAGTATTCCCAAGGATGATTTCAGAGCCTGTTTCCTCTAAGTTCTCAACTTCAAGCGCCTTCACTGTTCCATTTGTACCTACTGGCATAAAAGCAGGGGTTTGAACTTTTCCCCTTGGAAAATCTAACTCCCCTCGCCTGGCATAACCAGATGTAGCTGAAACATTAAACCTCATAATATTTTAAAAGCATGGCATCACCATAGGATAAAAATCTATATTCTTTTTCAATTGCTATTTTATAGATATTCATCATCTCTTCGTAGCCTATAAAAGCAGCAACAAGCATCAGCAAGGAAGATTTTGGTAAGTGAAAATTAGTAATCATATGATCAACCACTTTAAACTTATAGCCTGGATAAATAAATAAAGAAGTTTCACCTTTAAATGCTGACGGTTCACCTTGAAATGCTGTTTCAACAGCTCGCACTGATGTTGTTCCAACGGCAATAATTTTACCCTTGCTCGCTTTGATCCTTTTCACCTGATTAATCAACTCAGAATCAACTTCAACTAACTCTTTATGGATCACATGATCTTCTATGTGGTCTGTTTGAACAGGCTGGAAAGTTCCTGCCCCAACATGCAAATTCACATATCCAAACTCTACACCTTTGTCCATGAGGGCATTGAGAAGCTCCTGGTCAAAGTGCATACCAGCAGTTGGCGCAGCAACAGATTCTTTTTTATCGGGATCAGCATAGATGGTTTCATATCTCTCCTCATCCAACTTTTCAGCAGCTCTATTCATATAAGGTGGCAATGGAATTTGGCCATATTGCTCGAACAAGTATTTTGGATCATCAGACCAATCTAAAATAAAAAAATTATCCTGCCGGCCAATAACAGTGGCTAAAAATTTTTTGCCTTTGAATGCAAATACTAGCTCTGCACCCACTTTGGGAGACCTTGATGACCTAACTTGAGTTAAAGTCTGGTGATTGGATAAAAATCTCTCTAGCAGGATTTCTATTTTCCCTCCGGTGCTTTTCTCTCCATGTAATCGAGCAGGAATAACAGAAGTTTTGTTTAATATCAAAAGATCGCCCTTATTTATATAGTTTTCGATATCTCTAAAAACTTGATGCTTTATAGAGTCAATGGCAACCAATAATTTTGAATCAGTTCTTTGTGAGGAAGGATATTGAGCAATAAGATACTCGGGAAGGTTGTAATTGAATTTGTCTGTTTTCATGAGAGGTGCTAATTCTAAAAGATGTTGAACTCAGCTACAATGACCGCCATGCCCCATTGGCGGAATTGGTAGACGCGCGCGATTCAAAATCGCGTTCCTTCGGGAGTACCTGTTCGACTCAGGTATGGGGCACCAAATTTCTTGATACTAATAACTACAATCGGTGTTCAAAATTGAAAACAAATAATTTCTTGTTGTGCTTGCATCTTGCCAACTATCCGTTGTAGAAATGAGATCGAGACAACCAAGCTTGTCTGCGTCAATTGGGACACCTTTGAATAAAGTATCATTGTTTCCATTGAAGAAAACCGGTCGATTAGGAAAAGTGGAATTTGGCAAAGATCGAAAATTACCCACTCCATCATTAATTGCAACATGCGCACCATGGAAGCTAGTTCGAAAATCTCTTGTTGAATGAATGATATCAAGGGCTCCATCTAAGTTCATATCTCGGATATAGATATTACTCTCACCATGATGATTGGATGCTCTTTCTTGGTTTGTAAAACGCGCATCGGTTTCATCGACCAGATTTCCAACACCATCATTTATTAAGACTTGCACATATGCGCCCTCGTAATATGGATTAGCTCTGGTAATTCCAACTACAACATCCATAAAACCATCATTATTTAAATCTCCTTTTGCGGCATGATTATATTTAGTCTCGTTAATACCAAATGGACCAGTGGGTATAGGTATTTTTTTCCAGTTATGAATCTCTTTTGTGCCATTACTAAGCAAAGCAAAGCCTTCCTCTGGATTTTGATCAAAATTCCATCTGTCATTAAAATTCCAAAAAATAATATCGTCAAACCCATCATTATTTAAATCTGCTAGCAAGCTACTCATGGGGCTTCCATACTTATAATTCCAATCTAGATTAAGGTATGGATGAATGGTAAATCTTCCTTCTCCATCATTAACCAGTAACATATTGCAAGCAAAAAGATCAATGTCGCCATCACCATCTGGATCTCCACCACTTGCATCGTGAGCAAATCTGCACAACTGCCCCAAGCCATTATTTTCATCGTTTATGTTTGCTGAACTTTCCTCAAACCTACCCGATGAATTTGATAACAATAAAAAATGTGGATAAGGATCAATGCCCCATCTCTTATCCTGCTCAACAGACAGTCCCATAGATCCAGCAAAGACATCATCCAACCCATCACCATTTAGGTCGTCGACAACTAACCTATAAGCAAAGGGATGTTTGGGAGCCTCTGATGCAGCATAAAGATCTAAGTCCTCTGCAAAACCGCCCTTTTGATCATTTAGATAGATATTGACTGGACCATAAATCTTTTTGCTTTGATCAATGGTATGAGGAAAGATAGCCCAAGCAACCACCAAGTCTTCAAAACCATCGCCATTAAAATCACCTGTCGCAATATTGTGAGCATCTTGACCAAATAATTCATTCTCATATGTAACACAATCATTTTCCGTTGGGTAACAAACAGTTGCTGAATATCTTTCTGTTATTTCTATTCCCCCAAATCCAATATCATGGGCGCTAAAATATGCAGAGCTTAAATATGCAATATTGCTTGGTTCGGGATTTGGAGTAAATGCTGTTTGCTTTCTTGTAACATTAAGCGTGAAATTCTGCGAACCAGCACATTCAGGTTTAACGGTAAAATTGGCAGGACGGACCCCAAAGGAAAACTCCTTACTTTCACCATAGATTATTGGTGCCCTAAAATTAAAACTTAAGTCATCTGAAGATCTCAGCCACAATAAATCAGGGCCTAAAACTTCAAATTTACAACCCTCAATGTTTGGAAGAACTCGGATTGCAACTTCATCATAGCTTTCTACAGATGATGGCAAGCCGCTCAAGGAGAAGGTTAAAGAATTAGGTTGATCAACTGAGCCACCACTCCCACCTCCGCATGCTGAAAAGAAAAATAGATACCAGCCGAAGGCGATGAAATTTCTTGAAATATTTTTATTATGTTTAAATATCATTTTTTACAACCCTTGTTATTGTATTACTAAGATTAAAAATGCGCAGTGCAAATTCATATAACCGAATAATCATTAAGATAGGCTCGGCCGTGCTTGCAAACTCTAATGGAATCGTCAGACATAATATCCTTTCTTCCATCAGCGAAGATATTGCTTGGCTTTTAAAAAATGATAAAGAGGTTTTAATTGTATCTTCTGGTGCCATAGCGCTGGGTAGAAAAAAAATTAAATTCTCAGAAAATTTAACCCTAGCAGAATCACAAGCAATGGCTGCTCATGGTCAAATAGAATTAATGTCAGCATGGAAGAAGCATTTCAATAAATTTTCTATACCCATAGGTCAAATACTCCTAACTCCCAGAGATACTGAGCTAAAGCTCTCCTCTAAAAATGCTAAGCAGACGGTTGACAAGTTACTAGAAGCAGGATGCTTACCAATCATTAATGAAAATGACAGCACGGCAACTGATGAAATAAGATTTGGTGATAATGATCTTTTAGCTGCAAAAGTTGCAAAACTTATCGGCGCAGATCTAATGATAATTTTATCAACGGTTGATGGGCTATATAGCTCGAAAGAAGATCAAGAGTCAAGAAAACTTAGCTCACTTATTAAAGTTGTTAATAAAATTACTCCCAAGATTAAAAAGATGGCGGGTCATGCTAGCCAAATGGGAAAAGGAGGAATGATTTCTAAGATTGATGCAGCTGAAATTTGTTTCAAGAATAAATGTGCAATGGTTATTACTTCTGGTAAAAATAAAAAACCTATTAAAAATATTGGTAAAAGAACAAAAGCAACATGGTTTATTAAAAAATGAGTGTGAAACTTTCTAAAATACTTAATGAAATAGGCATTAAGGCAAAAGCTGCCAGCGCAATTCTGAACACCGCAAGCAGTGATCAAAAAAATAAATTTTTTGACTTTGCTGTTGAGGCAATCCAAGAAAATGCAGATCTCATCCTGGAAGCTAATAAAATTGATATCAAAGAAGCAAGAATAAATAAGAAAGATGAGGCTTTTATTGATCGTTTAGCTTTGGACAAAGGCAGACTTCATGGAATATGTGATACCTTGGCTGAAATTAAATCATTCCAAGATCCAGTTGGCAGAGTGCTTGCTTCCTGGGACAGACCCAACGGTTTAAATATTTCCAGAGTTTCAACTCCTTTAGGAGTCATAGGTTTAATTTTTGAAAGCAGACCTAATGTTGCTGCTGATGCTGGAGGCCTATGCCTAAAATCTGGCAATGCTGTAATTTTGCGAAGTGGAAAAGATGGACTGAGATCTGCTACATCAATTGTTAACTCTCTTCAGGGTGCATTAAAACAATCGGAATTGCCTAAAGAATCCATTCAAATAGTACCCTCTGAAAGCAGAGAAGCTTCAACCATGATGCTAGAAGGTCTGAATGGCTCTATAGATGTAATAGTTCCAAGAGGTGGCAAAAGTCTTGTTGCAGAGGTTGAAAAATCTGCAAAAATTCCAGTTTTTGGACATTTAGAGGGCATTTGTCATATTTATGTAGATGAGCATGCTGATCAAGAAAAAGCTTTATCAGTTTGCCTTAATGCAAAAATGCGCAGAACAGGAATTTGTGGTGCTGTAGAAACAATTCTTGTAAATCAGAATATTGCATCCTCATTCATACCAAGACTCATTGACAAACTAGATGATGAGGGGTGTGAGATACGTGGTTGTAATAACATTCTAAAAATTGATTCAAGAGTTATTCCCGCAAGTGAGGAAGATTGGTCAACAGAATATTTAGCACCTATCGT
Source organism: uncultured SAR86 cluster bacterium (assembly GCA_902593675.1). GTDB lineage: Bacteria > Pseudomonadota > Gammaproteobacteria > Magnimaribacterales > D2472 > D2472. The sequence goes on from CACJJI010000009.1 coordinate 18,268, forward strand.
AAGTGTAAAATCTGTAACAAGCATTAATGAAGCAATTGATCACATTAAGAACTTTGGAACTGGTCATACTGAATCAATCATCAGTGAAAACAAAGACAAGCAGTTAAGCTTTACTGATTCAATAGATAGCGCCATTGTTATGATTAATGCCTCTACGCAATTTGCTGATGGAGGCGAATTCGGTCTTGGAGGAGAAATAGGAATTGCAACTGGAAAATTTCATGCTAGAGGTCCGGTGGGTATAAACCAGCTCACAAGCTTTAAATATATTGTTAGGGGAGACGGACACATCAGAGCCTAGTAATTATTATGTAGCAAAACTACATTAAAAAGTGATAAAAAAGCTTTAAAATAAGCATATTTATAAGATATTGACATTTTTATTACTTATTTTTTTAATACACTACATGTCTGTCTTGCCAATGTCTTGATTAATTTGGGCACAAATTCTTCTTAAATACATTGGACGCTCAGTAAATAATTTTACAGACAAGATGCTGTGAGGAACTGAGCTATGAGAATCTTTTACAAATATTTACTTAATTCCGTATTACTAATCGTATTATCTGCATGTGGTGGCGGTGGCGGTGGCGGTGGCGGTTCCGACTATACAACCCCACCTTCAAATTCAGCTCCTACAATTGATAACACCACAACAGATTATTCTACTCAAGAAAATCAAACTTCAGGCTTCATGGTGAATGCATCTGATGCTGATGGAAACCCCCTATCATATTCTCTATCTGGTCCGGATGCTTCGAATATGTCCATCAGCACCACAGGTGTTGTTTCCTTCGCAGTTGCTCCGGACTTTGAAAACCCAACTGATGAGAACAAAGATAATATTTATTCGTTCAATGCTACTGTTAGTGATGGCACTCTCACTGCGACAAAAGGTTTTACTATTACTGTTACAAATGACGAATCTGATGATGTAATTTCTGTGTCATTCGATGGTGTGGTTATTCGCTCTGGTTATGTTCAAAGCGCGAATGTGTGTGTTGAGGCTTCATCTGGAGCTGTTTGCTCAGGATCTGGCTCAACCACAACGTCAAACTCCGATGGTTCTTTTAATTTAACTCAAGACTTTACGGGCGCATTAGCTTCAAATGAAGGTTTTGATGTTATTACTAATCAATCTAATTCAACTGCAAATGTGATGTATCTCAGCAACCCTTCAAACAATGGGGTGAATGTTATCTCACCGTTGAGCACATTACTTCACAGGAATACCAACATAGATTCATCAACCCTTAAAACCAAACTAAATATTAACAGTAATTTTAATATCCCATCTTCAGATCCATTTACTGATCTCAGCAACGCTACAAACTCGAAAGTTGCAACCATCAACACACAACTTGTCATATTGGAAAACGCTTTATTGACCCTCGATCCTCCCGCAGAAGCTGATTCCGAAGCAGACAATGTTAATTACAAAATTGCTCAAGCAATTACAGATAGAACTTCATCTGAGACAAGCCTTGGAGATACAACATTTATTAAAGGGCTTTTAGAAAACTGGTCATTTAGTGGTTTTACTTTATCAAACACTATCTGGGAAAACCTATCAGCCTCAATATCCTCTTATCTTCAAAAAGTCTACTCTAATGGAGATTCGAATGCGCATTCATATTTCTCTAGTGTTGCACAAAACGAATTAAACCCCCTTCTTACAAAAATAATTAATGAAACAGCAACAGACGCTGAGCTTAATGAAGTCATATTTTCAACCCTTGACCTAGTTGATCGTGCCGATGGCGTCTCGATATCTTATGAGGATATAGAAGCTGGATTGAGAACGACTACATATTCAGTTAGCAATGTCGGCAGCGAATACTATACCGTCGATTCAGTTAATGCAGATTCAACTGAACTTGTCATTTATGCAAGAGTTGGAGATAAAATTGTGTTTGATCCAAGCTCAAGCTCGGTATTCCTGAGCCACCCCTTTGAATTATCTACAACCCAAAACGATACCAGCGGAGTTAACAACATTGGCACAAGCCAAGGTTGGGATGAAGCCACATCCACACTCTCTATAAACTCCTCTACTCCGCTGGTTCTTTATCCTCATTGTGGGGTTCACTCAGGGATGTATACAAATGGCAGAATTGAAATTGTTGACTCATATGATTTGGCCAAGATTGATATTACAAATGAATCATCTGGTTTACAGGTAAAAGGCACAGTTGCTAAGGGTCCATTCAAAGGAGCATCTGGATATACCCATAAAGTATACTTGAGAGAAGCAGATGCCAGTGATAATTATCATACCCACGAATTCAATGAATATCCCGGCCTCACTTTCTATATGCCAGCCAGTCAAGGTTTTCACGGAGCTTCATTATCGACATCCGATACTATGTTTAAGCCAAAATCTCATTTTGCAGCTGAATCCTCATCTGGAGGTGATAGTGGAGTAGGATACTAGATATAGATATCAAATCTGGTTGTTTTACCAGTGACTTGATAATTAGTTTGCAGGGAAAAAGGCTCAGCTTTAATGGGTCTTTTCACAACCATCTTTCGCGCTGGAATTAATTGCAAAACTTCAAAGTCTTTGACCGCATTATTTTCTAAAGACTCTGTTTCTAATATTTTTGATATGTATTCTAGCTGGCCTGAACCAAGTGCATTCTTTTTTGTAGAAGGATACATAGGATCAAAGTAAATTACATCAAAGTTTTTAGCCTGAGCAATATAAGAGCATGCATTGGTATGAATAAGTTCTAGTTTTTGAAAGATATTCTGATCCTCACTGCGGCTTATTCCATCTTGAAGTAAATGAAATAAGATTTTACTTTGTTCGAGCGCTGTAACTTGATGGCCTAAACTTAGAAATAATAAAGTATCTTGAAGCATTCCTGCTGTGCAATCGAGGATGCTCAAAGGATGCTCTGACTTACCTAAAGCCTTCTTGATAAGCTTTTCATGGTCAGCCCTTTTAATACGCCATCCAGTTGAGCCTGAATTAAAATCAATTTGAAATTTGTTCTTTGATCTTGCCTCTGGATGAAAAAATGATAGCCCAGTTTCTGAAAGATAGAGATGAGGTTGATCGATTAGTTGTTCACTTTTGATTGCAGTTGTTCCAAGCTGGCTCGCAACTTTCCTTGCTAATTGTTCTTGGTTGACTAATTCGTATACAAGAGACGGAATCATATAAGCAAGAGAAGGATACCTAATGCAACTCTATACAAAACAAATGGAGTCATGCCAATCTTTTCAACGAACCGCAAGAACCCCTTGATGGTAAAAAATGCTATGAAAGCTGAGCCAAGAAATCCTGTTAGCATAATTAAGATATCACTCAGCGCTATTGCATAAGCGCCCTTTACAAGCATCAGTATCAATGCTCCTAAAATCGTTGGTATGCTCAATAGAAAAGCAAACCGCGAGGTATCTTTGATGTTTAATCCAATAATTAATGCTCCAGTGATTGCCATACCTGATCTAGATGCCCCTGGAAAAACAGCCAATGCTTGAAAACAACCAATTATAAGGGCTGCAAACAAAGTTAATTCTGTTAAAGATTTTGACTGGGTTGAGCTCTTAAAGGCGGCATACAACAAGCCAGCAAATACAAGATTTGCCCAGGCAATTGAGTTAATATTCTCAGATCTTGACTCAGTTAAATCTGATACAAGCAACCCGACCAGAACAATTGGTAAAGTTGCAACAAGAAGATTCAATCCTAGAGAGAAGTCTTCTTTACTTCTAGTTTTTGTCCAAGGCATCCAAGCATGGAATAGTCCTTGAATTTCTTTTTTAAAATAATAAATCACTGCTGCCAAGGTTCCAGCATGAACTGATATATCAAATACAATGCCAAAATCTCTAGCTCCAAAAAGCAATGATGGAAACAATAAATGCGCTGAACTAGAAACTGGTAAAAATTCAGTTAGACCTTGAATCAAGGCAAGAAGAAGTGCGAGAAAAAAATCTGAAATCATGATTTTTTATAATCAGGAGTTTTAAGATAAACAGGATTTGCATTTTCAGGGAGGAAACACTCACCAGTTTCCAGCCTTGTTTTAGCTATTGTTGCAATTGGCTCAGCACTTCCAAGGGCTTGAGAAATAAACTGCGGATTATTTTCTATAGCCTTTGGCCAGCCAGTTCCGGCAAAATAGCAATCATCCTTTTTCAATAAGCCTGATAGCTCTTCTAACTGCACAACACCCTCTGCTGAAATTGGATTGAGCTTGTGACTATTTTTCTGATAACTGCAAAAATAACTTTCATTTACATCAGCCTCTATGGCGACATAAATTTTTGCTTCAATCTCATCAATCCAATGGGACGCCTCATGCGCAATTGATTCAAGATTTGAAATTGCTATTAGTGGTAATTTCTTTACTTCAGCAATGGCCTTTAAAAAAGAAGCAGTAACTCTAAGTGCGGTGTATGAGCCTGGACCACAAGCAAAAGCCAGCCCATCAAGATTTTCAAAGCCTTCTTTTGAGTCAAAGCCAATGCTTTTAAAAAGCTTATCCCAGTCAGGCCTGTCTTTTCGATCATGGGTTTGAGTGAAAGTATTTACCTCATCGTCATGGAGTAAAGATATTGATGAATAATTTCCACTGACATCAAGAGATAAAATTTTCATTCAATTAAAAATTTTGCTCGATATCCTTAAATACTTTTTCAACAGGTTGCGAGCCATCCACAGCAATATAATTAAGCGCACCCTTGCTTTCTTGAGATTGATAGTAAGACACAAGTGGTTTTGTTTCATCTTGGTAGACTTGCAGGCGATGCTTAACTGTTGCAGGCATATCATCCTCTCTTTGTATAAGAGGCTCTCCCGTAATATCATCCACGCCCTCATTTTTAGGCGGTTGATAAACAAGATGGTAATTTCTTCCAGAGCCTGGATGCACCCTTCTGCCGGACATCCTGTCTATGATCGCTTCATCATCAACCTGAATTTCAATCACATGAGTAAACTCAATGCTATTTTCGACACATAAATCTGCTTGGCCAACGGTTCTTATACCGCCATCAAACAAAAATCCATTTGCGCAATCGGCCTGACCAATGCGATCTAAAATTAACTCAATAATAATTTGATCAGAAACTAAGCCGCCAGAATTCATAATACCTGAAACTTTTTTACCCAGTTCACTACCGGACGCAATAGCAGATCTCAACATATCGCCTGTGCTAATTTTAGGAATGGATAGAGATTCACAAATAATATCTGCCTGAGTGCCTTTTCCAGCACCTGGCGGTCCTAAGAGAAGAATTTTATTCATGTTTCTAATACTGCAAATGCAAGTAGATAGTTGCTTTCATCGGCTAGACTAACATGTGATTTAGTGATGCCCAAGTCTTCGACATAAGATTTTGCACCAGCTGATAATAATATTTCTGGTTTACCAAGTGAATTTCTTAATATTTGAATATCTTTAGGGAAGATTGGAGCTTTAAAGCCCGTCCCGAGGGCTTTAACAAAAGCTTCTTTACATGCAAATTGTTTGCCGAGATAGAATGCTTTAGATCCATTTCCCAACTCAGTATATTGCTCAAGCTCTTGAGTGCCCAAGATTTTATTAGCAAATGCAGATAGAGATTTCATTTTGCTGATTCTATCTAAATCTACTAAATCTGTGCCTATTCCATAAATCATATTCTAATTTTTTTAAAGAAATCTCTGCTGCTGAGCTCCCTTCCATCCAAGCATGCATTGATAGCAACCTTTAATAACTGTTTTAATTTTAGCTTATCAATTCCTTCAAGGGTTCTATTTTTGATATCTGATATTTCCTTGGCAGAGAAACCCTCAGCATCGTCTGAATGATGAAATCCTTTTTCTGGCATGTATGAATAAACAATTGAATCTTTAAATTCTGTATTCTCTTTGCTATCTGTATCAAAGTTAATCCCGTAACCAAGCACGTCAAGAAGGTCCAGTTCAAAGGCTCTTAAATCTAGCTCAGAAATAGCATCTGCTCTAGCTAGCTCAACAAAGTTTTTGTAGAGATCATATAACTCTTGATTTGGCAGACCTTTAGGCAAGAGACGCATCATTAGCTCATTCACATAAAGATACGTATAAAGATCATGCGGTCCTTTTACGGACTGAGAAAAAAAATTTGAATCTATCTGGGTCAAGGTCTTCATTTCTGATTTGCCAGTAAGAATAATTCTCAAAGCTGTGAAAGGAAGCAAATGTCCAAAAAACTTTGACCGGGGATTTTTTGCTCCCTTAGCCATGATTGAGACTTTTCCAGAAGATTCGGTAAAGACATCTGCAATGATAGATGTATCTCCAAATGACCTGGCATGCAAAAGAAAGCAAGGCTCCCAGCTAATTGGCATCTTGGTTGCTGCCAACTCCAAGGCTGCTTAAATATTGAGCATCATTATTCCAATTCTTGTTCACTTTAACGAAAGTTTTTAACAAAACTTTTTTATGAATCATTTTTTCAAGCTCAATTCTAGTTTGTTGTCCTATTCTTTTTAAATTAGAGCCCTCATGACCTATAACAATACTTTTTTGACTATCTCTAGCAACATAAATAATGACTCCTATTGATAACATTTTGCCTTCCATAGCCTTTGTTTCTACTGAGACATAAGTTTCATGGGGTAGCTCATCTCCAAGCGACCGAATAATCTTTTCTCTGACAAGCTCACTAATAAAGAAGTTATTAGGAATTTCTTTATCTTCGGGATCAGCTGGATATAAATGATTATTCTCTGGAAGAGAAGTTTTAATACACTCAAGCAAATCCTCAATTCCATCATGATTTTTTGCAGAAATAGGTACATAGCCACTGAAAGGATAGATTGAATCAATTTCTTGAATTAATGGTAGAAGATCATTTTTATTTTGAACTTGATCTATTTTATTTAAAACACAGATGGAAGGAACTTTAGTCTCTTTAATTTTGTTTAGAACCTGCCTATCTTGATCCTGCAATGAGGTTCGCTGTATAACAAATAAAACTAGATCAGAGTCCTCAATCACGCTCAAAGCTGATTGATTTAACACCTTATTAAGCGTTTTGGTAGCTTTCAGGTGAATTCCAGGCGTATCTAAGAAAATCATTTGAAATTCTTCATCAGTTTTTACCCCTAGGATATTATTTCTAGTAGTTTGAGATTTGCGGGAGGTGATAGATATTTTTTTATCCAAGATGGTATTTAGCAAGGTTGATTTGCCAACATTAGGTTTGCCAACGATAGAAATGTACCCACAAAACTGCTTCTTCATGATCCTTCTAATTCAACCAAAATCTGTGCAGCAACTTTTTGCTCAGATTCTTTTTTTATAACATCAGATGCCCGAAAAGTTTTTCCATTAAATGTTACGCTGCAGTCAAAATTATTTCCTTCTTTGTTTGATACAACTGAATACTTAGGTAGCTCTGCTCCCCTTGCCTGCAAGGCTTCTTGTAATCTTGATTTAGCATCCTTGAGTTCAGAAGATTCATTCAGATAAGAGAAATGATTTTGAAAAAGCTGCAATATAAAGACCTTACTCTCTTTAAAACCTAGCTCAATGAAAATTGCTCCGATGCATGCCTCTATAGTTCCTGCATAAATTGAGTGCTTGTGTGTTTCATCTAATTTTTTGGTCCCCTTTGAGGTTTGGAGTAAATCTTTGCAATCCAATTGCTGAAAAATTCCTGAAAGTGATTGTGTATTGACTAAGGATGCTCTCATTTGGGTTAATTTACCCTCATCCAAGGCACCAAAACGATTAAAAAGATACTCAGATACAACCACTTCTAAAACTGCATCTCCCAGGAACTCTAGCCTTTCATTATTGTGATTTGAAGAAACACTTTTATGTATAAAGGCTTGTTTAAATGAGGGCAGCTCTATATATGATTGATTAACTGCTATAGAATTTTTGCTCATAGCATCTATTGTATAAAACCCACTCTTTCAAATGACGGTAAGCATGTCCAACACTCCCATGACATCCAGATTAGTTCTCCAGTACCCATGAAATTCTCTCTTGGAACAAATCCCCAGAATCTTGAGTCGCTCGAATTATCTCTGTTATCTCCCATAACGAAATAATGATTCGCCGGCACAGTGAACTCTTCAGGATAGGAAGAGCTTCCTCCTACAATCCTTATTATTCGATCTGAATTAACTAAAGTTTCTTTTAAAAAGGTCTCCTCCTCGCTTGTCGAAATAAGTTCTTGCTGAATGGCTTTCCCATTTATATATATCTTTTTATTAAGATAGCCAATGGTATCTCCAGGTTTGCCAATTAAACGTTTTATATACGGCACATTGACATGTGGTGGGATAAAAACAACAACATCTCCGTACTCAGGATCTGCCGATAAGGCAAAAGTACTTCCAATTCTATTCACCTTTAAGCCATAACTATGTTTATTGACCAGAATAAAATCTCCAACCTTTAGCCCTGGAATCATGGATCCAGAAGGTATCTGATATGGTTCGTAAATAAAGGTACGAAGAACAAAAATGAGAAAAACTGGAACAAACCAGCCCCTTCCCGTTGTTTTTAATAAAGCATTTTTACTAAATGTACCTACCAATAAAATAACCAAACAAATTAATGAGCCAATCAACAAAACCGATCCTAAATCCCCCGCATTAACAAAAATTCTATAAATACCAATAAGGGATGTTGTAAGGCCTGAGATATAAATAATTTGCTGTGATTGATCGGTCAATGTGTCTTTTAAGACCTGGTAGATCCAAATACCTATGAGGCCGAAAACCGCCAGCAACGATAGTAGGAAAATCGGATCGCCAAACATTATTTCTCTCCTGAATTGAAGTAATTTAAAAACGCTTCCTGAGGTATTGAAACTCTACCAAACTGCTTCATTTTCTTTTTGCCTTCTTTCTGCTTCTCGAGCAACTTCTTTTTACGCGTGATATCTCCACCATAACATTTTGCAGTAACGTTCTTCCTTAGAGCCTTTACCGTCTCTCGAGAAATAATTTTAGAACCCAAAGCAACTTGTATGGGTATATCAAACATTTGGCGAGGAATAAGTTTTTGTAAATTTTTTGCCACTTCTCTTCCTCGACTCATCGCAAAATCTTTATGGATGATAATAGATAAAGCATCAACAACATCATTGTTAAGCAAAACGTCTAGCTTGATTAAATTTGATGCTTTGAATTCAGTGATATTGTATTCAATGGATGCATAACCTTTAGTGGTAGATTTTAGTCTATCAAAAAAATCAATAATGACCTCTGCAAGAGGCATTTCAAAGACGATTGATACTTGATTGCCGAAATAAGTCATTTCTTTCTGAGCGCCTCTTTTTTGCGTACATAATGTAATTACATTCCCGACATAATCTTTAGGAGTCAAGATGGTTGCTAAAACATAAGGCTCTCTGATTTCACTAACGTTGCTAAGAGCTGGTAGCTGAGATGGGCTGTCGCAGTCTATGACCTCACCATCGGTCTTTACCACTTGATATTGAACAGATGGAGCGGTAGAAATTAGATTTAAATCGTATTCTCTTTCAAGTCTTTCTCGAACAACCTCCAAATGCAGGGTTCCCAAAAAACCACACCTAAATCCAAAGCCCAATGCGTCGGACACTTCAGGCTCATATATTAAAGCTGAATCATTTAAGACAAGTTTGGAAAGAGCGTCTCTAAATTTTTCGTACTCATCTGAGTCAACCGTAAATAAAGACGCAAAAACTTTTGGGAGAACTTTTTGAAACCCAGGTAAAGGTTTAGACGTATCATTTTTAGAATCTAAAATAGTGTCCCCAACTGGAGCTCCTTGAATATTTTTGATACCAGCAACCATATAGCCAACTTGGCCAACGTTTAGTTCTTTTTTTGCAATTTTTTTTGGAGAAAAAATTCCTATTTGATCTGCTAAATAAGATTGTTGAGTTGAATATACCTTGATTTTTTGGCCTTCTTTAATGGATCCATTGATAACTTTGATCAAAGAGACAACTCCCAGGTAAGCATCAAACCATGAATCAATGATTAAGGCCTCAAAATCAGCATTTGGATCTCCTTCAGGTGGAGGAATATTATCCACCAATAGATCTAGTAGCTCCTCTATTCCTTGACCAGTCTTAGCGCTTACCAATGGAGCTGTAGTTGCATCAATGCCTATCATATCTTCAATTTCTTGCTTTACTCTATCTGGTTCAGACTGAGGTAAATCAATTTTATTTATTACAGCCAATACCTCAAGATTTTGATCAACTGCGGTATAACAATTGGCTAACGTTTGAGCCTCCACACCTTGAGATCCATCAACAACTAACAATGCGCCTTCACAAGCAGACAGTGAACGAGAAACTTCATAAGAAAAATCCACATGTCCAGGTGTATCAATAAAATTTAATTGATAGGTTTCTCCATCTCTCTCGTAATCAAGAGTTACAGCTTGAGCTTTTATGGTAATTCCACGCTCCCTTTCAATGTCCATTGAGTCTAGAATTTGCTCAGACATTTCTCTTTTGGAGAGGCCTCCACAATATTCTATCAGTCGATCAGACAGGGTCGACTTCCCATGATCAATATGGGCAATAATGGAGAAGTTTCTAATATTTTTCATCTTCTAATAAATGCATGACTATTCTATAAGAAAAGCTGAAGTGTTATCAGCTTTTCTAATGCATTTAAGATGGATTTAATCTACGGTTACTGCAACAAAAAATCTATTATTGTTTCGACGACCTACAATTGCTAACTTATCCCCTTCATCAAATCGCTCAATCAATTCCTCAAAAGACTCAGCATCCTCAATGGCATAACGCTTACCCTGAGAAATAACTTCAGTGATAATATCTCCTCTTATTAATTTTCCATAAGCGGGAGATCCATTATTAACTCTAAGGACCAATACCCCATTTTCAGGATCACTTGGTCGAGAATTATCTTCGGATAGGTTTTCAATCTTTAGTCCAAGGGGATCGGTAGAAATTTCTGTTTTAGCTGGAATAAATGTTCTCTCATCAGCAGGTAATTCACCTAAAACAAATTTTAAATTAATATTTTTTCCATCGCGAATAACTTTTGCATTTGCTT
>CACJJI010000010.1 GCA_902593675.1 uncultured SAR86 cluster bacterium
TGCTGGTTAGTTTTTGGGCCGCCGATGGCAACAATTATTTCAAGTAGTGATCCTAATGGCTTAATAGATTTATTAGGCTCGCAAATTTACTCTTTTATTTTTCCTGCTTCTTTTTTCCTTTTGTATTTATATTTTTTTGGATACTACAAATCCCTTATTCGTTTTTTTGATTCAAGAGATTCCATTTTTTTATGCGTTTCCGGTTCGTTGCTATTTGGGTTTTCTTGGGCTGGTATATATATACTGCAGTTTGATACAGTCCCAACTGATTTTTTATCAATTATCTTACTTCAGGGCCTGCTTCTTTCAGCAGTGCTATATGCATTTATAAATATTTCTAGGGATGTCGCTAAGTTTTTTTTATACCCATATCAAAAAGATGAAAATGCTAGTCCTGTCATTATATATGGTTCTGGTCAGTCAGCTCAGACCCTGCTTAACACCATGCAAAATGATTCAACTAAAAATGTTGTTGCAATTTTTGATGATTCATCAGTATTTAAGAATCTACAAATAAATAATATCCCAATAATATCAAGCTTTAAAAAATTGATTGAGCTGAAATCTAAATACGACAATCTACAGGTTTTTCTTGCCATACCAAATATGAAGACCGAACAAAGAAGAAAGATAATTTCAGATTTGGAAACTATTAAGGTTGCAGTCCGAACTGTTCCATCACTAACTGAACTTATCTCAGATCAAAAAAAATTAACTGATTTACAGGAGCTTTCAATTGATGACATTCTTCCAGGAGCTAGAATATCTAATGCAATTGTAAAAAATGCTGATTCAAAAAATTTCTTTGTTTCTGGAGCTGGAGGTTCCATTGGCTCAGAAATTACAAGACAGTTGCTGGCCGGTAACCCTAAAAAAATTATTTTATTTGAACTGTCTGAATACAATCTTTTTAAAATTGAAAGAGAATGTCAGGCAATAGTTAGTGCTAAAAACTTGAAAACAGATATCGTACCAATCTTAGGCGATATTAGGGACCTCAATAATTTGAAGTATATCTTTGAAAAATTTCAAATAGATCATGTTTATCATGCAGCAGCATATAAACATGTCCCACTGGTTGAGGATGAAAATAATTTAGCAAAAGCGGCTGAAAATAATATCCTAGGTACGCATAATCTAGCTCAAGTTGCAGTCAAAAATAATGTAAATTCTTTTGTAATGATCTCGACTGATAAGGCTGTGCGTCCTTCAAATGTAATGGGTGCAACAAAAAGATTTGCAGAGATAACAATTCAATCAATTAACGCAAAATCCTCAAATACAAAATTTTGCATGGTTAGATTTGGTAATGTTATAAACTCTTCAGGCTCAGTAATTCCGCTGTTTCTTGATCAAATTGCTCAAGGCGGCCCTGTGACGGTAACTGATAAAGAAGTGATGAGGTATTTCATGACTATTCCTGAGGCATCTAGCTTAGTTTTGCAGGCAGGTGAAATGTCGCAAGGCGGAGAAGTTTTTATCCTTGACATGGGTGAGCAGATAAAGATATATGACTTAGCAAAAAAATTAATTCATCTATCTGGAAGAAATTATGTAGCAAATGGTAACGATGATGGAATTCAGATTCTTGAAGTTGGGCTTAGACCTGGCGAAAAAATGTATGAGGAGTTATTAATTTCTGGATCTGAAGTAGGAACAGAGAATCAAAAGATTTTCAAAGCCACTGAAACATTTATTGACTACGAAAAATTGAAACCAATGCTTCAAGATATGCAAGAATTTATTAAGAACCATAATACTGAAGGTATCTTAAGTATATTAACTAAAAATGTTGAGGGTTTCATTAGATGAAAAAATACCTATTTGTCGCTGTAAATATTTATTTATTTTTTTTCAGTACTTTTCTCTTATCTGTAGATTTAGATGATTTGATTCTAGAATCAGGATTTAAAATTTCTATATATGCTGAAAATCTTGACTCACCTAGGCAAATGGTTGAAGGCAAAAACGGAACTATCTTTGTGGCTGAAAGGAGTGGTCAGATTTTGGCTTTGAGAGATACAGATTTAAATGGACAGGTTGATTCTAAAATAGTTATTGCTAAAAATCTTTCATATTCAACAGGTGTTAGCCTTTTTGAAGGAGATTTATATTTTTCTGAAATTAGTCGAATCTGGAAAGTTAAAAATATTGAGCAATGGGTTGCTAATTATAATGTTGAGTCAGATCTTCCCAAAAAAACTCTTGTTTTAGATAATTTACCTGATGATCAATGGCATGGTTGGAAATGGATAAAGCATGATCAAGATGGCGGCCTTTATTTTAATATCGGAGCTCCCTGTAATATTTGTCTCTCAAAAAACCCCCAATATGCCTCAATTTTAAAGTTCCAAGATGGTGAGCTGAATTATATTGCTAAAGGTGTCAGAAATAGTGTTGGATTTGATTTTCACCCAGTCAGCAAGAAACTTTTTTTTACTGATAATGGTAGAGATTGGTTGGGAGATGACTCTCCATCCTGTGAGTTAAATAGATTGGATTTTGATGGCCAATTTTTTGGATATCCTTTTAAGCATGCCTCAAATGTGATTGATCCAGAGTTTGGACACATTAACCCAGGATATGATTTTGTTGATCCAATCATGGATCTTGGCGCCCATGTTGCACCGACTGGTATAAGTTTTTACAACGCTGATATGTTTCCCGCAAAGATGAAAAATAATTTATTTATTGTCTTGCATGGGTCATGGAATAGAACTGAGAAGGTAGGTTATAAAGTTATACGAGTGGAAATAGATCAAAATGGCAATGCTACCAACTCGACTGATTTTATTTCTGGCTGGCTCAAAGGTGGAAAAGTTTCTGGAAGGCCATCTGCTCCTTTAGTAAAAAGAGACGGTAGCCTGTTAATATCTGACGATAAAGCAAATGTTATATATCAAGTAACTTATCAAAATTAACAATGAGAGTTGGGATTGCTGGTTATGGCGTTGTAGGAAAAACTAGATATGCCTCAATCCAAAAGAATACCTCATACAAAGTTATGGCTATTTCAGAGGCAAACTCTGATGCGCAAAGAAATATTCCATCTGATATTGATGTTTATGATGATTATCGCGATCTAATTTCTAAGGCTGAATTAGATATTATTTTTATTAGCTTGCCAAATAAATTTGCTTCAGACGCAGTTTCATTAAGCCTTAAAAATGGTTTAAATGTTTTTTGTGAAAAACCTCCAGCTAAAACTCTTGATGAGCTCATAAAGGTAAAAAAAATTTATCAAAATTATCCAGATTTAAAGTTAATGTATGGTTTCAATCATCGTTTTCATCTTTCCGTTGAGGAAGCTAAATCTATTATTGATAGCAATACTTTTGGAAAAATTATCAATCTAAAAGGTGTGTATGGTAAATCACAAATGATTAGTTTCAACCAAACAGATTGGAGAACTAAAAGAGAAGAATCTGGAGGCGGAATATTGCTTGATCAAGGTATACATATGCTTGATTTAATCAGATATTTATCTGGAGAGCGTTTTTCTGAAATCTTTTCATTCATTGATAATGCCTTTTGGAATTATGATGTTGAGGATAATGCATATGTTTTGATGAAATCTGCAAATGGAGTTGTTGCTCAACTTCATTCGTCTGCTACTCAATGGAGGCACGTATTTAATCTAGAAATTACCTTACAAGAAGGCTCGCTTGTGCTTGGTGGCTTATTAACTGGATCTAAAAGTTATGGAGATGAAACGCTTAGAATTATTTCTTCTAATCCAGAAAAAGATAAAGGCATGCCCGTGGAGTCAATTTCAAAATATAATGAAGATGTATCATGGGACAATGAAATTAAATATTTTGTTAACTGTTTAGAAAATGATTTAACAATTGAGCGGGGAAGTATTGAAGATGCAATGGAAACTATGCACTTAGTTGAAGCAATCTATAAAGCGGATACCCAATGGAAAAAAAAATATTACAGTTAAAAGGAAGTGAAAATGAATTCATCAAAAGGATTTTCAAATAATTATCTTGAATATTTAACTGAGCTGATTTCTCAATTAAACAGAGAAGCAATTGGAGACTTTGCAGACTTACTTTTACAGTCCAGAGATTCTGGAGCAACTACATTTTTTCTTGGAAATGGAGGCAGTGCCTCTACTGCCACACATTTTGTAAATGATGTTTCTCTTGGCAGTAGGCAGTTTAAAAAACCTTTTAGAGCAATAAGTCTTTGCGATAATCAAGCTGTTATAACTGCCATAGCGAATGATGATGGTTATGAAAATATTTTCTTACAACAACTTCAAACTCTTTCTAGGCCTGGGGATACCATTGTATGCATCTCAGCATCAGGAAATTCTATTAATTTAATTAAAGCAATTGAATTTGCTAAAGAAAATAATTTATATGTTGTTGGCTTAACTGCTTTTGATGGAGGTTACCTCAAAGAAAACTGTGATCTCAATATACATGTTCCTACAAAGATCGGAGAATATGGACCTGCAGAAGATTTGCATATGGTTATTTGTGGGCTTGTTGGGTCTTATTTTAGAGAGAAATTTCTAGATGATTGATTTTAACCATTCTTTAGAAATAGCTAAATCAGCAGCATTGCTTGCTGGAGAATTTATACTAAAATCTAAAGCAACCAACCTTAAAATTTTATTAAATGAAGCTCGAGATCTCAAATTACAACTTGATCTTGATGCAGAAAATATAATAAAAGATTACATCTCAGCACATAGTGATTATTCAATTTTAGGGGAAGAGACTGGCCTCACTGATAAATTGGAGGAGCATTATTGGGTTATAGATCCCCTTGATGGAACGTCAAATTTTTTAAGAGGCATTCCGATTAGTTGTGTTTCAATTGCATTGATGCATGATTTGAATCCGATCCTAGGAGTGATTTATGATTTTAATCACGAAGATCTTTATTTTGGACATAAAGAATCAAAAGCTTTCATTAATAATCAAGAGATCCAAGTTTCTTCATTGTCATTGAAAAATGAATCTACTTTAGTAACTGGGATACCAGCAAAAACTAATTATTCTGATGATGAATTCAGTGGGTTAATATCAACTTTTCAGTCTTGGAAAAAAATTAGAATGATTGGGTCTGCCGCAATGGCGGCGGTATATGTGGCAGCAGGAAAAGCGGAAACCTATCAAGAAAACGGAATTTTCTTATGGGATATTGCAGCTGGAGCTGCAATCGTTAATGCTGCAGGCGGAATAGCGTTTATAAATAATCTTCAATCAGATTACAGGGTTGACGCAAAATTTTCTAACAATCACATAGAAGAATAATTGAATACAAAGGATACAGTTGCAGTTACCTCTAGGTCTTTTTCAAAAAACACCTTTTTAGTTTCAAAACTTAAGAATCTATATTCTTCAATTATTCTTAATGAAACTGGTAAAACCTTGGAAGGAGGAGATTTAATAAATTTTTTAAAACCTGCTTCAAAGGCAATTATAGGCATAGAAGCGATGCCTGATCATGTGCTTTCTGAGTTACCAAATCTCAAGGTTATCAGTAAATATGGCGTAGGGTTAAATAACTTAGATTTAGAATTGCTTAGAAATTATAAAATCAAACTAGGATTTACTCCTGGTGTTAATAAGCAAAGTGTTGCAGAGCTAGCTTTAACTTTGATTTTAATTGGACTAAAAAAAATTCAAGACAATAAACTTGAAATCCTTGATGGAAATTGGTCGCAAGAAAAAGGTTCAGAGCTTTTTGGCAAAACTGTTGGTTTGCTTGGATTTGGGAATATTGGCCAAAAACTAGCATCGCTTATTCAACCATTTAATTGCGATATTATTTTTTTTGATGAAAAAGATTACTCCGATGGAGATATTGATAATATATCTAATGATTTAAATCTTAATCCTAAATCAATCCGCCAACTACCTTTAGATTTAGTTCTGTCAAAATCAGATATTGTTAGCATCCACCTTCCGCTAAGCAAACAAACAGCTAATTTGATTTCTACCTCTGATTTTAACAAACTCAAATCAAGCGTATGTCTAGTAAATACTGCAAGAGGCGGGATAGTTAATGAGGAAGATCTTTATAATTTCTTAGTTAAAAATCATAATGCTTTTGCAGGATTTGATGTCTATGAAGAGGAACCATCGTTTGATAATCCGCTATTAAAACTACCAAACTTTTTTGGTACATCTCACAGGTCAAGCCTTACCAATGAGGGAATTAATGCCATGGGCATGGCTGCCATAAATGGATTAGATGATAATATAAAGATAACGTAAGACATCATATTTATGACCAACCTTTCAATCGGCACTTGGCAAAGCCTCCCAAATGAATCAATCGCTGAGATTTTTGCCAAGGCAGGTTATGAATGGATTGTGATAGACCTTGAGCATAGTTGTATAAATATTAATCAAGCAGAGCAACTAATTAGAGTAATTGACTTAGCAGGATCTAAACCTTTTGTGAGGTTATCTAATCAAGATCCTGCTCAAATTAAAAGAGTTCTTGATGCTGGTGCAAAGGGCATATTGGCACCAATGATAGAGACACTCAACCAAATAGAAAAAATTATTTCCGCATGTCATTATCCTCCCATGGGTTCAAGAGGGATGGGTCTTGCAAGAGCTCAGGGGTATGGTGAAAATCTTCAGAAGCAAGATTATATTTTAGATAAGGCAGCTAAAATTGAGATTTATGCTCAAATTGAATCCATGAAGGGTGTAAAAAACTGTAAAGAAATTTTTTCGCAAAATATAAATGGGTACTTTATTGGCCCATATGATCTTTCTGCTTCACTCAACAATCCTGGAGTATTTGATACTGATGAATTTAATGAAGCAGAGGCAAAAATTTTATCTGCAGCTAAACAAGAAAATATTAAATGCGGATATCATCTTGTTGAACCAGAGATAAGCCAAATACAACTGTTGCAGGCTAAGGGCTATGACATGATAGCTTTCAGTGTAGACATTAGAATGTTAGATATTGGCGCCAGACTGCCATTTGTTAAATAAATGGCAAGCACTTTAGGGGTAATTCCTGCAAGAATGGCTTCATCAAGGTTTTCTGGGAAGCCACTCAAAAAAATTTTAGATATACCTATGCTTGCACATTGCTATGAAAGAGCATTACTTTCTGGGGCTTGTGATAAATTAATAATTGCTACACCAGATCAAGAAATTGATGAATGGAGTCAATCACAAGGCATACCCTCAGTCATAACTAGCCATAGCCACCAAAGAGCCACAGAAAGGGCCAAGGAAGCTTTAGATATTCTTGCTGAGCAGGGATGCAATTACGATTTAATTCTTTTATTACAAGGAGATGAACCGCAAATATTTCCTGATGATATTAATAATTTAAAAGATTCTTTTACAGGAAAAGATCTCGAAGTAGTAAATCTAATTTTTCATATTACTGATGATGATCTAGAAGATCCTAATGTTGTAAAAGCAGTTACAGACAATACATTAAATATAAAGTTTTTCTCTAGATCACATATCCCTTTTAATAGCACTAAAACTTTCAGGCAGCTTGGCATGATCGGTTTTACAAACAAAGCTCTGAAGCATTATACAAGCTTATTACCAACTGAATTAGAGGAACTAGAGTCAATAGATATGATGAGGTTCTTGGAAAATGATTTTTCTATTCAAGGCGTTTTATCTTCAGGCCCTATACTTGGAGTTGATAATCCAGAGGATATAATTAAGGCAGAAAAAATGATGTTAGAGGATAAAATTATTCAACTTTATAAAGATAAATACATATAAATAAAGCATGAAAAAAATTCTTATTATTAGCGATGGAATACCTGGACACTTTAATCAATCAAAAGGAGTAGCATCATTACTTACAAATAAGCATTCTGCAGAAACAAGAATTATTAATCTTCAATTCAGGAGTCGCCACTTAAGAGGTTTAACAACAGTTTTCTCAAGGCTTTTGATGCGGTTTCCAAGCTCCTCAACCGCAAAAATCATATCATTTCTTTACAAAAAAATTGATACTACTGGACTTGATCTAATTATTGCTGCTGGTGGAAAAACTGCACCTTATACTGCAGCCTTAAGGATTTTAAAAAAAATTCCGGTCATCCAACTTGGTTCTCCTCGAGGATTGCATTCCTCTCTATTTGATGCTCTTGTAACAGTTGAAAGATATTATGAGGATTCATCTAATATAATTGCTTCTATTACCCCGAGCATTTATTCACCAGAAGTTTGCGAGCAAGCTGCAGAACACAAAGGTCTTAAGGAACATCTATTATTTCTAATTGGTGGAGAAGGCATAGGATATTCATATAAAGAAGATGAGTGGGAAGATTTAATAAAGGTGATTAAGCAATTACACAAAACTACAAATCTTCCAATTACAATAGTTACTTCAAGAAGAAGCGATCCTAAGGTAGAAAAAAAAATTCAATCAAAGTTACAAAATATTCCGTTAGACTATTCGGCATGGTTCCATCAAGGAGCTAAAAATTTTAATTTAGCAGCCTTATTTGGCTCAGCTAAAAATATATTTGTCACAGAAGATAGTGCAATGATGATTTCAGAGTCAATTAGTAGCGGCAAGCCAGTTACAACACTATTTCCTATTGGCATTCAATCTCCCTTGCGATACAAAGCCCATATTCAAAAATATTTAGATCTAAATTTAATTACAAGAGAGCCAATTGAAAATTTTTTAATTAAAGACATAGAAAGCTCTTCTAAAAATGTCCAAATTCACTTATCTAAATTATGCGATCAACTCGAGAAAAGGATTCAATGGCAAAAGGACTAGTTTGGTTTAGATCTGATTTAAGGCTTGATGATAATCCTGCATTAAATGCTGCATTGAACACATGCCAAGAAGTTCTAGCAATTTATATATTTTCTCATTCTCAATGGGACGCTCATAACGAATCAAATATCAAACACGAATTCTTAATTAATAACCTAATTCTGCTAAAAGAATCATTGGGAAAGCTCGGCATTCCAATCATTGCAATGAACACTGAGTCATACAAAACCCTGCCGATAGATTTATCTTCCTTTTCCTCCGAACAAAAAATAGATCATGCATTTTGGAATAATGAGTTTGGGTTGAATGAGATTAATAGAGATTTAGCTTCAATAAAGGCTTTAAAAAAAATAAATATTGAATCTTCATCTTTCGATGATCAGGTTGTTTATGAGCCAGGTTTTCTTAAGACAGGACAAGGAAAACCTTTCTCTGTTTTCACACCTTTCAAAAGAAGGTGGATTGAAAACTTTGACATGAATTTTTTAGATATAGAGGAGCCATTGAAATCAAAAAAATCCTCTCCCATTCACAGCGATTTATCAGCTTTAAAATTTGTTAAAAATAACTCAGCAAACATTGATCTTTGGCCTGCTGGAGAAGATGCGGCTCGAGAAAGACTTGCAAATTTTCTTCAATTAAAAGTTAAGTCTTATAGTGAATCCAGAAATTCTCCAATCATTGATGGAACTAGTAGAATTTCACCCTATTTAGCCTTAGGTATTCTCTCTCCTAAAAGATGTATCTTAGAGGGCCTAAAGTTAAATAATTTTGAATTTACATCAGGTAACAAAGGAATTTGTAAGTGGATTGATGAAATTGTTTGGAGGGAATTTTATAGAAACATTATGCACTCATTTCCAAAAGTAAGTAAAAATCTTCCTTTTCAAGATTACACAGCTTCTATTCAGTGGCGACATTCGAATGAGGAGCTTGAAGCTTTTTATGCTGGTAAAACAGGTTTTCCTATTGTTGATGCAGGCATCAGGCAGATGCTTTCGGAAGGCTGGATGCATAATCGATTAAGGATGGTCGTTGCAATGTTTTTTACAAAAAATATGCTTCATGATTGGAGGTTAGGAGAAAAGTTTTTTATGCAAAATTTGATAGATGGAGATTTCTCTTCAAATAATGGAGGCTGGCAGTGGAGCTCTTCAACTGGAACAGATTCAGCTCCTTACTTTAGGATTTTTAACCCAATCACTCAATCACAAAATTTTGATCCCTCTGGAGAATTTATCAAAAAATTTATTCCTGAACTCAAAGATATTCCTATTGCTCAAATTCATCAGCCAAAAGACGATCTTTTTTTATCTTCTGATTATCCTGCACCCATACTAGATTTGAAGGAATCTCGTATTAGAGCCATTCAGGCATTCAAAGATGCTCGGGAGGTAAGTGGTATCTAAATTATGGACCTGTGCCAATGCTGGCGATAATCAAAAGACATCCGTTATAATAAAATTCAATTTTTTTAGTGAGGAGTAAATATGGCTGACCAACTTAAGTTTTATATTAATGGGGAATGGGTTGATCCATTGAGCTCAGAAACAATTGAGGTTATAAATCCATCTGATGAATCTATTATTGGTTCGATATCAGCTGGCACCAAAGAAGATATAGATATAGCTGTTAGAGCAGCCAAAGAAGCCTTTAAAACTTTTGCCTTTTCTTCTAAAGAAGAGAGAATTGAACTGATCAAAAGAATTATTTCAGAATATGAAAAACGCTCAGAAGAATTAGCAAAAACAATTTCATCAGAAATGGGCGCGCCCTTATGGCTTTCTAACGTAGCTCAAGTTACCTCAGGTTTATCTCATTTTAAGGATACTTTAGAGGTATTAAAAACTTTTGAATTTGAGGGCACAGAAAATAATTACTTGGTAAGAAAAGAGCCAATAGGTGTTATTGGGATGATTACTCCATGGAATTGGCCCATGAATCAGATGTGCACAAAAGTAGCGTCTGCAATTGCATCAGGATGCACTATGGTACTAAAACCTAGTGAAATAACTCCCTTTTGTGGAATTATATTTGCTGAAATATTAGATGCTGCAAAAGTTCCGGCAGGAGTATTTAATCTTGTAAATGGAATGGGTCCAATTGTAGGTGCCGCTCTATCTGAGCATCAAGATATTGATATGATGCACTTCACAGGCTCAACACGAGCTGGAGTTGCTGTAGCTATTGCCTCTGCTCCAACTGTAA
Organism: uncultured SAR86 cluster bacterium; assembly: GCA_902593675.1. Lineage (GTDB taxonomy): Bacteria > Pseudomonadota > Gammaproteobacteria > Magnimaribacterales > D2472 > D2472. The sequence goes on from CACJJI010000010.1 coordinate 10,960, forward strand.
AGAGGGTTGCCCAAGAGCTTGGCGGCAAATCAGCGAATATTATCCTTGATGATGCTGATATCGAGAAAGCTGCTGCTGCTGGAGCGAATCATTGCTTTATGAATACTGGACAATCATGTAATGCGCCAACAAGAATGCTAGTTTCATCTAATAATTATGAAAAAGCAGTAGAAGCTGCTGCTGAAGTTGCAAATTCAACAGTTGTTGGTTCGCCAGAAGAAGAGGGTGTAAAAATTGGACCAATTTCTAATAAAGTTCAATATGAAAAAGTTCAAAGGTTAATTCAAATTGGAATTGATGAAGGTGCAAGGCTTGTAGCAGGGGGTCTTGGAAGGCCTGAAGGTATTTCAGAAGGTTATTTCGTTAAGCCAACAGTTTTTGCTGATGTTACTAATGATATGACCATTGCACGAGAAGAAATTTTTGGTCCTGTTCTTTGTATTATAAAGTATGAGTCTGAAGACGAAGCTATAGAAATTGCTAATGATACTGAGTATGGCTTAGCAGGTTATGTTCAATCTGGCGATGAGGATCATGCAAAACAAGTAGCTAGAAGAATTAGAGCCGGTCAAATTAGCATCAATGGCGGTGCAAGAGGTCCTGCAGCACCTTTTGGTGGGTTTAAAACCTCTGGAAATGGAAGGGAGCACGGCCTTTCTGGTTTAAATGAATGTCTAGAGACTAAAGCAATTATTGGTAATTAATATTTAATCAAATAAATCAGGCTCTTTTTGAGTAATCATGTCATACAAGGGCTGAAAGCTTGCCCATGCTGCGAGCTCATTTGCTATAAACTCTCTAGTTTTGATAGCTGTGTCATGAGGGATTAAAGTAGGTTTCCCTGCTGCTTCTGCCATTAATTGTGACTGACAACAACGCTCAAGAGAAAAGAAATACCATAAAGCTATATCAATCGAAGACCCGGTTGATAAGATTCCATGATTCTGCATCAAGAGCACTTGTTTATCACCAAGAGCATTGGCAATCCTTTCTCCTTCGTTAGTGTCTTCGGAGACACCAGAAAAATCATCATAAATTGCTTGTCTTTCATAGAATGCGCATGAATCTTGAGATATTGGATCAAGAAATTTACCAAGAGTTGAAAAGGTTTTACCATACATAGAGTGAGAGTGAGCTGCTGCATTAACGTCTGGTCTTGCCATATGGAGGCGAGAGTGAATAGTAAATGCAGCTATATTTACAGATCGATCTCCCTGTACAACCTCACCTTCATGATTGACTAGCAATAAATCAGAAACTTTAATCTGTCCAAAGTGAACGCCTATTGGATTGACCCAAAAATGGTCAGAAAACTCTGGATCTCTTACAGTTATATGCCCAGCAACTCCTTCATCATAACCAAAATAAGAAAATAATCTAAAGCCTGCTGTTAGTTTTTCAAGCTCGTGGCGTCTTTTTTCCTCAATAGTGGAACATTCAACAGTTTGATTGATGCCTTTTGGTTTTTGGGGAAGCTTTCCTTTATTAATATCTATGCTAATTGGTACAACTTTTGCCATAATGAATTCCTTAAAGTGTAAAATAGTGTACCCAATTACGGAGCTAATATGAAATATAGAATCGAAAAAGACACAATGGGAGAAATTAATGTCCCTCATGATGCGCTGTGGGGAGCTCAAACTCAGAGGGCCTTAGAAAACTTTAAGATTAGCGGTATTAAATTTGCTTTTCCTTTTGGAAGAAGTTTTATAGAAGCCTTAGGGGTAATTAAGTTTGCCGCTGCTGCATCTAATCAAAAGCTTAAGTTGCTTGATTCAAGAAAAGCAAAGGCAATTAAAACTGCATCAAAAGAAGTTCTTTTAGGTAAACATGATGGTCAATTTCCACTCGATGTTTTTCAGACCGGTTCTGGAACTAGCACCAATATGAATGCTAATGAGGTGATTGCAAACTTAGCTACAAAAAAGGCCCGAATTAAAATTAATGCAAATGATCATGTAAATATGAGCCAAAGTAGCAACGATGTTATTCCAACAGCAATTTGCATTTCTGCTTTATTAGATACCCAAAGACTTTTGTTACCATCTTTAGAAGGCTTAATTAAAGTTATTGATAAGAAAGCATTATCGCTAAAGGGTCAAGTAAAAACTGGAAGAACGCATTTAATGGATGCAATGCCTATAGATTTCTCACAAGAACTATCAGGATGGAGCGCTCAATTAAAAGCTGTTGAGAAATCAATTGTTTCAGCTTCGAAAGAAATGGCTTATTTACCTCAAGGAGGAACAGCTATTGGAACAGGAGTAAATGCTCATAAGGATTTTGGAAAAATATTTGCTGCTGAGGTTTCAAAATTAACAAAACTCAATGTTAAAACATCAACAAATTACTTCAAATCCTTAAGCGCTCAAGATTCCGCTGTTCAATTATCATCTAGCGTAAAAAATCTTAGTTTAGTGTTAACTAAAATATCTAATGATTTGCGGTGGATGAATAGTGGACCACTTACCGGTTTGGGAGAAATTGAACTCGAAGCCTTGCAACCAGGAAGCAGCATTATGCCTGGTAAGGTTAATCCGGTGATACCGGAAGCAGTAGCAATGGCTTGTGCTGATGTAATTGGAAACGATGTAACAGTATCCATAGGAAGTCAGTCAGGAAATTTTCAATTAAATGTAATGCTTCCAGTAATTGCATACAACTTACTTAAAAGTATTAGCCTTATGTCTAATTCAATGCCGCTTTTGGCAAACAAAGCAATCAAAACTTTTAAAGTCAATAAAAAGAATATTGAAGAATCAATTGGCATGAATCCAATATTGGTAACAGCATTGAATAGAGAAATCGGTTATGAGAGGGCTGCATATATCGCTAAAAAAGCATACAAAGAAAAAAGATCTATTGTTGATGTTGCTCATGAAGAAACTGGATTGCCACTTAAGAAATTAAAGGTTTTATTAAACCCCGTAAAACTTACCAAGGGCGGCCTATGACAGATCTTTCTAAGGAAACTTGCAGCGCATGTGAAATAGGTTCTCCATTAGTTCCCCATGATGAACAGTTAGAGCTTTTAAAAGGCCTCGATGGCTGGATCATTGATAATTCAGATATTTCAAAACTAATAAAAGAATTTCAATTAAATAATTATGAACAATCCATTAAGTTTACTAATTTAATTGCTGATTTAGCAGAATCACAAGATCATCATCCAAAAATTACCCTCGAATGGGGCAGAGTAAGCATAGAGTGGTGGTCACATAAGATTAAGGGTTTGCACATGAATGATTTCATTTGCGCTGCTAAATCTGATGAAATTTTTAATGCATTATAGTGCTATTTAGATAAAGTTATATTTATAGCTTCGTAGCACTAATCTTTTTTTTAATAATGGCATACGCTACAATCCGTTATGGAAAAGATCAAACATAAAGCCTTAACCTTTGATGACGTACTGCTTTTACCTAGATTTACGGATTTCCTTCCTGCAGAAGCGCAATTAGAAACAAAGGTTTCAAGAAACATCTCATTAAAAATTCCTCTGATATCTGCTGCGATGGATACAGTGACTGAAGCTGCAATGGCAATTGCGCTTGCTGAGAATGGTGGAATTGGAATTCTGCACAAAAATAACTCAATTGAAGAACAGGCCGCAGAAGTTAAAGCTGTAAAAAAATATGAAAGTGGCGTTGTCAGAGACCCTTCAACCATTCAATCAACCAAAACAATCAGTGAGCTTATGCAATTAACAAACGAGCTCAGTATTTCGGGCATGCCAGTTGTTGATAATGGAAAGTTAATGGGAATTGTTACTAGGAGAGACTTTAGATATGCAGATAACTTATCTGAATTAGTTTCTTCGATCATGACTCCATATGAGAAATTAATAACAGTAAAAGAAGGCTTTGATCAAGAAGAAGTTAAAAAATTAATGTACAACAATAGAATTGAAAAAATCCTAGTTACAGATGAGGAAAACTCTTTAACTGGATTGGTTACCATGAAAGATATTGATAAATCGGCTGAGCATCCTCTTGCAACTAAGGATTCTAGAGGTCAGTTACAAGTTGGTGCTGCTCTTGGAACCGGAGCTGATACTTTAGACAGAGCTAAAGCTTTATTTGAGGCTGGGGTTGATTTATTTGTTATAGACAGTGCTCATGGTCATTCTCAGAATGTAATCGACACTATTAAACTCATTAAAAAGGAGTTTCCGAAAATAGATGTCATGGGTGGTAATGTTGCTACTCCAGAGGGAGCTCAAGCGTTAATTGATGCAGGTGTTGATTCAGTTAAGATTGGAATGGGCCCAGGGTCAATTTGTACGACGAGGATTATTGCAGGAATTGGAGTGCCTCAGATCACAGCAATCATTTCAATAAAAGAAAAGCTATCTTCCAAAAATATTCCACTAATTGCTGATGGAGGTATTAGATTTTCAGGTGATATCTCTAAAGCACTTGCAGCTGGTGCAGATGCAGTAATGCTTGGAGGTATTTTTGCTGGAACAGAGGAGGCTCCTGGAGAGTTAGAACTATATCAAGGTCGAAGTTTTAAAACATACAGGGGAATGGGCTCTATCGGAGCAATGAGTGCAAGAAATGATACAAACAGATACTCTCAAGATGGCATAAGCACTGAAAAGATGGTTCCCGAGGGAGTTGAGGGAAGAGTGCCGTTTAAAGGATGGGTTGTAAATGTAATTGATCAATTAATTGGAGGCATACGACAGAGCATGGGATATGTAGGATGTAAATCAATTAATGATATGCATCAAGAGACTCAATTTGTTGAGATAACAAATGCCGGAATTACTGAAAGCCACGTTCACGATGTCATGATTACAAAAGAAGCTCCAAATTACCAAAGAAGTTAACTTGGTTCATTAAAGTAATATAAATTTAGATAAAAATACTAAAGTCAGAAACCACGCACCGGCAGATATTTCTACAATTCTTCCAGATCCAATTTTTAGAACAACAAAAGATATAAAGCCTAGGGCAATTCCGTTTGCAATTGAAAAAGTTAATGGAATCATCACAATTATTATCAATGCTGGAAGAAGTTCAGATGTGTCTGACCAGTTTAGCCTTTCCATTCCACTCAACATCAATATCGCTACATATATAAGTGCTCCGGAAGTTGCATGTGCAGGGATGATGCTCGCTAAAGGTGAAAAGAAGATTGCAATTAAAAATAAAAAACCTACGGTTACTGCAGTTAATCCTGTCCTACCGCCGGTTTCAACACCAGCAGAGCTTTCAACATAGCTTGTAACTGGTGCGCATCCTAGGAAAGCGCCAACAGCACTTGAAGAACTATCAGCTTTAAGTGCTTTATCAAGATTATTTACATTTCCAGATTGATCCACTAACTTTGCTTGGTTAGCAACCCCTAAAAGTGTTCCTGCGGTATCAAATAAATTTACGAATAGAAAAGACATAATTACGCTGATCATGGCTAAATCTAATGCTCCCATAATATCTAATTTCATAAATACAGGCATAAAAGCTGGGGGGTATGAGATCAATCCTTGAAATTGGACAATACCAATAAAAATTGATGTAACTGTTACCATCATCACACCAAGGAGTATTGCACCTGGCACCTTTCTAACTGCAAGAATTGCTATTATAAGAAATCCAAGCATAGAAAGGATGGTTTCAGTTTTCAGAAAATTGCCCATGCTGAGAAGTGTTGCTTCATTTGGGACGATGATGCCACCATTTTTTAAACCAATAAGCCCAATGAAAAGACCCACACCAGAGCCCATAGCAATCCTAAGATTCATAGGTATGCTCTCTAACATCCATTGTCGAACAGGGGTTATACTCATTATCCAAAATAAAATACCAGCGATAAATACTGCACCAAGGGCAATTTCCCACGAGTATCCCATCTCACCAACTACCGTGTATGTAAAGAATGCATTAAGTCCCATTCCAGGAGCTAATCCAATTGGCCAATTGGCATAAAGACCCATCAATATGCATGCTATTGCAGCAGCGATACAGGTCCCTACAAAACTTGCTCCTTGATCCATCCCAGCCATTACCATCATTTGCGGATTAACAAAAATGATATAGGCCATTGTTATAAATGTAGTAAACCCAGCAACCAATTCAGTTTTAATTGACGTATTGTTTTCTTCTAACTTGAAAATTTTTTCCAGCATTAAATTAAATATTTTTATTTAAAATTTAAGTTTACAACTTATAATATTAGATTGTTATAAGTTCAAATATAACTTTAAGCAAATATAAATTGATTCAACAATTTAAAGCTCTTTTAGCTGAAAGTTTAATTTATATCTATATTCAGTTTTTTGGCATTAATGTTGCATCAACCAAGGATATGCAAGTTTCTTAGAAACTTCTTAACAATTAACATAAAAAACTTAGGGTGATTTTAATGAACTACATTCCCTTCAATAAAAATTTATTATTATCAATTTCATTGTTATTTTTTGGCTTGCCTTTATGGGCTCAAGATAATGTAAATGTAATTGAAGAAGTATTTGTCACAGCCGAAAAGCGAAGTGAAAGTCTTCAAGACATTTCTCAAGCAGTTACGGCTATAAGTGATCAAGATATTGAATCTAAAAATATCGAATCAATGGTAGATTTAAGTGCCATTGTCCCCGGGGTAACTGTTGCTAAAAATGAAGGCTACAAAACTGTTATTTCTATTAGAGGAGTTGGCAATGAGACAAATCAAAATGCTATTGCAGCTCCTTCAGTAGCATTTCACATGGATGGAATTTTTATTGCCTCTCCATTTGCTCTTCAAACCGATTTTATTGATGTTGATAGAATTGAGGTAATTAGAGGGCCACAAGGGACCTTATTTGGTCAAAACTCAACTGGTGGCGCCATAAATGTTATCAGTAAAAAACCATCAATGGATGAGTATTTAGGTAAATCTGACATTACTTTTGGTAATTATGGGTTAACAAAATTTCGCACATCTAACAATATTCCTCTTGGCTCAAATATTGCCAGCAGAGTTTCTTTTGCCATCACTGAGAGAGATGGTTTTAGTGATAACATTTTTACTGGACAAGACTTGGATGATGCAAGTAGCATTAGTTTCCGTGGAGATTTGCTTATTGATCTGGATGAGAGCTCAAGCTTAAGATTTTTTGGGCAGTTTTTTGAAGTTGATAGAAATGGATCAGCGATGCGGGGTATTGATGATCCCACTCCAGACATAAGAAAACTATCTCAAGATACTTTATCGAAACATGAGCTAACATCCTCAGTTTTTGCTGCAATTTATGAATCTGATTTAGGGTTTGCATCTCTCAAAGCAATGGCTAGTATCCAGGAGGATGATATTTTAGTAGTTAGAGATAACGATCGGCACAACTTTGGCGACTTTGTTAAATCTATTCCAGGGTTACCTCCAGCCCAACAAGTTTGTATAGAAATTTTTCCTCAGCCTGACGAATGCAAATATGCGCGTTATCAAAGAGCTGAATTTAACCCTGAAACCTCCATTGTAGATACAACTACTTTTGAAATTAATTTAATTTCTAATGAACCAATTCTAAATGGAAAGCTTGATTGGACAATTGGTGCTTTCTATATGGAGCATGAAATAGAAAATACCATAAGGGGTTATAGAGACAACGACTTAACTGGCCAATTAAGATATCTATGTGGAGAGTCGTTTGCAAATTCTGCATACTGCTACACTCATGATTACGGTATACCAGGAAGGTTTGATGTCTTTGGAGCCGATTGGGATTTTGTGACTGATGCACGTCCAACCAGAGAATCATATTCATTTTATGGGCAAGGAACATACAGCGTCAGTGATGATTTTCGTTTGGTTGCTGGGATGAGATATTCAGAAGATACATTTGAAACAAATGTGACTAACTTTTTTAATGTAGAGACTTTTACGGAAAAGGGCACATCAGATGAAACTACTGGAAAGATAACCGGTGAATTAGACTTGTCTGATTCAGCTATGGCATACCTATCCTTAGCGAGAGGCTTCAAGCCTGGTGGTAGCAATTTAACATTTGGTTTTACTGAAGTAGAAGATGCTGCTGCCGGAAGACCAATAGCACCAGCTCTAGTTTTTCCTACTTTTGAAGCTGAGACGGTCGACTCAATTGAGTTTGGTTTGAAAACAGATTTAATGGATGGAAGAGCACGTGCAAATATTGCAGCTTTCTCCTACACTTATGAGAATCTTCAATTTCAGGCTACTGACCCCGATCCATATAGAGGCGGGGTAGCAAATATTCCTGAATCAGAGATGTCAGGGCTTGAGGTTGAGTTTAAAGGGCTATTAACTGATTCATTGGTCTTAGATATGAATTTATCATTCCTTGATTCTGAGGTTACTTCAGACTATATGGTCCTAGATAATGTTGACGCATATCAGTATTTCTTTGGTCAAGAAGATCTGCGCTATGGCTTAAGAGAAAACGTTAAGGGCAATGAATTAGCAAAGAGCCCAGAGTTTTCAGCGGACATTAGTCTTACTTATGAAACAGTACTTGCTTCAGGGAGTTTATTTACTGGGATAATGCAGTATATTCAAAGAGGAGACTTCCAGCAAAGAGTTTCTAATAACCCTATTGTTGATGCTATTGATTCGTATGATTTGTTGAATCTTACTGCAAGCATTGATTTTGTCGGAGATAAATGGGGATTGGACTTTAAAATCCTTAACGCTACAGATGAAGATGGCGTTAACTCAAGCATGACAGATGTCTTTGGGGTTGCTGCAACTGGATTAGAACTTATTCCGCCTCGTCAAATTATGGTGCGATTAAGTATGAGCTATTAATTTGGCAATTAATAAATAATGGATAAATTATTCATTCAACCTGATGAGCTGTTAAGTGATTCATTTAAACTTGCTTGGCAAGTTTTTGAAAGTGGTTACCGCCCAAATTATATAATTGGCGTTTGGAGGGGCGGAGCCCCAATTGGTATAGCTGTTCAGGAATTTTTGGATTTCCTCGGCGTATCTTCAGATCATATTGCCATTCGTACCTCCCACTATAAAGGAATAGATGTGAGAGATAGCGAGGTTCAAGTTTATGGCTTGAACTATATTATTAAGCAGGTTGAATCAGAAGATTCACTTCTAATAGTTGATGATGTTCATGATACGGGCATATCCATTCAAAAAATAATTTTAGATCTTCAAACTGCTTGTAAAAAAAATACACCTGAAATTAAAGTAGCCACTCCATACTTCAAACCAAAGAAAAATAAAACTGATAGAAAACCTGACTTTTACATTCATGAAACTGACAAATGGCTTGTATTTCCGCATGAGCTTGAGGGTTTATCCGTTAATGAAATTATTGAGTTTAAGCCTGAGCTTTCCGACCTTGCAGAAAAAATTAAACCTTTCATATCATAAGAAAGATTTAATATAGTTTCCTTTATAATATAAACTCATTCATTCATTTTCTATTAAGTATGACCAATCCCAATAATCTCTCTTTAGATAAGAAAAATATTGACACGGTTTTGGTGTTGGACTTTGGATCTCAATACACTCAACTGATTGCAAGAAGAGTTAGAGAGTTAAATGTATTTTCGGTAATACTTCCATGGGATGTTTCAACTGAAAAAATTAAATCCCTTAATCCCAAGGGAGTAATTCTATCTGGAGGCCCTGAATCAGTTACCGAATCTAATACTCCAAGAATTCCTGAAATTATTTTTGAATTAGATGTGCCTGTCTTAGGTATTTGTTATGGGATGCAGACTCTTGCAGAACAATTTGGAGGGCAAGTTTCTTCCTCAAAAAATAAAGAGTTTGGCCATGCACAAATTCTTTTAGAAAAACCATCTATACTCTTTGATGGATTTAGCTCTGGATCCTCAATTGATGTTTGGATGAGTCACGGAGATCACGTATCAACTCTACCAGATGAATTTAATTTAATTGCCTCAACTACATCAGCTCCCATAGCTGCCATGGAGCATGCCCAAAAACCTATTTATGCATTACAGTTCCATCCCGAGGTCACCCACACTAAACAGGGTAATACTGTATTAGAAAATTTTACATTCAAGATATGTAAATGCGAAGCTCAATGGAAAATGGAAAACCTTATTGAGCAAAGAATAGATGAGATTAAAGAAAAAGTAGCTGATCACAAGGTATTACTTGGTTTATCAGGAGGGGTAGATTCATCTGTTACAGCGATGCTTTTGGATAAAGCGATAGGAAAAAATTTAATTTGTGTTTTTGTTGATAATGGATTGCTCCGAAAAAATGAAGCGGAAGATGTAGAAAATTTATTCAAAGATAAGATGGATTTAAATTTATTAGTCGTTGATGCAAAGAAAGTTTTTTATAGACATCTAAAAGGTATTTCAGATCCAGAGCAGAAAAGAAAAATTATTGGTAGAACTTTTATTGATATTTTTGATAATGAGGCTGCTAAATTAAAAGATGAGATTAACTTTTTGGCACAGGGCACTATTTATCCTGATGTAATCGAATCCTCTGAATCAGAATCTAAAGAGGCTAGGGTGATTAAATCTCATCACAATGTTGGAGGTCTTCCTGATGATATGAGGATGGAATTAGTTGAGCCTTTGCGTGATCTATTTAAGGATGAGGTCAGGAACATGGGATCAGAACTTGGCCTGCCATTGGAGATGTTAAATCGACATCCATTTCCGGGCCCAGGATTAGGAGTAAGAATTCTGGGAGAGATTTCTCAAGAAAAAGTTTTGATTCTTCAAAATGCTGACAACATATTTATTGAAGAATTAATTAATGCAGGCTTATACGATCAAGTAAGCCAAGCATTTTGTGCATTTCTCCCAATAAAATCAGTTGGAGTTGTTGGAGATGAAAGGAGATATGCAGATGTGATAGCGATTAGAGCAGTTGAGACAGTAGATTTCATGACCGCCACTTGGGCAAGGCTTCCATATGATTTCTTGGCTCATGTCTCAAATCGAATTGTGAATGAATTGGAGGGAGTTAGCAGGGTGGTTTACGATATTTCTAGCAAGCCACCAGCCACCATTGAGTGGGAGTAAAAATATTGTCTGAAACCCCTAAAAATAAAATCTTCTTAGCAGGGCTCTCATTTTGGATAGTTGCAACTTTTTCTTATTTTTTCTCTGTTCAGAAAGGTTTCGATGTATCACCTATAGCGGAGGATGGTCTAACAAGTTTATTAACTGCATACATACCTGTATTAGTTCTTGCAGTATTTTTGTTGTTATATCTAACCCGAAAGAGAGACGCAGTTAATTGGATCAATCTTTATTCAGTTAAAAAATCTACTGCAAAAAGAGAAGCATGGTTGACTGTAGTTTACTTGCTAGTTACTCAATTGATTTTGGGTCTAGGTTTTAATATGGGACTTCACTTCCCTGGAACAGATGTTTATTCCACAGGAAGTCACTCTCAAGCAGATGTATGGGTTTGGGCAATTACATATACAATTATCTATACCATTCTCCCCTTAATCTGGCTTAGAGGAAGAGGATTTTCCTTAAAAAAACTTTTTGGTTCATTTAAATGGATTAGGGATTTATGGATAATCATTGCTTATTGGTCAATAGATTTTTTCGGTCCAATATTTTCTGGATCTACAGATTTCATTGGTGGCATTAGTTCAAGTCAATATGCTCAAGGTATTCCGCTTGGAATTTTAATTAATACCTTGGGAGCAGGATTGCCTGTAGTGGTGATGATGCATATGATTTTCATTCCACGTGTAGCAGTATTAATTGATAACAAGCTAACTGTAATTTTGCTTGGAGGCCTATTTTATTCGGTATTTAGCTTATTTGATCAGGGAGTAGATTACAGCAGTTTTTCTTCTGCGTTTACTTCTTTCACATATATAGTCATGACTCAAACTCTTGTTGGTATGGGCAAAGCAACTTTCACTGTCGTTACTGGAAATCCTTTTGTGCACTTCATAACCCTGCATGTGATAAGTGCTAGAGTGCCTTTCGATACCAGAATGTATATTGAAATCTTCAGATTAAGATGATGCTGCAGAAGCAAATCCATTCAAATAATATTTAAATTATTTAAAACCATTGGAGGGCAGAAACCTCTTTCATCTCGTGACACACTGAGTCGCTAACTAAAGCATTGTATAATCTCTTGATACAAACTTTGTATGAAACACCTAGGTTATAGGCATATTCATACAAAAATGGGTGCAAAATGAGATATCTCTTATACAAAGTTAATACAAACTTTTTTAAAACCCCTTTAAATAAAGGACTTCAGAGGGTATTACTCATTGAGTGGGAATGATGGGAATAATAAACAAATTAAGGGCTAGCAATTTTTTTGTATTTTTAATCTTTATTTTATCATTTGATATTGCGCTTTTAATTCTTCATTTAATAAATACTTTTATGCTAAATTTTCCAAATAATTTTTTTCATCTTGAGGAAGATAGAAGTATTTCTGAATACTTTCAATATCTTAAGTATGCAGGGATCTTAATTCTTTTATCTCTACTAATATTTAAGACAAAATATTTACATTATTTTTCATTGGTAATATTTTTTGCTTTTGTTCTTTTGGATGATTCCATGCAAATTCATGAAAAATTTGGAGAATATTTCAACTCAATGATTAATTCTGAAACAAATGTATTGTCCCATGCAAAATATTTAGGCGAGGTTTTTGGATTCTTAAGCATCGGCTTGTTAGTGATGATTCCATTATTCATATCTTATATAAATGGAAATCAAATTTTTAAACAATTTTTTATTAATATATTTTTTTTAATTTCAATTTTAGTTTTTTTTGCAGTAGTATTGGATTTTTTTCACCCAGTATTAATAAATGATACTCAAGCATCCTTTATATTAAGTTTTTTGGAGGAGTCAGGAGAATTGTTCTCAGTAAGTTTGATTTTCTATATCACCTTTTCTCATTTTATGACTTTAACTTCGGAGGATTAAAGTTTTTTCCAATTGCTAATTAAGGCTTTAAAAAAGTCTTAATTGAAATCTCTAGTTTAATGCTAAGGTTTCTTTTGTAGGCATGCAGTCTCGAAGCTTGAATGCAATTAACTCATCTCCATTTTCTTTTTCTGTAAATGGAATTACCTTTCCACCAGTTGCACTAAATAAAATGAATTGGCATGAACCATGATCATATGAAATTGGTGCAATCGAACCAGCATAAGAAATCTCCTCAGACCAAACTTGATTGCCAGCATTATCATATGCATATACTTTTGGGTCTGGAGTGCCCGTTGCAAAAATCAGTCCACTGCCAGTCGTTAAGATACCTCCAAAATTTTTGTCTCCATTAGCAATTATATTATTTTCCCCATCAAGCCTTACTCCCATGGGAATAGACCAGATCTTCTTTCCTGTTATCAAATCAATTTTAGCAATACCTCCCCATGGAGGTTTATTTGCTGGGTATCCATCTTTGTCTAGTAAAAGTTGCCAAAAACCTCTCGAGGAAAGTAAACCAAGCTTTTCTAGCCAAGAATCATATTTTGCAAATTGATCGAAAATTTCGTGATGTTCTTTTTTTGAAATATTATATGGAACATCAAAATATTCATGGATACTTTTTATTTTATGAAATTGCTGAACATCTCTATTTTTATCTGTCAATGAAATTCCAACTAGAGGAGGATAGTATTTATCTCCCTGACTTTCATATTCATAAGATCCTTTTCTTGATAATCCGTGACAGGAAGAGCAATTTTTAATATAAGCTTCATTTTTTGGGACAAAAGGTAGTGAGGTAAAAACATTTTCTGCCATTTGCTGCCTTTCACTTCCAAGGTATTTAGCTAATTCTTTTTTTAATTCTGGGCTAAGATTTTGTGCTTGGGAAGCCATTATACCAGTTGTTAATGATGTATAAATATCATCTGCTTGCATTTTACCAATCATTAGCCTACTTGGAGCTTGCCCTCCGACATGACAACTTGCACAGTTATCTTGAAAAATTTTTTCTTCATTACTATTAGATTGATAAGACTTATATTTTCTTACCAATTCTTCAACAAGCCTATTTGCTTTATCTGTATAGAAAGCCCTTAGGATCCATGCTTGTTTATTAAAAGGGATAATTACGCTAGGATTTTTATCAGAAAAATCTATTGCACCTCCTGACAGATTTGCACCTCCGTTAATTCCATACATCAAAACGTCGTGATTTAAAGATGGAGGCAGAAAAGTTCCAGACTTGGCATGGCGAATTTTTTTATCGACAAATTCTTTGTTGTCTTCGCTTAGATGATTAAAATCACTCCTAATATCAACATAAATATCATGAAAAGGTTCAGGAATTAAAAATTGTTTTTGAAAGTCAGCTGTTCTTTCTCCAGGAATATCAGAATTTTCAACTTCAACCATTTCAATTGAATTTTCATGAAAAGGTTCTCCATTTATTGCATTCAATAATATTACATCACCTTTTTTATTGAGCACGACTATAGCTTTAGTTGTTTTATCATTTTTTTCTAGATCTAAAATAATAGGATTACCCATCAAATCAAGATCCCATAAATCATGATCTATAAACTGAAAGCGCCATTCTATTTTTCCAGTTCGAACATCTATAGCTATAATATTTGATTCTAAATTAGCTTCTGTTCTGTACCAACCCATCAATCCTCCATAACTCCCTGTCAGAACATACGCCAATTGGGTTTCAGAATCATAAGAAAAACCTGACCATACACTAGCTTTATAATCATTCATTTCAAGGCTTATATGCCAAAGCTGCTTTTTTGAATCTAGATCAAATGATTTTATTCCATCAAGATATGTAGCAATAATAATTTTTTCATTTGTAATTATTGGTGCAACTGAGGTTGCTCCACTATCAAAATATCCAAGAATTGCACCGTTTTCTTCATCCAGCTCTAAAATTCCTCTTTGAGTAGGAACATATACTCTTCGATATGGTTTATTGATAAAAGTTATTCCTCTTGGATTAATTTTGTAATCTAAATCTGTAGTCCAGATTACACTTCCATCAAAGGGATCAAGAGCAAAAAGACTCTGGGGAGATGAAGATATAATTTTTTTTCCTGTGAAGATAGGAGAGGCTTGAACTGTTAACCTTTCATCGATCTTGCCAGAGGAGTATTTCCAAGCAACCACTAGATCGTTTACATTGGATGGTGTAATCTGATTTCCTTCATAGAATCTTTCAGATTTATAGCTACCCGAGCTGTGACTCCATGCATTTGCTTCCAACCCATATGATGTAGAAAAGAGTATGAATAATAAAGAAGCAGTGTATTTTACAGCATACATATTTTAAGACATTTAACTTTTCACTTATGTATAAGTGAAAGAATTTAATTTATTTTAAGTCTTATCTATTATAATGAGTTTTTAATTTTTAAGTGATAAATAAATGCTAAATGCTAATGAGTTTTTAAGCGAATTATACTCTAGGTTAGATGCCGGGAACCCTTTATATAACAAAGGTCAGATTAATTTAGAAAATTTCATAGAAAATGAAATTGCTAACCACTACATAGATCAATATTCATCTATTCTTCCACATGATAAATCAATAAAAATTCTTGACATTGGCGTTGGAGAAGGCTGGTTTGCATCCATATGCTATAAGCTTGGGTATAAACATATAGAGTTAGCTGATTATGGGTGCAGCTCAAAATTTACTCAAATTAAAGAAAGCTTAGATGAGGTAAATGCTTTACATGATGTTGAAACATCAATTAAGGATTTACTTCAACAAGAGAAATTTAATGATCAGTATGGTTTTATCCATATGTCACATGTAATTGAGCATATTCCCAAGTACGATCTTATAGCTACAATGGACTCACTTAATCATGCGCTCTACAAGAAAGGACAATTATTTATAAGGACACCAAACTTATTAGGACCGGTTCCATTTAATTCTTTATATTGCACTGCAGGTCATGAATATGGATTCGTGCCTTCAAACCTAAATCAATTTTTTCAAATTTCAAACTTTGAACATATTAAAATCCATGATCTTGAGATACCAGCTAAGGGCTTTAGTCAGAAAATTGGACGAATGGTAAGAAAGCTATATATGATGAATGAGAAGATTAAATATCGTGCATTTGAGGGAGTATATCCTGAGTCTGTTGATCCTGAGCTAATAATGTCTGGTCATAAAAAATGAAGCAAAACAATGACAGATTTAATGCACTGCAATATAATTTGATCAATTAAATCTACGCAAACCCCCAAAATTATTAAGAGGAATTATGAGAGTTTACTATGCTGAAGCAAATTACGGCAAGGATGAGATAGAAGCTGTAATCAAGGTATTAAAAGAAGATAGGCTTGCAATAATGGATGGTAAGCAGGTGCACGAGCTTGAAAGAAAAGTTGCTGCTATATTTAGAAAAGATTTCGGGCTCATGACAAATAGTGGATCATCTGCAAATCTTCTTGGTGTTCAAGGTTTACAACTTCCAAAGCAATCAAAGGTAATTACCCCTGCACTCACATTCTCAACAACAGTTGCTCCTTTAGTTCAAAGCGATTTAGTACCTTTCTTTATAGACGTTGAGCTTAAAACCTTGCAACTTGATACAAGTATTCTTAAAGAAATACCTTTAGATAATGTTTCAGCAATTTGTGTTCCCAATCTCATTGGCAATATAGCTAACTGGGAAGAAATTTATTCTTTTGCTAAAGAAAATAACTTAAAAATTATCGAAGATTCTGCCGATACAATTGGATATGAATACAAAACTGAATTATCTGATTGGTCAGATGTTTCAACAACTAGCTTTTATGCTTCTCATGTCGTAACTGGATCAGGTTTTGGAGGAATGGCTACATTTAAAAATAAAGAGCACTATGAATATGCTAGATCACTAAGAGGATGGGGCAGGCGTTCATCGCAATATGGTGAAACGGAAGATTATAACCGTCGTTTTGATTGCAAAATCGGGGGGTATGACTATGATGATAAATATGTCTTTGATGATCTTGGATACAATTTTATGCCATCAGAGATTTCTGCAGCATTTGCACTGGTTCAAATCAATAACTTAGAAAATAATCTACAAGGTAGAGATAATAATTTTAAAATTCTCTCAAATTCTTTTGCAAAATCACCAAACTTTGAAACTTTCAAGGCCTATGACAATGTCTATACAGGATGGTTAGCATTCCCAATGCTTCTTACAAATAAATTAAAAGGTAAAAGAAAACAGTTCCAGATTTTTTTAGAGAAAGCAGGAATACAAACGAGAACTATATTTACTGGAAATATTTTAAAGCAACCTGTTTCAAATAAATTTTTATGGGATTCTTATGGGGTTTTTGATGTTTCAGACGAAATAATGCAAAACGGTATTATGCTTGGTTGTCATAATCAAATGAATGATGAGAAGCTAGAATATTTGCAGCAAAAGGTTTTTGAAGCGGAAGCTGAGATTGCTTAAAA
>CACJJI010000011.1 GCA_902593675.1 uncultured SAR86 cluster bacterium
AAAAGAAAATATTTTTGGTGTTCAATTTCATCCAGAAAAAAGCCATGATGCTGGAAGAAAGCTTTTACAAAATTTTATTTCAATATAAATAAAATGTTTAGACCTAGATTAATCCCAGTTTTACTTCTCAAAAATAATGCTTTAGTAAAGTCAGTGAAGTTTAAAAAACATCGCTATATTGGTGACCCAATTAATGCTGTAAAGATTTTTAATGAACTTAGAGCAGATGAGTTAGTTTTATTAGATATTGATGCTTCTAATGAGGGGCGAAGAATTTCATCAGATGTCATAAGAAAAGTTGGTGAAGAGGCAAACATGCCCTTTTCTGTTGGCGGAGGCATAACTTCAATTAAAGATATACAAGATGTAATTGCATGTGGAGCAGAGAAAGTCATTTTAAATTCTTATGCAATTAAAAATCCTTCTTTGATCAAAGAAGCATCTAAATCATTTGGCTCCTCAACAATAGTTTTATGTATTGATGTTAAAAAAAAGCTTTTTGGTAAATCGGAATCTGTGTTTATCAGAAATGGAAGTGAGGACGCAAAATTCAAACCTATTCAATTAGCAAAGATTGCTGAGGAAATGGGAGCCGGAGAGATTATAATTCAATCCATTTCAAAAGATGGAAGTATGGAAGGTTATGATATTGATCTTATAAAAAGTATTTCAACTTCTGTTACTATTCCAACAGTTGCCTTGGGGGGATGTTGCAGCATGGAAGATTGCAAAAAAGCTTATATTGAAGGAAGAGCAAACGGTATTGCAGCTGGCAGTTTTTTTGTATATCAAGGGTTAAATAAAGGTGTATTAATTAACTACCCATCTAGAGAAGATATCATTAAAATAACTCATTAATTTAGTTCTCATATAAATCCTAGGAAATTTAAAATGCGAAATTATCAAATCTGTAAAAGGTGCGTAATGGATACATCCGATTCAGGAATATCTTTTAATAATGAGGGTTTTTGTAACCACTGTGAGGATTTTCTTGTTGAATCAAAAATCATTAGACCTCAGGGTGATGAGCGTGAAAGACAGCTCAAAACATTGATTAAAAATATAAAAAAAGAAGGTAAAAATAGAAAATATGACTGTTTGATAGGCGTTAGCGGAGGAACAGATAGTAGCTATGTAGCATATATTGTTAAAGAATTAGGCCTTAGGCCTTTAGCAGTTCATTTAGATAACGGATGGAATTCTGAAGAATCAGTAAAAAATATAAGAAACTTATGCACTAAATTACAAATTGATTATGAAAGCTTTGTTTTGGACTGGGATGAATTTAAAGATATACAGCTTTCTGTTCTTAAATCATCAATTGTTGAAGTAGAAATTCCAACCGATGTTGCAATTGTGTCTATTCTTCATAAAGTTGCGGCCCGAAATAAAATCAAATACATCATTGGTGGTGGAAACTACGCAACTGAAGGCATATTGCCTGATCTTTGGTTCTATAATCCAAAAGATCTTAAGTTGCTTAAAAATATTCAGCGTGAATTTGGATCAAAAAAAATGAAGACATTTCCGACTTTTGATTGGAAGGCTGAAATTTACTATAAATTTTTTAAAAAAATTAAAATGGTATATATATTAAATCTTCTGCCATATAACAAAGAAAAAGCTCTTGAAGTTTTAAAGGATAAAGTAGGGTATTTTGAATATGGTGGCAAGCATCATGAGTCGGTCTATACTAGATTCGTTCAATCTTATTTTCAGCCAGTAAAATTTAATTTGGATTATAGACGAGCTACTTTCTCTTCTCAAATATGCTCAGGTAGCATGACAAGGGAGGAGGCTATCCAATCTCTCAAAAAACCACCATACGAGCTGGATCAAGTTAAGAGAGACAAGGAATATGTAAGTAAGAAATTTGGTATTAGCCTTGATGAATTTGAAAATATTTTAAATGCTGAACCAAAATCTTATAAAGACTATCCTAATGACGAAAAGTGGCTTACTTTCATCTATAATCTCTATAAAAAATATATGAGAGCATAAACTGATTGCAGAAACTTTATTGAGTTACATTTTTTGACATATTTTATTTCTCAAACTTAAAAATATATGAATTTAAAATCTACCAAAATTGGGATCATTGGCTTGGGTTATGTAGGATTACCTCTGGCAATAGAGTTTAGTAAAAAATTTTCAGTTGTTGGATTTGATATAAATAAAAATAGAATTGCTGAACTTAAAAAGGGATTTGATTTTACTAATGAAGTGGAAGAGTTAAATATAAAAAAAGCAAAGAACATATCATTTTCATCAGAAATTAAATCATTAAAAAATTGTAATTTTTATGTAATTACAGTTCCAACTCCTATTAAAAAAAATAAGGAACCTGATTTAGGCCCATTAATTAAAGCAACCAAGTTAGTAGCGCCACTAATTGAAAAAGGGAATATTGTGGTTTATGAATCTACTGTTTATCCAGGAGCTACAGAAGAAGATTGCATTCCAATTCTAGAAAAAATGTCGAATTTATTATTGAACCAAGATTTTTCTGTTGGTTATTCCCCTGAAAGAATTAATCCTGGAGATAAGACGCATCGTCTACCAAATATTATGAAAATTACATCAGGTTCAAATAAAAAAGCCTCAAATTTTATTGATAAAGTTTATAACACAATTATCAAAGCGGGCACCCATAAGGCAGAGAGCATTAAGATAGCAGAGGCCGCCAAAGTAATTGAAAACACTCAGAGAGATTTAAACATCGCTCTCATAAATGAGTTAGCAATAATTTTTGAAATAATGGAAATTGATTCTGAAGCTGTTTTAAAAGCAGCTGAAACTAAATGGAATTTTCTACCCTTTAGACCAGGATTAGTAGGAGGGCATTGTATTGGAGTTGATCCATATTATTTAACATATAAATCAAAAAGCCTTGGATATAACCCTGAAATAATTTTAGCTGGGCGAAGATTGAACGATAGTATGGCTTCATTTGTATCATCACAATTAGTAAAAAAACTTTCTAGGCTCAAGATTAAATTAAGCTCTTCAAAAATTTTGATAATGGGACTTTCGTTTAAAGAAGACTGCCCTGATATTAGAAATACCAAAGTAATCGATATTATAGAGGAATTAACTGAATATGAATGTAATGTAAGTGTTTTTGATCCTTGGGTTAACCATGAAATAGCACAATCGGAATATGGAATTAATCTTTTAGATAAAATTCAAGTTAACTATTATGATGCAATAGTTATTGCTGTCTCTCATAAACAATTTAAGAAAATGGGTATTAAAAAAATTCGATCATTTGGAAAATCAAAGCATATTATTTATGACCTTAAATATTTATTTAAACCCGAGCAAGTAGACATGCGGTTATAGTTCAATGACAACCTATAAATCTGTAAAAAAAAATCTTAAAGATAACCCTAAAACATGGTTGATTACTGGAGTTGCTGGCTTTATAGGCAGCAATCTACTTGAAGCTTTATTGGAGCTAAATCAAAGGGTTGTAGGGCTTGATAATTTCTCTACAGGAAATAATCAAAATTTATTGGAAGTTAAATCTTTAGTTTCAAAAAAGCAATGGTCTAAATTTGATTTTATCAAAGGCAACATAGCAAACTTTAAAACTTGTGAGAAGGCATGTAAAAATATAGATTATGTTTTGCATCAAGCTGCTATAGGATCAGTTCCAAGAAGCATAAAGGATCCAATAAAAACAAATAAAAGCAACATAACAGGTTTTCTGAATATGTTAGTTGCTGCTAAAAATTCTCAAGTAGAGAGTTTTATTTATGCAGCAAGTAGCTCAACATATGGTGATCATAAAAGATTACCAAAGATAGAAAATTTAATTGGTAATCCACTAAGCCCTTATGCAGTTACAAAATATGTCAATGAACTTTATGCCGATGTCTTTCAAAGAGCTTATCAATTTAATTCTATCGGACTGAGATATTTTAATGTTTTTGGTAAGCGACAAACTCCCAAAAGCGTTTACGCAGCTGTTATTCCTAAATGGATTGATGCAATGATAAAGGATAAAGAGATTTTCATAAATGGTGATGGAAAAACAAGTAGAGATTTTTGCTATATAGAAAATGCAGTTCAGGCAAATATTCTAGCTGCAGTAACTAAAAAAAAGAATGCATTGAATCAAGTATATAATGTAGCTGTTGGGGACAGAACATCCCTGAATGAGCTATATAGGTTGCTTCAAAAATTTTTTAAGATTAATGCCGGAATTGAGCACAATAAATGTACTTATAAAGATTTTAGGGATGGCGATGTTAGACATTCACAAGCAGATATCTCAAAGGCGTCTCAATTATTGGGTTATAAACCAACGCATAATATAGAAGATGGTTTAAAAAACACTGTTTTGTCATACATACATAAATCTAGAAACTAAATGTGTGGCATTGTTGGTTTTTTTAAAAATGATGGAATGATCCATTCCATTGCTGAAGATACAATAAGCTCAATGACCAACTCTTTGCTCCATAGAGGTCCTGATGATTCAGCAATTTTTTCAGATCTGAGCATAGATCTATTACTTGGGCATAGAAGGTTGTCGATACTTGATACAACAAAAGGTGGTCTTCAGCCAATGCAATCTAAATCTGGCAATTTGGTAATAGTATTTAATGGAGAGATATACAACCATAATGATTTAAGGTACAAACTAGAAAATGAAAATAAATCAATTATTTGGAATAGTAGCTCAGATACTGAAACCTTATTAGCAGCATTTGAGCATTGGGGTGTTGAGGAAACTTTGCCAAAAATTAGAGGAATGTTTGCAATTGCTCTATTTAATAAGTCAACAAAAGATCTTTATCTCATCAGAGATCGATTTGGAGAAAAGCCATTATATTATGGTTGGATCCAAACAGACAAAGGTACTAATTTTGGTTTTGCATCTGAGTTAAAAGCATTACGATGCTTTCCAGAATTTTCAAATAAGATTTCTCGACATGCACTCGCACAGTATTTTAGTTATATGTATGTCCCATGCCCATATAGTATATTTGAGGGAATATATAAATTAGAGCCAGGTTGCTTATTAAAGATCTCTGCTCAACCGCCTAAAACAGAACCAAATGATCTTCCTCATCTTTCCTCAAAGAAAGAATTTTTTCATGAGAGTATGTCAATTTCTAAATGGTATGACCTTAAAGATATTGCAAATCAATCTGCAAAAAATTTATTTACTGACTTTGATGAAGCAAGTCAAGCTTTAGAGACTGAGTTAAATAAAGTTGTTGAGATGCAGTGTCTTTCAGATGTTCCATTAGGAGCATTCTTATCCGGAGGAGTTGACTCATCTGCAATAGTTAGTTTGATGCAAAAACAAAATTCTGATCCAATTAAAACTTTTACAATTGGTTTTGAGGATCCAGAGTTTAATGAGGCTCCGTATGCCTCAGAAGTAGCTAAACATTTAGAAACAGATCATTTTGAGCTTCTTGTAACTGCAAAAGACGCTCAATCAATCATACCTGATATACCAAAAATATATGATGAGCCATTTGCAGATTACTCTCAAATTCCAACTTATTTTGTTTGTAAAGCAGCAAAACAAAAAGTTACTGTTTCGTTATCTGGAGATGCCGGTGATGAATTATTTGGAGGCTATAATCGTTATCTTATGGCTCCAAAATTATGGAAAAAAGTAAATTGGATGCCTGTATTTTTAAGAAAAATAATTGGAAATTTAATTATTAAAATACCCATTATTTTCTGGGATGGCTTTTTTACTTCCTTCTTTAGATTATTAAAGAGGAATAAAACATTTAATCAATTTGGAGATAAGGTACATAAATTTGGCCATAGGCTATCAAATGTCTATTCTCAGGACGATCTATTTGAGCACTTAATTTCAGAACAAGATGCAAAAAATGTCTTGAAGGATGGCTCTTTGATAAGCCAAGATATTACCGCGCCCTTTTTGAGAAATCCACTTCCTAATAATGGTACAGCTGATTTTGCTTCAAGGATGATGTACAAAGATACCTTAAATTACCTAACAGATGATATTTTATGTAAAGTTGACAGAGCTGCAATGTGCGTTAGTTTGGAAACAAGAGTACCATTTCTTGATCATAAAATTGTTGAGTTAGCATGGAGAATGCCTCTAGAAATGAAGATAAATGATAATGAAGGCAAGCTTCCTTTAAGAAAGATTCTATATAAGTATGTTCCAAAAGATCTTATTGAAAGACCAAAAGCAGGTTTTAGCATACCGTTGAGTGATTGGTTGAGAGGACCTTTAAAAGAATGGGCAGACTCACTTTTGAATATTGAAAGACTTAGATTTGAAGGTTACTTAAATGCAGAGTATGTTGACTCAATTTGGAAAGAACATTTAAATGGAAAAAGAAATTGGACTTTCAGGATATGGAGTATTTTAATGTTCCAAAGCTGGTTAGAGTCTATAAGATAATTTTTTAAATTGTTACTTCCACCATAGGCACTACTGTACTAAAATTGATAATCAACTGAAATACCTTCTATATAATGAATTTCTTACAAAAAATAAATATTAAAGATAAGGTTCTTAAATCTAAGGAATTCTTTTATGAATATTTTTGGAAAAAAACTACTTTGTATGTTGCATTAGCCTCAATCTTAGCAAGCATGATAATTATTCAGTTTTCATTACCCCAATTTTATGTATCAGCCACATTAAGAGAAGCTCAAAGTAATACCGGAAGCACTATGGGTGAAGGAGGCGGCCTTTTAAGTCTTGTTGGAGATGATGCAAATGTATTTAATGAATTTAGATCAAATTTATATTCATATGTTGTTGCTCAGAGAATGTGGGAGAAAGGATGGGGATCCCAGATTTTTGCTGGTGGAAATGAAGATATTGATTTTAATAAAATTGAAAAAAATCATACTATTTCAGAGAAACTTAGTTCATTTCTACTTGGATATGAGCTTTATGATCACTATTCTCCACATGATTTACAAGATTTTATTCTTGGAAGTGTATTTATTTCAAAAGAAATCAAAGGAACAAATATCACCGTTTCAATGATGTCTGATAATCAAGATTTTGCTATAAAATTTCTAAGTGAAATTATTTTAGTTGCTGATCAATATGCAAAGGAGTACTTAATTTCTAAGTCTAAAGCTCTAATTGATGGAACATATCAGCAACTTGCGGTCTCTAAAAATTCAGCAATTACATCTTCTCTTTCCTCAACAATCAATCGAGAATATCTAAAAATTGCTACTCTAGAAAATGATTTACCATATCATATTTATTTCATTGATCCGCCATATTCTTCTGAATATCCAGTTACTCCAAATTCATTTTCAATTTTTTTATCTAACTTTATTATTTTTGTTTTTGGTTATCTGTTATTTAGCTTTATCCGAGAAAATAAAGATGATTTATGGTAAATGAATATTTTGAACTTATTAATTACGGAGGAAGTCTCTATTTTTACTTTTATGAGTTAGCAAACTTCCTTTTCTTAGCTCTACTCGTAATTTTTTGCTACAAACTTCAGATTATAAATATTAATTCATTGATAGTCTGGCTGGGATTGTTCTTAGTTCCTTTGTTCCTGAATTATTTTCTTTTTTCTCCATTTTTATTTCCTGATCAGTTTCAATATTCTGCAGAAGTAATGTCAATCAAATCAAAAGGTGTTTCAATTGATAGTATTGCTAAACAAGGGTTAGGCTTTGATCCCGAAAGATTTAATCCTTTCGCGCTGATCAATCCTGTAACACTTACTATTAATATTTTAGGATTAGTCCCTTTACCAAACTATATGACAGTTACTTCATTAGCATTTGCCAACAAGTTCTTTCTATTTTTAACGTTCATATGGTTGAAAAAATTTTTTCATAATGAAAATACTTTATTACTTTTCTTTTTAGTTCCCAGTCTTATTTTGTACTCGTCTATTTCATTAAGAGACAATTTGATAATTATTATTTCGATAATTTTTTTGATCAACATGATAAGAAATAAATATATTTTGTCATTAATATTTCTGGCTCCATTGATAATTCTTAAAATACAAATGTTCTTTTTCTTTACTTTGTATTTCATAGGGCAATTAATTTTTAGAGCTCACAGGAGTTATAAATCATTAATAATTTTTTCATTATTTTTATTAATCACTTCTTTGATTGTAGAGGAGCAATTACTAGAAATTATTAATTCATACAGATATGGTTTTGCTGCTGAGGATTTAAATCTTGGTGATGGTATGTATGGATATGCTGCATGGAATCTATATGGCGATCAAATTATGGATTCTCTTACTCTCAATTCATTGACAGAATTAATCTTTAAGGCTGTCATTGGGTTGCCAGGTATCTTGCTAATGCCCTTGCCAGGAAGTTGGGATAATATTTTTTACCCTGTCCAGTTTTTAGAGAGTATATTTTTAATTGCTTTATACGTTTGGATTGCTTTTAAATATAAATTATTAAGAAACAATCAATTTATTTTCGCAACATTCATCTTATTTATATCTTTATTGGTTTACTCTTTGTTAGCTTTTAATGAAGGAACTTTTGTAAGATATAGATTCACCTTATTTTTTCCATTTCTGATTTTAATTTTCTACATAGGCGCAGAAGAAGAGGCTTCAAAAAAGAAAATTTATTAATTATTTAATTTGAAATTTCTTTCAAATAATTTCTTAAGTAGTCTCCATATTTATTCTTTGGAGCATCATCAACTATTTCCTTAAATGACTCAACGGAAATAAATCCTTGTTGAAATGCAATTTCTTCCAAGCATCCAAATTGAATTAACTGCCTATTTTGAATAGTTTGTACAAAATGTGCTGCCTCTAAAAGAGAGTCTGGGGTTCCAGCATCTAGCCAAGCAGTTCCGGCATCCAATAAAAGAACCTCAAGCTGCTTGTTTTCGAGGTATAAATTATTTAAATCCGTTATCTCTAATTCACCCCTTTTAGAGGGAGATAAGGATTTTGCTAAATCACATACCATTCCATCATAAACATATAGCCCGGTTACAGCAAAGTTTGATTTTGGAGATAGAGGCTTTTCTTCAATTGAAACAACTGAAAAATTTGCATCAAACTCTACAACTCCATACCTTTGAGGATCTGGAACTTTATATGCAAAAATCTTTGCTCCATGGCATTTTTTATTTTTTTGTTCATTTAAGTGATTTTTAATTTGATTTCCATAAAAAATATTATCCCCAAGGATTAGTGCAACATCATCACCGTTAATAAATTTCTCACCAATTAAAAATGCCTCAGCTATTCCATTTGGATGATCTTGCGCTTCGAATGATAAATTAATGCCTAAAGATTCACCATTGCCAAATAGTTTTCTGAAAAGAAGAATATTATCTGATGTAGATATTATTAGAATCTCTTTGATTCCTGCAGATAGCAGATTAGATAGAGGATAATATATGAGTGGTTTGTCATATACTGGTAAGAGTTGTTTAGAGACGCTTATTGTTGAAGGGTGTAATCGAGTTCCTAATCCACCTGCTAAAATAATACCTTTCATTTAAAATCTTTCCTATGAATTCTTTGTTTTGTTTTTAAGCCAATCTAAGTTATTCAAATACCAATTAATAGTTTCTTTTATTCCATCCTTAAGATTATATGTAGGTTGAAATCCAATTGATCTACAGATGTATGATGAATCGATAGCATATCTTAAATCATGACCTAATCTATCAGTAACAAATTCTACTTGGTTAAAATAGGAATTCTCCTTTGGTTTTTTTTTGTCTAGGTATGAACATATGATCTTTGTTAAGTCTAAATTTGAGCATTCTTGATTTGCTCCTATCGTATATCTTTCAAATAATTTCTCAGATTCACTTGAAGATAATAATGCTGAAACATGATCATCAACATGAAGCCAATCTCTTACATTTGCTCCATCCCCATATATTGGAATTACTTCATTATTTAATGCGCTATAAATAACCTTTGGTATTAATTTCTCAGGATTTTGCCATGGCCCATAATTATTTGAACAGTTAGTGATTACAGTTTTAATCTTATATGTCTCATTCCAGGCTCTTACAAGCAAATCAGAACTTGCTTTTGATGCAGAGTAAGGCGAATTTGGTTGATATGGAGAAGTTTCATTAAATGGTTTATCTTTGAAATCAAGGGTACCAAAGACCTCATCAGTAGAAACATGAATTAAGATAAAGTCTTCTGGCAAAGAATCTTTGCAAATTTTCAAAGATTGCAGAATGTTAAATGATCCAACAATGTTGGTATCAATGAATTCATTTGGATTAACAATGGATCTATCAACATGACTTTCAGCAGCTAAGTGAAAGATTTTATTTGGTTTAAATTCATTAATTGCTTCAAAAATTTCATTATAATTGCTAATGTTAATTTTTTTAAATTGATACCTATTTTCCTTTTCTCTTCCTTCCAAGGATTCCGGCATTGATGCATATGTGCATGCGTCTATATTCAATATACTATGATCAGTTGTATCAATAAGCTTTCTTACTAGTGCAGATCCTATAAATCCAAGCCCGCCTGTAATCAGAATCCTCATTAAAAGATTTTACTCAGAGATTTTATATTTTCGCCTTGAGCATCTTTTTCAGATAAAGTGATCGCTTCTCGTTTGCAGGGAAGTTCAATATTTAATTCTTTATCGAATACTGACAATGAGACATCACTATCATGATCATAGGGGTTTGAGACTTTATAAGAAATTTCACAATCATCTTCAAGGGTTAGAAAACCATGCGCAAAACCCACTGGTACAAAAACTTGTTTAAAATTTTTTTCACTTAGGGACATTGATCGATGTTGAAGGAAAGTTGGAGAATTTTCTCTTAAGTCAACTGCAATATCTAGTATGCTACCCCTAAGAACACGAATAAGTTTTGATTGCTCAAAGGGTGGTTTCTGAAAATGAAGCCCTCTAAAAGTGTATTTATTTTTTGAAAATGAATGATTTTCTTGAATAAAAGTATCCTCAATACCCAATTCCTTGAAGCCATCTCTCTGGTATACTTCAGAGAAGAAACCGCGCTGATCCTCAATTTTAATTGGAGTCAATTCACACACAGATTTATCAAAGTGCCATTCTGCCTTAAATTTCATGATAAGTAATCGTTATAATAATTCTTTAAATATTCTTCCAAGCAAACATCCCAGTTTCTCATTTTATCCAAACCTCTTAATTCTAATTTTTTATTAATTAGTCTTTCAGAGTCTGGTCTTGGGGCATAATATTCTTCCTTAAAAAAACTAGAATCTACTTTGTTTAATTTAATCTTATCTTGTAGGTTTAAAATCGAGATAATTTTTTCAGCAACCTCATAACGTCCCGTAACCCCCTGACAAACAAGATTATACAAACCCCATATCTCTTTCTCAATGATAAGCTTTGCATTCGAGGCAAAATCATATGTATAAGTAGGGGTGCCAAGTTTATCATCAACAACATTAAGTGAGGTTGCGCCATCTTTTATTTGCTTCAGTAATTTTGCAACAAACTTTTTATCTTTTTTAGGTCCTCCACCCATCATCCAGCCAGCCCTTAACACAATTGGATATTTGGCTTGCTGCAAAGTGAAAATCTCTGCTGCATATTTGCTTCTAGCATAATGGCATAAAGGATTAGGTTTATCCCAATCATCATATATTTCCTTTGAGCCATCAAATATTCCAGCGGTCGAAATGTAAAGGATCGGTATGTTTAAGTTATTTGCTATATTTACAGCATTTTCTACAGAAATTGTATTAGTTATATATGTATCATCAATATTGTCTTCGCAATACTCAAGATCGGTATGTGCACCAATATGAAAAATGAAATCAGGTCTAAACTCAGACACAGATTTTTGATATTCATTAAAATTTCTGAAATCAAGGTATTCTAACCATGGTTCGTTTAAATCAATATCGGTGCATTTTAAGTTATTATCAGATTTGAAGACTTCATAAAATGCCTCGCCGAGCATTCCTCCGCAGCCACTCATAAAAATTCTTTTCATTTATCCCTCAATTACAGATAGATACTTTTTAAATATAGTTTTTTGAGAAAAGTCTTTTAAAAATTTTTTTCTTGCATTCTGACCAATTTTAATTCTCTTTTCAGTGTCATTAATCAGTTCCTCTAGGTTCTTTACCCACTCATCTGCATTCTGAATTAAAATTCCGTCTTTCTCATGCTCTATAAAGTTTAGGACATTACCAGTTGCAGTACATACAGCTGGAATACCAATTGCCATGTATTGTAGGGCTTTTAATCCACTCTTGCCAGCTATCCAGTCATTTTTTGGTAAGGGATACAAACCAATATCAAAATTGTGAAGTTGTTTAATTTCATCTTTTGAATTCCATTGCAGCACTTCTATGTCTAAATTTGGATTTTCCATTTCAAAATTACCAATTACCAAAAATTTAAACTTAATTTTTTTATAAAGCTTTTCAAGCTCGGGAGTAACTATATTTAAAAACTCTCTTGAAGAAAATGTACCTGTCCAGCCAATTACGATTCTATTTTTATTTGAGTTATTGTTTGGCTTAGAGACAAATCTCTCTTCCTCTAATGTTGGTGGAATGAATAAGGCGCTATTTTTTTTTGATATTTTATTGCATGTTTTAACTAAATCAGGAGAACTGGTGATAATTCTATGAGCATTAATGATCAGATATCGGGCTTTATTTGTAGACTTTAGAATAGATGCAATCTTATTAATACTGCCAACTTCTTGGGACAAAATGTTATCTTCAATATCGAAGATTACTTTTTTCGATAATTTAATATAAATACTTTCAATAATGGGTGGACCGAAAGGAAATACATTCATAAAAATATATGTGTAATCATATTTTTTTAGACTAAATATCAAGATCAGCCGTCTTATTAAGCCATGAATTGTCCAGAAAATTTTTTTGAGAGTGTGCCCTCTATTGGAAGCAATCTTCCATAGATTTTCATTCATAAAAGAATGCACAGTGATTTCATATCCATGCTCTTCAAGATCTTTAAAATGAGGTTCAAATTTTAGTCTTTGTCCCGCAGCTACATTTATAGGATATGGACAAACAAATAAGATTTTTTTCATAATTATTCTATAAATTTGAAGTAAAGATGATTATATTTTTCTGATCCTTTATCAAGTGAAAAATATTTCTTAGCAGTATCTATGCATTTTAAAGATGTTTCAGGATCGTCAATCAGTTTAAAAAGTTCACTTAATCTTTCATCAAGAAGTGGCTCTTCAAAATTATAAATTAAACCCACTTCATTTTCCCAAACCAAATTTTTAATATCTTCATTAAATGCGTTGCAAATCAATGGAACACCACAGGCTAATACCTCACCTATTTTTGTTGGCATAGAGGCTTGAACAGAATAATTTTCTTTTAAGCAAAAGCCTAATAAATTGAATGAAGAAATTTCATGAGATAAGCTTTTTCGATCAACAAACTTAACATCGAGTTTAATTTGCATATTATTTTTCAACGACTCTAATTCTGAAATTTCTCCAATTCTTGATTTAGTTAATACTTTTAAAGCGATTTCCTTATTTAAATATTTTTGTAATTGAGTAACTAAAAAACAAAATTTCCTAAAATCATATGCGGTATCAGTAGACCCCAAATATCCTATTGTGAATATTTGATCATTTGTTGTTTTTTTTATTTGTTTGAATTCGTTGAAGTCTACACATGTAGGAATCACATCTATGGATGCTTTATCTATATTGAAATTATTTCTTATAATTTCTTTTGATGCATGGGTTAGGGTTACAACGAAATCAGCTTTGCGCATTAAATAAATTTCTAGCTTTTTAAAAAATCTATACCTAAGTGATGCTTTGTCCCAACCCAATCGATCATGTTTTTCATCAGGCCAAAATCCCCTAATATCAAAAATTAATTTAAAATTAAAAAAAACTTTAAGAATTGGGATAGCAATGCCTGGCATATAGCTCCTGATGTGCACTAAAGAAATATTTTTTCTCAAAAATATTGTTAAAGGTACAAAAATTAAATTTAATATATTTATAAGCTGACTTAGACCAAGAAAACCCTTTCTATATTTTAGTTTGTGCCAGCAGATATTATTATCGGCACATATTAATTTGATTTTAGAAAGCTCATTAGATTTCTTTAAATTATCGGTTTTCTCAAAAGTAATGAGATTTATTTTATAATCTTTCGATAAATGCTCCAGATATTTCAAAACTTGGGAATATCCAAGTGGCTCCATTATTCCATCTAGAGATATATACAAAACCTCAGGGCTAATTTTATTCATATCATAAGTTTATATCTAAAAATTGAGAGAAAGGATAGCTTAGAAAATTATAATCACAAGTAAAAATTTTTAGTTTATTGAGAACTATTTATTACTAGATGAGTCAAACTTTTAAGGAGGATTATAGCTAATACAAATCTCATCTTAAGTGTATAATACAAACAACTAAATCTAATATATAAAGATATGAAACATATTTTATTAAGAATCTTTCTTTTACCGTTTTTCTGCACATCTTTAGTTTTAGCTCAAGAAAATGAGCAGCTTGCAGATTTATTAGAAGCTCTTGAAGCAGGTGGTGGCGGTGGTGTAGGTGGTGGAGATGCCATGAAGCCAGAAGATTTAGGTTACAGATCTTTCGTTGAAAATGAGCTTCAAAATATTTTTTCACAGATAGATGCGCTTTCTGAGCAAGAGAAAGAGGATATAACATTTAATGAAGTAAACGAAAAAAGAATAGAGTTAGCTACAAAGCTATGTGCAAAAGATGAAAGAGCATGTTTTTTAGTTGATGAGTATCGTTCTTACAAATCAAAAAAGGATTTACCTGAAAGTGTAGAAGAGCTTAAGCTATTTGGGCAAGAAATCTTCTCTGGCTATTCAAATGACTTTAATTTTTACGATAGCTTACCTTTAAGAAATGATTACGTAATAAAGATTGGCGATATTTTAAAAATTTCTGTATTTGGAGGCTTTGATCTTGATGAAGAGATTTTAGTTAATATGAATGGATCCATTGCCATTCAAAATCTTGGCGAGATACAAATTGCTGGCCTTTCCTATGATGAAGCTTCCTCGAAGATTAAGTCAAGTATAGAAAATGCTTTTGCGGGCTCAAAAGCTATAATATCTTTATCTCAAATTAGATCTAAACAAATTTTTGTTCTTGGCAATGTCAAAACTCCAGGAACATATGCGTTGAACGCATTTGGAACAGCATTAAATGGGTTAATCTCATCAGGAGGACTCAATGACAATAGTTCATTGAGATCTATTAAGATCATCAGAAATAACAGTGTGATTGAAGATATTGATCTATATGATTTATTGATTGATGGTAATGTTCAATCTGCTGATTTTGTTCTCAATGATGGAGATTCTGTCTTGGTCGATGGTTTAAAATCTAGCGCTTCTATAATAGGTGAAGTTATTAGGCCAGCAATATATGAATTGAAACCCGAGGATACTCTTGATAATTTGATTAATTTTGCTTTAGGCATTACTCCTTTTGCCGATTTATCAAATATATCTGTTGAAAGAATATTGCCAACTGGTGAGAGGACAATTGTTAATCCAATAGATTCTAAGAAATTTGTTGTTAAAAATGGTGACATTATCAGAATAAATTCTGCAGAGGGACAAATAGTAAATTCATTATCAATTAAAGGTTCAATTAGAAACCAAGGCGAGTACTCTCTTGATGGCAAAAAATCCCTCGGCGACATTATCAATATCAGTAAAGATCTTTTAGAAAATACATATACTGGTTTTGCCGTTTTAAAAAGATTAAATTTTTCTTCTAAGTCATATAGGCTTATAACTTTTACGTTAACCAATCAAGCTTCATTAAATGATTTAAATATTTACTCTGGAGATCAAGTTTTTATATTTTCAAAGGAAGATATTCGATATTCACAATCAAAAGGTGTGTATGATTACCTCAGTAAAAATTTATTTAGTTCAAATGAGCAAAATGCTGGCAATAATCCAGCTTATGCAAATTTAATAAATGAATCTATTTCTTCTAAAGAAGATACTAATGCTAGCATGGTGAACGCAAACTTTGATTCGTGCTTATCATCTCTGAGTGTATTAACTTCTTCTCCAATATCAAATCTAATTGAAGCTAAATTAGATTTATTTCCATCCAATAAAACTGCAACATGCACGCCACTTTTTCAAGATAACAGCGACTTATTACCGATTTTGCTTATCAATTCTGTCCCTGTTGTTGGCAATGTAAGATTTCCTGGTTTATACCCTACTGCAAGAGATCTAAATGCATTGGACTTATTTAATTACGCAGGAGGATTCTTACTAAGTAAATTAAATGCTGCACCAGTATTTGACATAGGTATCAGAGCCCGAGGATTTGGATCATATAAATTCGAAGATTTGCCATCTTTGACAAATATAACAATGTTAAATTTAAAATTAGACGAAAGTTCATCGACTACCGGCTATGTTTATTTAGAAGGAGAGTTTAAAAATCCAGGCATTTATGCTATTTCAAAAAATACATCATTATCAGAATTGTATGAAAGATCTGGAGGCCTCACTAATAGCGCTTTTCCATTGGGTGGAATCTTTACAAGAAAAAGTATTAGGCAAATCGAAGGAAAGGCACTTGATAGGTCTAAGGCTGAATTATCACAAATATTAGCATCTGCTGTAGCAAGTGGTTATGTAGAGCAAAACTCAACTGATCTTGTTGGGCTTATATCTCTAATGTCCTCACTTGAAAATGTTGCACCCATAGGTCGTCTAGTAACTGAATTAAATCCAATTAAGATTCAAAACAGTCCTGACGATAACATTATTCTTGAAAATGGAGATAAAATACTTATTCCAAAAACTCAAACAACAATTACGATTGTTGGACAAGTCTTAAATCCGGTCACTGTACCTCATGATGTAGGGGCATCATTTAATGATTATATTGAATTAGCTGGGGGATTAAAAAAAGAAGCTGATAAAAGTAAAGTGTATGCAATACTCCCCAATGGAGAAGCTCTTCGAAGAAAAAGTGGTATTCAAATGCCTGTTCTGCCTTTTTTACCTTTTGATAGAACTGATATACTTCCTGGAAGTACAATTGTTGTTCCGAGGAAAGCTAGGCCCCTTGATTCTTTGGCACTGATTGAAACAGTGACACCTGTATTAGCTAATCTTTCGGTAACCGCTGCCTCCATCGCAGCAATTTCTGACAACTAGTTTTTATTAATGAGGTTTTTTTTAATCCTCACAATATCGCTATGCTGTTTTACTGGTAAGGTTTTTTCTCAGGTAGCTGATTATATTTTTCCTTATTTTGATCAGCCATCTTATTCAAATTACGGGACAATCGGCCTAATTCAAATGCCCTCAGCAAGATTACATAAGGAGGGAACAATAGGTTTTACTTGGTCTCATGCTGATCCATATCTAAGAGGTTCAATAATGGGTAATCCGTTTGATTGGTTTGAGGCATCTTATCAATATACTGATGTAAATAATAAACTTTACAGTGACTCACCTGAGTTTAGTGGCTCTCAATCTTATAAAGATAAAAGTTTTGATGCAAAATTTAGGTTATTAAAAGAGCAAAAGTATATCCCTCAAATTGCAGTTGGTTTTAGAGATTTTGGAGGCTCATCACTTTTTTCGTCTGAATTCATAGTTGCTTCTAAGTTAGTTGGGAATATTGACTTTACCTTAGGACTGGGTTTCGGAACTATTTCAAATAATACAATATCTAATCCATTTAAAAAACTGGATTCTAGGTTTGCTTCCAGAAAAAGAAATATTCAAGGAGATACGCAAGGGGGCGAAATCAACTATGGAACATTTTTTGGGGGAGATAAGGCAGGGGTTTTTGGAGGAGTTGAAATATTTTTGCCAAAGCTTAAAGGGACGAGATTAAAGATTGAGTATGACTCAACTAATTATGGGGTAGATGGAGAAGGTTATTTGCCAGTAACTCAAGACAAAAGGATAAATTATTCATTTGTCTATCCAGTAACAAAAAATTTTCATATAAAGCTAGGCTACATTAGAAATAATACGTTAAATTTTGGGTTTTCACTTAGTGGAAATTATTCAAAACGATCTACAGGTATTAATAAAAGTGATAAACCTCCCGTAATTGAAAATAGTGAAATTTACAAGACTATTGTAAATGCAGAAAAAGCTGAGTATTTATATAAATCATCTCTAAAGCTTCTAGGAGAAAATAACATTTTTATGCAAACTGCAAATGTAAGAAATAATCGATTTGAAATAACTTACGCCCAGTCAAAATACTTAAATAATGCTCAGGCTGTTGGAAGGATCACGCGTGTTCTGGATCAAATTTCTCCAGAAGTTATTGAGGAGTTCTCCCTAGTAGCAGTAAATGCTGATCAGTCTATGTTTGCAGTTGATATCCCTAGGGCTGAATATTTAGCATTTCAAGATCAAAGAAAAACAGATGCGTTGCTAGAAGCTGTAACGATTTATAAACCTGACCCTAAGCAACATTTAGAACATGATTTTAGACCTCCCACGAAATTACCAACAACGATTTGGAAAATTTCACCTGCTATTAGAAGTCAAATTGGTGGACCTGATGGATTTTACTTTGGAGATATATCATTAGCTCTACATAGTGAGACTTTGCTAAGAAAGAATTTTAATATTTTAAGCGTAGCTTCAGTTGGTTTGTATAATAATTTTGATGATTTAAAGCTTGCTTCAGATAGTATTATTCCGCATGTTAGAACTGATATTGTT
>CACJJI010000012.1 GCA_902593675.1 uncultured SAR86 cluster bacterium
GGCATAGGTGGTGGAATTCCTATTGGTGCAATACTTACCACAACACAAATTGCTGAGTGCATGCAACTTGGCTCTCATGGATCAACCTTTGGGGGCAACCCACTTGCCTGCGCTGTAGCTGAACAAGTCATGATGATGTTATCTAAAAAATCGCTGCTTAATGGAGTTAAGAAAAAGGAAAAGCTATTTTTAAAAAAACTCAAGGATATCAATAAAGAGTTTAAATGTTTTAGTGCGATAAGAAGTTCAGGCTTATGGATAGGTTGTAAGTTGAATGTATCTGAGAACTTTAACTTAGATACCATGATGAAAGCATGCTATGCAAAAGGGCTAATGATTTTAAAAGCTAATAATAATACTATCCGCATAGCCCCAAGCCTAATTATTGAAGATGATTTAATATTAAAAGGTCTGGAAATATTGAGGCAGGCTATTAAGGAACAGATTCGCTAGATCTTATAATCTCTTCGAGCATAATTCTTCCATTATATCCAGTGGGCAATACCCGCCCTCTTTTTGCTCGCGAAGAAATATATTCCTCTAGATCTTTTAAAGCCCAGGTTTTACCACCAGTCTTCCCCTCATGGTGAATATGAAGTTTACTATCTTCTGCTAAACAGCATACATCCATCATGAATTCAGATTTTTCTTTAAAGGATTTGGTTGAAATACTAATTAATTTATTGCCCTTGCCCTTAGGTAGCACTGGTAATTCATCTATAGGAAAAATTAACATCTTGTTACTTACCTTTCCTTTGTTATCCTGCGAAGAGAATGTTGCAGCAACAAATTTATGATTTTCATTAATAGCGACTGGAGAGATAACACTAGCTCCATCGGGTGTTTTCATGAATTGCTTGCCTTTTTTTTGATTTGAGATTGCATTAGCGAGATTGCTTATAAAACCAAATCCTGCTGAATTTGAAATTAATATTTGAGATTCTTCAGATCCAATTGCGACACCCTCAAATGTAACACCTGATTCGGCCACAACTCTTCCAGTTAAAGGCTCTCCCATTCCTCTTGCGGATGGCAAAGAATGTGCCGGTAATGAGAAAGCTTTGCCACCTGAATCAAAAAAAACAGCAGTCTGATTATTTCTCCCTTGCGCAAAATGTTGAAGCGTGTCATCCCCTCTATAAGTAAGAGTTCTTGGATCAATATCATGGCCTTTAGCTGACCTTATCCAACCAGCCTTGGAAAGAATTATGGTGACTGCTTCTGACGTAACAACTTCTTCTTCAGAGAATGCCTTAGCTTCTGAAGTTGATTCAATTGGAGAGCTTCTCTCGTCTCCAAAGTTTTCTTTGATTTCTTTGAGTTCATTTTTAATATAAGTTTTTAACCTGGCTTTCGATTTGATAATTTTTTCTAGCTCAGATCTTTCGGCTTCCAGACCATCTTTTTCTTCTTCAAGTTTTATTTGTTCCAACTTAGCTAACTGCCTTAAACGAATTTCTAAAATCGCATTTGTTTGTATCTCAGAAATCTTGAAAGCTTTCATTAATTCTTTCTTGGGATCATCGCTATTTCTTATAATATGAATGACTTTATCTAAGTCTAGATAAACAATTAATAAGCCTTCCAAAATATGAATTCTGTCATGAACTTGATCCAATCTATGCTCAAGTTTGCGCATCACAGTTTGCTGTCTAAATTTAAGCCACTCAGAAATTAAATCTTTGAGGGCAAATACTCTTGGAGATCCTTTCAAGCTAATTAAATTCATGTTAGCTCGATAGTTTTTCTGCAAATCAGTGGTCGCAAAAAGATGATTCATGACTTCAGTTGGATCTATGCGGTTAGACTTTAAAGATATAACCAGCCTGACAGGTTCTTTATGGTCTCCCTCATCCCGCAAATCAACAATCATTGGAAGTTTTTTCTTTTGCATTTGATCGGCAATTTGTTCAAGAATTTTTGAACCAGACGCTTGATGAGGCAAGGCCCTTACAACAATGTCATTCCCCTCTGAATCCCAATGAGCCCTAATTTTAAATCCACCTCTTCCAGTTTCATAAATCTCTACAAGTTCTTCAGCAGAAACAATTATTGGTGCTGGATTTGAAAAATCTGGACCTTTAATAAACTTTAATAAATCTTTTGTTGCTGACTTTGGATTATCCAAAACATGTATACATGCATCTAAAACTTCATTTATGTTATGCGATGGAATGTCAGTTGCCATACCAACAGCAATACCTGTAGTTCCATTGAGAAGAATACTAGGTATCTTTGCAGGCAGAATTGTTGGCTCAAGCAGGGAACCATCGAAATTAGGCTGCCAGTCAACTGTTCCTAGCTTTAATTCAGAAAGAAGCAAATCAGCGAATCCAGTTAATTTTGATTCTGTATAGCGCATTGCAGCAAATGACTTAGGATCATCTTGTGTGCCCCAATTCCCTTGCCCGTCTACCAGTGGATATCTAAATGAAAAATTTTGCGCCATGAGAACCATGGCTTCATATGCTGCGCTGTCACCATGAGGATGGAATTTGCCAATTACATCTCCAACAGTTCTAGCAGATTTTTTATACTTTGAGCTAGCATTTAAACCTAGCTCACTCATTGCATAGAGAATTCTCCTTTGGACTGGTTTCATGCCATCTCCAATGTGAGGGAGTGCGCGATCTAAGATGACATACATTGAGTAATTAAGATAAGACTCCTCTGCGTATTCCTTCAAACTTATAGAGCTAAGATTCTTATTCATAATTAAACTGTTACTATTTTCCCTCGTTTCTCAAGCCACTCTTTTCTTGCCCCAGCATTTTTCTTAGAAAGCAAAAGATCCATCATACTATTAACATTGTCAGCGGAGGTGATGGTAAGCTGAACCAATCTTCTTGTTTTAGGGTCCATTACTGTTTCACGGAGCTGAGAGGGATTCATCTCACCTAGGCCTTTAAATCTTTGAATATCTATTTTTGGTTTTCCTGGCTTTGTCTTTAGTTTTTTAACTATTGAATCCTTTTCATCTTCATCAAGAGCATAAAATACCTCTTTTGCGCAATCTATCCTAAATAGTGGAGGCATGGCTACAAAAATATGACCAGCCTGAATTAATGGCTTATAGTGTCGAAGAAATAGAGCACATAACAATGTTGCAATATGAAGGCCGTCTGAATCAGCGTCAGCTAAAATACAAATTTTGCCATATCTCAAAGACTCAATATCTGGACTTCCTGGATTAACTCCAATCGCTGTAGAAATATCCTTTATCTCTGCAGACTTCATAATCTCAGCGCTCTCTAAATCCCAAGTATTCAAGATTTTTCCCCTAAGGGGCATAATTGCTTGAAATTTTCTTTCCCTAGATTGCTTGGCAGAACCTC
Source organism: uncultured SAR86 cluster bacterium (assembly GCA_902593675.1). Lineage (GTDB taxonomy): Bacteria > Pseudomonadota > Gammaproteobacteria > Magnimaribacterales > D2472 > D2472. Next base: position 3,336 of record CACJJI010000012.1, read on the forward strand.
CAGCAGAGTCTCCTTCAACAAAAAATAACTCCGTCTCATTTAGATCAGTGCTATTACAATCTGAGAGTTTTCCAGGCAGTGCAGGACCTTGAAATGTTTTCTTTCTATCAACCACTTTCGTTTCTTTTGTTCTTGCTTGGGCAGATGCAATAGCCAATTCAGCTAATTTTTCTCCTTCCTCTGTATGTTGGTTAAACCATATGCTCAGAACGTCTTTAGTCGTTGAATTCACAAAAGCCTGATGGTCTTTTGAATCTAGCCTCTCCTTTGTTTGACCTGCAAATTGCGGGTTAGTTAACTTTGAAGAAATAATAAAAGTGCTGTGTTGCACAACATCATCAGCAGTTATTTTTAAGCCTTTAGGAATTAAATTTCTGAACTCACAAAACTCTTTAACCGACTCTAATAAACCCGCTTTGAAACCATTCATATGAGATCCACCCTGAGCAGTGGGAATAAGATTGACATAAGATTCATTCATGAGATTTTTTGCTGGCTTTGTAGACCAATTCAAAACAAAATCAAGAGCATTATCATCAGCTAGTTTGCTGCAAGAAATTGATTCTTCGAGAAGCAATTCAATATCATCAGAGGATTCGGATAAATATGAGATCAGCCCATTTTCATAATTCCAGAGGATCTTCTCGTTCTTCTTCTCATCATAATATTCAATAGTTAAGCCAGGGCATAAAACAGCTTTTGCTTTAAGAAGGTGCTTCAAATTACTTTTATCAATATTAACTGTCTCAAAATATTGTGGATCCGGAACAAAACTTATTGAGGTTCCTGTATTTCTAGGGCCTATATCTCCAACCTTTTTTAGGTCAGAAGTTTTTTCACCTCCCTCAAATTTCATTTCAAACTTATGACTATCTCTTTTAATTTCTACAGATAGATTTTTCGAAAGAGCGTTAACTACAGAGACCCCTACACCATGCAAGCCTCCAGAAAAATTGTAATCTTCGCCTGAAAATTTTGCTCCAGCATGCAGCTTGCACATTATCAGCTCTACCCCAGAAACCTTATGCTCAGGATGGATATCTACCGGCATACCGCGCCCATCATCTATGACAGAAACACCCCCTTCTTTATGAAGCGTGACTTTGATCTTTGAACAGTGGCCTGCTAAAGCTTCGTCAATTGAGTTATCTAGAACTTCTTGGATAAGATGATTTGGGCAAGAGGTGTCAGTATACATACCCGGTCTTTTTCGGACCGGATCTAAGCCTGATAGAACCTCTATCGACTCTGAATCATAATTTTTAGCCAATTATTATTTCCTAATGCTAATGAACTTTTAACTAGTATTCTACTCTAACTAATTTGAAAGCAAGCTATTAATTTAATAGATTTTAGGAGATTTTTTCACAATAGACTAAAATAAAATAAATAGCATTTAAGTGTAAAGTGAACTTGACATTGCGGTCCCAAAAGGGTTTTAATGTGTGCACTGTAAACATTAAATTTTAATATGAATAAAAAAATTCTAGTCATCCCTATACTTGCTTTTAGCATTCACTCAACTGCAGACAGCTTACTAGATATTTATAATGATGCTTTGGAAAATGATCCTCAATATAAGTCAGCAGAATTTTCATATTTATCAGGCAAGGAGATTAAGGTGCAGGGTCGCGCCGGCCTTCTTCCCAATATTTCTATCAATGCACAAACTAATTGGAATGAATATTACCAAAACGGCAATCTGCAGAACGAGTATAATAATTTCAGCTCATCTGCTAGATTAACCCAGCCATTAATTAGGCTTGATTCATGGTTCAAATACAGACAATCAAAATTTCTAACTGATGCTGCAGAAGCTGATTTTGCATATTCCCAGCAAGCATTAATCGTAAGAACTGCTGAGCTTTATTTTAATGTCTTGCGAGCTATAGATAACTTAAGCGCAGCTCGATCAGAAGAAAAAGCCATAAAAAAACAATTAGATCAAATTAGGCAAAGATATGAAGTTGGACTTTCGGCTGTAACGGAAGTGCAAGAAGCACAGTTAGCTTTTGATCTAAGTCTTGCATCAAGAACTAGGATTGAGGGAGAGGTTTATACAGCCAAAGAATCATTGAATGCATTAATCGGCAGAGAAATTATTTCTCTTGATGGATTGGTTAATGACCTCAATGTCACAAATCCTGTGCCAGCTTCTAAAGAAGAATGGGCAAGAAAAGCTGTAGAAAATAACTTTAGACTTAAGGCTGCAAATCTTAGAAAGTTTGCCTCTAAAAATAATGCTCGAAGCGTAGCATCCAATCATTTACCAAAAGTTGATATTGTTGGAGTTCAAACTGAATCAGAAACAAATCAATATTCTTTTGATGGACTAAATACTGGCGGATCTTTTAATATTACAGTTCCAGATGAAACTCAGCGAGATACATACAGCTTGCAACTCTCAATGCCAATTTTTCAAGGTGGAGCCGTGATTTCAAGAACAAAGCAAGCATACGCAGAGTCTAATAAATCCTCAGAAGATGCTTTATTTACAGAAAGAAGTGTTATTCAAGATGTGCGAAGTCAATATTCAAATGTGGTTACACTTGTTGCAAATCTTCGGGCACAAAAACAAGCTGTTGTTTCAGCCTCTAGTGCGCTTGAAGCTACAAAAGTGGGATATGAGGTTGGAACTAGAAATATAGTAGATTTACTGCAAGCTGAAAAAAATCTCTATAGTGCAGAAAGAAATCTCTCTAATGCAAAATATGACTACCTAATTACAACCCTCCGTTTGCATTTAGCGGCTGGAACTCTAAGTCCTGAAAATCTTATCGAAATAAATAATTTACTCGGATAGAGCATGCCAGAATTGCCAGAGGTTGAAACCTCCGTCCAAGCAATTCAAGATTTTACAAATCAAAACCTAGAGTCCATAAAAATACATAATTCGAATCTACGATGGAAAGTAGATATGGCTGCTTTTAAAAAGCTACATGGGTTAAAAGTTAGTAAAATCAACAGGAGAGCAAAATATATTCTCCTCCACATCGAGCAATCACAAATACTTATTCATCTAGGGATGACGGGAACGCTCAGAATTGCTGAAAAAAATTCTAATTTTTATAAAAAGCATGACCATGTTGAGTTTATTTTTGAAAATAGAAAATTAATTTTTAATGACCCAAGAAGGTTTGGATCAATGCATCATGTCACAGAACCCAGTACTCACTTTTTATTAGAAAACCTTGGGCCAGAGCCTCTTTCAAAGGAATTTAATGGAGTGTACCTATTTCATAAGATTAAGAAATCCTTATCGCCAATAAAAAATGCTCTCATGAATCAGCGAAATGTTGTTGGCATAGGAAATATTTATGCAAATGAAATATTATTTGATGCTAACATTCGGCCTACAAGAAAAAGCAAAACATTAAATAAAAAAGAATATGAGGAGATTGCTTCATCTACAAAAAAAATCTTAAAACGAGCTATTAAAGCAGGCGGAACAACCCTTCAAGACTTTTATCAGCCGGATGGAAATAAAGGCTATTTCAAAATAGATCTCAATGTTTATGATCGTGAAAATCAAAAATGCAAAAAATGCAAAGAAGAGTCAATTAAGAGGATTATTCAGTCACAAAGAGCAACATTTTACTGTCGCCAATGTCAGATTTAGCCAGCAATCTTTTTTTGTAAAGCAGCTCTAACATTTGGTGAAACAAAACGAGAAACATCGCCACCAAAAGTTGCAATTTCTTTTACAAGGCTAGAAGAAACATAAATTAATGTATCCTTAGGGGTAAAGAAAATACTTTCAATATCCGGCGCAAGACTTCTATTCATAGTCGCTAATTGAAATTCATATTCAAAATCGGCAACCGCTCTTAATCCTCTAATTATTGCAATTGCATCATTTTCCCTGGCTAAATCAACTGTTAATTTTTTTGAATAACCTAAAACTTCTATTTTAGGGTTATCTTTGAAAATCTCAGCAATCAAGTCTATTCTTTCATCAACACTAAATAGAGGTTTTTTGGATTGGCTTTCAGCCACACCTAAAATGACCTTATCAAATAAAGCTGCCGCTCTTTCAACAATATCAATATGCCCAAAAGTAATTGGATCAAAAGATCCGGGATATATGGCTGTTTTCATAATCGAATCATACTAAACATTTCTAATTCATCAAAATCTTTGGTTGAGTGTGTAAAATAACGGTTAATGAATATTCATAAACATAAGGAATCAAGAGATATACCAAAAAAAGATGCTAACTTGCCGTCTGCAGTAGATGATGCTGCTGACGTAATATCTAAATATCCATACAAGAAAAGAGTCTCAAATCAAAAAAAACATTCTTTCCCGCCAATAGAATATGAAAAACCACCTCACTACTAAATTTTTAGCAAAAAAAAGGGGGCTTAAAAACCCCCTTTTTTTTGTTGAGTTAAGCTCCTTTAAGACACTAGATCATTATTCATAACTTTATTCCAAGCTGAAACAAAGTCATATTTAAATTTTTCTTCAGCATCGTCACTAGCATAAACTTCTGCAATCGCACGAAGTTGTGAATTTGATCCAAAGGCTAAATCTACTTTTGTAGCAGTTCTAACTTTTTCTCCAGATACTCTATCTAAGCCCTCATAGGAGTTCCCAGTTCCATTGGGTTTCCATGCTACCGACATATCAAGCAATGTATCAAAATAATCATTGCTTAACTTATCTGGATTATCTGTAAAAATACCGTAATCATTATTACTAATTCCTAATGATCTCATTCCACCAAGTAAAACTGTCATTTCAGGAGCTGTTAGACCAAGTAATTGAGATTTATCAAGCATCATTTCTTCAGCTGATATATTAGATTTAGAACTTAAATAGTTTCTAAAACCATCAGCAACAGGTTCAAGAACTGCAAATGATTCAACATCAGTTTGATCATCTGATGCATCACCACGGCCTGGAGTAAATGGTACATCGACCCCAGAAGCCTTTTCAATTCCTACATTTCCAGCCAGGACAATAACATCAGCGATTGAAGCACCTGTATCATTGGAAATAGTTTCATAGATTGAAAGAACTTTAGAAAGTTGCTCAGGTTTATTAGCTTCCCAATCTTTTTGGGGAGCCAAACGAATCCTAGCACCATTTGCGCCACCTCTTAGATCAGAATTTCTAAATGTAGATGCACTAGCCCATGCTGTCTCAACCATTTCCTGAATTGAAAGCCCAGATTCAGATATGGCTTGTTTAACTTTTTCAACATCATAATCAGTGCTACCAGCCGGAACTGGATCTTGCCAAATTAGCTCCTCATCAGGAACCTCTGGGCCAAGGTATCTCGCTTTGGGACCCATATCTCTATGCAATAATTTGAACCAAGCCCTAGCAAAGGCTTCAGCAAATTCTTCAGGGTTTTCATGAAAACGCTTAGAAATTTTTCTATATGCAGGATCTTCACGCATAGCCATGTCTGCTGTTGTCATCATTGTAGGAACTCGAACTGAAGAGTCTTCAGCATCTGGTGCCATGTCTTCTTCTTTTTGATCAATTGCATGCCAAACGATCTTTCCTGCAGGAGTCTCTACTTTCTCCCATTCATAACCAAATAGCAGGTCAAAATAGCCATTGTCCCATTGGGTAGGATTAGCTGTCCAAGCTCCTTCAAATCCACTTGTAATAGTATCGCTACCCTTTCCAGATGCGTGACTGCTTTGCCAACCAAAACCCATGTTTTCAAGAGGTGCGCCCTCTGGCTCAGCCTGAACATGATCTTCAGGTCCAGCGCCATGGCCTTTACCAAAGGTATGGCCACCAGCAACTAAAGCAACCGTTTCCTCATCATTCATTGCCATCCGACCAAACGTTTCTCTAACATCTCTTCCACTGGCAACAGGATCTGGCTCTCCATCAGGACCTTGAGGATTGACATAAATGAGACCCATTTGAACTGCTCCAAGAGGATCGGCTAGGTCCCTAACGCCACTGTATCTTTCATTTGTGAGCCATTCAGTTTCAGCTCCCCAATTAATATCTTCTTCAGGCGCCCAAATATCTGGGCGACCTCCCCCAAATCCAAAGGTTTTTCCACCCATTGACTCTATCGCAACATTTCCAGCTAGAATCAGGAGATCAGCCCAGCTAATCTGCTTTCCATATTTTTGCTTGATTGGCCATAGCAGTCTTCTTGCCTTATCTAGATTTCCGTTATCAGGCCAGCTATTAAGAGGAGCAAATCGTTGGGCTCCAGTGCCTCCACCTCCCCTACCATCACCTATACGATAAGTGCCGGCAGCATGCCAAGTCATTCTTATAAAAAATGGCCCATAATGACCATAATCTGCTGGCCACCAATCCTGGGAGTCTGTCATCAGATCATTTAAATCCTTTTTTAGAGCTGCGTAGTCGAGTTTTTTAAACTCTTCAGCATAATCAAAATCCTCATCCATAGGATCACCCTTTTGATCATGCTGATGAAGAATACTCAGATTTAATTGGTTCGGCCACCAATCTTTATTAGATGTTCCAGTTGAGCTATTAGAGGACAAACTTCCATGCATAACAGGACATTTATTTTCAGTTTCTTTACTCATATTTATATTCCAAATTAATATTAAACTTTCACTGCAAAAGCTGTGGTATTAATTAGCTTACAGATTTTATATGTATTGGTAAATATATTAAAAAAGAATGTTATATTCGATTTTATAAATGTTATAAACTCCAAAATTATGCTGACTCTCAAACAAATTGATTATGCGCTGGCGGTTGCTAAAAACCTGCACTTTAAAAAAGCAGCTGATGAGTGTTTTATTTCTGCATCAACGATGAGCAATGCGATCACTGAATTGGAGGCTCATTTAGGTGTAAAGATTTTTGAGAGAAGCAATAAAAAAGTTATTGTTACCAATCTTGGACAAGAAATTTTGACCAAAGCAAAAAAGATTAAATTAGAAGTTCATAATATTCACGAACTTGCTCAACACCACTCAAGAGGACTCGGTCAATTTATATCAATTGGGATTATTCCAACAATCAGTCCATATTTCCTTCCAATGGTTCTTCCCAAGCTTCAAAAAGAATTCTCTGGTCTTAAATTAAAGATAGAGGAAGGACAGTCTCAATTGCTTTTGAATAGAGTGAAGGAAGGTGAATTAGATATGGCAATTTTAGCTCTTCCATATGATGTGGGAAATCTTTTAAGCTTTAAATTCTGGGAAGAAGATTTCTTTTGGGTCTCGCATAGTCAAAATAAAAATGCAGGCAAATCTGAAATTAGAGCGTCTGAATTAGAGCACTCAGAACTTATGCTTCTTGAAGATGGCCATTGCCTAAAAGATCATATTTTGGATGCTTGTAAAATTTCTTCTCCGTCTCAATACTCTTTAAAAGCATCGAGTTTAAACACACTTATTCAATTAGTGAAAGGCAAAATGGGGACAACTCTAGTGCCAAAGATGGCCTTAAAAGAATTAGTTGGAAACAAGAGGGGCTTGTCTATTTCACATCTAAATGAACCTGGACCACATCGTGAAATTGCATTAATCACAAGATCTAATTATGCGGGAATGGACACTGCGATGATGCTTTTAGATTTTTTTAGCAAATCCTTAAAGAATTAAACAGTAATTAACCCTGTGTTGGGAGATCCAAAATATCTGTTTTTTGCCATTTGAGAATAAAATTTCGCAGGATAAATTTAGCAGTGCCATCTCTTACCTCAATAACATCTGAGTAGATAATCCCCATATCTAATTTATGAGGCTTATCGTCCTGATTGAAGATATGACTAGCTACACAATACGTTTCTCCATTATATAAATTTCCTTTCCATTCTCCTTGAACATTCATTACTTGATGCATGGTACTTTGATAATTTTCAAGCTGCTGCATTGCAGTGATAAAATTCTCCAAACCATTAATCTCATAATGTCCACTCATAGAAAATTCATCCCACATGATGCTTCCCAACGAAGAAAATTTCCTTCGATCAATAATAGATGCATATAAGTAAGATAATTTTGCAGGAATAAGCCTATTAGATAGCTTTGAAGAAATAATGTCCTTTTTCATGATTTTCTTACCTCTGAAATAATCTTTAATACTTTATAAATATCATCAGGCGCTTGGACAAAATTAATTGGAAAAACCTCTATCTCATCTAAACCAGCGGCCATAGATTTCTCTAATTCTTTCAGTGTTAGATCAATATTGGGAACTCCATTATCATCTACACATGTGGGTAACTGCCCCCTAATTCTAGGTTGATCTTGTCTACCTTCTTTGATGAATGCATCAAATAAAATTTCTTTACCTTCTGAAATAAAGTCTCTGCTTGTTTTGATAGGAATCCAACCATGTCCAACTTTTGCAATTTTATCTGCATTTTCATGAGTCATTTTTAAGCCAAATAATAAAGGTATGTTTTGACCTTGAATTGGTTGAGGGTGACACCAAATATCATCAAACTTAAAATGATTCCCCTTGAAGGATGCTGGGCTATCTTGCCAAAGCGTTTTGCAAATATCTAAAGTTTCCCAAAATATTTCTGAACGATCCTCAAAGCTCACTCCTGCAGCATCAAACTCTTCTTTTTGCCAACCTAGGCCAACTCCAAGCTCTAATCTACCCTTGGATATAACATCTAGAGAAGCAGCTGTCTTAGCAAGTAACGCTGGGTTTCTTAAGGGTGTAATTAATATTGCTGTCGCCAGCTTAATTTTAGTTGTATTTGAGGCAATCATTGTAAGCAGAGATAAGGGCTCATACCACGGAGCTTCAGATGGAAGGGGAAATTTTCCAAAAGGATATTTATGCAAGTTTTTTCCCATTACCACATGATCAGTGACGCTTACACTATCAAAACCGAGTTCTTCCCCCATTTGTGAAATTTCAATATAGGATGAAATGTCCCCTCCATAGAAGTTTTCCAAACCAAAAAGACCAAATACCAACTTCATATTGCTTACCCCTTTTATATATTCGATTGTACGAATATTTTTAATCTAATGCACTTTATCGATCGAATTTAATCTAGACAATTAGAATCAAGGCAAGAAATGATAAAAGTAATTTCAGAATAATATTAAAACTATCGAATGAAATAGAGGATATTAATGCTCTTCCCAAAAGCGCGCCTGCAAAGCCTGCAATGGCTAAAATAAAAATAAAAAAAAGATACTCTCTAATTGAAAAGCTAAAAAAATAGATAAATAGAAAAATTTTAATCGTGTGTTGATAAATCATTACAGCGCCATGGTTTGCAACTAATAATTGAGGGGATAGATTTTTTGTCCGCATGTAAGCTGTTACCAGGGGTCCATTTGCCCCAATAAATATTCCAGCAAATCCAGAAATAAAACCACAAAACCAATCATTTCGCATTATCGAAAGAATGAAGTTATCTAAAGGCGCCCAAGTAAAAAATAAAATTGTTCCTGCTATCAACCATATGAGCACGTTTTCTGGGATGGATCCAAACAAAAGTATTCCTATAAATGCACCCAGGGTTGTAGCAATTAAAATATTTTGTATCAGGTTCCATCTAAAAAATTCCTGATAAACAAATGTCCTTGATAGATTATTAAAGAGTTGAATGGCTCCATGCAAAGGAATAAGAGTTGCAGGAGAAAAAGACTGGGCTAATGCAACTAACATAATTAACCCTCCTCCCACACTAAAAATGGATGTTAGCAAAGATGTTACGAAAGATAAGGCAGCAAAAAAAGTTATAAACTCTATGGTCATATAAGAGTGTGTTTTAACTATAAAGGAATTAAGATTAACACATGACAAATATAGATCAGCTAATAAATACATTAACTTTAGATGAAAAAGTTTCACTGCTAAGCGGTTTTAATTCTTGGTATACCAACAAGATTGATAATAAAAATATTCCTAGCATCAAAATGTCAGATGGTCCCAACGGGGTTAGAGGTGACTCAAATTCTGGAAAGACTTCAGCCTGTTTTCCATGTGCAATATCATTAGGTTCCACATGGGATCTTGAGTTAATCAAAAACATTGGCGTGGCTTTGGGCGAAGAAGCGCAAGCAAAAGATGTAGATGTTCTTTTGGGTCCAACCATAAATATTCATAGACATCCTTTAGGTGGGAGACATTTTGAAAGTTTTTCTGAAGATCCATTTTTAACAGGAAAAATTGCAACCAATTATGTTCAAGGCGTTCAATCTAAAAATGTCGCAGCCTGTTTAAAGCATTTTGTTGGGAATGATACTGAGTATGAGCGTCACGCAATAAGCTCAAACATAGATGCGCAAACTTTAAGAGAAATTTATTTACTTCCCTTTGAAATGGGCATCAAAGAGGGGAATGCAAAAGTTGTAATGAGTGCATACAACAAATTAAATAATATCTTTTGTAGTTCTCATCAAGAATTACTGATAAGTATTTTAAAAGAAGAATGGAGTTTTGATGGGTATGTTGTCAGCGATTGGGGTGCTGCACTGGAAACAATAGAAAATGCAAATGGTGGCTTAGATCTTGAAATGCCTGGACCTAGTAATGTTTGGGGCAAAACCTTAATTGATGCCATTAAGGCTAAAAAAGTTTCTGAGGAACTGATTGACGATAAGGTTAAGAGAATTTTAACTGTGGCTGAATTCTCAAATCGCTTTCAAGAACCAGAAATCAAAGATGAAGAAGCTATTGATCGGCCAGAACATAGATCGCTGTTGAGAAAAGCAGCAGCTGATGGGATGGTTCTACTTAAAAATGAAGGTTTGTTGCCTCTTAAAAAAGATATTAAGAAATTAGCTGTTATTGGGCCCAATGCCAAAGAAGCACAAATCATTGGTGGAGGAAGTGCAAGTTTAAGACCGCACTATCAAATTCATCCACTTGCAGCAATACAAGAAAGGCTAGGATCTAACACAGAAATTCTATACTCAAAGGGCTGCCATACACATAAATATCTCCCAAAAATAAATGAAAAACTAATGAAAAATAACAGCGGATTCTTGGTGGAGTATTTTGATGGAAATCAATTTGGCGAAAACTTAATTCTATCTGAATGCCTTACAGGAAGTAAGTTTTGGGTTTTTGAAGGCTTTGCTAAAGATGTAATTTCAAAAGAAGGTAGGCCAAATATTTCCGTGAAGTTTTCTTGCGAATATACACCAGATATTTCCGGCTCTCATGAATTTGAGATTTTTGGTATTGGAAAATGCCGCTTACTTATTAATGATAGTGAGCTAATTGATAATTGGACTAGCACAGATCCTGGTGAAGCATTTTTACTTTCGGTTCTGCATCCAAAAAAGGAGTTATAGATTTTAAAAGAGGGGAAACATATAGAATTGAAGTCCAATATCATTTTGAGGGGAGTTTTCCCGCAGTATATATTGGCTGTCAAGCTCCCGATGAAGTCGACATATTTAAAGAGTCTATTGATGCTGCCTCAAATGCTGATGAAGTTCTCTTAATTGTTGGTACTAATTCAGATTGGGAAACAGAAGGGAATGATAGAGCTGATTTCAATTTACCTGCAAATCAAAATAAATTAATTGAGGCTGTATTAGAAGCGAACCAAAATACAATTGTCATTCTTAATACCGGCTCTCCAATTCATATGCCCTGGGCACATAAAGCAAGCGCTATAGTGCAGACATGGTTTGCTGGTCAAGAATTTGGAAATGCTTTGGTTGATATTTTATCTGGAAAAGTTAATCCATCAGGCAAATTACCAACAACCTTCCCTGCAAAAATAGAGGATACACCTGCTTATCAATTTTATCCTGGAACTGACTTACAAATGAACTATCATGAAAAACTTTTGGTTGGGCATAGATGGTATGAAAAAAAGTCAGTCATGCCGTTATTTTATTTTGGTCATGGATTGTCTTATACAAATTTTATGTATCAAAACCTAGAGGTATCAGTAGACAAAGATTTTGCGGTCTCATGTAGATTCGAAGTGCAAAATATAGGAAATATTTTGGGGCAAGAAATAGCTCAATGTTATGTTGGCTACTCTAATCCTCTTACTGATCAGCCTTGCAAAACCTTACAAGGTTTTTTGAAGGCAGAAATAAGGCCAAATGAAGTTAAAAATTTTGAACTTCAACTTGGACCTAGAAATTTCTCCTATTGGTCTGTAGATGCTAATGCTTGGCAAATAAAAGGTGGAGCATACAAAATTCTAATTGGATCTTCATCAAAGGATATTTGTTTAGAAACTACTATCAATCTTGAGCAAGCGCTTGAAGTTCTGCAGTAGTTAATTCAATTTGAGTGGCTTGAATAGAACTATTAGATTCAGAAATCGATCTTGGCCCAATCAGTGGAAAGATCAAATTTGATTTGTGCAATACATAGGCTAAGGCAATTTGAATTGGCTGCACATTCCTTTGATCTGCCAAATCAAAGCAAGCCTGTCTTCTTTTTAAATTTTTTTCATAGTGCCAAACCCTCATTTCCTCATCGAGGGTAGGATTTGAAAAGTGTTCACTGGATATAACTTCTTTCTTTTTTATAAAAAATCCTCTGGCTTGGGAAGACCAAGGGAATAACATAATCTCCTCTTCGATTAGATATTCTAAAAAATCATCATTTACTCCCACACAACCAGGCCAAACCGGTTCAATCATCTCAGCCAAGCTAAAATTATTACTCAGAACAGTAAAAGGCTCTCTGCCATTTTCTGCTGCATAATTACGTGCTTTTGAGAATCTTTCCATTTCCCAATTTGATGCACCTATTAAATTAATTAAGCCTTCATTTTTAATTTCAGCTAAAGCATCAACAAATTCTCCCACTGGAATATCTGGGTTATCTCTATGCAAACAAAAGATATCAAGCTGAGGAATCTGCAATCGCTCTAGAGACTCAAGAACTTGCGGACGGATATACTTTGGATCACATTCTGGCGTATGGGCGGCTTTACCCAACACCACTACATCTTCTTCAACTTGCCTAGAATTTATCCAATCACCAAGATATTTATCACCCATTCCATGATTGTAAATATAGGCGGTATCAAAAATTCTGCCTCCGGATCCATAAAAATGGTCAAACATCGTAAATGCATGCAAATCGGAAGTTTGATTGTCGCAACCTATTGCTAGTCTTGAACCAATTTTATCAAGACCAGGCAGATTAATACTTTGAAGCTTAGGGTCTTGAGACAAGTATGCCGGTGATTTAAGTATTGGAGAATGTTGAACAAAACTTCTCGGGCATTCGATACCTATTTCATTTCGCCATCTATCTAACCAAAACATATTACTTTGAGTTTCAGCATGGGAAATAAGCAATGATTCAATTTTTTGTTCCAAAATGCAGCTTGCAGCATGCTCTATTTCTCTTGTAAATAATCCAATATCGTCAATGCAACTAATCTCATTGTTAATAGTGCCTTCATGTGAAAGCAGGATAGATGAATGTCCTTCTTTAAATTGCCCACAATGCCATGGATCTTCAACTGTAATAGATTGTTTGCCACGAGTGATAACAAGATTGTTCACAAAATCTTCATTGATAGCGCAACTTATTTTCGCTTCAATTAATTCAGAAAAAATTAATTGTGCGTGTGACTGCAAATCGACACCAGTTTTGTCAATTTGGCCAGTAGCAGAAAAATTTTTTGGCTCAGCAAAATGCAAGCCCTGTAAATGACCTGCTATTAGCTTAGCCATTGTTAATGGATAACACCCAACATCTAATATTGCTCCTCCACCTAAGTTAGGGTTTCGGAGTCTGTGTGTCTCTGATACATCAGCATTAAATCCGAAAGAAGCTTTTATCGATATTTGTTCTTTTTCATCAGAAAGATAATCTAAATTATCTAAAATATGCTTGGTTTGCGGATGCATTCTATACATAAAAGCTTCCATTAAAAAAATATTTTTAGAATTGGCAAGATCTAACAAAATCATGCTCTCATAAGCATTCATTGTTAATGGTTTTTCACAAAGAACATGTTTGCCATTCTTTATGGCCTCTAGCGCATAAATAAAATGCTCGCTGTGAGGCGTGGCAATGTAAACAGCATCTATCTCCTTGGAGGAAATGAAATCGTTCAATTGATGGCATCCATCAAT
>CACJJI010000013.1 GCA_902593675.1 uncultured SAR86 cluster bacterium
AAGTCTATGTATGACCAACCAGGAATGAGTGCAGGTCTTGAAGTCCCTATAAAAATGGAAAGTTTGTTAGATGATGATAAAAAAGCTAAAGAATTTGCAAAAAATGCAGAGAAAATGGTTAAAAAATAAAGAGGATAAATTATGTTAAAAGTTCATTTTGTTGCTGGCACCAGAGCAGGTCGAGTTGTTTGGCTGTTAGAAGAGTTGGGATTAGAGTATGAAGTAAATATTATGCCCTTTACTAAAGAGGGGCTTAAATCTCCAGAGCACAGATCAAGGCATGCATTAGGCAGAGTGCCTGTATTAGAAGATGGGGATATTTCAATTTTTGAGTCAGGCGCCATTATTGATTATATTCTTGAGAGACATAAGAATGGAGGATTAAAGCCTAGTTCAGATTCTTCTGAATTTCCGTTTTATCTCCAGTGGTACCATTATTGCGAGGGGATGGTCATGCCTCCAATGAATCAAATAGTTGTTCAGACTATTTTATTGCCTCCAGATCGAAGAGACGAGACTGTTTTAAATCAAGCAAAAAATCTTCTGGCAAAATCTCTAGCTCCAGTGAATGAAAATCTTGCTGATAGAGATTATCTGATTGGAGATTTCTCAGCCGCAGATCTTATGCTTGGACATTCATGTTTTATGGCCAATAGACTTGGATGTGTAAGTGAGGAAATGCAAAATATCAAGGACTATGTTGCAAGAATTAATGCAAGACCTGCCTTTCAAAAAGCTATTACGATGGGGGAATAATTATGGAGGTAAAAAACCATTTAAAACCTCATAAAACTCAGATTGAGGGATTTCTTGAGGGTGATACTGACACGCCCATAACAATGCTGAATCTTTTAAAGTTTAAAGAAAAAGCTGAATATGAGGATGGAAGAGAAACAGATCTTACCGGAAAAGAGGCCTATTCTATTTATGGTAAAGAGGTTGTAGAGCATCTTAAAAAAGTAGGAGCAAATTGGGTTTTATCTGGAAAAGTAAGTCGCCTCATGATTGGAGAGGCTGAAGATTTATGGGATAGCGTTGCAATTGCGAGGTACCCAAGTCGAAAAGCCATGTTTGAAATGATCATGGACCCCGATTACTTAGAGAGCGAAAAACATAGATCGGCTGGTCTAGAAGGCCAGTTAAATATCGAACTTAAAGAAGACGAATTATTATGAAGAAATTTATTTTTTTTACTGCAATATTATTTATTGGAATTTCTCTCTTTTTCTTTGGGGGAAATTCTAACAATAACGAAGAAAAGATTTTTAAGAATGCGGTGACTCCATCTCCAGTTCAAGTTGCAGGATTTGCACTAGGAGAAGATGTTCCATTTTTAGCAGTCAATCTTATTAAGTTTAAAGAAAAAGCAGAATATGCAGATGGAAGAGAAACTGATCTTACTGGAAGGGAGGCATATGCCATCTATTCTGATGAGGTTTTAGGGCATTTAGCCAAAGTAGGTGCTAAACCAATATTTGGTGGAGAGGTTAATCGGCTAATACTTGGTGAGGTCGAAGAACTCTGGGATGTAGTCGCAGTTGTAAGATACCCCAGCAGAAAAGCTATGTTTAAAATGGCTACAAGTGATGAGTACATAGAAAGTGAAAAGCACAGGACAGCAGGATTAGCCGGACAACTAAATATTGAAGTCACCACAGATGGATGGGATTTTGAATAAACTCTTCCCTGAAAGTGCTAACAATGATTTTCGCGGTCACAAGATTGCGCTATGGGGCTTTATAGCTTTCACGCTTTTGATGACATGGCGATCAATCATTCATATGTTCTTTGAGAAGTATGGGTTTCATGAAATAGCTAACTTTTCAATGATTGCGGGCGATCCAGATCCCATGATTTTAATTTATAGATTTTTTTCATTATGGGGTTTTGCGCAACTAATTTTTTGCGTCGTTTGTTGGGTTGTTATTTTTCGATACAAAACACTCATTCCATTGATGTATTTGCTGTGGTTATTTGAGTGGAGCTTCAGAACTTTCGGTTATCCATTGATAAGAGAAGACATAGCTGTGCAAGGCATTTATACCATTGGAGCAACTCCAGGGGCAGTTGGGGCTCCTTATATTACTTTTATTTTAATAATACTTTTCAGTCTTTCACTAATACAAAAAAAATAATCCAAAGGAAAAAAACTATGAGCCAATTTCAAACTTTAAAATCTGATTTAACTCATTCAAGAATTGCAGATACTGATTCAGCTTCCATTCATGATGGTGAGATTGCAGTCAAGATTGAAAGCTTTGCTTTTACAGCTAATAACGTAACTTATGGTGTTGCGGGAGATACGATTGGTTATTGGAAATTTTTTCCAGCAGCGCAAGATGAAAAGAATGAATGGGGTTGCATACCTATGTGGGGGTTTGCTGAAATTACTCACTCAAATATTGAAGGTTTGAATGTTGGAGAACGACTCTTTGGTTATTTTCCAGCTGCAGACTCATTAACTTTAAGTCCAATCAAAGTCTCTGATCAAAGTTTTAGTGATGGCAAAGATCACCGTAAAGAACTCCCCCCTGTTTACAATAATTATGTGAGGCTTAATGGAGATCAAAATTACGATCCATCCATGGATGCAGTTAGAGCTCTTTTATTTCCACTTCATATTACAGCATTTTGTTTATGTGACTCTTTGGCTGAAGATTCATACCTTGGAGCATCTCAAGTAATTGTAGTTAGCGCTTCGAGTAAAACTGCCATTGGTCTAGCTCAAGGTCTAGCTGATATTGAAAATGCACCAAAAATAGTTGGACTTACGTCTCGATCAAACTCACAGTTTGTGGAAAATCTTGGTTGTTATGATGAAGTGATTTCTTACGATGAGCTTAGTCACGTAGATTATTCAGTGGGCTCTGTGATGGTTGATATGGCTGGCAATCGAGAAATTCTTGGAACTCTCCATGGGGAGCTGGGTGATAACATGCTCAAGTGCCTTACGGTGGGTATGACTCATTGGGATAATGAGACCACTGCAGAAGATGCTTTAGGCCAAGCAATGCTTAGAGATAGAACTGAATTTTTTTTTGCCCCAGCTCATATCCAAAAACGCATTGGAGATTGGGGGCATGATGGTTATGCTGAAAAAACAAATTCGTTCATGACTGCCAGAGCAATACAAAGTAAAAATTGGATGCAGGTCAAAGAGATTCATGGTTTAGAAAATTTTACTAGCACCTATGAAGAAATGGTTTCTGGAAAAATCAATCCAAAAGAGGGGATTATTGTAAGTCTTAGCAATGCTTAAAAAAGTATCTTATTTTTTTTTAACAATTTTAATTTCTGGTTTTTTGCTCTGGGAATTTAAAGTCAATATAATTATTTGGGCTTTACCAACAGTCGTTAATTTTATAAATCCTGTTCAAGATAATATTCCAACAAAATGGCCAGAGGGGCCTTTAGAGAGATTAGACCAAAATGATTCCAGGCCAAATATTATTTTGATCTTGGCAGATGACATGGGTTATAACGATATCTCTTTGCATAATGGTGGTGCAGCAGACGGAACTTTAGAAACTCCCCATATAGATTCGTTAGCTAAAAATGGCGTCTGGTTCAATAAGGGTTATGCAGCAAATGCTACTTGCGCTCCATCTCGAGCTTCTATTATAACAGGTAGATACGCAACAAGATTCGGGTTTGAGTTCACACCGGTACCAGATTTAGGACAATTGGTTGTTCGTTGGCTTGCTGAAGAAGATGATGACAATCTTAGAGCAAGAATTGATAATGAGATAGCAAGAAATCTACCCTCATTTATGGATCAGGGCATGCCCTCAGATCAGATAACTATTGCAGAAATATTAAAAACACAAGGCTACTACACAGCTCATATTGGTAAATGGCATCTTGGACATTCATCTGGAATGTCGCCTCTTGACCAGGGGTTTGATGACTCATTGTCTTTAGCAGGCGCTTATTATCTCCCAGAAGACCATCCAGATGTTGTGAATGCAAAATTTGAAACAAGCATAGATAAGATGGTTTGGTCTGGAGGTCAGTATGCAGCACGTTTTAATGACAGTAATTATTTTACTCCAGATAAATACGTAACAGATTACTACACCGATGAGGCAATAAAAGTTATTGAAAAAAATAAAAATAGACCTTTTTTTCTATATTTGAGTCATTGGGCAATACATAATCCTCTTCAAGCTATAAGAAGTGATGTAGAGCAAATGAGTCATATGTCAGGTCACAATTTAAAAGTTTATTCTGGAATGATAAGAGCGCTTGATAGAAGTGTTGGAGAGATAATTCGAACATTAAAAGAATTAAATATTTATGGCAGAACTTTAATTTTTTTTACCAGTGATAATGGAGGAGCTAATTATATTGAGTTAGAAGATATCAATAAACCGTTTCGTGGTTGGAAAATCAGTTTCTTTGAGGGTGGAATTAGGGTTCCATTTATTTTAAGTTGGCCTGATCAAATTGATCCAGGATTAAAATTTGATAAACCCGTCCATCATTTTGATATCTTCTCAACTATTGCTTCTGCTGCTAATGTACAGATACCAATGGACAGAAAAATAGATGGAGTGGATTTAATGCCTTATATAAAGGGAGAGAAAATTGCTAATCCTCATCAAACTCTTTTTTGGCGATCAGGAAATCATCAAGCAGTTTTGCATGAGAATTGGAAATATTTAATAAGTAAAAAAGAAGGCACTAAATGGTTATTTGATACCGATCAAGATCCTTTAGAAAGAAATAATTTAATTAACATTAATCCAGAAAAAACCTCGCAAATTGAAAACCTTTTAGCAATGTTTAACTCCGAACAAGCAAACCCTTTATATCCTTCTAGTACCGAGTTACCAGTTTTAATAGATAAGTATGATGGTCAGGTAATAGAAGATACAGATGAGTTTATTTTTTGGTCAAATTAAATGGAGGAGAAATGAAAAATGTATTAAGAGTGATAGCAGGTCTTGTTGGAGCTTTATTTTTTTTAAACGGACTACAGTGGATTATAAGTCCTGCAAATGTTGCTGATTCATTGGGTATGCCTTTGTTAGAGGGAGTGGGGCTTAGTACTCAGATAGGGGATCTTGGGAGTTTCTTTATAACTGTAGGTGCCATGACATTAATTGGAGCGATTACAACAACACGTCATTGGTTTTATGCACCATCTATGCTTTTGTTAGTTGCAGCTTTGTATAGAACCCTTTCAACTATTTTATATGATGCTCCATTTGTAATGTCTGCAATTATTGTTGAAATTAGCGTAGGCCTCTTTTTAATATTTGCTGGATCAAGGATCGCTACTAAGGATTAACATGATGAAACTGCTTAAATATCTCTTAATTGTTGCAGTACTTGGCATTATCTTAGTGTCGGCTTTAACAAGGGTTCCAGCTGTTCAAGATCGACTTATGTTGAGATTTGTTCAAACTCTGGGCAGCTCCACTGCTGATCTAAATGACAATTCATTATCAGCTGTTGTGTGCGGGTCTAGATCTCCACTTCCATCTCCAGGAAGGGCGCAAACATGTGTCTTAGTAAATGCAGGCGGTAATTATTATGTTGTGGATATTGGAGACGGCAGTGCAGTAAATCTTAATAATTGGAGAATAGATGCAAATAAAATTAAGGCAACTTTGTTGACTCACCTTCATTCAGATCACATTTCAGATCTTGCAGATCTTCACTTAATGACATGGGTTAATTCTTCTCATACAAAGCCCATGGATGTTTATGGTCCTGAAGGAGTTGAGCTTGTAACCCAGGGTTTTGAGGACGCATATCAGTTGGACTATCAATTCAGACATGAGCATCATGGCGATGAAGTGGCGCCAAGGGATATCGCTGGATTTAACGCGTTTTCAGTAGATTTATCAAACCCAGTTATCATTGATCAAGATGGTTTGAAGGTCACAGCTTTTAGGGTGCCTCATGATCCTGTTAAACCAGCTATAGGCTATAGATTTGACTATAAGGGTAGGTCAATTGTTATCAGTGGCGATACCTCTTACAGCGAAAATCTTATTAAGCATTCTAAAGATGCTGATGTGTTATTTCATGAAGCTCAAGCAAATCATCAGCTAGCTATCATGAAAAAAGCTCTAGCTGGTAACAAAGGGTTAGTAAAAATCTTAAATGATATTGAGACTTATCATGCAACACCTATTGAAGCAGCTCAGGCAGCAAACCTAGCCAATGTTGATCATTTAATTTTTTATCATCTGACTCCGGCTCCAAGAAATAATTTGACTGAGAGAATGTTTTTTAGAGGTGTTGATGAAATAAGAAAAGATTGGAGCTCATCAAAGGATGGCACTATGGTTGTTTTACCATTAGACTCAGATGAAATAATAATTACCGAGATAAATTAATGGATGTAAAAAATAAAAGGGTTGTTGTAACTGGTGCTGCGAGCGGAATTGGAAAAGCTCTTTGTGAAGCTTTTCATGAGGCTGATGTTCAATCCATAGTAGCTGTGGATATGAATCTAGACGGAGCACAAGTAACAGCTGATTCAGTTAATGGTATTGCTGTTCAAGCAAATGTTGGCATTGAAAAAGACATTATGAATGTCATCCAAAAGGCAGATGAACATTCTGGCGGCACTGATATTTTTTGTTCCAATGCAGGAATTGGGGGTGTGCCAGGATTTTTTGAAGTTGAAGCATCCGATTGGCAGAATATTTGGGATGTAAATGTTCAATCTCATATCTTTGCAGCAAAACATGTTCTACCTCAGATGATTGAAAGAGGAGAGGGTTATCTAGTTAATACTTCATCAGCAGCCGGGCTTTTAACTCAATTGGGAGCAGCAGGTTACTCAGTGACTAAAGCTGCTGCGGTAAGTTTTGCTGAATGGGTAAAGATTACTTATGGAGAAAAGGGTATTGGTGTTTCTTGTCTTTGTCCTCAAGCAGTTAGAACAGCTATGACCGCTCAAGGTCCTGGTGTTGCAGGTGTAGATGGAATGATAGAACCCGATGTGGTTGCACAAGAAGTTCTAAAATGCATTGCTGAAGAAAAATTTCTAGTATTACCTCATACAGAAGTAGCTGAGTATGTTTCTAGAAAGGGAAATGATAGAGACAGATGGATATCAGGAATGCAGAGACTTCAAAAGCAATACGAAGATTTTTTAACCCCAGTTGATATGAAGTGAAAAAAAGGAGAAAACATGAAAACTAAAATTACAGAACTATTTGGAATTGAGCATCCTATTATTCAAGGCGGTATGCATCATGTTGGTTTTGCAGAATTAGCTGCAGCAGTATCAAATGCAGGCGGTCTTGGAACAATTACTGGTTTAACGCAAGGAACCCCTGAAAAACTTGCTAATGAGATAGCTCGATGCAAGGAAATGACAGATAAGCCTTTTGCTGTGAATCTAACTTTTTTGCCTTCCTTAACTCCTCCAGATTACCCGGGACTGGTAGATGTAATTATTGGCGGCGGAGTTCCAATTGTTGAGACAGCGGGTAGAAATCCTGCTGAGTATCTACCAGCTCTAAAAGAAGCTGGTATTAAGGTGATTCATAAATGTACCTCTGTCAGACATTCTTTAAAAGCTCAATCCATAGGATGTGATGCGGTTTCAGTGGATGGTTTTGAGTGTGGCGGGCATCCTGGCGAAGATGACATACCTAATTTTATTCTTTTGCCCAGAGCTGCTGATGAGCTTGAAATTCCATTTGTTGCCTCAGGCGGCATGGCCGACGCAAGAAGTTTAGTTGCAGCCATGGCTCTTGGAGCAGAAGGCATGAATATGGGTACAAGATTTATAGCTACCCAAGAAGCTCCTGTGCACCAAAACGTTAAAGATTCAATTGTGAATGCATCGGAATTAGACACTAGATTAATTATGCGTTCCTTAAGAAATACTGAAAGAGTATTAAATAATGAAGCTGTAGAGCGCTTGATGGAAAAAGAAGCTGCATTAGGGGACGAGCTAACTTTTCAAGACATTGCAGATGAAGTTGCAGGCGTTTATCCAAAAATTATGCATGAGGGCACAATGGAAGCTGGCGCATGGTCATGCGGAATGGTTGCCGGTTTAGTTAATGATATCCCTACAGTAAAAGAGTTAATTGATGGCATCATGAATGAAGCTGATGCAATTATTGGAAAAAGATTAGGCAATTTTTAATTTTACAATTTGAATTTTATCCTAAGATTCCAGTTACTCTGTCTATAAGCCAAAAAAAACCCATGCCACCCAAAATCAATGAAGTGAGGGTGGCAGATTGTTTGTAAAATTTAAATTTATGAGCAAGCCATATCACGGATCCAAATATTGGAACCAACATCAGCTGACCCGCCTCAATCCCCAGGTTGAAAAACAGTAAAGAAAGCAGCAGCTGTTCATTTCCAATGCCAATTCCTGTTAGTGCATTTGCAAATCCAAGCCCATGCAGTAATCCAAAGCCAAATGCAATGAGCCATGGCGTAGATTGATATTTTTTATTTTCACTAACCTCTAATGCAAGATAGATAATGGTTAATGCAATAATAGCCTCTATGGTAGCTTGAGGCAGTGAGACTAATTCAAATACCGATAAGCCCAAGGTAATACTGTGGGCAAGAGTGAAAGCTGTAATTGTTTTAACTGCATTTAAAAATCCAGAAATCAAAAAGAGCAAACCTAAAATGAAAAGAATATGGTCATTGCCACTTAATAAATGATCAATACCTAAGGTGAAGTATCCAACTGGATAAACCTGCTCTTTAAATGGGATCTCAATAGATGATCTCTTCAGGTTCATTAAACCTTCGAACACCTCTCCATTGGAATGGGTTATTGTTACTAATGCATCTGTGAGCACACTGAGATTATTAACTGAAATTGTTTGGCCTTTTAAAGAGCTGTCACAATTTAACAATATTTTTTCGACCAAATATTTCCCTTTTTGGCTTGGTAATTGACTATTTCTTTTACAACCATCTGGAAAAAA
>CACJJI010000014.1 GCA_902593675.1 uncultured SAR86 cluster bacterium
GATGGCTCTATTATTGAAACTCCAATTACTGCAAACTTCAGAGAGGGGTTATCTGTTTTGCAATACTTTATTTCCACTCACGGAGCTCGAAAAGGACTTGCTGACACAGCTCTAAAAACTGCTAACTCTGGATATTTAACCAGAAGGCTTTGTGATGTTGCTATGGATTCTGTGGTTGTTGAAGACGATTGCGGCACTGATCAATCAATAGTTGTTTCGTCTATCGTTGAAGGTGGAGATATTATTCAGCCACTTACAGATAGAATTTTAGGTCGGGTAATTGCAGAGCCAATCTCTAATTCAGACGGAGAAGAGGTATATCCAATTGGTCATCTTATTGATGAGGATTCTGTGAAGAAGATTGATGAGCTGAATATTTCATCTTTAAAAGTACGATCACCAATGACTTGCGAGGCTAGTTACGGGGTTTGTTCTAAGTGCTATGGTAGAGATCTGGCAAGAGGCCATATAGTTCACAGAGGAGAGGCTGTAGGAGTTGTAGCTGCTCAATCAATTGGCGAGCCTGGAACTCAGTTAACCATGCGTACTTTCCATATAGGCGGAGCTGCTTCTAGCTCATCAGAAGATAACGCAATTGTTGTTAATAATGCCGGGGTGATTAACTTTTCTTCGGACATGAAAACAGTAACCAACAAAGACAAGCAAGAAGTAGTTGTTTCTAGAAATAGCCAAGTTACATTGACAGATGAAAAAGGCAAATTGATTGAGCAACATAAATTAATATATGGAGCTACTTTATTTGTAAAAGATCAAACTAATGTAGAGCCTGGGCTAAAAATAGCAGGCTGGGATCCATACACTCGTCCAATCATCAGCGAGGTTGAAGGTATTGTTCAATTCACAGACATTGATGATGGTGTAACTGTTCGTTCAAAAACTGATGAGCTAACCGGACTAAGCAGCATTGAGGTTATTGATATTGCTGAGAGACCTTCAGCAGGTAAAGACAAAGTCCCATCTATTGCTCTTGTTGATGCGAAAGGAAAACCTGTTCCATTGGGTGAGCATAAAACACCAGCAAATTATTCATTGCCTGCAAAAGCATTGGTTAATTTGAAAGATGGTAAGAAGCTGCATGCTGGAGAAGTTTTAGCAAGGATACCTCTAGAAGGATCAAAAACTAAAGATATTACCGGAGGTCTTCCAAGGGTTGCAGATCTTTTTGAGGCTAGAAAGCCAAAAGATGCAGCGGTGCTTGCTGAAGAAAGCGGCGTTATTGCCTTTGGAAAAGAAACCAAGGGCAAGGTTAGATTGGTTATCACTCCTGATGGAGCAACCAAGAAAACCCAAAATGTGGAGATGCTTATCCCTAAGCACAGAATTCTTACAGTATTTGAGGGCGAGAGGATTGAAAAAGGTGACATAATTTCTGATGGCCCATTAAGTCCTCATGATATCTTGCGCTTAAGAGGCATTCCTCAGTTGACTAACTTCATAGTTAACGAAATTCAAGACGTTTATAGGCTTCAAGGTGTTCTTATTAATGATAAGCATATTGAAACTATTCTTCGTCAAATGCTTAGAAAGGCATTAATTGTTGATGGTGAAGACACTAAGTTTATTCAAGGTGATCAAGTTGAATTTGCTGAGCTAGTTGAAGAAAATGCTAAAGCTGTAGCTGCTAATAAAGAGCCGGCGAGATTTGAAAGAGTGTTGCTTGGAATTACAAAAGCTTCACTTACGACTAATTCATTTATTTCAGCTGCTTCTTTCCAAGAAACCACTCGCGTTCTGACAGAGGCATCTGTAACAGGTAAAGTAGATTACCTCAGAGGCCTAAAGGAAAATGTTGTCGTAGGAAGATTGATACCTGCTGGAACTGGAATGGAGTTCCATGATCAAATGGCTGCTAAGAAAGCAAGCGATTCACTTGACTCAATGTTATCTGAGGATGATATTGAAGCAGCATTACGACAAGAATTACAAGAAACTGAGGAATAATGTTGACCGTAGTGAATCATGTCTATAAAATCGCGTCCAACTAATAAATTATGGCTACAGTAAATCAATTAATAAGAAAACCTCGTAAACCCAAAGTGAGGAAAACTGATGTTCCTGCGCTGGAAAAATCCCCTCAACGAAGAGGAGTATGTACTCGTGTATACACAACCACTCCCAAGAAGCCTAATTCAGCTTTGAGAAAAGTTTGTAGAGTCAGGTTAACAAGTGGATATGAGGTAACTTCATACATTGGTGGTGAAGGTCATAATCTCCAAGAGCACTCTGTCGTTTTAATTCGTGGTGGAAGAGTTAAAGATCTCCCGGGGGTAAGATATCACACTGTCAGGGGTTCACTTGACACATCTGGCGTAGCGAACCGAAAGCAACGTAGATCAAAATATGGAGCTAAAAAGGGTAAATAACTATGCCAAGAAGAAGAAGTCCTGAGAAAAGAAAAATCCTACCTGATCCAAAGTACAAAGATATTATTGTTGCAAAGTTCATGAATCACATCATGAAGGATGGTAAAAAGTCTGTTGCCGAAAAAATAGTATATGGTGCTTTTAATAAAATCGATGAAACTGCTAAAACCGACCCTGTAGAGCTATTTAAAAAAGCTTTAGATACTATTGGCCCAATGGTTGAGGTTAAATCTAGAAGAGTTGGTGGTGCAACATATCAAGTTCCAATAGAGGTTAGACCATCCAGAAGACAGGCACTTGCAATGCGTTGGCTAGTTGAGGCTGCAAGAAAAAGAAGTGAAAAGTCCATGGATCACAGGTTGGCTGGTGAACTAACTGATGCTGCAGAAGGAAAGGGTTCTGCTGTTAAGAAAAAAGAAGATGTTCATCGCATGGCTGAAGCTAACAAGGCTTTTTCTCATTTCCGTTTTTAATTAATAACATTTCATAGGTTTTAATATGGCTAGACAGACTGAACTGAGCAAGTACAGAAATATTGGTATTTGTGCTCATGTTGATGCGGGTAAAACTACCACCACAGAGAGAGTTCTTTTTTATACTGGTTTATCTCATAAGATTGGTGAAGTCCACGATGGTGCTGCAACCATGGATTGGATGGAGCAAGAACAGGAAAGAGGTATTACTATCACTTCTGCTGCAACTACATGCTTCTGGTCTGGTATGGAGCAGCAGTTCCCCCAACATAGAATTAACATTATTGACACTCCAGGTCACGTAGATTTTACTATTGAGGTTGAAAGATCTTTAAGAGTATTAGATGGTGCGGTGGTTGTATTTTGTGGAACTTCCGGCGTAGAGCCTCAATCAGAAACAGTTTGGCGTCAGGCCGATCGATATGAAGTTCCTAGAATTGTTTTCGTAAACAAAATGGATAGGGCTGGAGCAGATTTCTCTAGAGTAACCGATCAAATTAGAGACAGATTAAAAGCCAATGTTGTGCCTATGCAATACAACATTGGAGCTGAGGATGATTTCAAGGGTGTTGTCGACCTTGTAAAAATGAAAGCAATTTTTTGGAATGAAGATGATCAAGGTTTAACTTTTGAAGAACAAGACATTCCAGCAGATATTTTAGATACATGTGAATCATTAAGAGAATCAATGGTTGAAAGCGCAGCAGAAGCTAACGAAGAGCTTATGAATGCTTATATAGAAAATGGAGAATTAACAAATGAACAAATTAAAGAAGGAATTAGGATTCGAACTCTTGCAAATGAGATAGTTCCAGCTTTTTGTGGTTCTGCTTTTAAAAACAAGGGAGTACAAGCTGTATTAGATGCAGCAATTGAATACTTGCCTGCCCCTAATGAAGTTAAAGCAATTAAAGGATCATTGCCAGATGATGAGGAAGTTGAGATTAGTAGATCTTCTTCTGATGAAGAACCCTTTTCAGCTCTAGCTTTTAAAATCGCTACTGATCCATTTGTAGGAACCTTAACATTTATTAGAGTTTACTCCGGAGTACTTTCAGTTGGTGATGGTGTTATGAATTCAACCAAGACAAAGAAAGAAAGAGTTGGACGAATGGTGCAAATGCATTCAAATGATCGTAATGAGATTAAAGAGATTCGTGCTGGTGATATTGCAGCATGTATCGGATTAAAGGATGTGACCACTGGAGACACTCTTTGTGATTTAAGTGATCAGGTTGTGCTTGAAAGAATGGATTTTCCTGAGCCAGTAATTTCGGTTGCAGTAGAGCCTAAAACAAAATCAGATCAAGAAAAGATGGGGGTTGCCCTCGGTAAACTTGCTCAAGAAGATCCATCATTTCGCGTTCATACCGATGAAGAATCCGCTCAGACAATCATTTCAGGAATGGGAGAGCTTCACTTAGATGTTCTGGTTGACAGAATGAGAAGAGAGTTTGATGTTGAAGCAAATATTGGTAAGCCACAGGTTTCCTATCGTGAAACAATTAGAGAATCTGTTGATATTGAAGGAAAATTTGTAAGGCAAAGTGGTGGTAAGGGCCAATATGGACATGTTTGGTTGAAATTAGAACCGCTTGGACTAGATGATGAGTATGAATTCGTTGACAAGATAGTTGGTGGAGTTGTTCCTAAAGAATATATACCAGCTGTTGATAAGGGTATTCAAGAGCAGATGAAAAATGGTGTGATCGCAGGCTACCCACTATTGGCTCTTCGTGCAACATTATATGATGGATCCTTCCATGATGTTGATTCAAGTGAAATGGCCTTTAAAATTGCTGGATCAATGGCCTTAAAGGAGGGATGCCTCAAAGCTAATCCTGTTCTATTAGAGCCGATGATGGCAGTAGAAGTTGTTACTCCAGAAGAGCATATGGGTGATGTTGTTGGTGATTTGAATAGAAGAAGGGGAATAATTTTAGGTATGGATGAAATACCAACAGGTAAAACGGTTAGGTCAGAAGTACCTCTATCGGAGATGTTTGGATATGCAACCGATTTAAGGTCTGCAACTCAAGGTAGAGCAAGTTTTTCTATGGAATTTCTTAAATATGCCGAAGTGCCAAATAACATAGCTGAGCAGTTAAAAACTTCTTAAAACAATACTGTAAATTTGTTGACATTAGGGGCTTTAGAGTCATAGAATACGCAACATTTTGCATAAAGCAGAAATATAGGGATTAAACAAATTGGACAATCAATCAATAAGAATTCGCTTAAAAGCCTTTGACTATCGTTTGATTGATGCTTCAACAAAACTAATTGTTGAAACAGCAAAAAAAACTGGCGCGATTGTAAAAGGACCAATACCTTTGCCAGTAAAGAAAGAAAGAACAACAATCTTAACATCTCCGCATAAAGATAAAGATGCAAGAGATCAGTATGAAATAAGAACATACAAAAGACTTATGGATATAGTAGAACCTACAGATAAAACTGTTGATGCTTTAATGAAGCTAGACCTTTCATCTGGAGTAGATGTACAAATTAGCTTAGGCTAATTTGTTACTTTTTTAACGCTTAGCGGCCATAGAGGGTTTTTAGCCCCGTATAAAAGGAGAATAAATTGAGCATTGGCTTAGTTGGAAAAAAATCAGGAATGTCTAGACTTTTTCAAGAGGATGGCACTTCCGTACCTGTTACAGTAATTTCAGTTGCAGCAAATTTCGTTGCAGATATTAAGACACATGAAAAGCATGGCTACAGCGCAGTTGTTGTTTCCAAAAATACATCCAAAAATCTAACAAAATCATCCACAGAATTCTTTAAGAAGCAAAACATCTCTAACGGAGAACTATTTGAATTTAGAACTGAAGAAATAGATGAACTCAAGGTAGGGCACCATTTAACGGCTGATATATTTGAAGTTGGAAAAATGGTTGATGTAACTGGAACATCAAAAGGTAAGGGGTACGCCGGCGTTATTAAAAGACACAACTTTGCGATGCAAGATGCAACCCATGGTAATTCCTTGGCACATAGAGCGCATGGCTCGATTGGCCAATGTCAAACTCCTGGAAGAGTTTGGAAGGGAAAAAAAATGTCTGGTCATATGGGCCATGAAACAAAAACCATTCAAAGCTTAGAATTAATGGGAGCAGACGTTCAAAACAATCTGCTGTATGTAAAGGGTGCTGTTCCTGGGTTTAATGGCGCAACACTTAAGATTACCCCTGCGGTGAAACAAAAATGAAATTAGACTTACTAAATATTGAAAATAAAAAAACTGATGTCCAAATTTCAGAAACAACTTTTGGTAAAGAGTTTAATGAAACACTTGTTCATCAAGCAGTTGTTACCTATTTAGCTGGATCTAGACAAGGTTCTCATAAACAAAAAACTAGGTCAGAAGTTAGAGGAGGAGGCAAAAAGCCATATCGTCAAAAAGGTACTGGTCGAGCAAGAGCTGGGACAATTCGAAGCCCTATATGGAGAGGCGGCGGGGTAGCTTTTGCTGCAACACCTAGAGATTATTCCAAAAAAATCAATAAGAAAATGTACAGGGCTGCAATAAGCTCTATATTTTCGGAACTTCATAGACAAAATCGTTTGGTAGCTATTGAGCAGCCAAAATTTGAGGCACCCAAAACTAAAGAGATGAACGGTTTCCTTCAGCAGTTTAATTTAAAGAATGTGCTTATCATTTTAGATGAAATGGACACAAATCTTTATCTGTCTGCCCGGAATATACCTCATGTAGATGTTGTAACTGTTAAGGAAATCAACCCTGTTATTTTATTAAGATCTGAGAAGGTTGCTGTTACTCCTGCAGCATTTAAATTAATCGAGGCATGGGTCTAATGAACAAAGAAAAACTACTTACATTGATTCATTCTCCATATATAACTGAGAAAGCTACATCTGTTGCAAGCATGAATCAAGTTGTATTCAAAGTAGATCTATCCGCATCAAAATCCGAGATTAAAAAAGCTGTGGAAGATTTATTTGATGTAAAGGTTGATAGTGTGACTACTTCTACACAGAAAGGAAAAACAAAAAGAAATAGATTTGGAATCTATAAAAGATCAAATTACAAGAAAGCCTTTGTTTCATTAAAAGAAGGCTCTGAGATTCAATTTGAGGGTATTAGTTAATCATGGCAGTTATCAAAGCAAAACCAACTAGCCCGGGAAGAAGAGGCGTCATCAGTATTAAATCTGATCTTTTTAAAGGTCGGCCACATAAAGCTCTGCTAGAGAAAAAATCAAAAAATGGCGGAAGGAACAATAACGGCAGAATAACAGTAAGGCATCAAGGTGGTGGACATAAGCAACATTACAGAGTTATAGATTTCAAACGAGATAAATTAGATGTCCCAGCTGTCGTAGAGAGAATAGAATATGATCCAAATAGATCTGCTCATCTTGCTTTGTTGAAATACGCTGATGGTGAGAGAAGATATATAATTGCACCAAGCAAAATTCGTGTCGGCGATCCTGTTCTTTCAGCTGACCAAACGGAAATGAAGTCTGGCAACTGCATGCAGCTTGTTAATATTCCACTAGGTACAACAATACACTGCATAGAAATGAAGCCTGGAAAAGGAGCCCAGATTGCAAGAAGCGCGGGCACATCTGCTAGACTTGTTGCTAAAGAGGGTATATACGCTACTTTAAGATTGCAATCAGGTGAAATGAGAAAGATTCTGTCTGCTTGTAAAGCAACCCTGGGAACTGTCTCTAATCAAGAAAATAATTTGCGCTCGCTTGGCAAGGCTGGTGCAAAAAGGTGGAGAGGTGTTAGGCCTACTGTAAGAGGTGTGGCTATGAATCCAGTTGATCATCCTCATGGAGGAGGAGAAGGAAGAACCTCTGGTGGAAGACATCCGTCAAC
>CACJJI010000015.1 GCA_902593675.1 uncultured SAR86 cluster bacterium
GGGTATATGGTATTAATTGGATTTACTGATAGATTCAGCTTTCAATTTCTTTCAGAGAGCTTAACATTCAAATTGTCATTAAGTTTTTTTATTATCTTGGCTTGTTTGCATGCATTTGCAGGTTTATGGACTATAGGAACTGACTACCTAACAAAAAGGACTTTAGGTTTTATTTCTCCATTCCTATCATCTCACGCTGATTTTTTTAGAAAAGGTTTTGAGTTCATTTTTATTTTTCTTGGCGTTTTTCTTGTCTTTTTTTATCTTTCAATAATCTGGTCATAATATGGAAACCTACAATTCTTCAAATATCAAAACATTAGAATTTGATGCACTCATTATTGGTGGGGGAGGCTCAGGCATGAGAACTTCTCTTGAGCTTGCAAAATCTGGATTAAAGACAGCTGTTGTTTCTAAAGTTTTTCCAACTAGATCTCATACAGTTTCTGCGCAAGGGGGAATCACTTGTGCAATCGCTAGCGCAGATCCAAATGATGATTGGCGTTGGCATATGTACGATACTGTAAAGGGATCAGATTATATTGGTGACCAAGACGCAATTGAGTATATGTGCTCAGAAGGACCAAAGGCAGTTTTCGAACTTGAGCATATGGGTCTGCCTTTCTCAAGATTTGACAACGGACGGATATATCAACGCCCTTTTGGTGGGCAGTCAAAAGATTTTGGCAAAGGTGGTCAAGCAGCTAGAACATGCGCGGCTGCAGATAGAACTGGACATGCTTTACTTCACACACTCTATCAAAACAATATTAAGGAGGGTTCAAATTTTCTTAATGAATGGTTTGCAGTAGATTTGGTGCTTAACCAAGCCAAGGAAGTGACAGGTGTTATTGCCTTTTCAATTGAATCTGGTGAAGTTGCATATTTAAAATCACAAGCAACAGTTATGGCTACTGGCGGTGCTGGAAGAATATATTCCTCAACTACAAATGCTCTTATTAATACTGGAGACGGTCTAGGGATGGCATTAAGAGCAGGGTTTCCTGCGCAAGATATGGAAATGTGGCAGTTTCATCCAACTGGAATATACGGAGCAGGCTCTTTAGTCACCGAAGGCTGTAGAGGAGAAGGAGGATATTTAATTAATGCTGAGGGTGAAAGATTTATGGAGAGATATGCACCTAATGCTAAAGACCTAGCTGGAAGAGATGTTGTTGCAAGATCGATGGTATTAGAGATCCTAGAGGGCAGAGGCTGTGGTGAAAATAAAGATCATGTATTTTTAAAGCTTGATCATTTGGGGGCTGATGTGTTGAATGCAAAACTTCCAGGAATATGTGAGCTTTCAAGAACCTTTGCCGGAGTAGATCCAGTATACAATCCAATTCCAGTTGTACCCACATGTCACTACATGATGGGCGGAACACCAACAAATATTCATGGCCAAGCTTACACCCAATCCAATGGTGTAGATGAGATTGTTTCTGGTTTATTTTCAGTTGGAGAGGCTGCATGCGTTTCAGTGCACGGCGCTAATAGGCTAGGAGGAAATTCTCTTCTTGATCTAGTTGTTTTTGGAAGGGCGGCTGGTATTCATATTCAAGAAGCATTGAAGACGGGCGGTGGAGTTGCTAATGCTGATAAAGATGATATTGATCAAGCTCTTGATAGCCTTAATAAAATTAATTCATCCAACGAAGGGTTTGAAGTTGCTGAGGTAAAGAGAGAGCTGCAATCTGTGATGCAGAATTACTTTGGCGTTTTTAGAAGAGGTGATTACATGGAAAAAGGCGTTGCAGCTCTCGGAGATATTCGTGAAAAGGTTTCTAACCTTCATCTTAAAGATAAGAGCATGGCTTTTAATACCAGCAGGGTAGAGGCTTTAGAATTGCAAAACTTATTTGAAGTTGCCGAAGCAACTGCAATTGCCTCATTTCAGAGAACTGAAAGCAGAGGAGCACATGCACGAGATGACTTCAAGGAGCGTGATGATGAGAATTGGTTATGTCACTCTTTATATGACCCGATTCAAAAAACTTTGAACAAAAGAGATGTTAATTTTGCCCCAGCTCAGGTTGAAACTTTTGAGCCAAAGGTAAGAACGTATTAATTTTTATTTGAGATTAAAAATGATTGATGTAAACATTTATAGATACAACCCAGAAACAGATAAATTTCCTTATACGCAAACATATTCAATTAAAAAACCTGAAAAGGACATTATGCTGCTTGAATTGTTAAATCTTCTTAAAGAGCAAGATTCATCAATCTCTTATAGAAGATCTTGCAGAGAAGGAGTATGCGGTTCTGATGGCATGAATATAAATGGAAAGAATGGACTTGCTTGTATAACCCCAATTTCTGAAGCTATCAAAAATAATAAGATTGAACTTAGACCATTGCCCGGTCTACCTGTTATACGTGATTTAGTCGTTGATATGACTGAGTTTTATGCTCAATACGATAAAATCAAACCTTTTCTTCAGAATGAAACTCAGCCTCCAGCTCAAGAAAGGCTTCAGTCACCTGAGGATAGAGACAAACTTGATGGGCTGTATGAGTGCATTTTATGTGCTTGTTGTTCAACTAGTTGTCCATCTTTTTGGTGGAATCCAGATAAATTTGTTGGTCCAGCAGCATTGTTGCAAGCTTATAGATTTATTGCAGATTCCAGAGATACCAAAACTGCCGAGAGGCTTGAAGGATTATCTGATCCATTTAGCGTTTACAGATGTCATGGAATTATGAATTGTGTGAATGTTTGTCCAAAAGATTTAAATCCAAATAAAGCAATTGGCGAAATAAAATCTATGCTTCTATCAGATAGTAAAAAAGAAAATATTATTGCAT
Source organism: uncultured SAR86 cluster bacterium (assembly GCA_902593675.1). Lineage (GTDB taxonomy): Bacteria > Pseudomonadota > Gammaproteobacteria > Magnimaribacterales > D2472 > D2472. The sequence goes on from CACJJI010000015.1 coordinate 2,812, forward strand.
CAGATGGAATGAGTTGAGTTAAAAGATGAATAATATGGAGACATTTTGGTCTACTTCTCATGCTGCAGGCGCCCAGAGCTCTTACTTAGAATCTTTATACGAATCATATTTGGAGAATCCTTCATCAGTTCCTGATGATTGGAAAATATACTTTGAATCATTGCCTGGTATTAATGGTGCACAAAAAGATGTTTCCCATAAAGAAGTTATTGAACGGTTTAAAGAAAATGAGATTAACCCCCCGATTCAGTCTGCTCCAACTAATATTAAGACAAATTCTAAACAAGTTAGGGTTATTCAGCTGATACAAGCTTATAGAAATAGAGGGCACCAAAAAGCTAATTTAGATCCATTAGGATTAAAGAAAATTCGTCATTGTGATGATTTAGATATTAATTTTCATGGTTTGGATAATTCAAATTTATCTGAATCCTTTGACACTGACACTTTAAAGATTGATAAAAGTTCAGCAACTTTATCTGAAATTATCCAATCTTTGGAGTCGATATATTGCGGTACCTTGGGAATTGAATACAACTATATTTCTTCATTATCTGAGAGATCGTGGTTTCAAAATAGATTGGAGCCAAATTTAGGAAAATTAAATTTTGACCAAGACGAACAAAAATATATTTTAAAACGCTTAAGCTCAGCTGAAGGTCTGGCTAAATTTTTAGCATCTAGATACCCAGGAATGAAAAGGTTTGGAATTGACGGAGCTGAGTCTCTTATTCCTATGGTCGATAGTTTAATACAAAATTGTGGAATATTTGGCGCTGAACAAATTTGCTTTGGTATGGCGCACAGAGGACGACTGAACTTATTAGTTAATGTTTTAGGAAAATCTCCAAAAGAATTATTTACAGAGTTTGAAGAAAATTTTGAACTAGAGGGAGCAAGCTCAGGAGATGTGAAATATCATTTAGGCTTTTCATCTAATATATTAACTCCCAATGGAGAAGTGCATGTTTCTCTAGCAAATAATCCCTCTCATCTTGAGATTGTTGATCCAGTGGTTCTTGGTTCAGTGAGAGGAAGACAAGATCGTCTGAATGATAAAAATAAAGAACTCGTTGTTCCTATTTTAATTCACGGAGATGCTTCATTTTCTGGTCAAGGGGTTGTAATGGAAACTCTGCAGATGTCACAGACCAGAGGCTATGGAGTAGGAGGCACAATTCACGTAATAGTAAATAATCAGATAGGATTTACAACGTCCAATGAAGAGGACTCAAGATCAACTCAATACGCTACTGATGTAGCTAAAATGGTTGAGGCCCCTATCCTTCATGTTAATGGAGATGATCCAGAAATGGTTGTATTTGCAGCTAAACTAGCATGTGAGTATAGACATAACTTTAAAAAAGATATTGTTTTGGATCTCTTTTGCTACAGAAGGAGAGGTCATAATGAAGCAGATGAGCCCTCATCAACTCAACCAATCATGTATCAACAGATCTCTAATCATCCATCCGTTAAAAGCTTGTATCAAGAGCAGCTCATTAACGCTGGAGTAACCACACAATCTGAATGTGATGAAATAGAAAAAAAATATAGATCTACAATAGAGAAAGGAGACTCTGTTGCTCATAATTTAGCAACTCAACCCAACGAATCTATGTGGTTTGATTGGACCCCATATATTAACCAGAGTGGAGATGAGGAAATAGAATCAGCATTTAATAAAGATAGATTTAATGAACTTGCTCAAATAGCTTTTACTCCACCCAAGGGCTTCGTGCTTCAAAGGCAGGTAGATAAGATCTTTGCTGACAGGCTGAAGATGGCAGATGGAGAAATTCCAGTGAATTGGGGTTTTGCTGAAAATATGGCTTATGCAACATTATTGGATCAAGGATATCCAATCAGATTTTCAGGCCAAGATATTAGGAGGGGAACATTTTCTCATCGTCATGCGGTTGTTTTAAATCAAGAGGATGGAAAGGGCGCAATGCCATTAGTTGAAATTGCAAGCAATGCAAATACAACAATTGATATTTATGACTCTTTGCTGTCCGAAGAGGCAGTCTTAGGTTTCGAGTATGGTTATTCTGCAACTCGACCATCTGGTCTTGTATTATGGGAAGCTCAGTTCGGAGATTTTGTGAACGGAGCGCAAGTGGTCATAGATCAATTTATTGTCTCTGCTGAGCATAAATGGGAAAGGCTTTCAGGTTTAGTAATGCTTCTTCCTCATGGATATGAAGGTCAAGGTCCAGAACATAGTAGTGCAAGACTAGAGAGATTTTTACAACTGTGTGCAAATGAAAATATTCAGGTGTGTGTACCAAGCACTCCATCACAGATTTATCACCTCCTTAGATTACAAACAATTAGAAAAATGAGAAGACCGCTGATCATTATTTCTCCAAAAAGCTTATTGAGAAATCCTCAATGTGTTTCATCAATTGAAAATCTTACTGATGGATCTTTTGAGTATGTAATTGATGATGTTCATTCAAATCCTAAATTGGTTGAAAAAATTATCCTGTGTTCTGGAAAGGTATATTACGATCTTGCGGCCAAAAAAGAGGAGCTTAAGATCAAAAATACCGCTATATTACGTATAGAGCAACTCTATCCATTTCCTTATGACACACTTGAAAAAATTATTAAGTCCTACGAGAATGCCAAAGAATTTATTTGGTGTCAGGAGGAGCCAAGTAATCAGGGGGCTTGGTTTAGCCATCGTCATAGATTGCAAATAGTTTTAGATAGAATTAATAAAAGCGAAATACAATTAATCAGCAGAAAAGCATCATCTGCTCCAGCAGTTGGTCTAAATAAATTACACAATCAACAACAAGAAGCTTTGGTTAACGAGGCTTTTGCATCCTAGAGAATAATTATGCCAATTGAAATTAAATCCCCAACATTCCCAGAATCTGTGGCAGATGGAACCATTGCAAATTGGGTTAAAAAAGAAGGTGAATCTGTAAAACAAGATGAAGTTATTGCTGAAATCGAAACCGATAAAGTGGTCTTAGAGGTTGTAGCTCCATTTGATGGAATTATCTCGAAGGTTTTAAAGCCTGCAGGTGAGGTAGTGCTAAGTGCTGAATTAATAGCAGAGTTTGAGCAAGGAGGTCAGCCTGAAGGTGATATTCAATCATCTGCTGATGATGTTTCTGAGATTAGCAATGAAGGTAAAGCAGAAAGCATTAAACCAAATGTGAATCAATCTAAAGTAAATGGACCTGCAGTAAAAAAATTATTAAAAGAACATGATTTGGATGAGGATAGCATTGATGGCTCAGGAAAAGATGGAAGGATTACCAAGGCGGACATAGTTAATCATCTCGACGAACCTTTAGAAGATAAAAAGACTACAAAGAAAAATGATTCGCCTGCTTTTGAAACCTCAACTGATAGGTTAGAAGAAAGAGTGCCAATGTCTAGATTGCGCTCAACTATAGCCAATAGATTATTAAGTGTGAAGCAAGAGACAGCAATGCTTACTACATTCAATGAAGTGAATTTAAAACCCATTAAAGATCTAAGAGCTAAATTTGGAGAAGAGTTTTTCACTGAGCATGGAGTAAAACTTGGCTTTATGGGTTTCTTTGTTCTTGCAGCTGTCCAGGCTCTAAAAAAATTCCCTGTGGTTAATGCATCCATTGATGGAAGTGATATTGTTTATCATGGTTATCAGGATGTGGGCGTAGCTGTTTCAACTGAAAGAGGTCTTGTTGTTCCAGTAATTAGAGATGCAGATAATTTAAGATTAGCAGATGTTGAAAAATCAATCCTAGATTATTCAGACAAAGCTAAGAGTGGAAAGCTTTCAATAGCTGAAATGCAGGGTGGTACTTTTACTATTTCAAATGGCGGCGTTTTTGGATCACTGTTATCTACTCCAATCTTGAATGCTCCACAAACTGCTATTTTGGGAATGCATACTATTCAAGATAGACCAGTTGTTATAGATGGCGAAATAGTTATCAGACCTATGATGTACCTAGCTCTTAGTTATGATCACCGACTTCTAGATGGAAAGGAGGCTGTAGCATTTTTAATTGCTATAAAGGATCAATTAGAGTCCCCTGAAAAACTTCTTTTAAATTTATGAGGGATAAAAATGTATGATGTTATTGTAATTGGAAGTGGTCCAGCAGGTTACGTTGCCGCTATTCGAGCTTCTCAACTAGGATTAAAAACAGCCTGTATTGAAAAGTCTTTTGGCGCGGATGGAAACACGCAATTAGGTGGCACATGTCTAAATGTTGGATGCATTCCCTCTAAAGCATTACTTGATTCATCTCATAGATATGCAGATGCAATAAATCATTTTTCAGATCACGGTATAGCTGTTAGTAAGCCAAAGCTAGATATCTCAAAAATGATGGATAGAAAAAATAAAATCGTCACTCAATTAACTTCAGGTATTTCCGGTCTATTTAAAGCTAATAAAGTTACCCAAGTTCTTGGTCATGCAAAAATAATTGATTCAAATCACGTTGA
>CACJJI010000016.1 GCA_902593675.1 uncultured SAR86 cluster bacterium
GGAGTGGGGGTATTATGAGGATAAAGAGCCTAGGTTGGTTGACCCTGAAGATATTGGTAACCCAGAAAAAACGATGATATCTGATTCAATGAGATATCTAGATCTTGAAGAAGTGGCAGAGCCTCTTGAGAAGGCATTTGAAACTACACCCATTCTTAATGAGTTAGGCTGGGATGAAAAGAGCTCATTTAATGGTTTGCTGTCAGTAACGCCTGATGCTGGATCTTTGATTGGAGAAAGTCCTGAAGTAAGAGGCTTCTGGTTATGTGAAGCAGTTTGGGTAAAAGACGGTCCCGGATGTGCAAGACTGCTTGCTGAATCAATGATTCATGGTAAAACTCAAATGGATATGCACTCTTTTGATATTGCAAGATTCTATCCTGCTCAAAAAGAAACTGCTTTTGTAAAAACACGATCTTTTGAAAATGCTCAAACCATTTACACCCCTGCTGTTCATCCTAGAGAGCCCTATATTAGCAATAGAGAGTTGTATGTAAGTCCCTTTTATCAAAGAGAAAAGGAGCTTGGTGGATTTTTTGATAATGAAGTTGCTGGATGGGAAAGAGCCTTGGCTTATGAAAGTAATCAACAAAAGCTAGAAAATTATTTCAAAGAAATTCCTGTCAGGGAAAATGAGTGGGATCGAAGACATGTGCCCTATGAAATTGCTAACGCGGAACATCTTGCCATGAGTGATTCTGTTGGCATGATCAACCTGTCTCACTTTCCTATTATGGACATCGAAGGCAAGGATGCTGAGCGAATGCTTGAATATTTGTCTCTGGCAAAAGTTGGCGGTGATACTCCTGAAGGAAGAATGATTTATACCAACTTCCTCGATGAAGATGGCGGTGTACATGCTGATCTGACTATCTCTCGTCTCGGGAAAAATCGCTATCGCGTAGTTACTGGCGGTGCAGACGGTAATCGAGACTGGGTGACTTTGCGAAACTATCGTGATGATAATGGGTTAGATGCTGATATTAAAATTCGAACTCATGACATAGCAACACTCGGATTATGGGGGCCTCAGGCAAAAAATGCTTTAGGTCACTTTATTGATCCCAGCGAAATTACAATAGAAAATTTCCCTTTTGCAGCTGCAAAAAACCTTACACTCAATTTATCTGAAGGAAAAAAGATTGATGTATGGGCATCGCGAATTTCCTATGTTGGAGAAAGTGGTTGGGAAATTTATTTAAATAATGATAGTGAAGAAGGTCTTGCCCTCTATGATTCATTGCTAGAGGTGGGAGTCGTTCCGGTTGGTATTGAGACTTATGCAAATAGCCGCCGTCTAGAAAAAAGCTTTAGACTTCAGGGGGCAGACCTTGAAACTGAATACAATGCTTGCGAATCCGCTATTGAAAGACGTTTAGTTAAAGAGGCAGATTTTCATGGCAAGGCGGCCCATTTAGCGCATAGAGAAGAAGAGCCCTGTGCAATGTTGTGTACGATGACAATAGATGATCTGAATGTGTCAGGTAGCATGCGTTATCCGGTAGGAAACTCTCCAATCATTGACCCAGCATCTGGTGAGGTACCACTTGATAGCAAAGGTCGGAGATCTTATGCAACTGGGATGTCATACTGCCCCTCTATTAAAAAATTTGTAGTAATGGGTTATCTGCCAAAAAATCTTGCTGTGCCAGGTAAATCACTTTTACTAGAGTACTTTAATGAAAATGGCGATGGTGTATACCCAATGACTGTTCAAATAGCTGGTAAAGGATCTTTATACGATCCAAAAAATGAAAGGGTGCGTGCTTAAATAATTTTAATGCAATAACTTAATATATCTAAGGGGGGTATACATAATGAAAAATCCAAATCATCCAAGCGTGGATCAAAGCGATCGAGTTGTACCTTATAATCTAAGGCAAAGTGGTCGAACGCCTACTGAGTTATTAATCTCAACTAGAGTAAGAAAATCTCCATTTTGGCATCTATCTCATGAAGCTGGTTGCTGGAGAGCAACTATTTATAACCGAATCTATCATCCAAGAGGATATGTTAGGCCTCAGGATGGTGGCGCCATGGTTGAATATGAAGCATTGGTCAATCGTGTGACTATGTGGAATGTTGCTGTTGAAAGGCAGATATGCGTTAAAGGCCCTGATGCAGAAGCCTTCACAAATTTTGTTATAACTCGTGATGCTACAAAAATTGAACCTGGAAATGGTAAGTACGCTATTTTGTGCAACGAAAAAGGCGGCGTCTTGAATGACCCTGTATTATTGCGGATAGCAGAAGATGAGTTTTGGTTCTCTATCTCTGATAGTGACCTCTTGCTGTGGCTTCAAGGTGTAAATGTTACTAAAAAATATGATGTCATGATTGATGAGATTGATGTTTGTCCTTTGCAAATCCAAGGCCCTCTATCTGAAGACCTTATGGCCAAACTTGCCGGGGAAGAGCTCAGAGAAATTCCTTACTACGGTCTTATGGAAACCAACATTGAAGGCGCTGAAGTTGTCATAAGTCAGACAGGCTTTACCGGAGAAAAAGGTTATGAAATCTATGTGAGGGATGCTCATGAAAATGCTGAAATTGTATGGAATGCTGTTCTTGAAGCAGGTGAAGAGTTCGGTTTAATGGTTATAGCTCCAGCTCATCACCGAAGAATCCAAGCTGGTATCTTGTCATGGGGTCAAGACCTCGACCATGAGACTTCTCCTTTTCAGGTTAATCTAAGCTATCAGATACCTCGAAATAAAGAAGCTGATTACATAGGTAAGAAGGAGTTAGAAAGGCAGCGAGCGATAATTGATGACGGAAAATTTCCATTTAAAATGCGAATGGTCGGCATGATTTTTGGCGGAAAACAAATCACAGATTACGCACCTGATTTTTGGTTAATTGCTGATACAGATGGTAATGAAATGGGTTATGTTACGTCTCCATGGTGGTCGCCAGAACTAGAAACAAATGTAGCTTTGGGTTGGGTACCATGGAAGTCGTCAGAAATTGGAACTAAATTACAAGTCAGATTGCCTGACGAGTATTCTGAGTCATCCGGAGTTGCGGTAGAGGGCGAAATTGTTGATGTGCCATTTAGAGAATCTGTAAATCCTAATAAGAGAGAGGTGCAGAAGGAAAAAGGACTGGATTACGCAGACTAGAGTTGATTATGAGATCGGCTCAAAAAAGAGCTGAACTCATTTTGCTCTCTCCAACCAGGGAAGATCAACAGTGGTTGCTTTGAACTCACAATCTGAGCCTGAAATAATAATTTCTTGACCACTCTTTGCATGCTCAATATCTAAAATCGTATAACAAATATTCTTATTCAGTCTGGGTGAATACACCATAGCATTCATGGATCCTACCCTCTTGTTATTCATTAAGACAGGCCAAGGCTCAGCGTTGAAGATAGTTAATGGGTCACCGTGGATCTCCGCCCCAACTAATTTTCTCTCAGGGCTCTTTAAAGATAGCTCTCGTAATGCATCTTTTCCAATAAAATCATCCTCTTGATCAAGATCCACCACCCAGTCTAATCCAACCTCAAATGGATTATTGGTTCTATCTATGTCTGCTAAGTAACTCAATATTCCCCCTTCTAATCTAAGGATTATGTTTGGTGAGCCTGGACTAATATTAAATTCTTGCCCTGCTTGCCAAAGAATTTCCCATAATTCATCTCCCTTGGAGTGATCTTGAAGAAAAAGCTCGTAGCAAAGCTCTTTGCTGTAACCCATTCTAGCTACAACTAATGGAATCCCTTGATGCTCTATTTCTTTAAACCTATAAAAGCTAATATCATTCACCCAATCTCCAAAGACTTTGGTCAAAAGTTTTGTTGAATTAGGCCCTTGAACTTGTAGAGGAGATACATCAGGCTCCTCAATATCTACATCAAATTTATATCCTGATGCTATGCCTTGAGCCCATAAGAGCAGATCTCCATCAGAAACTGAAAACCAATAGCAATCTTTATCAATCCTTAGCATGACCGGATCGTTAATTAAGTTTCCTTTAAAATCTGTTAAGGGGGTATACATTGCCTGCCCAATTGAGCATTTTTTAATATTTCTAGGTGTAAGGAACTGCGCAAAGGCTTCGGCATCAGGGCCTGTAATTTGAACTTGGCGTTCAACACCGACATCCCATAACTGAACGCCATTTAAGAGTTTTTTATAATCTTCAACGGTCCCATCATAGGTAACTGGCATGTACATATGGTTGTAAACTGAAAATGCTGTTGCCCCATACTTAATCGTGGAATTAAAGTATGGTGATTTTCTCACACGAGGGCTGAAAACTATTTTAGATGTATTGTACATAGCAGAATGCTATCACTTTTCAAAGCTTTTTGAATAGATGCTTTCTGAATTATTTAATTCTCAAAGTAAAATATTGTCTCTTTAACAATTTATTGTACATAACAGCAAACAGAACTATGAATGATGCTCCGGCTGCTACAGGAATTAAGATGAAATTAGCTCCCTTGGCACCCAAAATTGCAATGATAGGGTTTGCGCCTGCTGGGGGATGAACAGTCTTAGTTACCATCATTAAGAAAATTGCTAATCCAACTCCAAGTCCAATACTAAAATGAGAAATGCCAAATAATGCGTACACGAAAACACCTGAAAAGGCAGAAATTATATGCCCAAAGAAAACATTCTTTGGATGAGCCAAAGGACTTTCGTGAACTGCCATAACCAAAACCATGCTTGCACCAAAAGGTGGGATCAACCATAAATTGCTTTCATCAAAAGAATTAATATATGCAAGCGCAGAAATACATAAAAATGCTCCAAACCCAGAGATAATATTATTTTTCACACAAACAGCATACCTAACATAAATGCAATGGTGAATATTTATTTCCAATGCAAAGTTCTGGACAAAATAAAAAAATATTATTGCTCAAATAATTTTATCGGAATATGATTTTTGTAATATTTAATTTTTAGTTAAAGGAGCAAATGGATTTTCAAACGGATAAAGCCTCATTGAAAATTATAAAAAATAAAAAATTAGAATATGAGCTTCCATTTCTCTGGATAAGAGATAACTGCTCTTGTAATGATTGCAGGGTTCAAGAAACTAAAGAAAAAAGATTTATGCTTGATTCTATACCTGCAGATTTAAAACCAAAAAAAATTACTACTAATGAGGTCGCCCTTAATGTAATTTGGCCTGACGAGCATGAGACGATCATACGGTTTAAAGATTTGGAATTATTAAAAAAACCTAGAAAGCCAGAAAAAATACTTTGGACTAATGATTTCACTCCAAATAATTATGATTGGTCTGATTTTCTAGCAGATGATTGCGTTGCAATAGATGCATTTTCTGAATTTATTACCAAAGGTGCAATATGCATTTCAAACTCTCCATGCATTCCAAACTCATTGGAAGATCTAGCTCCAAGACTTGGTCCGGTAAGAGAAGTATTGTTTGAGCGTATTCATAATGTCTCTGTAGATGGCCATATATACAATATTGCGCATACCTCTTTAGAGGTCCCGCCCCATAATGACTTTGCCAGCTACTCTTGGCCTCCAAGCGTCCAAGCGCTGCATATGCTTGAAAATGAATGTAATGGCGGAAAATCAATGATAGTTGATGGCTATAAAGTACTTAGTGACTTAAAAAATGACTGTCCAGAGTTCTTTAAAATTCTGACAACCTTTTCGGTTCCTTTTAGAGAATTTGATGAAAAAAATGAAACTTATGCAAATGAGCCAATCATCAGGCTGAATTCCTCAAATGAGATAATTGGGCTTAGATACTCCAACCAGTTAATGCAAATGATTAATCCAAGCAAGAAAAATTTAGATTTATTTTATAAGGCCTATCATGAGCTATGTAAGAGAGTTAATGATAAAAAATATAAATCAACTTTTCGACTTGAAGCTGGCAACATACTTTTAGTCTCCGCCCATCGAGTTCTTCACGGAAGAGAAGAGTTTGAGCCAAGCGGTAAGCGCCATCTGCAGGATGCCTACTATGAGCTTGATAACATAGAAAATAATTTGATACTTTACAAAAAATCACGAGGTAATTGAGTTGGTAAAAAAAGTTAGTTTTACATCAATGGATCAAGGCACCAGAGAGGATTATGATCTAGTAGCGATTCATGACTCAAAGAATGAAAGAAACTTATCTAAACGTGTGATTCAGTGGCTTCAAATGATGGATGGGGATTCCCCATATCAAATTAGCAGGCTTCAGCATTCACTACAAACTGCTACACGAGCAGAAGAAGATGACGCTGATGTTGAAACAATTGTTTGTGCCCTGCTTCATGATATAGGTGATGTAATATCTCCCTCCAATCATTCGCAAGTTTCTGCTGCACTTTTAAGGCCCTACATTAATGAAAAGAATTATTGGATAGTCCTTCATCATGGAATATTTCAGGGCTACTATTGGATGCATCATTACGATGAGGATAGAAATTCAAGGAACCGGTACAAAGACCATCCCTACTATCAAGACTGTATAGATTTTTGCTCAAAATGGGATCAAAAATCATTTGATCCGAATTACAAAACAAAGTCTCTGGAGTATTTTATTCCAATGATTGAAAAAATCTTCTCAAGAGACCCAAGATCATATGTATAAAAAACTTTTTGCTAGAGAATTATCAAAGGTTTAAGCAAAAGTTAAAACTCAATAACTGAACGAATGCTTTTTCCTTCGTGCATTAAATCAAATGCTTTATTGATATCTTCAAGAGGCATTTTGTGAGTAATAAGATCATCTATATTAATCTTTCCGTCCATGTACCAATCAACTATTCTTGGAACATCTGTTCGCCCTCTTGCGCCCCCAAAAGCTGTGCCTCTCCACGAGCGACCAGTAACAAGCTGAAACGGTCTAGTTGAGATTTCTTGGCCGGCACCTGCAACTCCAATGATGCAACTTTCTCCCCAACCCTTATGACAGCACTCAAGAGCTTGCCTCATCACATCAACATTCCCAATGCATTCA
>CACJJI010000017.1 GCA_902593675.1 uncultured SAR86 cluster bacterium
TAAAAATCACATTTGCACTTAACATTAAAAAAATTGTTGATACTCCACTAAGAATAATTTGAAATGCCTCTAAAGCATATACATAATTAGATCCAAAAAACCACTTAAATAAAGCAAGAATGTATGGAAATAAAGGGGCAGTAATAAATAATTTCTCTTCTAAGTTAAAGTTACCTTCAAGAATTCGATCACTCTGTTCAAGATATCTAAAGTTATCAGGCCCAGCAAAATTATCTACTCCTGAAAAAATTGAAAAGATGTATCTAACAAAGACAGAAAGAAGAAAAACTAGTGCAAATCCTTTGGGCGTTATATTTTTCATACCATTAAGTATTTCTTATTTTTGAGGCTCATTGTGACACAAATACTCATCATTTATTTTGCTTTTTCTTAATGGATCCGTCAGATGATTTGAATACTCTTCTAAAATCAATCTATTTTTTGCTAAAAAATTTTTCCTAAAAAAATTACTAAATTTAGCAATCATATGCCCTCTTCGAGTGAGGTATATACAAGAATCATCAATTTGAATAGTGCCTGATTCCAATTGCTCGGTTAATCTAATCTCTATTAACTTATATTCATCAATATAGTCATTGATGAATATATCTTTCATTGATGTCTTATTAATTGCTCCATTGTGTTGTTCAATTTTTTCAAGAAAATAAAAAGATAAAGATCGATCAATTACTGCAGGAAGGGTTATAGAAAAAGAGTAGCCACACAAAATTAAGACGATCATTATCAACAAGAACTCAAAAGAATTGATAATTATTGATTTATAAAAAAAAGATAGTGCAAAAAAGATTAATAAAGCAATAAATGAATCAAAAATTGCTGAATATAGTATGACCTTAACTTCAAAAAAATTAATATGAATAAAATAGACTGATAATAAAATTACAAAATAAGAAAATAGCGAAAAAATTAATAATAGAAATTTATTTTGCATTAAAGATTAAGTATTTGTTAAATGAGAAACTAATAATTAAGTTAAGTAGAGTAATTAAGATAAAGCCTATTATGTAATTATAGCTATTAATATCACTCCACCAATATAATGCTATTCCATGACCTATTGCTAAAAATAAATATAAGAAACTAAATTTTAAAATTTGTAAAAATATTTTTGAATTTTTTGTAACTTTAAAAACAATAAATTTATTACCTAAAAATGATGAGATTGAGCCGCATAAAAAAGCATAAAAGTTTGAAAACCCATAATTAAGTGTTGAAAAATTTACTAAAAAAAATAATGAGATGAAATGTACGCTCGTTGCAAATAACCCATTTATAATAAATAAAGAAAATTGTTCAAAAAATTTTTTTGTTTTAGCGTTTCCTGAAACAATACTCATACCAATCATGTATTTTATTTATGTGCTTATATAATTAGTTTATTATAGCTTTATATGGGCTTTGAAACCCCAAAATAAATACCTAAAAATAATAATTAAAAATTGAAAAAACTTATTATAGTTACGCCAATATATGAGGATATCAAATCTGCAGAAAAGCTATTTAGCGAGCTAAAATCTCAATTTGATAATGAGATTTTTATTGTTGCCATAGATGATGGATCAGTCAAAAAACCTGTAAATATTGATATTTTAAATAATCAAGATATTGAAGGGGTTATTTTAGGTTTAGTGAAAAATGTTGGTCACCAACAAGCCATTGCAATAGGCTTACAATATGTGGAAGACAAAATAGATTGGGCTGAAAGAATAGTGGTAATGGACTCTGATGGTGAAGATAATCCAGCTACAATACCCACCCTCTTAAATGCACTTGAAAATGACTCGATTGATGTATCTGTTGGGAAAAGAAAGAAGAGGTCTGAGGGAAATAAATTTAAAATCTTTTACAAAATCTATAAAGCTATCTTTAGGCTTTTAACTGGCAGATCAATTGGATTTGGTAATTTTACTGCTATTAAAATCAATGCTTTAAAAAGAATCGTTAAAATGCCAGAAATCTCAACACACTTTGCCGCATGCATTCTTTCATCAAAATTAAGAATAAGCGAGCAGTTATTAGATCGCGGCAAAAGATACTATGGCCAATCAAATTCAAACTTTGTTGGATTTGCCCTTCATGGATTTAAAGCTCTTATGATTTTTTCTGAAGAAGTGCTGGTAAGAGTAGGAATTTTTTGTGCCTATATTGCCTTCCTATCTATTGCAGGTGGTTTTATTGCAATACTTTTAAAGTTTCTTGGTGTTGCTACTCCAGGTTGGTTTTCAATTGTAATGGGAGTATTTGTTTTAGTCTTTCTTCAAACAGGCACATTAACTCTAATGACATTGCTGCTAACTGGAGTTATCAAAAATAATGTCCAAGAGAATGCTTCTTATCATTCATTTATAGAAAAAATTTTTAAAAGCTCAAAGAAAATAAATAATTAAAATGAATACAAAATTTATTCTGGAAATTAAAAATTATGCGTAAAATCCTAATTATTGGCGCTTCAGCCTCCATAGGGAATGAAATTATTAAAAAATTTCTAATAAACGGGGACAGAGTTCTTGGGACTTTTAACAATAATAAAGTAAAAACCAATTCTTTTGATTTAAAAGAATCTAAGTTTAATCAAACTAAGCTCGATATAAATTGCAATGATTCGCAAAGTATTTTTATAAAAGAAATTCAAAAGTTTGGTAAGTTTGATGTAGTTATATTTCTTCCTGCGTTACTTTTAGGAAAATCATTGAAAGAATATAAAAGTATAGAAGTAAGCGAAGTAATCGAAACAAATTTTATTTCTCAGGCATCTCTATTTCAAAAATTAGTGCCTAGATTGAAAGTAAAGGCATCCATAATTTTCCTATCATCCATTTCAGGGCAAAGGGGTAGTTATGATCCTATTTACTCAGCTTCAAAAGCAGCACAAATTGGTTTTATTAAATCGCTAGCTCTTTGGGAGGGGTCTGCATATAGAATTAATGGGGTTGCACCATCACTTATTGACAACTCCTCCATGTTTAAAGGAATGTCAAAAAAAAGACGTCGATTTCATTCCTCTCAATCACCTACTGGGAAATTAACAACAAGGAAAGAAATTGCAAAAATTATTTTTGATATTTGTGGTGATGATTGGAAAAATGTAAATGGCCAAATAATTTCAGTAAATGGCGGTATTTTGTGAAAAAATCAAATGTTGCAATAGTTGGATGTGGAATATTTGGTGCAATGACTGCAATTAGACTTGCAGAAAATGGAATCGGTGTCACAATTTTTGATGCTAATCCTAAACCCCTACAAGGTGCATCATTAAACAATCAAAATCGTTTACATTTAGGATTTCATTACCCCAGAGATGATGAAACTGCATCCCAATGCATAAGAGGATTTGATGAGTTTAGGTCTGAATTTTCAGATTGTATTTTGAGTGATTTTGAAAATGCATATTTTATTGCTTCTGAAGGTTCTTTGACTTCACCAGATGATTATTTGAAGTTTTGTAGAAGGCATCAATTAGATTTTAAAGAAATTGATCCAAATTTATTTAATCCAATAGTAAAAAACGTTGATTTAGGAATTACAACAAATGAAGTTGTTTATGACTCTGTAATCTTAGAAAAATTAATTACGAAAAAGTTTAAGTCTCTTAAAATTCTTCCTCGTTTTAATTCTGAAGTAACAAATATTTCAAAAAAAGGAGACTTCTTTTCCTTGGAAATAAATAAAAGCAATCAAGATGATTTTGATGCAGTTGTTAATTGCACTTATGCAAATTTAAATCAATTAAAATTTCAAATTGGGCAAGAAACTAAAAATTTTCAATATGAGTATACCATGGTGCCTATTGTAGATTGGTTTAGACCTCCTGTTGGAATTACAATCATGGATGGCCCATTCATGACAGTTTTACCATTTGGAAAATCAAAAAATTTCCTTCTGTATCATGTAGATCATACTGTGATTAAGAGAGAAATCTCAAATCAAATACCTTCGGAGTGGAGAAATAAGAAAACATTCCCGTCAAAATATATTGATAAGAAAAAAGTCTTTAAAAATATTCTAAACAGCTTTTCAAAATTTGTTCCTGCTGTCAAAGAATCAAAATTGAAAGGCTTTCTGGAAACAACTCGCGTAGTTCAAGCATATAAAGAAGATACTGACGCTAGGCCGTCTATAATTGAGAAAATTGATGATGGGTTTTTATCAGTTTTTACAGCAAAAATTGATCATTGTATGTGGGTGTCTGAGAAAATTTCATTAGATATAAAAAATTATTTAGGTAATTAATTATTTTTTTAGTTCATTTAAAAAATAATCATATGTATTAATCAATCCATCTGATAATTTTATAGAAGGCTTCCACCCTAAATCATTTTGAGCTTTTTTAATATCAGGCTTTCGCATCTTTGGATCATCCATTGGTAAAGGTTGAAATTCAATGGTCAATTCCTTGTTAGAAATTTTCTCTATTTCATGGACAAGCTCAAGAAGTGAAAATTCATCAGGATTTCCAAGGTTAACTGGATATAAAATATTAGAATTTGAATTCATTAGTTTTTTTAAGCCAATAACCAGATCATCTATATAACAAAAACTTCTTGTTTGAGTTCCATCGCCATATATTGTAATTGGAGTTTTAGAGATACTCTGACATATAAAATTTGAAACAACACGACCATCATCTGATCTCATTAATGGTCCGTATGTATTAAAAAGTCTTGCTACTTTTATATCTAAACCATGCATTCTGTGAAAGTCATAAAAAAGACTTTCTGCACACCTTTTACCTTCGTCATAACAAGCTCGAATGCCGGTGGGGTTGACTGAGCCTTTGTAAGACTCCGGTTGAGGATGCACTTCTGGATCTCCATAGACTTCACTAGTTGATGTAAACAATACTTTAGCATTTTGCCTTAGTGCAAAATTAAGAACATTAAGAGATCCCAAGACACAAGTTTCAGTGGTATAAATAGGATTGGATTGATAAAATTTTGGAGAAGCGGGACATGCTAAGTGATATATTTGATCTATTTTTTCATTGATCTTTATCGGGTTTCTTATGTCATGCTCTATAAAATTAAAATTTCTTTTATCTTCTAAGTGCAATAAATTCTCTTTCCTACCGCTATGAAAGTTATCTAATATAAAAATATTATGATTATCTGAAATTAAAGTATTGCATAAATTGGCCCCTACAAAACCTGCCCCACCAGTAATTAATATATTCATAAATTCAATACCTATTCATCTGACGAGAAAATATCTCTGGTAAAAGTTTTACTTATAAATGGTTTGATTTTTTTGTCTAGTCTATTGGTTATAA
>CACJJI010000018.1 GCA_902593675.1 uncultured SAR86 cluster bacterium
CAGATAAGTTAAACACTTTACTTGAAGGAATTATTCCATTGCTCAAAACTACCTTTAAAACATAAATCAAGAGATCATAATTTAAGAAACTTCTTTGATTGATGTCTCCAATTCGAAAAGAAGGAATCGGAAACCCTTTTTCAACAAGTTTAAATAACTTCCCAAGATTAGATTTAGGATGATTAATTAAAACTGGAGGCATTCTAAAAATTAGATAATTAAATTTCATTTCATACGCAAGTTCTTCTAATAATTTCTCGCATTTAGCTTTTGCTTCTCCATAAAAACACTCAGGCTTATGAGGAAAGCTCTCATCAATTATGTGAAAATCAAATGAATTTTCTCCATACACTTTAATAGTGCTAAAAAATACCAAATTTTTGCAATTTAAAACCTCCATGCTATTTGCCACTTTTTTAAGAAGTTCAACCTCTAAATGTATATCTGATTCTGTTAAATTTGAATTTATTGATGCCAAGTGCATTATGAAATCGGCATTGAAATTAACTTTTTTTGATCTCAATTCTTCATATAAAAAAATATTGTCATTTTGAGATGAATTAGATGATGAAATGCACAAAACTTCATGGCCCATGTTTTTGAGATCTGATAAAAGCTTAGAGCCTATCAAACCAGAAGATCCTGTTAAAGCAATATTCATTTTAATGATTTAAAATATAGTTTTTTATTTTACATTACAAAATACAAAATGATGCTCAAAAAAATTTTTAGATTTATGCGTAATCTAATCTGCATAACTGGGCTGATAATAATGTCACCCTTTTTACTCTTTGCTACTTTAGTAATAATTTTAGAAGATGGAATACCAGTTTTTTTTATACAAGAACGAGTTGGTAAAAATAATAAGACTTTTAAAATTATTAAAATAAGAACTTTAAAGAAGGATGCTCCCAATACGGGAACACATCAACTGGATCAAAAATATCAGCTCATTTGTGGAAAACTTTTTAGAAAAATTAAGCTTGATGAATTCCCTCAGCTAATAAATGTTATAAAAGGTGATATTAACTTAATTGGGCCAAGACCAGGGCTTATATCTCAGACAGAGCTAACTAAAACCAGATCTGCAAAAGGTATTTATGAGATTAAGCCAGGGATTACAGGTTTATCTCAAGTTTTGGGGTATGATATGAGCGACCCTATAAAATTAGCGGAAATAGATAAGCTTTATATCGAAAATCAATCTATTTACATTGATTTTTTAATACTGATCGGAACATTCGTGAAATTTCCAAAAAATTATCTAATTAAATATGTTAAATAGTTAAAATGCTCAAAGATCTCTTTAATAAAAAACAGTCCCTTGATGTGCTCAACACCAATGAAGCAGATGTTGCTTTAAGACTCATGTTTGAGATTGCAATAAGTGATGGCAATCTTGATAGAGCTGAATTAAAACTTATAAAGAAAAGAGCAGACAAATTCGCCACAGAGGACTTAAAAGCTAGCACTATTGTTAAGAAAATTATTGATGAGACAGAGGAATCTGTTTCATTTTATCCTTCAATCAAAAAAATCAATGATACCAATTCACTTGAAGAAAAAGTTGAATTATTAAAGGTGCTTTGGGAATTAGTTGCTGCCGATTCAGTAATTGACCCTTACGAGGAGAATTTATATTTTAAAATTGCCGAATTAATTCAAATAAAGCGATCCAAAGCAAATCAAATTAAGCATGAAGTAAATCAAGGTTTATCGATATAAATTGGTGATGACCAAGCTCTTTCTTTGGTCATGCTTAAACAGTCATCATTAAGGTCAGTCCGAAAGCTTCCCTTGCATAGCTCAAAGCTATCTCTTTGGTATAGGGGCGCTCCATTAATCGCTGGAGAAGCTTTCTGAATTGCTCTTACATAATAAACGCTGTCTCTAGAAAAATTCTCATCTTCAAATTCGATAACACACTCGCCCGTTCCCGGACATGGAATTTGTTTCCATGGGTCTTGGATTAAGGGACTAATTGCTTCTCCAGCATATTTTTGCGGAGTAATTTTTATAACTTCTATTTGCTCGATAACTTCACGCTCATTGCTAGGGTTATAACACTCACCTGCACAAAGGTAATCTAACCTCTCAGGAGAGAGCGAGTCTACTGATTCATTAGAGCAGCCTGGTTTTTGTTTAAAGCTACCTGCAGCTCTGACAATAAATCTTGGGTTTTGACTCATTGAAATCTCAGAACCCATTGGAACTTTTCCTTCGGGAGAATTTATTAGATCAAACCATAACAATATCTTCGGGCCGCTAGTACCATAAACATTTTTATTTTTTAAAGCAGCCCAAATTGCATCCTTGCCTCTTCCTTCTGCGTGAACAGCTAAGATACCACCAGGGTAGACAAAACTAGAAACTCTTTCGCTATCTGGTTGACTTTCGCCTGGTTTGATTTTGGGAATTTCAGGGAAATTTGGATCTTCAGCTTTATACTGATATTCCCATATCTTAGATTTAACACCGGTAGCAAAAGTCATCTTTCTTCTTTGATACTGTTTATAACCTGTTCCAGGTCTAGCTGTGTGATCATCGGTAGAGGCTATAAATCCAAAATTATATCTTTGTGGAGAGTCTTCAGAATCTTGAAAATTAGATATAGCCAGAGCATATTGAGCAGATTGCTTGGGTCTATAATTAAATGATGGTTTAAAGCAATCATTACACTGATCACAGTTTAACCATTCCTCAGGCTCTGCCTCAGGAAAAACCATATTTGTATAGGGGCCTCCAGCCAAAGTATATTGCTTTGCTAGCTCAACCCTTGCATCACATTCATCCTTTGTGAGTCCTTCGCAGCGTTTTTTTTGCATTTCACCAGCTTGCCAACAACATGGAAGAAAATCATCAGTTGGTTCTGGGCAACTCATAGTATTGTCTTGGAGAAAATTTGCTGATGCAATATCTCTAAACTCTTCGCTATTCCCATGGCCAGACATAATTTCTAAAAGAATTTGTTTGCTTGAATCGTGACCTTGAAAGTTAAGACGATTATCCCAAGAAGTGCCTAATGGAACATGGTAACCCCATGATTGACCATGAGGAATGACAATACTGTCAACATTCCATTCATCTAACTTAGAAAATAAATCTCTAGGAGTCTTTGCATATTCATAACAATCAAGGGGAAGATCTGGAGAAGCAATACCTTCTTCACAATATGGAATATTTCGCACTTCATTTAGAAGCCATTGTAAGTCTGAGTAGCGCTTAAAATTTAATATATCTAACCATCTTGCACTTACAGCTTGCTCAGTAGTATCAAATACTCCCAGTCCTGAACCCGGCGTTCTAGCGCCGATTGGTCTTGCAGGAAGGTTTTGAATGTCTTTGAAGATTACATTTCTATGGCCCCAGTGATTCTCTTTTGTGATTCCTATTTGAGTCCACTCCCAACCTGGAAATACTACTAAATCATTAGCTGCTGGATCGCTGTTTGAAATATTACATTGTTGAATAATCTTTTTTTGCTCACGCCAATGATCTGGAGTAAGCCCTTCTGCATGGTCATTAAAACTAAAAAAATCTAGATTTGCACAATATCTAGCAAAATCGCATGCCATAGAACTATCATGCACACCTTGAAGCCCCATCATAGGTAACTCTAGTGTAAAAGCATCAATAGAATATGTGGTATGAACATGCAAATCTCCAAAAAGAATTTGAGATTTATCGCCCGAGTCATCTCCTAACAAGCTTTCTTTAGTCTGGAAAAATTTTAAATCTTGTTGATATATTGCTTCACTTGAGCGAGGAAGACCTTCTATATTTCCGGGATCAACGTCAGATCCGCAACCAAAGAAGAAAATTATTACAAAAAATAAAAAGAAAAGTTTTCTTTGAATTGAGACCATTAGTAAACAGTTGCTGAACCGTATTCTTCAATTAAATCTGTTTCAATTTTTTTGCGTTCGAAATCCATATCAAATTGCTTACAGGTACCCTGATTCCATTCCATGAATTCATCCTCGAGGTAGTCCCCAATATTCAAAAACGTTTCTTGAACTAGCAAACATTTTTCTAGTAACGTGCCCACTGGTGAAAGTCTAATGTTTTCCGTTATAAATTCGAGAGATAGCATCTCTTTGTCTAAAGATAAATGTTCATCAGAATCTAGTTTCATAAAAACTCTATCCTGAGAGTTAAATTTTTTCCATTCCTGACTTTTACCAGTATTTGGAATGCCAGTTTTTGCAAATGATGTCCAAGCCTGCATCATGGTTTCCTTCATTTGAT
>CACJJI010000019.1 GCA_902593675.1 uncultured SAR86 cluster bacterium
TAAATGTATCGACCGAACATATAGTAAAATATGAACATGGTAATTATGAAAGTGTAAATTCTATTTTTAGTTTTCTTTTTCATTAATAAAATGTGAAATTATTAAAAGTAAATATATATTGAATAAGGCTGATGAATAAAAAATTTTTTAAAGTAGCTGCTTTCTATGCTTTTACAGATTTATTAAATCTACCAACTTTGCAAAAGACATTTGCCAACTTCCTTAAAAAGGAGGACATCAAAGGTACTGTTCTTCTTGCTCATGAAGGAATCAATGGAACTGTAGCTGGAGCAAATGATGGGGTTGATAGATTTAGAGAATTCCTTAAATTAAATAATCTCTATGAGCCGCAGAATTTTAAAACCTCTTCTTGTGCAGAGGATCCATTTCCGCGTCTTAAGGTTAAATTGAAAGATGAGATTGTAAGCATTGGTAATGAGTTGGCTGCTCCTGCAACGATTGTTGGTGAATATGTTCAACCTGAAGACTGGAATAACCTGATTTCTCGGGACGATGTTTTAGTTCTAGATACTAGAAATACATATGAGCATTCAATTGGTACTTTTGAAAAATCCATACAACCAGAGACTACAAATTTTAGAGAATTTCCTAATTGGCTAGAAGAACTTGAATCTTCTGGTGTTGATAAAAATGATAAAGTTGCAATGTTTTGTACAGGAGGGATTCGTTGTGAGAAAGCATCCTCTTTGATGAAGGCAAAAGGTTTTAAAAATATTTATCATCTGCAAGGCGGCATCTTAAATTACATGGAAAAAGTGGATGAAGAAGATTCATTGTGGAAAGGGGAGTGCTTTGTATTTGATGATCGGGTAGCTCTAAATCACAATTTGGAAGTTGGCTCTTATGATATGTGTCATGGTTGCAGGATGCCTATAACAGAAGCAGATAAACTTGAGGAGGAGTATGAAAGGGGAGTGAGCTGCCCAAATTGTTTTAATAAAAAAACACCTGAGCAAAAAAAACGTTATGCAGACAGACAAAAA
The DNA here is from genome assembly GCA_902593675.1 of uncultured SAR86 cluster bacterium. GTDB lineage: Bacteria > Pseudomonadota > Gammaproteobacteria > Magnimaribacterales > D2472 > D2472. The sequence goes on from CACJJI010000019.1 coordinate 1,005, forward strand.
CAAGTTGATTTGGCTAAGCTTAGAAACGAAAAACACATTGGAGCAAACTTTCAATCAAGTAAAAAATGACCCCAATACTCTATAGTTTCAGAAGATGCCCTTATGCGATGCGAGCACGCATGGCATTGATTTTAGCCTCAAAAAAATGTGAGCTAAGAGAAATTTTGCTTAAAAATAAGCCTGATGAAATGTTAAAAATTTCTTCCAAGGGAACTGTTCCAGTTTTGCAATTTACTGATAAAGTTTTGGATGAAAGTTTGGACATAATTTCCTGGGCCATGAATTCTCCCACTTCAAATATCCATATTTACTCGAATACAGAAGAATCATTATCCTTAGATCTTATTCATCTCTTTGACTCACAATTTAAATATCATCTTGACCGGTACAAATATTCATCTCGGTATGGCGTCGATCCAAAAAATCATCAAGAAGAATGCAAGGCTATTCTTGAGAATTTAGAAGATAAGATTGACCCTCAACCTTGGATTTTTGGTAAAGAAGTCAGTCTTTTAGACATTTCAATCCTTCCGTTTATTCGACAATGTAAAATCGCTGATCCTGATTGGTTTTTTGCACAAAGCTTTGGAAGAGTAATTGACCTATTGAATTATTTTGAAAATAGCGATTTGTTTATTCAGGCTATGCAAAAGTATGAGCTATGGGATCCCAATAAAAACAATGGAAAGATTTTTCCGTAAATTTTTATAAGCCGATTGAATCGTAGCTGATGGCGATTCTATCTAGTGCTACTTTGTAGGCTGCAGTGCGGAGATTGGGAATGTTGTTCTCAATCATGCTTTGCCTTACTTTTTGATATGCTTCTCTCATCATGTCGTCGAGACCAGATCTAACTAAATCTATTTCATTTGCACCCTCAATGAACTGTTCCTTAAATTTTTCTGGCATTTCTTTTCCGGTCATAGTTTCAATTGCTGAAATTAGAGTATCAAACTGAAAAGCATTTCTTCTTTTTTCAAGCCTGCCAAAACGAATATGTCGCAAGTTTCTAATCCACTCAAAATAACTAACTGCAACTCCACCAGCATTTGCCATAATATCTGGAATAATTGTTATATTTCGCTCATTTAGGAGCCCATCTGCATCAAAGGTAATAGGCCCATTTGCAGCCTCAACAATTAGCTTGGCTTGTATTTCTTGAGCGTTCGTCATATTAATCACATTTTCTCTTGCCGCAGGAATAAGAATGTCACACTTCATGGTTAAGCATGCTGCTGTTTTGGCTTCAAATTTGCCTTCTTTGCAACCCTCAAAGGTTCCATGCTCATTGTAAAAATGCTTTATTTTTTCTACATCTAAGCCATCAGCATTAATTATTGCTCCGTT
>CACJJI010000020.1 GCA_902593675.1 uncultured SAR86 cluster bacterium
ACCCTTAGAAGTACTTTTTCTAATGGAGGAGAGAATCCAGTTTTAACCTCTTTTAATAAAATGATGTGGTACCCAAAAGCAGATTCGTGAGGCCCGGACCACTCATTTATCAAAAGATTCTCAACAGATAAAAAGAATAGCTCACCAAAATTTTTTTTAATCTCATTTGCGGTGTTTTGATAAAAGTTTTTTCCTAGAAAAAAGGGATCTCCAATTATCTCAACTCCATCAGTTTGGTAAGCATTAAAAGCTTTTGAAGCCCTTTCTTTTGCATCAGATTCTTTTGAAAAATAGTGATGTGAGAAAGAGTAAGTTGCTGGAACATAGTAATCATTTTTATTTTGTTCAAAAAATCTTTCTAATTCTTCTTCCGAGGGATCATCTGGAATAGTTTCTTGTTTTAAAAAGGTAATTTTCTGAGCTAATCTCCTTTTAATAATCCGATCCTCTTGATCTAAATTTAAAAGTAATGCTTCTCTGTATAAAATCTCTTCTTGTACAAAGTTATTAATAATACTAACGATCTCTTCATCGCTTGGAGGTCTCCCAACTTGTGATTTCCATGCAGAAAGAAGGCTCGTTAATTCTTGATCTGAGATATAAATATCCTTTGAGTCTTGCTCTGCATTGAATCCAATATCAAGGATAAAAATCAATAATCCAATTGCAAAAAATACAAATATTCTAAGACTCACCGAAATTCCTTAAATTTATAGCGGAATAATATCTAATTCATCTGACTCTGGTATGAACCAAATAGGGGAGGACCATGCTCTCTCTTGAATTGTTTCATGCAAGTCAGGCCTTGGTTTGATCCCAGCTTTGAGCGCATCCCATGTAGACCATCTGCATGTTGGATTTTCTAAAACTCGAACATAGTAAAAAGCTTTAATAGTTGGATCAAAATCAGGGTCCACCCATGTAGTTTTTAACTCACTTGCTCCAACATCACTTGAAATTGAACAGTCATTGATATTTACTTTAGCTCCATTATCGGGACATCGATTAGTAACAGGATCCACTGTTAGCCCGTCAGAGCATGCAACATCATAAACTTTCTCCTTCGGGGTTCCAGAAGCATTTTCAACCCAGCCTTTAATAATTTGCACTCTTTGAAGGGGAGCTCCTAATTTATCACGTTGAGCCCAAACTAAAAATTGCGGTGTTTGATTGTTTTGGCTAAATAAATCAGCACCCATGGTGACACCTTTTGCATAAGCATTTTTAACCATATCCTCAGAATCCATATCAATTGATTCCATATCAAAGCCAGCAAAGAATCTTACAGCCATTCTAGTCCCGGTTGTTGCAAATGTTTCTTTTCTTTTAAATGCCTGGAAAATAGAATCCCGAGTATTCTCCTCAGCCCAAGCCACTGCTAGTCCCGATGCACTCCATTGATCAAAACCAACATCTGCATATGTCATGCCTTCAATCTGTTTTGTGCTCACTGGTTGATTGAAGTCTATTGAATATCGTGTAAGTTGATCAATTCGATCTTGTGTTAGAGGCACGCTTCCTCTTCCCATTTCTGTGCCATCTAGGACACCAACTTTTGACCAATAATTATTTTCATCGTAAGCACCTGCTCCAGTATGAGTATCACTTGAGCCTATTAATCCAAATTTATAAGGATTACCTCGACCTTCCCATTCTAAAGTTAGGCCTCTTAAATATGCATCTCTGACGTAGCCTCCTTGAGGCATGCTATATGTTGGAGGTCTACTTCCGACTCGTTTATCCATGATTTCAAAATCTGCCCATTCATCATCTGGAGAAAGAAGTGGATGAGTATCAGAGGTACCTTTAACCTGGGTCATTTCAACAACAGGCTCATTTCGCATTCGCTTTTCAGCATATTCTATGCTGATGGGATTTCCTCTAAATGTCTCAACCTCAAACATTTGGCCATTAGAGCCATTGCTATTGTGAGGCATGGCCAAGGAATCGACTCCTCTCTCTCTTAAACCATCCATCCACGTCCATAGGTCTTCTGGATTTAGGGAGTCAATTCTTGTCCAAGGTCTAATGGGAGCTTTTGAAGAGTCAAAAATAACATTTCTGTGCAAATTACCACCCTCAACATCTGTTGAGGTTGT